>NZ_BOPG01000062.1 GCF_016863635.1 Virgisporangium aurantiacum | reverse complement strand
TGCCGGGATCGTGGTGTTTTGCGGCGCTTTCGTAGGCACCACAACTGCAAGATCGACTCACCCTGAGGCGCGGTCGGGCCGGGGCGGGAGGGATTCATCGGGATCGAATTGTTGACGGATCAGCCTGGAGGGGGAATGCTCAGAGAGCGCTCTCGCGACCGGTCGATCTCGCCGTCCCGGTCGCGGGAGCCGCTAATTGTCACGGTTCGCCCGCCCGAGGAGCGTGACCATGAGGGTCTTCCGCTACCTGCTCGCGCTCGTGATCATCCTCGGCGGGGCGCCGGCCGCGGCACAAGAGGCTTCGACCATGGGACGAACGAGCCTGCGCGCCGCCGATCCCAGCGTGATCCGCGTGGGCGGCACCTACATCTCCGCCCAGTCGGCCGGTGGCGGGATCCACGTGCGGCAGGCGTCGTCGCCGGACGGGCTGGCGTCGGTCGCCTCGCGGCAGGTGTGGGCGGACACGCGCAACCTGGGCGAGGTGTGGGCACCGGAGATCGCGCAGGACGGCGGACGGTACTACATCTACTTCTCGGCCGGACGCGGCGCCGCGCACCGCATGTACGTGATCAGCTCGGCGTCGCCGGACAGCGGATACACGAGCGAGACCCGGATCGTGACGCCCGACGACAAGTGGGCCATCGACGGCGCGATGTTCGTCTTCAACGGGCAGCGGTGGTTCGTCTGGTCGGGCTGGGCCGGCGACACCAACGTCGAGCAGAACATCTACCTCGCCCGCATGTCGAGCCCGACCACGACCACCGGCGGGCGCTTCGTCATCTCCCAGCCGCGGGAGTCCTGGGAGCGGGTGGTCGGCAACCCGTACATCAACGAGGGTCCCGAGCCGATCCGCGATCCCAACGGTCAGCTGCACATCGTGTACTCGGCCAACGGCAGTTGGAGTTCCCAGTACTGCCTCGCCGACCTGCGGCTGCGGGCCGGCGGCGACCCGACGTACGTGTGGGACTGGTACAAGTCCAACGGCTGCGTCTTCGGCTCGAACCGGGCCACGATGATGGCCGGCTGGGACCCCACGCTCTACGTCGACGGCCCCGGCCACCACACGTTCGTGCTGCTGCGGGGCGACATCGCCACCAGCCCGCCGGCCGGGCCGCGGTTCCCGTTCATGTACCACGCGGTGGCGAAGGGTACCCCGTACACGTGGGAGAACCGGTACTGGTACACGGGAACGTTCGTCTGGTGGGGCAACAGCACGTACCGGCGTGCCAACGTGCCCGGTGCCAATACTGATACCGGGTTCAGTATCAAATTCTTCGAGTGACGTCGATATCATGCGACGATGCGACGGCGGTGGACAACGTTCGGAATCGTGCTGGTGCTCGCCACGCCCGCGTATCCCGCGCAGGCGGCCCGGCCCGAAGGCGCCAGGGATTTCACGGTCTACGGGTTCAGTCAGTCCGATGTGGACCAGGAGGATCCGCAGGTCTACCGGTTGAAACCCGACACCACGGTCCGCGCGATCGGCAAGTGGTCGACCAGCGGCGACGAGCCCGGCGACTACAACTTCGGGCAGATCGCGCGGTACCACGCGCAGGGCACGGCGTTCATGGGCAGCGGCACCGCGAGCATCATCTTCCCGCAGGACTTCGCGTCCACCGAGATCTTCGACGACATGTCGACGCGCGACGCCAACGGCGATCCCGTGCCGCACGACGAGTTCGGGTTCCCGATTCCTGCCCGAAGAGGCAACATCTTCAACCCCGCGTACCGCGCGTACCTCCTCGGCTGGGCGAAGATCCAGCTCGACGGCGGCGTCGACGGCATCAACCTCGACGAGGTCAACGGCGGCTTCAGCGGTGGACAGAAGTACGGCTTCAACGGCAACGAGGGCTTCGACGACTACACCATCGCCGACTTCACCCGGTACCTCCTCGCCAAGTACCCGGATTACACGGGTGCTCTGTGGGCGTCACATTTCGGAATGACCACCGACAACCTGCCGCGGGCCGACGTGCCCGCGGCCGATCTGGCCCGGAATTTCAACTACCGCACCTATCTCCGCGCCAACGGCTGGAACCTCGATCCGCTCAACGCCGCCAATCCGCTGGCAAAAGAATGGGGACGGGTGACCGCGAACCGGATGTACGCCGGCGACACCTCGTTCACCGCCACGTACCTCCGCCGGTACTGGAAGTCCATTGTGGACGAACTGCGCCGCTATGCCCGGCGCCCCATCCTCATCAGCTCCAACGGATTGTGGCCCTACGTCGACTTCAACAGCGTCGGCCTGTACCCGTGGAACCCCGACGAGCAGACGCCCGACTTCCGCGGCGCCGACTACGTGCCGGTGGTCGACGGCCATCTCAACGGAGCCAAGTCGTTGCAGGCCAACTATCAGTATCTGAAGCGGACCAGCAACGAGATCGCCGGCGACGTTCCGGTGGCGGTGTTCATCGACTGGCCCAACGACATGATGACGAACTACCTGAACCTGCCGCTCGAGGAGCGCAAGGACTACTGGCGCATCTTCGGCGCCGAGGCGTACGCCAACGGGCTGTTCCCGGCCTTCCACCTCAAGGACACCGTCGGCAGCCCGACCGCGGAACAGTTGGGAATGCTCGACTTCCTCACCACCTACAGCCAGTTCTACAAGGACCACCGGCGCATCTACCGCGACAACGTGCCCGCGCCGCAACCGGTGCGGGTCGGCACGCCGAACGTGTCGGTGAGCCTGCTGGGAACCCGCCTGAAGACCGTGCATCTCGTCAACCACAACTACAACCGGGCGATCGTGCCGCAGACCGGTGTCACCGTGGGCGTCGACCTGCCGTCGTGCCCGCGTCGCGTCACGCTGGTCTCCCCCGACCGCGCGGGATCGCGGACGCCGGCGTCGACCTGCCGCCACGGCCGGCTGTCGGTGACGGTCGACCGGCTCGACTACTACAGCGTGATCGTGCTGGGTTGACTCTCCCACCGTGGCAGGGTGCAGAGTCGCGCCCATGGACCTGACTGATCTCGCCCCGCACGGGGTGGTGGTGGCGCGAAAGGACGCTGTCGTCGCCGAGTGGTACGGCACCGGGCCGGACTTCTCGTGGGGCGAGCCGCACGGCGTGGTGGAGTTCGGGCCGGAGACGTTGCACGACGTGCGTTCGGTGACGAAGAGCGTCGTGGCGCTGCTGTACGGGATCGCGCTCGAACGGGGGCAGGCGCCCGCACCGGACGAGCCGCTGCTGCGGCACTTCCCCGAGTACCCGGACCTCGCCGCCGACCCGCGCCGGGCCGCGCGCACCGTCGAACACGTGCTGACCATGACGCTCGCGTTCGAGTGGGACGAGAGCGTGCCGTACACGAGCCCGGCCAACAGCGAGATCGCCATGGAACTCGCCCCGGACCGGTACCGGTTCGTGCTCGACCGGCCGATCACCGGCGAACCGGGGCGGGAGTGGTCGTACTGCGGCGGCGCGTCGGCGTTGCTGGGGCGGCTCATCGCCAAGGGCAGCGGGATGTCGTTGCCGGACTTCGCGCGCGAGTCGCTGTTCGGGCCGCTCGGCATCGACCGGTTCGAGTGGATGGCCGGCGACGACGGCGAGCCGTCGGCCGCGTCGGGGCTGCGGTTGACGCCGCGCGGACTGGCCCGCATCGGGCAGGTGATTCTCGGTGACGGGCTGGGCGTGGTCCCGTCGACGTGGCTCGCCGAGGCGCTACGGCCTCGCATACCGATGAGCGCGACCATGCACTACGGCTACCAGTGGTACCTGACCTCGACCGGTCCACATCGGACGGTCGCCGCGATGGGCAACGGCGGGCAACGGTTGTTCGTGCTGCCGGACCTCGACCTCGCCGTGGCCGTCACCGCCGGTGGCTACGACGCGGCCGACCAGTCGGCGGTCCCCGACGCGGTGCTGGCCGAGGTGCTCAGCCTTCCCAGGGAACCTGGGCGGACCGGTAGAAGTTGACGCCCTGGGCCGCCAGCCGCGGGCCGTGCGCCGCCAGGCGGCGCCGGAAGTCGGGCCAGTCGTGGGTGGCCCGGGGCGACCAGCCGAGCTCGGCGAGCGCGGGCAGCCGGGGGAACGTCATGTACTCGACCTGGTCGAAGCGCTCCACCGTCTCCGTCCACAGTGGACCCTCGACACCGATGACGGCTTCCTTCGGTAGCCCGTCGATCAGGGTCTCCGGGTCCCAGCCGTAGGACTTCTCGACGTCGGTGTGGCCGGCCCAGTCGAAGCCGATCGGCGTCTCCGGGGTGTACTTCATGTCGAGGTACGCGTGCTTGTTCGGCGACATGATGACCGGGTTGCCGCGGGCGGCCGCCTCGACGATGAGGCGGTCGTCGGTGCCGCGTCCCCAGTACTGCGCCACCGCCGACGCCGGCGGGGCGGCCCGGAGCATCTCCTGCCAGCCGACGACGGTCTTGCCGTGCGCGGCGACCATCGGCACCACCCGCTCGACGAACCGCAGGTATTCCTCCTCGGGCGTCGCGTGCGTCTCGTCGGTGCCGATGTGCAGGTAGGGCCCCGGGGTCAGCGCCGCGAGCTCACCGAACACCTCGTCGACGAACCGGTAGGTGATCTCGCGGTCGGTGCACAGCGAGCTGAACCCCTTGGACTTGCTGGTGCCGGTGTACAGCGGCAGGGCGACGCCGTCGCGCGTCAGCTCGGCGTACGACGCGAGCGCGGCCGTCGTGTGGCCGGGCACGTCGATCTCCGGAACCACGGTGATGTACCGGCTGGCCGCGTACGCGACGATCTCGCGGTACTGGTCCTGGGTGTAGAAGCCGCCGGGTCCGCCGCCCATCGCGGTGGTGCCGCCGTGCTCGGTCAGCCGGGGCCAGCGCCGGATCTCGATCCGCCAGCCGTGGTCGTCGGTGAGGTGCAGGTGCAGGTGGTTCACCTTGTACTGGGCGACGAGGTCGATGAACCGCCGCACCTCGGCGACGGTGAAGAAGTGCCGGGAGACGTCGAGCATCACGCCCCGGTACGCGTAGCGCGGCCGGTCGACGATCCGTCCACCCGCGACAGTCCACTGTGTACCGGTGGCCGGGAGCAGTTGGCGGAGCGTCTGTACGCCGGCGAAGAGATCCCCGGCCGTGGCGGCACTGAGCTTTACGCCCTGCGGGTCCACATCCAGGCGGTAACCATCTTCGCCCCCTCCCACGCTCAGCTCGATCGACCCGGGCGTCGGGTCGGGCACCACCGGGACGGCGTACCCGGTGGCGGCGCGGAGGATTTCGGCCAGGTACCCGGCGACCGGCCCGGCCTCGTCGACGGCGACGATCGCGGTGGCGGCGGTGAGGTCGAAGTCCGCGCCGGGTCGGGGCTCGGCGGAGACCGGGGCGGGAATGACGGTCAGCATGCGGGACATGGCTTCTTCACCGTTCGTCGGGCGGCAGCGGGGTGGTGGTGGGTACGGCGGCGACCGGCGTCCCGGACGGGTCGCGCAGGGGCTCGAGGTCGTCCAGGGGGAACGCCGGAATGCCGGTCACGTCGTACCTCATGCTCGCCGGGGTTGACCTTGGCCACCCTACAATCCCCGCGACGGACGTCTATGCTGATCTCCCATGACTGGCAGTGAGCCCGGCACCGATCCCGTCACCCGGCTCAACAGCGAGGTGCCGCACGGCGCCCGGATCTGGAACTACTGGCTGGGCGGCAAGGACAACTTCGCCGCCGACCGGGCGGTCGGCGACCAGGTCCGCGACGTGTACCCCGACGTGGTCAAGGTGGCGCGGGCCTCGCGGGAGTTCCTGGCCCGCGCGGTCGGGTACCTGGTCACCGAGGCCGGCATCCGGCAGTTCCTCGACCTCGGCACCGGCCTGCCGACCGCCGACAACACCCACGAGGTGGCGCAGGCCGCGGCGCCCGAGTCGCGGATCGTGTACGTCGACAACGACCCGCTGGTGCTGGTGCACGCCCGCGCCCTGCTGACGAGCAGCACCGAGGGCGCCACCGACTACGTCGACGCCGACGTGCGTGACCCGGACGCCATCATCGCGGCGGCCGGCGAGACGCTCGACTTCACCAGGCCGGTCGCGGTGATGATGCTCGGCATCCTCGGCAACGTCCCCGACGAGGACGATCCGAAGGGCCTCGTCGACCGGTTCATGGCCGCCGTGCCGTCGGGCAGTTACGTGACCATCAACGACAGCGTCGTCACCAGCGAGACCCTCGACGCGCGGCGCGTAGCCAACGACTCCGGCGCCGACTACCACCTGCGCACCCCGGCGCAGATGGAAACCTTCCTCGCCGGACTCGACCTGGTCGAACCCGGCGTGGTGTCGACGCCGTTGTGGCGCCCCGAGCCCGGTCCCGACGGCGAGTTGCCGGCCGCGCTCAACGTCATGTGCGGCATGGCCCGCAAGCCCTGACGCCCCGTCACCGCCCTCCCGACCGGATCTGGTCGACGATCCCCCGGTCGGTGATCGCGCCGTCGGCGGCGAGCATGATCGCCTTGGACAGGATCACCGACAGCGTCGGGTCGTCGTCGAACGGGAGCCACACCTCGCCCGTGCCGCGCCCCGGCACGATGCACAGGTACGCGTCGTCGGGCTCCATGAGGATGTTGGCGGAGCCCAGGTGGATCCGGTACGTGCGCAGCGTGCCCCGTACACGCAGGAACCGCTCCTGCAGCTCGCACCGGTCGCCGATCGCCAGCTTCGGCAGGATGCGGGCCAGCACGTCGCGGCGGACCTCGGCCCGGGCGGTCAGCCCGCCGACACTGGCCTCCGCCCAGTAGGGGAAGAAGCGGTGGTCGCCGCGGTCGACCCACGCGTCGTCGGTGCCGATCGAGGTGACGCCGACGAACAGGTCGACGTCGCGCATCGCCTCGCTGAACACCCGCGGCGGCACCTCGGCCAGCGCTGCCCGGTCCCAGACCGCCCCGTCGCGACGGGCGAACCGCACCTGGTCGGTGACGCAGTGCTCGACCGTGTAGTGCGGCGCCACCGGCTGCCCGGCCATCTCGTGGAGGAACGCCGCCCGCCAGCCGCCCGCGAACTCCTTCGTCGCCTCGCCCTCGTAGCCGCCGTCCCAGGGGCCGAGGTAGTCGGCGTGCCAGCCGCGGGTGCGGAAGAGCGCGTTGGCCTGCCGGTAGCGCAGGATGTGCGCCGCGAACCGGTTGGAGTACACGTCGGTCTGCCGCTCGGCCGGCGTGAGCAGGTAGATCTCCCGGAACGCCTGCTTGAACGGCTGGCGCAGGCCGGCCGCGGTCACGTGGTCACGCCACCCGACGACCTCGTCGACGGGAGCCAGCACCGGATGCCACAGCCGCACCCGGCCCGCGTCACGCTCGGCCAGCGTCCATCCCGCCCCGCCCCGGACGGGTATGCCGCCGACCCCGTCGACCTGCCAGATCAGGCGTCGGCCGAACACCCCCGTGACCGGGTGCTCCAGGTAGCGGGTCACCCAGTCGGCGAAGTCCCAGTCCCGGTCGGCCGACAGCAGCGCCTCCACCCGCGCGCGCTCCGCGGCCAGCGTGCCGCCGATCTCCTTGACCACCGCCTTGACCTTGGCGAGCAGCGGTGCCGGCCGCACCGCCGCCGGCACCCCCTTGAGCGACCGCCCGTCCTTCTCGAACCGCAGCGCCGCCCTGCCGTCGCCGACCTCGACCACGGCCGTGTACCCGTCGATCTCCCACGTGCGGCGCCCGTCGCGGTCGAGGCCGTGGTCGTCGACGGCCAGTTCCAGCACCTCGCCGGGCTGCCAGCCACGCAGCGCCCCGAGCCGGGCGAGCCCCGCGTGGACGCGCGTGAGCAGCGCCTTGTTCTTCACGCCGAGCGACAACCGGCCGAGCACCCGCACCGGACCGTCGCCACCCCGGCCGGCCAGGATCTCCACCGCCGCGGCGGCGGTCTTCGGCGCGTACGGATAGCCCCGCGACGCCCGGTCGGCGTCGCCCGCCGCCTGCGCCACCTCGCCGATCAGCGCCGTCGCCGCGTCGGACGGGTCGCGGTCCAGCGCGCACACCAGCCCGCGCAGCAGCCCGTCGGTGTCCTGGTGCACGTAGCCGCCGTACGCGACGAACCGCCGCAGGACCGCCCGGGCGGCGTCACCGGCCGACGCGAACAGCGGCTCCGCGGCCGCGGACCACTTCGCGGGCGGCACGGGCCGCGTCAGCGACGCCGCATGCAGCAGAAGCTCCGGGACGCCCGGAGCGGCGAGCACCTCGGCGAGGTCTTCCCGGGCGGCGGGCCCGAACGCGTCGCCGGCGTGCAGCAGGTGCCACGGCACCGGGCTGACGACGAGCCGGCCCAGGCCCTCGCCGATCCGGTCGCCGAGGTCCCGGCGGTCGTTCGGCTCGACCCCGCTCACCGTGAGCTCCGACAGTGCCCCCGACAGCACCTCGCGGAGGCCACGGAGTGACCCGCCGTCGAGCCGGGACGCGGCCGCCGCGGGCAACTGCCACACCGACGCGTCGTCGTGGCGGGCCTCGCTCGCGGCCAGCAGGTGCAGGCTCCACACCAGGTCGGCCCGGTTCCAGGCGGCGCCGTGCCGGGCGAGCAGGTCGATCGCCCGACCGTGCGGCCGGGCCCACTCCGACCCGGTGCGTACCGCGTCGGCGTGCAGCCGCAGCGCGGCCAACCGGCGTTTCTCCCGGGACCAGACCTTCGTGACGCGCTTGACGTCGGTTTCGTCGGGCCGGTACCGCACCGCGGCCAGTGCCCGCCCGGCCGCCTCGCCGGCGTCGGCGACCAGCCGCTCGTACTCCTCGCGAACCGCCTCACTCAGCGGCGGCAACAGCTGAATCCAGCTCGACATGCGACCCTCCCCCGTCGGTGTCGACGGGGGAGATGATGCCGCACGGCTACGACAGTTTCAGCGGTCCAGGCGGTTCAACGCGGTGCGGGCGTTGATCTGCTGCACGGTCGAGATGCGCTCGGACCGGCCACGGCCGAGGAAGCTCACCGTCCAGTGCATCAGCGTGGTCACCTTGTTCTTGAAGCCGATCAGGTAGAACAGGTGGATCACCAGCCACAGCAGCCAGCCGAGAATGCCGCCGAAGTGCAGCTTGCCCAGGTCGGCCACGGCGTGGAAGCGGCTGATCGTCGCCATGTTGCCCTTGTCGAAGTACTTGAAGGGCTTGCCCTCCGGCTTGCCGGCCAGGCGTCGCTTGACGGTCTTCGCCGCGTAGCGCCCGCCCTGCATCGCGACCTGCGCCACGCCGGGAAGGTCGGAGGCGGCCATGTCGCCGACCACGAAGATCTCCGGATACCCCGGCACGGTGAGGTCGGGGCCGACGCGGATCCGGCCGGCCCGGTCGGTCTCCACGCCGGTGGACGCCGCGATCCGCGTCGCCAGCGTCGGCGCCGCCACCCCGGCCGCCCAGATCTTCGTGTTCGCCTCGATGCGCTCCCCGCCCTCGGCCGTCTTGACCTCGACCCCGGTCGCGTCGACGTCCACCACGCGCGTGTTCAGTCGCACGTCGACGCCCATCTTCGTCAGCTGCTTGCGCGCCTTCGCCGACAGTGACGGGTCGAACGCCGGCAGCACCCGGTCGACCGCGTCGATGAGGATGATCTGCGCCTGGCTCAGGTCGGCGTGCCGGTACTGGCCCCTCAGCGCGCGGTGCGCCAGTTCGGCGATCTGCCCGGCCATCTCGACGCCGGTCGGACCGGCCCCGATGAGCACGAACGTGAGCCAGCGGCGCCGCGCCTCCGCGTCCTCCTCCAGGTCGGCCATCTCGAACGCGTGGAAGATGCGGCTGCGCAGTTCCAGCGCGTCGTCGATGTTCTTCAGCGACGGCGCGTGCTCGGCGAAATGCTCGTTGCCGAAGTAGGAGTTCTGCGCGCCCGCGGCCACGATCAGCGAGTCGTACGGCACCGTACGGTCTCGCCCGTCGGGGCTGCTGACCAGCACCGTCTTCGCTTTCGCGTCGACGTCGGTGACCCAGCCGAGCCGCACGTCGAGGTCGCGCCGCCCCTTGAGGATCTCCCGGATCGGCGGCGCCACCTCACCCTCCGAGAGGATGCCGGACGCCACCTGGTACAGCAGCGGCTCGAACAGGTGGTAGGTGGTGCCGCTGATGAGCGTCACATCGGCTTTTGCCCCCCGGAGCGCCTTGGCCGCGAAGAGCCCGCCGAAGCCCGATCCCACGATGACCACTCGATGCCGATCTGTCATGTGTCAAGGACGCCACACGCCGATGGCCCGTGACAAGTACATGGCAGAATGCGCGCGGCATCACACCGTCGGGATGGGACAACCATGGACATCGCCGCGTTCTACGCCGTCGTCGCCGGCGTGAACTTCACTCTGCTCGGCCTGTGGTGGGTCGCGGTCCAGGACAAGGTCGACATGCGCGACGCCGCCGCACGACGGATGGCCTACGTGGTGGCGCTGCAGTTCATGGTGCCCGGCACCGCGTCGCTCATCTCCCAGGTGGCACCGACGGTCACCACCATCTGGCGGATCACGTTCACGCTGGCCGGCCTGGCCGGCGCCGCCGGCGTGCTGCTGGTGGTGCCGGTGCTGCGGAAGGCGTCGTCGCGGGGCGCGGCCACCTTCATGCTCGGCGCCGGCCTGCCGCTCTATCTCCTGGTGACGCTGGTCGCGGCCGTTCCGGGCGTCCACGAAGTGGTCTCCGACAAGCTGACCGGTCTGCAGACCGAGGCGATCCTGTTCAGCGTGCTGGTGCTGCTGAGCGTCCAGGTGGCCTGGTCGGTGGCGATGATCCCGAAACCCGCCGACGACTGAGCCGGCTACCTGGGTGCGGCCGGCGCCACCGGGGAGACGTAGCCGATGAAGTCGCCGTTGAACCCGCCCTGGTTGATGTCGTGCTTGGCGATCCGGTCACCGACGTTGCCCGAGATGATCTGGACGCCCGACGCACCGACCTCCACGATCACGCCCACGTGGTAGGTCGAGGTGGGGTCACCGTCGTCGTCGAAGACGGCCACCGCACCCGGCCGGATTCCGGCCAGCGTCGGATGCCACGTGCCGTGCCGGATGCCGTAGGTGCGGAAGCTCTCGGTGGACGCGTTCAACCCGCTGACGTTGGCGCCGGCCATCCGCCACACGTACTTCGCGAAGTCGGCGCACCACGCCTCCGACCGCCAGCCGTTGGCGCACCCGGCACCGGTTCCCCAGTACCCCGCGTAGAAGTTGCAGTTGGATCCCGATGGCACCTCCACGTTTCGTGATGTGTCGAGCAGTTGCTGGTAGGCGATGAGGCGCGCCGCGTCGTGCACCGGCGACGCCGCCACCGCGGCTCCGCCCGGCGCCACGAGCACCGCGCACGCGGCCAACCCCACAACCACCAGCAGACGACGAAATACGAATCCCATGTGTCGATTCTTCGCCGAGAACAGCCGCTCGAATGTTAGGAATATGTTGATTCGCCGCGCCGGTCACATCGTCACGTCCCCGCGAACCAGGGCCTTCGCGACGACCGTGCGCAGGATGTCGTTGGTGCCCTCGCCGATGCTCATCAGGATCGAGTCCCGGTACAGCCGCTCGACCTCGAACTCGGTGGAGTATCCGTAGCCGCCGTGCACCTTCATCGCGTCGATCGCCGCCTCCAGGGCGATCTCCGAGCAGAAGATCTTCGCCATGCCGGTCTGCGCGTCGGCCCGGCCGTGGCGAACGGCGTCGGCCGACCAGTACGTCATCAGGCGGGCCGCCTGCAGGTTGGTCGCAAGCGTCGCGAGCTTGAGCTGGATCGCCTGGAACTCCGCGATCGGCTGCCCGAACGCCTTCCGCTGCTTGGCGTACTCCAGCGCCAGTTCGTGCGCCCGCTGGGCGATGCCGACCGAGCGCGCGGCGATGTTGACCCGTCCCCACTCCAGCGCCGACAGCGCCTGCTTGAGCCCGGATCCCTCGACGCCGCCGAGCAACCGGTCCCTCGGGACCCGCACGCCGTCGAGCACGACCTCGCACGACTCGGTGCCCTTGTACCCCAGCTTCGGGATGTCGCGGGAGACGGTGAACCCGGGCAGCGACTGCTCGATCAGCAGGATGCTCATGCCTGTGTGCGCCGGCTTCGCGGTCGGGTCGGTCTTCACGAGCACCGGCAACGGATCGGCGTACCGGGCGTTGGTGATCCACATCTTGGTGCCGTTGACGACGTAGTGGTCGCCGTCGAGCCGCGCGGTCGTCCGGATCCCCTGCAGGTCGGTGCCGGCCTCGGGTTCGGTGAGCGCGATGCCGGTGCGGCGCCGGCCGGTGGAAAGGTCGGGCAGATAGTCGCGCTTCTGCTGGTCGGTACCGTGCGTCGCGATCATCCGGCACGCGAGCGAGTGGCTGCCGAGAATTCCGGCGACGCCCATCCAGCCGCGCGCGATCTCCTCGAACACCACCGCGAACGACACCGGGTCGAGGTCGAGCCCGCCGTACTCCTCCGGGACCGTGATGCCGAACAGGCCCATGTCGGCCATCCCGGCGACGATCTCGGCCGGATACCGGCCCTCCCGCTCCCACTCACGGGCGACGGGGATGATCTCCCGGTCCACGAAGGACCGGAGCAACGACCGGAACTCGCGCTGCTCGTCGGTGAAAGCGAAGTCCATGGACGCCTCCTCAGGTCGTGCGCGCGTCGGGTGGTCTGTCACCGAACGCACCGGCCGCGCGCAACGCGTCGACCGCGGCCCGCACCGGCGACGCCAACTGGCGCAGCGTGCGCGTAGCGCGGGTGTTCGGTGGTGACGACGAGGCCGCGGGCCGCGGTGTGCCCGTCGGCCAGCGCCGCCGCGACGTCGTTGACCGGTCCGCACGGGATGGACGCCGCGTACAGCTCGCGCAGCCACTCGTCGACGGTGCGCTGCCGGAAGATCTCGGCGAGTTCGGCGGGCAACGGCCCTGCCCGCTCGCGTCGCCCCGTGAACGTATGCTCCACTGTGGACGCCCGATCACCCGCGTCCAGAACTTCTCCTTGGCCACGCCGACGACCAGCCAGCCGTCCCTGGCCTCGAACACCTGGAACGGCACCAACGACGGCTGCGCGGAGTGCCGCGTGCGCGCCGGTTCGAAGCCGGCGTTCAGGTGCCACGTCGCGACGTCGGTGAGCATCGACACGGCCGTGTCGTAGAGGCCGACGTCGCAGTCCATGCCGACGCCGTCCCGACGGGCGGCGTGCACCCCGCGAGCAGCGACAACGCGGCGACGAACCCACCGGAGTAGTCCACCATGGACAGACCCGACTTCGTGGGCGGTCCCGCGGGCCCGCCGGTGAGGTCCATCCACCCGGCCAGGCCCTGCACGTAACGGCCGACGTCGCCGCCGACCCGTGGGTCCTCGACCTTGATCACCTGCTCGACGGCGGCGATCCGGAGGTCCGCGAGCGGTTTCATTCGTCCGCCTCCGGGGACATCGGAACCTGTGCCTCCGGGAAGATGCCCTCGACCTGCTCGGCACCCGTCTTGTAGACGTAGAACGTGCGCTTGAACGAGCACACCTCCGTGGCGTCCTGGTTCAGCGCGCGGGTGCGGACCGTGACGATGCCCGCATGCGGACGCGTCCCCGATTCCCGCTTCTCCAGCACCAGCGACTCGCTGTACAGCGTGTCACCGGCGAACACCGGGTGCGGCAGCTTGATGTCGTCCCAGCCGAGGTTCGCGAACGCGTTCTGGGTGAGGTCGGTGACGCTCTGGCCGACCGCGATCGCCAGCGTCAGCGTCGACACCACCAGCGGCTTCCCGAACTCCGACCGGGCGGCGTACTCGGCGTTGAAGTGCATCTGGTTGGTGTTCATCGTCAGCAGCGCGAACCAGGTGTTGTCGGCCTCGGAGATGGTGCGCCCCAGCGGGTGCCGGTAGACGTCCCCGATCTCGAAGTCCTCGAAGAACCGCCCGGTCCAGCCCCGCTTCAGCCCCATCGACCCGTCCCCTTCTTTGTCCGACATTTTTTGTATCGATGTTCCACCGACGGTGAATGCGTTGTTCCACAACGCGACCGAAAACTCTGATCTTAAGTCCGCGTTGCCGCGACGACGCCCGGAGTTCAATCGGCCCGCGGTCAGATCTGCTCGTACGCCTGCCGCACCGTCGCCAGGTGCTTCCGCATCGCGTTCTGCGCGCCCTCCACCTGCCCGGCCTCGATGAACGAGCAGATCTGCGTGTGTTCGTGGTCGATCCGGGACCAGTACTCGGCCGGCATGTCGTGCTCGGCAGTACGGGCCTGGAGCACCCGGAACACCGGCTCGATCATGATGCCGAGCAGCTGGTTGCCGGTCGCGTCGACCAGGACGCCATGGAACGCACGCTGCTCCTGGAACCTGGTGCCGCGCAACCGGGCCTGCTTCTCCCGTTCCACCGCCTGACGCATCTCCACGACGTGCCGCTCCTCCCGACGCAGCGCCGCGTAACCGGCCGCCGGCACCTCCAGGCACTCGCGGGCCTCCAGCAGGTCGTCGAGCGAGATGTCCTTGGCGCCGGACATCAGGCCGAGACTCATCTCCAGGTAGTCGCTGACCTGGTTGGACTGCACCCGGGCCACGAACGTGCCGCCGGTGGTGCCACGCGTGGTGCGGATCAGGTCCTTCGACGCGAGCACCCGCAGCGCCTCCCGCACGGTGCTGCGGCTGACCCCGAAGATCTCCGACAGCTCGATCTCCGTGGGCAACCGGTCGCCGGACGTCAGCGATCCGTCGAGGATCCGGTCGCGGAGCTGGTCGGCCACCTGCTGGTAGGCCGGACGTACCCGGGTGACACCCAGTTCCTTGGCCATGGTCACGTCGGAGCTCCTTCTTGGCCGGTGCCTTCCGTTGCGAACACCCACCGTAGGGCATCCGCCGAACCGGCCGCACTCTCGGTAGCGAGCCCGAGCCGCGATCATGGCGGTCCTTCCGGTGTCTGAACACGTGCGGATCCCGTGCGGCGCCGCTTTCTTCGTGCGACCGGCGTTTCGTCCACTGTGGACGATCACCACTCCCCGTTAACCGGTTCTGCCCCGGTGGCCGGCCACATAGGGTGATCACATGCAGCTCACTCCCCACAGTCCGGTCGACGGCGTGTACCCGGCCACCGACGACTACGTGCACGCGATGGAGGTCCGGGGCGCGGAACGCCTGCTGTTCGTGGCCGGCACCATGGGCCTCGACGCGACCGGCACGCCCGGCGCGACGCTCGCCGACCAGTTGGACCTGATCTGGGCGAACATCCGCACCATCCTCGCCTCGGCGGGCATGACCGTCGACAACGTCGTACGGCTCACCAGCTACCTCCGTGACGCCTCCTTCGCCGAGGCCAACGCCGCCGCCCGGGTCAAGGCGCTCGGCGGCCGGGCGGTGCCGACCACGGCGATCGTCGCCGAAACGCTGGTCAGCGACTGGCTGGTGGAGATCGAGGTCATCGCCGCCGCCTAGCCATGGCGCTGCCTCCACCGGATACGCTATTGCGAACCGTTCGCAACAAGGTGCGGGCATCGAACCTCCCCGGGAGTGCCGCCGTGACCATCCGACGGTCGCTGTTCCTGCACGCGCCGCTGCGACGGAAGCCGCACGACGTCCTGACGCACATGCTCGACCTGGTCGACGCCGACACCCCCGCCGACGGCCCCGACGGCCCGGTCGCGGTGCTGGAGCGCCGCATCGCCGCCCTGCTGGGCACGGAAGCCGCCCTGTTCTTCCCGAGCGGCACGATGGCGCAGCAGGTGGCGCTGCGCATCCACGCGGAGCGCCGCGGCCGGCGGGCGTTCGCCGCGCACCCGCAGACCCACCTCCAGGTGTGGGAGAAGCTGGGTTACCAGGTGGTGCACGGGCTGCGGTTCCACCCTGCCGGTGACCGGCACCGGCTCATGACCGGCGACGATCTCGCGGCGGTTGCCGAGCCGCTCGCCGCGGTGGTGTGGGAGCTGCCGCAGCGCGACATCGGCGGCCAGCTGCCGGACTGGGACGACCTCTGCGCCCAGGTGTCGGCCGTTCGGGACCGGGGCGCGGCCGCGCATCTGGACGGCGCCCGGCTGTGGGAGGCACAGACCGGGTACGGCCGTCCCCACGCGGAGATAGCGGGACTGTTCGACACGATCTACGTCTCCCTCTACAAAGGCCTACAGGGAATCCGCGGCGCGGTGCTGGCCGCCGATCAGGTCACGATCGCCGAGGCCGCCGTCTGGCGATCACGACTGGGCGGGTCGATACCGGACGCGTGGCCGCTCGCCCTCGCCGCGCTCGCCGGTCTCGACACCCTGCTGCCGCGGATGCCTGCGTTCCGCGACCACGCCGTGGCGATCGCCGCCGCCATCAACGCGGACGGCGTGGCTCACGCGTGGCCCGATCCGCCGCCCACGCCGATGTTCCACGTCCATCTACCCGCGGCACCGTCCGATGTGGAGCGTGCCGCCGCCGGTCTGCTCGCCGAGAGCGGCATCCAGGTGTTCGGCTACCTTCGGTCGGCGCCCGATCCCCTCCGGTGCAGCTTCGAAATCAGCGTCGGTGAGAACGCGATGGAGTTCAGCCCGAAGGAGGTCGTCGGCCTCGTTCACCGTCTACTGCCGGAATCGCGACCACGGTAACCCCGCGCGCCGGGGAGCGAATCCACCCAGGGGATGACAGTCCTGGGGTCGATGCGTGCCGTCACGCGCGCCGGCATCGTGTCGGGCATGACGCACACATTCGAGCGAAGCCCGCCACGGTGACCGTGGTCCCACCGCCCGTCGTGGAACTGCGAGGTGTCGCCAAGTGGTACCGGCGGTCCCGGCCGATCCTGCGCGACGTGCATCTCGCTGTCCGTCCCGGCGAGGTGGTCGCGGTGCTCGGCGGCAACGGCGCCGGCAAGTCGACGCTGCTGCGGATCGCCGCCGGCCTCTCCCGGCCCAGCACCGGCCGGGTCACGGGAGGTCCGCGACCGATCGGCTACGTGCCCGACCGGTTCGCGGCGCATCAGCACATGTCGGCACTCGGCTACCTGACCCATCTCGGGCGGATCCGGGGGCTCGGCGGGAGCACCGCTCAACGGCAGGCGGCCCGGTTGCTGGAGCGGCTGGCGCTCGTCGGCGGCGGCCGGTCGGCGTTGCGCACGTTGTCGAAGGGCAACACGCAGAAGGTTGCCCTGGCGCAGGCGCTGTTGGTTCCGCCCCGGCTGCTGTTGCTCGACGAACCCTGGGCCGGGCTCGACACCGCGGCCGGCCGGGTGCTCGGCGACCTGATCGCCGGCGTCGCCGCTGCCGGCGGTGCGGTCCTGTTCACCGAGCACCGGACGGAACTCGTCGCCGCCACGGCCACCGCCGTCCTCGAGATCGCCGACGGCCGGATCCACCCGGGAGGGCACCGATGGGCGCGTTGACCTGGTACGTGTTGTGCCTCCTCGGTCGCGGCCAGACCTACGTTCCGCCGCTGCTGCTCTACACCGCGGCGGTCGTCGTCCTGACCACCAACGACCTCGGGCCGCTCGTCGGCACGTACGCCGCCTGCGCGCTGACCCTGTTCGCCTGCCTCGTCTGGCTGACCGTCGCGGTCGTCAACGCGCAGAGCCCCACGCAGCGGGCGGTCACCACCGTGGCGGCCGGCAATGACCGGCGGGTGCTCCTCGCCGACGCGCTCGCCGCGTCCGTCCTGTGTGGACTGTTGAGCGTGGTCGGGCTGGTGTACCCGGTGTTCAGCGGCGAGCACGACGTGACGGCCGACGCGGTCGTGGTGGGAGCGCTGGCGCAGGTGACGTGCGGTGTCACCGGTATCGCGTGCGGGCTGCTCTGCTCGCGGCCGGTGGTCCCGCGCGCCGGGTACGCCGTCGTCCTGGCCCTCGGACTCACCGGTACGGTCGTCGTCGCCGCGCTGCCGCCCGTGGGCCCGGTGGTGCGCCTGCTCGGCCGCGACGAGGACCCGGGCCGGATGCTCGCTCCGCTCGCCGGGTACGCGGGCGCCGCCGTGGCCCTGCTGGCGGTCGGCTTCGTGGTCACGCTGACGGTGTCTCGGCGCCGCTCCTGATCAGGCCGCCCTCGTACGCCGCGATGACCAGTTGCGTACGGTCGCGGGCGTCGAGCTTGGTGAGCAGGTGCCGCACGTGCGACTTCACCGTCGCCAGGCTGACCTTCAACCGCTCGGCGATCTCCGGGTTCGACAGACCACGGGCGACCAGCACCAGAACCTCGCACTCGCGGTCGGTGATCCCGGCCAACCGGGCGCCGAGTTCCGGCCCGCTCACCAGGGAGGGTTGGTGATTGCGAACGAACTCGTCGACGAGGCGGCGGGTCACCGTCGGCGCGAGCAACGCCTCGCCGGCCGCCACCACGCGTATCGCGGTGAGCAGGTCGGTCGGCGGCGTGTCCTTGAGCAGGAACCCGCTCGCGCCCGCGCGCAGCGCCGCGTACACGTGGGAGTCGAGGTCGAACATGGTCAGCATGAGCACCCGGACGCCGGCCGTTTCCGGGGCGGCGCAGATCTGCCGGGTTGCCTCGATGCCGTCGAGGTCGGGCATGCGCACGTCCATCAGCACCACGTCGGGCCGGGTGGTGCGGGCCAGCTCCACGGTCGCGCGGCCCGTGTCGGCTTCGCCGACGACGGTGAGGCCCGGGTCGCTCTCGATCAGCACGCGGAAGCTTCCCCGCAGCAGGGCCTGGTCATCGGCGACGAGCACCCGCGTCGGCGCCGGGGCGACGGCCACCGGCTGGGCGGACGGCGGGGTCGACGGCAGACCGGCCGCGGACGGGTTCACCGGACGGCTCCGTACGGGAGCTGGGCGGCGACCCGGAATCCGCCCGTCGGGAGGCGGTCGGTGGTCAGGGTGCCGCCGAACAGGGCGACCCGCTCGCGCATGCCGATCAGACCGTAGCCGGGCGTGATCTTTCCGCCGAGGGCGCGACCGGGACCGCGACCGTCGTCGAGAACCTCCACTGCGACCTCCCCGTCAGCCGCCCGAACGGTGATCCGGCACGCGGCCGGTGCGGCGTACTTCGCCGCGTTGGTCAGGGCCTCCTGGACGATGCGGTACACGGTCAGGCCCAGTGCCTCCGGCAGTTCGTGGACGCCGTCGAGCCAGGTGGTCACGCGGAGGCCGGCCTGCTCGGCCTGCTCGGCAAGGCGGTCGAGGTCGGCCAGGCCGGGTGCGGGCGCCAGGCTTTCGGGAGCCGGGTCGGCCAGGGTCGGGCCTGTCGACCCGCCCGGCCCGCGAGGGACGCCCGACCCGCCGGA
>NZ_BOPG01000061.1 GCF_016863635.1 Virgisporangium aurantiacum | reverse complement strand
CGCCCGACCCGCCAGGGACGCCCGACCCGCCAGGGACGCCCGACCCGCCAGGGACGCCCCGCCCGCCGGAGACGCCCGCCAGGAGGCCACCGGTACCGACGCCGGTGCGCAGGATGCCGAGCATCTGGCGCATCTCGGCCAGTGCGCCACGGCTGGCCGTCTCGATGACGCGCAACGCCGCACCCGCCTCCTCCGGACGTACGGCCACGACGTGGTTCGCCACGGCCGCCTTGACCGCGATGAGCCCGATGCTGTGGGCCACCACGTCGTGCAACTCGCGCGCGATGCGTAGGCGTTCACGCATCACGGCGCGTTCGGCCAGTTCGTCGGCGGCCCGGGCGGCGAATGCCCGGCGCTCGCGGACCGCGACGCCCAGCGTCCACGCGCCGACGACCAGGATCCCGCCGACCAGGAGCAGCCCCGGCCCGCTCCACCACCAGTACGGCGACGGGCCGACGGGCACGCCGCCGACCGTGACCGCGACGCCGACCGCCGCGAGTGCGACGGCCGCCTGTGCGGCGCGGCCGGGGCGGGCCAGGGCCACCGGGTACACCGCGAACGCGGCCGCCACGAACGGGTCGCGGACCGCGCCGAAGCCGACCGCGAGCGCCGACGCCACGAGGACCGTCACCAGCACCGGCACGGGCCACAACCGGCGCAGCGCCAGCGGCAGCCCGGTCGCCGCGATCATCACGTCGGCGACCGGCGCGGCCAACTCGCCACCGCCCGGAACGCCGACCAGCTCCGGAGGCACCGCCGGACCGGAGTGCCAGAGCACGGCCGTCAGCGCCACGTACCCGGCGGCCAGCACCACGTCGGCCGCCACCAACCGCCGGTCGTCGAGGGGGCGCGCGAACAACGCGAACCCCTCCGACCGGACCATCCGCAGACCCTAACCGCCGCCGGCCCACCCGTCGTCCCCCCGAGGACCATCATCCCCAGGGCGCACGACCCGCCGGCGCAGCGAAAGAGGCGCGACGAAGGGATCACCTCGTCCCGAACGGGTTGTCGATCGCGTACCGCCATACGCCGTCCGCCCCGCGGCGGGCCACGTCGGTCGCCGTGCCGGACAGGTCGAGGTTCGCGCTCTTCATCGACCAGTCGACGATCAACAGTGCCACGTCGCCCGCGACGTACACGTGCCTTGTCGTCACGGTCATCGGCAGGCCGAAGCCGAGCAGGTGTTCGTGGGCGGCGATCCGTTGCTCGGCACCGACGAGCGGGGTGCCGGGCGAGGGGACCAGGACACCGTCGGGCTCGTAGCAACGGTCGAGCAGGGAGGCGGATCCGGCCGCGAACGCGGCCTCGTAAGCGGCGACGAGTGCACGAGGATCAGTCATGCCCTCCCCAGCGCCTGTGTCGAAGTCCTGACCGGGCTGCGCCGGGTCCAGACGACGCCCGGCGGCGTTGCGGCTTCGCCCCGATACAACACCGGTATCGGGACAAAGCCGCGCCTTGCCGGATCGCCGCCTGGACCTCGGCTCGCCTCGGCCAGGACTTCGACACAGGCGCTCGTAAAACATCAGGCAAAGTGGCGCTCGAACACGATGCGGTGCCGGTCGCCCGGGAGGACGTTGATGGCGCACTGCACCGGCCGCCCGTCGGACGTGTAACCGGTGTCGAAGTGCACCGCCACCGGCGTCCCCGGGCCCAGCCCCAACCGGTGGATCTCGTCGGGCGTGGGCATCCGCACCAGGATCTCGTCGATGGCCCGGTGCTGCGGGTACCCCAGTTCGACGAGCACCTGGTCGGTGCCCCGTGGCAGGTACGCGGGCAGCATGATCTCGGAGTCGCGCACCAGGTCGATCGGGAAGTGCGAGTCGTTGATGTTCGTCGGCTCGCCGTTGATGAACCGGACCCGGCGGCGGGCGACCACCGTCGACGACGGGGCGACCCGCAGCCGCTCGGCCAGGTCGGCACCGGCCTCGATCAGCGCCACCTCGATGGCGTACGACGGCTTCCGCCCCGACGCCACGATCTGCTCGGAGAACCGGTCCATCTCCGGAACGGCCGGGCGCGGCCGCGACTTCTGCTGCGGCCGGTAGATCATGTGCTCGCGTTCGCGCACGAAGTAGCCGCGCGGCCGGCGCGCCACGATGAGCCCCTCGGTGACCAGCACGCCCAGGCCCGCCCGCACCGTCTGCCGGGCCACGCCGAACTGGTCGGCGAGGTCGTGCTCGGTGGGCAACTGGTCGCCCGGCCGCAGCGCACCGGTCATGATGCGGTTCCGGTACGTCGCGGCGATCCGCTGGTACGCAGGCGCCTCCACTTGACAGACTCTATATTGTCTAGTCAATCCGAACAAAGGGAGGCGCACGGTGATCAATGAACTCCAACAACTCGTCGAGGTGGAATCGCCCTCGAGCGACGAGAAGGCGACCGCACGCAGCGCCGACGCCGTCACCGAACTCGGCGAGAGACACCTGGGAACGAGCCCGGAGCGCACCGGCAACCACCTCGTCTGGCGCCACGGCCCGACCCGCATCCTGCTCCTCGGCCACCACGACACCGTCTGGCCGATCGGCACCCTGGAACGCTGGCCGTTCCGGATGAACGGCACCCGCGCGACCGGCCCCGGCTGCTTCGACATGAAGGCCGGGCTCGTGCAGATGTTCCACGCGCTCGCGACACTCCCCTCTCTCGACGGGATCACCGTCGTGGTCAACGCGGACGAGGAGATCGGCTCGCCGTCGTCACAAAAGCTCATAGGTGACGCGGTGAGCGGCGCGACCGCCGCCCTCGTCTGCGAGCCCAGCGCGGCCGGCGCCCTGAAGACCGCCCGCAAGGGCATCGCCCGCTACGAACTCCGGATCACCGGGCGCGCCGCGCACACCGGCCTCGACCCGGCCAGGGGCATCAACGCCGGCGTCGAACTGGCCCACCAGACCATCGCCGTCGCGCACCTCGGCGGCGGGGACACGACCGTGACACCGACCGTGCTCCGGGCCGGAACGACCACCAACACGGTTCCGGCCGACGCCAGCCTCGCCGTCGACGTGCGCGCGTTCGAGGACGCCGAGTTCGCCCGCGTCGACCGGGCCCTGCGCGCGCTACGGACCCGCGTCGACGGCACCACCATGACCGTGCACGGCAAGGTACACCGGCCGCCGCTCCCCCCGTCGGCGTCGGCCGGCCTCTTTCAGACGGCGGGTGACGTCGCCGCGGAGCTCGGCCTGCGCCGGCCCGACGGCGTCGCGGTCGGCGGCGCCTCGGACGGCAACGTGACCGCGAGCCTCGGCGTGCCGACCCTCGACGGCCTGGGCGCCGTCGGCGGCAACGCCCACGCCGAGGGCGAGTGGGTCGACGTCGCGGCGATGGCGGAGCGGTCCACGTTCCTGGCGGCGCTCATTTCCCGGATCCGTCGAGCAGACGGGACAGGCTCTTCGGCGCCTGGACGCAGTAGCTGTCGGTGAGCAGTTCCTCCACCTCCTCCCAGTCGGTGGTGGTGCCGAGGACCAGGCCGATGACGTTGGTTCCCCACCCGGGCCGGTAGAACGGATAGCCGGACGCGGCCAGGCCGGCCACGTCGTCGTCGGGGACGCGGAACGAGACCACGGTGAGCGGACCGTCGGGCGCGAACACCCGCACGGCGTCGGACGTGGGGTTGCCGGGCTCGACCGTGCAGGCGTGTGCGAACGTCCGCTTGCGGACCCGCCAGCGGATGCCGACCCAGGCGGGCTCCTCGTGGGCCTCGGGCAGGCCGCCGCAGATCGCCCGGAGCCGGTCTTCGATCTCGGGAGGTATGTCTCCGGCCATGGCATCAACAGAAACACAGGGGTGTGACAAAAAGAGTTCAGAGGCCTGCCCCGCGCCAGGAATAGGCGGCCAGGCCGCTGACCGCGAGCACCACGGCGCAGGCCGTGGCGGCGGTGGTGCCGGTGGGCTGCACGAGCCAGCCGACCACCTGCCACCCGACCTTCGAACTCGCGTCGAGGATCGGCAGCACCGAGACGACCGTCCAGGTGAGCGGCGCGACCCAGCACAGCGCGGCGCCGACGAGGGCGGCGCCCAGCGCCGTGAGGCCGAGCAGGCCGGCGGTGTTGCGGAGCACCATGGTGGCCGGTTCGAACCGGGCGCCGGTCAGCAGCGTCGGCATGAGCAGCCCGACGATCACCGCGCCGAGCACGAGCACGTGGACGAAGCGGCGCAGCGGCCACCGCACCGCGGCCGTGCGGTCGAGGCTCTCGTCGGGCCCGTCCAGGGTGCGGGCGAACGCCGCCACCCCCAGCATCACGGTGAGCGTGACGGCCCGCGCGTTCACGGTCCGCGCGTCGCTGAACCACGACCACGCGCCCCACACCAGCGCGACCGCGCCGACCGCGACGGCGACCGCGACCCACGCGCCGCGCGACCGCAGGTACAGCGCCAGCCACCTCATCGGATGAGCGCCGCGAGGGCGTCCGGATCGCACGAGCGCGCGCCGACCCGGGCCGCGGCCAGCAGCGCGCGCTGCTCGTCGACCGGCTTGCCCAGGAACCGTTCGTACGCGGCCGGCAGGTCGGGGTCGGCGCCGAAAGGTCGGCCCAGCAACCAGGACGTGGCGACCTCCTGGCCCAGGTAGGCGTCGTGCTCGACCGGGCGCTGGTCGCAGTCGAGCCGCCAGACCTCCGTGAGCAGCCACGGCACGAACGGCTCGCCGTCGAAGTCGGCGCGGCCGGTGCGCCCGTAGGACGGCGCGGTGAAGACGAGCGTGTCGGCGCCGTACCGGCGCGGCTCGGGCATGCTGCCCGGTCGCACCCACGACTGCGGACGGTCGCTCTCCACCGCCCGCGTCGGCGCGTCGGGCAGCCTGGTCGCCAGCAGGGCCAGCGCCTCCCGGGCCGGACCGGTGACGTCGGGCAGCAGGCCGGCGTGCACCTTCGTCATGCAGACCTGCGGACCGGCGTCGTCGCAGACCAGCGCGACCGCCGCCCGGTCGGGGTCGGTGCCGCCCTCGTAGGCGCCGGTGGGCAGCAGCGGCAGCGTGACCGCGAGCCCGAGCGCCGCCGGCAGCACCGCCAGCACCCGCGACCGGGCCCGCGTCGCGCCGAACAGCAGCAGCCCGGTGGCCGCGACCGCGCCCAGCCACAGCAGCTGCACCAGGCTCGCCCCGAGGCCGAACGTCTGGAAGTCGTCGAGCCCGCCGACGTACACGGGGCTGAGCATCAGCGCCGCCGGCGGCGGGTCGTCGTCGACGATGAAGTGGTTGACGTTGACCAGGTCGGGCAGCAGCCCGACGACCACCACGCCGAGCACGGCCAGCGCTGGCGCGGTGGCCAGCCACGGCATCGCCCGTCCGGCCGCCAGGCCCAGCCACGCCGCGGTGACCAGCGAGACGCCACCGACCGCCACCAGCCCGAGCGCGCCGACCGCGAAGTGGGTGGCGGAGAAGACCACGAACCCGGCACCCGCGATCAGCATCACGAGGTACCCGGCCAGCACCGCGACCGCGAGCGCCGCCGCCGTCGGCAGCACCCGCTGCCAACGCGGCCGGGCGGTGGTCGCGAACAGTTCGCCGACCCGACTGCGGGCCTCGCGCCGGCCCAGCCAGGCCCCGCCGGCCAGCGCCAGCGGCCACAGCACCAGGAGCAGGACCCGGGCGGAGGACGCGAGCTGCGTCCACCGCGACGCGTAGCTGTACGGGACCGAGACCAGCAGCCCCGCCCCGATGGCCAGGATCAGCAGCCCGGTACCCAGCGCAGCCGATCGACGTAGCTCGATGCCCGTGATCCTCATGCGGCACTCCGGTAGGCCCGGAGCACGGCCGAGTACCCGCGTTCGATGGCGCTGTCGCCGGCGTTCTCGACACCGCCGCGCGCGGACAACTGCTCCGGCGTCCCCTGCCACACCAGCCGTCCCTGGTCGAGCAGCACCACGTCGGTGCAGGCGGCTGCGACGTCCTCGACCAGGTGCGTCGACACCAGCACGCAGGCGTCGACGCCGATGCCGCGGAGCAGGTCGCGGAACTCCATCCGCTGCTCCGGGTCGAGGCCGACGGTCGGCTCGTCGAGCAGCAGCACGCGCGGGTCGTTGACGATCGCCTGCGCGATGCCGGCCCGCCGCACCATGCCGCCGGACAGCGTCTTCATCTTCGTGTCGGCCCGGTCGGCGAGGCCCACCCGCTCCACCGCCCGCTGCACCGCGCCCGGGATCACCGACTTCGGCATCTCCTTGAGCCAGGCCATGTACTCGACGAACTCGCGCACGGTGAACCGCGGGTAGAACCCGAAGTGCTGCGGGAGGTAGCCGAGGCCGCGGCGCAGCATCCGCAGGTCCCGCCGGCCGGCGACATCGGCGCCGAGCACGGTGAGCGTTCCGCCGGCCGGCTTCACCACCGTGGCGAGCGCGCGCATCAACGTGGTCTTGCCGGCACCGTTCGGCCCGAGCAGGCCGTGCACGCCGGTGTCGAGGGTCAGGTCGAGACCGTCCACCGCCAGGTGGCGTCCGGCGCGGACCCTCAGGTCACCGGCCCGCACCGCCCAGGCATACGTATCGGGAGCGGTCTCCGTCGCGCTCACTGCGCGCATGAAAGTTCTCCGTTCGTCACAAAAAGATCTTTCAGGACGGACCGACGCGCAGCCGCCGGTGATCGGCGGCCCGGGCCACGACAAGAGCCGAGAGGACGCACGTGAGCGCGGCCCAGGCCGGCCAACTGCCCCCGGTGAGCAGCACCGGGAGCCGGTCGAGCACGAGGCTCGGCACCACCACGCCCACCGCCCAGGCGCCCGCCAGCGCCACCGCGGCCCGGTCGACGCCGATCAGCCCGCCCAACGCGAGGCTCCCGGCGGTGAACGCGAGCCCCGGCAGCACCCAGAGCGCCGGGGAGTAGCCGGTGAGCCAGCCGGCGGCCGCGAGCACCGGCAGCACCGCCGCCAACGCGGCGAACGTGCGGCGCAGCAGCATCCACAGCCCCGTGCGGGGCGCGGCGGCCAGCAGTTCCCAGGCCGGATCGGTGCGCCGGTTCCACGCGGCGACCACCGGCAGCAGCGGTGCCACCGGCGCGACCAGCAGCACCACCGACCGCAGGTGGTCGAAGGCCAGTTCGAAGGCGACCGCGGCGAGCATCAGCCCGGCCGCGACCGCCAGCCACGGCAGGACCTGTGCCGCGAACCCGGTGCGCCGCAACCGGCGCCGCCGCACCGGACCGGGGCCGGCGGCGATGCCGGCGCCGACCCCGTCGGCCACCCGGTCGAGCAGGTTCCGGGTCTCGCCGTCGACGGCGCCGGCCAGCACCGACCGGCAGCCCCGGCAGGTCTCCAGGTGCGCCTCGACGGCCCAGACGGTGGCGTCGTCGACGCCGGTGGCCCCGGTGGCGTAGGTGGCGATCAGGGCAGGAGTGGGATGGTTCATGACAGCGCCTCCCGCAGCGCGATCCTGGCCCGCCGCGCACGGGTCTTCACGGTTCCTTCGGGCATGCCCAGCAGCAGCGAGGTCTCCCGCGTGGTGAGCCCGTCGAGGACCATCGCGCAGAGCACCTGCCGCAGTTCCGGCGGCAGCGTGAGCAACGCCCGTTCCAGGTCGGGCCCGATGCCGCCGGCCAGCGCCTGGTCCTCGGCCGCGGGCGCGACCGACTCGACGACCGGCACCGCCGGCACCCGCTCCTGCCGCGCCCGGCGGCGGAACGCGTCGACGAGCCGGTGCGCGGCGATCGTCCACAGCCAGCCGAGCGCGCTGCCGGTCGCCGCGTCGTGCGCGTGGCTCGCGGCCGACCGCCACACCGCCAGGAACGTGTCCTGCACGACCTCGGCGACCACGTCGGGATCGGCGCAGCGCCGCCGGAGCCGCACGGTGAGCCACGGCGCGGCCCGCCGGTACAACTCGTCGAAGGCGGCGCGGTCGCCGCGGGCGATGCGCTTGAGCAGCGCGCCCTCGTCGAGTGTGTCCAGCCCTCGTCTCACACCTGGCAAGACGACGACTCTGCCGCCCCCGGTTCTTCATTGGCTGTGACGCCGGTCACATAGGTAGGATCGGGGCGAGTTCGTGGTCACGAACTCCCGGACGAGGGGTGCCGTACCCGGCGAGCGACAAGACGGCCCGTGGAGGCTGTGATGTCGTGGCTCGTCCTCGTTCTTTCCGGTGTGCTCGAAGCGGTGTGGGCCACCGCCCTCGGCCGGTCGGAGGGTTTCAGCCGGCCCGTTCCGTCGATCGTCTTCGTGGTGGCCCTGCTCGCGAGCATGGGCGGCCTCGCCTACGCGATGCGCGACCTACCGGTGGGCACCGCGTACGCGGTGTGGGTGGGCATCGGCGCGGTCCTCACGGTCGTCTACGCGATGAGCACCGGCCAGGAACCGGTGTCGACGCTCAAAATCGTCTTCCTGACGATGATCGTCGGCGGCGTGGTGGGTCTCAAACTGGTGTAGTTCGCGGCGGGCGCGGCGGGGAAGGCTCGGGATCATGTCGAATTCCCTGTCCGCGCTCGTCCTCGGTTGCTCCCTCAAGCGCTTCGACCGAACCGTCCAGTTCGGAACTCCTGGGACGCGAGGTGCATCCCCGCGGCCGGCGGTACGTACTGGGTGGGCGAGGCGATGGGCGGCGTCGACTACAACGAGGCCGGCCCGAAGCCCGACACCACCGGCAAGGCCACGAAGACCCTGGCCGCCAACGCCGCCCACCCGGCCCACCTGCTGTCCGCGGACCCGTACCCCGCCTCCTGAGTGCCCGACTTACGGATCTTGGACTCCCAGCGGACCCAACGTCGCCGATCTTGCAGTTGTGCTCGCCGAAAAACGGGCGAATTCCGGCGAAAGGGCGGGCACAACTGCAAGATCGACTCGGGTCAGGGGGTGGGGTGGCGACCCTCCGCCAGTTCCTCGATCATCTTGGCGCAGAACGCCGGAAGGTCGTCGGGGTTGCGGCTGGTCGTCAGGCCGCGGTCGGTGTGGACCTCCGCGTCGACCCAGGTGCCGCCCGCGTTGCGGATGTCGGTCTGCAGGCTCGGCCAACTCGTGAGCGTCCGGCCGCGGACGACGTCCGCCTCGACGAGTGTCCACGGGGCGTGACAGATCGCCGCGACCGGCTTGCCCGCCGCGACGAACGCCTGGACGAACGCGACCGCGTCCTTGTCCATGCGCAGCGCGTCCGGGTTGGCGACGCCACCGGGCAGCACCAGCCCGATGTAGTCGGCCGGGTCGGCCTCGGCGACGGTGTGGTCGACCGGGAACGTGTCGGCCTTGTCGAGATGGTTGAACGCCTGCGCCTCGCCGCTCTTCGGAGCGATGAGTTCCGGCTGGGCGCCGGCCTTCTCCAGGGCCTTCCACGGCTCGGTCAGTTCGATCTGCTCGATTCCCTCGTTGGCGACCAGTACGGCCACCCGTCCCTGAATTGTCGACATGCAAATCGGCTACCCGGGGTCGCCACCCTCAAACGAGCCCAGCTCCTGGAACACCGTGATCTGCAGGCCGGCCGGTGCCTCCAGCCGGGAGTTGAGCGAGTTCCACGGCGTGCGCGTCGGCGGTGCGACCTCGGTGGCGCCGGCGGCGACGAGGTGGGCGGTCACCGTGGGTCCGTCGTCGACCTCGAAGGCGACCCGCAGCCGCGGTGCCACGTCGCGGCCGACCTCGACCTCGTCGATGTAGCGCTTCTGCGCGGGATTGGCGATCTCCAGCGTGGCCCGGCCGGCGTCGAGAATCGCGACGCGGGCCGCACCGGTGATTATCTCGGCCTCTTCGGGAAGCCCGAGGACGTCGCGGTAGAACGCGACCGCCGCGTCGTAGTCCTCGGCCTCCACCACCAGGCGCAGTTGTCGAACAGTCATGTACCGAAGTCTCCCGCCTCGATCCGTAGTTCGCGGAGCACGTCGACCAGGGTACGAAGCGAGGCGGGCGACAGGCCGGGGTTGCTGAAGACGCGGTCGTTGAGGCGCTTCGTGGCCTCGCCGGCAAGCGTGCGGCCGGCGTCGGTGATCTCCACCAGCACGGTGCGCCGGTCGGACGGGTGCTGCCGGCGCACCACGAGGCCGGCGCTCTCCAGCCGGGCGGCGGCGTTGGTGATGCTGGTCGGGTGCACCTGGAGGCGCACGCTGGCCTTCGACATCGGCATCGCGCCGCGGCTGCTGAACGACAGCAGCATGAGCAGTTCGTACCGGGCGAACGTCAACGCCAGGGGGCGGAGCACGTCCTCCACCCGGGCCAGCACGATCGCCTGTGCCCGCATGATCGAGGTGACCGCGGCCATGCCCTCGGCGGCCTCCGCCCAGCCGTGGTCGCGCCAGTGCCGGGCCGCCTCGGCGATCGGGTCCACCGGGAGCGGATCGTTCATGCGGAGCCCAGCACGGTGTCGAGGGCGAGACGCAGGGTGACGCGTTCGCCGTCGCGGCCGCCCTCGCCGAGCACCAGGCGCGGGGGGTCCGGTTCGAGCGTCACGCCGGTGACGAGCGCGCGCAGGGAGCCACGCACCGCCATGACGTAGAACCTCGCGTCCTCGGCGACCGCGATCCCCTCGTCGGGACGCAGGTACCAGCCGCGCAGACCGGTGCGGTACCGGTGCCGCCCGTCGTAGGAGCGGGCGACCAGCCGCACCGGCGCCGGTCCGCGGGAAGCGGCCACCGCCACGAACTCCCGGAGCATCTCGGCGGCCTTCTCCGACTCGGCGGCCGCGCGGCGGGCGAGGTCGGCGGCGTGCGCGTCGATCGCGCGCGCCCGCTGCTCGCTCCAGTCCGTCACGCCTCTCACCCTAGTGCGGCCTACGATCACGCGATGGACCTGCTCGCCGCGGCCCGACGCGGAGACCACGACGCGTTCGCCGGGCTGGTGGATCCGCTCCGCACCGAGTTGCACGCCCACTGCTACCGCATGCTCGGCTCGCCCCACGACGCCGACGACGCCGTCCAGGAGACGTTTCTCCGGGCGTGGCGCGGCCTGGACCGCTTCGACGGACGCGGGCCGATCCGCCCGTGGCTGTACCGGATCGCCACGAACCGCTGTCTCACGATGATCGAAAATAGGGGACGCCGTGAGCTGCCGGCCGATCTCGGCAGCGACGCGCCGCTCACCGAGGTCACGTGGCTGGAGCCCTACCCGGACGTCGAGGGCGACGTCGTCACCCGGGAGAGCGTCGGGCTGGCGTTCGTCGCCGCGGTGCAGCATCTGTCGGGGACGCAGCGCGCGGTGCTCCTCCTGCGCGAGGTGCTCGGTTTCCCGGCCCGGGAGGTGGCCGATCTGCTCGACACCACCGTCGCCGCGGTCAACAGCGGGCTGCAGCGGGCCCGGGCCAGGGTCCGGGCCACTGTGCGGGCCACAGCCGGCGACCGGCCGCCCGCGACCGGCGACCCGGACGACCCGGCCGTGAAGGACCTCGCGGCGCGCTACACCGCGGCGTGGGAGGCGCGCGACGTCGACGCGATCGTCGGCCTGCTCACCGACGACGCGCGCTACTCGATGCCGCCGCTGCCCGAGTGGTACGCGGGGCACGCGGACATCCGGGCCTTCCTGCTCGCCGGTCCCCTCGACCTGGAGTGGCGGTTCCTGCCCACCCGCGCGAACGGGCAACCCGCGTTCGCCACGTACCGCCTCGACGTCCACCAGGATCTATTCGTTCCGGGCGGCCTGGACGTGATCACGGTGCGCGACGGACGGATCGCCGAAGTGGTGTCGTTCCTCGACGCGGATTTCGCGTACTTCGACCTGCCGACCGCGATGAGTTCGGGCCGCGCCCCGGGTTAGACAGGCATGACCGAGAAACACATCAGGGCACTGATCGAACGCTGGGTCGCCGCGGTGCACGCCGGCGACCTCGATACCGTCCTCGCCGACCACACCGACGACATCGTGATGTTCGACGTGCCGCCGCCGCACGACGGGGTCCGCGGCATCGACGCCTACCGGGACACGTGGCCGCCGTTCTTCCGCTGGCAGGCGAGCGGCGCCGTGTTCGAGCTCGTCGACCTCGACGTCACCGCCGGCGACGACGTGGCGTTCGCGCACGCGTTGCTGCGCTGCGACACACCGGACGGGCTGGCCCGCAACCCGGAGACGCGGCTGCGGCTCACGCTCGGGCTGCGCAAGGAGAACGGACGGTGGGTGGTCAGCCACGAGCACCACTCGTTCGCTGATGAAAGTGGCGACGAGCAGGAGGTCCGCGACCTTCTCGACGGGTGGTCGCGGGACACGGCGGCGCGCGATCTCGACGGGCTGATGGCAACGATCGACGACGACGTCGTGTCGTACGAGTTGGGGGCGCCGCTGCGGTACGTCGGGATCGACGAGGTGCGCGAGGTGTGCCGGGCCGGGCTGGAGGCGCCCGGCGACGTGACGTTCGAGCTGCCCGACGTCGCGGTGCGCGTCCACGATGATCTTGCTGTGACGTGGGGGCTCGATCGGGTGACCGTGGACGGCGCACCGACGTGGTCGCGCGGAACCCGGGTGTTCCGGCGGACGGCTGCCGGGTGGAAGCTCGTCCACCAGCACCTGTCGTATCCGATGGACCCCGCGACCGGTTCGGCCGCGACCGACCTCACGCCCTGAGTTTTACGTCCGGCGCCGGCGCTGACCCCGCCGGCGCCGGACGGGTCAGCGGCGGTCCACCGTCAGCGACGACATTCCGGCGGTGGCCACGATGTCGAAGCGGTCGGCGGCCGCGTCCCAGCCGTCGCCGGTGACCGTGGTTCCGGCGGCGACGCCGTTCCGGGTGGTCCCGTCGACGGTGACGGCGCCCGCGCCGCTGCCGGCCGTCACCCGCACCGGCACGTCGGCCGGCAGGTGCGTCGCCCACGAGCCGGTGCCGCCGGTCATCCGCACCTCGACGGTCCCGGACGGGCGCGGCAGGGTCAGGTCGATGCTGCCCACGCCGCCGACGAACTCCACGCCGGAGACCCGCGCACCGGACAGGTCGACCGTGTCGCGCGTGGCACCGGCGACGAGCCGTACGCGCCAGGTCGTTCCGGTCCTGACGACAATCTCCACGGCCGAGGGACCGCTCTCGCCGGAGTCGCCGAGCTCGACGTGCACGACCGTGCCGGACCGGCTCACCAGGGGGCGCTGGCGGGCGCCGTCCGGGGTGCTCACCCGGTACAGGTGGCCGTCGAGGTCGGCGGCCCGGACGGTCACCGACGTCGCGCCGGTGAGCAGCTCGACGGTCGCCTCTTCGGGGTTCTCGACGGGTCCGGTCACGGTGTGACCGCCCGTTGCCCGCGTTCCGTCACCGGCGCTCCCGATCGCCGCGAGGATCAGCGCCACCACCAGGATCAGCACGAGCGCGGCCGCACCGGCGATCAGCCACTTGCGGTCGAAGCCGCGCTGTTCCGGTTCCTGATGCTCTGCCGGTTCCTGATGCTCTGCCGGTTCCTGATGCTCTGCCGGTTCCGGCGGGCGCGTCGACGTGAGCGTCATTCCGCTGAGGTACCCCATTTCGCCCGGTACTGAACCGATCTTCTTCGATTCTCAGTACGCACGCGGCGTTGTTACGGTGCCATCCATGTCGGTCGCCTCTTCTCTCGCCGCCCGGATCTCGCGCCTGACATTCCTGGACCGGACCGCCGACGAGGTCACCGAGCTCCTGATCGAGACGGTCGTCGACTGGGCGGTCGGGCAGAACTGGCGGGTGTACCGGCGGGCACGCAGCGTCGTCCCGTTACCGCCGCCGATGCACTTCTCGACGCTCGACGTCGCGTGCGCGCGTCCCGCCGGTCCTCCGGTAGTGGTCGAGGTCGACCGCTCCGACCGTCGCCGCACGCTGGACAAGCTCCGCGCCGAGGCCGAGGCCGGGCGGATCGCGGTGTGGTTGCGCTGGGGCACCGGCGCGATCGCGCCGGTTGACGGCCCGGTCCACCTGGTGACCTGCGGGGTGACGGCGAGGAGCGGCCCGAACGGCCGCCGCTTCGACCGCGTGGTGGCGACCCACCGCCCCCCACCGGACCACACCGTCTAGTCACTCACCGCTCACTCAGTTCAGTGAACGACTGTCGATCTGTTCATCTCCCTACCGTCCGTAGTCAGGGAGGCAACAGTGCTCAGACTCCGTACGGCCGCCATCATCGTCATCGTCCTGTTCGCGTTCGTTCCGCCGGCCCCGGCCGGCGCCACCGCGCCCACGTACGTGGGTGCCACCACCTCCGCCGGCGACACCGTGGGTAGCGGCAACACCTGCGCCGGCTTCCTGGAGGAGCGCGGCCATCTCGGTCCGCTGGAGATCCGCCGGGTGTTCACCTCGACCGGCGCCACGCCGCCGGCCGACGCGGTCACCTGCCACACCACGCACGGCGCGATCCTCTGGTACTCGTTCAAGACCTCGTGCACGCCGACCGCGGTCGCGGCCGGCACGTGCGATGCCGAGATCCAGGCGATCGCGGGGGCGATGCCGTCCGGAAGCTATCTGACGTACTTCCACGAGCCCGAGGACGACATGACGGGCGTGCAGTTCGTCGCCGCGTTCACGCGCGTCTATGTGGTGGCGAAGGCGGTCAACGCGGCCGTTCGCATCGTGCCGGTGCACATGTCGTACCAGTGGCGGCCGGGGTCGACGAAGGTCACCAACAACGGCACCGGCGGCGACCGGGAGATCCAGGACTGGATCGTGCCGGCCGCGTACGCCGACGCGTACGGGTTCGACCTGTACTGGCAGGCCAGCACGCGCGGCAGCGAGCCCGACGACCCGGTGTCGGTCGGGTCGGACCCGCGGATGCTGCGCTGGTACGCCGCCTTCGGCGGGCTGGGCGAGCCGCTCTCGCTCACGGAGTGGGGAATCGACGACGACATGGGCACGCGGGCGTCGCGCGGGCCGGCGATCCGCGCGTCCCGGATCTGGTTGGAGTCGCACGGTTTCGACACGATCCTGTACTGGCAGCACGACAACTGGTACCTGGGAACGGGTACCGTGCCGGCCGGCGGCTACGCCGACCCGGACGGTGTCGCGGCATACACCGAGTTCGTGACTGGAACATAGGTCCGGGGTCGGACGTTGGCCCCGGATATGACCGACAAGCCAGTGAAGATTCCCGGGCCCGACCACCCGATCACCGTCACGCCCGCCGCGTCGCGCGTCGTGGTGCGGGTCGGTGACCGGGTGGTCGCCGACACCACGCAGGCGTTGAGCCTCAAGGAGGCCACGTACCCGGCGGTGCCGTACGTACCCCGCGCCGACGTCGACATGGCCCTGCTCGAGCGCACCGATCACCAGACATACTGCCCGTACAAGGGCGACGCGTCGTACTACAGCATCGCCGGTGCGGGCGAGAACGTCGTCTGGACCTACGAGGCGCCGTACGAGGCGGTCGCGCCCATCAAGGAGTACGTGGCGTTCTATCCGAACAAGGTGACCGTCGAGGAGCTGCCGTTGTAAGGCCGACGATAACGGTGGAGCAACGAGCCGGACTCGGTGCGGTACAACGGGTTTCGATTTGATTCCCGTTCGCTGCGAACACTCGGATCTTAATCGCGTCGATACGGACGGTTCCGCATCCTGCCGGTATGCGGGGCCACTCCGAATTCACTGCCGACAATGCGCCGGGAAACAACGAGCTGGTTCACCTTGATGTTCGCCTCGCGGGCCTCGGCGCCCGCCTGGACGAGGTCGACGGCGAGATCGCGCGCCTCGGCAAGCGTGTGACGCTGCTCAACCGCGAGCGGACCGCGCTGGTCGAGGAGCGCGGCGTCCTGAACAAACGTCGCACGATTCTGGCGATCGCGCTGAGCCGCCGGTCCACCGGCACGCCGCACTGGCAGCCGGTACCGGCGCCCCGGCCCGCGCCCCAGGCCATACCACCACAACCCGTGCCGCCTCGGCCCGTGCCGCATATTGCCGCGCCGCGCATCACCGCGCCACCCGTTGTCCGGCCGCCGCAATCTCCGCCGCACACCGCCGCGCCGCCACGGGCCGCGGCGCCGCAGGCCGCGCAGCCACAGGCCGCTCCACCGCAAGCCGCGGCGCCGCAAGCCGCGCAGCCGCAAGCCGCGCAGCCACAGGCCGCGCAGCCACAGGCCGCGCAGCCACAGGCCGCACCGCCACAACCCGCGCCGCCACAACCCGCGCCGCCACCGGCCGATGAGGCGTCGGCGCTGTCGGTTCAGGCTGTGTTGCTGACGCTCGGCGGGCTGCTTCTCGGCGTCGCGGCGATCACGTTCACCGCCGTCGCGTGGACGACGTTCGGGCCGGCGGGTCGCGCCGCCATCCTCGGGACCGTCACCCTGATCGCGCTCGCCGTCCCCTGGTTGCTGAACCGGCGCGGCCTGGCCGCGACGGCGGAGACCATCAGCGCGGTGGCCCTGCTCCTCGTGGGCCTCGACGGCTACGCCGCGCACTCCGTCGGCCTGTTCGGGGTCGACCGGTTGCTGCCCGCGCCGACGTTCGCCGGCCTCGTGCTGCTCGGAACCGCGGCCGTCGCCGCCGGCTACCGGAGGCTCGCGCCGCTCCATACGCCCGGGTACGTCGCGCTGCTGGCGATGCAGCCCGTGCTGCCGCTGCTCATCGCCGGCGTCGGGGCGGGCTCCGGCGGCGGATCGGGTCACCACCCGGCACCGGCGTTGCCCGTGCCCGGGTCGGCGGCGGGCACGGTCGCGTACGCGGGGATCGGCATGCTCGCGGCCACCGTCGCGGCCCAGGACGTGGTGACGCTCCGGTGGTTGCGCCGGTCACCGGGCACGGCCGTCGACGCGGGACGCCGTGTGCTCGCCTGGCTGTTCGTCGCCGTGACGGGCGCGGTGGCGTGGGTGGCGGCGCTGCTGGCACTGGTGCCGGCTCCGTCGGCGGGAGTGGCGCTGCCGGCGAGCCTCGCGCTGGTGGCGGCAGCGACGGTCGGCGTGGCGGTGGCCGCGCTCACCAGGCCGGCGGGCCGCATGGCCGAGCTTGCGGGCCACACGGCCGGGCCGGCAGGCAACGCGGCCGGGCCGGCGGGCACCATTGCGCGTGGCCTCGCCGCCGGGGCGGCTGCGGTCGCGATCGTCCTGGCGGTGGGGGTCCCGGCGGCGTTGGCCGTGCCGGGCGTCGGGGCGCTGCCGTTCGCGATGCTCGTCGCCGGGCTCGCCCATGGGGTCCGACGGGTGCCCGGCGGCTGGCGGCGGGGCGCGGAGGTCGGCACCGCGGCGGTCGGCGGGGTGTTGTTCGTCTGGGCGCTGGTGCAGATTCCGCTGGGCGGCGACGGCCCGGCCCTACCCGCGACACTGCTCTGCTTGACAGTGGCGGCAACCGCCCTTCCCAAGAGGGCCGCCCGGCACCACGCCACCGTGGCCGGCCTGGTGGCGACCGTGCTCGCGCTCCCGTCGATGCCGCTGGTCACGGTGGCGGCGGCGCTCGCGTTCGGCGTGTCCACTCTGCTCGCCGCGGACCGTCGGGAGGAAGCGGTTCGCGGGGGCGCCGGCCTGGTCCTGGCCGTGGCCGCCGTCGGTGCGGGGCTGGCCGACGTGCGGACGACCGCGGCCGTGCTCGGTGCCCTCGTCGTCGGTGGAGTGGCGATCGCCGTCGCCGCGAGTCGGTGGCGCCCGGCACCGGACGTCGCGGGTGCCGCCGTCGGCGTCGCCGTCGCGGCCGGGCCGGGTGCGGTCGTCGCGCTGATGATCAGCGTCGGGGTGCCGGGGCACGGGGTTCGGGCGGCGGCGCTGGTGTCGGCGGCGGCGGCGGTGCTGGTGGCGGCCGGACTCGGGGCCGCAAAAGCAGCAAGAGCTGCAAACGCCACAAAAGCGATCAACGCGGGCGCGCTGGTCGGGTCCCTGAGCGTCCTCCTCGCCGGAGACCACGCCGGAGCGCTCGACGTTCTCGCCGGGGCGCTGCCCGCCGTCGCGGCCGTCGCCGGGCTCATCGCCCTTGCCGACCGCCGCCATTACGCGCACCAGGTGCTCGTCGCGGGTGCCGTCGCCGCGGGGATCGCGGTCGGGGCCGACCTCGCGGCGGGCACCCTGCCCGGCACCGGGCTGGTCGCGGCGGCGGGGCTGGTCGCCGGGGTCGCGTGGGCCGGGCGCCGCCTGCGGAAAGAGGTGCGGGCGGGCGTGTGGGTCGGTGCGGGCATCGCCGGGGCGGTGGTCGCGGCCGTCGCGGTGCCGCTCGCGGGCGGGTCGGCGTGGGCGGCGGCGCTCACGGCCGTCCGTCCACCGTGGACGTCGGACCTCGGCGCCTGGCACGGGCTCGCGGACGACGTCGCCGTCCTGGGTTGGCAGGTGCCGGTCGCGCTGGCACTGGTCGCCGTCGGTCTCATGGCCCGGGACCGGCGGTTGCCGGCACTCCTCGGCATCGCCGCCGTGGCGTTCGCGGCTCCGGCCGCGTTCGGGCTTCCCTGGTGGAGTCCGATGCTCGTCAGCGGGGTCGCCGGCGCGGGGCTCGCGCTGGTCGCCGTGCGAAAGGACAGCGAAGTCACGGCCGGCGTCGCGGCCCTGCTCGGGCTGCACGCGGCGGTCGCCTCGCTCGGCCGGCCCTGGACCACGGCCGCCGTCCTCGGTGGCACCGTCGTCGTGTGCGTGCTGGTGGCCGTCCGCTCGAGATTGGACAAGCTGCGCGACGCCGCCGTCGGCGGCGCGCTCGCCGCGGTGCCCGGTGCCGCCGCCGCGACCGCCGCCGCGTTGTCGGCGCGGCCGGCGCTGGTGCTGTCGCTCGGCCTCGCCACGGCGAGCCTGGCGCTGGGCGTCGCGTCGTTGATCGGCCTCGCGCGGCGCGCCGAACTGCCCGCGTTGGGCGCGGTGGCCGGTGCGCTCGTCTGCGTCGCCGTGTCGGCGGTGGTGCCGACCGCGACCGGTTGGGACCACCTCGCCGCCGGGCTGCTGCTCGTCGGCGCGTTGTCGCGGGTGTGGCGGCGGCGCCGGGAGAGCCGGGGCGCCGGCGGGGCGACGCTGGCGTTCGTCGCCGAGATGTCGCAACTGGTCGCGCTGCTCGTGCCGGGCGTGCCGGTGCTGACCACCGCGGCGGTCGTCCTGGCCACCGCGCTGGTGGTGCGGCGCCTGCCGGCCGGCTGGCGGTCCGGACCCCTCGGCGGCCTCGCGATCGCCGCCGCGGCCGTCGCGCTCGTCGCAGGGTTGGCCACGGTGGTGGACGCGGCCGGCACCGTCGCCACGCTCTCGCCGTGGGGCGCCGACCTCGGCCGCTGGCTGCGTCCCGAGCCGCCGGGCGTGGCGCTGCTGCACTGGCAGCCGGCTGCCGCGCTGGTGGTCCTGGCCGTCGCGGCCCTCCTGGTCCGCCGCGCATCACAAAGCGAGGGGACGCACACCGCACGGGCCGCGCCGGCATTCGTGCTCCTGGTTCTGGGTCTCGCGGCGGTGCACGCCCCGATCGGCGCCGGCCTCCCGTGGTGGACCCCCGCCCCCGTCGCGACGCTGGCCGCCGCCGGCTTCGCGCTGGCCGCCGTCCGGATCACCGACCCCGGCACCGCCCGGTTCACCGCCGGCCTGGCGGCCGTGCTGGCGGGCTACGCCGTCGCCTCGTCGCTGGCCCGCCCGACGTCGACCGCGATCGTCCTCACGGCCCTGGTGGCCATGGGCGCCGCGATCGCCGCGTTCGCCGCCCGGACAGCCGGGCCTGCGGCGCAGCCGGCCAGTGCCGACACGGCCGGAACAGCACGGCCCACGGCGGGGGAAACCGGCGCCGACGCACCGGCCCGGCCCGCGGCGGAGGGCACCGGCGCCCACACCGCCGCAACGGCCCGGCCCGCGGCGGGAGTCACCGGCGCCGCCACACCAGCCCGGCCCGCGGCGGGGGTGGTCGGTGGGGGTGCGCTGTTCGTCGCCGTGGCGCTGGCGCCGGGTGCGGCGGCGGCCTGGGTGCGGGCGTTCGGGCTCGCGGTGGCGGTTCCGCACGTCACCGTGGTGGCGGCGGGGCTGGTTCTCGGCGGGGCCATCCTCGGGCGGTACCGGTATCCGCGGTGGGCCAGGAGCGGCGTCGCCGTCGCGACGGCGAGTGTGCTGGCCATGCCGCCGGCGGATCCCGGCGCGCCGACGCTGCTGCATGCCGCGGCCGCGGCGTTGATCGGCATGGTGGCGGCCGTCCTCATCCGGACGTCCAGGGCCGCGAAGCCCGGCGTCGTTCCGTGGGTGGTTCCGGCCGCCGTCGTGGGGCTGAGCGCGGTGCCCCCGCTCGTCGACGCGCTGGTCGAACCGGGTCGTCCGGAGGGCATCGGGCCGGTGGACGGGATCCTGCCGGCGCTGGCCCTGGTGACGGCCGGGTTGGCCGGGCTGATGTGGTTCGGCGGGATGCGGCGGTGGTTGGCCGCGGCGGTCCTGACGCCGGCGGCGGCGACCGTGCTCATCGCGCCGGAGGCGCTGGCGCTGCCGTGGCCCGCCGGGGTGCTGGCGCTGCTGCTGGTGGCCGTCGCCGGCGGGATCGCCGCCGCCCGGGTGAACGTCACGGACCGGGCTGGGCTCGCCGTCGTCGTGCTTTGCTGCGCTCACGCGGTCACCGCCGGCGGAGCCGCTCTTGCCGGTTCCACCGCGAGCCGCGCGACCACCTTCACCACCCTCGGCGTCGCGGCCCTGGCCGGTCTGGTCGCCGGCGCGATCGGGCGGTACCCCGCGGGCCGGACGGTCGGCTGGTTGGTGGCCGCCGGGCACGGCCTCGCGCTGGCGACGCTGGTCGCGGCCGATCTCGGCAGCCCGCCCGCCGGGCCGTTCGCCGTCGCGGTGCTGCTGCTCGCCGGCGCGGCGGCGCTCGACCGACTCGGCCGGCACCGCGCCGAGATTGTCGCGCTGGAGGTCGGGTCGGTGGTCGCGGCCATCGGGGCGCTCGTCGCTTCGGCGGGCCTTCGGGGGACGGCCACCGCGCTGATCGGCTACGGCGCGGTGCTCGGGCTGTCGGCGCTGCGCGGCGGGCGACGGTGGTTCGCGCCGGTCGCCGGTGCGGTGGAACTGCTGGCGTGGTGGATGCTGCTGTTCGCCGCCGACATCGGGCTGATCGAGGCGTACACGTTGCCGTTCGCGCTGTTCGCCGTGGTCGGCGGCGCGCTCGGGCTGCGGCACCGGCCGGCGCTGCGCAGTTGGGTGGCGTACGGACCGGCGCTCGCGGCGGCGTTCCTGCCCAGCCTCGCGCTGGTGCTCGCCCAGCCGGGTGAGCCGCTGCGCCGCCTCGTCGTCGGCGCGGGCGCGATCGCGGTGGTCGTGGTGGGCGGGGCGCGGCGGCGGCAGGCACCGGTGGTCGTGGGCGCGGTGGTACTGGTACTGGTTACGCTGCACGAACTGGTCGTGTGGTGGGACCTGCTGCCGCGCTGGATCCCACTCGCCGCTGGCGGCCTGGTGCTGGTGACGGTCGGGGCCACCTACGAACGGCGCCGGCGGGACGTGCGGCTCATCCGGGTTGCCGTACAGGAGATGCGCTGACCGTCGCATCAGTGAAGTCACCGGCGCGCAGGATCAGCTCCGCCCGTGAGGTGAGATCGAGCTTGGTGAACACCTTGCGCAGGTGGTAGTCGACCGTGCGCGGGCTGAGGAACAGCTGGGCGGCCACCTCACGGTTGGTGGCGCCGGTGCTCACCATCCGCACGATCTGCACCTCCTGCGGCGTCAGCCGGGTCGGCGTGCCCGGCTCGCGCCTGCGCGCCGTCTCGCCGGTGGCGCGCAGTTCGGCGCCCGCCTGGTCGGCCCAGGTCGGCAGGCCGAGCCGCTCGAACGTCTCGTGGGCGGCGCGCAGGTGCCGGCGCGCGTCGGCCCGCCGTCGACGCCGGCGCAGGTGCTCGCCGAACAGCAGCTCGGTGCGGGCGGTGTCGAACGGCCGGCCGCCGCGGGCGTGCGTGGCCAGCGCGTCGGCGAAGTGGCGGTCGTCGGCGTCCAGCAACCCCCGGCACCGCGCGACCAGCGCGCTCCCCCAGGCCGAACCGGAGTGCGCGGCCCAGGTTTCGAGCCGGCCAAGCGCCTGCCGGGCGGTGGCCGGTTCGTCGGTGCGGACGGCCGCCTCGACCAGGTCGGCCGCGGAGAAGATGCCGACCATCGGGTGGGACTCCCCCGGGCCGGCGACGGCCAGCGCCGCCAGCCGGTCGCGGGCCTCGGCGGGACGCCCGGCGCCGAGATCGAGCAGCGCCAGCGCCCAGGACGCGATGCCCGCCGCCGGGCCGAGCCGCTGCCCCAGCGCCCGGGCCAGGGCCGCCGTGGCGTGCGTCCGGCAGTCGTCCTCGTGCCCGTGCACCGCGGCCAGCCAGGCAAGCACGGCCCGCAGGTGGGCGGCCGGGTTCTCCTGCCCGGTCTCCTCGGCGATCCGCAGCCCCTCGGTGACGTCGCCGGTCGCCGCCGCGTAGCGGCTCGTCCAGGCGCCGAGCGAGGACAGCGGGGCGAGCAGCCACGGCAGGGCGGTCATCGCACCGGCCGACCGGGCCCGGGTGACGGCCGCGGTGAACAGGGCGATGGCGACGGCGTCGTCGCCGAGGAAGGTCGCGCCGGTGGCGATGAGCATCGCGGCCCGGGGATCCGCTGGCGGCCCGGCGGCGGCCGGCGTTGCGGTGGCGGCCGGCGGCCCGGCCTGGCCATCCGCGGCCGGCGGGCCGGGCGGCGCGGCCGGGCCGCCGGCGCCGGAGCCCGCGCTTGCCACGGCCCGGAGGTGCCGGGCGGCCTCGGCGGGGTCGCCGCTGAGCAGGTTGTCGAGGCCGCGCACCAGTTCCGCGCTCAACGGCACGGCGCCGTCCAGCGCGGCCAGCCGCCGGCCGACCTCGTGCAGGCCGGGCGCGTCGCCGCCCAGCCAGGCCGCCTGCCCGGCCTCGGTCAGCATCCGGGCGGCGAGGTCCGGCGCGAGCGCCGCCACCGGTTCGGCGCCGGCGACCAGGACGGCGAACGCGGTCGACGGCGTGCCACAGGCGGCCTCGATCGAGCCGCGGAGGTGCTCCAACCGGGCCCGCAGCAACGGATCCCGGGCCAGCGGGCCGGCCCGGTCGAGGAGGGTCCGGGCCCGGTCGGGGGTGCCGGCCAGCCAGGCGGCGTCGGCCGCGTCGGCCAGCCGGGCGGCACGCAGTTCAGCGGACGCGGTGAGCGCCGCCGACCGTTCGTAGGCCGACGCCGCGGCGGCGTGACCGCCCCGTTGCCGGGCCCGGTCGGCCGAGTGGCACAGCTCCGCCGCCACCGACTCGTCCGGACCGAGGGCGGCCGCCGCCCGGTGCCAGGCGCGCCGGTCCCGGTCGTCCTCGCCGGTCAGCGCGTCGGCCAGCGCCTCCTGCGCCTGCCGGCGCTGCCAGAAGGTCGCGCCGCGGTACACCGCCGTGCGGACCAGCGGATGGCGGAAGGCGACGCGGTGGGCGTCCACCCGAAGGAGCCCGGCGCTTTCGGCGGCGTCGAGGGCGCCGGCGGCCGCGCCCAGCGTGGCCGCCGCGCGCAGCACCAGGGCCAGATCGCCGGTCTCCTCGGCCGCCGCCACCAGCAGCAGGGTCTGGGTCGGCGCGTCCTGGCGGCGGACCCGGTCGAGGAACACCTGCTCGACCTCCGCGCTCACCGGCAGCCGGTCGGGCAGCGGCGAATGGCCACTGAGCTGGGCCTTCGTCAGCGCGGCTGGCAGTTCGAGCAGCGCCAGCGGGTTGCCGGCCGTGCTGGCGACGACGCTGTCACGCACCGCGTCCGGAAGCTCCACCGCCGACCGCTCGGCCAGCAGCGCGCCCGCTTCGGCCCGATCGAGGCCGGTCACGGTGAGCTCGGGGAGACCCGGCGCGGCGAACCCGTCGCGGGCGGCGAAGACCAGCGCGACGCCGTCGGCGTCGAGGCGGCGGGCGACGAACGTGAGCGCGTCGGCGGACGCGCCGTCGAGCCAGTGAGCGTCGTCTATCAAACACAGCACCGGCCGCTCCTCGGCGGCCTCGGCGAGCACGCTCAGCACCGCCAGCGAGACGAGGAACCGGTCGCCGCCGGCAGCCGGTGCCGCTCCGAACGCGGCCCGCAACGCCTCGGCCTGCCGGGCCGGTATCGCGTCGATCAGGCCGGTGAGCGGCCGCAGCACCTGGTGGACCGCGGCGAACGGGAACTCCGACTCCGACTCGATCCCGGCGCAGCGCAGCACCCGCAGGTCGGCCGCCGCCCCGGCGGCGTACGCCAGCAGCGCCGACTTGCCGATGCCGGCCTCGCCCCGCAGCACCAGCGCGCCGCTGCGGCCGGACCGGGCCGCCGCCAGCAGGTCGTCGAGGACCGTGCGCTCCCGCAGCCGGCCGTGCAGCATGGCCCGATCGTACGGGGTCCATCGACACCGGTGGTTTCGCTGATTCGAGCGTCCGTTCATTTTCGACAGCATCGGTGGCCTCAAACCATGAAGGAGGAGCCATGAATTCCGCCGATGTCATCGTGGTCGGCGCCGGGCCCACCGGTCTCGCGCTGGCGTGCGAACTCGCGCTCGCCGGCGTGCGCTGCCGGGTGCTGGAGCGCCGCGCCGAGGAGCCCAACATCACCCGGGCGTTCGCCGTGCACGCCCGCACCCTGGAACTGCTCGACGCCCGCGGGATGGCCGACGACGTGCTGCTGCGCGGCGTGCGCATCGAAAACCTCGCACCCGTGCCGGGCGCGTCGCTCGACCTGGAGATCCTCGACAGCCGGTACCCGATGCTGCTCATCGCCCCGCAGAGCGCCACCGAGCGGGTCCTCCAGGCGCGGGCGAAGCGGCTGGGCGTCGAGATCGTGCGCGGGGTCGAGGTCGTCGCCCTGGAAGAGGACGCCGACGGCGTCACGGTGCAGACGACCGGTGCCGCCGAGCGGGCCCGGTACGTGGTCGGCTGCGACGGGTCCCGCAGCGCCGTGCGCCGGCTGCTCGGGGTGCCGTTCGCCGGAAAGCAGTACGAGACGCACATCCTGCTCGCCGACGTGCAACTGTCGGAGCCGCCGGAGGAGGCGATGTTCGCGCGGACGAACACCGAGGGCGCCGTCATCTCCGTGCCGTTCGGCGACGGCTGGTTCCGCGTCATCGCCTGGGACCGGGCCCGCGAACGGGCGCCGCTGACCGAGCCGGTGACCCGGGCCGAGATGGCCGACGCGTTCCGGCGCATCGCCGGTGGTGACCTCGGCATGGGCGAACCCCGGTGGACGACGCGGTTCCTCAGCGAGCGGCGGCAGGCGGCACGGTACCGCGTCGGTCGGGTGTTCCTCGCCGGCGACGCGGCGCACGTCCACTCGCCGCTGGGCGGGCAGGGCATGAACACCGGGATCCAGGACGCCATGAACCTCGGCTGGAAGCTCGCCGAGGCCGTGCACGGCACCGCCCCGGAGTGGCTGCTCGACAGCTACGAGGGGGAACGGCACCCGGTCGGTGAGCAGGTGCTCCGGCTGACCGACATGTTCAACCGGCTGGTCCTCGGCCAGTCGCGAATCCGCAACGCGCTGCAGGCGACCGCCATCCGGACCATCCTGCGGTTCCACCGCAGCCGCCTGGCGATGGCCGAGCGCATGAGCGGCATCGGCATCCGGTACCCGCGCCGGGGCGGCCACGCGTGGGTCGGCCGCCGCATGCCCGACCTGGACTGCGAGGGCACCCGCCTCTACGAACTGCTGCGCGACGGTCGCTTCGTCGCGGTGGCCCGCGAGGCCGTGCCGGGCGCGGTGACGTCGGCGCAGCTGACCGGCCCGGCGGCGGTGCTCGTCCGCCCGGACGGGTACGTGGCGTGGGCGTCCGACCGCACACCGACACCCGCCGACCTCGACGCGGCGCTCGGGGAGTGGTCGCATACTGGTGCGCGTGCCGCATCCTGAACCCCGCACCGCCCAACAGCGCAAGGCCGACACGCTCGCCCGCCTGACCACCCCCGTCCTCGACGGCTGGGTGGCCACGGCGGGCCCGGCCGGCGCCCACCTCGTCCCCCTGTCCCTGTACTGGACCGGCGCCCGCCTCGCGATCGCCGTGGACCTGGCCTCGGTGACGGCCCGGAACATCGCCGCGTCCGGACGGGCCAGGATCGGCCTCGGCACGACCCGCGACGTGGTGATGATCGACGCGACGCTCGACACCGCCGTGCCGGTGGCCGACGCCCCCGCCGACCTGGCCGACGGGTACGCCACCCAGTCCGACTGGGACCCGCGGCAGTCGCCCGACGGGTACGCGTACCTGGTTCTCGCGCCGCAGCGGATCCTGGCCTGGCGCGAGGTCAACGAGATCGCCGGCCGCACGCTGATGCGCGGCGGAATCTGGGTGATCTGACGGGAACCGCGTCGGGGTGACGCGCGTCGTAGGGCCATGAGACGCGCGCTCGTCGCTGTGCTGGTTGTGCTCGCGGCCGCCGGATGCGGTCGGCCCGCGCCGATCGTCGACTACGGTCCGTCGCCCGCCCCGTCGTCGTCCCCGCCGGTGTCCGGATCCGACCCGGTCGACGTCTACGCGGCGGCGATCAGCCGCTACCTCACCGGCTCGGAGAACTCCTTCTCCGGCACCACGTTCCCGGTGGTGTTCGTGCTCGACCGGCTCGATCCGGCGGCGGCCTCACCCCAGGCCGCCAATGAAGCCACAACCCCCCTCTCGGCCGAACAGCAGCAGCGGATCGCGACCCGTGTCGGCGGGGACGTGCGGTTCGTGTCGAGCCTCGACGCCGCCACCACCCCTGGTGAGGATTCCTGCAAGGTGGTGCGCGAGAACGGCGTCTTCATCGCGCTCGGCCCGGCGAAGGCCACCGGTGCCGACACCGGCTCCGACACCGCGGAGGTCGCGGTGCACGGGTTCGTCGCCTGCCTGGGCGCGACCTGGTTCACCTACGTGCTGCGCCGTGACCCCGCCGGCTGGACCGTCACCGGAACGACGGGCCCGATGGCGATCTCGTAGCCAGCGTCTCCGCCGCCGCGGTGAACTCGTCGGCGAACTGCAGCTTCGCGACCCACGCGGACGGGATCGCGGCGGCGCCGTCGCGGATGCCCAGCAGGCCGCCGGCGATGGCGCCGTTGGTGTCGGTGTCGCGGCCCACCCGCACGACGTCGATCACCACGTCGGGGTACGGGCGGGGGTCGAGCACGGCCGCGACGGCCAGGGTCAGGGACTCCAGCACGTAGCCGCCGGCCCCGCCGGGGAACGCGTCGCCGGGCCCGGACGCCGCCAGCACCGCCGGCCGCATTGCGCGGCCGGATTCGATCGCGTCGGCGACCACCGGGGCGTCGAGGGCGGCGGCGGTGTCGCGGCCCTCGGTGACCGCGTCGGCCGGGGACGCGCCGGCGAGCAGCGCCGCCGCGATCTCGTTGTACGCGGCGCACGCCACCGTGCAGCGCTCGTCGTCGTGGGTGATCGCGGAGATCTCCATCGACTCGCGCACGCGGCGGTCGCGGTCCGTCACGGCAAGAGCGGTGGGGACGCAGCGCATCAGCGAGCCGTTGCCGGCCTTGCCCCGGCCCGCACCCGCGTCACGCGGATCGCCGGTGCGGACGTACTTCCGCAGTCCCCAGGCCGTGGCGTTGCCGACGTCGGCCGGCCGCTGCCCCGGTTTCCGGCCCGGCCAGGCACCCTCGTACCAGTCGACCATGTGGTCGGCGGCGGTCCGCACCAGATCCGCGCCCGGCTCCAGGTACGCGAGCAGCACCGCGCGGGTCAGATCGGTGTCGTCGGTGGCATGACCGGCCGGCCAGTTGAACGGCCCGCCACCGACGATGTCGCGCACCCCGTCCGGGTACTGGACCCTGATCTCGCTCCACGCCTTGAACTCCACGGTCGCACCGAGCGAGTCCCCCGCGTGCACCCCGAGCAACCCGCCCGCAATCCCGTCCCTCGTCACCGGGCCGATCCTGCCATGAGGGAATAGCATTCCCGGATGCCGGGCATGTCGTACCCGATCGAGCGGCGTCGGTTCGTCGCCGACGCGGGGAAGGTGGCCCTGGGGGTGTTCGCCGGTCCGGCTCTGCTGGCCGGCGACGTGCTGCGCGCCGTCCCCCGGCCGGGGCCCGACGAACCGCTGCCCGCCGGCCTGTTCACGCTCGGCGTCGCGTCCGGGGACCCCGCGCCCGACGGCGTGGTGCTGTGGACCCGTCTCGCGCCGGAGGGCCGCATGCCGTCCCGACCGGTCGACGTGCGCTGGGAGGTCGCCCACGACGAGCGGTTCACCCGCCTCGCCGCCCGGGGCACCGCGACCGCCGAGCCGCGCCTCGGGCACTCGGTGCACGTGGAGGTCGCCGGCCTCGACGCGCACCGCTGGTACTTCTACCGCTTCCTCGCCAACGGTGAGGCGTCACCCACCGGTCGCACCTGGACGGCACCTGCTGTGGGCGTCCAAAAAATCCGTTTTGCTTTTGCCAGCTGCCAGAATTACCAGGCCGGCTATTACACCGCGTACCCGCACCTCGTCGCCGAGGAGGTCGACTTCGTCGCGTTCCTCGGCGACTACATCTACGAGGACCGGGCCGATCCGAAGGCCCTCCGCCGGCACGACGGCACCGACGAGCCCGCCACCATCGCCGGCTACCGGGCGCGATACGCCCACTACAAGGCGGACCCCGAACTCCAGCGGGCGCACGCCGCCGCGCCGTGGATCGTCACCCTCGACGACCACGAGGTCGACAACAACTGGCAGGGCGAGTACCCGCAGGACCCCGACCAGCAGACGCCCGAGGGCTTCAAGGCCCGGCGCACCGCCGCCCTCCAGGCGTACTGGGAGCACATGCCGCTCCGCGCGTCCGCCAGGCCGCGCGGGTCGAGCGCCCGGATCTTCCGTCGGCTCGCCCTCGGCGACCTGGCCACGCTGCACGTCCTCGACACCCGGCAGTACCGCTCCCGCCACGCCGGGTCGATCGGGGTCGCCGAGGAGCCGGGCCGCACCATGACCGGCGACGAGCAGGAACGCTGGCTCCTGGACGGCCTTCACAGCTCTTCGCGGTGGAACCTGATCGCCAACCAGACCCAGCTGGCCTCGGTCGACCACCAGGCCGGCCCGGAGGAGTGGTGGGAGTGGGACAACTGGGACGGCTACCGCGCCCAGCGCCGGCGCCTGCTGGAGCGGTTCCCGGCCGTGAACAACCCGGTCGTCATCACCGGCGACCGCCACGCCACCTGGGTCAGCGACCTGCGCCCCGACTTCGACCGCCCCGACACCCCGGTGGTCGGCGCCGAACTCGTCGGCAGCTCGGTGACCTCCGAGGGCGACCCCGACCGCGCCGCGTTCGCCAGGCACTGGACGCCGATCATGGCCGAGAGCCCGCACTGGCGCTACATCGACAACCGCCGCGGCTACTTCGTCTGCGACCTCACCCCGGACGGCCTCGACGCCGCGCTCCGCGTCGTCGACACGGTCCGCGCCCCCACGTCGCCGATCCGCACCGCGGGCCGCTTCCACGTAACCGCCGGTGTGCGGGGAATCGAGCCGGTTTAATGTTTCTTTCGCACGTTTCGGAGGTCGGGCGGTTCCAGGACGAGATCCGCCGCCGGAACCTCGGCACGCTGCTCCGCCTGGTGCACCTCGGCGGGCCCGCCTCGCGGTCCACGCTCGCGCGGCGGATGGGGCTCAACCGCAGCACGATCATGGCGCTGACCGCCGAGCTCACCGCCGCCGGCCTGGTCGAGGAGGAGCGCCCCCGGGTCACCGGACGCGCCGGGCGGCCGTCGCTCGTGGTCCGGCCGGTGCCGGAACGGGCGTACGTGCTGGCCTTCGACGTGGCGGTCGACCGGCTGGTGGCCGCCCGGGTGGGGCTCGGCGGCAGGGTCCTCGACCGGCGGGTCGCGGTGCGCCGGCGGGCGGGCGCCGACCTGGACGAGGTGGTCCGGGTCCTGGCGGCTTTCGGCCGCGAACTGTTCGCTTCCGCTTCCGCTTCCGCTGGCGCCTCCGCCGCTGGCGTCTCTGCCTCTGCCGCCTCTGCCTCTGCCGCCTCCGCCGTTGGCGCCTCCGCCGCTGGCGCCTCTGCCGCTGGCGCCTCCGCCGTTGGCGCCTCCGCCTCTGCCGCCGCTGGCGCCTCTGCCGCTGGCGCCTCCGCCGTTGACGCCTCCGCCTTTGCCGCCGCCCCCGCTGCCGGTAGCGCCTGCGTTGGAATCGCCGCCTCCTACTGCGGAATGATCCGGCCCGACGACGGAATGGTCCGCCTCGCCCCCGACATGGGCTGGGTCGACCAGGCCTTCGGCACGGAACTCGGCCAGGCCCTCGGCCTCGGCCTTCCCGTCGCGGTCGGCAACGAGGCGCATCTCGGCGCGCGGGCCGAGCACCTACGCGGCGCCGGCATCGGCTACCAGAACCTGGTCTACCTGCACGGCGACGTCGGCATCGGCGGCGGGATCATCGTCGGCGGCCGGTTGCTCGACGGCGAAGCCGGCTACGGGTGCGAGCTCGGACATATCATCGTGAACCCGGCGGAGAACGGCCGGCCGTGCAACTGCGGCTCGCGCGGCTGCCTGGAGGCCGAGGTCGGCGAGCGCGCACTCCTCGACCGCGCCGGCCACCCGACGAAGGAGGGACGCGACGCGATCCGGGACGTGATCGCCGCCGGCGACCCCGCGGTCCAGCACGTCGGCGACTGGCTCGGCATCGGCGTCGCCAACCTGATCAACCTGTTCAACCCCGGCGTCGTCATCTTCGGCGGCATGCTCCGCGACCTCTACCCCGCGGCCGCCCCCCAGGTGCAGGCCCGGATCGCCACCAACGTCCTGGCCGTCTCCCGCGAGGTCCGCCTCTGCGTCCCCACCCTCGGCGACGACGCCTGCCTCATCGGCGCGTCCGAACTCGCCTTCGAGGACCTGATGACGAACCCGCTAGCCGTCTAGCCTCGCCACCCGCCGCGGCCCCGCCGTCCGGCGGTAACTGGCGTCGAGCAGTTCGCTGATCTCGTCCCAGTCGGTGTCCTTCGACAGGTCGATCCCGAGCCACCCACTCGGCCCCAGGTACGCCGGCACGTAGCAGCGCTCGTCGGCGAGCAGCGACTCCCGCTCGTCCGGCGGCAGCAGAACCACCACCGAGTGCTCGTGCTGCTGGTAGACGCCGTCCACCTTCACCGACCCGCCGTAGTACGCGAACACCTTGGTCGTGTAGAAGGCCGGATGCCCGTGCGAGACCTTCTCCGCCGCGTCGGGAAAGGCCAGCGCGAGTGCGCGGACCCGCGTCAGCAACGGATCCCTGTCGTCGAACATGATCGGATGACCCATGGGATCAGCTTGCCGCATGCCCGGCGATCAGGCGGGTCGACTCCTCCGGCCGTTCCAGCGGCGGCAGGTGCCCGGTGTCGGGCAGGTCGACCCGGCGCGCGCCCGGCACCGACGCCGCGATGTGCACCGACAGGTCCTGCAGCCACGGCGCGTCGGACAACCCGTTCACCACGAGCGTCGGCGCCCGCACCTCCGCCAATCGCGCGACCCCCGGCGGATCCGGCACCTCCTCCACGGCCGGCGGCCCGCTCCACATCCGGTGGAACACGCCGGTCGCCATGTCCATCGCCTTCGCCCACACGTCGGCGTCCACAGTGGACGGATCCCGCCCCGGCCCGGCCACCAGCAGCCGCCCGTGCGCCAGCGCCATCGCGCGGGCGTCCTCGTCGAGCACCGCCCCGCCTTGCGCGTACGAGGCGAGCCGCTCGGCCGGCACCACCGGACGCACGTGCTCGCGCACGTACTCCTGCATCGGTTCGGGCCACACGTGCCCGGTGAGCCCCGAACAGAACAGCACCAGGCCGGCCACCCGCTCCGGCGCCGCCACCGCCACGTCGACGCAGTACGCCCCACCCATCGAACACCCGACCAGCACCGCCCGCTCGATGTCCAACGCGTCGAGCATCCCGAGCAGGTCGCGCGAGTGCGAGTGCACCCCCTCCGCGTCGACGGACCCGCCGTACCCGCGCCAGTCGTACCGCACCACCCGGTGCGTGGCGGCGAGATGCTCGAACTGGTGGTCCCACATCCGCCGGTCGGCGATCCCGGCGTGCGAGAACACCATCGCCGGACCGGATCCGCGCTCGTCGTACGCCAACCCCTCCATGCCGCGACGCTATCCGCACGTCCGGGCCGCACCCCGCCCCGTCCGCTGACAGCGCAACGCCGGGTTCGCTGTGAAATTCCTCGAATACGCCCACCGCGTCCAGCCCAGCCACAACGCAAAGCCCAGCCGCGACTACGCCCGCCACGCCCCGCCCCGCCCCGCCCCGCGACTATGCCCGCCGCGCCCTGCCCAGCCACGACCCCAGCCGCGAACACACCCGCCACGCCCTGCCCCGCCACGACCCCAGCCGCGACTACGCCCGCCGCGCCGAGCCCCCGCCATGATCCGACGCCCAGCCGCGAACACACCCGCCGCGCCCAGCCCAGCCACGGCGCCAAGCCCAGCCGCGACTACGCCCGCCGCGCCCTGCCCAGCCACGACCCCAAGCCCAGCCGCGAACGCACCCGCCGCGCCCAGCCCAGCCACGGCGCCAAGCCCAGCGTGGCGAGTACGAGCACGAGCGGCACCGGCCACCACAGCGGAAGCGCGCGCGGCGGCGCCTCCGCGGGCCGGCCCACCCATCCGCTGGACGCCTTCGACCACACGATGAACGCGTCACCCACCGGAACCAGGCCGAAGCCGTACCGCCGGGTCCACGGCGTCGACGCCGGGAAGCCGACGAGGTCGCCGTACCCGGCCAACGCCGTCGCCAGCCCGAGGTCGCCCTGCACCCGCGCGGCGCCGATGGTCACCACGGTCGCCGACAGGCTGGCGCCGAACACCAACGGACCCGAGTCCACGTCCCCGGCACCGTCCGTGCCGAGCGGAAACTCCCGCACCGCCGGCCCCAACCCGAGCGGACGCGTGACGAACAGGTCGCGGAACCGCAGGTACTGCGCCCGCCCGAAGGCCGGGTCGATCTCGAACAGGAAACGCGTGATCATGCTCTGCGACGTACCGCGCGCCACCTCCGCCGGCGCCCCCGTCCCGGGATCGACGCGGTGCGGCAGCAGCCCCGTCGCCGGATCCAGCCGCGACCTGACCCCCGCCAACCACCGGTCGGCCGTGGCGCCGAACCGCGCCGGCAGTAGAACGTCGTGCAGCCGCAGCGACGCCATCGCCACCGTCGAGTCCACCGGCCACGCCTGCCCCGGATACGCCTCCAGGTACGGCGTGCCCGCCGCGTCGAACGCGCGACCGATCCCCGCCGAGTCGGCGGCGAAGCGTTCGGCCTCGCGAGCATCGCGCCGGTCGGCCGGCTGCAGGCTCAGCACGCCTCCACGCAGCCAGTTCGTCCAACCCGCGTAGAAGATCCCGTACGACGGCGTGAGCGTGGCACTGAACGGCGCCCGCCCCTGCGGCGTGTCGAGCCGGTCGAGCGCCCAGCGCGCCTCCCGGAGCGCCTCGGCCCGCTGGCCAACCGGCTCCCGCCGCCCGACGTCCACCCACGTGAGCCCGTAGAGCGCGTGCAGGAAGAAGTACCCCTCCGGAAACGACCGTTGCGCGTCCTCGGCAGCGCCGCCGCCCAGCGCGTCCCGGATGAACGCGAGCTGCGCGCGAACGCCACTCTGGGCCGAAACGGCCGGAGCCGCCAGCCGAACCATCCCCCCGACGGACATCACGGTGACCAGCACACCGATCACCGCACCCACCCGCCGCACGCCGCCGATGCTAGCCGGGCTCGCAACCACCTCCTCCCCGTCGTCGAATGCCGCCGAGTGCCCGCCGCCACGTGCGACAAGTCACCCGGAATGGACCACCCGGCACGCTTATGTTGGCCACGTGATCAAGAACCGCCGCCGCCTCGCCCTGGTCGCGCTGCTCCTGGGCGCGGTCAACATGCGCCCGGCGGTCACCAGCCTCGGCCCGGTACTCGCCGAGGTCCGGGCCGCCCTCGGGATGGGCGCCACCGTGGCCGGCCTGCTCACCTCCGTTCCCGTCGCGTGTTTCGCCGTGGTCGGGACCATCGCCCCGAGGCTGGCCCGCCGTTTCTCCGCCCCGACCGTGGTAGCCGCGGGCCTCACCGCCGCCGTGGTCGGCCTGGGTGCCCGCGTGCTCACGAGCGGCACCGTCGGCTTCGCGGCGTCCACGGCACTGGCGCTGGCCGGGATCGCCCTGGTCAACGTCCTGCTCCCGGCCGTGGTCAAGGACCGGTTCCCGGACCGCGTCGGCACCGTCACGGGCTGGTACTCGATGGCGCTCAACGCCGGCGCGACCGCCGCCGCCGGAGTCACCGTCCCCATCGCCGGCGCCTTCGGCGACAACTGGCGAATCGGCCTGGGCGTGTGGGGCATGCTGGCGGCTCTGTCGGTCCCACCATGGGTCCTGCTCAGCCGGACCGTCACCCCAACACGTCCCGCCGGACGAGCAACTCTCACCTCCAATCCCGACGCCCGCCCGACGCCCGCCTCCGACAGCCGTCCGACCACCACTCTCCAGCCCGACGCCCGCGACTCGACCACCACACCCGGCTCCGCCACACCCGGTTCCACCACACCCGGCTCCGCCACACCCGGCTCCGCCACATCTCGTTCCGGCACATCTCGTTCCGGCGCGCGCCCGAGCGCCGGCACCGCACCCGCGCCCACTCCGGCGGGACCGATGGCCCGCAACCCGGTCGCGTGGGCGCTCGCCACCTACTTCGGTCTCCAGGCCACCTCCGCATACGTGATGATCGGCTGGCTTCCGCAGATCTTCCGGGACGCTGGGCTGTCCGCCGCCACTGCCGGCCTCCTGTTCGCTGTCACCTCGTTGCTCGGGGTGCCGTTGTCGATCGTGCTGTCGTCGCTGGCCGGGCGGCTGCGCAGCCAGAGCGGTATCGCGGTGGGAATGGCCGTGGTCGGCCTGGTCGCCTACGCCGGCCTGTGGTGGGCGCCCAACGGGGGCGCGTGGGTGTGGGCGGTTCTGTTCGGCGTCGCCAACTGCTCCTTTCCCCTGGCCTTGACGATGATCGGGTTGCGTGGCCGCGACGGCGCGACCGTGGTGCGGTTGTCGGCGTTCGCGCAGAGTGCCGGCTACCTGCTGTCGATTCCCGGACCCGTCCTGGTCGGAGTGCTGTACGACCACACGGGCGGGTGGTCGGCACCATTGATACTCATGATGCTGATCATGTTGGCGCAGATGGTCGCCGGACATCTCGCCGGACGCGACCGCGAGGTGGGATGAGATGTCCGTTCGGTCAGCCTGACACCGGGAGTACGGTTCGATTCGCTAACGGCAAGGGATCGATGGATGTAGGGGCGTCGGCGCATAGTGCAAACTGACGCAGTGGATGCGGCAGACATGCTCGGCGGGCGCTACCGGCTCGTCGAACGGTTGGGCGAAGGGGGCATGTCGGTCGTCTGGCGGGCGTGGGACGAGGTGCTCGACCGCCACGTCGCGGTGAAGCTGCTGTCGCCCCGGTTCGTCGCTGATCCCCAGTTCCGCCAGCGCATCCGGGCAGAGGCGCAGGCCGCCGCCCGGCTCGCGCACGCGAACATCGCCGGAATCTTCGACTACGGCGAGTCGCTGCGCCCCGGTGGCGAGCGGGTGCCGTACATCGTCATGGAGCTGCTCGGCGGCCAGACGCTCGCCGAGGTGCTCGACGACGGTCCGCTGCCGCTGGCCCGGGTACTGCGCATCGCCGCCCAGGTCGCGAGCGGGCTCGCCGCCGCCCACGACGAGGGCATCGTGCACCGCGACGTGAAGCCCGCCAACATCATGATCGCCACGAACGGCACGGCCAAGGTCGTCGACTTCGGCGTGGCCGCCGTCATCGGCGACCTCACCGAGCAGGGCGGCGTGCTGTTCGGCACCCCGGCCTACGTGGCACCGGAGCGGCTCTCCGGCGGCGCCGTGGTCGCCGGCACCGACGTGTACGGGCTGGGCGTGCTGCTGTACCGGATGCTCACCGGGTACATGCCGTGGTCGGCCGACTCCACCACGCAGATGCTCGTGGCGCACATGTACACCGAGCCCGACCCGCTGCCGCCGCTCACCGGCCTGCCCGACGGCGTAATCGCCGTGTGCGAGGCATGCCTGCACAAGGACCCGGAGGAGCGGCCGGCCGCGGCCGAGATCGCCGAGATCCTGTCGGCCGCCGCCACCACGGTCTCCGCCGACGTCACCCCGGTGCCGGTGGCGCGCCCGCGGCAGCGACCCGTGTCGGAGCGCACCCGGCGGGTGCGTCGACTCACCATGGCCGGCGCCGCCCTCGCGGTGGTGATCGCCGCCGCGATCGCGGCCGCCAGCGTGGGCGCCGACGACGGGCGGACGGCGTCCGGCCCCACCGACGGCGGCAACGTGCCCACCGCCGGCCAACCCGGCGGCACGCCCACCACGGTCGGCGCCGGCGGTGTCGTCGGCAGCCCGCCGCCCGGCGGCACCGCGAACACCCAACCGAACGGCGCCGCCGGACCGGGTGGTGTCCTGCCGCCCGTGACCGGCACCCTCCCGCCGACCAACCCGGAGGCACCGGCGACCGTCACCCCGTTCACCACCCGACCCGACAACGGCCAGAACGGCGGCCCCGATCCGCAGTGGCAGGAGCGGTCGGCGTCCGAGTACGGCAACGCGGTGACGGTCAGGTGCGAGGGCGCGGTCGCGAAGATCGTCGCCTACACGGCGGCCGACGGCTGGTCGGTCACCCGGTACAACCCCGGCCCGTCCGACCAGGTCAACATCAAGTTCGAGTCGGCCACCGTCGCACCCAACCGGGTCACGTTCAAGAGTCGCTGCAAGGACGGCGTGCCCCGCATCAACCCGGATGTCGCCTCCCCCTGAACCCCGGGCCGCCGAGCCGGGCCGGCCGGCCGCGACGGTGGCACTATCGAACACATGGTCGGAATCCGCCCCGAGACCGTCAGCCGCCCCTACCTGGGCGCGACGATCGACGTCGTCGACGCCGACGTGCTGTTCGCCGCCGCCCGCCAGGGCCGGATCGCGCTGCTGCACGACGTGGACCTGCCCGCTTCGGTCACCGGGATCGGGGTGACGATGGCGCTCGACCCGGGCGGATCGGCGTTCCGGCTCACCGGCACGGTCACTGCGGTCCCGCGCCAACCATTCCCCCGCTCGGAGGACATCGGTCGCGCGGTTCTCCCGGCGACGGCGGTCGCGATGCTGCTCGGCGGGGTGGCCGGGCTGGTCACTCTGACCGTTCTTGGCGTCTCGGCGTACCGCGACCGGCGCGACGCGGCAGCCGGACGCCACGGGTCCGCCGCTGATGCCGTTTCCGTCGACAAGCCCGCCCCACCGTCGACCAGCACCGCGGCCGACGCCGACACCGGCATGGTCGCGACGCTGAGCGCGACCGGGCCGCGGACCCTGACCGCCTCCGCGATCGTGCCGGCGGCCGAGGCCGACGCCGTCCAACTCGCCGCGTTCGTGCGGATCCTGCTGACCGTCGCGGTACGGATGGCGAACGCGGGCGACGACACCACCTTCTGGACCGGCCGTCGCCTGCGGCTGAGCCGCTACCCGGGCGGCCGGTCGATCCTGCCCGGATCCGACGTGTTGCGGCTCGACCAGATCGGCGGCATGGACCGCGTGGTCGCCCAGCTGCGCGAGGTGGCCCTGTCGTTCAACCACCCGGCGGCGATGGCCCGCTGGGGCACCCGCCGTCCGCAGGGGCTGCTGCTGTACGGCCCGCCCGGCACCGGCAAGACCACCCTCGCCAAGGCGCTGGCGCTGGAGATCGGCGGGCAACTGCGGGAGGTGCGTACCCCCGACATCCTCAACAAGTGGGTGGGCAGTTCCGAACGGAACATCAAGGACATCTTCGCCGAGGCGCGCCGCTACCGGACCCCGACCGTGCTGCTGTTCGACGAGTTCGACAGCATCATCAGCTACGTCGGCGCACCCGACCACTCCGCCGACCAGATGGTCAACTCGATCGCGGGCATCTTCAAGCAGGAGATGAACACGCTGATCGCGGAGAACCCGAACGTCATCGTGGTGGCGACCACGAACTTCCCCGACAAGGTCGACGAGTCGCTGACCCGGTCCGGGCGGTTCGACGTCAAGTTGTCGGTGCCGCTGCCCAGCGTGACCGGCCGGGCCCAGATCCTCACCGGCATGCTGCGCCAGCTCGTCGCCGACCACGAGACCGATGGCTTCCGGATGTTCGCCGACGACGTGGACGTCACCGAACTGGCCCACGCCACGCCCAGCATGACCGGCGCCGACCTGCGTGAGTTGCTGCGACGGGTGCGCATGGCCAAGGCGATGGCCGAGGCCAGGAACGGCGCGACGGCCCCGATCAGCCAACAGGACCTGCTCGACGCGCTGGCGGGGATGCGACGGCACGTCTGATCTCCTCTCAGCTCAAGGTGAACCGGTCTGGCGCGAACAGCCCGATCGGGTGACGGGTGGTACCGGTGGTCGCCAGGTCGGCCAGGATCTCCCCCACCACCGGGACGAACTTGAACCCGTGCCCGGAGAAGCCACACGCCACCGTCACGTGTTCGTGCTCCGGATGCGCCGCGATCACGAAGTGCTCGTCGGGCGTGTTGGTGTACATGCAGGTGAGCGCGTGCAGGAACCGGTGCGGCAGATCGGGTATCCGGCCGCGCAACTGGGCGGCCATCGCCTCCACCTCGGCGTCGGCCACCGCCCGGTCGACCGTGTCGGCGGTGCAGGTTCGGCCACCCCGGAAGAACGCCACCTTCGCGCCGTCGTCGGGGCCGCCGATCGCGGGGAAACCGTAGAACTGGACGCCCGCCGCGTCTTCCCAGATGTAGATCGGATGCCGGTCGGGCCGGAACGGATCGACCCCGCCGGCCGGCGCGAACCAGTACAGCACCTGGCGCTCGATCGTGAACGGCACCTTCAGATCGGCGAGCAGGTCGGGCGCCCAGGCGCCGGGGCAGATCACGAGGTGGCCCGCGGTGTAGGTGCCCTTGGCCGTCGTGACCCGCACACCAGTTCCCGACGCCTCCCACCGTTCGGCGGGTTCGTGGAAGCGCAGATCGGCACCGCTCCGATCGGCCCCTTCGAGGTGCGCCTTCACGGTCTCCTCCGGGCGGACGAAGCCGGCGTTCGCCTCGTAGAGCGCGATGTCGTCGGGGCCGGGCGCCAGCGTCGGGAACCGACGGCGGATGTCGGCCGCGTCGAGCATCTCGTGCGGCAGGCCCCATTCCTCGGCGCTGCGCCGACTGCCGGTGACGGTGACGCTGGTCGGCGGCCCGATCATGATGCCGCCCGTGAGGGTGATGAGGTCTCGGCCGCTCTCACGCGACAGCGCCGCGTACATGTCGTGGGAACGCAGAAGCAACGGGACGTACGCGGGGTCTTCGAAATACGCCTGACGCGTTACGCGTGACTCGCCGTGGCTGGAGCCCCGGTCGTGTGCGGGGCCGAACTGCTCCAACCCGAGCACGCGGGTTCCGCGCCCGGCCAGGTGGTACGCAGCAGCGCTGCCCATCCCGCCCAGGCCGATCACGATGACGTCGTAGCCGGTCATGGCGAGCACGGTACCGGCGCGATCTGTCGCTGCCATCATCCCGTGGGATGTGTGGAAAACCCCACCAACGAGCCGGAGTTTGCCCTACCGACGTCGATGCGTTCGCGCGAAAAGCTTTACGGGACGCGCATCCGCGAGCGACTGGGAGGAAGCGACATGAGACGACGGACCCGGTGGTGCGTAACCGTTCTGGTCACCGTGCTGGCCGTTGGGACACCGACGGGTTGGGCGGCTGCCGACACCCGACCGGCTGCCGGTGAAGCGGCGCTGGCGCGATTCCATCAGCAACGCCTCGACTGGAAATCATGCAAGGAGAACGCCGACGACGCGGTGGGCACGTCGCTCGACGAGGCAGGTGCGCGGTGTACGCGCGTCACCGTGCCCGTCGACTATCACCGCCCGGGCGGGCGCACGCTCACCGTGGCGATCGCGCGCATCGCGGCGTCGGATCAGGCGGGCCGCATCGGTCCGCTCATCATCAACCTCGGCGGCCCGGCGTTGTCGCCGTTCCCGCTGCTGCCCGACGCGCGCGCGGCGATGGGCGCCACGGGCGCGAAGTTCGACCTGATCGCGATGGACCCGCGGTTCGTCGGTCGCAGCACGCCTGTCGACTGCGGTTGGCCGCAGAGCTGGCTGCCCCGGTCAGCGGGCGCCGACCGGGAGAGCTTCAACCGCATGACGGCGCTTTCCCGCGACCTGGCGCAACGGTGCGCCCGGAAATACGGCGACGTGCTGCCGCACGCGTCGACAAACAACATCGCGCGCGACATGGACGTCATCCGCGGAGCCCTGGGTGCGCCGAGGCTGTCGTACCTCGGCTACTCGCAGGGCACCTACCTCGGATCGGTGTACCTGCAGATGTTCCCGGGACGTGCCGACCGGTTCGTGCTCGACAGCGCGATCGATCCCGACCGTCCGGGTTTCGACATCGTCCGCGACAACGCACCGGCGCGGGCGGCGGCGCTGCGGGAGTGGGCAGAACTGGTGGCCCGGTTCGACGACACGTTCCATCTCGGCGCCACCACGGAGGCAGTACTGTCCACTGTGGACCGCGTCTACGAGGTGTCGGCCGAACGTCCGTTGCGTGTCGGCCGGTTCCAGGTCGACGACACCGCGATCGCGCCGCTGTTCTCCGGTGGGCTGGTCAGCGACAGCGAGGCGACGGCCGCCGATCTCGCCACCACGGCGGGTTTGCTGGCCCGTGCCGCGAACGGCGAGACGGTCGAACCGGGTAAATCGCTCGAGGCCACGCTCACCGGGATGTTCACCGGTGACGGGTCGGCGTTCCGCAGCCAGCAGACCGCTCTGATGTGCGGCACCGCCGGGCAGAGCCGCAACGTCGAGTGGTACTGGCGCGACATCCAGGCGCACCGGGCGGCCGGGCCGCTGTTCGAGCCGCAGAGCCGGAACATCACGCCGTGCGCGTTCTGGCCGGCGCCGGCCGAGCGTCCGGTTCGGGTGCGCAACGGAGCGCCGGCGCTGATCGTCAACGCGGCCGGTGACATCGACGCCCTGCTACCGATGGGACAGGCCATGCACCGGGCACTGAGCGGCTCACGCATGATCACGCTCGACGGTGTCCGCGAGCACATGGTGTACCTGCTCCGCGGTGCCCCGTGCGTCGACGACGCGGTGAACGCGTACCTGAACACCGGCCAACTACCGCCGGCCGACACGACCTGCGCCGAGTGACCTGGCCGTAGCGGGGACGGCGGGACGGCGGTACCCGCTGCGCGGGCGGGTACCGCCACGGTCGGCCGACGCCGCGGCGAGGACCCGCAAAGACAGGAGGTTACAGTGCGAACCGCTCCCGTTCATGATCCACCAGCACCTCGCGGATCACCTTCCGCTGGACGGCGGCCTCCGCGTCGTCATCGCTCTCCAGAGCGCGTTCCAGCACGAACAGCGCCTTCCACAGTGCCCATCCGCGTCCGCGGGCCCACGTGTCGGCGTCGAGGCCCAGTGTGGACCGGTAGGCGTCGCGACTCGGGCCGGTGAGCATCGTCCAGGCCAGGACCAGGTCGCATGCCGGGTCGCCGACGCCGGAGGTTCCGAAGTCGATCACGGCGGACAGCGTGCCGTCGCGGACGAGCAGGTTGCCGAACGCGACGTCGCCGTGGAACCAGACCGGGCCGGCCTGCCACTTGCTCTCCGTGGCGTCCTCCCAGACGCGCCGGGCGGCGCCGGCGGGCACCTCGTCGCCGAGCTTTGCCAGGGCGCGCTCCACGTCCGGCGCGTAGAAGGACACGGGGCCGCCGCGGTGGAAGTTGTGCGGGCCGGGCCCGGGGCCGTCGGCGGCGTCACAGGCGCGCAGGGCCACCAGAAATCCGGCCACCGCCGTGGCGAAGGCGGTCGGGTCGCTCACGTTCCCGTCCGCGAACTGCGGGGACGCGGGTACGCCCTCCAGCCATCGGTACACCGACCACGGGTGCGGGTAGCCGAACTCCGGCCTGCCCTCGGCCACCGGCTCGGGAACCGGCAGGGGCAGGTGCGGGGCGAGCAGGGGCAGCCAGCGCTGCTCCTTCGCCACGGCGAGGGTGTAACCCTCGGCGCTGGGCAACCGGATGCTCAGCTCGTCGCCGAGCCGGAACGTCCGGTTGTCCCAGCCGTTGTGGTCGACCTTGCTCACGGGCAGGTGCGACCACTGCGGGAACTGGCTGTCGATCAGTCGGCGGGCGAGGTCCTCATTGATCTCGTGCACGGCGACAGTGTGCCAACAATCTGCCCCGATCAGGAGGGCGGGGCGAAGAACTCCAGCGCGATGTTGTCGGGGTCGCGGAGCGACAGGCCCGATCCGTAGTGTGCGTCCACGATTCCGCCGTGCGGAATGTCCAGATCGTCCAGGTGCTTACGCCATCCGTCGAGCTCAGCGCGGTCGGCGCACGTGAACGCGACGTGGTCGAGGCCGGCGCGGCGCTCGTCGAACTCGCCGGGGCGGGCGTCGGGGAACCCGTGCAGCCCGAGCAGCATGCCGCCGCCGATCGCGAACACCACGTGGTGGAACGGCCCGGTGTCCTCGTCGAGCACCGGCTCGGTGCCGAGCAGCCGGCGGTACCAGGCCACGCTGGCGGGCAGGTCGGTGACGGTGAGCGCGACATGGGTCACTGCGGGAAACTCGGGCATGGAGAACCTCCGTGTGCGAATCGATCTCGGCACACGATGCCGGCGGGCGTTGCAGTTCGGTTGCAGTACGCCGGCCGGCGAGCGGAAGCAGCGGTCAACAGACGGAAGCAGCGGTCAACAGACGGGAGCAGCCGGGGAAGGGGCAGCCAGGAAGAAGAAGTCAGAGAAGGGAGAGCGGCAGCGTCAGGCCTCGCCGCGGTTCACCACTCCGGCCTCGTAGGCGAACACCACGAGCTGTACCCGGTCGCGCACGCCCAGTTTGGCGAGGAGCCGGCCCACGTGCGCCTTGACGGTCGCCTCCGACAGGGTGAGCGTCGCCGCGATCTCCGTGTTCGACGAGCCGCGCGCCACCAGGACCAGGACCTCGTGTTCGCGGTCGGTGAGTCGGTCGAGGCGATCGTCGGTGCGGCCGGTCGCCGGGTCGGGCAGGTGGGGGGTGAACGTGTCGATGAGGCGACGGGTGATGCTCGGGGCGACCACCGCGTCTCCCCCGGCGACCGCACGGATGCCGGAGAGGAGGTCGGCCGGCGGCACGTCCTTGAGAAGGAAGCCGCTGGCTCCCGCGCGCAGCGCGGCGTAGACGTACTCGTCGAGGTCGAACGTCGTCAGGACCAGGACGCGCGAGGCGCCGGACGCGACGATCTCGCGGGTGGCGAGGATGCCGTCCATCACGGGCATGCGCACGTCCATCAGCACCACGTCGGGACGCAGTGCGCGGGTCATCGCCACGGCCTGCGCGCCGTTGCCCGCCTCGCCCACGACGTCGATGTCCGCCTGGGCCTCCAGCACCAGCCGGAACCCGAGCAGGAGCAGCGGCTGATCGTCGACCAGCAGCACGCTCACGCGACCGGGGCTGCTCTGCCCGGTCACGCGGGTCCCTCCGCTTCGAAGCGCAACCGGGCGCGGACCCGCCAGCCCGCGCCGGCGCGCGGACCCGCCTCCAGCCGGCCGCCGAACGAGGCGGCCCGCTCGGCCATCCCGGCGAGGCCGTGCCGGTCCGGGGCGACGGTGGCCTGTGCCGGCCGGCCGGCGCCGTCGTCGACGACCTCGATGTCGGCGCCGTCGGCCGTGTAGCCCAGGCGCACCCGGGCGACGGCCCGCGGACCGGCGTGCTTCAACGCGTTCGTGAGGGCCTCCTGCACGATCCGGTAGACGGCGAGATCGGCGCCCGGGCCCCACGCGCCCGGCTCACCGGACCGGGTCAGTTCGACCCGCATCCCGGCCGCCCGAACGCGGTCGATCAACGGATCGACGTCGTCGAGGCCGGGCTGCGGGCTCCGGGCATCGCTCGCGGAATACATGTCGGGCTCAGGGCTGCGGGCATCGCTCAAGGGAGGCACGCCGGGCTGGGCGCTCCGGGCACCGCCCGCGGAAGGCGGAACGGAAGACGAAGCGGGAGGCGAGACGGAGGACGAGACGGAGGACGAGACGGAGGACGAGACGGAGGACGAGACGGAGGACGAGACGGAAGGCGAAACGGAAGGCGAAACGGAAGGCGAAACGGAAGGCGAAACGGAAGGCGAAACGGAAGGCGAAACGAGAGGCGAAACGGAAGACGGACCAGAAGACGGAACGGGAGGCGAGACAGAAGGCAGAGAAGGAGACAGAGAAGGAGACACACCGGACTGCGGGTCGGTCTTCAGGACGCCGACCATCCGGCGCATCTCGACCAGCGCGAGCCGTCCCGTCGCCGCTACCTTTGCCATCGCGTCGGCCGCGCGGTCCGGGGCGGTCGGGGCGGTCGCGGCCGCGCCGTCCGCCAGAGCGACCATGACGACGAGGTTGTGCGCGACGATGTCGTGCAGTTCCCGGGCGATGCGGGCCCGTTCCGCGGCAGTGGCGAGCCGGGCCTGCTGGTCGCGTTCGCGCTCCAGTCTGGCGGCCCGCTCCTCCAACTGGTCGAGGTAGGCGCGCCGGGTGCGCAGGTTCATCCCGAGGAACACCACAGCGGCCAGCAGTGCGGACGCGGCCGTGATGTCCTGGGGGAGCGCGTCGTTGCGGAGCATGTTGATCAGCAGGCTCAGCTCGAAGACGGCGACCACCGGCCACAGCCAGATCCGCGGCCGGTAGCGGGCCACGGCGTACACGGCGAACAGCGGCGCGAACATGCCGGCCGGCACGTCGTTGTCGCCGAAGTCGACGATCCAGGCCGCGGCGGCGGCGCACGCGAACACCACCACGGGCGCGCGGCGCCGCCACAGCAGCGGCAGGCAGGCGACGATCGTCGCGATCAGTTCGCTGAGGCCGGATTGCTGGCCGGTGATGTCCTCGCGGCCGTCGAGCGCGACCATGCTGATCGCGAACGCCAGGGCGGTGACCATGATGTCCACCGCCCACGGCGGCCGGCGCGGAAACCTCATGACCACATCATGCGTCGCGACGCTTCAGCGCCAGCGCTCCCCCGGCCAGGATCGCGACGATCCACGCGGCCATCACCAGCGCCGCCGGGCCGGGCGACAGGAGCTGGAGTCCGCCCCCGCCGTCGGACTTGCCGATCGCGTACAGCGACTGGCCCGCGGCGACCGGCACCAGCGGGATCACGTCCTCCTCGAGCCGTTGCGACAGCACGGCCGGCAGCAGCGCCGGGATCACGAGCAGCACGGCGACGTACACGGTGATCGCGGCCGCGGTGTGCCGCACCATCGCACCGATGCCCATCCCGAGCAGCCCCAGCAGGACGGGCGCGCAGGCCGCGCCGGCGGTGGCGCGCAGGACGCCGTCGTCGCCCAGCCCGACCCGCTCCGCCGCGTCGGCGAACGCCTGGCTGACCAGCAACGATGCCACGCTCGCGACCGCCATCACGGGCAGCATCAGCCCGGCCAGCGCCAGCGCCTTCGCCGCCAGGACGGGCAGCCGCCGCGGCACCGCCGCCAGCGTCGACCGGATCGCGCCCGAGCTGTACTCGCCCGTCATGAGCAGGATCCCGAAGACACCCACGATCAGCGACGCCAGGTCGACGCTGAGGAACGCCCGCGCGACGGCGAGCGTCACCGTGTTCTCCGTGGCGGGGTCGAGGCTCGCCCGCCAGCCGATCAACCCGGCGACCGTCACCATCAGGACCGCGACGACACCGAGCAGGATCCAGGTGGACCGCAACGAGACCAGCTTCGTCCACTCCGACCGAAGGACGCGGCGAAATGTGACCTTCATGCCGGCAGCCCCTGTCCGTTCGTCAATTCCATGTACGCCTCCTCCAGTGACGCGCGTTGCGGCGTCAGTTCATGCAGCGCGAACCCGTGCTTGCGGGCCAGGTCGCCGATGCTCTCCGCGCTGGCGCCGCCCACGTCGAGCCGGCCGGGTTCGCTGCCGGTGACGGTCGCGCCGGTGTGCACCAGCGCGTCGCGGAGCGGTCCGGCGTCGGGCGAGCGCACCAGCACCCGCGACACCGCCACCCGCGCGATCAGGTCCGCGACGGACGTCTCGGCGAGCAGCCGGCCCCGGCCGATCACCACCAGATGCTCGGCGGTGACCGCCATCTCGCTCATCAGGTGGCTCGACACCAGCACCGTGCGCCCCTCGGCCGCGAGATCCTTCAGCAGCGTGCGGATCCAGCGGACGCCGTCCGGGTCGAGGCCGTTGACCGGCTCGTCGAGCATGACGACGGCCGGGTCACCGAGCAGCGCCGCGGCGATGCCCAGCCGCTGGCCCATGCCCAGCGAGAAGCCGCCGGCCCGGCGCCCGGCGACCCCGCTCAGGCCCACCGTCTCCAGAACCTCGTCGACGCGACGAGGCCCGATCCCGTGCGTCTGCGCCAACGCGAGCAGGTGGTTGCGGGCACTCCGCCCGCGGTGCACCGACTTCGCCTCCAGCAGCGCGCCGAGGACGCACAGCGGGGCGACGTGCTCGACGTAAGGCTTGCCGAGCACCGTGGCCGTGCCGGCGGTGGGCCGGTCCAGGCCGATGATCATGCGCATCGTCGTCGACTTGCCGGCGCCGTTCGGGCCCAGGAAGCCCGTCACCTGTCCGGGCCGGATCCGGAACGACAACCCGTCGACGGCGACCGTCGAGCCGTACCGCTTGGTGAGGTTCTCCACTTCTATCACGGGAACGACGTTATGAACGCCGAGCGCCGGGCAGCAGCGTCCACGGTCTTCGATAGCCGGGAGCGGACAAAGACCCCGGTATAACGGTCTACTCCTCAAGGAGGAGATCACAGCCGGTCGAGCGCCGACTCGATCGCCGCCAGCCGAGCCTTGACCAGCCGCACCGAGGCCGCCGGACTCAGCGCACCCTCCAACTGCCGCTCGAAGATCCGCCGGTAGCGGTCGACCATCGCCCCGTCGTCGAAGAACTCGTCGGTGATGCCCTCCCGGTACAGGACCGTGTCGCCGTCATCCAGTTCGACGAGCATGAACGGGTTCTCGAGACCGAACAGCGTGGGCGCGGTGAACGGAAGGATGCGGACGTCCAGCCGTTGGTCATCGACGGCCTCCAGCATGTCCTCGAGCTGGCTGGCCAGCAGCCGCAGGCCGCCGAACTCCCGCAGGACGACGGATTCGTCCAACACGACGGTGCACGTCGTTCCGGACTCGCGACCGATGGCCTGTTCCCGCAGACGCATGCGAAGTGTGAACCGCGCAGCTCGCTGCTCCTCCGTGAGGACGTCCGCGTAGTCGGCGAGAATGACCGCCGCCATTGCGTGCGTCTGGATGATTCCGGGCAGGATCGAAGGACCGAACGCCATGATGTGCGCGGCGTCGCTTTCGAACTGGAGCAGATTTGTCAGCGCCGGCGTGAGATGCGGCCGGATCTCGGACCGGTCCCACCATCCGCGACGTCGGGCGAGGCGGCAGTGCTGTGCGAGTTGCGCGGCCTTTTTCCCATCGGAAATGCCGAAGAAGGCCAGAATCGCCTCGAGGTCGCCGGCCGAGATCGTGACCTCGCCGGTTTCCATCCTGTTGACCTTGGAAAGTGACCATCGCAAATGCCCGGAGACGTCGGCCTGGGTCAGTCCGAGCGACTCCCGCAGGCGCCGAAGGGCCAACCGGAGGCGACGTCGAGCGACCGCGGGCGATTCGCCGTCATCCCGCTTCACCACCGGGTCAGCGATCACGGCCGACGCCCCTCCAAGGCGTCGGTGACCGCGCGCCGGATCTGAACGATGGTGTCCCTGTTCCGGCTCCGGACAAGGCACACATTGCCCGTACAGGTCACTGCCCACAGCTCGCCGACGGTTCCGGCGTTCCGGCCACCGGCGAGAAAGGCGAGTCCGGCGACGCCCAGAACGAGCGCCGGGATCAGGAACGGCGCCCCGGCACCGGACGTCAGGTCGTGGACAGCCACGGCGAAGGAGGCGAGCGTAGTGACGACGGCCTGCCCGGAACGCGGATCTGTCCACTGTGGAGCCAGCGGCAGGCGGACCTCGACGACATAGAGCGAGTCGAGGGTCGCGATCCGACGCGCCGGCCGCCCGTCGACGTGGATCACGTCGTCCGTGACGAGCACGGACGGAGTCTTGTAGTAGATGTGCACGCGCCCTCCCCAGGTGGCTTCCGCAGGGGAGGACAGGTGTCTAGTCTTAAGTTCTGCATTGCCGGTCCATCCCCGCGATGGGTCCGAAAGGCGGCGTCCGGCTCCACCCGGGCGCCGCCGCTTGGTTACACAAAGTATGGGATCGACTCCCCATTGATCACCATGCCTGAATAGCCGTACGGCTCGGTTGGCACTTCAATCCGCAACCTGCATTCCGGGCAGGTATCCATTCGCCATGTGTCAACGTGCGGCCTACCGTCGACGTTTCATGCGTCCGGCTTCCACCAGGGCAAATGGCAATTTGAATTGCCTTCGAACCAGCCATTTCTAAATGGTCACGGTTTGCGGCGCGGAGTAACCAGGAAACGGGGCACTCGTTGTAGGGTCGGACAGCCATGCAGCTGATCAACTGACCACAAGGAGCACGGGTTGAACCGAGAGGCCTTCTCCAACGAATGGAGGGTCAGTTCGCGCTGTGCGTCTGGCACATGCGTAGCCGCCTCGTATGTCAGCTCGGGCGTTGTCCTGGTCCGCGACACGAAGCTGGCAGCGGATGGTCCGATTCTCCGGTTCTCAACCGCCTCGTGGAGCGCTTTTACGGCTGGCCTCCGGCACGGGGATTTCGACCCTCGGAGACACTGACAACTAGCCCGACCCGGGCGGCCCGTCATCGCAACCCACACAACGTCAGGCTTGGCCGCTCCGCCACCATCACCGACGGCAACTGGATGAGTGCTTCGAGTGTCATCGCGCCGTCGCTGAATCCATCGACTATGGTCGATGTATGTCAAAGCGGCTCATCCTGATCGCAGCCACGGTCGCCGGCACGTTGGCCCTGTCCGCGCCGCCGGCCGCCGCACAGGCCGGTGGGTTCGACTATGCCCGTCCGGAGGTGGTGGCCTCCGGCCTGGCTGTGCCCTGGGGCCTCGGCTTCCTTCCCGACGGCAGCGCCCTCGTCGCCGAGCGCGACAGCGCCCGCATCCTGCAACTGCGGCCCGGACAGGCGCCGCAGGCGCTCGGCACCGTGCCGAACGTGGTGCCCGGCGGCGAGGGCGGCCTGCTGGGCCTCGCCGTCAGCCCCACCTATGCCCAGGACCAGTATGTCTACGCCTACTTCACGGCCGCGAACGACAACCGCATCGTGCGGTTCCGCCTCAACGCCATCGGCACGCAGCAGGTGGTGCTCGGCGGCATCGCGAAGTCGACCATCCACAACGGCGGCCGCATCGCGTTCGGGCCGGACGGGAACCTGTACGCGGGCGTCGGCGACGCCAACGTGACGTCCAACGCGCAGAACACGAACAGCCTCAACGGCAAAATTCTTCGGATGACGCCCACCGGCGGCGTGCCGGCCGGAAATCCGTTCGGCAACCTGGTGTACAGCTACGGCCACCGCAACGTGCAGGGCCTGTCCTGGGACTCGCAGGGTCGCCTGTTCGCGACCGAGTTCGGCCAGAATACCTGGGACGAAGTGAACCAGATCGTCGCCGGCGGCAACTACGGCTGGCCCACGGCCGAGGGGACGAGCACCAACCCGGCGTTCCGGAACCCGATCGTCACGTGGTCGACGGCCGTGGCCTCGCCCAGCGGCGCCGCGATCGCCAACGGCAACCTGTTCGCCGCGGCGCTGCGCGGCACGCGGCTGTGGGTGGTCCCGCTGGGTGGCGGCACGCCCGTCGCCGAACTGCAGGGTACGTACGGGCGCCTGCGTACGGTCGCGCTCGGGCCGGACGGCTACCTGTGGGTGGCCACCAGCAACCGGGACGGCCGCGGCACGCCGGCCGCGAACGACGACCGCGTGCTGCGGTTCCCGCCGACCGGCACCGGGCCGCAGCCCGGCACCGTCTACAGCGACACGTTCGAGACGGCCACCGGCTGGACCGCGAACGCCGCCGGCACCGACACGGCCACGGCCGGACGCTGGGAGCGCGGCGACCCGGCGCAGACCACGAGCGGCGTGACGCTGCAACTGGGCACCACGCCGAGCGGCAGCAACGACCTGGTGACGGGTGCCGCGGCCGGTGCCGCCGCGGGCGAGAACGACGTCGACGGCGGAACCACGTCGATCCAGTCACCGGCGATCGCGTTGCCGGCCGGCGCCCGCCTCACGTTGTCGTTCTCCTGGTACCTGGCACACCTGAACAACGCCGCCGCGGCCGATTTCCTGCGCGTCTCGGTGGTCGGCACGACGACGTCGGTGGTGTTCACCCAGGCCGGCGCCGCCAGCAACCGGGCCGGTGCCTGGGCCACGGCGACCGCCGACCTGTCGGCCTTCGCGGGCCAGACCGTCCGGCTGCGCGTCGAGGCCGCCGACGGGGGCACGGCCAGCCTGGTGGAGGCCGGCATCGACGACGTGCGGATCACGTCAGGCTAGAAAAGCCTCCACGGCCCGCGCCGCGCGAAGAACCCGGGCATCCGCGTGGCGCGGGCCGACGATCTGCAGGCCCACCGGCAGCCCGTCGGAGGAAAGACCACAGGGGACGCTCGCGGCCGGCTGCTGGGTCAGGTTGAACGGATACGTGTACGGCGTCCACGACGTCCAGTTCGGCGAGTGCCAGCCGGCCGGCACGTCGCGGCCCGCCTCGAACGCGGTGATCGGCAGCGTCGGCGTCACCAGCAGGTCGTACTTCTCGTGGAAGCGGCCCATCCGGGCCCCGAGGTCGACCCGCACCGCGGTCGCGTCGAGGTAGTCGGCGGCGGTGAGCGCCGCACCCAGGCCCGCGACCCGGAGCAGGCCCGGATCGTCGGCGCCACCAAAGCCGGCGACCACCTTCGCGGCGCCGGCGAACCACAACGTGTGGAACGCCTCCACCGGATCGTCGAAGCCGGGGTCGACCTCGTCGACCACCGCGCCCGCGTCGGCCAGCCCCGACACGGCCGCGCGCACCAGCGCGGAAACGGAGGGCGCGTTGCGGACGTACCCGAGATCCGGTGAGAACGCGATCCGCAGCCCGGCCACGCCGTCGTCGAGGCCGTCGAGGAACGACCCCGTCGGCGTCGGCATCGCCGACCAGTCCCGCGCGTCGAACCCCGACAGCACGTCGAGCATCAGCGCCGCGTCGGCGACGCTCCGGGTCATCGGGCCGGCGTGCGACAGCGTGCCGAACGGGCTGGCCGGCCACAACGGCACCAGCCCGTACGTCGGCTTGATGGTGACCGTCCCGGTGAACGCGGCCGGGATCCGCAGCGACCCGCCGCCGTCGGTGCCGACCGACCACGTCCCCATCCCGAGCGCGACCGCGGCCGCGCTGCCGCCGCTCGATCCGCCCGCGGTCCGGTCAGAGGCATGAGGATTCCGCGTGACCCCGAACCGCACGGAATCCGTGACGCCCTTCCACCCGAACTCCGGCGTCGTCGTCTTGCCGAGCAGCACGCACCCGGCCGCCCGCAGCCGCGCCACGGCAGGGGAATCGTCATCCGAAACGGAAGCAACCACGTGCGACGAGCCCCGCAGCGTCGGCCAATGAGACGTCAGCAGCAGATCCTTGACCGACGTCGGCACCCCGTCGGCCGGAGACAACGGAGCGCCGGAACGCCACCGCTCCGCCGACCGGCGCGCGTCGGCCAGTGCCCGGTCGGGATCGACGAGCACGAACGCGTTCACCACCGGGTCGTGCGCCGCTATCGCGGCCAGCGCTGCGCGCGTCACCTCGACGGGTGACAGCGTGCCCGACGCGAACGCCGCGCCCAGCGCGGCGGCCGAAAGAATCTCCACGCCATAGGATGTACCGGAGTCCAAGATCACGGAAAGGTCCACCCATGATCTTCATTACCGCCAAGTTCCGGATCAGGCCCGAGCACGCCGACCGCTGGCCGGAGATCTCGCGCGAGTTCACGCTCGCCACCCGGGCGGAGCCGGGCTGCCTGTGGTTCGACTGGTCCCGCAGCCTCGACGACCCCACCGAGTACGTGCTGGTCGAGGCGTTCCGCGACGACGAGGCCGGCGGTGCGCACGTCCGCTCGGAGCATTTCGCCACCGCGACCGCGACCCTCCCGACATACCTCGCCGAGACGCCGCGCATCGTCAACGTCACCGTGCCGCAGAGCGACTGGTCGGAACTCGGCGAGATGGCCGTGCCGGAAAGCGAATAGCCGGGAACGGATTACGGGCGCCGGGCGTGTACCCACGTGACATCCCCCGCGACCGATGAGAAGGCCCTCGAAACGGAGACCGACTTCGAGGGGTTCTACAAGGCCGAGGTCGACCGGGTCTACCGCGCGCTGGTGGTGACCCTCGGCGACCGCGACCTGGCCCGCGAGGCCACCGACGAGGCGATGGCGCGCGCGTACGCCCGGTGGCGAACGGTCTCGGCACACGACAACCCCGGCGGCTGGGTCTTCCGGGTCGGGCTCAACTGGGCCACGTCGTGGTGGCGCAAGGTCCGCCGGGAACGGCCTCTTTTCGTGGACGCCGATGCAGTGGACGCCGATGCGGCACACGCCTACTCCGCGGCGCCCGATCCGGCGGGCCTGGCGGCGTTCGCCGCGTTGCAGGCGCAACCGCGCGCGTTCCGGGCGGTGGTGGTCTGTCGTGTCCTGTTAGGACTATCCACAGTGGAGACAGCCGCCGTCCTCGGTGTCGCGGAGGGAACCGTCAAGAGCCGGCTGGCGCGGGCGCTGGCCGGCCTGCGCGAGACGTTGACGACCGAGGAGCGTGAGCCGTGAACGACATTCCCTCCGACCTGGCCGAGGCCGTACGACACGCCGCCGAGGTGGTGCCCGACGAGCGGCACAGCCTCGCCGACGTGCACCGGCGGCGCCGGCGGCACCAACGGCGTCGCGTCGGCACCGTGGCCGGCGTCGCGGCGGTGGCCGTCGCCGCCGGCGCCGCGGGCGTCCCGTTGCTGTCGCACCGGTCCGGGCCGGCGCCCGAACCGTTCGCGACCGCCTCGGCCACCGTTCCGGCCGGCCCCGCGCAACGCCTGCTGCTCACCAACGCCTACCAGGTCGTCGGCAACGTCGGCGTGCGCGGGCCGCAGGGCGTCGGAGAGGTCGACGCCGCCGGAAAGCTCGTCGGCCATCCCGTGGTGGGCGTCGACGCCGCGGACTCCGTCATCGGCCTGCCGGACGGGCGGCTGGTGATGCTCGGTCCCCACGACCTCAAGCCCGGGGTGGCCCGCGAGGACGGGGTGAACGTCACCGACCTCGAGTTCGTGCTCGTCGTCACCACGCCGGCCGCGCCCGGACCGGCGTACCACGTCAACGTCCGTACCGTCGGCGAGTCGGTGCGGCTCATCGGTGCCACGGCCACCGGCGCGTACCTGCTGCGCGACGGGAAGCGGGTGGTGTTCCACGAGTTCGGCTCCGGCGCCGAGCAGAAACTGGCGGCCGCGTCCGCCGCCGTGGTGAACACGAACCTCGGTGACGATCCCGGCCAGTTCGACGTGTCGGTGCAGGGCGGCCGCCTGCTGTTCAGCGGCGTGGCCGACGACGGGTCGGCCCAGGTGCGGGTGCACGACCTCGCCACGGGCGCCGACCTGCTCGGCGGGCCGGTCACGGTCGGCGCGCCGGGCACCGCCGTCCGGGCCGTCCGGCTCTCCCCCGACGGCCGCCACGTCGCCGTGGGGCTCTCCCGTCTCGGCGCCGACCGGACCGACTTCATCCTGGCCACGGTCCCCGTCGCGGCGAGGCCGCGGCCGCGGAGCACGGTGCTCGGGAGCACCGGCGACAACCGCAACACGCCCGGCGACATCCAGGGCATCGCGTTCACCGACGACCGCACCGTGCGGGTCGCCTGGTACGTGCTCCCGCCCGGCGCCGACCGCGTGTACGACCTCGCCGAGGTCCTGAAGGTCAACACCGCCACGGTCTGACTGGCACCAATCAGGGATTCCGGCATCGGCCGTATCCGTGAGGCTTCGAGGCACACTCACGATCGAGGAGCCAACGATGTCCTACGGATACGGCCAGCCCCAGTACGCCGCGTACGCGCCGCCGCCTTATGGCCAAGCCCGCCGGTCGGCTCCGCCGGGGGTGCACGTCCTCGCGATCCTGCAGTACCTCGCCGGTCTCCTGACCCTCGGCGTCGCCGCCCTGTTCGCCTGGGCCGCGGTCGTGTTCGCCAACGGCACCTACGAGGACTTCTCCGGCACCCCGATCGCCGACGACCTGATCGACAGCGAGGGCGCCGCCGTGGTGCTCGGTGTCATCGCCGGCACCGTCGCGTTCTTCGGCCTGATCACGATCTTCCTGGGCCGCAAGCTCCAGCGCGGACGCCAGTGGGCCCGGGTCATCGTGCTCATGCTGAGCATCATCAGCCTGCTGAGCCTGGCGGCCTCGATCGCGCTGACCCAGCGGGTCGACGTCTCGGTCGCGAGCGTGGCGTACCCCGTGCTGTGCCTGATCCTGCTGAACACGAGCGCCGCCCGATCCTGGTTCCGCTACCGCACCTGGTGATGCCGACCTCAGGACGCCCGCAGCGGTTGGACGATCGCCGCGATGCGCTTGGCGGCGTCGCGTAACCGGCCGGGTGGGTGGGCGGCGTAGCCGATCACGAAGCCCGGCACTCCGGGGCGCTGGCGGTGCCACGACAACGGATGCACCAGCACCCCCGCGGCGCGCACCTTGTCGACCAGATCCGTGTCGGCCATGCCCGCCAGGTCGGGTAGCTGGATCATCAGGTGCAGGCCGGCCGCCGCTCCCCGCACGCGGGAGAACGGCAGTTCCTGGCGCAGCGCGGTGAGCAGGGCGTCGCGGCGGGCCTTGTGCCGGGCCCGCACCAGCCGGACGTGACGGGCGAACTCGCCGGTCGCCAGCATCCGGGCGAACACCAGTTGCGGGATCGCCGGGCTGCCCAGGTCGCTGGCGTGCTTCGCCACCACCAGCTGCTCGTAGAGCCGTCGCGGCGGCAGCAGCCAGCCCAGGCGCATGCCGGGCGCCAGCGTCTTGGAGGTGCTGCCGGCGTACGCCACCCGGTCGGGGGCCGACGCCTTCAGCGCCGGGACCGGCGCCCGGTCGTAGCGGTACTCGGCGTCGTAGTCGTCCTCGATCACGAGGCCGTCGCCGGCGGCCCAGTCGAGCAGCGCGCGGCGGCGGTCGGGGGTCATCACGACGCCGGTCGGGAACTGGTGGGCCGGCGTCACGAACACGTTGCGCAGGCCGGAGGCGACCAGGTCGGTCACGCGGAGCCCGTGGTCGTCGACCGGCACGGGTTCCGGCGTGAGACCCCAGTGGGCCAGCTGGTCGCGGGCGCCGCGGGAACCGGGATCCTCCATCCCGATCGTGGTCGTGCCGGCGGCGCGCAGCACCCGCGCGAGCAGCGCCAGCGCCTGCGCCACCCCGGCGACGATGATGATGTCGTCGGGGTCCGCGCGGATCCCGCGACTGCGGGCGAGCCACCCCGCCACCTCCTGGCGCAGCACCGGCGCACCGCGCGGGTCGCCGTAGCCGAGGTCGGTGGGCCCCGCCGAGGCGAGCACGGCCCGTTCGGCGCGCAGCCACATCGCGCGGGGGAACAGGGACAGATCGGGCACGCCGGGCGAAAGATCCACCAGCGCGGTCGGTCGCTGGGGCAACAGCGGCACCGCCGGGTCCGTCGTCGGTTGGCCGGATTCCGGTGACGCGGTGAGCGGCGTCACCACCGTCCCGACGCCCGCCCGCGCGGTGACCACACCCTCGTCCGTCAGCCGGCGGAACGCCTCGACCACGACGCCGCGCGAGATGCGCAGCTCCTGCGCGAGCTCCCGGGTGGCCGGCAACCGCTGGCCGGCGGGCAGCCGCCCGTCGTCGATCGCGGTCCGGATCGCCCCGGCCAGCCAGGTGGTCAGGCCCTTCGGCGGCGCGTCGGCCGGCCGGAGCTGCAGGAAGTCGGTCCCGAGGCTGGATTGGTCCACTTCAAATGCCTGTCTGTGGTACTGGTAGTGGTCCACACTCTGGATCACGATGGTAGACATGGCCAACCCTGCGGTCTCCCCCGAGGTGAGCTCGGAGTTCGAGCGTTGGCTCGACGGCGAGTTCGTCGAGCTCAACACCCAGCTCGAGGAGGCGTACTTCCGGGCACACGTCGAGATCGTGCGCGGCGATCCCGACCTCGACGCCCGCAGAGAGGCGATCCTGTTCGACGGCGCGAAGTTCGCCGCCGCCGTGCTCGACGCGGGCGACCTGCCGACCGATCCGGTGGCCCGCTACCAGCTGCTCGGCTCGGTGGGCGGCTATCTCGCGTCGTGCCGCCGGCACCAGATCGACAAGGGTCATGCCGAGGTGCTCGCCCCCGCCTGGACGCTGGCCTGGACGCTCGCGGCCCCGCTCGGCGTGGCGCCGCGCTACGTGTTCGCGCACCAGTGCCTGTACGGGCACCGGCTGTTCACGTCGCTCGACGACGAGCGGATCTTCGTCACCTACAACGCGCTCGGCGTGCTGGCCTACCGGCGGGCCGCGCACGCGCTGCGGCAGATCCCGCCGATGGGCGTGGCCGCGCCGATGGCCGGCTACCTGCTCGCCGACGCCCGGAGCGCGCTCGACGACGTGCTCCGGTTCAACACCCAACTCGCCGCCGAACTCGACGTCGACCGGTTCTTCTACAACGTGCGCCCGTACTTCAAGTCGTACCGGGTCGGCACGGCCGAGTACCGCGGCGCCAACGCGGGCGACTTCGCCGGGATCAACGAGATCGACCTGCTGCTCGGCCTGTGCCGCCGCGACGACCCGTTCTACGGCCGGATCCTCACCGAGAAGGCGCCGTACGTGCCGCCGGAGGACCAGGAGCCGCTCAAGGCCGCGGGCACCGGCGAGTCGATCCTCGCGCAGTTCCAGCGGGCCGGGCGCACGGATCAGGTGCGCGAGAACGCCCGGATCTTCCTCGACGTGTGCCGCCTGCACGGCGCGGCCTACTCGTTCCACCACAACCGGCTGGTGCGTCCGTTCCTGGTGGAGCCGGCCGAGCACGCCCCGGACGCCGAGGACCTCACCGCGAGCGGCCCGCCGCTGCCGGTCGTCCTCGAATTTCTGGAACGGCTCGGTGACCTGCGCGCGGCGCGCAACCGGCCGGGGTTGGCCACCGCGCACGGTGACCTCGCCCGGCTCCGGGAGTCGCTCGATGCGGCCTGACGCCTTCCGCGGCCGCTTCCCCGGCCTGGCCACGATGACCCACCTGGCCTCGTGCAGCCAGGGCGCGCTCAGCGACGCGGTGGCCGGCGCCCTCGGCGAGTTCCAGAGCGCGCTCGTCGAGCACGGCAACCCGTGGCACGTGTGGATGGACCGCATCGACGAGGCGCGCCGGAGGTTCGCCGCCTTCATCGGCGCGCACGACGACGAGGTGGCGATCGTGCCGTGCGCGTCGGACGGCGCGTTCCAGGTGGTGTCGGGGCTCCGCGAGCCGGAGATCGTCTCCTGCGACCTGGAGTTTCCCTCGGTGGGCCAGGTGTGGCACGCGCAGCGGTCCGCGTCCGTGCGGATGGCGCCGCTCGACGGCGCCGGTTTCGCCACCGCCGAGGGCTTCGCGACGGTGATCGACGACTCGACCTCGCTGGTGTCGGTGCCGCTGGTCAGCTACCGGCACGGGCAGCGGCTGCCGGTGAAGGACGTCGTCGGGCTGGCCCGGGAGCACGGCGCGCAGGTGTTCGTCGACGCGTACCAGGCGGCCGGTGTGGTGGCCGTCGACGTGCGCGAGCTCGACTGCGACTACCTGGTCAGCGGCGCGCTGAAGTACCTGCTCGGGGTGCCCGGCATCGCGTTCCTGTACGTGCGGCGCGGCACCGCGCGCGATCTCGACCCGCAGCTGACCGGCTGGTTCGGCCGGGTGGACCCGTTCGCGTTCGACCCGACCGGGGTCGACTTCCCGCCCGGCGCCCGGCGGTACGAGACCGGCACGCCGTCGGTCGTCGCCGCCTACGCGGCCGCGGCCGGTCTCGACCTCCTGTCGGGCCTGGACGGCCCGGCCGTGCACCGGCATGTCGTCGAGATCACCGGAAAGCTCCACGCCGGGTTGGCCGCCGACGGCGAGCGGATCGGCTCACCCGCCGGCGACGACTCGCGCGGCCCGATGGTCGCGCTGTACGACGACGATCCCGCGAAGCTCGCGGCGTACCTCGCGGCCCGACGCATCGTCACCAGCCCCCGGGGCGACTTTCTGCGCCTGTCGGTGCACTACTACACCGACGACTCCGATGTCGACGCCGTCGTGCGGGCGGTCGCCGAATACCGTTAACTGTCGGCATGGACCTCGCGGAAAAGGTCGCGCTGCTCACCGGCGCGAGCATGTTCACGCTCGCCACCGATCCGGAACTGCGGCTGTCCGACGGTCCCACCGGCGTACGCGGGCTGAAGTTCCACGGCGGGCCGGTGGTGGCCCTGCTGCCGAACGCGACGCTCATCGCGTCCGCGTGGAGCGAGGACACCGCGTACGAGGTGGGCACGATCCTCGCCGGTGAGGCGGCCCGGCTGGGCATCCACGTGGTGCTCGGTCCGACGATCAACCTGCACCGCACGGCGCTGGGCGGCCGGCTCTTCGAGGCGTACTCCGAAGACCCGTTGCTCACCGGCAAGCTCGCCGCCGCGTACGTGCGCGGGCTGCAGGAGAACGGCGTCGGCGCCACGCTCAAGCACCTGGTGGCCAACGAGTCGGAGACCGACCGGCACACCGTCGACAGCGTGGTCGACGAGGCGACGCTGCGCGAGGTGTACCTGTTGCCGTTCGAGATCGCCGTCGAGGAGGCCGACGCGTGGTCGATGATGGCGGCCTACAACGACGTCAACGGCGTCGCCGCCACCGAGCACGACCACGTGAACAACCGCATCGTCAAGGGCGAGTGGGGCTACCGCGGCCTCATCATGTCGGACTGGTTCGCCACGAAGACCACGGCGGCGTCCGCGAACGGCGGCCTCGACCTGGTGATGCCCGGCCCGAACGGCCCGTGGGGCGACGCGCTGGTGAAAGCCGTGCGCGACGGCCTGGTCAAAGAGTCCACAGTGGACGATCACCTGGATCGGTTGCGGTTGCTGGCGTCCCGCGTGTCCCTTGAAGCGACCCCCGGCCCCGACCCCGACCACCCGACCCGCCGTCAGCAGCTGACCCGGATCGCCGCCCGCGGCATGACCGTGCTCACCAACAACGGCGCGCTGCCGCTGGCCCGCGACCGGTCGGTGGCGCTGATCGGGCGGCACGCGGTGGCCACGGTCTGCATGGGCGGCGGCTCGGCGCAGGTGAACCCGCCGTACCAGGTCAGCGTCGCCGAGGGCCTGGCCGCCGAACTGGGCGACGTCGAGGTGGTCGACGGGGTCGAGGTGCGCGAGCGTCCGGTCACCGCGCGGGGGTTCGTCACCACCGCCGACCACCGGCCCGGCGTGACGGTCACGCTGCGCGGGGCCGACGGCGCCGTCGTCGAGGTGCGGTACGCGCCCGACGCCACCACGGTCGTGGGCATGGACGACGACTTCGACACCCCGGTCGCCACGATCACGTTCACCGGCACGGTCAGCGCCGGCGGCGCGGCGGAGCTCGGCACGTTCGGCGTCGGCGACTGGACTCTTTTGCACGAGTCGTATTCGCTGCGGGCGTCGCGGGGCGGGTTCGGCGAGGAGATCCTCGCTCCGCCGTCGCGCACGTTCGTCGCGCCGCTCGATGACGCCGCGGTGGTCGAGGCCACGGTCACGCTCGCCGGCAGCGAGGGCCCGATGGCGGGCTTCGGCCGGTTCGGGCTCATCGCCCGTCCGGCGCCGCGGCCGGTCGCGGCCGTGATCGATGACGCGGTGAGCGCGGCCCGCCGTGCCGACGTCGCCGTGGTGGTGGTCGGTACCACCGAGGAGCAGGAGACCGAGGCGGTCGACAAGTCCACGCTGCGGCTGCCCGGTGAGCAGGACGCGCTGGTGTCGGCGGTCGCCGCCGCCTCGAAACAGACCGTGGTCGTGGTGAACGCGGCGACGCCCGTCCTGATGCCCTGGCTGGGCGAGGTCGACGCGGTGCTGTGGGCCGGCCTCCCCGGCCAGGAGGGCGGTCACGCGGTGGCGGCGGCGCTGCTCGGCGTCGTCGAACCGGCCGGCCGCCTGGTGACGACGTTCCCCGCCGCCGACGGCGCCGCGCCCGCCTGGTCGGTGACGCCGGTCGACGGCAAACTCCCGTACGCCGAGGGCCCGTTCCTCGGCTACCGCGGCCACTTCGCCAAGCGGGCACCCGAGCCGCTCTTCTGGTTCGGCCACGGCCTCGGCTACGGAACCTGGCGCTACGACGACGTGACGCTCTCCCGCGACCCGCTCGCCGTGTCGGTGACCGTCTCGAACACCTCGACGCAGACCAGCCGCGAGGTGGTGCAGGTCTACTTCGAGCCGGCCGAAACCGACCAGCCGGTGCGCCTGGTCGGCTGGCGGGCCGTCGAGGTGGTGCCGGGCGGGTCCGTCACCGTCGTGATCGAGCCCGACGCCCGGATGTGGCGCCGCTGGGACACCGATGCGAACCGCTGGGACCGGTTGCGGCCGGGCGGCCACCTCCTGGTCGCCCGTTCGCTCGACGACGTGGTCAAACGGTTGCCGCTGTCCTGACCCAGGTGCGCCCGCCCAGCGTCACCAGCTCACCGAGCAGGCTGACCCCGACCGACAGCGTCACCGGCCGGACCTCCGCCCGCACTCCCCCACGCACCGCCAGCCACCCGAGCCCCGCACCGACGGCGATCGACGCGGCCCAGGCCACGATCGTCCACGCGCTGTACCGCTGCCACAACGCGCCGTTCCGGACGAACAACCGCACCGTGCCGCCCCGAACCGCACCCAGCACCATGCCGGCCAGCGCCGAGCCGACCACCCAGACCACCTCGCGCACGCTCACCGGCCCGGCCCGCACCACGGCGTACCCGCCGACCGCCACCAGCACGACCGGCGGCACCAGCAGGTCGCGGGCCACCAGCGGCTCGCCCAGGAACCGCTTCACCACGAGCACCACGACCGCCACCGCGACCAGAACCGACAACCACATCTCGACCTCCTATTTAGCACGGCGATGCTAAAACAAAGTAGCACGGTCGTGCTACAAAGGAACGGTGCCGAAGATCGTGGACCCGGACGCCCGCCGCCGGGCGGTCACCGACGCCGTCTTCCGCGTCATCAGCCGCGACGGCCTGGAGGCGGCCTCGCTGCGCCGGATCGCCGACGAGGCCGGCCTGGCGATCGGCTCGGTCCGGCACTATTTCGCCAGCCACACCGAGCTGACGGTGTTCGCGCTCGCCGCCCTCCGCACCCGGATGACCGAGCGCATCCTGCGCCACGTCGACCGCCTCGCCGGCGCCGACCCGGCCCCGCCCCGCGAGGTCGCCGAGGCGGTCCTGGCCGAGTTCCTCCCGCTCGACGAGGCCCGGCACCAGGAGACCGTGGTGTGGCTCGCCTTCGTCACGGCGGCCCGCACCCGCCCCGAACTCCACGACGAGTCGACCCGCCTGCACGAGGGCACCCGCCAGGTGGTCCGCCGGGTCGTCGACCGCGCCGCGTCACTGGGCCGCGTCGCCGACGATTTCGACCCGGCCCTGGAGACCGAACGCCTGGCCGCCCTCCTCGACGGCCTGGCGATGAGCGCCGTCCTCCACCCCGACCTGGTCACCCCCGCGACGATGCGCCGGATCCTCACCCACCACCTCGACACCCTCCGAACGCCGGAACGGGGTAGTACTGACGTTCGAGAAACCGGTACGATGCGACCATGACCATGAGGGCCCGGGGGGAGCACCCGGTCACCGCGACCATGGCGACCAACGAGGAGCGCGCGCAGGCCCGCGAGCGCTTCCGCAGCAAGCTGGCCGAGGCCGAGCGGCGCGCCACGCCCGAGAAGCGGGCCGAACTCCGGGCCGCGCTCGGGTTCTCCTCTCCGGCGCCGTGAACTCCCTGGTCCTCGACACCTCGGCGATCATCGCGTACGCCACGGGCTCGGTCGACGTCGGCGAGCCGATCTCCGAGGTCAACGACGCGGGAGGTGTGGTCGTCGTCCCGGTGGTATGCCTGGTCGAAGCAGCACGGGAGGTCGACGACGGCATGCTGCACGTGCTCGCCGAGCACCCCGCCTCCGATCTTGAGCCCCTGGCCGACGACGGGTGGCCGATGGCCGCCGCCACCACGCGCATGCTCGGCCGGCTCGACCTGGCCGTGGCCCTGATCGCCGCCGCCTCCGGTGGCGGCTTCGTCCTCACCGGCGAGCCCGAGGCCTACGGCACCCTCGGCGAAGATGTGGTCATCCCGCTCACCCCTATGTAAGAATTCTGCTTATGCGAGTGACCCTCGGTGTCGCGGTCGTGCTGCGGATCTTTCTCGACGATGTCGCCCAGCCGCGCTACGGGTACGAGCTCATGCAGCGGACCGGCTTCGCCAGCGGGAAGCTGTACCCGATCCTGGCGAGGCTGGAGGCGTCCGGCTGGCTCGAGGGAGAGTTCGAGGCCGGCGATCCCGCGACCCTCGGCCGGCCGCAGCGCCGGTGGTACCGGTTGACCGATCATGGCGTGGCATCGGCCCGCCACGAGTTGGCGCGGCTGCACGCCCAGCTGTCCCCGTCGCCGGCGCCGTTGCGGCCGCAGGTGGGTCCGGCGTGATCGCCCGGGTCGGCTGGTTTCTCGCCGCGTCCGTGATGTGGACCGTCCTGCTCGGCGACGGAGCGCAGCTCACCTCGGTTCGCGGAGCGGCGGCCTGGTTCGTGCACGCTCCGCTGAGTCTCCTCGCCGGGTTCGCGCTGATCGAACTGGGGTTGATCGTGGCCGGCCGGTACAGCGCCCGCGCCCGGGCGCGGATCGACCTGCAGCTGCACGCCGCCCTGCGGCGCGCGGCCGACCGCCTTCCGGCCGACCGGCGAGCCGCCTACCTGCGCGAGTGGGAGGGCGAACTGCACGCGATCCTGCAAGGGCCACCGGTGGCCCGGGTGTGGCCGGCCCTGCGGTACGTCGCCGGGCTGCGGCGGGCGGCGCCGGCGATCGCGCGGGTGCTGGACCCGGGCCGGCCCGCCGGTCGGCTCCGGGCGGCCGGCCGGGGTGCACGCGCCTTCGCGCTCGGCGTCGTACTGATCCCGCTCGTGACGTCGGTGGTTCTCCTGTTCGTGGCGCTGATCGTCGTTGGCATGCTGCTGGTCGCGGTCTGGGCCGCCGCCGTCGCGACAACCGGTCGCCGGGCGTTCCGGGAGACGTTCGTGCGCGGCTGCCGCCGCACCGGGCTGTGCCTGTTCGGCTGGCCCGCCGCAGACGACGCCCCCGGCGAGCAGACCATCCTGTCCCTGTGACACTCACACTTGCCGATCGGTCGCCCGCGCGACCCGGTGCCGGGTGTACCCCGGTTTGCGGATCTTGGACTCGTTGCGGGGCTGTAGCACCTCGTGCAATCCAAGATCCGGAAACGTGCGAACCATTGTCGCGCCGACAGACCGACCACTGGGTGATTTGCGCGGTTTGACGGGCTTGCGCATGCCCAGTTTGCGGATCTTGGAATTCTATGGTCGTAATGACAGCAATAAGCATCCAAGATCCGGAAAGGCGCGGGCGACCTGCGTCAGGGGTGGTTCAGTTCGTAGAGGAGCAGGGCGGCGGCGACGGCCAGGTTCAGGGACTCGGCGGTGCCGACCATCGGGATGCGGACCCGGCGGTCGGCCCGCGCCAGGGCGTCGGCGGGTAGGCCGTTGCCCTCGGAGCCGAGCAGCACCGCGACCGGCCTCGGGTACGCCGTGCTCCAGTGTTCGTCCTCCGCCCGGCCCGACGTGGCCACGACGGTGACGCCGTGGCCGGCGGCCCAGCCGAAGAAGGCGTCGAGGGTCGGCGTGTGGGCGAGGTCGACGGCGAAGAGCGACCCCATGCTCGCCTTGACCGCCGACGGCGCGAACGGGTCGGTGGTGTCGCCGATCAGCACGACGCCGGCGGCGCCGGCCGCGTCGGCGGTGCGGATGATCGTGCCGAGGTTGCCGGGGTTGCCGACCTCGTGCAGCGCGACGAACACCCCGTCGACCGGGAACGTGTCGAGGCCGCCGAGGCGACCCTGGACGATCGCGGCCAGCCCCGGTGCGCCGTCGCGCTCGGAGATGCGTAGGAAGAGCTCGCCGCTGAGGCGGGCCACCCGCGTGCCCCGGGCCTCCTGCTCCTCGACCATCCGCATCGCGGGTGATCCGGCGAGCAGGTCCGGCGCCACGATCAGGGTCTCCACCCCGGCGCCGGCCTCGACGGCGCGCCAGACGGGCTGCACGCCGTCCACGAAAAATACGCCCTCGCGGCGACGGTGTCTGCGGTCCGCGAGCAGCCGGACCCGCTTCACCAAGGGGTTCGCCGCGCTCGTGATAACTTCCGCCAACACCGCTCCTCTCGAACAAAAGATCCTGGAGAACGTGAATGCCGAGCCTGCAGCCCATCGGGGCCCAGCACCCGAAGGTCCGCCAGGTGCAATCTATCCAGCGCAACTCGGCGCCGAACCCGCACCGCCTGTTCATCGCCGAGGGGCTGTGGGCGCACAACCTGCTGCTCGAGCACGACATCCCGATCGACACGTTCTTCTGGTCGCCCGAGGCGGCGTACGGCGACGAGGCGCACAAGCGGGCGGAGGAACTCGCGCACCGGGCGTACAACGCCTACGAGATCTCCGCGAAGACGCTGGAGCGCATCTCCGAGCGCGACCGTCCCGACGGCCTGCTCTCGCTGGCGCCGCTCCCGCAGTGGGACCCGGAGAACCTGGACCTGCCGCCGGACGCCCTGGTGATGGTCGCCGACGGGATGGAGATCCCGGGCAACCTCGGCACGCTGATCCGCACCCTCGACGCCTGCCGGGTCGACTGCCTGATCCTCACCAACCGCCGCACCCGGCTGACCCACCCGAAGGTGTTCCGGGCGAGCCAGGGCATGGTGCTGACCACCCCGATCGTCGAGTTCGAGCAGCCCGAGGGCGCGATCGCCTGGCTCCGGGCGAACAACTTCGACATCTTCCTCGCCGACACCGACGACGCGAAGAACTACCGCCGCCACCGCTACGGCGGGCGGCGCACGGCGTTCGTGCTGGGCGCCGAGCGGTACGGCATCCCGAAGGCCTGGTACCAACCGGAGTTCAAGCGGGTGTTCGTCCCCATGCTGGGCAAGGCGGACTCGCTGAACGTGTCGGTGTCGGCGGCGGTGCTGCTCTACGAGGCGCGGGCGCAGAAGGAGCAGTGGTGAAGCGGGCCCCGGTCGGATCGACCGGGGCCCGCCGATGTCTTCAGTTGAGGATCGCCGCCGGACCTGTGCGCCGCTGCGCGGGCGGGTCCGTCATGGGAACGCCGCGAGGTTTCCTGTCCGGCCCGGACGATCATGAGGTATCGCAGATCTTCAGGTCGTGAAGCATCACCCCCTTCCGGTCGGGCGGAGAGCGCTGCCGGCAGTACCACCGACGCGCCGGCGCCGGGAGCCTGGTACGCAAGGTCTTCGGGGGCCACGGCCCCGGCGACCCCGGCCGAGCGGCCGGACGGTCGCCGGGAGTGGCCGGTGCGGCCGGCGGGGGCGGTGCGGGCGGCTCCGGCCAAGCCGCGGCCACGATCGCGTCGAACTCCGCGCGCAGCAAGTCGTCATCGTGGAGGACCGCGTCGAGGAAGGCGTCGCGGGTCAGGGTCCGCATCGTGGTCACCCCCGTTCACACCGCGTCAGGCGGTCAGGCGTCGATGGACCGCGGAGCCTTGCTCCCCTCGACCGCCACCTGCACCTTGCGGGGCTTCGCCTGCTCGGCCACCGGGATGCGCACGACCAGCACGCCGTTGTCGTACTTGGCCTGGATCCGGTTGGTGTCGAGGGCGTCACCGAGGAACAGCTGGCGGGAGAACACGCCGTACGGGCGCTCGGTGACGTGCGCCTGGGCGCCGTCCGGCAGATCGAGCGGGCGCCGCTCGGCCTTCACCGTGAGCACGTTGCGCTCGATGTCGAGGTCGATGGCGTCCGGCGACACGCCGGGCAGATCGAAGGCGACGACGAACTCGTCACCGTTGCGGTAGGCATCGAGCGGCATCGACGTGGGACGCGACCACGTGCCGGCCGGCGTTCCGCCGAAGAAGTGCTGGGTCAACCGGTCGAGCTCCCGGAACGGGTCAGTGCGCATCAACATCGTTCCACCTCCCGAATCGTCGAACCTGTCGGGTCAATGCGCTTGATTCCGTTGTAGCATGTCATCGAAACGATGACAACCGGAACGTCATCGAAGATACGACTGAGGTGTGTGATGCACGATGCGACCCCGCTCGCGCGCGTGCTCGACGCGTCCACCGATCCCCTGGCCGCCCTCGCCGCGCTCCGCGCCCTCCGCGACCACCTCGACGCCCGCGAACCCGAGCTGATCGCCGCCGCCCGCGCCGCCGGGGTCAACTGGGCCGACCTCGCGCCCGTGCTCGGTGTCGCCAGCCGGCAGGCCGCCGAGCGCCGCTACCTGCGGCTGCGCCGGCCGCGGACGGGCGAGGCGGGGCTCACCGGCGACGAACGGGTGCTGGCCGAGCGCGACCGCCGGGCCGGCGACCGCGCGGTGACCGCCTGGGCCCGGTCGAACGGCGCCGACCTGCGCCAACTGGCCGGCCAGATCAGCGCGCTCACCGACCTCGGCCCCGACGCCCAGCCCAGCCTCGACCGGCTGCACGCCGCCCTCGGCGACGCCGACGCCACCGCGCTCCCCGATCTGCTCGCCCACGCCGAGGAGCACCTGCCCGCCGCGTGGGCCGAGCGGGTGCGGGCGGTCGGCGAGCAGATCGACGAGGTGCGGAGCAATACACATCGCGAACGGATCGACCACCGGAGGACGGCAGAATTGGCAGATGGTTCCAGTTAGGAACCGTCGCGCACGGCAACCTCGGCGTGCGAGTCTGGTTGAGGGCACGCGAGGCGGGTGAAGGGCGGCGCCGATGATCTCTACCGGCATACACTCCGACATCGTGATCGGCGTCGATGGCACAGCACCGAGTTGGGACGCCCTCTACTGGGCGGCCCGCGAGGCGCAGCGCCGGAGGGCCCGGCTACGGGTGGTGTTCGTCGACACCACCGAGCCGTCCGATCCCGCGCTTGCCAGCCGGAAGCTCGCCCACATGGTCACCGACGCGCGGCAACTGGAGCCGTCGGTGCGGGTCAGCGGAATGATCGTCGACGGCGACGCGGCCGAAGCGTTGAGCCTGGCGTCGTCGGGCGCGGCCCTCCTCGTCGTGGGCGATGAGGGAGAACCCGGCCGCACGCCGCTGGGCCGGGCCGGTCGCACGGTCGCCGACGCCTCGGCGGTGCCGGTGGTGGTGGTCCGGGGGCAGCTGCCGCCCGACCACAGCCCGGTGGTCGTGGGCGCCGACGGATCCGCCGGTACGCAGTCGGCGGTGGGGCTCGCGTTCGAGGAGGCCGGCATGCGCGGCTGCCCGCTGATCGCGGTCTCGTCGGCCGGCGCCGAACTCGACGAGTCGCTGGCACCGTGGCGCGACAAGTTCCCCCGGGTGCCGGTCCGCACCACCACGATCGAGGCCGAACCGACGCCCGCGCTGCTCGCCCTGTCGAGGCGGGCGCAACTGGTGGTGCTCGGCCACGGCGACGACGACCTGCTGGGCCCGGTGCCGAGCAGCATGCTCGACAGCGCACACTGCCCGGTGCTGATCAGCGCCTGACGTCGTTCACCGCATCGTTCACCGCATCGCGGCGGGGAACTGCGACTTCGCCCAGTCGGTGGGGATCAGGGCGCCCCCGTCGACCTTGTTGACCGAGATGAAGTCGCTCGTCAGCCCGTTGTGGTCGGTCTTGGAGTAGGCGTAGTAGCCGTTCGGCGTCACCAGCCTGATGTTCTCCAGCGCGTCCCGGACCTTGGCCCGGTCGATGCTCTTCGCCTGCTTCGCGGCGGCCGCGATCAGCTGGACGGCGCTGTAGCCGTCCTGGGCGAACTGCGGCGGCGCGTACTTGTAGAGCGCCCGGAACGACCGCGACAGGCTGGCGATCACCTCCTTCTGCTCGCCCTCGGGCAGGTAGGACCCGACGACGCCGATCGAACTGGCGATCGTCAGTCCCTCGGCGGCGGAGCCGGCCGGGTCGAGGAACAGCCGGCTGGCCTGCGCGCCGGTCATCACCAGCGGCAGGGCGAGCTTCGAGGTGGCGTACTGCTTGGTGGCCGTCACGGCGGGCGGGCCGGTGGCCCACACCGTCAGGACCTGCGCGCCCGAGTTCTTCACCCGGTTGAAGATCGCCGTGAAGTCGGAGATGCCGGTCTGGAACTCCTCGCTGGCCACCAGCGTGAGGCCGTAGTACCCGGCCTTGTCCCGCATGCCGATCAGCCCGGCGGTGGCGTACGAGCTGCGGCCGTCGAAGGCGACGGCGATCTTCTTGAGGTTCATCGCCTGGAAGTACTGCAGCAGGCGGTCGGCGTACTGGGCCGAGGTGGCGGGCACCACGAACGTGTGGGGCCGGATCGGCTTCACCTGCTCGTCGGCCGGTGCCAGCGACACGTACGGGATGCGGGCGTCCTCGGCCAACGGGATCGTCGCCAGCGCGGAGTTGGAGAACGCCGACCCGATGACGACGTCGACGCCGCCCTTGATGTCGTTGAAGGCGAGCGCCGACTGGTTGGGCTCGCTGCGGTCGTCACGCACCTGGAGCTCGATGGGGCGGCCGAGCACGCCGCCGGCCGTGTTGATCTCCTCGACGGCCAGCTCGACGGCCTTCTTGTGGTCGCGCCCGAGCTGCTCGTAGTTGCCGGTGAGCGGGGCGATCATGCCGATGCGGTACGGCCGGCTCCCGTCCTTGCCGGCACCGTCTCCGCCCGCACTGTCGTCGCCGCATCCGGCGGTGGCGACCACGACGGCGAGCAGCACGGACAGGGGCAGTAACCGGCGCACGAGATACCTCCGTGTACCTGCGCGGATGACAAGCGCGCCGGATGTTACCGGGAGTTCATCGACCGTTCGAGAGGGTGAACGGTCCATACAACCGCGCCCGATCGGACCCGTCAGAGTTCGCGCATATCGAGTAGAGTCGCCGCCTGCGCGCGGGCCGGCTCCTCCAGCGCACCGGCCAACCGGTGGAACGTGGCCTGCGCCCGCACCGCCGGCCAGTCGTCGGGCAGGTGCCGCACCGGCAGGCGCGGGTCGCGCCGGATCACGCGCAGCCAGTCCCCCACCACCAGCAGCCGGCTGGTCAGCGGGTCGGCGAGCGCCGGCAGCACCCGCTCCCACCGGTCCAGGAACGCGTGGTACCGGGCGGCCAGCCCGTCGAGGTCGTACGCGTCACCGATCAGTTGGCGCACGTCGGTCACCTCGTCGGCCTGGGCGCGGAAGACGCGCACGTGCGCGTCCAGGCCGAGGCCGCTGACCACGGCGCGCACCTCCACGTGGCCCGGCGCGATCCACAGGCCGCCCTGCAGCGGACCGAACCCGGCCCACGCCAGTTGCGACCGCAGCCCGTGCCGCTCGCGCTGCCACGCCTCGGGCAGCGAGAAGCAGAGCAGCGTCCAAGTGCCGTCCCAGTTGTCGTTCACCGCGCCGGTCTGCCAGATGCGACGCTGGCCGTCGCGCAGGATCTCGACCGCCCGCGGGGTGAGGCCGAAGTACATGCGACGCCCGTCGCGGCGGCGCTGGAGCAGGCCGCGGTTCACCATGCGGGCCAGCGTCGAGCGGGTGGCGTGCTCGGAGACGCCCAGCCGACCGAGCACGTCGATGGCGCTGCCGGAGAAGAGACTCCGGTCTCTACCGAGGATGTGGTCGCCGAAGAGCAGCAGCAGAACGAGTTGGGGACGCAACGCGGCCGCCTCGGGCGCCGCAACGCTTGTCACGCGCCGAACATAGTTGCGGGACGCGATATTCGGCAACCTCTTGACGGCTGCAACATCCGCGCCTAACTATGGTGCGGAACACAGCCCCGGTCACCCCTCCTTTTCGTACCGGAGGAACTCGTGCGCCGCCTCCTGCCCTTAGCGTTCACACTCACATTGGCCGTAGCAACCGCCGCCTGCGGCTCCGACTCATCCGACAACTCCGGTGGCGACGCCGGCCCGATCAAGGTCGGGCTGATCGTCTCGCTCACCGGCAACTACTCGTCCCTCGGCACCGAGGACAAGAAGGCCGTCGACCTCGCCGTCGAGGAGATCAACGCGGCGGGCGGCGTCGCCGGCCGCAAGATCGAAACCACGGTCAAGGACGACAAGAGCCAGCCCGATCAGTCCGTGCTCGCCTTCAACGAGATCAAGGGTGACGTCGACGCGGTCATCGGATCGCCCTTCTCCAACTCCGCGCTGGCGACCATCCCGCTCGTCGACCGGGAAGAGATCCCCTACATCTCGCTCACCCCGGCCGACGAACAGGTCAACCCCGTGCACCCGTACGTGTTCGTGGTGCCGGCCACCTCGGCCACCTACGCCGAGCGGATGCTCCAGTACTTCCAGGGCACCAACGTCAGCAAGCTCGCGATCGCCTACGACACCAAGAGTTCCTATGCGGTGGCGGGGTTCCGGGGCATGCAGGCGAAGGCCGGACAGTACGGCGTCACGCTCGTCGCCACCGAGGAGTTCCAGACCACCACCACCGAGTTCAGCGCGGTGTTCGCGAAGGTGCGCTCGTCGGGCGCGCAGGCGCTCACCGTCTGGGCCACCGGTCCTCCGGCGGTCGCGTTCACCAAGCAGTACGCCACCGCCGGCGCGGGCGTCCCGTTGATGCTCACCGGCGCGCAGGCGAGCAAGCTGTTCCTCGACCCGGCCGGTCCGGCCGCCGAGGGCGTCACCCTGTCCAGCTCGATCGGCGTGATCGGCCCGTCCCTGCCCGACGGGCCGCAGAAGGACGCCGTCACCAAGCTGCACTCGGCGTTCCAGGCCAAGTACGGCTACCCGCCGCCGCAGTTCGCGCAGGACGGTTACAGCGGCGTCAAGCTGCTCGCCGCCGCGATCGAGAAGGCCAAGGGCGCCGACAAGAAGAAGGTCCGCGACGCGCTGGAGACGCTCGACCTGGTGACGCCGAACGGCCGCTACGTCTACTCGAAGACCGACCACAGTGGGCTGAAGCCCGACTTCATCGCCGTGAACACGGTCAAGGGCGGCCAGTTCGTGCCGACCGAGTGGACGAAGTCGCAGCTGGCAAAGATCTCCGGCAAGTAAGTCGTGCTGACACTCGCCGGCGTCTCCCGGTCCTTCGGCGGTGTCTATGCCGTCCGCGACGTCGACCTCGACGTCGCGGACGGCGAATTGCGCGGGATCATCGGGCCCAACGGCGCCGGCAAGTCCACGCTGTTCAACGTGATCGGCGGCCAGCTCGCCGCCGACAGCGGCACGGTGACGTTCGGCGGCACCCGGATCGACCGGTTGCCGCCGCACCGTCGCGCCGCGCTGGGCATCGCGGTGGTGTTCCAGGGCGCCCGCATCTTCCGCGGGATGACCGCGCTGGAGAACGTGATGGTCGGCGCGCACGCGTCGTTCGACTCCGGCTTCCTCTCCGCGGTACTGCGCCTGCCGCGGCACTTCCGGGCCGAGCGCGCGATCCGGTCCCGCGCGGTGGAATGCCTGGAGCGCACCGGACTCGCCGACTGGGCCGACCGGCCGGCCGAGGCGCTGCCGCTGGGCCAGCAGCGGGCGCTGCAGGTCGCCCGCGCGCTGTGCGGGCAGCCGAAGCTGCTGCTGCTCGACGAGCCGGCGTCGGGGCTGCGCGCCGCCGAGCGCGAGCGGCTGTCCGTCCTCATCGGACAGTTGCATGTGGACGGTCTCACCATGCTGCTGGTCGAGCACGACGTCGGGTTCGTGATGCGGCTGGTCGACCGCGTCACCGTCCTCGACCTGGGCGCGGTCATCGCGGACGGCACGGCGGCCGAGGTGCGAGCGGACCCCAAGGTGGTCGCGGCGTACCTGGGGAAGACCTCGGAGGTGACCACATGATCGCGGTCGAAGGCCTCGTGGTCCGGTACGGGGCGGCCACCGCGCTCGACGGGGTGGACCTGTACGTCGACGCCGGCGAGCTCGTCGCGCTCATCGGACCGAACGGCGCCGGGAAGTCCACGCTCGTCAACACGCTCGCCGGGATCGTGCGGCCGGCTGCCGGTCGGTACGAGGTGCGGGGCCGGATCGCCGTGGTGCCCGAGGGCCGGGAGGTGTTCCCCGACCTGAGCGTCGACGACAACCTGCGGCTCGGCGGCTGGCGCAACGGGCGGCGCGGGCGGGACACGTCGGCGATCTACGAGCTGTTGCCCGACCTGGTGCGGGTGCGGCGGCAGAAGGCCGGCCTGCTGTCCGGCGGTCAGCAGCAGATGGTCAGCGTGGGGCGGGCGTTGATGGCCCGCCCCGACGTGCTGGTGGTCGACGAGCTGTCGCTCGGGCTGGCGCCGCTCGTGGTGGCCGACCTCGTCACGCACCTGCGCGAGCTCAACGCGTCCCGCGGCATCGCCGTGCTGCTCATCGAGCAGAACGCGCGGCTCGCGCTGGAGCTGTGCATGCGGGCGTACGTGCTGGAGGCGGGCCGGATCGTCCTCCACGGACCGTCGGCGGAACTGGCCGGTTCCTCCGCCGTCGCGGCGGCGTATCTCGGCGGAGCGACCACGTGAGCCAGTTCCTCGCCTATGTGCTCACCGGGCTCGGCATCGGTGCCGGGTATGCGTTGGTGGGCAGCGGCCTGGTGGCGATCTACCGGGTCACCCACGTGGTCAACTTCGCGCAGGGCGCGTTCGCGGTCGTCGCGGCGCTGTCGGCGTCGAGCCTGCTCGCCTCCGGGGTGCCGCACGTCGCCGCCGAGGGGCTCGCGGTCGTGGTCGGTGCGGTCGTCGGGCTCCTCGTCGGCCTGGTGGCGATCGGCAAGCCGGGCACCACGCCGGCCGCTTCGCTGATCGTCACGTTGGGGCTGGGCGTGTTCGCGTACGCGGTCGAGGTGCTCGTCTGGGGCGACCAGCCGCGCTCGTTCCCCGGGATCCCGGGCGCACTGTCCATCGGGGACGCCCGGGTGCCGTGGCAGTACCTGTTCGTCGTCGCGGTGACGGTTCCGGTCTTCGCGGCGATGGCGGTGTTCTTCGCGCGCACCGACGTGGGCAAGGCGCTGTCGGCGTGCGCGTCGAACCCGCACGCCGCGCGGATCGTGGGCATCGACGTCACCCGGATGGGCCTGGTGGCGTTCGCGCTCGGCGGCGCGCTCGGCGGCCTGGCCGGGGTGCTCGTCACGCCCGCGCAGCAGGTGACGTTCGACAGCGACGTCACGCTGATCGTCAACGGGTTCGCGGCGGCGATCATCGGCGGGCTGACCCGGCCGGCGGTCACGCTCGCGGGCGGGCTGCTGCTCGGCGTCGCGCAGACCCTCATCGCCGGGTGGGGCGGCGGGGCGTACCAGTTGGAGGTGGCGTTGCTGCTGATGCTCGCGGTCATGATCGTGCAGTCCGCGCGGCGGGTCGGCGTGGTCGAGGAGGTCACGTGAAAGCGCTGGCCGCCGTGGTCGTGGTGCTGCTCGTGGTGCCGGCGGTGCTGCCGGAGAAGCACCTCGCGGTGTTCATCCTGCTGGTGCTCGCGGCGATCGTCGTCGCCGGGCTCTCGTTGCTGATGGGCTACGCCGGTCAGGTGTCCCTCGGGCAGGCGTCGTTCTACGCGATCGGCGCCTACACCGCCGGTCTCCTGTCGACGCACGGCACCGCCCCGGTCCTGGGCCTGCTCGCCGCGCCGCTGGTCGCCGCCACGGCCGCGTTCCTCATCGGCCTGCCGCTGCTGCGACTGCGCGGCCACGCGCTGGCGTTCGCGACGCTCGCGATGCAGCTGATCCTGCTGTCGCTGCTGTCGAAGGGCGACTGGGCCGGCGGCGCGATCGGCCTGCAGGGCATCCCCCGGCTGTCGGTCGGCGGGTTCGAGTTCCGCGAGGACGTCGAGTACGCCTACCTCGCCGTCGCGGCGCTGGCGGTGACGCTCGTGGTCACCCGTCACCTCATCGACTCGCGGGCCGGGCGCGGGCTGCGGGCGCTGGCCACGAGCGAGACCGCGGCCGGCGCGAGCGGCGTGCCGGTGGGCCGCTACCGGCTCGCGGTGTTCGCCCTGTCGGCGGCCATGGCCGGGCTCGCCGGCGGCATCTACTGCTACTACCTCGGCTATCTCGGGCCGGCGTCGTTCCCGGTGCTGCTCTCGATCGAGTTCGTGGTGATGGCCGTGGTCGGCGGGCTGGGCACGATCGTGGGTCCGGTCGTCGGCGCCGCCGCGATCACGGTGCTGGTGCAGGTGCTCACCAACATCGGCACGCGGCCGGGGATGCCCGAGTACGCGCCGAGCGTGCTGTCGTACGCGGTCTACGCGTTGCTGCTCGTGCTCGTCGTGCTGTTCCTGCCGCGCGGTATCGTGCCCGCGATCGACCGACTGCGCCCCCGTCCGAAAGTTGCGGCGAAGTGATCAACCTGGACGACATCGTCGCCATCGACATGCACACGCACGCGGAGGTCTCCCGCGACGGGCACCCGTCACTGCCACCGTCCCTCATGGACGGTTCGGCCGCGCACTTCAAGGTGGCCGGTGAGCGGAAGCCGTCGATCGCCGACATCGCCGCCTACTACCGCGAGCGGCGGATGGCCGCGGTGGTGTTCACGGTGGACGCCGAAACCGCCACCGGGCACCCGCCGGTGTCCAGCGACGAGGTGGCCGAGGAGTGCGCGAAGCACGCCGACGTGCTGATCCCGTTCGCGAGCGTGGATCCGCACGGCCGGGACGCCGTCGCGGCCGCGGCCAGGCTGGCGGCGCTGCCGAACGTGAAGGGGTTCAAGTTCCACCCGAGCATCCAGGCGTTCCACCCCGACGACCGCGCGGTGTACCCGGTGTACGAGGTGCTGCAGGAGCACGGCATGGTCGCGCTGTTCCACAGTGGACAGACCGGGATCGGCGCCGGCCTGCCCGGCGGTGGCGGCATCCGGCTCAAGTACTCGAACCCGCTCGCCCTCGACGACGTGGCGGCCGACTTCCCCGGCCTGAAGATCGTGATCGCGCACCCGTCGTTCCCGTGGCAGGACGAGGCGCTCGCCGTGGCCACGCACAAGCCGACCGTCCACATCGACCTGTCGGGCTGGTCGCCGAAGTACTTCCCGCCGCAACTGGTGCGGTACGCCAACACGCTGCTGAAGGACAAGGTGCTGTTCGGGTCCGACTACCCGGTGCTGACGCCGGACCGCTGGCTCAGGGACTTCGACACCCTCGACATCAAGCCGGACGTGCGGCCCCGCATCCTGAAGGACAACGCCGCGCGACTGTTGGGACTGGTGCCGGATGCGTAACCACGGGGTGGGATCGTGGGCGGCCCGGCGGGCGCGGATGTCGCCGCACTGGGTGGCCGTGGTGCACGACGGTCGCGAGTGGACGTTCGCCGAGGTCTCCTCGCGCGCCAACGCCATGGCACACGTGCTCGCCGAGCGCGGCGTGACGAAGGGGGACCGGGTCGCCTACCTCGGCCCGAACCACCCGGCGTTCCTGGAGACGTTGTTCGCCACCGGCCTCCTGGGCGCGATCTTCGTGCCGCTGAACACCCGCCTCGCCGCCCCGGAACTCGCGTACATCCTCGCCGACAGCGGCGCCGCTGTGCTCGTCCACGCGCCTTTGTCCATTGTGGACGATCTCCGCGACGTCCCCGCGCGCCTCGCCCTCGACGGCCTCGATCTCGATGACGCACCCGCAGATCCGCTCGACGTCGACGTGGCCGACACCGACGTCTGCATGATCATGTTCACCTCCGGCACCACCGGACGCCCCAAGGGCGCGATGCTCACCCACGCCAACATCGCGTGGAACTCGGTGAACCTGCTGCTCGACATCGACCTCACGAGCACCGAGGTGACGCTCGTGAACGCGCCGATGTTCCACGTCGCCGCGCTGAACATGACCGTGCTGCCGACGTTCCTCAAGGGGGGCAGGTCGGTGCTCATGAGCGCGTTCGACCCCGCCGCCACGCTGGAGCTGATCGAGCGGTACGGCGTGACGTACACGTTCGGCGTGCCGGCGCAGTACCAGATGCTCGCCCGGTCACCGGGCTGGGACGCGGCCGACCTGTCGTCGCTGCGCTCCGTGTCGTGCGGCGGCGCGCCCGTTCCCGCCGCGCTGATCGAGACCTACCAACGACGCGGCCTGACGTTCCTGCAGGGCTACGGGTTGTCGGAGGCCGCACCCGGCGTGACGTACCTGCGCGCCGACGACAGCGCCCGGAAGGCGGGCTCGGCCGGCACGTCGGTGTTCTTCGGCGACGTGCGCGTGGTGCGCGCCGACGGGTCCATTGTGGACACCGGCGAGCCCGGCGAGATCCTCACCGAGGGGCCGAACGTGATGGCCGGCTACTGGGGGCTGCCCGACGCGACCGCCGAGGTCCTCTCCCCCGACGGGTGGCTGCGCACCGGCGACATCGCGGTGCTCGACGACGAGGGCTTCGCCTACATCCGCGACCGGGTCAAGGATCTGATCATCTCGGGCGGCGAGAACATCTATCCGGCGGAGGTCGAGGACGCGCTCTACGCGCACCCGGCGGTGGCCGAGTGCGCGGTGGTCGGCGTGCCCGACGAGAAGTGGGGCGAGGTCGGGCGGGCGTTCGTGGTGCTCGCCTCGCCGGCCGACCCGGCGGAACTGCTCGACTTCCTCGCCGGACGCATCGCGAAGTACAAGGTGCCGAAGTCGGTGGTGTTCGTGGACTCGTTGCCGCGCACCGGATCCGGCAAGGTCCTCAAGAAGCGACTGCGGTGATCCGTCCGTTTCGTGAGCAGGACGGCGGCCCTGACGGGCCGCCGTCCTGTCCCGATCCCGGAGTCGTGCCTGCCGGACGGGGCGCCTCCCCGCGCTGATCCATCCGGCCGACCCGGGTCGTCGGTAGGTTCGCCGCACCTCCGCCTACGATCCGGTGCCGGTCGCACGGCACGCGGTGTTCGTAGTCGGGGAACCGCAGGCGCACCTGTGTCGCGGCGGTGGCCGCCCGGTACGCCTCGAACAGGTCGTCGAGCAGGCGGCCCGTCGACGTCCCGTCGCAGAGGACGTGGTGCATGCTCAGGCCCAGCATCCGTTCGCGCTCGGCCAGCCGCAGCAGCACCGCGCGGAGGAACGGCGGCCGGGCCAGGTTGAACGGCCGTTCGAGCACCGTCGCCAGCACCGCCCGGGCGCGGTCGAGCCGCTGGGCGGAATCCACCCCCCGCAGGTCGATCAGGTCCAACGGGGCACCCACCGGCTCCACCTGCTGTCGACGCCTGCGGTTGACCATCACCGTGGTCAACCGCAGGGCGTCGTGCCGCTCGAGAACGTCGGTGAGTGCGGCCGCCAAAGCGATCGGATTCACGTCGCCGGTCAGGCGGAACGTGAACCCGTGCACCGATGCGACGCTGTCGTGGGTGGCGCGGTCCATGGTCCAGACCAGTTCCCGGACCGGTGCGGCGGGCGGCGTCCAGGTAGGCGGCAGGACGCTGTGATCCAGGGCAAGTTGATCCAGAGACATGGGTGGCTACCTCCGGCGGCGGGAGCGCTCCCATGGGAGCGCTCCCAAGGGATTCTGCCCGTGTTACGGGGAGGTGTCAACATCGGTTCGGGTTCGGACACACGGTCGTCGGCGAGTCGTTACCGACACGCCGTCGGACGTACGCTGTCGACCATGGACCCGTTGATCTTCAATGCATTGGCGGACGAGGGTGCGGCGTTCACCGCGGGCGTGGCCGCACTGTCCACAGTGGACTGGTCTAGACCGACCCGGTGCGCGCCGTGGACCTGCGGCGATCTCGTGTCGCACGTGCGCACCGGGTTCGCCCGCGTTCCGGAGATGCTCGCCCTGCCGGCGCCCGGCGCCGCCGAGGTCGATGCCGCCGGCTACTTCCGGCCCGATCACCGGTTCGACCCCGAGGTGGACGCCGCGCGCGTCGCGGCCGCACAATCGGACGCCCTGGCCGGCCCCGCCGAGGCGGCCGCCGACCTGGCGACGGTGTGCCGGCAGACGCTGGCGGCCGCCTCCGGCGCTCCCGAAGGCCGGCTCGTGCGTACCCGCCACGGCGACGCCATGACGCTGCCCGATTTCCTGGTGACCCGCGTGGTCGAGGTGGCCGTGCACGGCCTCGACCTCGCCGACGCGGTCTCCGCCGGGTCCTGGCTCACCGGGCCGGCGGCGGCGGTCGTGTTCCGGTTGCTGTTCGGTCCACAGTGGACGGAGGTGGTCCGTACCACCGGCTGGGACCACGCCCGACTCCTGCGCGCGGCGACCGGCCGGTCCGCGGACGACGTCGCGCCGGTGCGTCCCCTTACGCTCGGCTGAACCGGTCGACGGCCGCGCGGATCGCGTCGCTCATGGCGGCGCTGCCGGTGTGGCCGGCGTCGTCGACGACCACCAGGTCGGCCGCGGGCCACACCTTCGTGAGCTGCCAGGCGGTGTCGAGCGGGGAGCTCAGGTCGAGGCGGCCGTGGATCAGGACCGCGGGAATGCCGGCCAGCTTGTGCGCCTCGCGCAGGATGATGTCGCCGTCGAGGAACACGTTGTTCGAGAAGTAGTGGGCGCAGATGCGCACCATCGTCAGGAGGTCGTCGAGCGGCTGGTCGCTGTAGCTGTCGGGCTTGCCGTTCGACTCGTGGCCGATCACCGCGTCCTCCCACGTGACCCAGGTGACGGCGGCCCGCCGGCGCACCTCGGGATCGGGGTCGGCCATCAGCGTCGCGTACCCGCGCAGGATGGCGGGCAGGTCGGTGCGATCGGCGGGCGGCACACCGTCCCGGAAGCTTTCCCACTCGGCCGGGAGGAACCTGCCGACGCCCTGGTACAGCCACTCGCCCTCGGCCGGGCGCGACGTGGTGACGCCGATCAGCACGATCTCCGAGACCCGGTGCGGGTACCGCTCCGCGTAGGCCAGGATCAGCGTGGACCCCCAGGAGCCGCCGAACAGCAGCCACGTCTCGATGCCGAGGTGTTCGCGCAGCCGCTCCATGTCGGCGATGAGGTGCGCGGTGGTGTTGGACCGCATGTCGGTGGCCGGGTCGAGCGCGCTCGGCCGGCTCTTCCCGCAGCCGCGCTGGTGGAAGTTGACCACGCGGTACCGCGCCGGGTCGAAGTACCGGCCGAGGCCGTCGGACGGGCTGCCGGGGCCGCCGTGCACGATCAGCGCCGGCTTGCCGTGCGGACTTCCGCCGGCCTCCCAGAAGACGAGGTTGCCGTCGCCGACGTCGAGCAGGCCCTGTGCGTCGGGTTCCATCGGGGCGCCTCCAGGTCGGATGTATAAGCGCTGTTATATTAGCACTGTGACATCTCGCCCCGGTCCCGAATTTCTGGGGACCCGCCTCCAGCACCTCCTCGACGTGTTCGACCGCGACCTCGGCTCGATCTACGCCGACCTCGGGCTCGCCCACATCCGTCCCCGGTACGTGGCCTACATCCGCACGATCGCCGCGACCGGGCCGCAGTCGATCCGCGACCTGGCGACGGCGATCGGCGTCACCCACTCGGCCGCGAGCCAGACCGTCGCCCAGATGGCCCGCCAGGACCTGGTGACGCTCACCCCCGGCAGCGACGCCCGGCACCGCATCGTCGCCCTGACCGCCGAGGCCGAACGCCTGCTCCCCACGCTCGACGCCGAGTGGACCGCCACCGCGACGGCCGCGACGGCACTGGAGGCCGAGCTGTCCATGCCGCTGAGCGCGCTCGTCGCCGAGGTGTTCGACGCGCTGGAGCGCCGCTCGATGCGCGACCGCATCACCGACACCGGCCTGCTCCCCGGCTGACCGGGACTCCGATCACGACCGTCTTCGATACGCTGGCCGCACCTACGGCCGGAGGACCGATGATCACGGATTACGTCCGCGACACCGCCGCGACGGCGGCGATCTTCGGCTTCTTCGCCGCGGCCTGGTTCGGCTGGGCACAGGACGACCCGCCGGCGGGATGGGGTCCGCTCCTCCTGACCGGGTCGATCGGGTCGATGGTCATTGCCGCCGTCGGTGGCCTCCTCACGTGGCGGCTCTGGTCGGAGACCACCGCCTTCGACGAGGACACCAGCAGGGCGTTCGGCATCGTCGTCGGCATCGAGTTCGGCCTGGCCGCGCTCGGCGCGGTGCTCCTCGCGGTGTTAAAACGGTCCGAGCTCATCCCGCCGTGGGTCGCGCTGATCGTCGGCCTGCACCTGTTCCCGGTCGCGGTGCTGCTCGAGTACCCGTTGGTGCACGTGGTGGCCGCGGCGGTCACCGTGATCGCGATCGCGGCGGTTCCGGTGGCGGGGCGGTGGTCGATCCCGGTCAGCGCCGCCACCGGCGCGCCGGCCGGCACCGTGCTCCTGGCCGCCGCGCTCGTTTCGCTGGTCGCGGCCGTGGCCAGGGCCGGCTGACGCGTTCGTCCCGGCAGCACCCTCGCAGCCGTAGCCGGTGGCCTCGGCGCATACGGTAGGGCACATGGTGCTGAGCCGTGGGTGGGCGTTCTTCCTGGTCGGCGTCGGGGTGTGGACGTGGGTGATCTGGCCCCGGTTCGGGCTGGCGATCTGGAACGACGACCGGGCCTGGTCGGGGGACACACCGACCTCGTTCCTGTGGGTGCACGCATTGCTGATCGGTGCGTCGCTCGTCATCGGGACGACCGTGGGGGTGCTCGGGGTCCGGGCCCTGCGGGCGCGACGGGTCCAAGATCGCAGGTAGGGTGCTCAACGTGAAGCTTGCACGTGTGGGTCTGCCGGGTGCCGAGCGTCCGGTCGCGGTCCTCGACGACGGCCGCCTGGTCGACCTGTCGTCCGTCACCGCCGACATCGATCCGGAGTTCGTCGCGGCGGTCGCCGCGGGGAACGGTCCCGCCCTCGGCGATCTGCCGGTCGTCGACGCGGGTGGCCGGTACGGTCCGCCGCTGAACCGTCCCGGAAAGATCGTCTGCATCGGCATGAACTATCACGAGCACGCCGCCGAGACCGGCCAGCCGACGCCGACCGAGCCGGTGCTGTTCATGAAGGCCCCCGACACGATCGTCGGGCCCGACGACACGGTGCTCGTCCCGCGCGACAGCACGAAGACCGACTGGGAGGTCGAGCTCGGTGTGGTGATCGGCCGCACCGCGCGCTACCTCGACTCGGTCGAGGAGGGGCTCGCGCACGTGGCCGGCTACGTGCTGTCGCACGACGTCAGCGAGCGGGAGTTCCAGCTCGAGCGCGGCGGCCAGTGGGACAAGGGCAAGAACTGCGAGACGTTCAACCCGCTCGGCCCGTGGCTGGTCACCGCCGACGAGGTGCCCGACCCGCAGGCGCTGGGCCTGCGGCTGTGGGTCAACGGCGAGCGGAAGCAGAACGGGTCCACCGCCGACATGGTGTTCGGCGTCGGCGAGATCGTGCGGTACCTCAGCCGGTTCATGACGCTGTACCCGGGCGACCTGATCAACACCGGTACGCCGTCCGGCGTCGCCCTCGGGCAGCCGGAGCCCAAGCCGTACCTGCGCGCCGGCGACGTGGTGGAACTGGAGATCGACGGCCTCGGCCGGCAGCGCCAGACGTTCGGAGCCGCTTGATGACCGGGGAATTCGACGGGCTGGCCGCGATCGTCACCGGTGGGGCGTCCGGTATCGGCCTGGCCACCGCGACGTTCCTCAGCGCGCGCGGTGCGCGGGTCGCCTGTCTCGACCTGAACATCGACGGCCTGCCCGAGCCGCTCATCGGGATCGTCGCCGACGTCACCGACGACGCGACCGTGCGCGCCGGCGTGGCCGAAGCCGTCGAGCGGCTCGGCCAGTTGGACATCCTGGTCAACAACGCCGGGATCGGAGCCGTCGGCACGGTCGAGGACAACTCCGACGAGGAGTGGCACCGGGTGCTCGACGTCAACGTGGTCGGCATGGCCCGGGTCAGCCGGGCGGCGCTGCCGCACCTGCGCCGGTCGGAGCACGCGGCGATCGTCAACACGTGCTCGATCGCGGCGCACACCGGCCTGCCCGACCGCGCCCTGTACAGCGCCAGCAAGGGCGCGGTGCAGTCGCTGACGGCGGCGATGGCGGCCGACCACGTGCGGGAGGGGATCCGGGTCTGCTGCGTGAACCCGGGAACCGCCGACACCCCGTGGATCCGGCGGCTGCTCGCGCAGGCCGACGACCCCGACGCGGAACTGGCCGCGCTCAACGCCCGCCAGCCGACCGGCCGCATGGTCTCGGCCGACGAGGTCGCCGCCGCGATCGGCTACCTGGCCAGCCCGCTCGCCAGCGCCACCACGGGCACCGTGCTGTCGGTCGACGGCGGAATGCACGGACTACGCCTGCGCCCGCAGAACTGAGTCAGAGGCCGGCGCGGCGGCGTTCGAGGTGCTCGCGTTCGGTTCCGGTGCGGACCAGGGCGAGCGCCTTGTCGAACTCGGCCGCCGCTTCGTCGCGACTGCCGATCCGGAGGAGGACCTCGGCCCGCGTCGCCGGCACGAGGTGATTGCGGGGCAGTGCGGCGTCGAGGCCGTCGAGGAGGGTCAGGGCCGCCTCGGGCGACCCGGCCTCGGTGACGGCCACCGCGCGGTTCAGCCGCACCACCGGTGAACCGGTGCGGCGTTCCAGGTCCGCGTAGAGCAGGGCGACGCGGTGCCAGTCCGGGCCGTCCGGGCGCACGTGTTCGGCGGCGATCAGGGCCTGCAGGTGGTACTCGCCCGTCGGCGCCCCGTTTCCGAGCGCGTCGAGCAGGCCGAGACCGCGGGCGATCTCGTCGTGGTGCCAGCGGACGCGGTCCTGGTCACCCAGGCGCACGAGCCGGCCGTGAGCGTCGGTGCGGGCGTCCCGCCGCGCGTTCTGCAGGATCATCAGCGCGAGCAACGCGACGGTCTCGCCGTGCGCCGGCAGCAGCTCACCGAGCAGGTAGCCGAGGCGGATCGCCTCCGCGGCCAGCCGCGGCCGGTGCAGATCGGTACCGGTGGTTGCCCGGTACCCCTCGCTGAACAGCAGGTACACCACGGCCAGCAGCACGTCGAGGCGGGCCGGCAGGTCGGCGGCGGTCGGCTGGCGAAGCGGGATGCCGGCCTGCGCGATCTTGGTCTTGGCGCGGGTCAGGCGGGCGGCCATGGTCGGCTCCTGCACCAGGAACAGGCGGGCGATCTCGGCGGTCGTCAGGCCGGCGCCGAACCGCAGCATCAGCGCCGCCCGGGCGTCGGCCGGCAGCGCGGGGTGGCAGCAGGCGAAGAGCAGGCGCAGGCGCTCGTCGGTGATGCCGTCGGGATCCTCCAGTTCCATCGACGGTTCCACCGGGACCTCGTCGGTGACGAGCAGCGGCAGCCGGCGGCGGTCGGAGTCCTCGCGGCGCAGCAGGTCGAGGGCGCGGCGGCGGGCGGCCGTCATCAGCCAGCCGGCCGGGTTCGCCGGGACGCCCTGGTCCGGCCAGGTGCGGGCGGCGGCGACGTACGCGTCCTGGAGGCTCTCCTCGGCGAGGTCGAAGCGCCGCAGCCGGGTGACGAGGAGGGCGAGCAGGCGTGCCCAGTGCTCCCGGTACGCCTGCTCCACCGCGTCGGTCATCAGGCGATCGGCCGGATCTCGATCGTCGCCTCCGGCAGCACGCGGACCCAGGCGGTCACCTCGTCGAGGTCGGCCGCCTCCACGAGGTACAGGCCGCCCAGCACCTCGGCGGTCTCCGCGAACGGCCCGTCGGTGACGCTCACCCCGTCTCCCTGCTTGCGCACCGTCGTGGCCGAGGCCACCGACGCGAGCTCGCGCCCCGCGCGCATCGTGCCCCGCTCGGCGACCAGCGCGGCGAACCGCTTGTGCCGCGCGTCGAGGTCCCGCAGCTCCTCCTCGGTGCGGGCCGCCCACGCCTTCTCGTCGCCGTAGATCAGCACTGCGTACTCCATGACGTCATCCTTCCTCGGTACCGATGGTCGGGGTCATGACGCACGGCCCGACCCGGATTCGACAAACCGGCTCAGGAATTTATGTGCCAGAGGTGGACGCTGCCGTCGGCGTCGAGCGAGGCGACCCGGTCGGTGCCCGGCTGCCAGGCCAGGCCGTAGCCGCCGGCGCCGGGCTGCCCGTGCCCCCGGTAGCCGCCGACGTAGCGGCCCTGCGTGCCGGTGACCTCCCAGATGCCGACCGGACCCTGCTGGAAGCCGATCACGACGCGCTTCCCGTCGGGCGAGAACCGCATCGCGGTGACGGTGGAGGCGCCGGCCGGCAGGTCGAACGGCGGCCCGAACGTGACGAGGTCGGGGTTGTAGACGCGGATCAGGTCCCGGACGTCGGGTGGTGCCGCTCCCCCGCTGGGTCCGGGAGCGCCCTGCGCGGGCCGGGCCGCGACGACCACCCGACCGTCGGGCGCCACGGCGACCGACCGCCACACCCGCACGGCCGCGTCGGTGAGCGTCGCCGTCGGCGGGCCGGACGGGACCGGGTTGCGGGTCACGCCGCTGACGCCGGCCGCGTAGTACGAGGCGCCGTCGGGTGCCCACGCGATCTCGTAGAGCACCTCGACCTTGGTGCCGGCGACCGGCGTACCCGGTGCGCCGGCCGAGACGTCGACGACCATGGGGGTGTTGCCGGTCGAGACGGCGAGCAGCTTCCCGGTCGGCGACCAGCGCACCACGCCGTGCCGCTCGACGCCCTTCAACTGCAGCGATCGGGTGGGCGCGCCGTCGGCGCTCCAGAACTGGAGGACGCTGTCGGTGCCGACGGTCACGAAACGGCTACCGTCGGGCGCCCAGGAGACCGAGTTCGCCATCGACGTCCCGTGTGCCTTTGCCGCGACCACCGCGGCGCCGCCACCGGCCGGGAACAGCGCGATCTGGCCCGGCCCGGTGACCGCGAGCAGGTCACCCGTCGGGTTCCAGTCGAGCCCCCCGGGCGCGCCCGGACTCGGCAGCCGGAACTGGGCGACCCGTTCGGCGTCCGGGCCGGCCGGCGCGGCGGGGACGACCTGCCCCGCGGCGGACGCGGACGGCGCGGGGCTGGCACCGGCAGCGGGTTCCTCGTCGTCGCCGCAGGCCGCGCCGGACGCGGCGACGAGCCCGGCGGCACCGGCGAGCAGGAGGGAACGGCGGCTCAGCATCAGGCCGATCCTCCCCTATCCCGGCGGGCGGACATAGCCGGGTGCCTCGTCGTCGGCCACCGGAACCTCCACGAGCACCGGGCCGTCGGCCGCGAGCGCGGCGCGCAGCACCGGTTCCAGGTCGGCCGCGCCGGTGACGCGGTGCCCGGGGCAGCCGAGCCCGCGCGCCACCCCGACGAAGTCGATGCCCTCGAGCTCCGTACCCGGCGGGTCCTTGACGTCGAGCCGCTCGCCCAACTGCCGCACGGCCGCGTAGCCGTGGTTGTTCAACACGACAAACGTCACCGGGACGCGGTGCCGTGCGGCCGTCCACAGCGCCTGCACCGAGTACATCGTCGACCCGTCACCGAGCAGGCACACCACGCGCTCACCGCCCGATGCGAGCGCCCGCCCGACGGCCACCGGAAGCCCCCAGCCCAGCGACCCGCTGCCCGTCGTGACGAACCCGCCGGGACGGGTGACCGGCAGCCGCCGGTGCAGCACCTCCCGGTGGCTGGGCGCCTCCTCGACCAGCACGGCGCCTGGCGGCATGAGCCGGCGCAGAGTGTCGACGACGAACGCCGCGCGCACCGGGTCCTCCGCACGTGCCGGCTCCGGGCGCGCCCGGACCGGCGGGTCCGGCCGGTCGCGCTCCGCGACCAGGTCGAGCAGGACCGCCAGGCCGGCCTTCACCGTGGTGAGAATGCTCGTGCCGACCGGTGCCCACGCCGCGTCGGACGGGTCGCAGTCGAGCTGGAACAGGCGGGTGCCGTCGGGGAGGAACGGCCCGCCGGCGTGGACGTGGTACCGGAACACCGGCGCGCCCAGCGCCACGACGACGTCGTGGTTCTGCAGGGCCGTCGCGAGTTGGTCGCGCACGGGCGGCAGGAAGCCCTGGAACAGCCGGTGGTCCTCGGGGAACCCGGACCGGCCCGACATCGGTCCGATCCACACCGCCGCGCGGGTCCGCTCGGCGAGGGCGACGGCGAGGTCCTGCGCGCCCTCCTGGTCGACGCCGGCGCCGATCACCAGCGCCGGCGCCTCCGCCCGGTCGAGCGCGTCGGCCACCGCGCGCAGGCCGGCCGGATCGCCGACGAAGTCGGCGTGCACGGCGCGGACCGGAACCGGCTCGGCCGGCGCGTCCCAGTCGTCCTCGGGCACCGACAGGAACACCGGGCCGCGCGGCGGCGTCATCGCGACCCGGTACGCCTCGGCCAGCGCGGCCGGCACGTCCTCGGCCCGGCTCGGCTGGGCGCTCCACTTGACGTACGGGCGGGGAAAGGCGGCCGGCTCGTCGGCGGCGAGGAACGGGCGCGTCGGCAGCATCCCGCGGGTCTGCTGGCCGGCGAGGATCAGCAGCGGCACCCGGTCGCGGTACGCGGTGAAGACCGATCCGAGCGCGTGCCCGACGCCGCCGGCCGAGTGCAGGCTCACGAACGCCGCGCGGCCGGTGCCGATCGCGTAGCCGGCGGCGGTGGCGACCACCACCGACTCCTGCAGCCCGAGGACGTAGGTGAGGTCGTCCGGCCAGTCCCGCAGCATCCGTAGCTCGGTGGAGCCGGGGTTGCCGAAGATGGCGTCGACCCCGACGCTCCGCAGGAACCCGATCACCGCTTCGCGCACCGTCACGTCACTATGTTGACCACCTTCGGCGCCTTCACCACAACCCTGCGTACCGCGGCGCCGTCGATCGCCTGCCGCACCCGCTCCGACCGCAGGGCCAGGACGCGCAGGTCGGCGTCGGTGATGCCGGGTGGCACCGACAGCCGGTCCCGGACCCTGCCGTCGACCTGCACCACGCACGTCACCGCCTCCTCGGTCAGCAGGGCGGGGTCGGCGTCGGGCCAGCCGGCGGCCAGCACCGGGGGCGGGTGACCCAGCCGGGCCCAGCACTCCTCGGCGGTGAACGGCGCGACGCAGGCCAGCATCCGCAGCAGCGCCTCGACCCCGTCGCGATCGGGGATGTCGGCCCGTGCCAGCAGCGTGGTCAGCTCCATCAGGCGGGCGATCGCGACGTTCAGCCGGGTGCGCTCCATCAGCCCGGTGACGTCGGCGATCAGCCGGTGCACCGCGCGTCTCGTGGTCTCGTCGCTCGTGGCGGCCGGGCCCACCGATTCCACGGATTCCACGGATTCCACCAGGCGCTCGACGCGGGCCAGCCACTTCACCGCGGCGGCCGGCGCCACGTCGGCCCAGTCGATGTCGTCCTCCGGCGCCCCGGCGAACAGCATCGTGACGCGCACCGCGTCGGGGCCGTGGCGGTCCAGCTGGTCGCCCAGGTTCACCACGTTGCCCAGGGTCTTGCTCATCGCCTTGCCGTTCATGGTGACCTGGCCCGGGGTGGTCAGCCGGCGGAACGGTTCGGTGAACGGCAGCAGGCCCAGGTCGTGCAGTACCTTCGTCATGAACCGCGCGTACAGCAGATGCGCGGTCGCGTGCCCGCGGCCGCCGACGTAGTGGTCCACCGGCAGCCACCGGTCGATGCCGGCCGGGTTCGCCGGTCCGTCCACATAGGACGGATCGGGGTAGCGCAGGAAGTACCACGACGAGTCGACGAACGTGTCCATGGTGTCGGTGTCGCGGCGGGCGTCACCGGCGCACGCGGGGCAGCTCACGTGGACCCAGTGCTCCGCGCTCGCCAGCGGCGACCGGCCGTCGGGCGGTCGCAGGTCGTACCCCTCGTCCGGCAGGCGCACCGGCAGCGCTTCATCGGGGACGGGCACCTCGCCGCATCGTCCACAATGGATGATCGGGATCGGGGTGCCCCAGTACCGTTGCCGCGACACCAGCCAGTCCCGCAGCCGGTAGGTCCCGGTGTCCTCGGCGTAGCCGATCCAGTTGCGCTGCATGGCCAGGACCTCGGCGGGCCAGCCGGCTTCCAGTTGGGTCATGTCGTCCAGCAGCCGGCGGGCGTACGCGGTGATGCGGAAGAACCACTGGGTCAGGCTGCGCTGCGTCACCTCGGCACCGCACCGTTCGCAGTGACCCCGCACCACCTGTTCGTTGGCCAGGACGGTGCGGTCGACCGGGCACCAGTTGACCGGCGCCTCCGCGCGGTAGGCCAGCCCCCGCTCGTACATCCGCAGGAACAGCCACTGGTTCCAGCGGTAGTACTCCGGGTCCGACGTGTGCAGCCGGGTCCGCGGGTCGACCGAGATCCCCAGCCGCCGGAAGCCCTCCGCCTGGGTGTCGATGTTGGCGTAGGTCCACGCGCGGGCGTCCAGGCCACGGCGTACCGCGGCGTTCTCGGCCGGCAGCCCGAACGAGTCCCAGCCGATCGGGTGCAGCACGTTCGCGCCGCGCAGCCGGGCGTACCGCGCGATGGCGTCGCCGATCGGGTAGACCTCCCCGTGTCCCATGTGCAGGTCGCCGGACGGGTACGGGTACATGCTCACGACGTAACGGCGCTCGCGGGGATCGTCGGCGCCGCCGGCCTCGTGCGTCCCGTGCTCGTCCCAGTAGCGCGTCCAGCTGTCGAAATCCATGGCTCCCCCTCGTTTCTGGGTACAAAAAAGCCCCTCTTCGCGCTTCGCGGGAGGGGCCGGCCGTGCGGATCAGGAGATCAGCACGGCCCGCGGAGAAGGAGGGTTCCGAAGGAGGTCATGACCGGAGGGTACCGCCGCGTCACCGGGTTGTCGCCACGGTTTTCAGGCGCTCCAGCGACCGGCGCATCGCCGCCGCGAGGTCGCCGTCGCCCGGCCCGGCGACCCAGCGCTCGAACGCGACCCGCATCACCACGATCCCGGCCTGGGCGGCGAGGCTCGCGTCGGGCTCGCCGACGCCGCGCCCGCGCAGGCCGTCGGCGAGGGCGTCGGCGAGCGTCGCCAGCTTGATCAGCTCGCGCTCGCGCAGTTCGGCGTTGGCCTCGATCACCCCCTGGCGCCGGCTGGAGAACGCGTGGTTCTGGCCGAGGATCTCCGCGGCGGCGTCCAGGGCCGCCGCGACGGCCTCCATCGGTGACGCGGTGAGCGGCGCCGCCGCCAGCGCGCCGACGAGCCGTTCCGTCAGCGCCGACGAGTTCGCGAACAGCACCTCGCGCTTGTCGGCGAAGTGCCGGAAGAACGTGCGCGCGGTGAGCCCGGCCCGCTGGGCGATCTCGGCCACGGTGGTCTGTTCGTACCCGCGCTCGACGTAGAGGTCCAGCGCCGCCTCGCGGAGCCGGCCACCCGCGTCTGGCTCCCAGCGACCCACGCCACAATCCTAGGCCATGTCACAGCGTGACATCACCTGGTACGGTGATGTCATCAAGTGACATCATCTCTTCACGGGAGCGTGCCATGCGCATCTTCGTCACCGGGGCGTCGGGCTGGATCGGGTCCGCCGTCGTCCCCGAACTCCAGCGGGCCGGCCACAAGGTCCTCGGCTTCGCCCGGTCCGACGCCGCCGCCGCCCGCGTCGCCGGCCTCGGTGCCGACGTGCACCACGGCGACCTGGCCGACCTCGACGCCCTGCGGGCCGGCGCGGCCGCCACCGACGGCGTCGTGCACCTCGGTTACAACCACGACTTCTCGAACATGGCGGGCGCGGCGCAGACCGACCGGACCGCGATCGACGCGTTCGGCGAGGTGCTCGCGGGCACCGACCGCCCCCTCGTCGTCGCCGCCGGCACGGTGGGCCTGGCCCGCGGGCGGGTCGCCACCGAGGCCGACGTGCCCGACCTCGCCATCCACCCGCGCGGCGCCAACGCGCTGGCCGCGCTGGCCCTGGCCGACCGGGGCGTGCGCGCGTCGGTGGTCCGGTTCGCGCCGACCGTCCACGGCGCCGGCGACCACGGCTTCGTCGCGACGCTCGTCGGCATCGCCCGCGACACGGGCGTCTCCGCGTACGTCGGCGTGGGCGCCAACCGCTGGCCGGCGGTGCACCGGTCGGACGCCGCCGTGCTCGTGCGGCACGCGGTCGAGAGCGCGCCGCCCGGCACGGTGCTGCACGCGACGGCCGAGGACGGCGTCCCCACCCGGGAGATCGCGGAGGCGATCGGCCGCGGCCTGAACCTGCCGGTGGCCCCCGCGCCGGCCGACCACTTCGGGTGGCTCGGCATGTTCTTCGCGGCCGACGTCCCGGCGTCGAGCGCGATCACCCGGGCGGCCTTCGATTGGACGCCCACCGGGCCGGGCCTGATCGCCGACCTCGACGCCGGTCACTACTTCTAGACTTCCCGTCGATGGGATGGTTGCACTGGGTGGCACCGGTGGCCGGCGTCGTGTTCCTCGGCTACCTGTGGCTGCTGCTCGACGGTGTGATGCGCGATCCCGACCGCCGCCGGCCCCCGCTCGACGGTCCGGCGCTGTGCCTGCTGGCGTCCGGGCTCTACGTGACGCTGGCCGACCCGCCGGGCACCGTCCTGCCGATCGTCGACCGGGTGCTGTTCGGGCTGCTGGTGCTGGGTTCGGTGGTCGCGGCGCTCGCGTGGTTCCGCGTCGTCACGCTGCCCCGCCTGCGCTGGCGGCCACCCGGACCGTGGACGGTGCTGCTGTTCGGGCTGCCCGAGCTCGTCACGCCCGTGCGGTGGATCGTGGCGGGGTGGCGCCGCACGGCACCGCTGCGGTGGTGCATGAGCCACCCGTACACGGAGCAGGAATTCCGCCGGCTGGGCTACCGCGGGCCGCGGGTGATCGCGACGGTGGCCCGCTGGTTCAGCCCGGACCAGGTGCGGCGCCTCGGCTGGACGGCGACCGCCGTGGCGGCGGCCACGGAGCAGATGGCGTTCGTCTCCCGTCAAGGTTGGGATGCGGAGGCGTTCGTCGACGCGGTGCGGGCCAGCGGCCGGGACCACGCCGATCAGCTCGGCAACTGGGGCGACCTGTACCGCCTCGGCCGCCACGACCCGGCCGAGTACCTGCGCTACCTCGCCGCCGGCGCCGACATCGCCCTGGCGCTCCGCTACGCGCTCGGCCCGGACCGCGTCCCGTACGAGGTGGTCCTGGCGTTGACGCGGCGCGGGGTCGCGAAGCCGTGGCCGCACCTGTACTCGTTGCAGCGGGAGTACCGGACCCACCGCACGTGCTACCGGGGCGGCTGGGCGGACATCGTCGCGTGGGTCGAGTACGACGAGACCCGGCCGTTCACGCGGGCGCTGGCCGCCCGGTTCACGGCCTGGGACGACGACACGTATTTCCGCCGCTGGCGGGAGTGGGCACCCGTCGGCGAGCGGGCGCCGCACCCGGAGCCCGCGCTGTGGGCGGCGGCCGGCTTCACCGTCGACGAGGCGCTGGCCGTGCTCGACACCGGTGCGGAGCCCGACGCCGAGGCCCTGCGCGGGCTGGCCGCGCTCCGCCGCACCGCCTGACCGGGGCGCACTCCTTCGCTGCATATACGACGCTCGATCGGCGCGCGGGGCGGGGGGCCCGGCGGTGGCTGGGGTGGGGCTAACTTGGCGGGGTGGCGTGGCAGTGGCTGACCGCCCTCGCGGGGTTGGTGCTGCTCGGCGTCCTCTGGTGGGTGTTCGTCAGCGGGGGGCGGTGGTCGCGGCCGCTGTTGTGGTGCCTGCTCCGGCCGCGCGCGTACCGGGGGCTGCGGCGGGCGGGCGTCCGCGGGGTGCGGGGGGTCAGCCTGGTCGGGCAGTGGTTCACCCCGGCGCAGGTCCGGCGGCTCGGCTGGCCGGGTGCCACCCTGCAGTTGCTGGTCGGGGGCTCGGGCCGGCGGAGCGCCGTGGGCTTCGACACCTCCGGCTGGGACGCGGACGCGTTCATCGACGCGGTGCACGCCGGCGGGCGCCGGTGGAGCGACTACACGGCGTCGACGACCTGGTTGAGCCTGTTCCGGCTCGGCGTCGAGGACGCGGACGAGTTCGTCCGGTACGCGAGGGCGCGTGAGCCCCGGGTCGACATCGACGTGGCGCTCCGGTACGGGCTCGCCGAGCAGCGGATCCCCTACGACGTGTTCCCGACGATGCTCCGCGGGCTGGAACGGGGCGGCGCGAAGGAGCCGGCGCTGATGCGTCGGCTGCTCGACGAGCTCGCCCTGGCCGGGCGCCGCGACCACGACGGCTACCAGGGTGGCTGGGCGGGCCTCGCCGCCTGGGTGGACCTCGACGGGGAGGCGTACGTCCGGGCGCTGCGGCGGTCGGCCTGGGAACCCGACGAGGTGTTCGAGCGCTGGCTGTCGTGGCGGGAGGTCGGCGAGCGGGCGCCGGACCTGCAGCCGGCGCTGTGGCACGCGGCCGGGTTCGGCGTCGAGGAGGCGATGGAGATGCTGGACGCCGGCGAGCCGCCCGACGTCGACACGCTCGCCGGGCTCGCGGCCCTGAGGCGCGACGGCTGACACCCACCGACACGCGGCGTGACGGGTTTCGATACCCTAGGCGATCATGGACCGGTACGAGGCAAGCTGCGCCGCGCTCGGCATCTGCCTGGCCGCCAACGTTCCCGTGGTGCTGTGGGGGCCGCCCGGCCAGGGCAAGACCAGCGTCATCGAGCAGCTCGCGGCCGACCTCGGCCTGCACCTCGAGACGGTGATCGCGTCGATCCGGGAGCCGAGCGACTTCGCCGGGCTGCCCGTGGTGGACGCGGGCGCCGGCACCGTGACGCTCGCCCCGCCGCGGTGGGCCCGCGAGCTCGCCGCCGCCGAGCGCGGCGTCATCTTCTTCGACGAGATGTCGACCGCGCCGCCCGCGGTGCAGTCGGCGATGCTGCGGGTGGCGGTCGACCGGATCGTCGGCGACCTGCCGTTGCCACCGGCCACCCGGGTGGTCGCGGCGGCCAACCCGCCCGGTGTCGCCACCGACGGCTGGGATCTCACCCCGCCGCTCGCCAACCGGTTCTGCCACCTCGACTGGTCGCTGCCCGCGACGACGCTACGCGACGGATTTACGTACGGCTGGCCGCGGGTGCCCGTCCCCCATTCAGACCTTGCGCCCGACGGGCCGCAACCCGCGCCCGGGCCCGGAGTTGCCGACGCCATGCGGCTCGTCGGGATTTTCCTGGGGACGCGGCCGGAGTTGGTGACGCGGCTGCCCGACAGCGCCAGCGCGGCCGGTTTCGCGTTCCCGACGCCGCGGTCGTGGGAGATGGCCGCCCGCCTGTATGCCGCCGCCACGTGGGCCGACGCGCCCGGACAGGTACGCACGATGCTGGTGGGCGGATGCGTCGGCGGGCCCGCCGCAGGCGAGTTCCTCACCTATGTGTCCACATTGGACCTTCCCGATCCGGAGGAGCTGCTCGCCGATCCGGACTCCGTGCGGATCGCCGGGCGACGCAGCGACATCGTGCACGCGGTCGCGTCGTCGGTGTGGGCGGTGACCGACGCGCGGAACACCCCGGAGCGATGGAACGCCTGCGGGCGCGTGCTCGCGCGCATCGCCGACGCGGGCCACGCCGACATCGCGTTCGCCACCGCGCGGTACTGGGCCCGGTCGCGCCCGCACGGCACGCTGCCCGACGTGGCGGCGATGCGGTCGCTGGCACCGATTCTCCGCGAGTTGGGCCGCCTGGCGGAGGCATGACGGACGAGGCGTTGCGCATGGCCGCGGCCCGGGCGCGGGCGGCGGAGCTGATGCCGTACCTCGCGACGGCGTTGTTCGCCTGCACGCCGGTCCGCAGCGAGCGGGTGCCGACGATCGCGGTCGACGAGCGGTGGCGGTTCTACTGGAACCCGGCGTGGTGCGGGCGGCTGTCGGTGCCGGAACTGGCCGGCGGGTGGCTGCACGAGGTGGGACACCTGCTGCGCGAGCACCTCGACCGCTTCACCGAGTTGGGCGAGCCGTCGGCGAAGGCGCCGCTGTTCAACGTCGCCGGTGACGCGGTCATCAACGCCGACCTCGTCGAGCACGGCGTCACGCTGCCGCCCGGCGCCGTCCACATCGGACAGATCCCCGGCGCCGAGCGGACCATGGGCGCCGAGCAGATCTACCGGCTGCTGTCCGAACCACCGGCGACTCCTCAAGCAGCTGGTCTGTCGCCGAGTGAGGCGACTGGGGACTGCGGATCGGGGGTGACGCCGGGCCGGCGGCCGTGGGACCTCGGACCGGCGGGCGCGACCGAGGCGGAACGCGGTCTCGACGCCGACCGCGCCGACCAGATCCGGCGGCAGGTCGCCGGCGAGATCCGCGCCCTCGGCACCGCACCGGCCGGGCTCCGCCGCTGGGCCGAGGAGATCCTGGAGTCCCGCGTCGACTGGCGGGCCGAGTTGAACGCCGTGGTGCGGCGCAAGGCCGCCGAGGTGGCCGGCGTCCGCGACTACACGTACTCCCGGCCGTCGCGGCGCACCGTGCCCGGCGTGATCCTGCCCGCGATGCGCCAGCCCCGGCCGCCGGTCGTGTACGCGATCGTCGACACGTCCGGGTCGATGGACCGGCAGCGGCTCACCCGTTGCCTGTCCGAGATCGACGGCATCGTCCAGCGCACCGGCCGGCTCCGCACGCCGGTACAGGTCGTCTCGTGCGACACGGTCACCGGCGACCTCCACCCCGTGCGGTCGGTGGACGACGTCGTGCTCACCGGCGGCGGCGGCACCGACCTGCGGCCGGCGGTCGCGACGGTGGCCCGCGCCCGTCCCCGGGCGGATCTGGTGGTGGTGCTCACCGACGGCGACACGCCGTGGGCGCCGGTGCCGCCGCGCGAGAACCGGACCGCCCGCTACGTCGCGGTGCTCGTCGCGGGTGACCGCCTCACGGTTCCGGGCTGGTTCACGAAGATCGTCGTACCGTGACGGCATGACTGAGCACGGTGTGGCCCTGGTGGAGCTGGTGATCGGATCGGTGCGGGCCGACCCGGGCCGGCTGCTCCACCCGTACAACACGTGGGACGGCCCGTGGGTGGCCGGCGAGCCTTCCCCGGTCACCCCGCCGGACGCGTTCCCGAGCGGGCGTCCGCTGTCGCCGGCCCTGCGCCGGTGGCTGGAGTTCGACGCCGGCTTGCTGCGCCGCTTCGGGTGGTTCGACGACGGGGGCCGGCTCACCCCGCGTCCGCTGGCGGAGATCGCGGCCGACGCGTTCGGACCGATCGGGAAGACGTACGACAGCCCGGCCCTCGCGGAGCGGTTCGCCGAGTGTTTCCTGCTGCCCGGCGGCAGCGACTCGCGGCGCGTCCTCGCCACCGGCCCGGCCGACGCGCTGGGCGAGTACCCGGTGTTCGCGCTCGACGTCGACGACCTGCCGTGCGTCGAGTTGATGTACCCGGGGCTCGACGTGTACCTCGCCGAGACGGCCGGGGTGATCGAGGTCGACCGGGCCGGCAAGAGCTACTCGGCGCTGAAGGAGGACGCCCGCTACGCGCAGCGGATGCGGGAGCACGCCCGGGGGTTCCTCAACGGCGAGTACCACGAGGACTTCACCGCGTGGTGAGTGGTCACACGCGACCGGGGCGGGCGCGCCGGATCCGTTCGTGCGCAACGGATTCGGCGGCGGTGCCGGGCAGGATGCCACGCTCGCGGGCCAGGGTGAGGACCTCCGCGGTCGTCTCGTAGATCTTCTCGAGCCGCGCGGGGACGTCGTCGGGCGGGAGCTTGCGGTACTCGTGGAACCCCGTGGTGACGCCGCCGGCGCTCGCGACGAAGTCGGGGACCCAGAGGATGTCGCGGTCGGCCAGTGCCCGCGCCGCCGCCGGGGTGGCGAGCTGGTTGTTGGCCGCGCCGCACACCACCGCGGCCCGGATCGTCGGCACCGACGCGGTGCTCAGGCCGGCGCCGAGCGCGCACGGCGCGTAGACGTCGACGGCGGCGTCGATCACGCGGTCGGCGAGCACCACGGCCGGCAGGTCGCGCCGCACCCGGTCGCGCGCGGGTCCGGAGACGTCGGACGCGACGACGGTCGCACCGGCGTCGAGCAGCAGCCGGCTCAGGTGGTAGCCGACCTTGCCCAGCCCTTCGACGCCGACCGTGCGCCCGTCGAGGTCGGGTGTGCCCCAGCGCGCCGCGGCGCCGGCCCGCAGGGCGTGGAACGTGCCGAGCGCGGTCATCGGTCCGCTGTCGCCGAAACCGCCGGTGGCTCCCGTGACGTGGCTCGTCGTCCGGCTGATCACGTCGAGGTCCTCGGCGCTCGTCCCGACGTCGCCGGCGGTGACGTAGCGGCCGCCGAGGCCCTGCACGACGCGGCCGAACGCCTCCAGCAGCGCCTCCGTCTTGGCGGTCGACGGGTCGCCGATGATGACGGTCTTCGCGCCGCCGCACGGGAGCCCGGCCACCGCGGTCTTGTAGGTCATGCCGCGCGACAGGCGCAGGACGTCGGTGAGCGCGGCGGCCTCGGTCGGGTACGGATGGAACCGGGTGCCGCCGAACGCCGGGCCGAGGCTGGTGTCGTGGATGGCGACGATCGCGCGCAGCCCGGTGTCGGGATCGCGGACGAAGGTCACCTGCTCGTGCGGAAACTCCGGGAAGCGGTCGAGGACGTCGTTCATGGAACGCGATTGTGCGTCACACGGCGGTCAAGCGGCGATCGGGGAGCGGGTCGGCACGGGTCAGGGCGAGCACGAGGGAGGCCAGGACGCCGATCGAGAGGATCGCCAGCCCGTACTGCTGGAGCGGCAGCCCCAGCAGGAACGAGGCCGCCTCGCCGGTGCCGGCGCCGGAGATCAGATCGTACGCGGTGACCATGGCGACCTGCGCGCTGATCAGGGCCGTCATGATCAGCGCGGGCAGCGCGGTGACCAGCATCGCGGTCCGGCGGCCCGGGCCGTGCCGCCGGTACCGCCGCAGCGCGAACGCGGCCAGCCACCAGCCGAGCAGCGCTCCCGCCGCGGCGCCGGCCGCCGCGGCGGGCAGGGTGGCCGGTGGGAGGTCGTGGTGGACGACGAACGCGACCGCGGGGCTCTCGGGCTGGGTGGTGCCGCGCCCCTCGAAGCGCAGCGTCAGGTCGCCCTTGGTGGCCCAGAACAACCGCATGTCGTAGTAGGTGCGCACCGGTGTGACCCGCCAGCCGGCCGCGGCGAGGCGGTCGTGGGCCTGGCCCGCGATCGTCACCATGTCGGCGTGCGCCATCGCGAGCGGCAGGTAGACGCGGTTCGCGGCCGGGTTCGTGGTGCGCGGACGGTCGGCGGTCCACTCCGGCATCAGGTCGTCGCGGACGTACGGGCCGCGGAACACCACCATGTCGTCCGACGGATTGCCCAAGCAGTGCCAGTCGCAGTTCCGCTGCCGCGCGGGCAGGTACCGGCCGGCGTCGGGGACGGCGACGGTCGCGGCGGCGACCACCTCCCCGGTGGTGGGCAGGCTGGTGCCCCGCTGCCAGCCGGCCATGGCGCCGGACCAGGCACCGATCCCCGCCACCGCCATCGCGGCGAGGCAAGCGACCACGACGTACCCGGGGTGGTTCGGCACGCTGAGCCGGCAGCGCAGGCCGCGGACGACGAGGTTCAGCGCGTCCCGGAACGCGGGCCGGCGCCGGCCGGGTTCCGCGGCGTCGAGCAGCGTCGTGAGCATCTCGGTGCCGCGCGCCCGCCGGTAGTCACGCGGGTACGCCCAGAGCAGTCGGCGGTAGGCGCGGGCCAGTCGCGTCTCCATCACGCGGTCCCCAGCGCGGGCCCGGCGGTGCCCTTGTTGCCGGCCGTCCGGATCCGGGCGGCCGCGAGGTCGGCGTTGGTCCGCAACCGTTCCACCTCCGCCCCCAGCGCGCCGACGCCGTGCCGCGTCAGGCGGTAGTACCGACGCAGCCGCCCGTCGACGGCCTCCTCCCGGTCGACCACGAGCAGACCGTCGGCGGCCAACCGGTCGAGCGCGGCGTAGAGCGTGCCGGCCCGGAGCGTGATCCGCCCGTCGGACAGGTCGGCGACCGCCCGCATGACGCCGTACCCGTGCCGGGGCTCCTCGGCGAGCGCCGTGAGGATGAAGAACGTCGGTTCCTGCATGGCCATGAGGCTCAATGTACCGATCGTCGGCATATACCGCCACCCGGCCATGCCTCCTCGACCAGGGTGGCCACCTCGGCGACGTCGCGGGCGTCGGTGTCGACCGCCACGTCGCCCAGCGCGGACGCGTCCAGGGTCCCGGCGGTGCGGACGATGTCGGCGGCCCGCCCGCGCAGTTCGGCCTCCGGACGGCCGCGGAGATCGTCACCCATGATGCCGGGGCCTCCGCCGCGGCCGCGGAGCATGACGCGCTCCGTCAGCGTCGCGGCGTCGGCGCGCAGGCGGCACACGATCCAGTCGGCGGCGGGGATCGCGGCGCGGTAGCGGGCGAGGGCCGCCCGGTCGGTGACGTTCCCGGTGACGATCAGGTGGCTCGCGCCGGCGGCCCGGTGCCCGGCCCAGACGCGCCCCAGGTTGTGCGCCGTGAGGGTGCCGTCGGGTGGCGCCGGGCGACAGAACCCGATCTGGGCGAGGTCGACGTACGCGACCGGCACGTCGGCGCCGATCTTCCGGAGGTACACCTCGAACCCGACGGTCGACTTGCCGACGGCGGGTGGGCCGCACAGGAACAGCACCGACCCACCGGCGGCGGCCGGCAGCTCAACGGCCGGCAGCTCAACGGCCGGCAGTTCAGCGGGCGGCGCATCGGCGAGCGGCGCAGGGGCGGGCGGGGGCCAGCCGGTGGCCCGGACCTTGGCGACCACCTCGGGCACCGCCAGGCCACTGGTGTCGACGACCAGGTCGGCGAAGTCGGTCCGGTCGAGGTCCCGCCCGTTCCGGACGCTCTCCTCCAGCAGGTTCAGCAGCCATCCGCGGCGTTCGAACCTGGCCCGCAGCTGGTCGGTGTCGGCCCGCAGGCGGCACACCGTCACGTCGGCTCCGGGCAGGCGGGCGACGTGGCTGGCGACCCCAGCCGCGTCGTCGACCAGGCCGCTGATCACCAGCTGCCGGGTACCCGCGGCGCGGAAGCCGGCGTGGACGCCGCCCAGGTTGCGCGCCTTCAGGCGGTGGTTGCCCGGATCGTCGGCGGGCGCCGGGTGGCACAGGCCGAGCTGGTCGAGGTCGACATAGGCCGCGTGCGGGCCCAGCTGCTCGAACAGCGCATACCCGACGGAGGACTTGCCCACCCCGGACGGGCCGCACAGCCACAGGATCTCGACCATCCACGCGACGGTAGCGGCACGCTAAGGTGAGCGTCGATACGATTACGGGGGAAGGAATCCCATGATCTACCTGGCTGTCGGCGTCGTCATCGCCGTCGTCCTGACGTTGTTGAACCTCGTGCTCATGTTCGGCGTGATCCGCCGGCTGCGGGAGTTGCAGAGCCGTGTCGACGCCGCTCCGTCGGTGCTGCCCGACGCCGGCCTGCCGGCGGGGTCGCCCGCGCCGGAACTGACCGCCACGACCGTGTCCGGCGCGGAGGTGTCGTCGGTGGACCCCGCGCGGCCGACGCTGATCGGGTTCTTCTCGCCCGGCTGCGCGCCGTGTGCCGACCGCATTCCGGAGTTCGTGGATTATGCGGGGACGGGCGTGGCGAAGGTCGCGGTGGTCGTCACCGATCTGCCGGCGGAGGGCGACGACTACGTGCGCCGGCTGTCGGCCGTCGACGTGACCGTGCAGCCCGGGCAGGAGGCGTGGGTGCAGGGGTTCGCCGTCACCAGCTACCCCACGCTCTGCCTGGTCAGTTCCGACGGCGTGGTGCTCGGCAGCGGCAACACGTTCGGCGACCTGCCCACGCTGTCGACCGTCTAGTGCCCGCTCCGGAGAGTGTCCCGGTACGCCGGCTGCCGGGACACCTGTGGGCCGCCGCCCGGCTCGCCGCCGGCGCGGCACCCGGCGTGCTGGTGACGTACGGCGTGCTCGCGATCGTCGCCGGCGTCTGCCCGGCGCTCGCCGCGGCGCTGCTGAGCGCCACCATCGACGCGCTCACGTCGGGCCGGCCGGCACTGCCGACCGCGTCGGGGCTGGTCGCCGTCGGGCTGGTCGTCGGGCTGGTGCCGGGTACGCGCAACTACCTGCACGGGCGGCTCATCCGGGCGGTGGGCCTGCGGGCGATGGACCGCCTCTACGCGGCGATGGAGCGGATCACCGGCCTCGGCGTCCTGGAGACGCCCGCGTTCCGCGACCGGCTGCAGATGGCCCAGCAGTCCGGCCGGTCGGGGCCGGGCCAGCTCGTCGACGACGGGCTCGGCTCGGTCGAGGCGGTCGTGTCGCTGACGGCGTTCCTCGGCGCGCTCCTGACGCTGAACCCGGTGCTGGCCGCGCTTGCCGTCGCCGCCGCCGTTCCCGCCGTGGCGGCGCAGGCCCGCCTGAACCGCCGGCGGGCCGGGATGCTGTGGCGGGTCAGCGCCCGGGCCCGGCGGGAGATGCACTACGCCGACCTGCTGACCAGCCTGTCGGCCGCGAAGGAACTGCGGATGCTCGGGCTCGGCGGGCTGTTCCGGGGCCGGATGCGCACGGAGATGACCGCGGTCAACGACGAGCACACCGCGCAGGACGGTCGTGAGCTGCGCGTCCGCTCCGTCCTGACCATGCTGACGGCGGCGGTCGCCGGTGTCGGGCTGCTGTGGGCGGTGACGCAGGCGTCGCACGGGCGGCTGTCGATCGGCGACATCACGCTGCTCGTCGCCGCGCTCGCCGGCGTGCAGTCGGCGCTGGGCGGGCTGGTGGAGCGGTTCATGTCGGCGCACGAGAACGCGTTGCTGTTCGACCACTACCGGGCGCTGGTGATGGCGTCGCCCGACCTGCCGCTCGGCGACGGCGCGGCCGAGCCGTTGCGCGCGGGGCTCGTCCTGCACGACGTCTGGTTCCGGTACGGGCCGGACAAGCCGTGGGTGCTGCGCGGGGTCGACCTGAGGATCCCGCACGGACAGGCGATCGCGATCGTCGGGCTCAACGGCGCCGGCAAGAGCACGCTGATCAAACTGCTGTGCCGGTTCTACGACCCGACCCGCGGGCGGATCACGTGGGACGGCGTCGACATCCGCGACGTCGAGGTGGCGGCGCTGCGCGACCGGATCGGCGCGGTGTTCCAGGACTACATGACCTACGAACTGTCGGCCGCCGAGAACGTCGGCGTCGGCGACGTGGCCCATCTCGGCGACGTCGCCCGGGTCGAGGACGCGGCGCGGCGCGCCGGTGTGCACGACGTGCTCGCCGCGCTGCCGAAGGGCTACGACACGTTGCTGACCAACGCCTGGTACGACGAGGCCGACCGCGACGACCCGACCACCGGCGTCGTGCTCTCCGGCGGGCAGTGGCAGCGGGTCGCGCTGGCCCGCGCGTTCCTCCGCGACGACCGGGACCTGCTGATCCTCGACGAGCCGACCGCGGGCCTGGATCCGGAGGCCGAGTACGAACTCCACCACCGGCTCAAGCGCCACCGGGCCGGCCGCACGAGCGTCCTCGTCTCCCATCGCCTGAACACCATCCGCGACGCGGACCGGATCGTCGTGCTGGCCGACGGCGTGGTGGTCGAGGAGGGGACGCACGCCGAACTGCTGCGGCACGACGGCGGGTACGCCCGCCTGTTCCGCATGCAGGCCGACGGCTACCAGCCGGTGCCGACGCCGTGATCCGCCTGCTGGGCGACCTGCTGCGCCGCCGTCTCCTGCTGGTGACGGTGGAGGGCACGTCGATGACGCCGACCTACTCCCCCGGCGACCGCCTGCTCGTGCGTCGGGTGGCGTTCGAGACGCTGCGCCGCGGCGACGCGGTGGTGCTGCGGTCGCCCGGTCCCGAGTTCCCGGGTGAGCCGCGGTACCTGGTGAAGCGGGCCGCCGCCCTGCCGGGTGATCCGGTGCCGGCCGGTGTTCCGGCCCCGGACCCGGTGGTGCCCGACGGACGGCTGGCCGTGCTGGGCGACAACACGGGCGGAAGCGCCGACTCGCGTCACATGGGGTTGTTGTCCTCCGCCGCGGTGGTGGGCGTGGTGCTCCGCCGGATGACGTGACGGGCGGCACGTGCGTGTGGTGATTGCGGGGTCCGGAGGCGGGCTGTTAGCGTCTCCGGCAATTATTCGCGCCGAGGACGGCGCAATGCAGGCGAGAGGCGCTGCGACGGAACCTGGCCGCTCGGCCACGGTGCCGCCACGCTCGCCCTGCATGGGGTTCCTTCGGGAACCGTGAAGGGCGCCTCCCCCGAAACCGGAAGGGGCCGGTGGCCGGTTGCCGTACGCCCCTTCCATCTCGCGAAGGGAGATCAGCATGATCGAGAGCTTCATCCGCGACCTGCCCAAGGTCGAGCTGCACGTCCACCACATCGGTTCCGCGCTGCCCGCCACCGTGGCGCGCCTGGCCGCCCGGCACGCCGGCTCCACCACCGTGCCGACCGACCCGGAACGCCTCGCGGAGTACTTCACGTTCCGCGACTTCGCGCACTTCATCGAGGTGTACCTGACGGTCGTCGACCTGGTGCGCGATCCGGAGGACGTCGAGACGCTCACGTACGACATCGCCACCGAACTGGCCCGGCAGCAGGTGCGCTACGCCGAGCTCACGTTGACGCCGTACTCGTCGATCCGGCGCGGGATGGCCGCCGAGGCGTTCTGCGAGGCCGTCGAGGACGCCCGCGCGCGGGCCGCCCGCGAGCTCGGCATCGAGCTGCGCTGGTGCTTCGACATCCCGGGCGAGGCCGGCATCCCGGCCGCCGACGTCACGCTCGACGTGGCGCTGCGGCTGCGTCCCGACGGGTTGGTGAGCTTCGGGCTCGGCGGCCCGGAGATCGGGGTGCCGCGGCCGCAGTTCGCCGACCACTTCGCCAAGGCCCGGGCGGCCGGGCTACGGAGCGTGCCGCACGCCGGCGAGTCCACCGGTCCGCAGACCGTATGGGACGCGCTGGAGCACCTCGGCGCCGAACGCATCGGCCACGGGATCGCGTCGGCCCGGGACGAGCGGCTGATGGCGCACCTGCGCGACCACGACATCCCGCTGGAGGTGTGCCCGACGTCGAACGTGTGCACGCGGTCGGCGCCGTCGCTGGCGGAGCACCCGCTGCCCACCCTGGTGGCCGCCGGGGTGCCGGTCGTCATCAACTCCGACGACCCGCCGATGTTCTCCACGACGCTGAACGACGAGTACGCCGTGGCCGCCACGCTGCTGGGCCTCGACCGGGCCGGTGTCGCGGAACTGGCCCGGCAGGGCGTGCGCTACTCGTTCCTCGGCGACGCCGGCAAGGCGGCGCTCCTGGCCGAGATCGACGCGTACGCCGCCGCCGCGTAGCGGTCAGCCCGCGAGCTTCGCCCAGGCGGCGCGGGAGTCGGCCAGGTGCTCGGCCATCGCCGCCTCGGCGCCGTCCGGGTCGCCGGCGGCGATGCGGTCGAGGATCAGGGCGTGCGCCCGCAGCGAACGGGCGGGCCGGCCCGGCGAGCCGAGCGTCCGGCGCCGGATGTCCAGCAGCGCCGGCTCGATCGAGTCGATGATGACCACGAACAGCGGGTTGCCGGTGGCGACGGCGATCTCGCGGTGGAACGCCACGTCGAGCACGGCCGCCCGCTCCACGTCGGCCTTCGCCGCCTTCAGCTGCTTGTGCAGGTCGCGCAGGCGGTCGAGGTCGGCGGGCCGCGCGGCGCTGGCGGTGGTGCCGGCGCTGGTGCCGGCGGCGGCGCGGGCGGCGGCGAGGCGGGCGGCGCGCGCCTCGAGCATCTCCCGCACGTCGTTGATCTGTTCGTCGCCGTCGGGGCCGCCGCGGGAACCCTGCACGAACAGCCGCAGCGTCTGGCTCGCCGTGTCGGGCCCGACGCGGGCGACGATCGCGCCGCTGCCCGACCGCACGTCGAGCACGCCCTTGGCGGCCAACGACCGCACCGCCTCGCGGACGACCGTGCGGGAGACGCCGAACCGCACCCCCAGATCACGCTCGGACGGCAGCCGGTCGCCCGGTTTGAGCGCGTTGCTCGTGATCAGCTGGAGCACGCTCTCGGTGACGCGGTCGGACAGGGTCGGCGCGCGCTCCAGCACGGGGTACCGGACGTCCTCGGTGGTCACGGGCGGGGCCTCCTTGGCATGTGGTATCCACCATGCCGCCGCGCAGCCCGTTGAAGTATTTCAATACGGAGGTACGACGTCCTACGGAACGAGGTGGATGCGGACCTTGCGGGCCGCCACCGCCGCGTCCCGCAGTACCTCCAGGCGCGGTTCCGGCGTGTCGAGCAGGTGCGGATGGCGCAGTTCGACCAGTGGTGCCAGCCGCCGGTCGGCCAGCACCGCGTCGACCATCGCCCGGTCGCCGCCGCACACCAGCGCCCGGAGTTCAGGCACGTGCGGCAGGAGCACCCGCGCCACCACGTCGGCGGCCTTCTGCGCGGCGTGGTCGGCCTGGTTGTCGCGCCGCCGGGCGTAACGCTGCTGCGACCAGCCGCCCGCCGCGGTGCGCCCCTGCACGTAGAAGCGTTCCACCTTGGACGTGCTCACGTCCGTCCCCTCGACGACCCCCACGGCGAGCGCGCCCTTGCGCGCGAGCACCAACCCGATGCGCGGCGGCCGCGCGATCGCCGCGAGCAGCGCGTCGAGGTCGGCCGGCGCGCCGAGCCCCGGCGGCGGATGCAGGGTGGCGGTGTCGCCGTCGCTGGTGCCGGTGAGGGTGAGCCCGTCTTCGGTGGCGCCGTCGTGCCGCCCGTAGAACCCGTCGAGCCACCCCCGGAGCCGCTCCGGCGAGATCTCCACCCACCGACCCCCGCCGGCAGCCGGCCGTGCCTTCACCACCGCGTACCCCTCCAGTCTTGAGGAGACTCCATAAGCCCGTTTGTGGGACCCTCACAAAGGTCGACCACGTTCTTCGTCATGGTGCCACCCGACACCTCCCACCACGATGGGCGACGATCGTGAACGACCCAGTGTCGTGCGGAAGGGGAATCGAGGGCGGATGTTCGGTCGTGTCGCCATCATCAATCGCGGTGAGGCCGCGATGCGGCTCATCAACGCCGTCCGGGAGTTGGTTCTCGAGACGGGGTCACGGATAGAGACCGTCGCACTGCACACCGACGTCGACCGTAACGCCATGTTCGTGCGCGAAGCGGACGTCTCCTACGACCTCGGTCCCGCGTCCGCCCGCCCCTACCTCGACCTGAAGATCCTCGAAACGGCGCTGAAGGACACGAAGAGCGACGCCGCCTGGGTCGGCTGGGGCTTCGTCGCCGAGGATCCCGCCTTCGCCGAGTTGTGCGAGCGCATCGGCGTCACCTTCATCGGGCCCAGCCCCGACGCGATGCGCAAGCTCGGCGACAAGATCGGCGCGAAACTCATCGCCGAGGAGGTCGGCGTCCCGGTCGCCCCGTGGAGCCGCGGGCCGGTCGAGACCCTGGACGCGGCGAAGAAGAAGGCGACCGAGATCGGCTATCCGCTGATGCTCAAGGCCACCGCGGGCGGCGGCGGCCGGGGCATCCGCGTCGTCCACGACGTCGAGGAGCTCGAGGACGCCTACGAGCGCACCAGCCAGGAGGCGGCCCGGGCGTTCGGCAGCGGCGTCGTCTTCCTGGAGCGCCTGGTCACCGGCGCCCGGCACGTCGAGGTCCAGGTGATCGCGGACGGGCAGGGCACGGCCTGGGCGCTCGGCGTGCGCGACTGCTCGGTGCAGCGGCGCAACCAGAAGATCATCGAGGAGTCGGCGTCGCCGGTCCTGTCGCCGGAGCAGGCCGCCGAGCTCAAGGCGTCAGCGGAACGGCTCACCGTCGCCGTCGGCTACCGGGGCGCGGCGACCGTCGAGTTCCTCTACCACCCGGTCGACCGGATCTTCGCGTTCCTGGAAGTGAACACGCGGCTGCAGGTCGAGCACCCGATCACCGAGATCACCACCGGGTTCGACCTGGTCAAGGCGCAGCTGCACGTGGCCGCCGGCGGGCGCCTGGAAGGGGATCGCCCGGTCGAGCGCGGCCACGCCATCGAGGCCCGGCTCAACGCCGAGGATCCCGACCGCGACTTCGCCCCCTCCCCCGGTCGCATCGCGCGGTTCAGCGTGCCGACCGGGTCGGGCATCCGGGTCGACACCGGGGTCAGCGAGGGCGACACGATCCCGGGCGACTTCGACTCGATGATCGCGAAGATCATCGCCCACGGCCGCGACCGCGAAGAGGCGCTCGGCCGGCTGCGCCGCGCGATGGCGCAGACCACCGTGGTCATCGAGGGCGGCGTCACCAACCGCAGCTTCGTCCTCGACCTGCTCGACCAGCCCGAGGTCGTCGACGGCAGCGCCGACACCGGCTGGATCGACCGCGTGCGCGGCGAGGGCCGCCTGGTGTCGGCGCGGCACTCGGCCGTGGCGCTCGCGGCGGCGGCCATCGACGAGTACGAGGAGCAGGAGCGCGTCGAGCGGCAGCGGCTGCTGTCGACCGCGTTCGGCGGGCGTCCGCAGGTGCGGCACCAGAGCGGCCGGCCGCTCGACGTGAAGTTGCGGGGCGTGGGCTACCGCGTCCGGGTCGCGCGCGTCGGCGCGTCGCGGTTCCGCGTCGGCATCACTTCCGGTGACGCAGTAGGAACGGCGGACGTCGAGCTCGAACGGTTCGACCGGCACACCGGTCAGATCGTCGTCAACGGCATGCGGTACCGGCTGCTCACCGACACCCACGGGTCGATCCACCTGGTCGAGATCGACGGCGTCACGCACCGGATCATCCGCGACGAGGGCGGCGTCGTCCGCTCCCCCGCGCCGGCGCTGGTGGTGGCGACGCCGGTGGCGGTCGGCGCCGAGGTGGAGGCCGACGCGCCGGTGCTCGTCCTGGAGAGCATGAAGATGGAGACGGTGCTCCGCGCGCCGTTCAAGGCCCGGTTGACGGAGTGCCTCGTCTTCGTGGGCAGCCAGGTGGAGACCGGCGCCGCGCTGCTGCGGCTGGAGCCGCTGGCCGCCGCGTCCGAAGCCGATGCCGCCGCTTCGCCGGCCCGGACGGCGACCGAACTCGACCTGCCCGCTCCCGGCGAGCTGCCGGTGCGGGACCGCATTCGGCGCGGCCGGGAGGACCTGCGCAGCCTGCTGCTCGGCTTCGACGTCGACCCGCACGACGAGCGCCGCACGCTCGACGACTACCTCGCCGCCCGGCAGTCCGTGGTCGATCCCGGCGCGCGGCCGTTGGGCGAGGAGCTCGAACTGATCGAGGTGTTCGCCGACCTCGCCGAGCTGAGCCGCAACCGCCCCACCGGCTCCGACGGCGACGACCAGATCCGCAGCGCCCGCGAGTTCTTCCACGTCTACCTGCAGAGCCTCGACGTCGAGCGGGCCGGCCTGCCGACCGCGTTCCAGGGCCGGCTGGCCCGCGCGTTGCGCCACTACGGCGTCACCGATCTGGAACGCACCCCGGAGCTCGAGGCCGCGGTGTTCCGGATCTTCCTGGCGCAGCAGCGCGCGCTCGCCGACTCCGCGGTCGTCACCGCGTTGCTGCGCGCGTGGTTGCAGGAGCCGCCGCCGGACGAGACGCTGCGGGAGCCCGCCGGGCTCGCGCTGGAGCGGCTGGTGGCCGCGACGCAGGTCCGCATCCCGGTGGTGGCCGACCTCGCCCGCGGCGTGGTGTTCGCCTGGTTCGCCCAGCCGCTGCTGCGCCGCACCCGTGCCAACGTCTACGCCGAGGTCCGCCGGCACCTGCGGCACCTCGACGCCCACCCCGACGCGCCCGACCGCGCCGACCGGATCGCCGCGATGGTGCGCGCCACCGAACCGCTGGTGCGGCTGCTCGGCCAGCGCTTCGACCGCACCGACCGCGACAACACGGTGCTGCTTGAGGTGCTGACCCGGCGCTACTACGGGAACAAGGGCCTCACCGGCGTGCACACCGCCGAGGTGGCCGGCTGCTCGTACGTGGTCGCTTCGTACTCGGCGACGCAGCAGGCCGGCCGCGTCGTGTCGGCCGCCGTGCGGTTCGAGGCGCTGGGCGGCGCGCTGCACGGTCTCGCCGAGCTCGCCGCCGCGGGCGAGGACGGCGCGATCGACGCCGACATCTACCTCGCCTGGGAGCGGCAGCCCGCCGACCCGGACGCGCTGGCCGCCGCGCTGCACGAGGTGATCGGCGGGCACCCGCTGCCGCGCCGGGTCCGCCGGCTGACCATCACCGTCGCCGGCCGCGCCGGTGCGGTGATGCACCACCACTTCACGTTCCAACCGTCGACACCCGGGATGACCGAGGAGCGGCTGATCCGCGGCCTGCACCCGTTCATCGCGCGCCGGATGCAGCTGGAACGGCTGAGCAAATTCGACCTCACCCGGCTGCCGTCGGCCGACGAGGAGGTCTACCTGTTCCGCTGCGTGGCGCGGGAGAACCCGTCCGACGACCGGCTCGTCGCGTTCGCGCAGGTGCGCGACCTCACCGAGCTCCGCGACCAGGACGGCCGGCTGGTCGCGATCCCGACGGCCGAGGACGTCATCGCCACGTGCGCCGACTCGATCCGCCGCGCGCAGTCGCAGCGGGCGTCGAAGAACCGCTTCAACACCAACCGGATCGTCCTCTACATCTGGCCGCCGAGCGGCATCACCCGCGGCGAGCTGGAGACGCTGGCCCACCGCGTGCTGCCGACCACCGCGGGCGCCGGGCTGGAGGAGATCCTGTTCATCGGCCGGCTGCGCGACAAGGAGACCGGCGCGCTGGTGAAGACCGCCGTGCGCATCTCGTTCGACGCCACCGGCATCCGGATGACGATCGGCGAGCCGTCCGACGAACCGGTCGAGCCGCTCGACGACTACCGGCAGAAGGTGCTGCGCGCGAGCAGCCGCAACACCGTCTACCCGTACGAGCTGACCGATCTGCTCGGCACGTTCGTCGAGCACGACCTCTCGTCGGAGAACGCGTTGGTCCCGGTGGACCGGCCGAAGGGGCGCAACAGCGCGGCGATCGTCGCCGGTGTGGTGACGACGGCGACCGCGCGGCACCCGGAGGGCGTCACGCGGGTGGTGCTGCTCGGTGACCCGATCAAGTCGCTCGGCGCGCTGTCGGAACCCGAGTGCCGGCGCGTGATCGCCGCCCTCGACCTGGCTGCCCGGATGGGCGTGCCGCTGGAGTGGTACTCGCTGTCGGCCGGCGCGCGCATCTCGATGACCTCGGGCACCGAGAACATGGACTGGGTGGCCGCGGCGTTGAAGCGGATCGTCGAGTTCACCCAGGCGGGCGGCGAGATCAACATCGTCGTCGCGGGCATCAACGTCGGCGCCCAGCCGTACTGGAACGCCGAGGCGACGATGCTGATGCACACCCGCGGCATCCTGGTGATGACGCCGGACTCGGCGATGGTGCTCACCGGCAAGCAGGCGCTGGACTTCTCCGGCGGCGTGTCGGCCGAGGACAACTTCGGCATCGGCGGCTACGACCGGGTGATGGGACCGAACGGGCAGGCGCAGTACTGGGCGCCGAACCTGGCCGCCGCGCACGACCTGCTGATGACGTACTACGACCAGACGTACGTCGCGTCCGGCGAGGCGGCCCCCCGGCGGACGACGACCACCGACCCGGTCGACCGCGACGTGAGCGGCTTCCCGCACGCGGTCGAGGGCAGCGACTTCACCACCGTCGGGCAGATCTTCTCGGCGTCGCACAACCCCGACCGCAAGAAGGCGTTCGACATCCGCACGGTGATGAAGGCGCTCAGCGACCAGGACCACCCGGTGCTGGAGCGCTGGGCCGGCATGGCCGACGCGGAGACCGCGGTGGTGCAGGACGTGCGCCTCGGCGGCATCCCGGTGTGCCTGCTCGGCATCGAGTCCCGCGCGGTGCCGAGGCGCGGCTTCCCGCCCGCCGACGGCCCCGACACGTACACCGCCGGCACGCTGTTCCCGCAGTCGTCGAAGAAGGCCGCCCGGGCGATCAACGCGGCGAGCGGCAACCGGCCGCTCGTGGTGCTCGCCAACCTGAGCGGCTTCGACGGGTCACCGGAGTCGATGCGCAAGCTCCAGTTGGAGTACGGCGCGGAGATCGGCCGGGCGATCGTCAACTTCCGCGGGCCGATCGTGTTCTGCGTGATCTCGCGCTACCACGGCGGCGCGTTCGTCGTCTTCTCGAAGGCCCTCAACCCGAACATGACGGTGCTCGCGCTGGAGGGCTCGTTCGCCTCCGTGCTGGGTGGCGCCCCCGCCGCGGCGGCGGTGTTCGCGGGAGACGTGGCCGCGCGCACGGCGGCGGACCCCCGGGTGCGCGACCTGGAGGCCCGCGCCGGCGCGGCGTCCGGCGTCGACCGGGCCGCGCTGACGGCGGAACTGGACGAGCTGCGCACGTCGGTGCGCGCCGAGAAGCTGAACGAGGTCGGCGCCGAGTTCGACCGGGTGCACGACATCCGGCGGGCGGTCGACGTCGGCTCGGTCGACGCGGTCATCAACGCGGCCGACCTGCGTCCCCGGATCATCGCGGAGATCGAGGCCCGGTTGTAGCGTCCCTATGCCGCGACGTCCAACAGGTCGCCGTTGTTCAGCACGGAGCGCAGCGACGTCAGGTCGACGCCGCGGTCCTGGAACATCTTCACCAGTTCCGCGGCGCTGTTGACCTTGCGCACCTCCTCGACGTCGGTGTCGAGCAGGGCGCTGATCTCCGCGGCCTTGCCGTCGTCGGTGGACAGTCCGCTCAGCTCGCCCTTCGGGGCGCCCGGCGGCGGCGGTACGGGCGGCGGGCTGTTCAGCTGGCTCTGCGGGCGTCCCTGGTTGTTCGCGGCGGCCGTCGGGGAGCCGCCGGCCGGCTGCGACGACTTGATCGTGGCGAACAGGTCGTCGCGGGAGACTTCCTGCGCGTCGGCGACGGCCTTCACCGGGTCCTCGCGGCGGGCCGGCGGCTGCCCCTGCCGGGCGGCCGTGGCGCTCGACGTTCCTGCGGAGATGTTCATGTCGGTCCCGTCCCGTGGTTCTTCGTGCTCGTCGTGTTCGTGCGGCAGATCGGCTCGGCCCCGGGCGACCTTCGCCTTTGACCGCTGATCCACGGCAATGTGCCGGTTCGGTTGACCCGCCCCATCGAAGCTCTTAAGTTTATCGATACGACAAATTTAGTCTGGTCGCCCGACGCGGCGGGTGGCCCGCTCGTGGAAGGCGGACAACCATGCGAAGGCGAACTCCCGTCCTCATGGCGGGGACGGCGGCCCTGCTGGCCGGCCTCGGGGTGGTCGTGGTGACCGCTCCCCCGGCGCTGGCGGCGACCGGCTGCCGCGTCCAGTACGCGGTCAGCTCCACCTGGCCGGGCGGCTTCGGCGCCAACGTCACGATCGTCAACCTCGGTGACGCCGTCACCAGCTGGACGCTCGTCTGGTCCTACTCGGCCGGGCAGACCGTGACCCAGGCGTGGAGCGCCACCGTGAGCCAGAGCGGCGCGCAGGTGACCGCGCGCAACGCCGGCTACAACGGGTCAATCGCGACCAACGGCTCGGCGTCGTTCGGTTTCAACGGCTCGTGGACCGGCAGCAACCCCGTGCCCACGGCCTTCACGCTCAACGGCACCGCCTGCACCGGCAGCGTCACCGGCCCCACCACCCCGCCGACGTCACAGCCGCCGTCGAACCCGCCGACGAACGGCGTACCGTCGGACGCGGTGTGGGTCGCCTCCGGGCAGTGGGACACGTGGCAGAGCAACGGATACACCGTCTACAACAACATCTGGGGCTCCGGCGCCGGCAGCCAGACGATCTGGGCCCGGACGCCCACCAACTGGGGCGTCATCGCCAACCACCCGATGACGTCGGGCGTGAAATCGTACCCGCACACCGTGCGCGGCTCGGTGAACCGCACGGTCAGCTCGCTGTCCACGTTGACCAGTTCGTTCAACGTGAGCGTCCCGGGCAGCGGCAACTACGCCACGACGTACGACATCTGGGCCAACAACTGGGCCTACGAGGTCATGCTGTGGATGAACTGGAACGGCCAGGTCGGCCCGATCGCCGAGTCGTACGACCAGAACGGCGCCGTGCCGAACTTCCGCAACGTCAGCCTCGGTGGCCACACCTGGAACATCTACCGCGGTTCGAACGGCGCCAACGCGGTGTTCTCGTTCCTGCGCGTCGGCAACACCAACTCCGGCAACGTCGACGTGCGGGCCATCCTCAACTGGCTGCGCACCCAGAACTGGTGGGCCGACGTCACCGTCGGCGAGGTCCAGTTCGGCTTCGAGATCAGCGGCACCAACGGCAGCGCCGCGTTCACCGACAACAGCTTCGCGATGACCGTCGCCTAGCCACACCCCACGCACCTGGATGGGGATTGTGGGATAGAAAGGTCGGTTGCAACAGACCTTTGTCTCCCAGGATCCGGCTCGCCCACCATCCCGGCTACGGGCGGTGGCCGATGGAGTTGATCGAGGAAGAAAGGGCCTGTGCTGACAAGCCTCTTCTTCCTCGATCAACTTTGCGCGTGACTCCCGGTGACCAACGACGCCCTTCAAGCGAGGCGCGCCGGATCGGCGGCGTAGCGGCTGCGACTCTCCTCGGCTTCCGCGCGCCGCGTCCCGGACCCCACGGCGAAAGGTGAACGCCTCAGGTTGACGCAACCGGCGGGTTGCCATATGTTGGATGGCAACCAGATGGTTGCTACTTGAGGAGACACTCATGGCCTTCCCCGATCGTATCGAGCGCACCCTCGACCTCGCCCACCCGCCGGAGAAGGTCTGGAACGCGCTGACCTCCGCCGACGGCCTCGGCACCTGGTTCGGCAACCGCGCCGAGGTCGACCTGCGGGTCGGCGGCCAGGCGACGCTCAGCTGGGACAGCGGCGACAGCGCCGTCCTCACCATCGAGCGGGTCGAGCCGCCGCACGTCTTCGCCTACACGTGGCCGATCTACGGCCTCGCCGACGCCGATCCGCGCCGCACCTACGTCGAGTTCACGCTCGAACCGAACGGCGCCGGCACCACGCTGACCATGGTGGAAACCGGGTTCGGCCAGCTCGGCGAGGACGAGCACAAGGCGGCCTTCCGCGGCAACACCGACGGCTGGACGAACGAACTGACCGAGTTCTGCGCTTACCTCGATGGACAGGCCTGACCCGGAGGCGGTGGCCCAGGAGGTCTTCGCCGCGCTGGCCGACCCGAGCCGGCGGGGGATCCTCGCCGCGCTCGCGGCCGGCGGCCCGGCCACCGCGACCGACCTCGCCGGCCGGCTGCCGATCACCCGGCAGGCCATCGCCAAGCATCTCGCGTTGCTCGCCGAGGCCGGCCTCGTGGTGGCCGAGCCGGGCGAGCGGCGCCGCGTCCGCTACCGGCTGGACTCCGCACCGATGAAGGTGGCCCAGCAGTTCCTCGCCGCGCTGGCCCGGGACTGGGACGGCCCGCTGGCCGCCCTCCGCGACCGGTTGGACAGCGACCGATTGGAGCAGGACCGATGAAAGCTCTCGCCACACTGTTCTTCGGCATGTTCGTCATGGGCAGCACCGAACTGCTCGTGGTCGGCGTGCTCGACCTGATCGCCGACGATCTGAGCATCTCCGTGCCGGCGGCCGGCTCGCTCGTCACGGCGTACGCGCTCGGGCTCGCGATCGGCGGTCCCGTGCTCACCGCGTCCACGATGAAGCTGGACCGACGGATCGTCCTGACCACCGCGCTCTTCCTCTTCATCGCCGGCACCGTCGCCACGGTCGTGACCACCAGCTTCGCCGTGCTGCTCGCCGCGCGCGTCCTCACCGGCGCGTTCCAGGGTGTGTTCATCGCCGCGGCGTTCGCGGCCGGCACCGCGGTGGTTCCGGCGGAACGCGCGGGTCGCGCGATGGCGGTGGTGATTTCGGGGACCGCGGTGAGCGGCGCGGTGGGTGTGCCCCTCGGCACGTTCGCCGGCCAGGCACTGGGCTGGCGCGGGTCTTTCGTCGCGGCGGCGCTGCTCGCCGTCGTGGCTCTGGTCGCCACGCTCGCGCTGGTGCCGTCGGTGCCGAGCACCGGAACCGGTGTGGGCGGCCAGCTGCGGTACGCGCTCGCCCCGCGCGTGCTCGCGTTGCTGGGCCTGACGTTCCTCGTCTTCTCGTCGGTGTACGCGGCGCTGACCTACATCGTCCCGTTCCTGGACAGCGTCACCGGGATCTCCGGCGCGCCGGTGAGCGTGTTCCTGTTGGCGTACGGGGGCGCGTGCGCGGTGGCGTCGTTCGGTGGCGGCCGGTTCGCCGACGCCGATGCCGCGCGGACGCTCGTCGTCGGCACGGTGGGTGTCGCGGCGAGCCTGGCCGCGTTGTACTTCTTCGGGACCGTGGGCGTGCTGGTCGCCGTGCTGCTGTTGGCGATCGGCGGGTTCGCGATGGGCATGGCGCCGTCGCTGCAGTACCGGGTCACCGTTCTCGCCGGCCCCGGATCGGCGTTCGCGCAGTCGTTGCCGGCGTCGGCGGCCAACGTGGGCATCGCGTTCGGCTCGTTCGCCGGCGGCGCGGCGGTCGGCGCGCTGAGCGTCTCCGCCGCGGTGCTCGCCGGCCTCGCGATCGCGATGGTCGCGGTGCCGGTCGCGTGGGCGTCCGGTCTCCTTGTTGCGCCGGCGGTCCCCGAGACCCCGGCGTCCGAATCCGTCCTTTGTGGAGTGTGACATGACCCCGCTTCGGGAAGCGTTCCGCACGCTGCTGGAGGCCGCTGCCACCGACACCTTCCGCGCGCCGCCCGACGGCGAGTGGAACGCGGACCAGATCCTGGCGCACGTCGCGCTCGTCAACGCCGCCACCATCGGGGTTGTCGCCGCGGTCGCGTCGGGTGCGGTCACCACGTACGACAACCGCCTCGCCCAGGACGCATGGACGATCGCGCGGGTGGTCGCGCTCGCCGGTGGTCCGGACGGCCTCCGGGACCGGATCCGCGCACAGGGCGAGGCGCTGTGCGCGCTCACCGGCCCCGCCCTCACCGACGCGGAACTCGACACCACGGTGCCCGCGCTGCTGCTGTCGAACGGCGCGGCGCTGGTCGACGGGCCGCTCCGGGTGCGCGACATCCTGTCCGGGCTCGCGGAGGTGGAACTCCCCGGGCACACGGGGCAACTTCTGGCACTGCGCGCCAGCGGCGGTACGGGCGGCCCCGGTGGTCCGCCACCCGGTCAGTAGGGCTCTCAGCGGTCCAGGCGGTTCGCCAGCCAGGCCAGCGACAGCGGATAGCGGTAGTCGATCGCGGCGTGGCCGGCGTCGAACAGTTCGAAGTGGACGGTGTCCGCCGGGACGCCGATCCGCTCCAGACCGGCCCGGAACGCCTCCGCGCCCAGGTCGAGGAAGTAGTCGTCGTGGGTGCCCGCGTCGATCCAGATCGCGCGCAGGGACCGGAGGGCGTCGGCGTAGCGGTCGACCATCCGCACCGGGTCCCAGGCCAACCACCGCTCCCACACGTCCGGCCGCAGTTCGGCGGAGCGCGGGTCGAACGGCAGCACCGGGACGCCGTCGTCGGCGGCGGAGAAGCACGCCGTCACGCCGAGGACGCCCAGCAGGACGCCGTCGGCCTCGTTGGTGAACGCGGTGCGCGACCGGAAGTCGCGCCACCACTCGGCGATGTCGTGGTCGTACGCGCGGAGGTGGCGGGCCGCCTTGCCGAAGTCGGGCACGTAGCACAGCTCGTACAGGGTGTCCCCGGCGTGCGTGGCCAGCGCCCCGAACAGGTCGGGACGCAGCATCGGCGTGATCATCGCGCCGAAGCCGCCGGACGACTTGCCGCTGACGGCGCGGGATCCCGGCGCGGCGATGGTCCGGTAGCGGGCGTCGACCCAGGGCACCACCTCGTCGCAGAGGTACGTGTGGTAGCGGCCGGTGCCGGGCGAGTCGACGAACTGCGAGCCGCCGTACGCGGTCCACGCGTCCACGAAGACCATGACGCAACCGGGCGCGGCGCCGGAACCGAAGACCTCGTCGGCCGTCTCGATGAACGGCTGCCGGAACGGCATGCGGTTCGCCCACATCGCGACGTGGCCGGTGTACCCCTGCAGCACGTAGACCGTCGGGTAACGGGTGGCGTCGTCGTCGTACCCGGGCGGCAGGTAGACCCAGATGGGACGCTCGTGCGGGTCGTCGAGCGGATTGCCGCGCAGGACGTCCGAAATGATCGTGGTCTGCTCGAGCCGGCCGGCCAGTTCGGTCCCCCACGGAAGCATGGCCGCAAGTCAACCACGCGGCCGGCGGCGGAACACCTGCCGGTACGTCTGCGGCGACACGCTCGTGACCCGGTGGAAGTGCTGGCGCAGGTTGGCCGCCGTTCCGAAGCCGACCCGGGCGGCGATGCGCTCCACCGGTTCGTCGCTGGTCTCCAGCAGTTCCTGCGCCACCCGCACCCGCTGCTGCACCAGCCAGTTCAGCGGCGTGATGCCCAGCGTGTCGCGGAACCGGCGGGCGAACGTGCGCGGGGTCAGGTGCGCCGCCGCCGCCATCCGGTCGACCGTGAGCCGCTCGGCGAGGTGCGCGCGGGCCCACTCCAGCGCCGGCGCGAGGTCGCCGTGCGGATCGGACCCGGCCACCGGGTGGGCGTACTGGGCCTGGCCGCCGTCGCGGTGCGGCGGGACGACCATGCGCCGGGCCACCTCGTTGGCCACCGCGGCGCCGTGGTCGAGACGCACGATGTGCAGGCACAAGTCGATCGACGCGCCGGTGCCGGCCGACGTCAGCACGTCTCCCTCGTCGACGTACAGCACGCCCGGGTCGACCTTGACCGCCGGGAACCGCCACGCGAAGTCGGGCGCGTTCATCCAGTGCGTCGTGGCCCGTCGGCCGTCGAGCAGGCCGGCGGCGGCGAGCAGGTAGGCGCCCGTGCAGATGGACACCATCCGGGCCCCGTTCCGGTGCGCGTCGCGGAGGGCGTCGAGCAGGTCGGGCGGCGGTTCCAGCTGCGACGCGCGGTAACACCCGGGAACGACCACCGTGTCGGCCTTCGTGATCTCGTCGAGCCCGTACGGTGCGTCGATCCGCAGCCCGATCGTGGTGCGGAGGTCACCCGGCTCCCCGGCGCACATCCGGAGGTCGTACCAGGGGTCGGCGAGGTCGGACCGGTCGATGCCGAAGACCTCGCACGGGACCGCGAACTCGAAGACCGGCAGCCGGTCGGTGAGCGCCATCGCCACCGTGTGGGCCATGGCAGGATCCTATCGCAGAACGTCTTTCCTGCCACTGTCCGCTGCGTTCCCGGCGAGGCACAGTCGTCCCCGTGACCATCACGAAAGCCGGCGGGCTGACCGTTCCGCAGGGTGCCGCCCTCTACATCGGCGCCGTGCTCGGCACCGGCGTCGTCGCCCTGCCGGCGCTGGCCGCCGAGGCCGCCGGTCCGGCGTCGCTGCTCGCGTGGCTGGCGCTGGTCCTCCTGTCGGTCCCGCTCGCGGCGACGTTCGCCGCGCTCGGCTCGCGCTATCCGGACGCCGGTGGCGTGTCGACGTACGTCCGGTACGCGTTCGGCGCCCGGGCGTCGGCCGTGGTCGGGTGGTGCTTCTACTTCGCGGTGCCGGTCGGCGCGCCGGCCGCAGCGCTGTTCGCGGGCGAGTACGTGTCCGACGTCCTCGGCGGCGGCCGGACCGCGACCGCACTGGTCCTCATGGGCGTCGTCACCGCCGCCAACCTGGCCGGCGTCCGCGTGTCCGGCAAGTTCCAGCTCGGCCTCGCCGGCCTGCTGCTGACGCTGCTCCTGCTGGCGACCGTCACCTCGCTTCCGCACGCGCGGCTGTCGAACCTCACGCCGTTCGCGCCGCACGGCTGGCCCGCGGTCGCGACGGCCGCCGCGCTGCTGGTGTGGAGCTTCGCCGGCTGGGAGGCGATCACCCACCTGGCCGCCGACTTCCGCCGGCCGGCCCACGACCTCCCGCGCGCCGCCGCCATCGCGGTGGTCGTGGTGGGCATCCTGTACCTCGGGGTCGCGTCGGCGACGGTCCTCGTGCTCGGCCCGGCCGCGTCGCGGTCACCCGCGCCCCTGGCGGACCTGCTCGCCGTCGGCGTGGGCGGTCCGGCCCGCGCGCTGGCCGCCGCCGCGGCCGTCTTCCTGACGCTGGGCACGATGAACGCCTACTACGCCGGCGCGGCCAAGCTCGGCGCCGCCCTCGGCCGCGACGGCGCGCTGCCCGCCTGGCTGGCCGAGGGCAGCCGCGCCGGCGAGGTCCCCCGCCGCAGCCTGGCCGCGGTGTCCGGCGGCGGCGCGATCAGCCTGGCCGTCGTCACCGTCGCGGACGTCGGGGTGCGACCGTTGGTGCTGCTGACCACCGGCTGCTTCGTGCTCGTCTACGCCCTCGGCACCGCCGCGGCGATCCGGCTGCTGCCGCGGGGCAGCGTCACCCGTCGGCTCGCGTTCGTGGCGCTGGTCGCCGTCGCCGCCCTCCTGGCGGCGACCGGCGTCTACCTGCTGTGGCCGCTGTTGCTGGCGGCCGTCGCGCTGGGCTATCAAAGAGCTTTCGGACGGGTGACGCGCGACTGAGCGACCGCGGTGTCCAACGCCTCCGGCGTGCGCCCGATCACCGCACCGCCGTCGTCGAGGAGCAGGATCGGCCGCTGGATCAGCTCCGGATGCTCGACCATCGCCGCGATCCAGCGCTCCACCGACGTGTCGTCGCGCGGCCAGTCGGCCAGGCCCAGTTCCGCCGCGACCGGCTCACCGAGCCGGCACGCCTCCCACGGCGCCATGCCGAGCCGCCGCAGCACGTCGACGAGCTCGGCGGCGGTGGGCGGCCGGTCGAGGTACGGGCGCAGCCGGTACGGCACCTGCGCCGCGTCGAGGGTCTCGCGGGCGGTGGCGCACTTGGAGCAGGCCGGATTGTTCCAGATCTCCACGCGTCCATCGTAGGTGCCGCGACTAGCTCCAGGGCGGGCCGAAGCCGTCCATGCGTTCGTAGAACGCCGATCCGGGGTCCACATCGGACGGAACCACCGGTCGCCCGCTGAACGCGGCCGCGTAGACGCCGGCGACGAGGCGCATCGTGCTCCGGGCGCCCGCCACGCCGACCGGTAGCGGCGTGCCCGCCCGCACGCCGGCCAGCACCTCGGCGAACTGCGCGCCGTGGCCGCCGCGCCGCCCGTGCTCGCCGGACCGCCACGCGTCGAGCACCGTCGACTCGTGGCCGGGCGCCGGCGTGACCCGCCAATCGTCGTCGCCGAAGCCGGCGCACGATGCGTCGCGCCCGCGCGTCACCTCGACCGTCGCCCGTTCGAAGTCGAACCGCAGCAGACTCTCCTCGCGCGGCGACAGCACGCTGCACACGACGCTCGCCACCGCCCCGCCGGCGAACGTCACGTGCGCGAGCGACACGTCCTCGGTCCGCCCGGGTCGGGCCAGCCGGTGGGCGGACGCCGAGACCTCGGTCCATTCCCCGAGGACGGACATCAGCAGGTCGATCTCGTGCATCCCCGGCCCGAGCATCAGTCCACCGTGCGCCCGGTACCACGTGGTGTGGCACAGGGCGAGGAGCGGCCGGCCGAGCACCCCCGCACCGGCGAGCGCACGCAACCGGCGCGCGCCGGATCCGAACCGGTGCGGGAAAACCGTTGCCACATAAGGGCCGCCGGGTGCCTGGGCGGCGTCGAGGTCGTCGAGTCCGCGCAACGACAGCGCCGGTGGCAGCTCAACGAGGACGTGCACCCCGCCGGCCAACGCGGTCGACGCCGGCGCGAGGCGGGCACCGGAACACACGTGCACCAACGCCGGCCGCGTGTCGACGAGCGCCCGCGCCAACGACGTCCCCGAATAGGGAATGCCGTGCGACGCGCAGAACGCCGCGGCGTGGCCGGCGTCGTCGTCGACGCCGGCCACGATCTCGACCGGTTCGTCGAGGGCACGGAGCGCCTCGACGTGGACGCGGGCAGCGGTGCCGGTTCCCACGACGGCGACGCGCACGGGAACCGGCACCGTTCTTACCGGGAGCGACCGAGCGCGAGCGTCTGCTGGAGGCCGCGGTAGGCCGGCTTCGGCTGCAGGTTGGCGTCGAGCGGCGTCGCCTCGCCCTGCCCGTCGAAGAAGCCCGGGACCCACGAGTACTTGTCGGTGAAGCCCCACACCGTGAACATGACGCACTTCGGGGTGAGCAGGCACGCCTGCAGCAGCACGTTGAAGCTGCCCACCTGGCCGGCGGTCTTGTAGGTGTCGCCGGGCAGGAAGTACCGGACGTCGACCTCGGTGAACGCCGTCTCCATGCCGAGCCGGTCGAAGCGGGCCAGGTTCTCGTTCGCGTCGATCGGAATCGGGTACTGCAGATCGAGGTGACCCTGGAAGCCCATCCCGTGCAGCGGCACCCGTTGGGCGCGCAGCGTCTTCGCGTACTCGAAGTAGGCGGTGCTCTTCGCGTTGACGTTGTCGATCGCGTAATCGTTGAGGAACAGCTTCGCCCGCGGGTCGGCCTGGTTCGCCCACCGCAGCGCGTCGGCGATGTAGTTCTCACCGAGATGCTGGCGGAAGATCGTGTCGCGCAGCACCGGGTTCGCGCCGTCGGTGAACGCCTCGTTGACGACGTCCCACGCGCGCACCTTGCCCTTGAAATGCCCGACCACCGTGCGAATGTGGTCGCGGACGATGTCGCGCAGCTCGGCCGAGTCGATCTCACCGCTGGCGACGCCCGAGGTGAGCCACTCGGGCAGCTGGTTGTGCCAGAGCAACGTGTGCCCGTGCACCTGCTGGCCGTTGCGGCGCGCCTCGGCCACCAACTGGTCGGCCGGGCCCCAGTTGAACTGGCCCCGGGTCGGTTCGAGCTCCGACCACTTCATGACATTCTCGGCGGTGACGGCCGAGAAGTCCGTGCGGACCCGCTCGCGGTACGGGGTGTCCTGGTTGTAGGCGCTCATGTCGACCGCGGTGCCGACGAGCAGGTCGCTGCGTGCGCCGAGCACGCGTAACGGAAGGTCGACGGTGGTCGGCTTGTCGGGACGGTCGGATCCGCCGGCAACTGCGCCCGACGGACCGATCCAGGTCAGTGTGCCGGCGGCGATGACGGCAGCCGCCATCATCAGGGATTTCTTCATGCGCTGGAACCTCTCGTCACAGGGTGGATGCAACGGGGTAGCTCTCGAAACGTTTCCGAAACACTATGCGAGCCGTCAACGCCGGTCAATCCCCGAACAACAAGCGATCAACCGCAGATTCTCCATCGAACGCATTCGAAACTTTCGAGATCGTTCCCAGGTCGCACTTGTCGAACACACGTCTCCGAAAGTTTCGATCCCCTTCGACGCCACCCGATCCCGAGGGCAGCATCGGGTCGCACCCGTCGGATGCAGGAGGAGTTGAGCCGCACGGTCGGCCGCTCCCGAGATCTTGGACTCCCCGCGGGCCTATGACACCGCCAGGAGTCCAAGATCCGCGAACCAGGCCTGCGTCAGCCGCGACAAAGCACGCACGCGGTCACCCGTCGGTCAACGGCAACGACGCCTCCACCCGCCAGCCGCCCGTGCCGTCCGGCCCCGCCACGAGCGTCCCGCCCAGCGCCTCGACCCGCTCCGCAAGCCCCGGCAACCCGAGCCCACCCCGCCGCCCACGACCAGCCCCCAGACCACGACCCGCAAACCGCCCGGAACCCGAATCAACAACGCCAACCACCACAGAAGACCCCCGAAGACCCACCCGCACAAGAACCCGCGACGCCCCCGGCGCATGCCGCCGCACGTTCGTCAGCGCCTCTACCACCACCCGGTACACCGTCGCCTCCACTTCGCGGGGCAACACGAGCTCCGGCGAAAGGTCCAGTTCGACGGACGAACCGAACCGGGCCACCAGCTCGGGCACGTCGGCCAGCCCCGCCGGCAGACCACCGGCACCGTCCAGCATGTGGACGGTCCGGTCGAGGGAGGCCAACGCCTGCAGGCCTGCCTGCTCGATGCGCCGGAACGCCGCGGCGGCGGCAGCCGGGTCGCGCGACGCGAGCAGTTGGCCGGCCTGGGCCTGTGCGAGCATCCCGCTGACATCGTGCGCGACGAAGTCGTGCAGGTCGCGGGCCAGTTGCAGGCGCTGGGCGTGCCGGGCCTCGGTCACCGAGCGCACCCGCGCGGCGTCGAGCCGCCGCAGGTACAGACCGACGGACACGGCGACCACCGCCACCAGCGTCCACGCGGCGAATCCGCCCAGCGCCGGCCCGGTCACCGGTACCCAGCCGTAGCGCAGCAGAAATGCCGGCACCGCGACCGCCGGCAGCACCGACAGGCGCAACCACCACCCGGCCGGCGCGACCCGCACGGCGACAGCCGCCAGCACCAGCAGCACACCGACCTCGGCCAGCACGAGCAGCGAGTCGTCGCCGTAGCGCGCCCCCACCAACGGGAACGCAACCGACACCGCGAGCGACACCGCGCCGGCGATCACCGCCGCCCACCTCACCACGCACCCGAGCGTAAACAGCCGAACGGCACCCTGCCGAACGGCAACTGCACAACGGATCCTGACGCCCGAAGCATGGAGGCATGTATCGAATCACCGCCGCCTTCTCGCTCCTCTACGGCCTCGCCGGCCTCTTCTGGACCTTTGGCGGCGCCGGCTTTCCGTTCGGCGTCGAGCACGATCCCGGCGCGCGGTGGGCGTCCCTTCTGGAGAACGCGCGGCCCGGCACCACCGGGCCGGCGATAGCGGTGGTCGGGCTTTTCGGCGCCGTCCTGGCCATCGTCATGAAAAGAATCGATGACGCACACCGCATGCTCGCCACGACCGCATGGACCCTGGCGTTCACGTTGACCGTGGTCATCCCCGACTACCGTCCGCTGCTCGCCGTGGTCCGGGCGCCGATGCTGCTGGCCGGCGCGCCGTTCGGCTGGCCGGAGGACGTAGGCCTGTCCGACTACCCGCGGCTGTTCCTGCCCTGGCCGGTCGCCAACCAGTTGCTGCTCATGCTCGGCGGGCTGCTCTGGGCCGCCACCGCCCTGGCCTACCAGCGCCGGGTCCGCGGTGCCTGCGGCGGGTGCGGGCGCACCGCGTCCACCAGCGAGGAGGAGACCCGCGCCGCCGCGCTGCGATGGGGCCGCCGGGCGGTCGCCGTCGCGGTGGCGGTTCCGGTCTTCTACGCCCTCACCCGGTGGGCGTTCGCGCTGGGGATCCCGCTCGGCGTCAGCCGGGAGGGCCTGCAGAAGGAGGCCCGGGAGAGCCCGGGCATCTGGCTCGCGGGCGCGATGCTGGCGACCATGGGTGCCGGTGGCGCCGTGCTCACGCTCGGCCTCGTGCAGCGGTGGGGTGAGGTGTACCCGCGGTGGATCCCGTTCCTGCGTGGGAAGCCCGTACGCCCGCGTACGGCGATCGTGCCGGCGTCGCTGGTGGCGATCCTGGTGACGTCGGCCGGGCTGATGTACCTACGGCTGCTGATCCTGGGCCAGTTCGAGATCGAGGCCCAGACGTGGGGGCTCTACGTGCCCGAGCTGTTCTGGCCGCTCTGGGGTGCCGCGCTCGGCGGCGCCGCCCTCGCCTACCACGTCCGCCGGCGCGGGCCCTGCCCGCACTGCGAGCGACCCGCCCTTATTCGCACCATTCGGTGACCTCGCGGCCGCGGAGCATCCGCAGCACGGCGACGTTCACCACCCCGGCCGTGATCGCCTGCGGGATCGCGCCGCTGACCAGCGACAGCACGGCACCCACCAGGTTGATCGAGCACACCACCGTGGCCACCGTGCGGGCCCACGACTTGCCCAGCCACACGAAGACGCCGCTGAGGATCTGCGTGCCGGACAGCACGAACTGGACGAAAACGAGCAGATACACCCAGCCGGGTAGGTCGCCCTCGTCGTTGACGGCGGACAGGAGCAGCATCGCCAGCATCAGGCCGAGTCCGCCGAACACGACCAGCAGGATCGCCGTCCACGTCACCTGACGTGGGCGTTCCCTGATCTGATCGGCCGGCTCGGCCACGGGGTCGGTCATGGCCCATACCTTATGTGGGCATCGTGAGTTGTGCGGAACGCATCGCACGTGACCCATCGACGGACTAGTTTGGCGTGATAAACCGTCACCCACCGTAATCGATCGAGGGGATCGACCGATGGCTCACGACTCCCCCGTCAGCCAGGCAGCCGACGCGAAGATCGACACGAGCATCCCGCACTCGGCCCGCATCTGGAACTACTGGCTCGGCGGCAAGGACAACTTCGAGGTCGACCGCGTCGTCGGTGACGAGGTGAAACAGATCTTCCCGTCGATCGTCCAGGCGGCCCGGAACTCGCGGGCGTTCCAGCGCCGCAGCGTGGCGTTCCTGGCCGGTGAGGTGGGGATCCGGCAGTTCCTCGACGTCGGCGCCGGCCTGCCCGCGCCGGGCAACACCCACGAGGTGGCGCAGGCGGTCGATCCGCGCGGCCGCATCGTCTACGTCGACGACGAGCCGATGGTGATCGCGCACGCGCGGGCGCTGCTGACCGGCACCGCTGAGGGCAGCGTCGCCTACGTCCGGGCCGATCTCCACCAGACCGCCGAGGTGGTCATGGGCGCCTCGAGGACGCTCGACCTCACCGAGCCGATCGGCCTGATGCTCCTCGGGATCGTCGGTCACGTCGCCGACGACGCGGAGGCACACGCGATCGTGCGGCGCCTGGTCGACGCCATGCCGTCCGGCAGCTACCTGACGATGACCGACGGCACGACCGCCTCCGGCGCGGCCTCGGTCGAGTCGATGCGCCGGTACGCCCGGAGCGGCGCCGTTCCGTACCACCTGCGGTCGCCGGCGGCGTTCGCGCACTTCTTCGACGGCCTCGACCCCGTCGACCCCGGCATCGTCTCCCCGCCCGACTGGCGGCCCGGCCCCGACGACGAGCCGGCCCCCGACATCGGCGGCCGCTGCGCCGTGGCCCGCATCCCGTAACGGTCAGGCCGTCTTCGGGCCGTTGTCACGCCGTCTTCAGGCCGCTTCCGGTCAGCGGGACCAGGATCTCCCCGGTGAAGCGCTGCCGGATCTGCCCGAGCGCGGCGACGGCCACCGCACCCGTCGGCTCCACGAGGAGGCCGGCGCCGGCCAGGTCGCGCACGGCGGCGCGGATCGCGGCCTCGGTGACCGTGAACACCGCCCCACCCGTTCGACGCGCCACCCGCAGCAGTTCCCGGCCCCGCACCGGAGCGGCGGTACGGATGCCCTCGGCGACCGTGCGTCCCTCGTCCACTGTGGACGGAACCGCGGCGCCGGACCGCCACGCGGCCGCGACCGGCGCGCACGCCGCGGCCTGCACGGCGACCATGCGCGGCACGCGGTCGGCGAATCCGGCGTCCACAATGGACCGGAACCCGTGGGCCAGGCCCAGGAACAGGTTCCCCTGTCCGACCGGGCACGCCACCACCGCGGGCAGCCGCCGGCCGTGCTGCTCCCAGATCTCCCACGCGCACGTGCGGTGCCCGAGCAGGAACGCCGGATGCCACACGTGGCTGGCGTACACGCCGCGGCGGTCGGCGCGGGCGGCGGCGTACGCGGCCGACCGGGGACCGGGCACCGGCACCACATCGGCGCCCGCGGCCGAGATCTGCCGCACCTTCGCCGCGCTCGCGGTCGCCGGCACGTAGACGCGCGCCGACACCCCGGCGGCGGCCGCGTACGCGGCGATCGACGCGCCCGCGTTCCCGGACGAGTCCTCGACGAGGTGGTCGGCGCCGTGCGTCACGAAGTGGCTGACGGCCGCCGACGTCCCCCGGTCCTTGTAGGACGCCGTGGGGTTCAGCTGTTCCAGCTTCGCGAGCACGGACCCGTCGGGCAGGTGCACCGGTACGAGGGGCGTCGCGCCCTCGCCGAGGCTCACCACCGGCTTCACCGGAAGCATCGCGGCGTACCGCCACATCGACCAGGTGCCGGTGTCGATCGAGCCGGGGTCGAACGGCGCCAGGTCGGTGAACTCCCACGGGCCACCGCAGTCGGCGCAGCACCACGCGAGCGGATCGGTGACGTCGTGCCCCTCGCCGCACCTCATCGGCGTTCACCCTTGACGATCGCCTCGTCCGGTTGGGCGTCGGGGGTGTCGGTGTCGAGGCGGCGCAGCGGCGGGTACGCGTACCCGGCGGCGTTCACGAGGACCGTCAGCACGCCGATCAGCACCAGCAGCAGCCCGACGCCGCGTCCCGGGCCGTCGCCGAGCGGCTCGAAGACGTTGTCCGCCAACGGTCCCGCGATCAGGTAGCCGACCGGCATCGTGGAGAACGCCACCATCTGGTTGATCGCGAACACCCGCCCGTGCAGGTGGTGCGGCACCTTCACCTGGATCAGCACCGTGTAGCAGGCGTTGCTGACCGCGAGCGTCGCCCAGAATCCGAACATCCCGGCCGCCATCGACCACACGCCCCACCCGGCGCCGAGCACCGCGATGAACACGCCACCGGCGAGCGCGTAGCCGAGGATTCCGTTCATCAGCTTCGCCGGTCCGCCCCACAACGTCATCGCGAGACCACCGAGCAACGCGCCCACGCCGCCGGTGGCCATCACCACGCCGAGCGCGCCCGCGTCGCTGCTGCGCAGGACGAGCGGCGTCACCAGCACACCGAGCATCGCCAGCAGGACGTTGCACGCGGCGGCCTGGATCAGCAGCGCCATGATGCCGCGCCGCGCGGTGATGTACCGGAAGCCGCCGGCGATCTCCGCCCGGATCGTCTCGCGCCGCCGCCACGGCAACGCGTTCGGGAACCGCAGCAGCAGCAACGTGAGCACCGACGCCGAGAACGTCACGACGTCGATGAGGATCACACCGGCCAGCCCGATCGTCACCACCAGCGCGCCGGCCACGAGCGGCGCCAGCACCTGCGAACCGGCGTCGAGACTCATCGCGAACCCGTTGGCGCGGGCCAGGTAGCGCTTGGGGATCAGTTGCGGCACGGCGGACAGGTACGCCGGTCGCTGAAACGCCGAGCACACCGACGACCACGACAGCACCACGAACAGGTGCCATGGTCTCAGGTCACCGGCCCAGATCAGGGCGGCCAGCCCGAGCGTCCCGGCGCCGGCGCCGAGGTCGGCGAGCAGCATCACCTTCCGCCGGTCGGCGCGGTCGACGACGGCGCCGGCGAACGGCGACACGAGGATGCTCGGCGCGAGCGCGCAGGTGGCGATCAGGCCCAGCAGCGTCACCGATCCGGTCCGCTGGAACATCCACACGCCGAGCGCGAACGCCGTCATGTTGGAGCCGAGCAACGACACGAACTGGCTCGCGGCGACGGTGGCGAACACCCCGAAGCCGCGCTTCGCCACCGGCTTCTCCACGCGGGTCGACGGTGGCCGCGCCCCGCCGATCACGTCTGCCACCTCGGTGGCGCGGTGCTTGAGGAAGTAGTGCCCGGACCGTTCGAGGACCACGAGGTCGACGCGGTCGCTGAACGACTCCCACTCCGCGACGCGCTCGGCGTGGTACTCGGTCAACGGGTCGCGGTCGCCGACGACGCACACGATCGGGGCGTCGAGTTTCCGGTGGTCCGGGTCGTGGAGGGTGCGGGTGTAGTAGTCCTCGGCGGCGGTCGAGTCGTGCCGCAGGTTCCGGACGATCCGCCGGATCTCGTCGGGCGTCAGCGCGTCGCCGAAGCCGCCCATCGAGCGGAAGAACGTCTGGTAGGTGCGGTCGCTCTGGAACCGGTCGAGCGTCAGGCGGCCGAGCAGCTTGCCGGGCAGCCGGGTGCTCGGGAACGCCGCGGCGACGTACACCGCGTGCACCGGCCGGCCGGCGGTCTCCAGGCGGCGGGCGATCTCGACGGCGAACGCGCTGCCGGAGCAGTGCCCGTACAGGGCGACCGGACCGTCCACCGTGGACATGATCTCGGCGGCGACGGCGGCCGCGACGTCCTCCAGCGGCAGCGCCACCTCGTCGGGTCGGGTCACCTCGTGCCCGGGCAGCGCCACCCCGTACAGCGCGTACCCTGTCGGCAGCGCGGCCGCCAGCGGCTGGAAGCTGATCGGGCTGCCGCCCGCGTACGGCACGCACACCACCGACAGCGTGCGGGTTCCGGGCGGCGTGAGTTCGTGCAGCAGACCGGTGCCCGTGTCGCCGGCATTGAGAACGGCGTCGAGAAGCGCGGCGAGCGCGGCGACGGTCGGCGCCCGGAACAGGTCCAGCACGCGCATCCCCGATCCGACGAGCCGCGCCACCGACACCGCCGCGAACGAGTCGCCGCCGAGGTCGAAGAAGTGGTCGGTGCGGCCGACCCGGTCGACGCCGAGCACCTCCGTGAACGCGGCGACGATCCGCCGCTCGGTGTCGGTCGCCGGTGGCTCGTACCGGGCCGACGCGGCGGGCGCCGGCGGGGCGGGGAGCGCACCGCGGTCGACCTTTCCGTTGGCGGTCAACGGCATCGCCGCGATCTCGACCAGCACGGCCGGCACGAGGTGGTCGGGCAGGCGCTCGCGCAGGGTCGCCCGCAGCGCGTCCAGGTCGAGCCCGTCTCCTTCGAGGTAGGCCACCAGTCGCGGCCCGTCGATCGCCACCACCGCTGCCGCCCGCACTCCCGGCAACTCCCGGACGTGCGCCTCGATCTCCCCCGGTTCCACCCGCAGGCCGCGGATCTTCACCTGCTGGTCCACGCGGCCGAGGAACACGAGCGTTCCGTCGCGGCGCAGCCGGCCCCGGTCGCCGGTCCGGTACATGCGGTCGCCGTACGGGTCGGGACGGAACCGGTCGCCCGTCTGCGCCGGGTCGTCGAGGTAGCCGGCGGTCACGCCGACGCCGCCGATCCACACCTCGCCGGGCACGCCGGGCGGCACCGGCCGCTGCCGGTGGTCCAGCACGTACACGCGGGCGCCGTCGATCGGTCCGCCGACCGGCAACGGCTGGGCCAGATCGTCGTCGAGCTCACCGCCGGGCTCCGCGACGTGGAAGGTCGACGTCATCGTGCACTCGGTCGGCCCGTACTGGTTGACGACCGTCGCTTGTGGACCGAACAGCGCGTGCGCGTCGGCGACGTCGCGCCGGTACATGCGCTCGCCGCTGCACAGCAGCAGCCGGAGCCGGCGGGACACCGGCCGGTGACCGCTGGCGACCATGCCGCGCAGCAGCGTCGGCACCACCGACAGCAGGCAGGTGACGCCGTGCCGGTCGACCGCGGCGAGCATCGCGGCCGGTTCCTTCGCCTCCTCGGGCCGGAGCAGCACCACGGTCGCGCCGACGGTGAGCGGGCCGATCAGGTCGCGCACCGAGGCGTCGAACGCGATCCCGGCGACCTGCAGCACGGTGTCCGATGTGGACACCCCGAACCGCCGCATCACGAACGACAGGTAGTTCACGGCGCCGCGGTGGTGGCAGAGCACGCCCTTCGGGACGCCGGTCGAGCCCGACGTGTGCACCACGTACGCGAGGTCGTCGGGGCCGGCGACGCGGGGTGGGTCGTGCGCCGGTTCGTCGTCGCAGCGCGCCGGGTGCAGGCGCGGCCCGTCGAACGGCACGGGCACGACGGCGTCGGTGAGCAGCAGCGCGGGCCGGGCCCGGTCGAGCACGGCCGCGAGCCGGGCGGCGGGATGGGTGGTGTCCAGCGGGACGTACGCGGCGCCGGACTTGAGCACCCCGAGGACGGCCACCACCAGGTCGACCGACCGCTCGACCGCGACGGCGACGAGGTCGCCCGGCCGGATCCCGCGCCGGCGCAGGGCGTGCGCCAATCGGTTCGCGCGGGAGTTCAGCTCGGTGTAGGTGACCCGTTCGGCGCCGGCGATCAGGGCGACGGCGTGCGGCGTCCGCGATGCCTGCGCCTGCACCAGTTCCCCGAGCGTCGCCGCACCGGCCGTAACCGGAGCGGCGGCTAAAGCCGGGACCTCCACCGGACCCAGCGGCAGGTCGAGCCAGTCCCGGTCCGGGTCCTCGGCGACGGCGCCGAGCAGCGCGACGTACCGGTCCACGAGATCCGACGCGGTGTCCGGGTCGAACAGGTCGGACCGGTAGGTGAGGTGCAGGTCCAGGCCGCCGGGGTGGCGGGTGGCCGTCATCGACAGGTCGGCCTTGGTGGTGGTCAGGTCGGTGCCGGCGAGGTGGTCGACGTCGACGCCGGGCAGCCGCAGCGGCGGACCGTCGGCCTCGATCACGTTGAACATCGCCTGGAACAGCGGCGAGTGGGCGAGGCTGCGCGGCGGGTTCAGCAGGTCGACCAGCCGCTCGAACGGCAGGTCGGCGTGGCTCAGCGCATCGAGCACCACGGCCTTCATGGTTGTCAGCACGGCACGGAACGTCCCGGCCGGCCGCACCCGCAGCACCACCGTGTTCAGCAGGCAGCCGACCACGCGCTGCAGATCGGGGAGGTCGCGGCCGGCGACGGGCGCGCCGACGGTCACGTCGGACCGGCCGCCGAACCGGGCCAGCAGCACGGCGTACGCGGCGAGCAGCGTCATGAACCCGGTGGCGCCCGCGCCGGCGGCCAACCGGTCGACCCGGCCCGACAGGTCCGCCGGGACGCGCCGCCACACGGTGCCCCCGGCCGGCCGCTGCACCGGCGGCCGGGGGCGGTCGGTGGGCAGCTCCAGCACGTCCGGCGCACCGGCGAGCGCCGACCGCCAGTACTCCGTGGCCGCCGCCTCCCGCCCGGCGCCCAGCCGGTCCCACTGCCACGCCGCGACGTCGCCGTGCGCGACGGTCACCGACGGCAGCGGCTCGCCGCCGTACGCCAGGGCCAGCTCCTCGAACAGGATCCGACCCGACCAGTCGTCGGTGATGCTGTGGTGCATGACGAGCGACAGCACGTGGTCGTCGGGCGCGAGCCGCAGCAGCCGCAGCCTCCACAGTGGACCCTCGGCGAGGTCGAACGGCGCCACGATGTCGGCCTGCGCGAGGTCGCGCGCCCCGGCCTCGCCGCGGACGTCGGTGACGACCAACGGAACCGGCGCGTAGGCGGCGATCTCCTGAACCGGCTCGTCCCCCGGGTACCGCACCCGCAGCACCTCGTGCCGCTCCCGGAGCAGGTTCCAGGCGCGCTCCAGGGCGGCCACGTCGAGCGGACCGCGCAGGCGCAGGATGTCGGGGACGTTGAGCACCCCGGTACCGGGCTCCAGCTGGTCCAGGAACCACATGCGGCGCTGGGCCGGCGACAGCGGGGCGTCCACATCGGACGGTCGTCGCGGAACGGTCGGCGCGGCACCGGTGGACGCCGCGCCGTCGACCAGGTCGGCAAGCCCCGCCACCGTCCCCGGATCGAACACCGCGCGGAGCGGAAGCTCCACGCCCAGCTCGCCCCGTACGGCCGCGACGAACCGGGCCGCCAGCAACGAATGCCCGCCCAACGCGACGAACGAGTCGTGCGCGCCGATCCGGTCGACGCCGAGCAGCCGCCGCCAGATCCCCGCCAACGCGCGCTGCGCCGGCCCGACCGGCTCGACGTAGGGAACGCCGGCCAGCTGCGCCGGGTCGGGTGCCGGCAGCGCGCGCCGGTCGACCTTGCCGCTGGCGTTGAGCGGCAGGCGGTCCAGCGGCACGTACGCCGCCGGCACCATGTACCCGGGCAGCCGCGCTCCCACCGCCGTCGGGTCCGGCGGCTCCCCCACCACGTACGCCACGAGTTGCAACTGGCCGGTGGCGCCGGGCCACGCGGCCACCGCGCAGTCGGCGACGCCGGGCAGGTCGCGCAGCACCGCCTCGATCTCACCGGGCTCGATGCGGTGCCCGCGGATCTTCAGTTGGCCGTCACGACGGCCGAGGAGGTCGATCGCGCCGTCCGGGCGGCGCCGTGCGAGGTCGCCCGTGCGGTAGACGCGCCGGCCGGGACGCAGCGGATCGGCGCCGAACCGGCCCGCGGCAACAACGGCGTCCGTGTAGCCGCGAGCCACGCCGTCGCCGCCGACCACGAGTTCACCCGCGACGCCCACCGGTGCCGGCCGGCCGTACGCGTCGAGCACGTCGGCGGTCATGCCGGGCATCGGCCAGCCGATCGGCATCGGCGCGGCCGGATCGCCGGGCGGCACCGGCCCGGCGTAGGCCGTGCTGTCGATCGCGGCCTCGGTGACGCCGTACGAGTTGACGACCGTCGTGTGTGGACCGACGAGCCCGACGAGATCGGCGAAGTCCCGGACGAACAGCTGGTCGGAGCCGACCACGAGGAGGTCGAGCCCGTCGAGCCGGCCGCCCGTCGCGCGCAGGTGTTCGGCGAGCATCCGGGCCACCGCCGGCACCAGTTCCACCATCGAGACGCGGTGCGCGACGATCAGCGCGTGCAGCGCGGCCGGGTCGAGCACCGTCTCCCGTGGACAGAACACGACGGTGCCGCCGCTGCACAGCCCGCGCACCAGGTCGGAGACGAAGACGTCGAACCCGAGGTCGGCCACCTGCAACAGGCGCGGCCGGTTCACCCCGAACTGCACGCGCCAGGCCCGGTACGTGTTGGCCAGGTTGGCGTGGGTGATCCGCACGCCCTTCGGAACACCGGTGGAGCCCGACGTGTAGATGACGTACGCGAGCCGGTCGCCGCCGACCTCCTGGAGCTCCTGCGCGACACCGACGCCCGCGATGTCCACGATGGACAGTCCCGCGGGCAACCCGCCGGCGAGCGCCGCCGATGTCACGGCGAACCGCACCCCGGCGTCGGCGAGTTGCGCCGCGATCCGGGCCGCCGGCGCGATCGTGCTCACCGGCACGAACGCCGCGCCCGCACCGAGCACGCCGAGCACCGCGACGGCCGCCGACGACGTGCGCTCCAGGTGGACGGCCACCGGCTCCTCCGGCCGCACGCCCAGCCGCAGCAACCGCTGGGCGACGCCGGCGGCCCGCCGTCGCAGGTCCCCGTACGTCGTCTCGGTTCCGTCGGGGTCGATCAGGGCCACCACGCCGGCCGGCTGGGCGTTGACCTCCGCCAGCACGGAGCGGGCCGGATCGGTTGGCGCAGGCGGGTTCCACCCCTCGACCGCGCGGCGGTGCTCGTCCGGCGTCAGCAACGGCAGCCGCCCGATCGGGTCGTCGGGTGCGTCGGCCATCGCGTCGAGCAGGGTGCGCAGGTGGGTGGCGAACCGGTGCGCGGTGGCGTCGTCGTACCGGTCGGCCCGGTACTCGACGGTCACCTGCAACCCCGCCGCGACGCGGCTCGCCTGCAGCGACAGGTCGAACATCACGTCGTCGAACTCGTGGTGCCATCGTTCGGCCGCGAGGTCGCCGAACCCGGCCACCGGCCCGGAATCGCCCTCGATCATCAGGCACGCGTACCGCAGCGGCGGCCGGTCCGGATCCTTCACGAGGTCGTACGGCACGTCCTGGCCGCCCACCGCGTCGACCACCGCACCGCGCACCCGCGCCAGCAGGTCGCGGTAGCCGGTTGTCGTGGCGTCGACGGCGCGCACCGGCACCGTCTGCACGAACGACCCGATCAGGTTCGCCAACTGCGGATGCGGCCGGCCCGCCACCACCATGCCGACGGTCACGTCGTCGCAGCCGGTGTAGCGGGCCAGCAGCGCGGTGAAGCCGGTGATGAGCACGTGGAACGGGGTGGTTCCGGCACCGACTGTGCTGCCAACGCCGCGCAGCCGTTCCACGAGCGCGGCCGGCAGCACCGTCGTCAGCTTCGCGCCGCGCGGCGGGCCGCCGGGTGCGGCGGGCACCGCGGCGACGACGGCGTCCGGCCGGTCGCCGGACAGCGCGTCGCGCCAGGCGTCGATCGCGGCGTCGAGGTCGCCGTCGTCGACGCGGCGACGCTCCCAGGCGGCGTAGTCGAGGTACTGCACCGGAAGTGCGGGCAATGGACCAGAACCGCCGGTCCGCCGGGCGTAGTGCGCGCCGAGTTCGCCGAGCGCGGTCGCCAGCGACCACCCGTCGATCGCGATGTGGTGCCACACGGTGAGCAGCAGGTGCTCCCGGTCGGCGGTGCGCGCGGCCACCACCCGCAGCAGCGGTCCCCGGGTCAGGTCGAACCGCTCGCGCCGGAGCCGGTCCGCCTCCTCGTGGGCCCGCTCCGGCGCACCACGGAGATCCACGTCCACAATGGACACGACGACGTCCGGCAGCACGACCTGGTACGGCTCCCCGTCCGTCTCGACGAAGACCGTCCGCAGGATCTCGTGCCGCGCCACCAGATCCTCGACAGCGCCCGCCAACGCCTCGCGGTCGAGGTCGCCGCGCAGGCGCAGCCCGGCGAACGTGTTGAGCATCGGCCGGTCGGGGCTGAGCCGCTCGGCGAGCCACATGCTGAGCTGGCTGAAGGAGACGCGGTGCCGGGCGCCGTCGACCCGCTCCACCACCGGGATCGGCGCGACGACCGCCGGGATCGCCGCGACGGCCGTCCCGTCGAGGGCCGCCGCCAACCCGGCCACCGTCGGGTTGCCGAACACCAGGCCGATCGGCACCTGGCGGCCCAGCGCCGCGGCGAGGTCGGCCGCGACCGCCATCGCCTGCAGGGAATGGCCGCCCGCGGCGAAGATGTCGTCGTCGGCGCCCAACCGGTCCGCGCCCAGCGCGCGCCGCCACGCCGCCGCGACCGCGAGCTCGGTGAGCGTCGCCGGTTCCCGCGACGTGCCGGCGAGATCGGGCGCCGGCAACGCGTTGCGGTCGAGCTTGCCGTTCGGCGTCACCGGCAACCGGTCGAGCACGACGATCGGTCCGGGCACCATCGCGGGCGGCAGTTCCGCGGCGAGGTACGCGCGCAGTTCCGCGTCCGGCGACCGCAGGCTCACGTACGCGACGAGCACCGGATCCCCCGCCGGGTCCGGCCGCACCACGACCGCCGCCTCCGCGACCGCGGGACGGCGCAACAGCACCGCCTCGATCTCGCCCGGCTCGATCCGGTGCCCGCGCAGCTTCAGCTGATCGTCGAACCGGCCCAGGTACTCCAGCGTCCCGTCCGGCCGCCACCGCACCCTGTCCCCGGTGCGGTACAGGCGGGCGCCGGGTTCAGCCGAGAACGGGTCGGCCACGAACCGTTCCGCGGTCAGCTCGGGCCGCCGCAGGTACCCGCGCGCCACCCCGGCGCCGCCGATGTAGAGCTCGCCCGGCACGCCGATCGGTTGCAGGCCACCGTCGGCGTCGAGCACCCACACCACGGTGCGGTCGATCGGCCGCCCGATGGAAACGGAGTCGGGTGAGAGCGGCACGTCCCAACACGTCGACCAGATCGTCGTCTCCGTCGGCCCGTACATGTTCACCAGCCGGCCGACCCGCGCCCGCAACCGCTGCGCCAGTTCCAACGGCAGGGCCTCGCCGCCGACGAGCGCCACGAGGTCGGGCCGGTCGAGTCCCGCCGCGAGCAGCAGCCGCCACGCCGACGGCGTCGCCTGCACGTGCGTCACGCGGTGTCCGTCCACAAGGGACACCACCGCGGCGCCGTCGTGGCCCGCGACCCCGCTCACCACGACCGTGCCGCCCGTGCTGAGCGGCAGGTACAGCTCCAGGCCGGAGATGTCGAACGCGAGCGACGTGCTGGCGAGCCACCGGTGCCCGGCCCCGCCGCCGAACACGCGCCGCATCGCGGTCACGAAGTTCGCCAGCGCGTCGTGCTCGACCACGACCCCCTTGGGCCGCCCCGTCGATCCCGACGTATAGATCACGTACGCCGCATCGGCGCCATCGGGCGCGGGGCCATCCGCATGTTGCGGGCCTTCCGTGGCTTCTTCAATCATGATGACGCGCGCAGCGCCGGCCGGCACTGCCGAATCCGTGCCTCCACACGCGATCACGGCCCGCGCCCCGGCGTCCTCGAGCACCATGGCGGTGCGGACCGGCGGGTACGCCGGATCGAGCGGCAGGTACGCCGCACCGGTCAGCCACACCGCGATCGGCGCGACCGCCAGGTGCTCCGACCGGTCGACGCAGATCGCGACCAGGTCGCCCGGGCCGACGCCGTCGGCGCGCAGCCGGGCCGCCAGCGACCGCGCCCGGTCCAGCGTCGCGCGGTAGGTCAGTTCGGTGTCGCCGGCCACCACCGCGATCGCGTCCGGGGTGGCGGTCGCCTGGAGCAGGAAGCGGTCGAGCACCGAACCGGTGTCGACAGTGGACAGTGTCGTCACGCCCCGGGTCCCCGTCCCCACGCCAGCAGCGTGGCCGTCTCGCCGGCGGGCAGCATCGGCACCGCCGACACCGGCCGGTCGGGCCGGGCCAGCAGGCCGGCGCCGAGCGTCGTCAGATGTCCGGCGAGCGCGGCCACCGGCTCCCGCGCGAACCGCTCGGCCGGATACTCGAACGCGGCCCGCACGGTGCCGTCGTGCACCGGCACCGCGACGAGCGTCAGGTCGAGATCGTCGTGGTCGGCGCTGACCGGCCACACCTCGGCGCCGAGCCCGTGCCAGCCGGCGTGCCCGTACGCGTGGTTGTGGAGGTTGAACGCGACCTGCACGAGCGGCGGCCGGCCGACCACGCGCGGCGGGGCGGCGGCCGCGACCACCGCCTCGAACGGCGCGTCCTGGTGCGCCAGCGCACCGGCGATCGCGGTGCGCACCCGGGTCGCCGCGACCGCGAACCCCGGCCGGTCGGTCAGGTCGGTGCGCACCGCCACGAGGTTGGTGAAGTTGCCGACCACGCCGGTGGTCTCGGCCCGCGTGCGGCCCTCCACGAACATCCCGACCACCTGGTCCCACCGGCCGGTGTAGCGCGCCAGCAGCACCGTGTAGACGGCCAGCAGACCGGGCGCCAGCCCGCCCGGGCGCAACGGCCGCGCGGCCCGCCCGTCGATCGTGAACCGGTGCACGCCCACGGTTCCGGCCGATGGCCCGTCGGGCTTCGGCAGCGGCAGGTCGAGCGGTTCGCCGGCGCCGGCCAACGTCGCCCGCCAGTAGTCCAGCGACCGTTCCAGCCGGCCGTCGCCGAGCAGGTCCCACTGCCACGCCGACACGTCCGGGTACTGAACCGCGTGCGGCGGCAACGGCACCGGGGTCCGGCGGACCGCGGCGGTGTACACGGCGGCCAGTTGACGCACGACGACGCCCATCGACCCGCCGTCCATCACGAAGTGGTGCCCCACGACGACGAGCACGTGGTCGTGGGAGTCGAGCCGCAGCAACGCCACCCGCAGCAGCGGGCCGCGACGCAGGTCGAACCGCTCCCGCCGGACGGCCTCCACCGCGCCGGCCGCCGCTCCCGGGTCCACGTCGAGCCGGCGCACCGTCACCGTCGCGTCGGCCAGCACCCGTTGCCGCACCAGCGGACCGCTGTCGTCGGCGACCGTGCGCAAGCCGTCGTGCCGGGCGACCACGGTGGACACCGCCCGCTGCAGCGCCGCCACGTCGAGCCGCCCGGTCAACCGGATCGCCGTGGTCACGTGCAACCCCGCCGAAGCGGGGGAGATCTCCGCCGCCAGCCACACCCGGCGCTGCGCGTGCGAGCACCCGACCGTCGAGTCCGTGCCGGCGGGTGGACGCGGTGCCGGCGCCGGCGGCTGCTCCGGCCGGGCCGTGCGCTCGGCGAGGCGGCGCATGAGCACGGCGCGCCGCTCCGCGGACAGGTGACCGATCCGGCTGCGCGCGTCGGTCGGGCTCGCCACGTCCGTCATTGCCGCACTCCCGCCCGACGCTCGGCCAGCAGCGCCGCCAGCGCCTTCCGCCGTTGCGGATCCAGCCGGCGCAGTCGCGCCGCCAGGTCGCCGCCGTGTCCGTCCACTGTGGACGGTTCGGCCAAGGTCGCGCCCTCCCGACCGACCCGGCCCGCGACCGCCTCCATCCGCTCGCACGCCGCGGTGGCACCGGCCGCCGCGTTCACGGACGGCGCGAGCTCGCGGACCCGCCGCGCGTATCCCGGATCGTCGAGCAGCCGGCGCAGCACCGCCGCCGCCTCCGCCGGGTCCCACCGCGCCGCCGGCAGCCACTCGCCGACGCCGACCCGCCGCATCCGCGCGGCGTTGTCGGGCCGGTCGACCCCGTGCGCCAGCACCAGTTGCGGCACGCCGGAGGCGACCGCGCGGGCGCCGGTGAGCACTCCGCCGTGGTGCACGACGGCCGCCACTAGCGGCATCACCGTGGCGAACGGCAACGCCGGGAACCAGTGGACGCCCGGCGGCAGGTCGGCCGGCACGAGCTCGCGGTGCCGGCAGACCAGGATGGCCGGCCGGCCCACCCGCACGCACGCCTCGACCGCGACCCGGTACCAGTCGCCGTGCAGCAACTGCCCCGACCCGCCGGTGATCAGGACCGGCTCCGCCCGGAGCAGAGTGTCCACTTCGGACGGTACGGCGCCGGTCTCGGCCTCGTCGTTGAGCAGGAAGCCGGTCAGCGCGACGCCGGCCGGCGCCGGCTCGCCCGCGTCGTCGAACCACCGCGGCCACAGTCCGATGTGGACGTCCGCCGACCGCAGCCAGGTCCCCCAGCGGGTCACCGGCGGCAGCCCGAAGCCGGCCCGCAACTCGTTCACCGGTGCGCCAAGCCCGCGCGGAAAGATCCGTTCGTTGAGCGGCGTCGCCATGTACTGCGTGGGGGCGAGGCCGACCCACACCGCCGGTACGCCGAACGACTCGCGCAGCATCAGCGCCGCGAGCCCCGACGTGTGCCGGGCGACCACCACCACGTCACCCGGGCGGCGGTCGCGGATCACCGCCGCCGCGTGCGTGTACTCGAACCGGATCTGCTCGAACAGGCCGTGCCGGCGGTAGAAGTCGACGAGGTTGTCGATGTCGCCGACCACGTCGCGCAGCAGGTTGTGCGAGTCGGCGATCTGCCGGTCGTACTCGTCGCGCGTGTCGGCGGCCACTACGCGCACACCGGCCCGGCGCGCGGTCTCGGCGTAGAACTCGTGCGTGTACAGCGTGACGTCGTGCCCGCGCTCGACGAGCGCCCGGCCGAGCCCGACGAACGGCAGGACGTCACCGTGGGTACCGCTGGTGCTGAGCAGGAACGTGGTCATCGCTCGAGGTCGAGCATCGCGCGGATCTCGTCGTCGGAGAGCTGGTCGAGCTCGTCGAGGAGATCGGCGAGTTCGGTCTCGCTGGCCGAGTCGAGCTGACGCTGGCGCACCGTGCGGGCGATGTCGGCGACCGTGAACGCCGCGGTGAACAGCTCGTCGATCGCCAGTTCCACCCCGAACTCGTCGCGCACCGCCGTGGCGAAGCGGACGATCAGCATCGAGTGCCCGCCGAGGTCGAAGAAGTTGTCGTGCACGGATCTCGGCGGGAAGTCCAGCAACCGGGCCCAGATCGCCGCGACCGCCGCCTCGACGGGGTCGTCGGTGACCACTGTGGACACCGGAGCGCCGCGGCGCGCGTCGATCGCGGCGAGCACCTGTTCGGCGGTCGCCAACGTCGTCGCGATGTACGCCCAGTCGGTCTCCCGCTCCGCTGCCGCCTCGACCACGGTGACCGCGACCGGTTTCTCTTCATACCGGGGCGTGATCTCGGCAGCCACCGCGAGTTCGAACCGGGCGCCGGTCGCGGTGTCGACGCGGTGCGCCGGCAACGACTCCAGGAACCGCAGCGCGGGTTGGTTGCGTTCCGTCGGCTCGTACGGGAGGACGACGCGGGTGCGCCCCTCCGCCCCGGCCAGCTCCGCGATCGCGGCGAGGATCCGGTGCTCCACACCGCGCCCGAGCACCCGGCAGCTCACCAGGAACGTCTCGACGACCAGGGCGTCCCTCTCGACCCCCGCGACCACGACGCCGACCTGTCCGTAGTCGCCGAACCGGTCGCGCACGTCGACCACGTGGCACCGCAGCCCGGCCGGCAGCGAAGCCAGCTCGGCCGGACCGCGCCGCACCGTGGTGAGGTTGAACTGGTTGGTGCGCCGGGTCAGCTGGGCCGCCCGGGCGAGGTCGGCGTCGGCGAGCGGACGCACGTCGACCGTGAGCTCCAGCGTCGCGAGGAAGGTCTCCAGTGACGGCGCTTGCGTGCGCGCCGCGTCCCGTTGTCTTTCCGCCCGGTACCGGTCGGCGCGCTCCCGGTCCTCGGCCGTGACCTCCGCGATGTCGAGCGGCCAGCAGTGCCGCAGGAACGGCACGACGGCCTCGGCGTCGGCGGGGACCCGCAGCGCGAGCGTGCCCGGGCAGCCGGCTTCCACCTCGGCGCACTCGACCGGGTTGTCGTCGAGGAACACGAAGCTGTCGACGCCCAGCGAGAGTTCGGCCGCGAGCTCGTGCACGTTGGCCGACTTCGGCGCCCAGTTGACGCGCATCGCCGCCAGGTGTCCGGTGCGCAGCAGCATGTCGGGGTGTCCACTGAGGACATCGAGCACGTCGGACTCGACGTTCTTGCTGCACAGGCACAGCAGCCGCCCGGCGGCCCGCTGTTCGAGCAGGAACTCCTGGAACGCCCGACGGGCCGGGCCGACCACGACGCCGAGGGCGCCGTCCTCGCCCACCACGCCGTCCCACAGCGTGTTGTCGGCGTCGACCACGATCACCTTCGGCCGCGGCGTGGCGGCGGCGTGCACGGCGCGCACCGTCACCGTCGCGAGCGCGGCGAACATCGCGGGCGTGTAGGGGACGTGCGCGGTGCTGTTGCCGTACGGGTCGAACCGCGCCGCGACGGGATACTGGCGGCGCACGTCCTCCTCCGTGAGCACGCGCACCCGCGCGTCGCCCGCGAACGCCGCCACCAACTGCTTCTCGGCCAGCCCGTCGCCGACCGCCACATCGGCCGGACAGCACACCACCAGGTGCGGAACCGGAGCGCGATCGGCGCAGGCCCGCACGGCGCCGACGAGATCATTCACCAGGTCGCGGGAATCGGCCTGCCATTCACCGAGGCTGACCAGAATGACATTCGCCCCGGACCGGTTCGTGGCCAGCGGACTATTCTCGGCGAGCAGCGCCTGGAATATCTGATTGTATTCGGCAAATGCTATTTCGGCCGGCAAACTGAGCTGCGACAACCAGAAGCCCAGCGGTTCGGCCAGCGGCTGAGCGGTAAAGTTGGCGGCGACAGCAATGCGCCCGAACAAGGTTTCGACGCCTCCCCCGAAGTCGAATCCGCTTTCCGGCTTCCGCGCTGAAGCCATTCCCACGAACGCCGAATACCCGACCTGGGGAGGCAGATCGGCAGCGGCACGACAAACATAGATTGGTCACATAGACGTGTCAACGGTCGATCGGACCATTGTCCGAAAGCGCAATTCGTTGCCAGGTTACTGAACAAAACAAAGATTCCATTGAATCCGGAAAAAAAGCGGCCAAGCAGTAAATCGACAATGCTCGATTATGCGAGCGCAAGTCGATCTTGCAGTTGTGGTGCCTACCAAAACATGGCAATTCAGTCGTTGTCTGGCACCACAACTGCAAGATCGGCTCCGAGGTGCCGCAACGCCGCGGTCAGCGGGTGGCGTTCGCCAGTGCGGCCTTTACCTCCGCGGCCGGGCCGGGGTGGTCGCGGTAGGGGGTGACGTACACCGGCGTGTCGCGTTCCTGGCGCCAGCTGTCGGCCAGCGTGCCCGCGTCGACCGTGTCGTAGCCGATCGCGTCGAGGAAGGCGGCCGCCGCGGCCTTGGCGTCCGCGTCGTCGCCGGCGATCGGAAGGGCACTGCGGTCGGGGGCGCCGGCCGGGCGTGGGAGCGCCGCGAGATCCACGACGTAGATGTTGTTGAACGCCTTCACCACGTGCGCGTCGGCGCCGAGGTGTTCCTGCAGCAGGCCGCTGGTCGTCGCGGATCCGTCGTCGAGGGCGGCGACCCGGCCGTCGCGCTCGGGGTAGTAGTTGTTGGTGTCGAGGACGACCTTGCCGGCCAGCGGAGCGGCCGGCACCGACCGGTAGGCGTGCAGCGGGACGGTCACCACGACCAGGTCGCCCGCCTCCGCCGCCTCGGCCGGGGTGGCCGCGCGGGCCTTCGGGCCGAGCTTGGCAACCAGGTCGGCGAGCGTCTCCGGCCCGCGCGAGTTGCTGAGGACGACGTCGTAGCCGGCGGCGACGGCCAGCCGCGCCACGGTTCCGCCGATGTTGCCGCTACCGATGATTCCCAGTGTGGTCATGCCGCGGGTAACCGCCGCGCGTGGTCCGCGATTCCTGGTGTGTCACCGGCGTCACACCCGTTCGAGGACGAACAGGGCGCTCGCGTAGTCTCCGCGCAGCACCGGACGCAGCCCGTGCCGCATCAGGAACGCGCCGCCGTACTCCGTTCCGCTGTCGACGTCGCGGTAGCGGGCGGCCGGGTCGAGGCCGCGCAGCCGCACCGGCGGGTCGCCGGCGTCCTGCCGTACCGTGCGGGCGAACACGAACAGCGCCACCTGTGCCCCGTCGGCCGCGACGCAGCACACCGCGAACCGCTCGGCGGGGCCGCCCGACGAACGCGCCGACCCGAGCCGGTACCGGGCACCGAGCTGAACCGTGTCGCGGATCTCCTTGTACCGGGCCACGTAGCCGGCCGCCTCGACCCGCTCCGCGGCCGGCCACCGGTGGATGGTGCCGCCGACGCCGAGGATCCCGGTCATCGCGACGTGGAAGCGGAACCGCAACGGCACCGCGCGATGCGACAGGTAGCCGGGCGAGTCGGTGACCCAGCACGACATCGTCAGCGGCGAGTGGACGAGCGAGTAACCCTCCTGAATGGACAGTCGCTCCAGCGCGTCGGTGTTGTCCGACGGCCACGACAGCTCGAACCGCGACAGCGTGGCGAGGTCGGCCCGGCCGCCGCCCGACGCGCACGTCTCCAACCACAGGTCCGGATGCGCCGCCCGCAACTGGTCGACGACGGCGTGGAAGCCCGCCTCGTGCGCGAGCTGCGCCGCGCCGGTCGCGTCGGTCATCGAACGGTTCAGGTCCCATTTCAGGAAGTCGAGGTTCCCCGCGCGCACCAACCGGTCGAGCGTGCCGACCGCCCAGTCCTGGACGGCGGGGAGGCCGAAGTCGAGGCCGTAGCTGTGCCGCACCGTCGCCGGCTCGCGGTCGGGCCACCGGTGCACCCAGTCGGGATGGTCGCGGAACAGGTCGCTGTCCGGGGTGACGGCCTCCGGCTCCACCCACAGCCCGAAGCGCATCCCGAGCGCGTGCACCTCGTCGGACAGCGCCGCCAGGCCGGCCGGAAGCTTCGCCGGGTCGGGCCGCCAGTCACCCAGCCCGGTCGTGTCGTCGGGCCGACCGGCGAACCAGCCGTCGTCGACGACGAACAGTTCGACGCCCATCTCGCCGGCCAGCTTCGCGAGCTCTACCTGGTCGCCGTGACGCACGTCGAAGAACGTGGACTCCCACGAGTTGTAGAGCACCGGCCGCGGCCGCTCGGGACGCGGCAGCACGAACTCCCGTTCGTACCGGTGCCACCGCGCCGTCAGGTCGGCGAATCCGGCCGCGCCGTAGACGCCCACCGTCTCCGGCGACTCGAAGCGGTCACCGGGCCCGAGCACCACCCGGAGATCGAAGTCGTTGACGCCACCGGTCACGTGCGTGTACCCGTCGCCGGACAGGTCCGCGACGAGCTTCCACGACCCGCCGTGCGCGACCGCGACCGACCAGATCTCGCCGTGCTCCTCGGAGACCGAAGACGCGGAGACCGCGAGCCACGGCTGGTGCGCGTGCCCCGGCACGCCCCGCCGCGACTCGACGACCGCCTTTCCCACCGACAGCGGGAACCGGCGGATCTGGGTCTCCGCGGCGTAGCCACCGGAGAGCGTCGTGGCGTCGTACGTCGCCTGCCACGGCACGGCCCAGGTCGCCGACGCCGCGCGGGTGAGCGTCACCGGGCTGTCGCCCCGGTTCTCGACCGCGACCGACCGGACCAGCGCCGGCCCGCGGACCTCGTACCGGAGCGTCACGGCGAGCGGCCGGTACCGGTCGGTCAGCAGCACCGACAGCGTCGAACCCTCGGTAGAGAACGAGGAGTACGCCAGATCCACCGCGGTGACGCCGTCGGCGAACTCGACGAGCAGCGCACCCTCGTCGAAGCGGCGTCCCCCGTGCGCCACGAACTCCTCGTGGTGGGCCCGCGGCGACGACCACGTGTTGGATCCGATGCGATGGCCGGCGCCGTCGGCGACGAGCGCGGGCACGTCGGCACGGTCGAGCGGGCCGCCCCAGTACAGGTGACGCAGGCCCGCGGTGAACGCGTAGCTGAAGCCGTCACCGTTGAGCAGAAAGGAGTCGGCGACCCGCTCGACCGTCATTCAGATCACTTCACCCAGTAGGAGTAGAGGTCGGCGCCCTGGACGTGGAACTTGAACTTCACGGCCCGACCGGCCAATGTGGACAGTTTCGCGCCGCCCAGCCAGCGGGCCTCGGCCCGGTACTGGTCGCCGACGATCGGCAGCGCCTTCGACGCCTCGAAGCCGGGAACCGGTTGACCCGAAACGGCGTCGAGGACCTCGACCTTGATGAAACCACCGTCGCGCGTCACCGCGTTGAGGTTCAGCTCCCGGCCGGTGAACGTCACCGGCTTCGTGACCACGAACCCGGGGTCGCCGCTGGTGCGGCGGGCGGCGTTGGTGAGGGAGACGAAGCCGTCCCGCCGCCATGTCGCGAGGCCCGTCTGGCCTTTGTACGGCACGGCGTTCGGGTCGGTGGTGTCCTGCCCGCCGTGGCCGGCGTTGAACGCGCCGTAGTACAGCTGGATCTCGCGGTCGGTCACGAGCGCGTTCGACGCGGTGTAGATCGCGCCGTCGTCCCAGGCGCCCGGGTCGCCGGACTCGATGGCCGGATCGCGCACGGGCCGGCTCCAGTTCACCAGGTCGCGGGAGGACGCGATCTGCGGGTTGATCGGGCCGGCACCGGCGCCCGACTGGGAACCGGTGGTGTAGTTGGTGATCAGGAAGACCCACGGCAGGCCGACGTACGTGCTCTCGTACGGCAGCACGGGCATGCCGTAGATCTGGCCCTCCAGCCCGCCGATCGCCTTCGCCGCGCCGGTGTCGGCGTAGTCGCCGCTGACGCCGAGCACGGGCGTCGTCCAGGTGACGAAGTCGGTGCTCGTCGAGACGAACGCCGACCGGTTGTAGATGCCCGGGGTGGCGGCGGTGAACATGCGCTTCTTGATGGTGGCGATGTACCGCTTCGTGCGCTGGTCCCACGTCACGTTGGACACGTCGCCGTCGAGCAGCACCGGCTTGTCGGCGTGGTTGGTCCAGGTGTAGCCGTCGGGCGAGAACATGACGTAGTAGCCGAGGGTGTCGTTGACGACGCCGCCACGGAACTGCAGCAGTGAGAACCGCCGCTCCGGCACGGCCTCCGGGTTGTAGGCGATCGTGCCGCCGCCGGCGACCACGAGGTTCGTCTGCGACGCCGGGATGTCCTTGTACCCGATGGTCCCGCGACCCAGCGGCTTCACCCACCGCTTGCCGTCGCGGCTCTCGGCGTAGCAGAGGTAGTAGCCCGGCGGCACGTCGTTGTTGCAGTCGTACCACATCCGGTAGGTGTCACCGATCTTGAACACCGACCCGTAGATGTACGCCGACGACTCCCACGGGTTGTCCGGCCGGATCACCGGGTCGGCCAGCCTGGTCGCCGGGTGCACCACCCGGCCGACGTCCTTTGTGGACTCGATGCGGTAGTCGTCGAGGAACAGTTCCCGCTCGCCGCCCAGCGCCGGGTCGTACGCGGCCGGCGCCTGGTCGAGCCGCAGGTCGTCCCAGTAGTACTGCCCCACGTCCGTCGGGCCGGCCGAGATGCGCACCGAGACGTTCGCGGTGCGCTCCGGCGCGACGCCCTGGAGCGTGACGGTCTGCCAGTCCAGCAACGGCTGCGGCGTGACCGCGCGGGTGTCGAGCACCTGGTTCTCGAAGCTGGTGAAGACGAGGGACAGCACCGGCGGTGTGCCGTTGCGGCCCTTGGTCTTCGCGGTCACCGTGTACGTGGCGCCCGGCGCGGCCACCGCGCGCGGACTGGTCACCGTCACCGTGCCACCGTCGGCGTTGGTGACCTGCAGCGAGCCGAGGCCCGAACTGCGGAAGGCCGACAGGTTCACGATCGTAGCGCCTGGCACGTTGCCGTCGACCGCCCAGTCGGCCGGGTGGCCGGACCGGTCGCCGGTGTCGAAACCGCCGTTGGGAACGAGGTTCCCGGCCTTTCCCACCACCGGGGACGGCGTGGTCTGACCGGTCGCCGATCCCGCCACCGAGGCGACGACCGCGCCTACGGTGACGGTGACGAGAAGGAGTCGCGCGCGGTTACCGATAAGCGTCATGAGCCCTCCGAAGGGGAACAGCAGAGGTTCACGAGCTTTAATGGAACACCGTTCCATGTCAAGGAAACGTCAGGCGACGCCGGTGTTTCGAAGCTCCGTGAGCACCTCGCGGGCCGCCTCCAGCGTCCGGTCGATCTCCTCCGACGTGTGCGCGCCGGAGATGTGGTTGCGCTTGAGCGACATGGGGAGCATCAGGAAGCCGCGCTCGGTCATGCCGCGGTGGAACGCGACGTACGCGGCGTCGTTGTTGCGCATGAGGTCGCGGTACCCGAGCACGGGCGCCTTGGTGAAGTACAGCGCGAAGACGCCGCCGAAGCCGGCCGGGGTCGCCTCGATCTCCAGTTCGGTGACGATGTCGGCAAGGCCCTGCCGCATCCGCTCGCCGAAGCCGTGCGTGCGCTCGTAGAAGTCGGGGTGCGCCTTCAGGTAATCGATGGTCGCCAGGGCCGCGGCGCAGGCGACCGGGCTGCCGTTGAACGTGCCGGCCATCAGCACGTCGCCGGTGCGGCCGTTGAAATGCTCCATCAGGTCGCGCCGGCCGGCCACGCCGCCGATCGGGAACCCGTTGGCCATGCCCTTGCCGAACGTGGTGATGTCCGGGACGATCCCGAGCACCTCTTGGTAACCGCCGAGCGCGTGGCGGAAGCCGGTGATCACCTCGTCGAACACCAGGATCGCGCCGCGTTCCTGCGTCACGTCGCGCAGGCCCTGTGCGAAATCCTTCGTCGGCACGAGCGCGCCGACGTTGTGGGGGATGGGTTCGAGGATCACCGCGGCGATGCGGTCGGGGTACCGGTCGAACAGGTCCACCACCGAGTCGAGGTCGTTGAACTCGGCGATGAGCGTGGAGTCCACGGCCTGCGCCAGGATGCCCTTGGACAGCGGGTCGCGTCCGTAGGCCTTGTCCGGCGCCGAGATCACGTTGCGGGCGACCGCGTCGTGCCAGCCGTGGAACCCACCCTGGAACTTGATGATGAGGTCCCGGTCGGTGACGGCGCGGGCCAGCCGGATCGCCTGCGCGGTCGCCTCGGAGCCGCTCATGGTCGCGATCATCTGCTCGGCGGAGGGGATGACCTCCACGATCCGCTCGGCGAGCGCGACCTCGAGCTCGGTGACGCCGAGACCGGTGAGGTCGACGCCGTCCATCGCCGCCCGCGCCGCGTCGTTGACTTCCGGGGCGTTGTGGCCGAGGAGGATCGCTCCGAAGGCGGCGTGGTAGTCGAGGTACCGGCGACCGTCCGCGTCGGTCACGTAGGCACCGTCGGCCGCGACGAACGCGTAGGGCTCACCGATGTAGCGGGTGGAGGAGTTCACACCACCGGGGATGACGCGCGCGGCGGCCGCCGCGATCGCCTGACCACGCGGAGACCGCGAAGACTCAGGTGTTGGCATGCTGGCGACGCTAAAGCAGTGCGTCACAACATGGCAAGATGTTCCATGTTTTACGCATCCGCAATCTCCGGACCGCCGGATGACCTTGACACGGCCCGGAGTCGACCACAGGATGGCGACATGGAACCCCGTTCCGTGCTGCCTCCGGACACCGCCGCAGCACAACCGACCCGGCCGGTCGGCGTCCTCCTGGTCGGCGCCGGCTTCATCGCCGGCGTGCACTGCGCCGCGATCGCCGCCGATCCGCGGGCCGAACTCGTCGGTGTCGTCGACGCCGACGGTGGCCGCGCCGCCGCGTTCGCCCGGTCCCAGGGCGGGATCCGGTACGGGTCCGATCTCGCCGAGGCGCTGCGCTGGCCCGGCGTCGACGCCGCGATCGTGTGCACCCCGAACGACACCCACGCGGCCGTCGGCGCGGCGGTCGCCGAGGCCGGCCGGCACCTGCTCATCGAGAAGCCGCTCGCCACCACGGTCGCCGATGCGAAGGACCTGGAGCGCCGGTTCGCCGACGCCGGCCGCGTCCTCTTCGCCGCGCATACCCACCGCGCCTACGACTACGGCCGGGCGGTCAAGGAGACCGTCGACGCCGGCACGATCGGCCGGCCGGTGCTCGTACGGCTGGCGATCCTCGGCGGCTGGATCTGGACCGACTGGAGCGCCTGGGTCGCCGACCCGGAGAAGTCCGGCGGCCACGCGCTGCACAACGGCGTGCACCTGCTCGACCTCGCCACCTGGTGGCTGGGCGACGAACCGGTGACGGTCCGGGCGCGCGGGCGCAAGGAGACGGCCACGGACCTGCGCATCTACGACTACCTCGAGATGGTGGTGACCTACCGGAACGGCGCCACGGCGATCTGCGAGATGAGCCGCGGTCACCGGCCGGCCACGCTGAGCCGGCGCGAGGTGCTCGTGGTCGGCACCGCGGGTCAGCTCGACCAGGACTGGGACGGCGAGTCGGGGCTCCTGCAGACGGAGGCCGGCACCACGCTCGTACCGGCCGCCGGCGGCGACGGGTTCGCCGTCCAGCTCGCCGCGTGGCTCGACGCGATCGAGGGCGCCGGGAAGGGGATACCGCCCGCGATGCCGGTCGCCGACGCCGTCCGCGCGGTGGCGCTGGGCGTCGCGGTCGAGGAGTCGATCGCGTCCGGCCTGCCGGTGGAGGTGGCCGCGTGATGCGCGTGGTGCTGGTGGGGTTCGGCGGGATCGGGATACAGGACCATCAGACGGACATGTACCTACCCGCGTTCGCGAAGCACCCGGCGTTCACGCTCGTCGGCGTGGCCGACGCCGGCGGCACGGAGAAGGCCGCGAAGACCGCGGGCGAGCACGGACTGCGCCATTTCACCTCTTTACAGGAGGCGTTCGACGCGACGGACGTCGTCTGCGTGGCCGCGCCGATCGACGTCCGCGGCACGGTCGTCGCCGACGCGGTCCGCGCCGGAAAGCACGTGCTGGCCGACAAGCCGCTCGCCGCGACCCTGGCCGAGGCGCGCGAGATCGAGCGCCTCGCGGCCGACAACGACGTCGTCGTGGTTCCCGCGCACCACATCCGGCTCGGCGGCGCGCTGCGCTCGACCCGCGCCGCCGTGCGCGCCGGCAAGGTCGGGCTGCCGTGGAACGTGCAGGCCGACTTCCTCGTCGCCGGCGGCGACCCGTCCCCGATCGGGGAACTCGCGAACCTCGCGCTGTACCCCGTCGACGCCGTCTGCTCGATCCTCGGCCTCGACGTCACGCGCGTATGGGCGACCGGTGGCGACACGCTCGTCACCCTGATGCTCGACCACCCCAACGGTGTCACCAGCACCGTCGTGTGTGGACGGACGGCGACCGTGCACGGGATCGCCCCGGCTGGCCTGGCCACGCACCGGTACCGGATCAGCGGCTCGCACGGCGTGCTCACCGTCGACGCCACCCGGCCGGCGCTCCGGGTACGCACCGGCGGAACGCAGGCCACCGCCTGGACCGGCTCCGGCACCGTCGACGCGCTGCTCGGCGTGCTGGCGGCCGGCATCCGCACCGGCCGGCCCGAGATCGGCGTCGCCGACGCGGTCCGGGTGCACCGGATCATCGAGGCCGCTCGACGGTCGATCGACACGGGCGCGCCCGTTGATGTGGAGGGTGATTCCTGATGCGACTCGTCAGCTACCGCCGCGACGGCTCGGTGCGGCACGGCCGCCTCGACGGCGAGTCCGTGGTGGAACTCGGCCACGGCGACCTCGGCGTCCTGATCGCCACCGTGTTCCCGCTGACCGCCGACACCGTGCCCGCGGGCACCGGCACCTACGCACCGTCCGATGTGGAGCTCGTCGCCCCGCTGTCGCGCCCCGGCAAGCTGCTCGCCGCCGCGGCCAACTACCAGGACCACGTCCTGGAGGGCGGCGGCCCGCCGCTCGACAAGTCGACGATCACCCCGCGGCTGTTCCTCAAGCCACCCACGTCGATCGTCGGACCGGGCGCCACCGTGCCGCTGCCCGACATCAGCACGGAGGTCGACTGGGAGGCCGAACTCGCGGTCGTCATCGGCGCGCGGGCGCGCAACGTCTCCGTCGACGACGCCCTCGGTGTCGTCACCGGGTACATGACGTCGAACGACGTGTCGGCCCGCTCGGTCGACGTCGGTGTGCCCACCGACGCCAAGAACGACAAGGCCGTCTGGTTCTTCGAGTGGCTCGCCGGCAAGTGGTGCGACGGCTTCGCGCCGCTCGGGCCGTGGCTGGTGACCGCCGACGAGGTGGGCGATCCGCAGTCGCTGCCCGTCGAGCTGAAAGTCAACGACGTGGTCCGGCAGAACGGGTCCACAAAGGACATGATCTTCTCGGTCGCGGAGCTCGTCTCGCACGCGTCCCGGCTGATGACGCTGGAACCCGGCGACATCATCATGACCGGCACGCCGTCCGGGGTCGGTGCGGCGTCCGGTGAGTACCTCAAGGCCGGTGACGTGATGACGGTGACCGTCGGACCGCTCGGCACGTTGCAGAACCCGGTCGCGTGACGCGACAAACCAACACGGTGGCCTGAGGCCGCGACGTTTCTCCCCTCTCCCCGAATTCCCACAGCCTCACCAGAGAGGTCCACCCATGCGCAGAAAGCTCCTCGCCTGCCTCGCGGCGACAGCGCTGTTGGCCGTCGCCGCGTGCACCGGCCCCAAGGCTGCTGACAGCGGCACCGACACGAACGCCTCGATCAACGTCTACCTGTACCAGGAACCGGCCGGCCTGTTCGGTCCGCTGGCACCCAGCAGCGGTCCCGACAACCAGGTCATGTCGTTCATCAACGAGGGCCTGCTCGGTGTCGACCCGGACTACAAGCTGCAGCCGCGACTGGCCGAGAGCTTCGAGGTCTCCCCCGACGCCACCACGTTCACCTTCAAGCTGCGCAAGGGCCTGAAGTGGAGCGACGGCACGCCGTTCACGTCGAAGGACGTGCTGTTCACCTACAACGCGCTGGCGAACGCGAAGGTCAAGGCCGCCACCCTCGGTTCCTACTCGGGGGTGCAGGGCGTCAAGGAGTTCAACGCCGGCACCGCGCAGACCATCACGGGCTTCTCCGCACCCGACGACAACACGTTCGTCATCAAGGCCGCCGCCGCGAACTACGGTCTCGTGGCGCTGATCGGCATCGCGTACATCATGCCGGAGCACGTGCTCGGGAAGATCGCGCCGGAGAGCCTGGCCGCGGACGCGTTCTGGCGCAAGCCGACGGTGACCATCGGCCCGTACACGTTCGACGAGTACAAGACGAACCAGTACGTGCACGTCGTCGCGAACCCGAACTACCGCAACCCGGCGAAGATCAAGGACGTCTACCTCAAGCCGATGAAGTCCGACGCAGCCACCGCGCAGCTCGGCAACGGCCAGATCGACATCGCCACGTACTCGCCGACCGACCTCGCCACGGTGTCCGGCTTCAAGGACATCACCACGCAGGAGAAGCCCGGCGGCGGGTTCGTGCGCATCGCGCTGAACCAGACCAAGCCCTACTTCAAGGACGCCCGCGTGCGGCAGGCGTTCCTGTACGCCACCGACCGCAAGCAGATCGTGCAGACGGTGCTGAGCGGCAAGGGCGAGGTGCGGCTGTCGGACTTCGCCAAGGCGAACGAGCCGTCGGGCCTCAACGAGTACGCCAAGGACGTCAACAAGGCCAAGCAGCTGCTGCAGGAGGCGGGCTGGGACCCGAACACCACCATCAAGCTCCAGTGGGTGCAGGGTCAGCGCGACCGCGACGCGACCGCGACGATCGTCCAGAGTGAGCTCGCGGCGGTCGGCGTGAAGGTGGAACTGGTGAACGTCCAGGGCGCGCAGATCACCAAGACGTACCAGGAGAAGTCGTACGACATGGTGCTCTACGGCGGTGGCAACTACGCGATCGACTCGTCGTCGATCGCCGTGATCGCCACGTGCGCACAGCAGTACCCGACCGGCGGTAACATCAACTGGTTCTGCAACCAGCAGGTCGACGAGCTGATGAACCAGGCCAACGCGGAGACCGACGCGACCAAGCGGAAGTCGCTGTACGACCAGGCGGCGAAGCTCACGAACGACCAGGCCGACCTGTTCTGGCTGTACTCGCCGAACGGCCTGTGGGGCGTCAACAACCGGATCAAGGGATTCAAGGCCGCCGGTTCGCAGGACGCCGGCTTCTGGGACCCCGCGTCCTGGACCGTGTCGAAGTAACCCGATCGCCGGGTGCCGGGCCTCACGGGGCCGGGCACCCGGCCACACCCTGCCGATATCGAAGCGCAGATCCCGAGAGGAGGGCCATGGGCGCGTTCCTGGTTCGCCGCCTCATGACCAACGTGCTGGTCTTCTTTCTCATCACCGTCGCCATCTTCGTGCTGGTGCACTCCACCCCCGGTGACCCGATCGCGATGCGGATCCCGCCCGATCAGCTCAGCCAGGGCAGCGCCGAGTACATCGCGCAGCAGCGGGCCGAACTCGGGCTCGACGACCCGCTGTACCTGCAGTACTGGAGCTGGCTCGGCGACGCCGTCACCGGCGACCTCGGCGTGTCCCTCCTCAATGGACGGCCGGTCACCGAGCTGCTCGGCGAGCGGCTCGGCCCGACGCTGGAGCTGATGCTCGTGGGGCTCGCGGTGTCGCTGATCGTCGCGTTCCCGTTGGGAATCCTGGCGGCCCGCCGCCGCAACTCCCTCTACGACTACGGCGCCGCGGTGGTCAGCCTCGGCTCGGTGTCGATCCCGATCTTCTTCGTCGCGCTGATCGCGATCTACCTGTTCACGTTGCAGCTGCAGTGGTTCCCGTCGTCGGGCATCTCCGATCCGACGAATCCCGGGCTCGTCGACACACTCATGCACCTGGTGCTGCCGGCCACGATCCTCGGCATCGGCAACTCCGGCGCCTACATGCGCTACGTGCGCAGCAGCATGATCACCGAACTCGGCTCCGACTACGTCCGCACGGCCGAGGCCAAGGGCGCCGGCTCGCAACGGGTCGTGGTGCGGCACGCGCTGCGCAACTCGCTCATCCCGGTCATCACCATCATCGCCACCAACCTCGGCCAGTTGTTCGCCGGCGCGGTGGTGATCGAGCAGGTGTTCGCCTGGCCGGGGATGGGCCAGCTCGCCGTCAGCTCGGTCAACCAGCAGGACTACTCGGTCATCATCGGGTTCGCGTTGATCGTGGCGGTCCTGGTGCTGCTGTCGAACCTGCTCGCCGACGTCCTCTACACGCTCGTCGACCCGAGAGTGAGGCTGTCATGACGGATGTCGCGGCCGCGGCGAAGACGGACACCCAGGCCGGTACCGGCACCGTCGCGCGCACCCCGTTCCGCATGGCGCTCCGCCGCTTCCGCCGGCATCCTGCCGCGCTCGTCAGCATCGGGTTCCTGCTGCTCGTCGTGTTCGCCGCGATCTTCGCCCGCCCGTTGTCGGGCCACGATCCGAACGTCGTCGACCTGCTCGCGGCGCGGCAGGGCCCGTCCGGCGAGCACCTGCTCGGCACCGACCCCACCGGTCGCGACGTGCTCGCCCGGTTGCTGTTCGCCGCCCGGATCTCGCTCGGCGTCGGCATCGCGGCGGCCGCGCTCGCCGTCCTCATCGGGGCGGTCCTCGGCGGCCTGGCCGGCCTGCTCGGCGGCTGGGTCGACGGCGTCATCATGCGCGTCGCCGACATGTTCATGTCGTTCCCGTCGCTCGTGGTGATGGTGGTGCTCGCGGGCATCCTCGGGCCGAGCGTGGTGACGATGGTCGTCGCGATCGGACTCTTCCAGTGGCCGGTCTGCGGCCGCATCGTCCGCGGCGTGACGCTGTCGTTGCGGGAACAGGAGTACGTGCTCGCGTCGCGGGCCACCGGCGCGGGTCCGGGCTGGTTGATGAGCCGGCACATCCTGCCGGCCGCGCTGCCGCCGGTGAGCGTGGCCGCCACGCTCGCGGTCGCGCAGGCGATCGGCCTGGAGGCCACCCTGTCCTTCCTCGGCCTCGGCGTGCAGCCGCCGGCGGCCAGTTGGGGCAACATGCTCACCGACGCGCAGAGCCTCACCGTCATCCGGCAGGAGCCGTGGTTGTGGCTCTCGCCGGGCATCGCGGTCGCGCTCACGGTGCTCGCGGTCAACTTCGTCGGCGACGGGCTGCGCGACGCCGTGGATCCGAGGTCCTCATGAGTGATCCGTTGCTGCGCATAGAGAATTTGTCGGTCACGTTCGACACCGACGGCGGTACCGTGCACGCGGTGTCCGATGTGGACCTGTCGGTGTGGCCGGGCGAGATCGTCGCGATCGTCGGCGAGTCCGGTTCCGGCAAGACCGTCACCGCGATGTCGATCCTGCGGCTGCTGCCGAAGACGGCCCGCGTCGACTGCGGCACGCTCGAGTTCCGCGGCGAGAACCTGCAGGCGATGTCCGTCCGGCAGTTGCGGTCCGTCCGTGGCGGCCCGGTCGGAATGATCTTCCAGGACCCGATGACGACGCTGAACCCCGTGATGACGGTGGGCGAGCAGATCGCCGAGGCCGTGATCCTGCACCAGTCCACAAAGGACAAGCGGGCGGCCCGCGCCCGCGCGGTCGACCTGCTGCGCCTCGTCGGTGTGCCCGACGCGGAGCAGCGGGTGCGCCAGTACCCGCACGAGTTCTCCGGCGGCATGCGCCAGCGGGCGATGATCGCGATCGCGATCGCCAACGACCCCGACCTCCTCATCGCCGACGAACCCACCACCGCCCTCGACGTCACCATCCAGGCGCAGGTGCTGGCGTTGCTCAAGAAGGCGCAGGCGGAGACCGGTGCCGCGACGATCCTCATCACCCACGACCTCGGCGTGGTCGCGGAGATGGCCGACCGGGTCGTGGTGATGTACGCGGGACGCATCGCGGAGACGGCCGGGGTGCGCGAACTGTTCGCCCGGCCGCGCCACCCGTACACGATGGGGCTGCTCGCCAGCCTGCCGCGGATGGACGTCGACGTCGACGAGCTCGACCCGATCCCCGGCAACCCGCCGAACCTGGCCGATCCGCCGGCCGGGTGCCCGTTCCACCCCCGCTGTCCGCTCGCCCGCGACCGGTGCCGCACCGAGCGACCGCCGCTGGAACCGGTGGCCAAAGACCACTACTCGGCCTGCTTCTTCCACGAGGAACTGGCCGGGGTGGACGCCCGCACCCTCTACGGGCAGCGGGAGGTGACCGCATGACGAGCCTCACGAAGGAGGACGCCACCACGACGGCACCCCTGCTGCGGGTGGAGCACCTCAGCAAGCACTTCCCGGTGCGCAAGGGCGTGCTGCGCCGCACCGTCGGCGCGATCCGTGCCGTCGACGACGTCAGCCTCGACCTGCGCGCCGGCGAGACGCTCAGCCTGGTCGGCGAGTCCGGGTGCGGCAAGTCGACCACCGGCCGGCTGCTGGTGCGGCTGCTCGACCCGACCGCCGGTCGCATCGTGTTCGACGGCGTCGACCTCGCCCCGCTGCCGCAGCGGAACCTGCGGGAGGTCCGGCGCGAGATCCAGATCATGTTCCAGGACCCGTACGCCTCGCTGTCGCCGCGGATGACCGTGCACGACATCGTCGCCGAGCCGTTGCGGGTGCAGGGCCGCTACCGCTCCGGTTCCGGCACCGACGGCGCCGACCGCGTCGCCGAACTGCTCGACCTGGTCGGGCTGCGACCCGAGCATGCCCGCCGGTACGCCCACGAGTTCTCCGGCGGCCAGCGGCAGCGGGTGAGCCTGGCCCGGGCGCTGGCGTTGAACCCGCGCCTGCTGGTGCTCGACGAACCGGTCAGCGCGCTCGACGTCTCGGTGCAGGCACAGGTCATCAACCAGCTCCGCTCGTTGCAGGAGCAGCTGGGCGTGGCGTACGTGTTCATCTCGCACAACCTGTCGGTGGTGCGGCACATCTCGCACCGCGTCGCGGTGATGTACCTCGGTTCGATCGTCGAGATCGGCACCCGGACCGACATCTTCACCCACCCGACGCACCCGTACACGCAGGCGTTGCTGTCGGCGATCCCGGTGCCCGACCCGGAGGGCCGCGACGAGCGGGAACGGATCACGCTCGTCGGCGACGTGCCCAGCCCCAGCAATCCCCCGTCCGGTTGCACCTTCCGCACCCGGTGCTGGAAGGCTCAGGATATCTGTGCCCGGGAGAAGCCGGCGCTCGTCGACCGCACGGGGGTCGGTCATCCGAGCGCATGCCACTTCGCTGAGCCATCCGGGGCACCCGGACCCGGCAAACCCCCGTCCACATAGGAGCGCGCACATGGCCCGAACAACCCGGCAGGCCTCCATCGACGACTCCAGACCGGCGTCGGCCAACTACCACGCCAACGCGTTGGCCCGCGGCCTCGCCCTGCTGGAGATGCTGGCGGCGGCGCCGGAACCGCTGACGCTGGGCGAGTTCAGCGAGCGCACCGCGCTGCCGAAGAGCACGCTCGTGCGGCTGCTCTCGGTGCTGGCCGAGATGGACTACGTGGTGCGGGTCGACGAGCGGCCCGCCTACCGGCTCGGTCACAAGGTGCAGGGCCTCGCCGCCGCCTATGTGTCCACACTGGACCTCACGGTGGTGGCCGAGGCGTACCTGCAACCGGTGGCGCTGTCGACCGGGCAGACCGCGAACCTCGGCGTGCTCGACGGCGACCAGGTGCTGCACATCTGCGTCGCCGAACCCGACCGGCCGTTGCGGTTCACCACGAACCTGGGCGCCCGCGACCACACGCACTGCACCGGGCTCGGCAAGGTGCTGCTGGCCGGCCTCACCGACGAGCAGCGGGCGGCCGTTCTCCCGCCGGCCCCGTACCCGTCCTTCACCGAGAACACCCTCACCACGGCGGCCGACCTCCGCAAGGATCTCGACCGGGTGAACCGCCGCGGCTTCGCGCTCGACGACAACGAGCGCAGCCACGGCCTGCGGTGCGTGGCGGTGCCGGTGCGGCTCGACGACCGGTGCCTGGCCGCGGTGAGCGTCTCCGGGCCCGCGGGCGAGTTCACCGCGGCCAAGCAGCAGGAGTACGTCGCGGTGCTCGACGCGGTCGCGAAGTCCATGGCCGGTGACCCCGACCTCGCGACCGCGCTGCGGATCGTGCACCGGTCGCTGCGCCCGGCGGTGAAGCCCGCCGTGAACGCATGACGCCTGCGCTAACCGACGTGGGCGATCACGTCGATCTCGACCCGCACGTCGGGGTGGCCGAAGGTCACCACCACGGTCGTGCGGGCCGGCGGCGCGTCGCCGAACCGGCGCCTGTAGACCTCGTTGAAGGGCGCGAACAGGAGCGGGTTCGACAGGTACGCGCCGACCTTGACCACCTGGTCGAGCCGCGCACCGGCGGCGGCCAGCACCAGTTCGACGTTGTCGATGGTGAGCTCGACCTCGCGCTCGAAGTCACCGATGTACACGCTGCCGTCGGGCAGGTTGGCGACCTGGCCGGACACGAACACGAAGTCGCCGGCGCGGGTGGCGGGGGACAAGGGGACGGGCGGCAACGGCCGGCCCTCGGGGTGGAAACGTTCAACCATGGCCGTATGGAACCACATTCCACATCGAGGTGGCACGAAAGTGGCCCGTGATCTCCTCCTCACCGGCGGCCTGGTCGTCGACGGGACGGGCGCGCCGCCACGGCACGCCGACGTCCTCGTCCGCGACGGCCGCGTCGAAGCGATCGGGTCGCCCGTCGCTGATGCCGACGAACGCGACGTGACGGGCCGGGTCGTGTGCCCGGGGTTCGTCGACATCCACACCCACTCCGACCTGACGCTGCTCTCCGATCCCCGGGCGCTGAGCAAGGTGCACCAGGGCGTCACGACCGAGGTGGTGGGCAACTGCGGGCTGGGTGTCGCGCCGCCCGGCACCGACATCGAGGGCCTGCGCGGCGCGGTGAGCTACCTCGACCTCGACCCGTCGGTCGGGTGGCCGTGGCGCGACCTCGCCGGCTACCTCGACGCCGTCGACGCGGCCTGGCCGGGCGTCAACGTCGCCGCGCTGGTGGGCCACCTGCCGCTGCACGCGGCGGTGTGCGGGCTCACCGACCGGCCGGCGTCCACTGTGGACCTGGACCGGATGACCGGCCTGCTGGGCGACGCCCTCGACGCCGGTGCGGTGGGGCTCTCGACCGGGCTCGTGTACGCGCCGCTCCCCTTCGTGCGCGAGGAGGAGCTCGTCGCGCTGGCGCGCGTCACCGCGTCCCGGAACAAGGTTTTCGCCTGGCACATCCGCAACTACGACGACGACCTGATCGACTCCGCGGCACAGGCGGTGCGGGTGGCCCGGGAGACCGGCTGCCGCACCCAGATCTCGCACCTGCAGGCGGTCGGCCCGCGCAACTGGGGCGGCGTGCGGCACGTGCTCGACCTGGTCGACGCCGCGCTCGCCGACGGCTTCGACGTCGGCGTCGACGTCTACCCGTACCTCCACGGCAACGCCCCGCTGGCGCAACTGCTGCCGGCCTGGGCGCAGGACGGCGGCCAGGCCGCGTGGATGCCGACGCTGCGCGACCCGGTGGTGCGCGACCGCGTCCGTACACAGTGGACCGACCGCGAGTCGCGCTGGGACGAGATCACGATCAGCTGGACGGCCGGACCCGCACCGGCTCCCGAGCTCGGGCGCACCGTGGCGGACCTGGCGGCCGAGCGCGGCACCACGGGCAGCGAGGTCGTGCTCGACATCCTCGCCGAGCTCGGCATGGGCGTGATGATGACGGCCGGCGGGCGCAGCGAGACCGATCTGCTCACGGTGCTCGCCCATCCGGCGAGCGTCGTCGCGTCCGACGGGCTGGCGCTGGACCCGAACGGCGTCACCGGCGCGGGCCTGCCGCACCCGCGCAGCTACGGCACGTTCCCGCGCTACCTCACGAGATACGGCAGGGACGATCTGGCCGACGCCGTACGCCGCTGCACGAGCGCGCCGGCCGCACGTGTCGGGCTGACGGACCGGGGCGTACTGAGGCCCGGTGCGCCGGCCGACGTGGTCGTGTTCGACCCCGCGACGCTCACCGACACGGCGACGTTCACCGCGCCGCACCGCTTCGCCGCCGGCATCGACCTGGTGCTGGTGAACGGGGTGTCCACCGTGGACGGTGGCCGCCACACCGGCGCCCGCGCGGGAAAGGTCGAAAGGAGACACTGATGCTCGACGTCCATACCCACTGCCACCTCCCCGAGCACTGGGGCTGCGAGTGGTCGAAGAACTGGCAACCGGTCTACGGCCACGAGTACGCCGAACGCACGCCGGAGCAGTACGACGAGGCGATGGCCGCGGCCGGCGTCGACCTCGCGTTCGTGTTCGGCATGCGGGCCACCCGCGCGGGCGTCATCACGCCGAACGAGCACGTCGAGAAGTTCTGCACTGAAACTTCGACGCCAACTCTCGGTTTCATGGCGCTCGACCTCTCCGACCCCGACGTGCTCGACCAGCTCGCCGACGGCGTCACCCGGGGCCTGCGCGGCGTGAAGCTGTACCCGATCCTGGCCCACTTCGACGCCCGCGACGAGGCCCACGACCGGTTCTTCGCCGCCGCCACCGCCGCGAACCTGGTGGTGCTGTGGCACATGGGCGCCACGCCCAGCCCGGAGGGGCGGCTGGAGCTGAGCAACCCGTTGCTCGTCGACGACGTGGCCCGCCGCCATCCCGAGCTGACCCAGATCATCGCCCACATGGGACACCCGTGGCAGCGCGAGACGATGGTCGTGCTCCGCAAGAGCCGCAACGTGTTCGCCGACGTGTCCGCCGCGTGGGCCCGCCCGTACGACGGCCACCGGGCGCTCCTCCGGGCGCAGGAGTGGGGCGTCGTCGACAAGCTGCTGTTCGGGTCGGACTATCCGATGTGGACACCGGCGGAGGCGGTGGCCGGCCTCCGTGCGCTCACCGGTGTGGGTCCGGGCATCGAACCGGCGACAATCGAGTGGCTGGTCGACGGTGACCCGCGTGCCGCTCTGGGAGTCAATCGATGAAGTTGGAAGAACTGCCGACCCCGTCGTTGCTGGTCGACCTCGATCGGATGGAGCGCAACATCGCCGCGATGGCGGCCACGTTCGCCGACGCCGGGCTCGCGCTGCGTCCGCACGTGAAGACGTCCAAGTGCTGGGAGGTGGCCCGGCGTCAGCTCGACGCGGGCGCCGTCGGCTTCACCTGCTCCACCCCGGCCGAGGTCGCGTGGCTGCGCGGGCAGGGCGTCGCCGACCTGTTGTGGGCGCACGCGCCCGTGGGTCCCCGCAAGGTGGAGTTCGCGGTGTCCACCGCGCGCGACGGCGGTCTCACCGTCGCCCTCGACTCGCTCGACGCGGGCCGGCCGCTGTCCGACGCCGCGGCCGCCGCCGGCGTCACGGTCCCCTTCCTGCTGGAGGTCAACACCGGCCACGCGCGGCTCGGCGTCGACCCCGACCGGGCCGTCGCGACCGCGGCGGGCCTCGCCGCGCTCCCCGGGCTCGCCCTGCGCGGCGTGATGACCCACGAGGGACACGTGTCGCTGGAGTCCGACCGCGGGTCGCTCGAACGCGCCGGCGCCGCGGCCGGCGCGCTGCTGGTGAGCGTCGCGGAGGCGCTGCGGACCGCCGGCCACGAGGCCGCGCTCGTGTCGGTCGGTTCGACGCCGGGCGTCACGTCGGCCCCGTTCGCCCCCGGGGTGACCGAGGGCCGGCCCGGCACCTACGTCTACTTCGACGCCAACCAGACCCGGCTGGGCAGTTGCACGGTGGACCAGTGCGCGCTGACCGTGCTCGGCACGGTCCTCACGGTGCGCGACGACGGGCGGGTCATCACCGACGCCGGCGTGAAGGCGATGAGCTCCGACACGATCGGCGCGATCGGGTCGGTCGGCGTCGTGTGCGACCTCGACGGCGTGCCGCTGCCCGGCGTCACGTTCTTCGACGGCAACGAGGAGCACGGTTTCCTGCTCGACGACGAGCGGCGGCTGTCGGTCGGCGACCTCGTGCGGCTGGTCCCCAACCACGCCTGCGGCACCACGAACATGTGGAGCCACGTCGTGCCGGTGCGTGACGGCGCCGCGGTGGGCGAGTGGTCTATCGCAGCCCGCCACTGACGGTTGACATGGAACACCATTTCACGTGTGCTGTTCCAGAGGAGGAAACACCGTGGCCACACATGTGAAGTCACCGGCGGAGAAAAGCAGCGCCGGCCCGGAGGGCGTCCGGGAGACCGTCGCGGCGGTGATCGCCGACGTCCGCGACCGCGGCGACGCGGCGGTGCGGGAGTACTCGGAGAAGTTCGACAACTGGTCGCCCGCGTCGTTCCGGCTCTCCGCCGAGGAGATCGACCGGATCGTCGCCACCGTGCCGGTTCAGGCGATCGACGACATCCGCGCGGTGCAGGCGCGCGTGCGGGCCTTCGCCCAGCGCCAGAAGGACTCCCTGCACGACTTCGAGGTCGAGACCGAGCCCGGCGTCCGGTTGGGACAGAAGAACATCCCGGTACGGGCCGCGGGTGCCTACGTGCCCGGCGGCCGGTACCCGCTGGTCGCCTCGGCGCACATGACCGTGGTCACCGCGAAGGTCGCCGGCGTCGAGCGGGTCGCCGCGTGCACGCCACCGATCCGCGGCGAGATCCCCGCGGCGACGATCGCGGCGATGCACCTGGCCGGCGCCGACGAGATCTATCTGCTCGGCGGGGTCCAGGCCGTGGCGGCGATGGCCGTGGGAACGGAGACCATCGGACGCGTGGACCTGCTCGCCGGTCCCGGAAACGCCTACGTCGCCGAGGCGAAGCGCCAGTTGTACGGCGAGGTCGGCATCGACCTGTTCGCGGGTCCCACCGAGATCCTCATCGTGGCCGACGACGCCGCCGATCCGTTCGTCGTCGCCGTCGACCTGTTGAGCCAGGCCGAACACGGCCCGGACTCGCCCGCGGTGCTCATCACCGACTCGGCCGCGCTCGCCCGCGAGGTGATCGACCTCGTCGACCGGATCCTGGTCGACATGCCCACCCGCGACTTCGCCGGTCCGGCCTGGCGCGACCACGGCGAGGTCGTCCTCGTCGACGACCTGGCCCAGGCGTACGCGCTCGCCGACGACTACGCGTTCGAGCACGTGCAGGTCCTCACCCGCAACCCGCGCGAGGCCCTGACGGCGATGCGCGAGTACGGCGCGCTGTTCCTCGGCGAGAAGACGTGCGTCTCCTACGGCGACAAGGTGATCGGCACCAACCACACGCTGCCGACAAGGAAGGCGGCGCGGTACACGGGCGGCCTGTGGGTGGGCAAGTACCTCAAGACGGTGACCTACCAGGAGGTCACCAGCCAGGCGGCGAGCGCCGAACTGGGCCGCCTCTGCGGCCGGGCCGCCCGGTTGGAGCTGTTCGAGGGTCACGCCCGCTCGGGCGACGTCCGCGCCCACAAGTACGAGGGCGACCCCCTTCCCTGGGCCCCGTAGCGCCGCCCGGCGCTTGACGCGGGGGCGCGCATCGAAGAAGCTGCATGGGTGAGAGAGCGCTCTCTCACCCACCTGACCACCGCCCATGGCAGGAGCCTCCGATGTCCGCTTCCATCCGATCCGTCCGCGCCGCGGTCCTCGCGGCGCTCGTCCTGCTCGTCGCCGGGTACGCGGCGGTCGTCGCGTCGAACCGGGCCGAGGCGGCCGGCGCGCTGCTGTCGCAGGGCCGGCCCGCCACCGCGTCGTCGGTCGAGAACGCCACGACCGCCGCCTCCTACGCCGTCGACGGGAACGCCGCCACGCGGTGGTCGAGCGCGTTCGGCGATCCACAGTGGATCCAGGTCGACCTCGGCGCCACCGCCGCGGTCGACCAGGTGGTGCTCACCTGGGAGGCCGCGTACGCGACCGCGTTCCAGATCCAGGTCTCGGCGAACGCGTCCACCTGGACCACGATCTACAGCACCACCACCGGAACCGGCGGCACCCAGACGCTCGCGGTCAGCGGCTCGGGCCGCTACGTCCGCATGAACGGCACGACCCGCGCGACCCCGTACGGCTACTCGCTCTGGGAGTTCGGGGTCTACGGGACGTTCGGCGGCGGCACCGGGTGCGGCACCGCGAACGTGGCGCAGGGCCGGCCGGCCGCCGCGTCCACCACCGAGAGTGCCGCCTACGCCGCCTCGTACGCCGTCGACGGCAACACCGGCACGCGGTGGTCGAGCGCGTTCGGCGATCCACAGTGGATCCAGGTCGACCTCGGGGCGTCGACGTCGATCTGCCAGGTGGTGCTCGCCTGGGAGGCCGCCTACGCGTCCGCGTTCCAGCTCCAGGTCTCGGCGAACGCGTCCACCTGGACCACGATCTACAGCACCACCACCGGAACCGGCGGCACCCAGACGCTCACCGTCTCCGGCACCGGCCGCTACGTCCGCATGAACGGCACCACCCGCGCCACGCCGTACGGCTACTCGCTGTGGGAGTTCGCGGTGCGCAGCGGGTCCGGATCGAGTCAACCGCCGTCGAGCCCGCCGCCGTCGAATCCGCCGGGCGACTTCTGGGGTGACACGAGCACGATCCCGCCGGCGCAGAACGTGGTGATGGTGAAGGTTCTCAACCGCACCAACGGCCGCTACCCCGACAGCCAGGTGTACTGGAGCTACAACGGCGTGGCCCACTCGATCGCCGAGCAGCCGTACTTCGACATGCCGGTGAACACCGCCGGCCGGATGTACTTCTACCTCGGCTCCCCGAACAGCCAGTACTTCGACTTCATCGAGTTCACCGTCGGGCCGGCGCAGTTCAACGGCAACACCACGCGCGTCGACGCGTTCGGCCTGAAACTCGCGCTGCGCCTGCGCGCCCGGGACGGGTATGACGTGCAGATCGGTGAGGACCAGGCGACGTTCGCCGAGACCCGCGACGCGACGTTCCAGCGGTTCGTCAACGAGGTGCCGGCCGAGTTCAAGCACCTGGCCCAGATCCAGGCGCCGTACCGGATCCCGGCGCCGGGCAGCAGCCCGCAGTTCCAGCCCGGCGGCCAGTACGCCGGCTACTACTCGGCCTACACGTCACAGGTGGGCTTCAGCGCGACCGCGCAGCAGATCTTCGGCTGCTCCGGCCCGCTGGCCGAGAACCCGGGCATGTGCTCGGCGCTCAACCGCCACGTGGCGCACCTGCCCCAGTCGAGCTGGTCGAACCCGGCGCTGTTCTACCAGACCGCGCCCGCCAACTACTACTCGAAGTTCTGGCACGACCACAACATCAACCGCCTCTCGTACGGCTTCCCGTACGACGACTACGCGGAACAGTCGAGCTTCATCGCGCACGCCAACCCGCAGTGGCTCCTGGTCGCCGTCGGCTGGTAGCGGAAGGGCGGCGCCCCGTCCGGGGCGCCGCCCTTCGCCCGGATCAGAAGCCGGTGCGGCCGGCGCCGTAGGGATACAACGGGTTTCCGTAGGTTGTCGGCACCGGGCGGCCGGCGTCGATGTGGCCCCGGATCTCGGTGCGCTGGGCGGCCGTGGCGCCCAGGTCGTAGGGCAGGTCCCACGCCTCGGTGGCGTCGGCCGGGATGTCCGTTCCGCCGGGGCGGAGCACGTCGGACAGGGCGCGCGGCAGCTGCCACGGCAGTTTCCCGCTGGGCGCGTAGTCGCCGAACAGGAGGCTCGCCAGCGCCGGTCCCATCTCCTCGCCGCCCCGGTACGTCACCACGATCGCGGCGGCGAGGTCGTGCCACTCCGTGATGACGTAGGGCCTCGGCAGCACGAGCGCGACCACGACGGGAATGCCCTGCCGTTGGAAGTTCTGGATGACGGCGAGCTGGTCCGGCGGCAGGTACGGCTGTTCCTTCACCCAGTTCGTGCCGTGCGTGTAGGACGCCTCGCCCGCGGCCACGATCGCCAGCTTCGGCGACGGGCCGCTGTCCTGGTACACGTTGACGCCGGCGGTCGCGGCGCGCGCCCGCACCGCGTCCACTATGGACCGTGATCCGTACTCCTGGTGGAAGTACGACGTCCAGACGCAGCACGCGCCGCCGTCGGCGGCGCGCGGTCCGGCGACGACGATGTTGTCGCCCGCGGCGAGCCGCAGCGGCAGCACGCCGGTGTTCTTCAACAGCGTCATCGCCTCACGCGAGGCCTGGTTGATCAGGCCGGTGTACTCCGGCGTGTGCTGCCGGTACGGGCCGTTCACCGGGTCGCCGTACGGGTTCTCGAACACGCCGAGCTGGAACTTCAGCCGCAGCACGCGGCGCACGGCGTCGTCGATGCGCGCGGCCGCGACGTTCGCGGTGAACGTGGCCATCGAGAAGCCGGCCGCGCCCGGGTCGGCGCCGCCCATCACGTCGGAGCCGGCGTTGGCCGCGCCGACCCACGAGCCCGACGGCAGCCAGTCGGTGGTGATGAGCCCGGTGAATCCGAGGTTCTGGCGCAGATAGCGGAGAATCGGAGCGCTGTCGCCGCCGCCCGGGCCGCCCGGGTCGAGGAGCGAACTGCCGGCGTAGCCGGGCATGATGTTCACCGCGCCGGCCTCGATCGCGGCCCGGAACGGGATCATGTGGTACTTGATGGTGACGGCGTCGTACACGATGAGCGCCTCGCCGCCGGCGCCCTCACCCGGCCAGTGTTTCACGGTCGCGAGCACCGACCGCGGGTTCAGCTCCGGCCCGCCCTGTAGCCCGGAAACCAACGCGCGCACCTGCGCGGCGGCCACGTCGGCGTTCTCGCCGTTGCCCTCCTGGATGCGCGGGTACAGCACCTTCGTGCCCACCTCGGCGAGCGGCCCGAGCACGCCGCGGGTGCCGACCTCCAACTGCTCCTTCCGTTGCATGTCACCGAGCTTGTAGTCCAGCGCGTAGTTCTTCGCCGCGGCGAGCGCGCTCTGCGTCGGCCAGCTTGTCTGGTAGCCGTGGATGGTGTCGCCGGCTGACACGAACGGGATGCCGAGGCGGGTGCCGCTCGACGCGATCAGCATCGCGTGCAGGTCCGGCGCCTGAGCCGGTCCGAAATGCCAGCCGCTGCGCGGGAACGCCTGCGCGTTGTAGAACATCTGGTACGCCTTCTCCTCCAGGGTCATCCGCCCGAGGAGATCGTCGACGCGCGTCTCGACCGGCTGCCGCCAGTCCTCGTAGGGTTCGATCGCGCCGTTGCGGTTGAGGTCTCTCGCACCGTTCACGATGCCGATGCCGTCTGGTACGGCCTCCACGGTCGGCACGTAGACGCTGAAGCTTCTGATGTTCGAGGTGACGGTTCCGGTTGTGACGTACCACTTGTAGGTCCAGCGGTCCGTGATGTCCCAGGTGGGTGTGTAGCTGGTTCCGGTGGGTTCGGCGACCTTCGTGTAGAGGTCGATGAGGGCGCCCGGCTGGGTGAAGTCGTAGTCGGTGCGGCTGATGTTGAGCCACACCTGGTAGCGGGTCGCGCCGCCGACCGCGTTCCACGACAGGGTCGGGCGCCGGGCGGTCGTCACCATCGCGCCGTCGGCCGGCGCGGCCAACGCGAACTGGTTCACCGTGGACGGTGGACGCGTCGGCGGCGACAACATCGGCGGTGTGCTCGACGCCGTGTCGACGCTGCCGAACACCTGGAACTCCCACAGCGAGTAGCCGTAGCCGGTGGCGCGGGCGGTGCCGTTCATGCGGATGTAGCGCCCGGTGCCGGTCACGTTCAGGGTCTGCACGCCGCCGGTTCCGGTGGTGGTGCTGTAGATCGTGGTCCAGGCGTTGCCGTCGTTCGACAGCTGCACCTGGAACGCGGTCGCGTACGCCGCTTCCCAGTTGAGGATCACGCGGTTCACGGTGGCGTTGCCGCCGAGGTCGACGCGGATCCACTGTGGATCGCTGAACTCGCTCGACCACCGGGTGGTGGTGCGTCCGTCGAGCGCGGCGGCGGGCGCGTTGCCGCCCTCGTACGACGACGCGGTGACGGGCTTGAACGCCGAGATCGTCCCGCCGACCGGTCCGGTGCCGCCGGTGGTGCCGAACACCTGGAACTCCCACAGCGAGTAGCCCCAGCCGGTGGCGCGGACGGTACCGTTCACGCGGACGTAGCGCCCGCTGCCGGTCACCGCGAGCGTCTGCGTGCCGCCGGTGCCGGTGGTGGTGCCGTAGATCGTGGTCCAGGCGCCGCCGTCGGCCGACGTCTGGATCTGGAACGCGGTGGCGTAGGCCGCCTCCCAGCTGAGGATCACCTGGTCGATCGTTGCGGTGGCGCCGAGGTCGACCTGGATCCACTGTGGATCGCCGAACGCCGACGACCAGCGGGTGCCTGCGTTGCCGTCGACGGCCGCGCCCGCGGGGAACGCGGCCCCCTCCGACGACGACGCGGTGGCCGGCTTTCCCTGCGACAGCAGCGCACCGGCGGCCCGCGCCTCCCTCGCGGCGACGGCGGTGTACGAGGCGACAACGACGATCATCAAGGCGAGCACGGCGACGACGGCACGCGGCCGCCAGCGCACGGCAAGGGGTGGGGACATGGGGGCGCTCCAGGGGGCAGCACGAGGACCGGCGACCCGTTCCTCGATCGATATTCGGGCGGGTGAGAGCGCTCTCTTACCCAGAGAGCGTCATCGATTTCCGACGCCCCGTCAACCCGTTCCCCCGGCACCCTTCACGCCCCCCACGCGTTGATCTTGCAGTTGTGGTGCCAGAATCGCCCCGGTTCACACCGGTCTGAGAGGCACCACAACTGCAAGATCGACGGGGGTCAGGGGGCGGCGTTCATCAGGTCCAGGGCAGACTGCTGCCTCGCGGCGTCCGTCTTGTCGACGGGGCCGGCCCAGCGCAGGCCGTACGTGTCCAGCGGGGTGCGGTCGGCGGCGTAGGCCGTGTCGGCCTGGCGGCGCAGGTACGTCGTGTAGGGGTGGTCGGGCAACGCGGCGTTCAACGCCGCCAGGCCGCGGACGTCGGCGCCCTTGAACGTCGGGCCGTCGGCGCCGCAGTCGCCGGACTCGCAGGAGTCGCGCAGGATGCCGCCCGGGTTCAGGCCGGCGTTCGTGGTCGACGCGTCGGCGATCTGCCTCGCCTTCGCCAGGACGGCGGCGTCGCCGGTGGCGCGGTTCAGTTCGGTGAGCGCGGCCACCAGGACACCCTGGTTGTACGACCACACCGCCGGATTGCCGGCCCGGCAGGTGGAGAGGCTGATCCCGTCGACGACGAGGTTGCGCGCGTCGACCATGCCGGTGCCGGCGTACCAGGTCCACCCGGCCCGCGCCCGCTGCAGGTACACCGAGTCGCCCGCGATCCGGTTGTGCAGCGCGGCGTTCACCTGGATGTACAGGCTGTTGGTGATCGCGTTCTTGTACGAGCGGGCGGTGCTCCACCACACCCCGCCGCCGCACACGCCGTCCCAGTAGCGGGCCATGTAGTCGGCGCCGGCCCGCGCGGTGGTGAGGTACCGCGCGTCGCCGGTGAGATCGTAGGCGTCGATCCAGGCCATCGCCCACCAGCCGGTGTCGTCGACGTAGTCGTTGGTGAAGTTGCCGAAGTGCGCGTTGATGTTGCGCGTGTACGTGTTCTCGATCGCGTACCGGTAGCTGTTCATCCCGCTGCGGCGGATGTTGTCGATGACGGCCGTCAGCGCGTTCGCGGAGTTCCACCACCCGGTGGTGGCGAACAGGCCGGTGTTCTGGTCGTAGAACTGCATGAGACCGGTGGCCGCCGCCGTGCGCCGGTCCCAGGCGTTCCAGGTGCTGCGCGCCCACGGCGTACAGGCGATTTCGGGACGGTCACCCGCCTTGCCGCACGCGCGCAGCGCGCCGACGCCGCGGGCGGTCCAGTCGTCGACGTTGTACTGCGCGGTGCGCCAGCCGCGTTGCCCGGCCGGGATCGCGGTGACGCCGAGGCGGCTGCCGTCGGACCACGTGCGGCCGCCGTCGAAGGAGCGGTCGAGCCACACCTCGTCGCCCGGGTTGCCGGTCTCGACGGACGCCCACCCCATCGCGTCGGTGTCGTTGATGTGCAACACGATGCCGCGCCCGTAGACGCTCGCGCGGACGGGAATCCGTTCGGCCGGCGCGAGTCCCGGGTCGCGCGCGTCGCAGTACCGGTTGCAGACGATCCGGTTCGCCATCGTGGTCGGAGCTCCGGGAGCGGGTGCCATGGGCGCGAGCAGCACGACGGCGAGAGCGAGATGGACGGTGATCACGGCGGCCTCCCCTTGCTCGGGTGGGATCGTCGTTGTAGCAACCGGAATCGACTTCTGTCAATTGACAGATTCCGATCGATCCGCGATTATCGGTGACACTTGGAGAGCGCTCTCAGACTCCCCTCCCCGCCGAAGGGAGCCCTCTGCCGTGTGGTCGTTCCGCCGTGTGCCCGGCCGCGTCGCGGCCGTCGCTCTCCTCGCCGCGTCCGCTCTGTCCATAGTGGACGAACATCCGGCGACCGCCGCGCCCGCGCTCGCCGCCACCGTCTGCGACCTCTACTGCGACACCCGCGACCCGTCGCTCGCGCGCCAGGAGATCTTCCCGGTACCGCAGAAGCTGCAGAACAACCGCCGCATCGTGCTGCACGTGTCCGATGTGGACGGTATGGCGTGGGGCAGCATCGACGACGGCACCACCGGCAACTCCGTGTGGCTCGACCGGTCCTGGGACGGCGGATCCACCTGGGAGGGCCTGCTGGGCAAGGCGAGCATCCCCGGCACGTGGACCGGCACCCGCACCCTCATGTACAACGTCTCCGACGTGCCGCACCACCGCCGCGGCGTCATCCGCGCCTGCGGTGACGCGAACGGCGTCGCCTGCACCGACTGGGTGTACCCGCGGATCTGCGTCACCGCCTGCGACGGCGCGCCGACGCCGACCGGTGCCGGCGACACCGAACCCGTGCCCGCCACCACGATCGGCGGCCGGCGCGTCGCGCTGCACCTCGACACGAACGGCATGGCCTGGGGCACGCTCGACGCCGGCCGCGCGGGCGACGAGATCTGGCTGGACCGGTCGTGGGACGCCGGCGCCTCCTGGCCGGGCGGCTCCTCGCTGGGCAGAACAACCGCCACCGGAAGCGGCGCGCGCACCACGGCCTTCAACACCCGCGACCCGCGCGCCCGTCTCGCGGGCGGTGCCGTGCGCGCGTGCGGCCGCGCCGTGGAGGGCGCGAGCGGCAGTTGCACCGCGTGGGCGCGGCCGGTCGCCGGAACCCGCGCCGACACGGCGGTCGACGCGCTGATGTGGTGGTACGACCCGTACACCGCGTGGTGGCCGTCGAGTTGGTGGAACTCCGCCGTCGCCGTCACCACCGTCATCGACTACCTCGTCGCCGGTGGACGCACCGACTACGCGTGGATCGTCAACCGCACCTTCGTCGTCAACCGGGTGCCGTTCCCCGCCGGGCAGCGCTCCACCGATCCCGTCGAGGGCAACTTCATCAGCCGCGCGATCGACGACGCCGCCTGGTGGGGCCTGGCGTGGATCCGCGCGTACGACCTCACCCGCGACCCGGTGTACCTCACCGAGGCGCGCACCATCGCCGCGTACGTCCACGGATTCTGGGACACCTCGACGTGTGGCGGCGGCGTCTGGTGGGACCGCGAACGCACCTACAAGAACGCGGTCACCAACGGTCTTTACGTGCGACTGGCTGCCGCGCTGCACAACCGCACCGCCGGCGACACGCTCTGGCTCGACCGCGCCCGCACCGGATGGAACTGGTATGTCGCAAGTGGACTGATCAACTCCGCCGGGCTCGTCAACGACGGCCTCACCAACACCTGCCGCAACAACGGCCAGACCGTGTGGACGTACAACCAGGGCCTCGCGATCGGCGCGGGCGTCGAGGTGTGGCGGGCCACCGGTGACGCCGCGGCGCTGGCCACCGCACGCCGTCTGGCCGACGCGGCGATCGCCTCGCCGACGCTCGTGCGTAACGGGATCCTCACCGAGTCGTGCGACTCCGACACCACTCTCTGCGACGACAACCAGAAACAGTTCAAGGGCGTCTTCCTGCGCTACCTGTCCGACCTGAACGGCGTCACCGGTAATGCCTACCGCGGTTTCGCCGTCACGCAGGCCGACGCGATCTGGTCCACCGACCGCGACCCGCTGAACCGGCTCGGGCAGCGGTGGTCGGGCCGCAACCCGGCCGGTTATCCCAACGCGCGGGACTGGCGCACGCAGGCCAGCGCCATCAGCGCACTGCTGGCAGCGGCATAGCGCAAAGATCACACCAAAGGGGGACCCCGACCGCGCGCACCTGCGTACCCCAGGGTGGCGCGGCAGGGGGCTGCGCGGCCGACACCCGCGCGGGGAGGGTACTACACCTTGACGTTGTCAACGGACCTTCCCACGTCCATACCCGAGCAACGCACGTCGACGGAGACGATCGAACCGGGAGAACCGGAGGCACCACGGAACCGGCGGCGCTACGTCGGCTGGGGACTGACCGTCCTCGCGGGTGTCATCCTCCTGTTCACCCTCGTGCTGCCGAACGAGTTCCGGAACTTCACCCCGGCCTGGTTCCTGCGGATCCCGGTGGAGGCGTTGCTCGGCACGGCGATCGTGCTCGCGGTGCCACGCCGGTTCGGCCGGATCGCGGCGGTGCTCGCCGGTGTCGCGGTGGGAATCGTGACGATCCTCAAGGTCATCGACATGTTCTTCATCCTGTTCATGCTGCGGTCGGCGGACCCGGTCCTCGACTGGACGCTGCTGGGCAACGGGATGGACTTCATCACCGAGTCCTACGGAAAGGCAGGGGCCGCAGGCACGGTGCTCGTGGTCGCGCTGCTCATCGGCGCGGTGCTCGCGGTCACCATCTGGTCGACGCTGCGGCTGACCCGGCTCGTGGTCACCCACCGGCGCAACGCCGCCGTGACCGCCCTGGTACTCGCCGTCGCGTGGGTGCTGCTCGCGGTCACCAATATCGAGATCGTGCCCGGCGAGCCGGTCGCGGCGAAGAGCGCGACCGGATACACCTACTACCGCGCGCTTCAGGCGCGAAAGAGCATGCAGGACAAGGAGACGTTCGCGCGCGAGGCGGCGGTGGACGCGTTCGCCGGCGTCCCGTCGACCGACCTGTTGACCGGACTGCGCGGCAAGGACGTCGTGTTCGCGTTCGTCGAGAGCTACGGGTTCAGCGCGGCGACCGATCCGCGCTACCAGTCGGAGATCGGCGCGGTCGTCGACGAGGGGCAGAAACGGTTGCAGGCCGCGGGATACGCGTCCCGGAGCGGTTTTCTCACCTCGCCCACCGCGGGCGGCGGCAGTTGGTTCGCGCACGCCACGTTCCTGTCCGGCCTGTGGATCGACAACCAGCAGCGGTACAAGTCGCTCGTCTCCAGCAACCGGATGACGCTGGGAAAGGCGTTCCAGAAAGCGGACTGGGACACCGTCGGCGTGATGCCGGGCATCATCCGGAAGTGGCCGGAGGGTGAGTACTTCGGCTACGAACGCGTCTACGGCAAGGAGGCGCTCGGCTACCGCGGGCCGCGCTTCGGTTTCGCGCCGATGCCCGACCAGTACACGCTGGCGCAGTTCCAGAAGCAGGAGCGCGGAAAGTCGGGCCGGTCGCCGCTGATGGCCGAGATCGAGCTGATCTCGAGCCACACCCCGTGGGCGACGCCGCCGAACCTCGTCGACTGGAACGCCGTCGGCGACGGCTCCCGGGGCTTTCAGCCGCCGTCGGGCGACGACGGCGGGTCGTTGCTCGGCGGCACGGCGCAGGCGCGCGCCGCGTACGCGAAGACCATCGGGTACTCGCTGCGCTCGCTGATCTCGTACGTCGAGACCTACGGCGACGACAACCTGGTGCTCGTCTTCCTCGGCGACCACCAGCCGACGGGCAACGTCACCGACAACAGCCGCAACTTCACCGTGCCGATCACGATCGTCGCCAGGGACACGGCGATCCTCGACCGCACCGCGTCATGGGGCTGGCAGGACGGGCTACGGCCGCGCCCGGACGCGCCGGTCTGGAAGATGAGCGACTTCCGGGACCGCTTCCTCACCGCGTTCGCCAAATAACGCCCGCATCGCGACCGCGACCACCCGGCGGAGGTCGGCCGCGTCGGCGCCGTTCGCGGCCTGCGCGGCGATGCCGTCGCACACGGTGGCGACATAGTCGGCGAGGGTCGCGGGGTCGGCGTCCGCCGGGAGGTCACCCTGGTCTTTCGCTTTTTCGAGACGGTGACGCACGGCATCGCTGCTCGCTCTCCGCCGGGTGACCACCGTCTGGCGCACGTGCTCCGAGGCCGGTGCGCACGCCTGGGCGTTGCCCGAGTGCAGGCACCCCCGCCCCACCGTGAGCTCGACCGCGCCGAGCATGAGCCGCTCGACCACCTCGCGGGCGGTGGGCAGGTCGAGAGCCGCGGTGGCGTAGGCGGCGGGCCCGTGGGCGTACCGGTCGAGCACCAGCTCGAACAGCCGTTGCTTGTTGCCGAACGCGGCGTACAGGCTGGGCCGGTTGATGTCCATGGCCACGGTGAGGTCGGAGACGGACGTGCCGTCGTACCCCTGCCGCCAGAACACCTCCATGGCCCGTTCGAGGGCGAGTTCCGCGTCGAACTCGCGGGGCCGGCCGCCGGGCATCGCCCACCTCCCTTTTTTACCTCTCGGTACATTACCCCTTGACGCCCACGGAACCTTTCGGCTAATTTTTTACCGCTCGGTACACAACATGGGGGGTCGCATGATCAGGGTTGGGCTCGTCGGTGCGAACCCGAACGCGGGCTGGGCGGGCACGGCCCACGTCCCGGCGCTGGTGGCGGCCGGCGGATACGAGATCACCGCGGTGGCCACCCGGCGCGAGGAGAGCGCGCGGGCGGCCGCCGAGGCGTACGGGGCGGGCCGGTGGTTCACCGGCGCGGCGGGTCTGGCGGAGCATCCCGAGGTCGACCTCGTGGTGGTGGCGGTGCGCGCCGCCGCGCACGTCGAGGCGACCCGGGCCGCTATCGCCGCCGGCAAGCACGTGCTCGTGGAGTGGCCGCTCGCCGTCACGGCCGACGCCGCCGCGGGCCTCGCGTCGGCCGCCGACGGGGCCGGGGTCGTGCACGCCGTCGCCGCGCAGTCCTGGCACTCCCCCGGCGCCCGGTTCGTCGCCGACCAGCTCGCCGCCGGGCGGATCGGCACGGTCGAGGCGGTCAGCTTCGTGGGTTCGGGCGACCCGCACGGCGGGAGCCGGGTCGCGCCGTTCCTCACCGATTCGCTCACCGCCGAGGCGGGCAACAACCTGCTCACCATCATGGGTGGGCACACGCTGGCCGCGCTCGACCGCGTCGTCGGGCCGGTTCTCGGCCCGCTCACCGACGTGTCGTCGGTCATCGCGCGGCCGGGAAAGGTCACCCTGATCGGCGGCGGCGATGAGCTGGCGAACGGTGTCGCCACGCACCTCGCGTTCGTGGGCCGGTACGCGGGTGGCGCCGTCGGCTCGGTGAGCGTGCACGGCGGCAACCGGCCCGGGCCGGCCGGCTTCGAGTTACGGATCACCGGCAGCGACGGCGCGTTGATCGTCACGCCGCGCGCGCCGGGCGAGTACGTCAACTGGGCCGACTGGCACGTGCGGTTCGCACCCGTCGACGGCGAGCCGTCGGTCCTCGAGGTGCCGGCGTCGTACGGCACCGGCGGCGGGGTGTCGTCGAACCTCACGCACCTGTACCGCGACCTGGCCGCCGCGATCACCGGGGGCCGGCCGGCGACGCCCGACTTCCACGCGGCGGTGCGGGTCCAGCGGATCCTGGCCGCGGTCGAACGCTCGGCGGAAACCGGAACCCGGCAGGTGCCCTGACGGTCGGGGCACCTGCCGGGCTACCTCAGGTCGTGACGCGGCCCGTCCCCGCGCCGCCGCTGACGATGCTGTTGATCGAACAGGCCGTCTGGACGGTGAAGGCGTACGGCGGGTTGCTCACGCTGCCGCCGGTCTCCCCCGATCCGGAGTTGACCAGGCAGTTGTTCCGCGCCACCAGCCGGCCGGGGCCCGACGAGGCCTCGCCGAGGTGGTACGGGTCGTCGACGTTCAGGAAGTAGTTCCCCTCGACGATCACGCCGGCGTCCATCGTCGAGGCGACGCCGTAGTTGCCGGTGTCGTTGTAGTAGTTGTTGTAGACGTGCACCTGGTCACCGAACCGGACCCGCGGGTTGCGCTGGTTGGTCGAGTCGAACCAGTTGTGGTGGTAGGTGACCTTCAGCCGGCCGACGTCCTGGGCGTCGTCCCCGTCGTCGCGGCCGAGCAGCGCGGTCTTGTCGGTGCCGTCGAAGTGGTTCCACGAAGCGGTCACGTAGCTCGACCCGCGCTTGATGTCGAGCGACCCGTCGGTGGCACCGGTGAAGTAGTTGTGGTCGATCCATACGTGATGGGAGAACATCTGGACGTTGATGCCGTCGTCGTCCGACTCCACGATGCGCAGGTTCCGGATGATGACGTTGTTCACCGCGTTCGCGGGCGGCGACGTGATGTTGTCGTCGATCGGGATGCCCACGTTCAGGCCGCCGCCGGAGATCCCGGAGTTCGCCCCGACGCCGACGATCGTCTTGTCGGAGGTGACGTCGTGCATCGGCCCGGGCAGCGACAGCATCCCGCTCACCCGGACGACACGCGGGCCGGCCGTCGCGATCTCGGCCAGGAACTGCGCGGCGGTGGTGACGGTGACGGTCGGCCCGCCGGCCCCACCGGTGGTGCCGTTCTGGCCCCACGCGTTCACCGACGCCCACCCGTCGGCCAGGTTCGGGCCGGGGTCGACGGGCGGCGTGCTCGGACCGGAGCTCGACGGCGTGCCCGGTGACGACGGGGTACCGCCGCCGACGGTCTCCACCACGACGTCGTCGAACGACGCGGTGGCGTTGAACGTCGCCACGCCGATCTGGCCCGAGCCGAACTGCGAGTCGGTGGCACTGGTGGCGGCGCCGCCGTTGACGGTGCCGCGCAACGACGTGCCCGACACCTCCAGCCGCAGCGTGTACCAGGTGCCCACGGTGACGGTCACCGACGCCGTGGCGAGCGTCGTCGACGAACCGTTGACCAGCTTCTTCAGCTCCACCGTGTTGTTCGACCGCAGGGCCAGGTAGTAGTAGCTCGTGTTCGACTGGGCCCTCGCCAGCACCGCCACGAACCGGTTGCTGCCGTTGAACGCGGTCGGCCGCACGCGCGCGGTCACCGCGTAGTCGGTCCAGCTCGCCGTGCCCGCCCGGGCCCGGGCGTCCGAACTGGTGCCGGCCTGGCGCAGCACACCGCTGCCGTCGGTGACCACCGACCAGCTCCCGCCAGCCGTGGTCCAGCCGGCAGAGTTACCGTCGTCGAAGTTGTCGCTGAACAGGGTCGCCGCCGACGCGGACGACCCCGTTCCCACCAGATAGGCGACGGCGAGTGCCACCACCGCACCGACAATGGCGCCAAGACGCAGGGCCCGGGGTGGCCGGGCCAGAACAGGGACGGTCATCAGGGTGACGTCCTTTCCCGCTGGGGTGTGAAACAGGCGGGGAAAGCGCTTTCCTGGGCCGAAAGCTACGCTGCAACAAATTGCAAGTCAATCCAACGACGCCCTTCGATCTCTTTTGCTCGACCTCCGCTCTCCCGAGCGGACGGCGCCGACGCCGCGACCACCTCCGCGTCGACCTTGCAGTTGTGGTGCCCGATAGCGCCTTATCTGCCCCGTTTGATAGGCA
>NZ_BOPG01000060.1 GCF_016863635.1 Virgisporangium aurantiacum | reverse complement strand
CCCACCTAGAACCGAAGCCGTCAGACAGCTCGGAACCTAGGCCAGGCAACGGCGTGCGCCCCGTCACGACCCGCCGATCACCCACACAAGCGACCGGAGAGCCGGACACCCACACAAGCGACCGGAGAGCCTTGTGCCCGCCCTTTCGCCGGATTCATCCTGATTTCAAGCGAGCACAACTGCAAGATCGGCGGCGGTGGGGGCCGCACGTGATGCCGTTCCCGGTGGCTGGACAGCAGTCGGGGGTGGGGCCGCCCGGCCCCACCCCCGATTGCCGAACCCGGCGACAGGTCAGTGCATCGCCACCGGCACGGCGGCCTCGGCCTCCTGCTCGGGCGTGCGCTGGATCTTCTTCCGCGGCAGGAACAGCGCCGGGATGATGCACGCCAGCACCAGCACCAGCGCCACCATGTACGTCGAGCCGAACGCGTCGGCCAGGGCGGACGGGCCCTGCTGGAGCAGGACGGGCCCGACCTGTTCGGGCGTGGCCTTGCCCTGGGCCACCGCGTACAGGGCGCTCGCCGCCGGGCGGTCCTTGACCTCGTTGGTCAGCACCACCGACATCACCGCCGTGCCGATCGAGCCGCCGGCCTGCTGGACGATGTTCATCAGCGTCGACCCGCGGGCGATGGCGTGGTCGGTGAGGGTGGCCAGGGCGGCCGACATGATCGGCATCATCGTCATGCCCATGCCGAGGCCCATCACGAACAGGCCGCCGAGGAGCTGGACGTATGGTGTGTCGTCGGTGACCTGGGTCAGGTTCGCGATCCCGAGGCTGATCAGCACGATACCGCCGAGCACGAAGCGGCCCGGACCCATCTTGTCGGTGAGCCGACCGGCGACCGGCATGGTGACCATGGCGCCGAGGCCCTGCGGGGCGATGAGCAGACCGGTCTCGAGCGTGCTCACACCGCGAACCTGCAGGAAGTAGCTGGGCAGCAGCAGCATCGAACCCATGAACGCCACGATGAACAGCGACATCGTGATCACCGCGACGGTGAGGTTGCGGTTCTTGAACAGGCGCAGGTCGATGAGCGGGTGGTCCTTGCGGAGCGCGTGCCCGACGAACGCGATCATGAGCACCAGGCCGATCGCGGCCGGGACCAGCACCTTCGGGTCACCCACGGTGCCGGCCTCGGGGATCGACGACACGCCGTAGAGGAACAGCGCGAGGCCGGGCGAGAGCAGCAGCAGGCCGAGGAAGTCGAACGTCTCCCCGGGCTGCGGGTTGTCCTTCGGCAGCACGATCGACGACAGGATGAACGCCACGATGCCGATCGGCAGGTTGATCAGGAAGATCCAGTGCCAGCTCGCCGACTCGATCAGCCAGCCGCCGAGGATCGGGCCACCGATGGGGCCGAGCAGCATCGGGATACCGAGCACGGCCATGACCCGGCCGATCCGCTGCGGGCCGGCCGCGCGGGTCATGATCGTCATGCCGAGCGGCATCAGCATGCCGCCGCCGATGCCCTGCAACGCGCGGAACGCGATGAGCGGGCCGATGTCCCACGCCATGCTGCACAGCACCGAGCCGGCGACGAACAGGGCCAGCGACGTGAGGTACAGGCGCTTGGTGCCGAACCGGTCGGCCGCCCAGCCGGTGACCGGAATCACCGCGGCAAGAGCGAGCGTGTAGGCGGTCATCGTCCACGCGACGGTGGCCGGAGTCGCCTGGAACTCGTTCTGGAACGTGGGCAGCGCGACGCTCACGACCGTGACGTCGAGGATCGACATGATGGCGCCGATCACCACCACGCCCGCCACCTTCAGGACGCCTGCGTCGAGCTTGTCGTCGCCCAGAGGCGCTTTGGCGGGGGTCCCCGCTGAAACGGACATCGGTCGAGCTCCCTTTGGTGTGCGTGGGCCGTGAGGGGAACAGGCACACGGAAGGGCATCATCACGCCCGGAACCTGTGGATCCCCTGAGTGATCATCGGCAATCGCCACCCAGGCTAAGGGAACCGTATGACAGAACTCGCCTGATATGAGTTGCGTCACGGTCGGTAAGCGCTCAGCTGAAGGTTTCGGGTTCTTCCCGCCGCAACGTCCGCTTGATCGCCTCGAAAAACCGCTCGGCGACCAGGGCCAGTTCCGGCTTCGCCTGGGCCGCCGTCCGCCGCGCCACCTCGTCGGGTACCGGCCGCAGCGGCCGGTTGGTCGACATCGCCAGCACCTGCGCGCGGGCCGCCATCTCCAGGTAGTACAGGTCGGCGAACGCCTCCGCCACGGTGTCACCGGCAGTGACGACGCCGTGCCCACCGAGCATCAGCACCGCCTTGTCGCCGAGCGCCTCGACCATCCGCTCCCCCTCGGCCTTGTCGAGGGCGAAGCCGTTGTACTCGTCGTCGTAGGCGATGCGGTCGAGGAACAGCAACGCGTTCTGCTGCACCATCTCCAACCGCACGCCGTCGAGCAGCGACAGCGCGGTCGCGTACGGCATGTGCGTGTGCAGAACCGCCTTCACCTGCGCGGCGTGCATCGGCGCGTGGATGAAGAACGCCGTCGCCTCCACCTCGTGGTCACCCTCGATCACGGTGCCGGAACCGTCGCACAGCACCAGCGACGACGCGGTGACCTCCGACCAGAACAGGCCGTACGGGTTCACCAGGAACCGGTTCCCGGTGCAGACGCCGTCGGCGTCGGGCACCGCCAGCGAGAAGTGGTTGTCGACGCCCTCCTGGAACTCCAGCCGGGCGGCCCAGCGCAGGGCGGCGGCGAGGTCGGCACGCTCGGCCGGATACGAGAGCATTTCCGCAGCCTAGAGCGAGGTCACCAGCACGTCGAGCCGGCCGGGAGCGGGCGCCTCCACCGTGTAGCCCAGGTCGCGGAGGGCGGCCTCCAGCGCCGCGGCGGAACGCGGGGCGGCACCGGCCGACAGCAGGTCACGCACCATGCGTCCCTTCGTCGCCTTGTTGAAGTGCGAGACGACCGTGCGGCGGCCGTCGCGTTCCTGCAGCACGCGCACGGCGACGGTGCGGCCGGCGGGCGGTTGCCACATCGGGACGTACGCCCCCGACCGCAGATCCAGCACCAGCCCCGTCGAATGCAAAGTCTCGCCTAAGGACGGCCGCCAGAAGGCGGTGAGGCCGCCGATGCCGGGTAACGTGCTGGCGATGGAACATTTGTACGAGGGAACCCGGTCCGTCAACCTCAATGCGCCCCACAGCCCGGAGAACACGAGAACCGACCGATTAGCCAGGCGCCGCGCGGCCGGGTCGAGCGTGGCCAGGCCGAGCGCGTCGTAGAGCACGCCCGTGTACAGGGTGGCCACGGGCACGGCCGGCGTCGTGCGCAGGGCGGCGTTCCGGCGGATCTCGTCGTCCTGCGTCGGGCCGAGCCCGAGCACGGCCCGGGGCCGAGCGGGGTCGGGGTCCGCGCAGAGTTCGGCCACCGCGTCCACGATCTTTTCCCGGACGGGCGTGAGCGCGGGCAACGACAGGCGGGAGAAATCAACGGGACGCCCGCGGCGCGGCGTCGCCGCTTTCCCCTCCGACGGAGGCAGGAGGATCAGCACGCAGGAACTGTAGACATCAACGGCCGAGCCGCCACCATCGCCGTGCCGGCATCTCCCCCTGGTGTGCGGCATCGGCGGCCGCCGCGACCGCGGCGCCGTGGGCCAGCACCGTCTCCGGCCGATCGACGGTCACCGCCACCGCGTTCCCGGGTGCCGCGTTCCCGGCTGTCGCACTCCCCGATGCCGCGCTGCCGGATGCCGCGCTCCCCGATGCCGCCAGCGCGGCGGCCAGCCGCGGGACGCGCGTCGTGCCGCCGATGTACAGGATGCCGATCGGGTCCTCGGTGGGGGTCAGCGTCCGCACCAGGTCCCGGGTGACCTCCATCGTCTCGCGGACCACCGGCTCCACGAGACGGTCGACCACCCCACGGGTCAGCTCGACCTCGATGCTCCGGCGGGCCAGCGTGAACCGCGCCGAGGTGGCCGTCGACAGCTGCTCCTTCGCCGTGCGCACGGCGTCCCAGAGCTGGTCTCGCAGGCGGCGGTCCTCGTCCGTGACCGGCTCGCGCATCGACTGCCACACCGGGCCGGTGCCCCCGATGTAGCGGACGATGCCCCGGTCGATGGCGGCGCCGCCGACGTCACGGTGCTCGGCGGCGACCACCTCGAGGCCGAGCGCGCGCCGCACGACGACGGCCACGTCGAACGTCGCGCCGAGGTCGTGCACGACGAGCGCCGCGCCGAACGGCAACGGCCGGCCGAGAACGGAGGTGTAGTACGCGGCGGCCGCCAGCGGTCCCGCGATCACCCGGACCGCGTCGAACCCGGCGGCCCGCGCGGCATCGACGAGCGTGGCCTGCCGAGTGCCGTCCCACCCGTGCGGGTACGTCAGGATCAGCTCGGGTCGGACCTTCCGGCGCAGCCCGGCGCGGACCTCCGCCAGCAGCGCCTCGTGGTCGGGGGTCCGGGGTGTGCGCAGCACGGGCAGGATCCGCACCCGGCCGTCCGGGGTGCGGGCGGCGGCCACCGTGGTGCTGCTGCCGATGTCCACGCCGAGCGTGTGACCGGCGTCGAACTCGGGCATGGGTGCGAGTGTAGGCAGCCGGTCCGCCGTATCCTGCCCGCGTGCAGCCCGACTGGCCGGTCCCCCGGTTCGATGCCCTGTCCACGACGCTCGTCGCCCTGCTCGCGGTGTACCTGTTCGTCGTGGGACCGGTGCTGGGTCACCGGCTGCGGCGCAGGATCCAGGCGGGGCGGGTGCGGCCGGCCCGGTTCTACGCCGAGGCGCTCGTCGAACAGTGGATCAGCGCGGCGGTCGCGCTCACCGTGGTGGCCACGGCCGCCGGCATCGGCCGCGAACACGTGGGACTCGTGGGCAACCGGCCGGGCACCTGGTGGTGGACGGTCTACGCGGTGGTGCTCAGCCTCGCCGTCCTCGGTGCCGGGCTGGTCCTGCGCCGCCGGATCCTGCGGGGTGACGCCGTCCGCCGCCCGCCGGGACTCGACGCGATCCTCCCCCGCAACCCCGCCGAGCGACGCCTCGCGGCGCTGGTCGCCGTGAGCGCCGGTGTCTGCGAGGAGCTCGTGTACCGAGGCCTGCTGCTGGCGGTCGGCGTGGGACTCTTCGGGTTGCACCCGCTGCTCGCCGGCCTGCTGGCGCTGGTGGTGTTCGCCGCGAACCACCTCTACCAGGGCCGCCAGGGAATGCTGTTCGCCGCCGCGATCGGGTTCGCGTGCACCGGCTTCTGCCTCTGGACCGGCAGCCTGATTCCGGCGATCCTCCTGCACGTGGCCATCGACCTCCGTGGCCTCCTCATGCTCCCACCCCGCGAGGACGACCCGCCGCGGGCACCGGCGGCGCCGTTGGTCATCCGCTCCCCCCGCGAGCAGAGTTGACCTGCGCCGGATCCGGTGCACCGCCGCACGTCGCCGTTGGCGTCCTAGGAGGCTAGGCTGGTTGCTCCTGCCGGGCGCGGAGGCGGTCGGCCAGGGAGAGGGCCGACGTGCCCAGGCCGGACGGGTAGCCGACGCGCCGATCCGCCGCCGGCAACGCCCCCGCCGGCACCGGCGGGCGGCGCCACGGCGGATTCCGGGGTGCGTCGCTACTGGGACGGTGGGAGGGGGCGTCGTAGCGGGTGGTGCGTTGGTGCCACAGGACCACGCCGGCGATCCAGTCTCTCAGCTCGTCGACGTAGCCGTCGACGGCGGCGCGGACCGCCCCGTCGAGGGAGCGGTCGTCGTACAGCTGGGGCAGGTCGACCTCGGCCACGCGCTCGAACTGCTGGAGGCGGGCGGTCATCAGCGCCACCGTGTGGGCGGCGGCTTCGGGGATCGGGCAGGCGAGGAAGTGGGAGAACACGAGGACGCCGTTGTTCAGTTCGCCCTCGAACTCGACCTCCTTGCGCACCGACCGGAGGTCGTTCACCAGGCACGCGTAATCGGCGGCCGCATTCTCCAACGACCGCACGGGCCGGCTCGCGAACACCGACGGCGGGATCCGGCGGGAGTGGTGGAGCCGTGACAGGCTCATCGTCAATTCTGACCCGAACGTGCGGCGCCGCATCTCCAGATAGTCCACCGGATCGGGCACGCGGTTCTGCGCCACGTTGGCAAGCTCCCACAACCAGCTGTCGGTCATGTCGAGCACCGCGTTGCGGAACTGTGCCCGCATCGTCGGGGTCATGGTGGACGCGGTGCGCGTCCACAGGTCCAGAAGACCACGCTCGACGGCATTCGTCGGAGTGTCGGCCGTGGAACCGTCCAGTGGCATGAAGGACGGGAGGCGCTTCACGAACACCGACGCGCCGACGAGGTCGCGGGAATGCTGGAACATCAGCGGGAAATAGTCGTCGGCGTAGGTGCCCCAGGTGAGCCAGCCCGTCGACAGGTCAAGCTGCGACGCGGACGCGGACCAGTGGATCGCCGCCGCGCAGAGCGCGAAGTCCATCCCGGCGAGCTTCTCCTCGTCCCATATCGCCGCCAGCATTCCCATCTCCCGCGCCCACCCGATCGCGAAGCGGCGGGCGCCGTCGAGATGCGGGCTCAGCCGTACCGGGAAAGGCTGATAGAGGTCCGGTGGCAGGTCGACCGTCTCAATAGGACGGTACGGAACGTGGGACAGGGACCGGGCGCGCGTGGTGCTCACGGTGCCGGACGGGCCGCTCGACTTCATGTAGCGGCTCGACCGGAGATGCCACTCGTGGCCGCCGGACTGCCAGTCCTGCAAGCCTTGCACGTACTTCAGCACCGACGCGCACTCCGCCGGCGAGAGGCCGTGTTCGATCAGGAGCGGCGCCAACTCCGTCGCCGCGGTGTTCTCGAACTGCTGCAGCCGCGAGGTGAGCAACTCGTTCACGGTGTCGGCGGCGCGCTGCGGCGAGCAGCCGAGGAACCGCTCCACCACGAGCACGCCGTTGTTGCATTCGCCTTCGCGACGCGTCTCGCGTTCGTACGAGAAGATGTCGTTGCGCAGGTGCACCGCGTCGGCGAACGCGTCCTTCAGGACGCGCAACGGCCGGCTCGAAGCCACGGCGGCCGGCACCTCGGCGTTCACCGCGTGCTCCACCAGGTCGGCCGACCACGGCGCGCCGCCGACCTTGCGGCGCATCTCGACGTACTCGATCGGGTTCGCCACCCGGCCGTCGCTGATGTTGCCGAGTTCCCACAGCGACTCGTCGAGCAACGCCGCCGTGCTGTCGAAGAACCGCGCCCGCCACTGCGGCGACCGGAACGGGACGGTTCGCGTCCACAGGTCGAGTAGGCCCCGCTCGACGGCGTTCGTCGGAACCTCAACCGTGGCACCGGAAATCGGCATGAACAGCCGCAACCGGTCCAGGTACCGCTTGGCGCCGGCCGTGTCGCGGCTGCGCTTGAACGTCTCCAGGAAATGGTCGTCGAAGAAGAAGACCCAGACGTACCAGTCCGTCACGAGGTCCAGATCGGGAGCGGACGCGTCGGGGTGCGTGTACGCGCACAGCAGCGCGTAGTCGTGGGCCTCGAGGTCCTCGACGGTCCAGATTCCGGACCCCTCGACCATCTCCATCCCGCGCGCCCACGCGAGCGAATGCGCGCGCGCCTGTTCGAGATGCGGGTTGATCCGGGCCGGGTGCGGCACGTAGAAGTCGGGCAGCCGGTAGGGCGCGGTCACCGTGTTACCTCTCGAAGCGGGGGAAGGGCGAACCGAACCGTCTCCGTCGCCGCGCGGCGTTCGGTGACGGTCACCGGTCCGAGGCCACCGAGCGCGCCGACCAGGTCGTCGACGAGACCCGGCGGAGCGGACGCGCCGGCGGTGAGCCCGACGGTCCGCGTGCCGGCCAGCCACTCCGGCCGCACGTCCGACACGTCGTCGACGAGTTCGGCCCGGGTGCCCTGCCGCGCCGCGAGTTCGGCCAGCCGCCGGGAGTTCGACGAGTTCGCCGAACCGACCACGAGCACCAGGTCGGCGTCGGACGCGATGAGCCGCACCGCGTCCTGCCGGTTCGTGGTGGCGTAGCAGATGTCCTCCTCGGCGGCGCCGCGCGCCTCCGGGAAGCGGGACCGCAGCCGCGACACCACCGCGGCCGTCTCGTCGACGGCCAGCGTGGTCTGCGCCAGGAAGGAGACGCGGGACGCATCGGGCACCGACAACCGGTCGACGTCGTCGGCGGTCGACACGAGCACGGTCGAGGCGGGCGCCTCGCCGAGCGTGCCCTCCACCTCCTCGTGACCGGAGTGTCCGATGAGGACGATCGTGTCGCCGCGCGCCGCCGCCCGCCGCGCCTCCACGTGCACCTTCGCCACCAGCGGGCAGGTCGCGTCGACCACCCGCAACCCCCGACGGTCGGCGAGGGAGCGCACCGCGGGTGAGACGCCGTGCGCGGAGAAGACCACGGTGGACCCGTCGGGCACCTCGTCGAGCTCGTCGACGAACGTCGCGCCGCGCGCGCTCAGGCCGGCGACCACGTGCGTGTTGTGCACGATCTGCTTGCGTACGAACACGGGTCCGTCCACAAGGGAGCGTTCCACGATCTCGATCGCCCGCTCCACACCGGCGCAGAACGACCGCGGCGCGGCGAGCAGCACCGTCCGCGGCGCGGCCACCGCCAACCAGGCCGCCACCGCCGGCGCCGCACCGGTCCCGCGGGCCGCCAGCGCCACGGGTCCGGGCAGCATCGCCGCGACGTCCACATCGGACAGACACAGTGGACGGTGGGCCACCGCGACCCCGGCCCGCGCGAGGCTACCCGCGACCAGCGCCGCCGCCGGCGCGGGCACGCGGCGCCCGCCGAGGTCGAGTTCCGAGGCGACAGTGGCGGCCGTCGCGGCCGTCGCGGCAGCGGCGACCGTTGCCGCCGTCCCCACCGGGATCATCGGTCGCGACGCGTGACGAAGGCCGCCAGCGTCCGCAGGTCCGCCTCGACGCGACCCGGTGCGCCCGCGGCCACGAGGTGGTCGAGCGCCTCGGCGAGCACGGCGTCGGCGGTGTGCTGGCACCACGTCCGCGCGCCGGTCGCCTCGATGAGATCGGCGACGCGCTGCAGGTCCCGTTCGCCGCACGGCTCGACCCGCCGGTACCGCTCGCGCAGTTCCAGTGAAGACGGCGAATCGGCGGCGAGCGCCACCGTCACCGGGAACGACTTCTTGTGGCTGCGCAGGTCGGAATGCGCCGGCTTGCCGGTGACCGCCGGGTCGCCCCAGATGCCGAGCAGATCGTCGACCACCTGGAACGCGACACCGAGCGCGGCGCCGAAGTCGCGCAGGTGCGCCACCCGGAACTCGGCACCGCGCCCGCTGCGGGCACCGAGTTCGCAGGCGCACGCCAGCAGCGCGGCCGTCTTCGCCTCGGCCATCCGCCGGCACTCCCCCGGCCCCACGTCGGCGCGCAGTTCGAACTCCAGGTCGGCGCTCTGCCCGTCCAACAGCTTCTGGACCGCGGCGGAGAGGATGCCGACCGCGGACGGCCCGGAGGCGCTCCACCCGCGCGTGCCCGTGGCGAGCACGTCCATCGCGAGCGACAGCAACGCGTCACCGGCGAGGATCGCGGCGTCGCGGCCGAACACCGTCCACGCGGTGGGCCGGTGCCGGCGGGTCTCGTCGCCGTCCATCACGTCGTCGTGCAGCAGCGAGAAGTTGTGCACGAGTTCGACGGCCGCGGCGGCGGGCATCGCGCTGTCGGCGATGCCACCGACGGCCGCCGACGCCAGCAGCACCAGCGCCGGCCGGATCGCCTTGCCCGCGGCCTGGGCGGGCCGCAGGGCGGAGCTTCGCGGGTCGGCCGTGCCGGCGTCGGCGTCGGCGGGCTCGCCGGCGGCGTCGAACCAGCCCAGGTGGTAGCCGGCGACCCGGCGCATCGAGCCGGGCAGCGAGTCGACCGCGAGCCGCAGCATCGGTTCGACCGCCTCCCGGCTCCACGCCAGTATCTCAGTGGCGGTGCGCGCCTCGGCCACGGTCGTCATCGGTCCACCTCCACGCTGTCGAGGACGCCCAGCGCGTCCGGAACCAGCACGGCGGCCGAGTGGTAGGTGCTGACGAGGTACGAGATGATGCCGCGCTCGTCGAGCCCCATGAACCGCACGTTGAGGCCGGGCTCGTACTCGTCGGGCAGGCCGGTCTGGCGCAGCCCCACCACGCCCTGGTCGTCGGCGCCGGTGCGCATCGCGATGATGCTCGTACAGCCGGTCGCGGAGACCGGGATCTTGTCGCACGGCAGCAGCGGGACGCCGCGCCAGCCGGGCATCGTCTGCCCGTCGACGTCCACCGTGGACGGATACACGCCGCGCCCGGTGCACTCGCGGTTGAACGCGGCGATCGCGCGCGGATGCGCGAGGATGTACCGGGTCTTGCGGCGGCGCGAGAGCAGGTCGTCGAGGTCGTCCGGGGTCGGCGGGCCGGTGCGGGTATGGACGCGCTGGCGCAGGTCGGCGTTGTGCAGCAGGCCGAAGTCGCGGTTGTTGACCAGCTCGTGCTCCTGCCGCTCCCGCAACGCGTGCACGGTCAGCTTCAGCTGGTGCTCGACCTGGTCCATCGGATCGTTGTACAGATCGGCCACCCGCGAGTGGACCCGCAGCACCGTCTGCGCCACCGACAACTCGTACTCGCGCGGCGCCGCCTCGTAGTCGACGTACGTGCCGGGCAGGGCCGGTTCACCGTCGTGACCCGCGGCGAGCGCGATCTCCTTCTCCCCGTGCTTGTTCTGCGGGCGGTTCCGGCCTTCCGCGAGAGTGGCGGCGTGCTCCCGAAGGACAGAAAAGGCGCCGTTCAGCTCGTCGCGGTGCAGCACGAGGACGGTGCACGCGGTCTGCGCGGTGATGGTCGCGTCCCAGGTCGAGACATCCGGAGCAGCCAGGAGGTCGGCGCCGAAGAACTCGCCGTCGCCGAGGACGCCGAGCGTCACCGGGTCGCCGTAGGCGCCCGCCCTCGTGCAGCGCGCCTTGCCGTGCGCGATCAGCACGACGCGGTCGGCGGGCTGGCCCTCGCGGGCGATCGGCTCGCCGGGGCCGAACTCCTGCTGGCGGAACCGGTCGGCGAGCGCCGACAGCACGCCGTCGTCGGCGAAGCCGCGCAGCGCCGGCAGTTCGGTGAGTTCCCGCGGGATCACCCGCACGTCGGCTCCGGTGTTGGTGAACGTCACCCGGCCGTCACCGACCACATAGGACAGTCGGCGGTTGACCCGGTAGACGCCACCCTTGGTCTCCACCCACGGCAGCACCCGCAGCAGCCACCGGGAGGTGATCTCCTGCATCTGCGGCGCGGTCTTGGTGGTGGTGGCGAGGTTCCTCGCCGCGGCGGTGCTGAGGCTCAGCCGCTCGTACTCCAGAACGGCGGTCATGACTCCCGCCCCGTCTCGACGCTCTCCAGCACGGCCAGCGCGTCCGGCACCAGCACGGCGGCCGAGTAGTACGTGCTGACCAGGTACGAGATGATCGCCTGCTCGCTGATCCCCATGAACCGCACGTTGAGGCCGGGCTCGTACTCGTCGGGCAGGCCGGTTCGGTGCAGCCCGACCACACCCTGCCGCTCCTCGCCGGTGCGCATCAGGAGAATCGACGTGGTGCGGGTGTCGGTCACCGGAATCTTGTTGCAGGGGAACAGGGGGACGCCGCGCCACGCCGGCACCTGGTGGCCGCCGACGTCCACAGAGGACGGATACACGCCACGGTGGGTGCACTCCCGGCCGAACGCGGCGATCGCCTTCGGATGGGCGAGGAAGAACGTCGGCTCCTTCCACACCATCGACAGCAGCTCGTCGAGGTCGTCCGGGGTCGGCGGGCCGGTGCGGGTATGGACGCGCTGGCGCAGGTCGGCGTTGTGCAACAGGCCGAAGTCGCGGTTGTTTACCAGCTCGTGCTCCTGCCGCTCCCGCAACGCGTGCACGGTGAGCTTCAGCTGGTGCTCGACCTGGTCCATCGGATCGTTGTACAGATCGGCGACGCGCGAGTGGACCCGCAGCACGGTCTGCGCCACCGACAGCTCGTACTCGCGCGGCGCCGCCTCGTAGTCGACGTACGTGCCGGGCAGGGCCGGCTCACCGTCGTGACCCGCGGCGAGCGCGATCTCCTTCTCCCCGTGCTGGTTGGTGTCCGGACGCGGTGCCTCGCGCATCCGCCGGATGTGCTCGCGGAGCGCGTCCGAGCCGCCGTTCATCTGGTCGAAGGCGTGCCGGGGCAGCATGAGCACGGTGCACGGGGTGAGGGCCCGCGCGGTGAAGTCCCAGGCGGCCTGGCCGTCGGCGAGCACGCCGTCACCGAAGAACTCGCCGTCGGCGAGCACGCCCAGCACGGTCTGGTCGCCGTACGCGCCGGCGCCGAGCTTCTGCACCTTGCCGTGCGCGATGAGGATGACGCGGTCGGCCGCCTGCCCGGCGCGCGCGATGACCTCACCGGCGGCGAACTCCTGCTGCGTGAACCGGTCGGCGAGCGCGCGCAGCGCACCCACGTCCTCGAAACCGCGCAGCAGCGGCAGTTCGCACAGTTCCTCGGGGATGACGCGCACCCGCGCGCCCGCGTTGGTGAACGTGATGCGGCCGTCTCCGACGGTGAACGCGAGCCGTCGGTTGACCCGGTACGCGCCGCCGCCGACCTGCACCCAGGGCAGGAGCTTCAGTAACCACCGGGAGGTGATCTCCTGCATCTGCGGCGCGGTCTTGGTGGTCGTCGCGAGGTTCCTCGCCGCGGCGGTGCTGAGACTCAGGCGGTCGGGGCCCGGGCCCCCCGCGGTCCGGCTCAGCGGCTCCGCTTCGCGTACGGTCACGTGCTTCTCTCCGTCTCAGAAGGTTTTGCCCTTAATTCGGACAAATCGGGCAGGCACGGCAGAAGTTAGCACCTGATCTCCGGCGGCCGGGCGGTTTGCGGTAATCATTGGCCCGTCAGGGTTCCGACCGCGTCGAGGAACACCTCCGCGGTGACGCGCTCGCTGCGCTGGTACGGATACTCCAGTTCGTAGACGGCGTACAGCATGAGCGCCGACATCGCCGACAGGATCGCGACGATCGACAGGTACTCCACGATCCCCTTGACCCCGAACAGCAGCGTGTTGCCCAGCGCGATCACCGCGCCGACGAGCAGCGCCAACCAGACCACCCCGGGAAGGCCGGCGTCGACGGCGGCGAGCCGGGCGTCCCGCGCCTGCCCGAGTTCCCGCAACGTCGTGCGCGCCTCGGCCTGCCGGCCGACACCGGGTTCGCCGGCGGCCACGACGGCATCGACGTCGCGCCACATCTCGTCGAGCACCGCGCCGCCGGCCGGGCCGACCTGCCCGCCCGCCGCCATCCGGGGCCACTCCTCGCGGGCGACGATGTCGACGTACCGTTCCGCCAGCCCGCTCAGCGCGGCGTTCTGCGGACCGGGCAGGGTGGCGGCGTAGCGCCGGACCTCCACCACGGCACGGGCCTCGGCCCGCGCGCTGTCGACGGCCGCGTCGTTGTCCTCCCAGACGCTGAGCGTCACGAACGTCAGCAGGATCGCGTACAGCACACCGACGATCGCGAACGCCACCCCGGCGACGTCGTTGTTCTCCCGCCGATCCGACGTCGGCAGGTACCGGTGCACCTGCGTCGCCGCCCCGATCGCGGCGATCACCGTCACGACGACCACCACGGCACCGGCGAAGATCGTTTCGAAGTTCACGAATTGGTTCCCATCTTGGCGAAAACCGCCTTATTGTCCGGTTCTGCGCGGGAAACTAACAGTGATCGGCGGGCGCACGCCCGGCGTTGCGCGCACGTCCACCCCGGGAGCCGGCGATGAAGAGCCCGACACGGCGCTGGGGAGCGGCGGTCGCGGCGGTGGTCGGTTTTCTGGTGACGGTGCCAGCGGCGAACGCCGTCGACAGCGGGCCGCCCAGCGGGCTGGTCTGGGTGGGACGGGCACCGGACGCGGAGACGTCGACGCTGTACCGGGCCGGCCCCGGCGGGACGGTGCGCCGCCAGGCGCTGCCCTACACCGTCAACGCGATCGGCTGCGACCCCGACGGCACCGTCTACGGGCTGGCCGCCGGCCGCCACGGCGAACGCTTCGACGACGGCCCGCACCCGGTGCGCGTCCGCTCCGACGGAACCGTCGACGACCTGGGCCCGGTCGCCTCGACCGACCGCTACCCGCTGGCGGCGGCGTATGCGGCGGCCGTGCGCTCCGGCCCGGGTTCGGCGCTGACGCTCGTGGTGGCGGCCGGCGCCGCGCTGCGCGAGGTCCGGTTGCGGCCGGGCCCGCCGGCGGTGACCGCCACCCGCCCGTTGCCGGACACCGCGTTCATCGGCGACTGGACCCTCGACGCCCGGGGCGATCTGGTGACGGTGACCGGATCGGGCGGGCGGGCCGCCCTGCTGCGGCTCGGCCGCGCGTCGTTGGCGCCGGTGCGGACGCCGGTGCCCGGGTTGCCGGGAGGCTCGAACTACGGCGGCGCGGCGATGGCCCCGGACGGCACGCTGTACGTGGTGTACCACCGTCCGGCCGCGCGCGGCACGATCTACCGCGTGCCGCGCACGGGCCCGGCCCGCGCGGTGTCGACGGTGGACCCCGCCGAATCGACCGACGCGGCAATGTGCCCGGTCCGGCAGCCTTCGGCGGCTTCCCCTGCGGCGCCTCCCGTGGCTTCCTCTGTGGCGCCTCCGGTGGCATCTTCCGTTGCGCCTTCTGCAGCTTCCCCCGTGGCGCCTTCCGCGGGGGCTACGCATCGGGCGGGTCCGCCGCCGGCGGCCCCCGCGCGCGCCATCCTGGGTGAGCCGCCACCGACCGGCCCGGCGCCCGGCCCCCGGCCGCGAGCGACGACGAGGCCGCGCCACCCCGCACGGGCGGCTGCGCCGGAGCGCGAGCGGCTGGTGACGACGCGGACGATCCCGGTGGTGGGCGCGCTGATCCTCGGCGCGGTCGTGGCGGTCCGCCTGCTCCGCCGGCAGAGATATACCACGCTCGATCAGGCCGCACCGGATCGAGCACCGGCTATCGCAGCTCCGAGACCTTGACACCCCGGTGCCGATGGTGATCGTGGAGGATGATCAGTGTCGGGGGCCTGATCATCCTCCACGATGTGCCGACACTCGCTGGAGGCTAGAGCGCGGCGAGGGCGGCTTCGAGGAAGGCGTCGCGGCGGTCGACGAGCACCGCCCGGGTCAGGTCGGTGCGGCCCTGGCCGTGCAGGGCGCCGACGAACCAGCCCATGTCCGGCGGCGTGCTCAGGGCCGCCACCGCGTCCCAGTAGGGGACGTCGTCGGCGTCGCCGTAGCCCTGGAGGACCTCCCCGGCGGCCTCGACGCCGAAGCAGATCGCGGCGTCGCAGCGGAGCGAGCCGAGGTCGACGCCGGGTGGGCCGACGCCGGCGCAGTCCCAGTCGATGAGGCCGGTGAGGCGGTCGCCGTCCCACAACGCGTTGCCCTGCCACAGGTCGCCGTGTACCAGGCCGGTGAACGGGCCCGGCACCGGCAGGGCGGCGATCCGCTTCTCCGCGTCGGCGAGCAACGGGCGCGCGGACGGTTGCTCGCGCCGCAGCGCGGCGAAGTCGACGCCGGCGATCGGCCTGGTCCGGCGCGGCAACGCGTGGTCGGGCGGACGGACGGCCTGGAGGTCGGCCACCACCGCGCCCAGCGCGCGCAGGCGGGACACGGGTGCGGTGTCGGGAATCCGGCTCGACCCGGGCAGCCGCTCGATGAGCATCGCCGGGCCGTCGACCGGGGCAGAGCCGACCGGGGTGGAGTCGACCGGGGCGGAATCGACCGGGGCGGGGAAGCGCGTGGCGAGCAGGCGCGGCGCGGGCACCCCGGCGCTGGGGTCGGAGACGAGGCGCAGCGCGGTCGCCTCGATGTCGAAGAGTTCCTGGTCGCCGGGTGAGCCGGCGCGGACCACGACGCTGCCGGTGGCGCCGTTCGCGCGGTACGTGACCCGCCACGGCGAGCCGCCGTCGCGCATCCCGCGGACCTCGACCACCTCGGCACCGGGCGCCGCCGTGTCGACGGCCCACTGAAGCAACGCAGCGTCCATCCGCGACACGGTACCGAACGTCGGGTCCGCGACACCGAGCCGACCGGCCCGCCGCACCGAAGACGAGACATGGTGAAGCGATGGATATTGGGTGGACTGATAGCGGCGCTCGGCGTGACCGGTGGCGCCGCCGGATATGCGGTGCTGGGTCCGGAGCGCACGCCGCTGTTCCTGGCCAGTGAGTACGACGAGTCGCCGGTGCTGCGCGCGATCGGGCTCACCGACGACCAGCGGCTGGTCGGGTTCCGCGTCGACAAGCCGTCGGACATCAAGGAGATCGGGCGGATCGCCGGGCTCGCCGGTGACACCCGGCTGGTCGGCATCGACTACCGGGTGCAGGACGGCAAGCTGTACGGCGTCGGCGAGGCGGGCGGCGTCTACCAGGTCGGCAACAACGCCAAGGCGACCAAGGTCAGCCAGTTGACGGTCAAGTTGACCGGCAAGGCGTTCGGCGTCGACTTCAACCCGGTCGCCGACCGGGTGCGGATCATCAGCGACACCGGGCAGAACCTGCGGCACATGATGGCGCAGGGCGGCACGACCGCCACGGACACCGCGCTGACGTACCCGCCGGCGACGACCCCGGGCACCGGCGTGACCGCCGGCGCGTACACCAACAACGATCTCAATCCCGACACCGGCGCCGTGTTGTTCGACCTCGACGTGACGATGGATCAGCTCGCGATGCAGTCGCCGTCGAACTCGGGCCAGTTGGTGCCGGTCGGCAAGCTCGGCATGGACGCCACCGCCGCCGGGTTCGACATCTACTCGATGCTGCGGGGCGACCGCGCCGTCGACGCGTTCGGCTTCGCGACGCTCACCGGGCCGACCGGCCCGTCCGCTATGTACCGGGTGTCGCTGGTGACCGGTAAGGCCAGCAAGATCGGTGACTTCCCGGTGACGGTGACGGACCTGGCGCTGCCGTTGAACCAGTAGGTTAGGACAATCACCTCGACGGGCGATCCCCGGCCAACGCTGATAGACACGAGACGTGAAAATCTGGCCGGGATCGCCCTACCCCCTCGGTGCCACCTACGACGGCGGTGGTACGAACTTCGCGCTCTTCACGGAGGTCGCCGAGCGCGTGGAGCTGTGCCTGTTCGACGCCGACGGCCGCGAGACGCGCGTCGACCTCCCCGAACGGGAGGCGCTGGTGTGGCACGGCTACCTGCCGCGCGTGGTCCCCGGCCAGCGCTACGGGTACCGGGTGCACGGCCGGCACGACCCCGGCGCCGGGCTGCGGTGCAACCCCAACAAGCTTCTGTTGGACCCGTACGCGAAGGCGATCGACGGCACGTTCGAGTGGAACGAGGCGCTGTTCGGCTACCGCTTCGGCGACCCCGACTCGGTGAACGACCTCGACTCGGCGCCGTACACCCCGCGATCGGTCGTGATCAACCCGTTCTTCGACTGGGCCAACGACCAGCCGCTGCGGATCCCGTTCCACCAGACCGTGATCTACGAGACGCACGTCAAGGGCATGACGGTCAACCACCCGCGGATCCCCGAGGACGTGCGGGGAACGTACTCCGGGCTGGCCCACCCGGTGATGATCGACTACCTGAAGCGGGTCGGTGTGACGGCCGTCGAGCTGATGCCGGTGCACCAGTTCGTCCACGACGGAGGGCTGCTCGACAAGGGCCTGACGAACTACTGGGGCTACAACACCATCGGGTTCTTCGCCCCGCACAACGCGTACTCGTCGTTCGCGGGCGAGGGCGGGCAGGTGCAGGAGTTCAAGGCGATGGTGAAGGCCCTGCACCGGGCCGGCATCGAGGTCATCCTCGACGTGGTCTACAACCACACCGCCGAGGGCAACCACCTCGGGCCGACGATGTCGTTCAAGGGTATCGACAATCCCGCCTACTACCGGCTCGTCGACGAGGACAAGCGCTTCTACTACGACACCACCGGCACCGGCAACAGCTTCAACGTGCGCCACCACGAGTCGCTGCGGCTCATCATGGACTCGTTGCGGTACTGGGTCCTCGAGATGCACGTCGACGGGTTCCGCTTCGACCTGGCCGCGTCGCTGGCCCGGGAGTTCCACGAGGTCGACCGGCTGGCCGCGTTCTTCGACCTGGTGAACCAGGACCCGGTGGTGTCGCAGGTGAAACTGATCGCCGAGCCGTGGGACGTCGGCGACGGCGGCTACCAGGTGGGCGGCTTCCCTCCACTGTGGACGGAGTGGAACGGCAAGTACCGCGACACCGTCCGCGACTTCTGGCGGGGCGAGCGGGGCATGCTGGGCGAGTTCGCGTCGCGGTTCGCCGGTTCCTCGGACCTGTACGAGATCGACGGCCGGCGCCCCATCGCGTCCATTAATTTCATCACCGCGCACGACGGCTTCACCCTGCACGATCTCGTGTCGTACAACGAGAAGCACAACGACGCCAACGGCGAGGGCAACCGCGACGGCGAGAGCCACAACCGGTCCTGGAACACCGGCGTCGAGGGGCCGACCGACGACCCCGAGGTGCAGGCACTGCGCGAACGCCGCAAGCGCAGCCTCCTCACCACGCTGCTGCTCTCGCAGGGCGTGCCGATGCTCGCGCACGGCGACGAGCTCGGCCGCACCCAGCGCGGCAACAACAACGTCTACTGCCAGGACAACGAGCTCAGCTGGGTCGACTGGGACGAGGCCCGCGACTACGACAGCCTCACCCACTACGTCGGCCGGCTCACGAAGCTGCGCGCCGACCACCCGCTGTTCCGCCGCCGGCGGTTCTTCGACGGCCGCCCGGCCGGACCCGCCGGGCTCCCCGACATCGGTTGGCTGCGCAACGACGGGCAGCCGATGCGCGGCGAGGACTGGACGAGCGCGGCCACGATCGCGGTGTTCCTCAGCGGATACGGCATCCACGAACGGGACGCCCTCGGCGAGGAGATCCTCGACAACTCGTTCCTGCTGATGTTCAACCCGACGCCGGAGATGGTGACGTTCACCGTGCCGGCCGCGGAGTACGGCGCGCTGTGGGAGGTGGTGGCCGACAGCGCCGACCCGCTGCTCGCCACCCCGGCCCGGCTGAACGGCTCCACGAAACCGAACGGCGGCGTCGAGGTGGAGGGCCACAGCGTGGTCGTCCTCCGGTGTCTGATCGGTTAAAGGCTGATCCGCTACGGCCGGTACCAGGCGAGGTACAGGCCCTTGCCGACGGTGGCCGTGGTGGACTCGAAGCCGCCGTGCTTCTCCACCAGCGCGAGGAACGGTGCCACCTCGTCGGGGTGCGACAGCACGTTGTCGACCGCGAGCACCGCACCCGGGCGCAGCACGCGCACCGGGTGCGGCCACCAGTTCGGGTACTCCACCCGCTCGGCGTCGAGGAACAACAGGTCGACGCTCGCGTCGGGGAGACCGGCGAGCAGCTCACCCCCGTCACCCAGACGCCGGTCCACGACGGCCTCGACCCCGGCCCGGGCCAGGTTCTCGGCGGCGCCCGGCCACTCCTCGACGTCGACCGTGAGCACATGACCACCGGTGTCGCGGACGGCGTCGGCGAGCCAGATCGCGGAGTAGGCGTTCGACGTGCCGATCTCGACCACGTCGCGGGCGCCGGCGACGCGCAGCACGAGCGTGAGCAGTTCGGCGGACCCGGGTTCGAGGTTGCGCCGGCGGCGCAGCCGGTCGGGCTGCGCCTCGTCGTGCGTGGTTCCGTCGGCGTAGAGCCCGTCGAGGAGCGTGCGGAGGGCGGCGTCCATCGCAGGAGTCTCTCAGTCGGTGTGCTGGCCCGTCGTCGTGGCGCCGTCGCCGGGGCCGAAGGCGCCGAAGAACCGGTCGCGGAACTGGTCCATCTTCCAGACCGGCGCGCCGTCGGCGGTGGGCTTCATGCCCGGCTGCCACTTCCAGGAGCCGACCCGGTCGATCACCGACTGGCTGCCGATGATCGTGATCGGGACGTCGCGGCTGGCGTTCTCGCCGGTGACCAGCGGCGCGGGCTGGTGGTCGCCGAGGAACACGAGCACGAGGTTCTCGTCACCGTAGTTCTCGACGTAGGAGATGATCGTGCTCAGCGAGTACTCGATCGTCTTGCGGTACTCCGCCCGGCCCTTGGTGGTGTTCGTCCACAGCTCGTCCGGTGACGGGGCGCCCTGCACCTGCGACTCGAACACCGAGCCGTCGCCGAGGCCGTTCCAGTCCAGCATCTTGGGCAACGGCGTCCACGGCGAGTGGCTGGAGATCAGCTCGACCTCGGCCATCACCGGCGCGTGCGCGGCGGCCCGCTCGTTGCGGTGGAACGTCGACAGCGAGAACTGGTCGGGCATCGGCGCGTAGGCGAACTTCGGGCCCTTGTAGCCCATGGAGGGGCCGTCGTAGACCTTGTCGATCCCGAAGAAGTTCGACTCCGGCCAGGCCCGGTCGATCGCCGGCATCACGCCGACGGTGCGCCAGCCGGCCTTGCGGAACGCGCCGGAGATGGTCAGCCGGTTGCTGGCGACCAGGTTGGTGTAGCGCGACTGGTTGTCGATCCACAGGCCCGACTGCACCGTCGAGTGGGCCAGCCAGCTGCCGCCGCCGACCGTCGACGAGGTGAGGAACGCGCTGCGGGTGGCGAAGCCCTTGGCGGCCAGCCGGTTCGCGCCGTCGTCGAGCACCGCGCCGACCTGGGTGGCGAACTCGGGGTCCTCCACGGCGTCGCGGCCGTAGCTCTCGACGAACGTGAGCATGACGTCCTTGCCGCGCAACTGCGTGAGCAACTGGTCGCCGGGCGTCCCGGCGAACGCGTCGACCGACGCCTCGGCCGCGAACACCTCGTGGTCGGCCAGGCCCGCCTTGACCGCCCGGGCGCGGTCCATGGCCAGTGCCGCCTCGCCCCGCGCCGCGATCGGCAGGGCCGGGGTGGCCTGCCAGCCCAGCCCGGCGGCGAGCGCCCACACCAGCCCCAGGACGGCGATCGACCGGCTCGACCCGGTGCGGTGCCGCGTGATCACGGTGCTCAGTCGCATCGCCGACAGCGCCATCAGCGCGACCACCGCGAGCGCGAGCACGATGACGCCCACCGCCACGGCCTTCGCGCCGCCCTCGCCGATGGAGTCGCCGAGGAACGACAGCGCGTCGTCGAGCAGCGCCCAGTCGAGCACCAGGTCGAACGGGCGGGCCAGCGAGGCGTAGAACCCCATGTCGAGGAACTTGACGATCATGAGCAGGCCGAGCAGCGTGCCCCCGAGCGCCGCACCGACCTGCCGGAGCCGGACGAACCGCGCCGGCCACACGAGGATCAGCGCGACGGCGATGATGCCCTCGGCCGGGATCCGCAGGAACGCCTTCGGCTCCACCTGGCCGACCTTGTTCGGCAGCAGCAGCGCGACCGTCACCAGGGTCGCGGCGAGTGCGGTGACCACCCAGCCCAGCACCCGCCGGTCGCGCCTGATGTCGAGCGCGGCAAGGGCGGCGGTGTCGTCCGTGACGAGAGACACCTTCGGCCGTCGAATGCGCGTGATGATGGACAAAGCGGGTGGTCCTTCCGTGCCGGCGCGGGCGGGGCTACCTGCGCCGACAGGGTGTACGGCTCACGCGTGCGGCCGGTTCAACCCGCCGTACGGGTCAGCGCGGAGCCGAGGTTACCCGTGACCACGAGCGCGAAGTCCTGGGGCGGCCGGAGCAGGTTGCGGGCGAACACCTGCAGCGTGTATTTGCCCGCTTCCGGCGCGTCGATCCGCACGACCTCGACGTTGTTGTCGGCGTCGGAGCGGGTGAGCGGGTTGGGCAGGTCGGCGTTCCCGACGAACTTCGACCCGCCCGGGCCGCCCACCATCAGGCTGACGTCGTTCTGCAGGCTCCGGCCCGGCAGGTCGGTGTACGCGAGGCAGATCCGCAGCGGCAGCCCGGCCCGCACCGTCACCGTGAACTGGAACCGGTCTCCGGTCTTCCGGAACTGCAGGTTCTCCTGTTCCCAGGTGTCGAGGAACTCCAGCCGCAGGTCGGGTGCGCCCGTGTTGGGCAGGCTGTCGGCCAGGCTCACCGCGCCGAAGCCTTGGTGGTAGTTGGGCCGCTTCGGCCAGTCGGCGACGGCGTCGTCGCCGGAGAGCCACCGCGCGCCGTTGATCAGCGTCGCCTTGAGCAGCGCGGCGCTCGGCCGCGCGTGCCCGCGGACGTCGGTGAAATACTGCCGGACGAGCACCGCGCAGCCGCTGACCAGCGGCGTCGCCATGCTGGTGCCACCCATGTAGCCGTAGCGGTCGTTGCCCGGCACGAGCCCCCAGAAGTGGTTCTTGGGCGCGTCGGCGCTCCGGGTGGAGACGATGTCGGTGCCGGGCGCCACGACGTCGGGCTTGATGCGCCGGTCGTCGGTCGGGCCGCGGCTGCTGAACGCGGCGAGGCACTGCGGGTCGCCCGACACCCTCGCGTCGCCGATCGGCCCGTCGGGGTAGTCGTCGCGCCACACCTGTCCGTAGGAGCGGTCCGACAGGCCGCCCTCGGTGCGGCTGCTCCGGGCGGCGCCGACGGTCAGCGCGTTCTTGCACGACGCCGGCGAGCCGATCGACAGCCAGTCGACGAACCCCGGCCGCGCGTGCAGCGCCTCCGCCGCGACGCCCTCGTTCCCGGCGGCGATCACCACGAGCATGTCGCGCCGCTCGGCCACGTAGGCGTCGACGTCGGTGGACTCGACCGTGTACATCGACTCGGTGGCCGCGCCCCAGCTGTTGTTGTGCACCCGGGCGCCGGCCTGGTACGCGGGCTCGAACAGGTCGGTGAGCGACACCGGCAGGCCACCGAGCCCGCCGCGCTTGTCGAGCAGCGACTGGAAGTACAGCGTCGCCTCCGGCGCCACGCCCCGGTACTTCCCGCCCGACGCCGAGCCGTCGCCGAGCACCGATCCGGACACGTGCGTCCCGTGCCCGTGCGGGTCGGACGCGTTGTTCGGCCGGCCGAGGGCGACCACCTGCCGCACGCGGCCGGCGAAGTCGGGGTGCGTGGCGTCGAGGCCGGTGTCGGCGACCGCGGCCACCTGGCCCTTGCCGGTCAGCGAGATCACCTCGCCGCCGGCCGGTACCGCCACGCCGGCCGCCGCGACGGCGACGCCGAGCAGGTCGCACGCCACGTCGTTGAAGAGCTTCGGCGGCACGTGCTCCACCATCGTCAGCACGTCGGGATGCGCGGCGACGTCGGTGGCCGGGGCGTCACCCGTCAGGCGGACGCGCACCCGGCGGCCACCCGCACCGACGACCTCGACCCCGCGGGTGGCGAGCCACCCGGTCACCCGGTCGCGGGCGCCCTCCTCCTCGGTGAGCCACAGGTCCCAGTCGCGGCCGGTCTCCTCCTCGGCCATGCCGAAGGGCGGACCCGCCTTCGGGACCGTGAACACCTGCGGACCGGTGACCTCCGGCCCGTTGCGCGTCACGTCGGTGACGAAGTCGAGCCCGATCACCGAGTCGGCCTGGTCCTGCGTCGCGGTGACGAGGTACGACGCGCCGGACACCCGCTCCTCGAGCCGGGCCCCGGTGTCCTCGATCGCGAGCCGCCGCTCGTCGAGCAGCGGGCCGTCGGCGAGCGTCACGTGCCACTGGGTGGCGTCGCCCGGTGCGAGCGGGGGCAGGTCGTCACCGCGCGGTCGGCGACCCTGGCCGAGCCAGCGCCGGTTGTCGCCCGCGTCGTCGGCCGGCGCGGGCGCGTAGTCGTCGACGACGACGCCGGTGGCCTCCAGGTCGGCGATCGCATCCTCGTCGATGTCCCCGATGACGTAGCTGTTCGTCACGACCGTCTCGGCGAGCCGGCTGGCGGCGGCGCTCAGCTCGGCCTCACTCATGCCGTACGCGATGACTCGTTTGGTGGCCACCGACGGAGTCTTCCAGCCCTGGTTGACGACGGGTAGTCACCCAACGGCGTCAAGTCACCTATCCGACGGTCTATCTGCACCGGCCGTGCAAATAAGCCTTAAGTCTGACTGTGACGCCGACCGATGGCGGCCGTCGCCTGTCACGGTTCGACCATGAGACCAGGGAAGAGGTTCGTGACGCTGGCCGTCGCGGGAACCGTGCTCCTCGGCGGGGTGGTGTTCGCACCCATGGCGTCGGCGACGACCGGCGGGTCGGAACGACGCGCGTCACTGCTGCGGTTGTGGCTGGACCGGTTCGGTGGCGACCGGGGCGGTTCGGTCGAGCAGCCCGGCGGCGGGTCCGGCGGCGGCGCGGCCGACGGCTCAGCCGGCGGCGGCGTGGCCGACGGCTCCGGCGGGACCGGCGGCACCGCGCCCGGCGGCGTGCCCGGCGGCGCCGCAGGCGGGGCCGCGTCCGATGGTGACTGTGCCGCCGTCACGGTGATCGCGGCCCGCGGCACGGGCGAACCGGCCGGCACCGGCTTCCTGCTCGGCCAGGTGTCGCGCCAGATCGACAGCCGCGTCGACGTTCCGGTGACCGTCGTCGGCCTCGACTACCCGGCGGCGGCCGAGTTCGTGAACAGCCCCCGGCAGGGCGTCGCCGAACTGAACCGCCTCGTGGCCGCGTCGAACGGCTGCCTCGTGCTGCTCGGCTACTCGCAGGGCGCGATCGTGGTCGGCGACGCGCTCGCCGGGTTCTCCGCGGCCAACGGCGCGAAGGTGCGCGCCGCGGTGATGTTCGGGGACCCGCGCTTCAACAGCGTCGAGCCGTACAACCTCGGCACGTTCGGCACGCCGTCGCGCGGGCTCAATCCGCGCCGCGCCGGTGAACTGGCCGCGTTCAACGACCGGATCCAGGACTACTGCAACGGCGGCGACCCGGTGTGCCAGGGCGCCGGCCGCGCGGGCGGCGACGGTCATCTCGCCTACGGACAGTTCGCCGCGCGCGCCGCGACGTTCGTGGCCGGCGAGTTTTAGGGGGTCTTTTCACCCGCCTCCGCCGCTTCCAACCGTTCGCGGAGGCGGGTGCGGACCTCCTCGGGCGTGTACGCGCGGCGCTTGCGCTCGGCCCGCGCCACCACCACCCCCGTGGCCGCCACCCCGACGAACCCGGCGACACCCAGAACCTTCCACCACCGTCCACGCATACAGTGATCCTATGCCGATCACTCTGGACGAGGCGGTCGAACGTTCCCGCACCGGTGACATCTGGCTGTTCCGCGGCCGGTCGGGCGCCGACCGTGCGATCCAGTTCGCCACGAACTCCCCGGTCAACCACGTGGGCATGTCGGTGGTGCTCGACGACCTGCCGCCGCTGATGTGGCACGCCGAGCTGGGCCGGTCGCTGCCCGACCGGTGGACCGGCACCCACCACCGCGGCGTGCAGTTGCACGACCTGCGCGACGCGGTGCGCGTCTGGGGCGAGCGCTACGGGCAGCGGGCGTGGCTGCGGGAACTGCAGCAGCCGGCCACCCGCGAGATGGAGGACGCCGTGCTGCGCACGATCGCGCGGCTCGACGGCACGCCGTTCCCGTCCACCACCAAGCTGGCGTGGCGGTGGGCCCGCGGCCGGGTGCCGCGGATGCGCGTGCCGTGGCGGCGCGGGCAGTCCGCCTCCATCGACGTCGACGAGGCGACGCTGGAGGTCGCCTACTGCGCCGAGGTCGTGGCCGTCACCTACGAGGCGATGGGCCTGCTGCCCGTCGGCCGGCGGATCAACTGGTACGACCCGGGCCGCTTCTGGAGCGGCGACGAGCTCGACCTCAGCCTGGGCTACCGGCTCGGCGACGAGGTGGCCGTCGACATCAGGCCCGCCGGGGGTTGAGCCGCCGGGTCGGCGTCGCCGACAACGGGTCGGCCGGCCACGGATGGCGCGGATAGCGGCCGCGCATCTCCGCGCGCACGGCCGCGTATCCGTTGCGCCAGAACGATTCAAGATCCGAGGTGACGGCGAGAGCGCGGCCCGCGGGCGACAACAGGTGCACCCGCACCGGCACCCTCCCGTCGGCCACCCGCGGCGACGCCGTCCACCCGAACGCCTCCTGCAGCTTGACCGCCAGCACCGGCGTGCCGTCGGCGTAGTCGAGCCGCACGCGGCTGCCGCTCGGCACGTCGAGCCGCTCCGGGGCGACGGCGTCGAGCCGGGCCGCCTGCCGGTGGTCGAGCAGGCGGCGCAACGCTCGTGTCACGTCGATCCGGGCGAGATCGCTCCGGCGGCGGGCGCCGACCAGGTCGGCGCCGAGCCAGATGTCCACTGTGGACAGTAGAGCCTCGTCGTCCACGTCCGGCCACTCGTCGCCGAACACGGCGTGGCAGAAGGCGAGCCGCTCGCGCAGGCGCGACGCGTCCACCGTCCAGGAAAGAAGCCCGAGCCCGTTGCGCCGCAACCCGCCCCGCAGCGCCGCCGCCACCGCGGACGCCGGCGGGTCGGCCCACGGCCGCTCCCGCAGCACGATCGCCCCGAGCCGCTCCACCCGCCGCGCGACGACGTCCCCACCGTCCCACTCGACCTCACTCGCGACGGAGAGCAGCGTCGCGCCGACCTCGCGGGCGGTACTTTCGTCGACGGCCGCGGCGAGCCGCACGGTGGCAGCCGGCGAACCCGGCTGGCGGGCGGCGGTGGCGATCGCGAGCCACTCGGCCCCGCCGAGGGCCGACCCGGGTGCGAGCTCGGCCGCGGTGCCGCCGGCCATGAGGTACCCGTTGGGCCGCCGGCGGGCCAGGCGCTCCGGAAACGCCAGCCCGACCACGATCCCCGCCGCGAGATCATCCGAGCCGGCGGGCTGCCCGCCTCCGCCCGCGCCACTGCCCGCGCCACTGCCCGCGCCACTGCCCGCGCCGCCGCCTCCGCCTCCCTTGCCGGTGGCGTCCCGCAGGCGCCTGGCCTCGTCGCGCCAGCGGGCCGAGGCTCCGTCGTCACCCGATCGCAACCGCCGCCACGCCGCGACAAGATCATCTCCGGCGTGGCCCTCGTCCGCGAGGACGGCGACCACCTCGGCGGCGCGGCGGGCGCCCACCAGGGGCGCGCCGTCCAGCAGGGCGCGGCCCAGCCTCGGGTGCACGCCCGCCGCCGCGATGCGCCGGCCGCGCCCGGTGATGCGGCCGTCCGCGTCGACGGCGCCGAGGTCCCGCAACGTGTCCCGGGCGACGCTCAGCGCCGACGCCGGCGGCTGGTCGAGCAGCGCGAGGCCATCGCCGTCCGGGTCGCCCCACTCGGCCAGGGCGAGCGCGAACGCGGTCAGGTCGGCGGTGGCGATCTCGGGCTCCGGCTGGGCGGGCAGGCGGTCGTGATCGGCCTCGCTCCAGCAGCGGTACACCCGGCCGGGGGCCTCGCGTCCGGCGCGGCCCGCGCGCTGGTGGGCGACCGACCGCGAGACCCGCACGGTGACGAGCGCGCCCAGGCCCCGGGCCAGGTCGAGCCGGGGCACCCGGGCCAGCCCGGCGTCGACCACCGCGCGCACCCCGGGCACCGTGAGGCTGCTCTCGCCGACCGCGGTCGACAGCACCACCCGCCGCCGCTCGCCGGGACGCAGCACCGCGTCCTGGTCGCGCGCGCTCATCCGGCCGTGCAGCCGCGCGATCTCGTGGCCGTGGAGGCGGCGCGCCACCGCCTCGATCTCCCCGGCGCCGGGGAGGAACACGAGCACGTCGCCGTCGGTGCCGGCGACGGCTTCCCGGATGACGGCGGCGACGTGGTCGAGGAACCGCGGGTCCACCCGGAGCCCGCGCGGCGGGTCGATCCGCCCGACGGCCGGCCGGTGCTCGACCGCCACCTCGTACAGCGGCGCGTCGGCGCCGATCACCGGTGCGTCACCCATCACCGCCGCGATCCGGTCGGCGTCGGCGGTGGCCGACATCGCCAGCAGCGCCAGGTCCGGTCGCAGCACCGAGCGGGACTCCAGCGTGAACGCCAGCGCGAGGTCGGTGTCGAGGTGACGCTCGTGGCACTCGTCGATGATCACCGTGCCGACCCCGGGCAGCTCCGCGTCGCGCAGCAGCCGCCGCACGAGCACGCCGGTGGTCACCACCTCCACCCGCGTGTCGGGGCCGACCCGCCGCTCGCCGCGCACCGTGTACCCGACCCGCTGCCCGACCTTCTCCCCCAGCAGCCACGCCATCCGGCTCGCCGCCGCCCGGGCCGCGACCCGCCTCGGCTCGGCGACGACGACCCGCCCCTCGATCGCCAGCGGCACCATCGTGGTCTTGCCCGTACCGGGCGGCGAGACCAGCACGGCCGCACCGCTCCCCGACAGCGTGGCGACGAGGTGGGGCAGGACGGGCTCGATGGGCAGCACCGGTCAAGTAGACACCGCCGCCGGTGGGTGGGCGCGGATCGCCCGCCCCCGGATATACGACCGTTTATCGCAGGCCGCGGCGGGCGCGGCGGTGCCTCACGTACGGGCGGGCTCCGCCCGCGGAGCCGGCGCCCGCGCCGGCAAGCGCGTCAGCGCGACCCCCACCAGGCACAGCACCCCGCCCAGCAGCGCGAGCGGCCGGGGCACCTCCGCCAGGAACGCCCACGACATCAGCACCGTGATCGCGGGCACCACGTACGACGACGAACTCAGTTTGCCTGCGCTGGTGTGCGACAGCGCGTACGCCCAGGTCGCGAACGCCACCGCGGTCGGGAACAGGCCCATGTAGACGATCCCGGCGGTCGCCGACGCCGGCGCGGCGGCAACCTCGCTGATCAGCGTCGGCGCGAACGGCAGGCAGACGGCCATCCCGGCGACGCAGCCCAGCCACGTGGCGGTGAACGGGTCCACGTCGCGCAGGGCCTGCTTCTGGAGCAGGACGCCCACCGCGTACAGCGCCGCGGCGCCCAGCGCGAGCAGCACGCCCGACGCGTCGTGGTGGCCGGTCGACGTCGCCACCGCGATCGTCGAAACGCCGCCGAACGCGACCACCAGGCCGGTCACCAGGCCGCGCGGGAAGCCCTCCTTGAGGTAGATCCCGGCGAGCACCGCGATGAGGATCGGCCCGACGTTCACGATCAGCGCCGCCGTTCCGGCGTCGAGGTGACGCTCGGCAGCGTTGAGCAGGATCGCGTAGAGCCCGAACCAGAGCACGCCGTAGGCCAGGACGAGTGCCAACGGGCGTCCCCGGGGCAGCGCGCGGCGCGAACGGAACGCCACCACCGCGACCAGCGCCACCGAGCCCACCACCAGGCGGCCCAGCGCCATCGACCCGGGCGAGTAGTCCTCACCCACGAACCGGATCGCGATGAAGGCGGACGCCCAGAAGACCATGGTCACGCCGGCGGCGAGAGCCGGGAGGATGCGTTTCACGCCTCCGATCGTGCGGGCAGAAACACTTAAGGACAAGCAATGTTTTCTGCATGAATGTTCAGTAGGATTGAAGAATGCTGGACGTCCACCGCCTGCGCGTGTTCCGCGCGGTCGTCGCGAGCGGCTCCGTGAACGCGGCCGCCACCCACCTCGGCTACACCGCGTCGGCGGTGAGCCAGCACGTCTCCGCCCTGCAGCGCGAGACCGGGCTCGTGCTCCTCGCGCGCAACGGGCGCGGCGTCGAACCCACCTCGGCCGGGCGCGCCCTGGCCGCGCAGATCGACGGGGTGCTGACCCGGCTCGGCGAGGTCGAGTCGTTCGTCGCCGACCTGCGGGAGGGGCGGGCCGGGTCGCTGTCGGTGGCCTACTTCGCGTCGATCGGGGCGGCCTGGATGCCGTCGGTGGTGCGCGCGCTGCTGCGCGACTTCCCCGGCATCCGGCTCGACCTGTCGCTGCGCGACGACGTCGCCGCCCCCGACGAACGGGTCGACGTGCAGATCGCGGTCGCGCCCCGCGACTTCCAGCCGGCGCCCGGGGTGCGCGCGGTGCACCTGCTCGACGAGCCGTACGTGGTGGTGCTGCCGCGGTCGCATCCGCTGGCCGGCGAGGCCGAGGTGGAACTGGCCCGGCTGGCCACCGAGCGGTGGGTCGACAACGACTTCGCCCGCGGCTGGTGCCGGCAGACCGTCATCGACGCGTGCCGGGGGGCCGGGTTCAGCCCGCCGTTCCACGTCGAGGCGCACGACTACCGCACGGCGGTCGCGTTCGTCGACGCGGGCATCGGCATCACGGTGCTCCCCCGGATCGGCACCGTCGACCTGCCGGTCGGCGCGGTGGCGGTGCCGGTCACGAACCCGACGCCGCAGCGGTCGATCCACGCGCTGGTGCAGACCGCGGTCCTCGACACCCCGCCGGTGCGGCGAACCCTCGCGCTCCTGGCCGACCGCGCCGGAGGCAAGGCCGCCGCGTAAGCCGCGTGCTCCCTCAGACCCGCGGCGGGCCGACGCTGTCCCGGCTCACCAGGGTCGGCGCGATCGTGTGCCGCTCCGGCGCCGGCCCCGCGTCGATCTGCCGCAGCAGCAACGAGAGCGACGCGAACGCCACCGCGTGGAAGTCCGGCCGGACCGTGGTCAGCGGCGGGATGAAGTACGCCGCCTCCGGCACGTCGTCGAAGCCGACGATGCTCACGTCGCGCGGCACCGTGCGGCCGTGCTCGCTCAGCGCGCGCAGTATTCCGAGCGCCTGGTGGTCGTTGGCGGCGAACACCGCGGTGACGTCGGGCATGCGCGCGAGCATCTGCCCGGCCCGGTAGCCCGACGCGGCCGTCCAGTCGCCCGCGGCGATCACCGGGGGCACCTCGGCGCCGGCGTCGCGCAGCGCCTCCTGCCAGCCGCGGACCCGGCCGGCGCTGTCGAACCAGTCGACCGGGCCGGACACGTGCCACACGGTGCGGTGGCCGGCGTCGAGCAGGTGCCGGGTGGCGTCGCGGGCGCCGGCCACCTGGTCGACGGTCACCAGGGCGGCCGAGCGCTCCGGGTCGCCGTCGATGGTCACCAGCGGGATGGTCGCCGGCAGTTCGGCCAGCGCCTCGGTCGCCGACGCCACCGGTGCGATCACCACGATCCCGGCGACCCGGTGGTCGAGGTGGCGCTCCACGGCGTCGGAGATCGACTGCCGGTCGAGGTCGGTGACGCTGCCGACGCTCACCGCGAACCCGGCGTCGGCCGCCGCCCGCTCCACGGCGCTGAGCAGCGACGCCGGCCCGTACAGCGTCGAGTTGAGGGTGACCACGCCGATGAGCGTCGACCGGCCGGTGACCAGGGCCTTCGCCGTGCGGTTGGGCCGGTAGCCGAGCTCGGCGATGGCCGCCCGCACCCGCAGCCGGGTCTGCTCCCGCACGTTGGGATGGTCGTTGAGCACCCGCGACACCGTCTGGTGCGAGACCCCCGCCAGCCGGGCGACGTCGGTCATGGCGGGGCCGCGCGTGATCCTGCCATCCATCACGGTGCACCCCGCCTGCCGATCGGTACCGAACCGAACACGAAGGTACCCCAGCGTCACACCTCGGCGATCACTCCCGCCGCCGTCCGTTCGGCCGCGAGCACGTCGTCGGCCAGGTCCGCGAGGCGGCTCAACGCCGTTTCCCTCATATGTGACGCCGTGAGCGCCGCCGACGCGAGCCGGTGCCACCGGTCTCCGGCCTCCCGGTACGCGTCGGCGGCGGCCGGCGGGAGGTCCACGATCGTCGCGGCCTCGTCGAGGAACTCCGCGTACAGCGGGCGGGTCGCGCCGGGGGCGGTGAGCTCGCGCTCGACGCAGTCGTGGACCCGACGCAGCCCGGCGGCCAGCGCGTCCGGGTCGGCGAAACGGCGCGCCCAGCCCGTCTTCGTACGCTCGTCCCGGAGCTGGCTCGCGAACCGCTCCAGCCCCGACAGCCCGAAGTTGACGTCGAACGCGTTGCCCAGCACCGGCCCGGTCAGGTGGGCGACCGTGGTCGCGATCGCGTCCCGGACGGCCGGGTCGCCGGTCCGCTCTCCCGTCACCACCAGCCGATGGTGGCGGCCCTTGCGGTGGGCCGACCAGGCGGTCACGAACGTCTCCAGCGGCAGCGTCCGCGGCGTGCCGGTCCCGTCGTCGACCATGATGTCGTCGCCCGTGCCGGCCGTCACCAGCACCGGGTACGGGTCGGCGTCGAACGGGTCGTCGGGATGCCAGGGCAGCCGGCCGCGCGCGATCGTGCACAGAACGGTGCGCCCCGCGTCGAGGTCGCGGCGCAGCGCGGTGGTGGCCGGTGCCGGCGACCCGCTGTGCGCCTCGGTGAACGCGACGCCGGCCCGGCGCAGCGCCGCCGGCGCCCACGGGTCGGGGTGGTGCTGGGCGACGAGCGTCACCAGCGGCGGCAGCCCCTTGTACTCGAAGACGGCGTACAGGAAGCCGATGCCGCCGGCCAGCCCGCACACCATCGCCTCGGTGAACGGCTCACCGGTGTGCGGGGCGAGCTGTCCCGCGTCCGAAAGAAGCCGCGCGACCAGGGCGCTCTCCCGATGGGCCGATCTTTGCGGTTGGCGGGCCGTGACGTGCCGCCGTGCGGTGCTGTAGGACTCGCCGGTGCGGGCCATCCGCTCACGGACGAGGCGCTTGAGGTCTCGATGCTCGGTCACTGTGTCTCACCCTGCCGGTGCGCGCACGCCACCACGTCCACGCCCGGTGGCGAGCCGACACCTGCGAACCGTGGGACAGGACTGGACCGGCCTCCCGCGACGGCATGGTGGCCACCTTCGCCCCCGCTCGCGCCGGTGGGCGTGGACCACCGGTCAGGGGGTACGGCACGCGGGCGTGCCGGTGCCCATCATAGGGGTCGCCAGGGTGCGTTGGCGCCGCACACGACCAGGCACGGATGGTCGCCGGGCACGTCGCCGGCCAGCCAGGCGGCGAACGGCACCGCACCGGCGGGTTCCACCGCGAGGCGGAACTCGTCCCAGAGGCGGTCGCGGGCCGCGAGCGTCGCCTCGTCGTCGACCATGGCCAGCACCGGCGGCGACTTCTCCAGGACGGCGAACGGGATCCGCCCCACGCGGGTCGCCCCGAGCGCCGACGCGCTCACCGACGCGACCGGGCTGTCGACCGGCTCGCCGGCCGCGACCGCCGCGTGCAGACAGGCACACCCGGCCGGCTCGACCCCGACGACGGTCCGCGGGCCGGCCCCGAGCGTCACCCCGGAGATCAACCCACCGCCACCGACCGCCACGACGACGGTGTCGCAGCCCGGTGCCTGCTCGGCGATCTCCAGCCCGACCGTGCCCTGGCCCGCGACCACGGCCGCGGCATCGTACGCGGGGACGTACGGCAGGCCGTCGCGCCGGGCGAGGTCGCGGGCGTGCCGCTCGGCCTCGGCGTACCGCTCGCCGTGCCGCACCACGGTCGCACCGGTCGCCGCGATGCGGCGCTCCTTGTCGGGCGGCACCGACTCCGGCACGGCGATCGTGGCGCCGATGCCCAGGAGGCGGGCGGCCGTCGCCACCCCGATGCCGTGGTTGCCGCCGGACGCGGTGACCACGTGCTCCGGCAACGGCCCGCCGAGCAGGGCGTTGAGGGCGCCGCGCAGCTTGAACGAGCCGGTCAGTTGCAACTGTTCGAGCTTGAGGGTCACCGGTCGCCCGTCCACGACGGCCTCGAGCACGGGCGTGCGCCGTACGTACGGCGCAATCCGGTTCGCGGCCTCCGCGACGTCACCTGCGGTCGGAAGCGTCTCGATCACCCGTCCACTCTGCTACACGCGACCCCTCACGCGCCGCGCAGCCGCACCACAGTGATCGACGCCGCACCCGCCACACCCGCCGCCCCCGACCGCGCCACCACCCCGACCGCCGCAGCCGCACTCGACCACCCCGCCGCCGCTCCCGCAGCCGCCGCACCCGACGCTGCCCCGGACGACGGCCCGCCCGACGCCGCACCGGACGACGACGCGCCCGACCGGCCCGAGGGCGCCAGGCCCGCGACCGCCACCGTGTCGGTCTCCAGCCGCATTGCCGCCGCACCGACCACCGCGCCGCCGCCCAGCGACAGCACCACCGCGGCGGCCGCCGTCGCCAACCGCCGCGCCCACGGCCGGTTCATCCCGAGCGGCCCGGCGCGCTCCGCGGAAACAGCGGAAACAGCGGGAACAGCGGGAACAGCAGCCGGAACCGTCGGGAGCGTCGGCCACAACGGCATGCTCCGGTCGCGGTTCGGGTCGGCCTCGGGGTACCAGTTCTCCGTCATGCCCATCAGCATCGGGACCGCCGCTGAGCCCACCCTGTTCCGCCGCTGTGCGCTTCCTGTGCGCGCGCCCTACGAGAACAGCTCGTACAGGTCCTCCACCGGCAGCACCTGGTCACGACAGATGACCCGGCCCAGCACCGCCAGCCGTCCCCCCACTCCGGTGCCCGCCAACGGCCCGTCGACCAGCACCCGGGCGGCGAGCTCGCGCCAGACCTTCGCCGGCTTCTTCGGCCGCCGGCCGATCAGCGGCGGCTCCTGCCGCCCGATCCACTCGCCGTCGAACACGGACCGGTCGAGCTCCTCCACCAGGCCGGCGGCCAGCCCGCACAGCGTCTCGTCGGACGGCGGCGGCGACACCATGACGCTCAGCAGCAGCACCCCGAACGTCAGGTACGGCAGGTCGTCGACGCACACCGGCCAGTCGCCCGGGCTCTCCAGCCGGCACCAGGCCAGGAACCGGCGTGCCGCCAGCAGTTCGGCCCCGCCGAGGTCGAGGGCCGCCCGCAGGAACGGCGGCAGCCGGACCAGCGGGTCCTGGTACGGGGTGACGGCGGCGAGCAGCAGCGAACCGACGTACAGGTCCGTCGCGGCACCGGAGTAGCCGAGCGTCAGACTCAGCACCTCGTGCGGTGCCCATTCCAGCCGCCCGGGCGGGTCGCCGCGGGCCAGCAACGCGTTCAGGGCCTTCCGGTGCTCCCGGAAGTCCTGCCCGTAGTCAGCCGCGGCGATCTCGTCGACGACCGGCGACCCGACCGGCGGCGCCACCGCCGCGTGCACCGCCCGCGGGTCGGGCCCCATCGCGCGCAGGAGGCCGGCCAGGCCGGGCTCGAGGGGCAGGCTGTCGGGGGGCACGCCGCCAGGGTGGCAGCGACCGTCCACATGTTCTCCGCCACTTCCGACCGACCCGTTCCCCGGCGGATGCCGCCACCCGCTAACGTCCGTGCGACGAAAGGGGATCCCCGTGCCCGTGAAGGCCGCCGACCTCGCCCGCATCGCGGTGTTCGCCGCGCTGATCGCGGCACTCGGACTGCCCGGCACCCTCACCCCGTTCGGCAACGCGGTGCCGATCACCGCGCAGACCCTGGGCGTGATGCTCGCCGGTGCCCTCCTCGGGGCCTGGCGCGGCGCGGCCGCCTGCGTCGTCTTCCTGATCCTCGTGGCCGCCGGCCTGCCGCTCCTCGCCGGTGGCCGGGGCGGCCTCGGCGTCTTCACCGGGCCGAGCGCCGGCTACCTCGTCGGGTGGCCGATCGGCGCCTTCGTCATCGGCCTCCTCACCGCGCGCATGCTGCCGAACTACCGGCTGTGGCTGGGCATCGTCATCAACATCGTCGGCGGCATCCTCGTGATCTACGCGATCGGCATCCCCGTGCAGGCGGCCCGCGTCGGCAGCGGCCTGCTCGCCGTGGTGCAGAGCGCGGTCCAGTTCCTCCCCGGCGACATGGTCAAGGTCGTCGTCGCCGCGATCGTCGCCCGCCAGGTGCACCGGGCGTACCCGGGTCTGGTGGGGAGCGGGGACCAATGAGCGAGCGCAGCGAGCGAATCATCGACTCAGTGCCCTGCGAATGTATCGCGGAGCGCAGCGGAGCGATCGCATGAGCCCCGCCGTCACCGGCCCGTCGGGCACGGTCACCCACCGCGAACTCCGGGACCGCGTCGCCGCGACGGCCGCCGGCCTCCGCCCCGGGCAACGCATCGCGGTCTGCGAACCCGATCCGCTCGACACCATCGTCGCGGTCATGGCCGCCGACCGCGCGGGCGCGACCGCCGTCGTGGTCGATGCCGCCTGGACCCCGGACCAACGCCGCCGCGCACTCGCCACGATCGACATGACGCCCACCGCGCCGACGCCGCCGCTCACGACGAACCCGTTCTGGGTGGGCTTCACGTCGGGCAGTGCGGGCACCCCACGTCCGATCGCCCGCGCCTCCGCGTCGTGGACCATCAGCTTCCCCCTCGTAAGCGAGCGCACCGGGATCGGCCCCGGCCGGACGGTGGGCGTCCCCGGCCCGCTCGCGTCGTCGTTGTTCCTGTTCGGGGCGCTGCACGCCCTGTGGGCGGGCGCGCACGTGGTCGCACCGGGCCGCTGGGACCCGTCGACCATGAACGGACTGGACGCCGCCCACTGCGTCCCCACCATGCTCACCGACCTCCTCGACCTCCCCGAGCCTCCGAAACTCGCCGTGTGCGGCGGCGCCCACCTCCCCGACGCCCTGCGCGACCGCGCCCGCCGGCGCGACGTGCGCGTCGCCGACTACTACGGCGCGACCGAGCTGTCGTTCGTGGCGTGGGGCACCCCCGACGGACGGTTGGTCCCCTTCCCCGGCGTCGACGTCGAGATCCGCGCCGGCGAGATCTGGGTCCGCAGCCCGTACCTGTCCCTGGGCTACGCCGCCGACGTCGCCGGCCCCTTCCGCCGCACCCCCGACGGCTTCGCCACCGTCGGCGACCTCGGCTCTTTCAACGGCGCCGCCGTCCGCGTTTGGGGCCGCGGCGACGGCACCATCCTGTGCGGCGGCACCCCGGTGCTCCCCCAGGACGTCGAGGACGTCCTGCTCGGCGTCCCCTCGGTGCGCGACGCCGTGGTGGTGGGCACGCCCCACGCCCGGCTGGGCGCCGTGGTAACGGCGGTCATCGAGCCCCGACGGGCCGACGCCGTACACCTGGCCGACCTGCGAACCGCCACCCGCGACCGGCTGGCCGCCCCGCAACGCCCCCGGCACTGGTTCGTGACGCCGGCCCTCCCCCGCACGGGCGCCGGCAAGGTCGCACGCGCCGAGGTCGCGGAGGCGGTACGCGCCGGCAATCTGAACGCGAGGCGCCTCCGGTGACCCCGCCTCCGGTGACCGGCCCACGATCGCCGGTGATCGTCGCCGCTCGCCGCACACCGATCGGCACGGCCGGGCGGGCGCTGCACGAGCTGACCGTCACCGATCTCGCCGCGCCCGTCCTGCGGGTGGTGGTGAACGAACTCGGAACCTCCCAACCTGTCAACGACGTGATTCTGGGCAACTGCATGGGACCGGGTGGCAACGTCGCCCGGGTGGCCGCGCTCGCGGCCGGGCTCGGCCCCGGCGTCCCGGGGTTGACCGTCGACCGGCAGTGCGGCAGCGGGCTCGAAGCCATCAACCTCGCCGCCGGGCTGGTGCGGGCCGGGGCCGGTGACCTGTACCTGGCGGGCGGGGTGGAGAGCGCGTCAACGGCGCCGTTGCGGTTCTGGCCCGGCGACCCGCCCGTCCAGTATTCACGCGCCCCCTTCGCCCCACCAGGGACTCCCGATCCTGGGATGGGCGCGGCCGCCGACCGTGTGGCCGCCGAGGGTGGTATCAGCCGCGAACGCCAGGACGCGTATGCGGCGCGGAGCCACGCTCTCGCGGTCACCGGGTTTGATGACATGCGCGCGGAGCTGGTGCCGGTCGGCGGCCTGGACCACGACGAGCGCCCCCGCGCGCGGCTGACGGCCGCGCGGCTGGGGCGACTGCCGGCGGCGTTCGTGCCCGGCGGGACGGTGACGGCCGGCAACTCGTGCGGGGTGAGCGACGGGGCGGCGGTGGTCGCGGTCACCCACGGCGTGCCGGGGCTGCGCGTCGTCGACTGGCAGGTCAGCGGCGGCGACCCGGCCCGGCCCGGCATCGCGCTCGTGCCGGCCGTGCGCGCGCTGCTCGACCGGAACGGGCTGCTGGCCGGCGACGTCGGCGCGGTCGAGATCACCGAGGCGTTCGCCGGACAGGTGCTGGCGTGCCTCGACCTGCTCGGCATCGACGAGAAGGTGGTGTGCACCGGCGGCGGCGCGATCGCGCTGGGGCACCCGTGGGGCGCGTCCGGTGCGGTGCTGATGGTGCGGCTGTTCACGCGGATGGTGCTGCTCGACGGGCCGGCGCTGGGGCTCGCGGCGTGCGCGATCGGCGGGGGGCTCGGGGTCGCGACGCTGGTCGCCCGGTCATGATCGAGATCGACGGGGTGACCCACCGGTTCGGCGACCGCGTGGTGCTGCGCGAGGTGACGGTGACGCTGCCGGAGCGGCGGATCGGCGTGGTGGGCGCGAACGGGTCGGGCAAGTCGACGTTCGCCCGGCTGCTGAACGGGCTGGTGCGACCGTCGGCGGGGCGGGTGCGCGTCGACGGCCTCGACACGCGGCGCGACGGTGCGGCGGTGCGCCGGCGGGTCGGCTTCATGTTCACCGACCCCGACAACCAGATCGTGATGCCGACCGTGGCCGAGGACGTGGCGTTCAGCCTCCGCCGGTTGCCCCGTGCCGACGCCGCTGCGCGCGTCACCTCGCTTCTGACCCGCTTCGGCCTGGACGGCCACGCCGACCACCCCGCGCACCTGCTCTCCGGTGGCCAGAAGCAGTTGCTGGCGCTCGCGTCGGTGCTGGCGCTCGACCCGGACACGATCGTGTGCGACGAGCCGACCACCCTGCTCGACCTGCGCAATGCCCGCCTGGTCGGCCGCCTGCTGCACGACCTGCCGCAGCGGATCGTGCTCGTGACCCACGGCCTCGACCTGCTCGACGGGTACGACCGCGTGCTCGTCTTCGACGGGGGCCGCCTGGTGTGCGACGACGACCCGGCGGCGGCCGTCGCGTTCTACCGGCGGCTGATGGAGTGATCTACCATCCGGGGAACTCGGTGTTGCACCGGTGCCCGCCGGGTGTGAAACTCCTGCTGCTGACCGTGCTGCTGGCGCTGACCGTGCGGTACCCGGTGCCGATGCTCGTGCCTCTCCTGTCGCTGTACCTGCTCGCCCGGATTCCGTGGCGGGTGGCGCTGGCGCAGGTCCGTCCACTGTGGATGCTGCTGCTGGTGACCGGTGCGTTCCAGGTGCTGACGCTGGGCTGGGTGCGCGCCGTCGACATCGTGTGCGGGCTGCTGGTGTCGGTGGCGCTGGCCGGCCTGGTGACGCTGACGACCCGCGTCAACGCGATGCTCGACGTGCTGGTGCGCGTGCTCCGGCCGCTGCGCCTGGTGGGCGTCGACCCGACGCGCGTGGCGCTGCTGCTGGCGCTGACGATCCGGTGCGTGCCGATGTTGGCGGGCATCGTCACGGCGGTGCGCGAGGCCCAGTTGGCCCGCGGGGCCGGCCGCAATCCGCTGGCGCTGGCGGTGCCGGTCGTCATCCGGACGCTGCGCGCCGCCGACGCGCTGGGCGAGGCGCTGACCGCCCGCGGCGCCGACGACTGACCCACCCCGCCTCCGCCCGCCTCCGTTGACCTTGCAGTTGTGCACGGGGCTAAACGGGTCAAACAGGGTCGAAAGGGCGAGCACAACTGCAAGATCAACCGGTGCGGGGCAGCGCGGGGCAGCGCGGGGCCGGCGCGGGGCAGCGCGGGGCAGCGCGGGGCAGCGCGGGGCAGCGCGGGGCAGCGCGGGGCAGCGCGGGGGCGTCCGGCCTCAGCGGGTGGTGGTTGCGAGGCGGAGGCCAAGGGCGATCAGGATCGTGCCGCTCACGGCCTCCAGGCGACGGCGGACCGTCGTGCGGCGGAACCAGGTGCCGGCCCGGCCGACCAGTGCCGCCAGTGACAGGTAGAACACGATCTCGATGGCGACCTGCACCAGCGCGAGCAGCGCCGTGGTGGCGAACAGCGGCCGGTCGGCCGGCACGAACTGCGGGTAGAACGCCACCATGAACACGGCCGCCTTGGGGTTGGCCAGCTGCACCAGCGTCCCCTCGCCGAAGGCCTTTCCCCAGCCGGCGCGGGACGCCTCCGCCGATGGTTCCGGCCCGCCGCCGCGCCAGGCCGTCCGCCAGGCCCGGACGCCGAGGTAGACCAGGAAGGCGGCGCCGACCACCCGCAGCACCACGAACGCCACCTGCGAGGCGGCGACGATCGCCGCGAGGCCGGCCGCCGCGCACACGGCCCACACGTAGAGCCCGAGTTCGAGGCCCAGCACCGTGGGTACGGCGCCGGAGAAGCCGGCGAGCGCCGCGCGGCGGAAGATCAGCGCCATGGCCGGGCCGGGTGAGGCCGAGATCAGCAGCACGGCGAGGATGAACGCGGGCATCAGGGCGACGAGGTCCACGCGCCGATAATGCCGGGTCGGCCGACGCCGGTCACCCGGATTCCGCCCCGGGGAAGACCGGCGGAAGAAGCACGCGGGGACACCGGCGTAAGAAAACGCGGCGGGAAGCTCCGGCGAAAGG
>NZ_BOPG01000059.1 GCF_016863635.1 Virgisporangium aurantiacum | reverse complement strand
AACCGCGTCCGGAAGACCAGCACAAGGAACCGCGCCCCAGGCAGGAGTCGAACCCGCTACGGGCCGCTTTAGAGGCGGCTGCCCGTCCGTCGGGCATCTGGGGCAGAGGGCGAGCGGAGCGAGCCGCCCACCCGGACACCAACATACGGTCAGGCCGCTTCGATGCGTTCCTGCAGCTGAGCGTCGGCGATTTCCGCGCGGGCGGCGCGGTACTCGTCGGCGGTCAGGGAGCGGCCGAGGCCGTCGAGCGTGCGCAGCACGAAGCGCTGCGTCACGACGCGACGGTTGAGCGTGTCGAGGGCGGCGGCCTGCCGCCACACCTTGCGTTGCAGCCAGCGGGTGGCGGCCGGAAGGTCGCCGTCCAGCTGTGCGCGCAGCGCGTCACGCTCCTCGGCCAGGGCGCCGAGCTTGACGTACAGCTCGGCAACCCGGTCATCCGTGGACATGGTCATTGTTGTTCACCTCCCCTCGCGACGAGAGGGCGAGCGGGAGGTGCGAGACCAGGCGGTGCGCGGCCGGTTCGAGGGCCGCGGCGGTCAGGGCGCCGCCGAGATCGGGCTCATGAAAGGGGACGCACGTGAGGCCCGCCGCCGTTGCCTCGGCGCACAACCACCGCAGCGACGGTTCGTCGGGCGTGCACAGCATGACCAACGTGTTGGAGGACGCGTGCCACCGGCCGACAAGATCGGGACGGGTGACCGCGAGGTCGAGGGCCGCATGGGCCGCCTGACAGGCCTGGGTTCCCGGTGGAAGGTCGGCACGGGTGACCAGGTACAGGCGCGGGATGGACAGCTACCGGAACGGCATGGATCAACCCTACCCGACACCCGCAACCGGTTTACAGATCCTCGAGCACCTGCCGGGCGGCGTTGCGGACCTTCGAGGGCACCCGCAGCCGCTCGTCTTCCATCAGCCGCCGGCGGGTGTCCACAGTGGAGTCGGGGTCGATCGTCGCCGCGGCCAGCTCGTCGAACAGCTCCATGTCGACCGCGTCGTCGGGTTCGGGCATGGCTCCCCACAGGTCCCAGGGCAGCACCTCGACGTTCTCCAGCGCCGCCGCGTCGCGCATCATGTTGGCCGCGATCCACCAGTAGCCGGCCTCGTTGAGGAAGCTCAGCCCGAACGTGTCGGGATCGGCCGACCGGGCCCGGCACCGCTGCCAGGCGTCGGCGGCCACCAGGAACCCGTCGCGCGGGACGTCGAGCACGTCGAACCCGATGCCGAACATCTCGCGCTGCTTCGCGTCGAGCTGGCCGTCGACCAGCACCCACCGCGACTCGGCGGCGTTCCAGTACTCGGCGACCCAGTGGTCTTCACCGCGGCCCGCGCGGAAGTACATGCCGAAGCCGCACCGCGCCCGCGCCGGCACGCCCTGCGCGCGGAGCAGCGCCACCAGCAGCACCGTGAAATGCCGGCAGTTGCCGGGGGCGCGCTTCGCCGGCGGCCGCGCGGTGGTGAGCGGGGCGGGATCGATCGACAGCGCGTGCTCGAGCACCTGCTCGATGCGGCGCAGGTGGACGCTGCGCCGCTCGTGCTCGGACAGCTCCACCCCGTAGTTCGGCGCGATGTGCTCGTGGATCAGCAGGCCGTGGCCGATGGCGGCCAGCTCCGCCGGGGCCGCGGGCAGGCCGGTGAGCTGCGGCGCGAACCGCCCCAACGAGGTCATGACCCCGGGCTCCACATACATGCCGGGCAGCCTGCCAGAGACCTACGACAGAAACACGCCCTGCCGGAGCTCCGGGTCGTACTCGTACACCTGCCGGCCGTCGACGAACGCGCGGTCGACGCGGCTCATCGGGTCGAGCGGGTCGCCCGTCCAGATGCAGAGGTCGGCGTGCTTGCCGGGTTCCAGCGACCCGACCCGGTCGTCGATGCCGGCGATCCGGGCCGGGTTGATCGTGATCGACTCCAGCGCCGTCGTGCGGTCGAGCCCGTCGCGCACCGCCAGCGCCACCTGGTGGGTGAGGTAGTGGATCGGCAGGAACGGGTGGTCGGTGGTGATCGCGATCGTGACGCCCGCGGCGGCGAGGATGCCGGGGTTGGCCATCGAGAGATTGCGCAGTTCGACCTTCACCCGCGCCGAGATCAGCGGACCGATGACCACCGGCACGCCGCGTTCGGCGATCACGTCGGCGATCAGGTGTGCCTCGGTGCCGTGGTCGATGACCAGCCGGTAGCCGAACTCGTCGGCGATGCGCAGCCCGGTGGCGATGTCGTCGGCGCGGTGGGAGTGCTGCCGCCACGGGATCTCCCCGTCGAGCACCCGGACCAGCGCCTCCGACCGCAGGTCCCGTTCGACCGGTTTGTCCGGCGAGGCGGAGGCCAGCCGGGAGCGGTACCCCTCCGCCTTGACGAAGCCCTCCCGGATCACCGCGGCCGTGCCGAGGCGGCTGCCGGGCATCTGCTGACGGGTGCCGTAGACGCGCTTCGGGTTCTCGCCCAGCGCCGACTTCACGCCGCTCGGCGCGCGCAGCACCATCTCGTCGACGGTGCGGCCCCAGCACTTGATCGCCACGGTCTGCCCGCCGATCGGGTTGGCCGAACCCGGGTTGACGTTCACCGCCAGCACCCCGCCGGCGATCGCGTCGCGGAACCCGAGGTCCCTCGGGTTGATGCCGTCGATCGCGCGCACGTGGGCGGTGTTCGGGTCGGTCGCCTCGTTCATGTCCTCGCCGGCCCAGCCCTCGGCCTCCTCGGCCACGCCGAGGTGGGTGTGCACGTCGACGAACCCGGGCAGCACGTGCTGCCGGTCGGCCGGCACCACCTTGTACCCGGGCGGGATGTCAAGGTCCATGTCGCCGACGGCGACGATCCGGCCGCCGTCGACCAGGACGATGCCCTTCTCGATCGGCTCGCCCACGATGGGCACCACCCGGCCCCGCACGATCGCGAGTGGACTCAACGCTGCACCCCCTCAACCCAGCAGAAACCTAACAGCCGGGGTGCCGCCGGGAGGCCGCGGCACGTCGGCATCGATCTCTGTTATTCCGGCAGGGTCAGGCACGCGGCCCGCACGCCGGCGGTGCCGGCCTCGCCCGGGCCGGTCTTCGTCGACTGGGCGTGGATCACCAGCGATCGCGGCTTCGGGTCGAACGTCCAGTCGACGGTGACGCTGGACCGGGCGGCACCGGTGTCGTCGGTGGTGAAGTCGAGCCAGACCTCGTTGCCGGGGTTCGCGTACGAGGGGTCCACCGACGGCGGGGAGCTCGACGCGGCCGGGTCGTGGCTGTGCTGCAGGTGGCCGCCCGAGTCGGCCGGCGCCGCGCCGCACGGCTTGACGTGCAGGTGCGCGCCGTACGCCCGCGTCTTCTGCAGGCCGGCGACGACCAGCGTCACGGTGGTGCCGCCGTCGGTCTCCTCGATGGTGACGCCGGCGGTCGCGCCGACCGGCACCAGAAGTTCGTTGTAGGTGATGGCGTTCGCGCCGGACGAGTAGACCGTGAACGTGCCGGTGGCGGTGTTCTCCCCCGCCCCGGTGCCGCCACCCGTCCCGCCGGACCCGGGATCGGACGAGGAGCACCCGGCCAGCAGCAACACCGCCGCGAGCAGAACGGAACGGAACATCACAGACCCCCACGGATCGCCCGGAACACGACGCAGGGTCAACGCGGTGAGGCCGCTACGGTGACGGAACGCGGAACCGCGGTTCGAATCCGAGCAGCGCGCGTGCGCGTCCCGTATCGACCGGAACCTCGCGCGCGGCGAACGACCGCCGCCGGGGAACGCCGGGTGCGTGGCGGTCGAGCAGTTCCTCCGTCTCCCCGTCCGGGAAGATCTCCGCCGCCGCCAGGTGCACCACGTGCGCGCCGGTCAGCGGAACCGTCAGGGCCAGCCGGAACGCCTCCGCCCCGTCGCGGACGTCGAGCCACGCCCAGCCGTTGCCGACCTCCGAGGCGAGGTCGGCCCGCCGCATCAACTCCAGGTTCGAGGGCGCGATCATCAGCGGCAGCCGCAGCGCCACGCCCGCCGCGCCGAACCGCCGGCACACCGTGCCCAACGTGAGCTCGTCGACCTGCTTGGACAGCCCGTACGGGTCGCCGAGATCGGCCGGCATCGTCTCGTCGACCGGGTACGCCGCCGGGAGCGGCCGGTGCGGGTTGAAGCTGCGGCCGGCGGCGCTGACGCTGCTCGCGATCGCGAACCGCCGCACGCCGAGCGCCGCCGCGGTCCACAGCACGGTGAACGTCGCCTGCGTGTTGTTGGCGAACACGACCGGCGCCGGGTCGCTGAGCGGGTTCGGGATCGCGGCGAGGTGGGCCACGGCGTCGACGCCGTCGAGGGCGTCGGTCACCGCGGCCTCGTCGCGGGCATCACCGAAGACCGCACGGACGCCCGCGTGCGGCGTCACGCCGGGCAGCGTCAGCGTGGTGACGTCGCGACCGGCGGCGAGCAGGTGCCGCACGACCGCCGACCCGACCATGCCGTCTCCACCGGTCACCAGGATCCGCATCGATCAAAGGCTAGGGTATGGCCGGTGATCTGGTACGGCGGTGACTACAACCCGGAACAGTGGCCCGAAAGCGTCTGGCCCGACGACGTCCGGCTCATGCGGACGGCCGGGGTCACCCTCGCGACCGTCGGCGTGTTCTCGTGGGCGCGGATCCAACCGGCGGAGGGCGAGTTCGACTTCGACTGGCTCGACCGCGTTCTCGACCTGCTGCACGGGGGCGGCATCAAGGTCTGCCTCGCGACCGCGACCGCGTCTCCCCCGCCGTGGGCGACCGCGAAATACCCGGCGATGCTCACGCAGAACCGCGAGGGCGCGACCCGCTGGCCCGGCAGCCGCCAGCACTACGCGCCCACGTCGCCCGACTACCGCCGGCTCGCCGCCGAACTGGTGACAGCGATCGTGGACCGGTACAAAGACCATCCCGCGGTGACGATGTGGCACGTCAACAACGAGTTCGGCTGCCACCTCACCTACGACTACTCGGATCGGGCCGCGGCGGCGTTCCGCGTCTGGCTACGGGCCAGGTACGGCGACATCGACGCGCTGAACACCGCCTGGGGCACGTGGTTCTGGTCCCAGCGGTACACCGACTTCGAGCAGATCGTGCCGCCGCGGCTCGCGCCGTACAGCGTCAACCCGGGCGGGCTGCTCGACTTCCGCCGGTTCAGCTCCGACGCGCTGCTCGACCTGTTCCGGATGGAGAAGAAGATCATCCGGGACGCGGGCGCGCCGCAGCCCGTCACCACGAACTTCATCGGCGCGTGGCCGACCACCGACTACTGGGCCTTCGCGGCGGAGGTCGACGTCGTCTCCGATGACTGCTACCCCGACCCGCGCGACCCGGAGTCGTTCCGCCACGCCGCTTTCGCCCGCGACCTGATGCGGTCGCTGAAGCCCGGCACGCCGTGGATCCTCATGGAGCAGGCGCCGAACGCCGTCAACTGGCGGTCGAACAACGCGCCGAAGGCACCGGGCCAGATGACCGCGCTGAGCATGCAGGCGGTCGCGCGCGGTGCCGACGGCATCCTGTTCTTCCAGTGGCGGCAGGCCGCCGCGGGCGCGGAGAAGTTCCACTCCGCGATGCTGCCGCACGCCGGCCCGGAGACCCGGACGTACCGGGAGGTCGCGGCGCTGGGCGCGGAACTGTCCACACTGGACCTGCCCGCGCCCGGCGGCGAGGCCCGAGTGGCGATCGTGTTCGACTGGCACTCGTGGTGGGCGATCGACCAGCCCGACCACCCGGCCCAGTTCGACTACCACGCCCAGGCGCTGGGCTGGCACAACGCCTTCCACGAACTCAACGTGCAGGTCGACATCGTGCGCCCGGACGGGCCGTTCGACGGGTACGCGCTCGTGGTCGCGCCGAGCCTGTACCTGCTCAGGGACGCGGACGCGCTGCTGGCGTTCGTCGCGGGCGGCGGGCGGTTGCTGGCCACCGCGTTCACCGACGTGGTCGACGAACACGACCGGTTCCTGCCCGGCGGGTTCACCACGCGGCTCGGCCCGGCGCTCGGCGTCCGGGTGGTGGAGTTCGCGGGGTCGCTGCCATCCGACGGTCGCGCTTTCGAATGGGACGGCGAGAGCCATCTGACCGACGTGCTCACCGAGGAGCTACAGCTGGCCGGCGCCGAGGTGCTGGCGCGCTTCACCCCCGACGGCGCACCCGCCCTGACCCGCAACTCCCACGGCAAGGGCGAGGCCTACTACCTGGCGACGATGACCGACCGAGCCGGCCGCCTGGCACTGGCCCGCCACCTGGCGGACCGATCCGGCGTCGCGCCCGTGATGCCCGACCTCCCGTACGGCGTCGAGGCCGCCGCGAGAGCCGACACCGTCGTCCTGATCAACCACACCCCGTCGCCGGTCACCCTCCCCGACCGCACGCAACTGGCCCCCTACGCCCACACCATCCGCCACCCCCCAGTGCGTTGATCTTGCAGTTGTGCCCGGGACAAAGGGCGGCATTCCATCCCGTAATGGCGGACACAACTGCAAGATCGACGGGAAAGGGGGTTACTTCTTCTTGCCCTTCTTGGACTTCTTGTCCTTTTTCTTCTTTGCCATCGCGTACACCTCCCTGGTGACTGTGCGGCACCGTCCCTTTACCGGAAGGCCGCTTTGCGTTCGTATCCTGCCAGGCCAGCGGTGCCACGGATCATCCGTTCGGGGTAGTTAATTCGCGGCCTATGGTCGAATTAATCGAATTTCTTCCCTAGGTGCACGCATCGACCTACATTGATGACATGCCCTTGAGACGCCGCCGCTTTCTCGCCGCCACCGCCGTGGTCGCCGCCCTCCTGGTCGGCACCGCGGTTCCCGCCGACGCCGCCGTCTGGTGGTCGTCCGACCGCTGGGGCACCTGGTCCAGCGGCGGGTACACGCTCTACAACAACATCTGGGGTTCCGGCTACGGTCCGCAGACGATCTGGGCGAACTCGGCCACCAACTGGGGCGTGTGGGCCAACCACCCCAACACCGGCGGCATCAAGGCGTACCCGAACTCGACCCGGTACATCGGTCGCCGGGTGAGCGCGCTGGGCGCCGTCTCCAGTTCGTTCAACGTCAGCGTGCCGACCAGCGGCGTCGCGTTCACCTCGGCGTACGACATCTGGTCGAGCGACCACGCGCACGAGATCATGCTGTGGATGAACAAGTACGGGCCGGTCGGCCCGTTGGGCAGCCTGCAGACGACCACGAGCGTCGGCGGCCACACCTGGCAGATCTACCGCGGCTCCAACGGCGCGAACCAGGTGTACTCGTTCGTCCGCACCAGCAACACCAGTTCCGGCACGGTCGACGTGCGGGCGATCTGCCAGTGGATCCGCGACCGCGGCTGGTTCGGCGACGTCACCATCGGCGACGTCCAGTTCGGCTACGAGATCACCTCGTCGGCCGGCGGCAAGGACTTCGTGACCAACTCGTTCACGGTCACCGGCTGACCGGACCCCTCTTCGACGGCGCCCGGGGCACCCGCCCCGGGCGCCGTCGTCCGCATCGGTTGACGATCATGAGTACGGGGCCATATGTTCTCTCAGAGAACGTGCGTGCGACATCCGAACAACCCACCCCAGCTCTGAACCGCCCGGAGTCAGCCATGTCACGCAGAACCCTTGCCTTGTTCACCGCCCTGATCCTCACCACCGCCACCGCCGCCTGCGGCGACGACGACAGCCCCACGACGTCGACGCCCGGCAAACCCGACCAGGTCAAGGCCGGCGTCATCGCGATCCTCGACGTCGCGCCCATCTACCTCGGCAAGGAGAAGGGCTTCTTCTCCAAGCGCAACATCGAGCTGACCCTGGAGACCGCGCAGGGCGGGTCGGCGATCGCGCCCAGCGTCCTCAGCGGCCAGTACCAGTTCGGCTTCAGCAACGTCGTGTCACTGCTGCTGGCCAAGTCGCAGAACGCGCCGCTGAAGGCCGTCGCCAACGGCGTCAACTCCACCGGCGACCCGAAGGCCGACTTCGGCGGGATCGTCGTCAAGGATCCGGCGATCACGAGCCCGAAGCAGCTGGAGGGCAAGAAGGTCGCCACCAACGCGTTGAAGAACATCGTCGACACGTCGGTGAAGGACATCGTCAAGAAGGACGGCGGCGACCCGAACAAGGTGTCGTTCGTGGAGCTCGCGTTCCCCGACATGGCCGCCCAGCTCGACGCCGGCAACGTCCAGGCCATCTTCGTGGTGGAGCCGTTCCTGTCGGCGGCGAAAGCCAAGGGCTGGCGGACGATCGGCTCGTACGCCGACGTCGACCCGAACCTGTGCGTGGCGCTGTACTTCACGTCGCAGCAGCAGATCCAGTCGAACCCCGATCTGGTCAAGCGGTTCACCGAGGCGATGAACGAGTCGCTCACCTACGCCAACAGCCACCCCGACGAGGTGCGCGCGGCGCTCGGCACCTACACCCAGATCACCGAGCAGGTCCGCAAGTCGCTCACGCTGCCCAAGTGGCCGTCGGAGATCGACAAGGACGCGATCAACAAGCTCGCCGACCTCGCGGTCACCTACGGTCTGCTGAAGTCGAAGCCCGACGTGGATTCGCTCTTGCCGTGAACAGAGCACTTCTTGGTGTGGGAGGCCTGGTCGGGTTCGGTCTGCTCCTCGAGATCGTTCCGCGAACGGGCCTCCTCGACCGTGAGTACTTCCCGCCCACCAGCGAGATCCTCGGTGCGCTCGCCGACCACGCCGGCGACGGCGCGTTCTGGACCGCGTTCCGGCAGACGCTGACCACCTGGTTCATCGGGCTGCTCATCGCCGTGGTGGCCGGCATCGTGCTGGGCGTGGTCATCGGCGCGGTGCCGATCCTGCGGGCGCTCACGGCGTCCACCATCGAATTTCTCCGCCCGATTCCGTCCGTGGCCCTGATCCCGCTCGTGATCGTGCTGCTCGGCACGGGCATGGCGTCGACGCTGGTACTCGTGGTCTACGCGTCGTTCTGGCAGGTGCTGGTGCAGACGCTGCACGGCGTCGCCGACATCGACCCGGTGGCCCGCGAGACCGCGCTGTCGTACCGCCTCGGTTTCGTGTACCGGGTGCGGTACCTGGTGTGGCCGACCGCGCTGCCGTACGCGGTCACCGGGATCCGCCTCGCGACCGCGGTCGCGCTGATCCTCACGATCACCGGCGAACTGACCATCGGCACGCCGGGGCTGGGCAAGCTGATGGACACCGCGTACAACAGCGGCGCGGTGCCGTCGGTGTACGCGATCGTGGTGGTCACCGGCATCATCGGGGTGCTCGCGAACCTCGCCACCCGCCGGGCGGAGCGGTACGTGCTGGCCTGGCACCCCTCGATCCGGGGTGAGGTGCCGGTGTGAGGATCCTTTTGAAAACGGTGACGTTCCTCGCGCTGCCCGTGGTGCTGCTGGCGGTCTGGTGGTTCGCCAGCGCCGGCAGCGTCGACTTCTACCAGCCGCCGCTGTCGAAGATCCTCGGCGTGTTCCCGGAGACCTGGTTCGGCGACCGCATGGTGGACGACGTGCTGCCGAGCCTCGCCCGCCTGGCGATCGGCTTCGCGCTGTCGCTGGTCGTCGGCGTCGGCCTCGGCGTGCTCATCGGCACCAACCGCACGCTGAGCGCGGTGACCGAACCGGTGCTGGAGTTCCTGCGGGCGATCCCGCCGCCGGCACTGGTGCCCGTGTTCATCCTGATCGCGGGCATCGACAACCTGATGAAGGTGCTCGTGATCCTGTCCGGCTGCGTGTGGCCGGTCCTGCTCAACACGGTGGCCGGCGTGCGCGCCGCCGACGACGTGCTCGCCGACACCTGCCGCGTCTACCGGGTCACCGGCGGGCTGCGGCTGCGGCACTTCCTGCTCCGCTCGGCCAGCCCGCAGATCATGGCCGGCGCGCGGCAGGCGCTGTCGATCGGGCTGATCCTCATGGTGATCAGCGAACTGAAGGCGGCCAGCCAGGGGGTCGGTTTCACGGTGCGGCAGTTCCAGACGGGTTTCCAGATACCGGAGATGTGGAGCGGTGTGCTGTTGCTCGGGATGATCGGCGTCGTACTGTCGGTGCTGTTCCGGCTGGTCGAGCGGCAGGTGCTCGGCTGGTACGAGGGACTGCGGGCGGCGAGCCACGACGAGGTGCGGACTTGATCGAGATCAACGGCCTGCGGAAGGCCTACGACGGGCACGGGCGTCAGGTCGAGGCGCTGGCCGACATCACGTTCGGCGTCGAGGCCGGTGAGTTCGTCTGCGTCGTCGGCCCGTCCGGGTGCGGCAAGACGACGCTGCTGCGGTGCCTCGCCGGGCTGCTGCCGCCCACCGACGGCACGGTCACGGTCGACGGGAAACGCGTGCAGGGGCCGCCCGACGGCCTCGCGATCGTCTTCCAGGAGTACGGCCGCAGCCTGTTCCCGTGGCTGCGGGTCGGCGCCAACGTCGAGCTTCCGTTGAAGGCCAAGGGCGTGGCGAAGAGCCAGCGGCGCGACCTCGTGCGGTCCTCGCTGGAGGCGGTCGGCCTCGCCGACGCGCACACGGCGTACCCGTGGCAGCTCAGCGGCGGCATGCAGCAGCGGGTGGCGATCGCGCGGGCGCTGGCGTTCCAGCCGGGCGTGCTGCTGATGGACGAGCCGTTCGCCGCCGTCGACGCGCAGACCCGGGCCGAGCTCGAGGACCTCGTCCGCGACGTGTGGAAGAAGTTCGGCATCACGATGCTGTTCGTCACCCACGACATCGACGAGTCGGTGTACCTGGGGCAGCGGGTGGTGATCCTGTCGTCGTCACCGACCACGGTGATCGATGACGTGGCGGTCGACCTGCCCGCGGAGCGCGACCAGCTCACCACCCGGTCCGATCCCCGGTTCGTCGAACTGCGCGGACACGTCTACTCGCAGATCCAGCGGGCCAAGCGCTCCCCCTTAGAGAAATGAGGAAAGACATGTTGCCACCGTTCCGCGCCGACCACGTCGGGAGCCTGCTGCGCCCGGCGGCCCTGCTCAAGGCCCGCGCGCAACGCGCCGAGGGGTCGATCTCCGCCGGCGACCTGCGGTCGATCGAGGACGACGCGATCCGGGACGTCGTGCGCATGCAGGCCGAGGTGGGGCTGAGCTCCGCCACCGACGGCGAGTTCCGGCGCACCTCGTGGCACATGGACTTCATCTACCGCCTCGGCGGCGTCAGCCAGGGCGACGACCGCCTCACGGTCCGCATGCACAACAACGACGGAGACGTCGAGTTCACCGCGCCCGCGCTGCACATCAACGCGCCGATCACGTTGCAGGAGCCCATCTTCGGCTCCGACTTCGAGTACCTGCGCTCCGTCGCCGGGCCCGGCGTCACCCCGAAGCTCACGATCCCGTCGCCGTCGATGGTCCACTACCGGGGCGGCCGGGCCGCGATCGACCCGGCCGTCTACGCCGACGAGGACGCGTTCTGGGCCGACCTGTCCGCCGCGTACGCCGCGCAGGTGCAGGCGGTGCACGAGCTCGGCTGCACCTACCTGCAGCTCGACGACACCAGCCTCGCCTACCTCAACGACCCCGACCAGCGCGCCGTGCTCGACGCCCGCGGCGACGACGCCGAGCACCAGCACCTGCGCTACATCAAGCAGATCAACGCCGCGCTCGCCGGAAAGCCGGCCGGCCTGCGGGTCACCACGCACATGTGCCGCGGCAACTACCGGTCGTCGTGGGCCGCGTCGGGCTCGTACGACTTCGTGGCCGAGGCGCTGTTCAGCGAGCTCGCCGTCGACGGTTTCTTCCTCGAGTACGACGACGAGCGGTCCGGGGACTTCGCGCCGCTGCGCTTCGTGCCGGCCGGCAAGATGGTGGTGCTCGGCCTGGTGACCACCAAGCGCGGGGCGCTGGAGTCGAAGGACGACCTGAAGCGGCGCATCGAGGAGGCGTCCCGGTACGTGCCGCTGGAGCAGTTGTGCCTGTCGCCGCAGTGCGGGTTCTCGTCCACTGTGGAGGGTAACGCGCTGTCCTACGAGGAGCAGGTGGCGAAGCTGCGGCTCATCGTGGAAACGGCCGCGGAGGTCTGGGGCTGAAACTGTGGTACCTGGCGGTGGTCCTGGTAGCGGCCAACCTCCGTCCGGTCATCACGTCGGTGCCGCCGGTGGTCGACGGCCTCGTGGCCACGTTCGGGTTGTCGGCGTTCGCGGCCGGCGCGCTCACGACGGTTCCGGTGCTGTGCATGGGATTGTTCGCGCCGCTGGGCGCGATCGTCTCGCGGCGGGTCGGCGAGTCGGCGACGCTGGCGCTCGCCGTCGGGCTGATCGCGGCCGGCGCGCTGCTGCGGTCGGTGGCCGGCGTCGCCGGGCTGTACGCGGGCACGGCGGTGGCCGGCGCCGGCATCGCGGTCGCCGGGGCGCTGCTGCCGTCGGTGGTCCGGGCCCGGGTGCCGGCCAGGGTCGGCCCGGTCACCGGCATCTACACGGCCGCGCTCATCGCCGGGGCGTTCCTGGCCGCCGGGGCCACGGAACCGCTCCGGGACGCGCTGGGCGTGTCGACCCAGGCGGTGCTCGCCGTGTGGGCCGTGCCCGCGATCGTCGCCGTGGTCGTGTGGCTGGCCGCCCGGTCGCCGTCGCCGCCCCGTGGCGGCACCCGGGTACCACTCCCCTGGCGCAGCGGGGCGGCCTGGCTCGGCGCGGTGTTCATGGGGACGCAGTCGCTGCTGTTCTACGGGTCGCTGGCGTGGCTGGCGGCCGTCTACACCCGGCTCGGCATGGACACCGCCCACGCGGGCCTGCTGCTGGCGCTGTTCAGCGCGACCCAGATGGTGACGGCGTTCGCGCTTCCCGCGCTGGCGCACCGGTTCGGCCGGCGTCCACTGTGGACGTTCGGCTCGGTGGGCGTCACCACCGTGGGGCTGTTCCTCGTGGCGCTGGCACCCGACCCGTTCCCGGCCGCGCCGTGGCTGTGGGCGGCGCTGCTCGGGCTGGGCATGGGCGGCAACCTGTCGCTCGCGCTGTCGATCGTCACCGATCTCGCGCCGACCCCGCGCGAGGCGTCGGCGTACACGGGGATGGCGTTCCTCGTCGGCTACACGCTCGCGGCGCTCGGGCCGGTCGCGCTGGGTCGGCTGACCGACCTCACCGGTGGGTACCGGGCTGGCTTCCTCGTGCTCGGCGCGGTCGGTGTCGTGACCGCGGTCGTGGGCACGGCCGCCGCCCGGTCGACGGCCGCCCGCATGCATTGACGTGCCAGAATGTGGCCCATGCGATCACGGGCCATGTTCGGCGCGGTCGTCGGCGCGGGGATACTGCTGATCCTCGGGTTCGGCGTCCTGTTCCTCAGCCGGCTCGACATCCAGCAGAACCTCGACGAGTACCTGGTGCGTGAGGGCCTGCCACCGACCGCCCGCTACGACAGCCGGGGCTGGATGGCGCTGGAGTTCATCGGCGGCGCGGCGCTCACGCTCGCGATCATCGTGCTCCTGGAACGCCTGACGACCACCGGCCGCGAGTGGCTGCGGACCGTCACGACGCTCGCGCTGATCGGCGGGATCGTGCTGGGCCTCGTGCAGACGCTCGACGGGCTGGTGAACGTGTCGCCCGACGGCATCGTCGGCGCGGTCTACCCGGCGTACTTCTTCCCGCTCAACCTGGCGATGGGCCTGCTCGCGCTCGCGGTGTACGTCCCGGCGGTGATCATGGTGACCGCGGGCGGCCCCCGCGCCGCGCGGGTGGCCGGTCGCTGACGGTGCACGCCCGCATCCCGTTCGCCGTCGCGGCGGTCACGGCGACGGTGCCGGTCACCGGCTTCGTGGCACTGTGTGCGGGCGCCACGGCCGCCGACGGGAACATCGGGCTCTACCGGATGGACCACGGGCTGCCCGTCACCGTCGGGCCGGACCGGTGGGCGCTCGCCACCGTCGGGTACGCCGGCGGGGTGGTGCTGTCGCTGGTGGTCGTCGGGCTGATGTGGAACCCGGGCCGCAACCGGCGCGCCCTGACCGTCGCCCTGCTGGCCGGGATCGCGCTGGGCCTCCTGCTGACCCTCGACGGGCTGCTGAACATCGCGCCGAACGACGACCTCGCCGGGGTCGTCCCGTCGTGGTACGCACCGCTGAGTGCCGCACAGGGCCTCCTGGTGACGGCGCTGTGCGGCCTCGCGGTGATCGGACTCCCCTCGCGATCCCGGTCGTCCTAGGTACGCTCGGCCCCGTGGACGGACTTCGCCTTCGGGTCACCTCCATCACCATCACGGCCCCGGATCCGCGGGCCCTGGCCGGCTTCTACGCGCGCCTGCTCGGCCGGCCGGTCACGACCGAGGAGGAACCGCGCCCCGGCGAGCCGCCGACCGCCGGTTGGGCGCAGCTCCGCGCGCCGGAGGGCAGTTCCGAGCCGACGCTCAACTTCGAGTACGAGACGCGGTGGAAGCCGCCGACGTGGCCGAGTGAGCCCGGCACGCAGAACGCGACGCAGCACCTCGACATCCTCGTCGAGGATCTCGACGCGGCCACCGACCACGCCATCGCCGCCGGTGCGTCGCTGGCGGCGGTGCAGCCGCAGCAGACCGTGCGGGTTCTCCTCGACCCGGCCGGACATCCCTTCTGCCTGTTCCTCTGACGGCTGGCTAGAACGGGTACGTGGGCGGCTGGCTGCGCATCGTGACCCAGCGGGTCTCCGTGAACGCCTCCACGTTCGCGGCGGCTCCGCCGAACCGGGATCCGGTGCCGCTCGCGCCGATGCCGCCGAACGGGGCGTTCGCCTCGTCGTTCACGGTCTGGTCGTTGATATGCACGATGCCGGTGGGCATGCGGTCGGCCAGCGCCAGGCCCTTGAGGACGTCGCGGGTGACGATGCCCAGCGACAGGCCGTACTCGGTGTCGGACGCGATGCGCACGGCGTCGTCGATCGAGCCGAACTTCAGTACCGGCGCGACCGGTCCGAAGATCTCCTCCGCGAACGCCGGCGCGCTCTGTGGCACGTCGGCGAGGACGGTGGCCGGGTAGAACAGGCGGTCGTAGGTGCCGCCGGCGGCGACCCGGGCACCGGCGGCGGTGCTCGCGGTGACCAGGCCGTGCACCTTGTCGCGCTGCCGCTCGTCGATCAGCGGGCCGAGCGCGACCTGCGCGGTCGCCGGATCGCCCACCGGCAGGTGTGCCGCCTTGGCGGCCAGCCGCTCCACGTAGTCGTCGTAGAGGTTCTCGGCGACGATGTGCCGGCCGGTCGTCATGCAGATCTGGCCCTGGTGGAAGAACGTGCCGAACGCGGCCAGCGTCACCGCCTCGTCGACGTCGGCGTCGTCGAGCACGACGAGGGCCGAGTTGCCGCCGAGTTCCAGGTGCGCCCGCTTGAGGTGCTTGCCGGCCAGCTCACCGACCCGGCGGCCGGCGCCGGTGGACCCGGTGAACGAGATGACCGGCACCTTCGGGTGGGTGATCAGCGCCTCGCCGGCGTCGACCCCGCCGGGCACCACCTGCAGGACGCCCGGCGGCAGCCCGGCCTCCTCGAAGATGCGGGCGAGCACCACACCGCCGGTGACGGCCGTGCGGGGGTCGGGCTTCAGGACCACGGCGTTGCCGAGGGCCAGCGCCGGCGCCACCGACCGGATGCCGAGGATGATCGGCACGTTGAACGGCGAGATGACGCCGACCACGCCGACCGGCACCCGCCGGGTCATCGACAACCGGGGCTGCTCGCTCGCGATCAGCTCACCGTAGGGCCGGCCGGGCAGCGACGCCGCCTCGTAGCACTCCATCTCGGCGACGTGCAGCGCGAACCCGGCCATCGGCGGGATCGTGCCGACCTCCCGCACGTTCCACCAGGAGATCTCCTCGCCGTGCTCGGCCCAGAGTTGGGCCGCCTTGCGCAGGATCGCGGCCCGTTCGGCGTGCGAGGTGGCCGCCCAGGCGGGCTGCGCGGCGGCGGCGCTCTCGACGGCCTGTGCGACGTCGCTCGCGTCGGCGGCGCCGACCTTGCCGAGGACGTTGCCGGTGGCGGGCTCGATGACGTCGCGGCTACCGCCGGCGGCCTCGGTCCACTTGCCGCCGACGAAGATGCGGTTGGTCCAGGTTTCCTTGTCCAGAAGCATGGCGGGGGGCTCCTTCCGTTGCCCTACTCAACCACTTGCCCCGGCAACTATCGAGGCCCCGCCAGCAACGAAAACGTGTTCGGCAGTTGACCCTGCCACGCCGCCGCCTCCCGCTCGTCCATCTTCCAGAACGGCTCCGGGTGCTCGCCGAGATGCGTCACCGGCAGGCCGGCCCGGACCACGGCGGTGACGATCTGGCCGAGGTTCCACTGGTGCTCGATCGCGCCGTTCGCCGGGTACGAGTCGCAGGGGTACGTGGGCGCGAAGTAGCCGCGGTCGGGGCGGATCCGGGCCTCGTCCTCGTCCCACGACCAGAGCGCGAACGCCGGGTGGCCGTCGTAGACGAACAGGTGGCCGCCGGGTCGCAGGATGCGCGCGATCTCCGTGGCCCAGGCGTCGAGGTCGGTCATCCAGATCAGGGCGCCCTTGCCGGTGTAGACGAGGTCGGCGCTTCCGTCGGCCAGCGGCGTCGCCGGGATCCTGGCCACGACGTACCGGACGGGGACGTCGAGGTCGGCCGCCCGGCGGGCGGCGGCCGCGGCGGCGCGCCGGCTGTAGTCGACCCCGACCACCGACCGGGCACCGGCCCGTACCAGCGAGTGGTCGTCGATGCCGTCGCCGCTCTGCAGGTGGACGACGTCCGGTCCCCCGGCGAGCAGCGGCGTCAGGACGTCCCGCTCGACCTCGACCAGGGAGTCCCCCGCGCGCGCCTTGGCCAGGAGGTCGTCGTACTCCCGCCAGTACTTCTCGGAGACGGCGTCCCAGGCGGCGTGATTGGTGTCCGTATCGATGTCCATGCGCCAATTCTCGGGCCGGCACCCCCGGGCCGCAGGGGGTTTATCCCCACCCCGGTCCGGGTGACGGCACCAGCGACGGCGGGCGGCCCAAGCGGAAGCATCGACGTCATGAGAAACGACCTGAGCACGAAGCGGAACATCCGACAGCTCACCACCGGCGTATGGCTGCTGGCGAGCGGCATCCAGTTCGTCGTGTGGGCGCTGATCGTCGTGATCGGCCTCGACTGGCAGGCCCCGTGGTGGCTGTGGACCTTCGTCCCCGGCGCCGTGGTGACGGCGGGCGTCTGGTGGCTGACCGAACTGGACCTCCAGTCCAACTCAGCGTAGCCATACGGCTACCCGAAAGGTTGCCGATCTTTGTGCCAGATACACCGGACGTGTTTGATTCGTAACCCTGTGCCATCCGAGAATAGGTGGAGATCGATGTAGGTGAGGGCCCTCGCCTTTCCGCAGCGTTGTTCACGCCGCGCCGTCGACGGCTTGCCGGGCGGCCGTACGGAGGGGGCCTTCGTGAGTCGAAGCCATGCGTTCGTCGGGTTGATGGCGGCCGGGCTGGTCGCCGGACTCGTTGTGGTGGCGGTGCCGGTCGTCACCGGGAGTCCGCCGGGTGCGCAACGGCGGTGCCGGGCCGTCACGCTCGCCGTGTCGCTGGCGCCGGACCGGCCCGCCGATCAGCGGATCGCCGCCAACTACTGCGAGCCGACCACCTGGGCCGAGCCGCGCACCGTCGACGTCCTCGCCGACGGCACCACGTACACCGGTTACTGGGACTGGCCGGACCGGACGTACAGCGTGGTCGACCGGCTGCTCGCCACGGGCCGGGCCACCCTCACCTACGACCGGATCGGCACCGGCCGGTCGAGCCGGCCGACCGACGACGTCACCCTCACCACCGACGTCCACGTGCTCGACCAGATCCTGACCTGGCTCCAGCCGAACCAGATCATCCTGTTCACGCACTCGTACAGCGCCGCCGTCGGCATCCAGCTCGCCACCGTTCCCGGGAAGGTCAGCCAGCTCGTCGTGACCGGTTTCCTGCACACGTCGCGTGACCCGGTGGTGGCCCGGCGGATCCAGCCGGCGACCCGCGACCACCCGCGCTGGCGCGACTTCGCCGCCCAGCAGGCGTTGCCGGCCGACCGCAATCCGTCGAGTGCGGTAGCGGTGCCGGTGGTGATCGCCGTCGGCGACCGGGACGCGATCTTCTGCGCACAGGGGAACTGCTCCGACGCGGCCGCGATCGAGCGGTTCGAGCGGCCGTTCTTCCGGTCGGCGCCGAGCCTGCGGGTGATCGTCGCGGCGGCCGGGCACAGCCTGGCGCTCGACCCCTCGGGGCCCGACACGGCCGCGCGGATCACGGCCGCCCTCGACGCGGCCGCCGTCCAGCGCTGAACGTTTGGTCGAAATACTAGGACGCCCTACTATTGGATGACCGAACAAAGATCCCAGGACGGTGCAACGATGCTCCATGTCCCTGCCGAGCCGGTCCGGTTCGTCACCGCGTCCAGCCTCTTCGACGGGCACGATGCCTCGATCAACATCATGCGACGGATCCTGCAGTCGCAGGGTGCGGAGGTGGTGCACCTCGGGCACAACCGGTCGGTGCGGGAGATCGTCGACGCGGCGGTCGAGGAGGACGTGCAGGGTGTGGCGGTCTCGTCGTACCAGGGTGGGCACGTCGAGTACTTCGAGTACCTGGTCGAGAGCCTGAAGCAGGCCGGCGCCGGTCACGTCAAGGTCTACGGCGGCGGGGGTGGCGTGATCATCCCCGCCGAGATCGCCCGCCTGCGCGGGAGCGGGGTCACGATCTTCTCGCCGGAGGACGGGCAGAAGCTCGGCCTGGCCGGCATGGTCAACACGATGATCCGCGACTGCGACTGGAGCCCGTGGGAGCACCGGCCGGTCACCGCGGCGGACGTCATCGGCGGCGACCGGGCGGCGATCGGCCGCGCGATCACGGGAGCCGAGCGCGGGGTCCTGCCGATGGAGGACCTCGTCGCGGCGGCGAACAAGCGGACGGTGCCCGTTCTCGGCATCACCGGCACCGGTGGCTCCGGCAAGTCGAGCCTCACCGACGAACTCGTCCGCCGCCTGCGCCTCGACCAGCAGGACAAGCTGCGGGTCGCCGTCATCGCCGTCGACCCGACCCGCCGCAAGGGTGGCGGCGCGCTCCTCGGCGACCGCATCCGGATGAACGCGCTCGACGGCAGCACCGCCTACTTCCGGTCGCTGGCCACCCGGGGCGCCCGCGAACTGCCCGAGAGTCTCGGCGACGTCATCACGGTCGCCAGGGCGGCCGGCTTCGACCTGGTGATCGTCGAGACCCCGGGCATCGGCCAGGGCGACGCGGCGATCGTGCCGTTCGCCGACGTCTCGCTGTACGTGATGACGCCGGAGTTCGGCGCGGCGTCGCAGCTCGAGAAGATCGACATGCTCGGGTTCGCCGACGCGGTGGCCATCAACAAGTTCGAGCGGCGGGGTGCCGCCGACGCGATGCGCGACGTGGCGCGGCAGCTCGTCCGCGAGCGCGAGGCGTTCGGCTCGCGTCCCGACGAGATGCCGGTGTTCGGCACGTCGGCCGCGACGTTCAACGACGACGGCGTCACCGCGCTCTACCAGTTCCTCCGCGAGCAGTTGGCGGGCAAGGGGCTGCCGGTGAGCGAGGGCCTGCTCACGCCCGTCACCGCGAAGACCACCACGATGATCCGCCGCCTCATCCCGCCGGAGCGGGTGCGCTACCTCGCCGAGATCGCGCAGGCGGTGCGCGACTTCCACGCGGAGACCGAGACGCTCGCGGAGCGGGCGCGGCGCGTGCAGCGGCTGGAGGCCGTCGCCGCCGAGTTGCCGGCCGCGGCGGACCTGCGCGACCAGGCCCGCGCGGCCCTCCCCGCCGCGACGCGCGACGAGCTCACCGCCTGGCCGGCCGTCGTCGAGGCGTACTCGGGCACCGAACACGTCTTCACCGTGCGCGGCAAGGAGTTCCGCACCCCGTTGACCCGCACCTCGTTGAGCGGCAACGAAATCCCGCGGGTGGCCCTGCCCCGGTTCACCGACCACGGCGACCTGCTGCGCTGGCTGCGCCGCGAGAACCTGCCCGGCTCGTTCCCGTTCACGGCGGGCGTGTTCCCGTTCAAGCGCGACAACGAGGACCCGGCCCGGATGTTCGCCGGCGAGGGCGACCCGGCCCGCACGAACCGGCGGTTCAAGCTGCTGTCGGCCGACGCGCCGGCGACCCGCCTGTCGACCGCGTTCGACTCGGTGACGCTCTACGGCCGCGATCCCGACCCGCGGCCCGACATCTACGGCAAGGTCGGCACCTCCGGCGTGTCGGTGGCGACCCTCGACGACATGAAGGTGCTCTACGACGGGTTCGACCTGCTCTCGCCGTCCACCAGCGTTTCGATGACCATCAACGGCCCGGCGCCGACGGTTCTCGCCTTCTTCCTGAACACCGTGATCGACCAGCACGTGGCGAACGGCGGAACCGCCGCCGAGGCGCTGGCACAGGTGCGCGGCACCGTGCAGGCCGACATCCTCAAGGAGGACCAGGGCCAGAACACGTGCCTGTTCTCCACCGAGTTCTCGCTGCGGATGATGGGCGACATCCAGGAGTGGTTCATCCAGAACGGGGTGCGCAACTTCTACTCCGTGTCGATCTCGGGCTACCACATCGCCGAGGCGGGGGCGAACCCGATCAGCCAGTTGGCGTTCACGCTCGCCAACGGGTTCACGTACGTCGAGTCGTACCTGGCGCGCGGGATGAAGATCGACGACTTCGCGCCGAACCTGTCGTTCTTCTTCTCCAACGGCATGGACCCCGAGTACACGGTGCTCGGCCGCGTCGCCCGGCGAATCTGGGCCGTCACCATGCGGGAGCGGTACGGCGCCAACGAACGCTCGCAGAAGCTCAAGTACCACGTCCAGACCAGCGGACGCTCGCTGCACGCGCAGGAGATGGACTTCAACGACATCCGCACCACGCTGCAGGCGCTGACCGCGATCTACGACAACGCGAACTCGTTGCACACCAACGCGTTCGACGAGGCGGTCACCACGCCGGGCGCCGAGTCGGTGCGGCGGGCGCTGGCCATCCAGCTGATCATCAACAAGGAGTGGGGACTCGCGGTCAACGAGAACCCGCTGCAGGGCGCGTTCATCATCGACGAGCTCACCGACCTCGTGGAGAACGCCGTGCTGGCGGAGTTCGACCGCATCTCCGAACGCGGCGGCGTGCTCGGCGCGATGGAGACCGGTTACCAGCGCGGCCGCATCCAGGACGAGTCGATGCTGTACGAACAGCGCAAGCACGACGGCAGCCTGCCGCTGGTCGGCATCAACACGTTCCTGCGCCCGGACGGCGCGGCTCCGACGGTGACGGCGGTCGAGCTGGCCCGGGCGACGGAGGCGGAGAAGGAGTCGCAACTGTCGCGGTTGCACGCGTTCCACGCGGCGCACCGGGACGAGGCGCCGGCGGCGCTGGCCGCGCTCCGCGAGGCGGCGATGTCGGGCGGGAACGTGTTCGCGGTGCTGATGGACGCGGCCCGGGTGTGCTCGCTGCAGCAGATCACCGAGGCGTTCTTCGACGTGGGCGGCCAGTACCGGCGCAACGTCTGACCCGGCCGGGCCGGTCAGACGATCGGCAGCAGGTCCAGCAGGTCGCCGTAGACGATCCGGTTCTTGTCGATGATCGGCTTCACCGCGCGCCGGAACGCGTCGACGTCGACGTCATCGTTAATCTTGGCGCCCTTGTCGGTCGCCTGCTTGACGTAGTTGTCGGTCTCCTTCGCCCACAGGTCCCATTCCCGCTTCTGGGCGTCGAAGCCGGCCTCGACGAACGCGTCCTGGTGCTTCTTCGAGAGGCCGTCGAAGTACTTCTTGCTCACCAGCAGCGCGTCGATGCCGAACTGGTGGCGGGTCCACGACCAGTACGTCGCCTCCCCCACGTGCTTGTTGGTGACGTAGAAGATCGGGTTGTTCTCCGCGCCGTCGATGGTGCCCTGCTGCAGCGCGGGGAGGATCTCGTTGGCGGCCATCGGCGTCGCCACCGCGCCGAGCGTGGTGAACGTGTCGATCGCGACCGTGTCCTGTGGCACCCGCAGCCGCAGCCCCTTGAGATCGTCGGGGGTGCGGATCGGCCGCTTCTTGTTGTAGACGTTGCGGGCGCCGGAGTCGAAGAACGCGAGCACCTTGAAGTTCTGGGCCTCCAGGATGTTGCCGAGCTGCCGGCCGAGGCGGGCCAGCAGCGCGATGTACAGGTCGTCCTGGCGGGCGAACGCGTACGGCAGCGACATCACGCCGAGTCGCTTGTCGAACACGGTGAGGCTGGCGAACAGCGTCTTGGTCATGTGCAGGTTGCCGTCGCGGACCTGCAGGTTCATCTTGGCGGGGTCGCCCAGCGTGCTGTTGGGGTAGACCTTCACGTCGTAGGCGCCGTCGGTCAGCGCGGCCAGCCGCTCACCGAAGTAGCGTTCGGCCGCGATCTGCGGGTTGCTCTCGGCCACGGTGTCGCCGAGGCGGATGGCGGTCGCGTCCGCGTCGTCCTTCCCGCAGCCGGTGAGGGCCATCGCCGCGGCACCGGCCGTCGTTCCGAGCGACATCCCAAGCGACACCGTAAGTAACCGTCGCCTGTCCATGGCGATCCCTCCGTGGAGTTCCAGGTCCCGACGTGTTCTGGATCTTCGTCGTCGGACTGTACTGGAGCACCCCGGCGGCGGGATCACCTGATCAGGTTCGGCAGCCACTCCGAGAAGGCCGGTACGTACGCGAGGAGCACGATCGTCGCGAACATCACCGCCATGAACGGCAGCATCGGCCGCATCATGTCGACGATCCTGATCCGCGCGATGCCGGTGACGATGAAGCAGGCCGACCCGAGCGGCGGCGTCACCAGCGAGATGCCGAACACGGCCAGGCTGAAGATGGCGAAGTGCAGTTCGCCCATGCCCGCTTCGGCGGCCAGCGGCATGAACAGCGGAATCAGCACCACCAGCGCGGGAACGCCGTCCAGCAGCGCGCCGAGAATCCAGAACAGCACCATGACGATCGTGACGAACAGGAAGAAGTTGCCGGTGAACTGGCTCGCCCAGTCGGCCAGCTGGATCTCGACCTGTTCGTACGCCAGCATGTAGGCGAGCAGCTGCGCCATGCCGACCAGCGACAGCACCACGCCGCTCGTGCGTCCGGCGTTCACGAAGATGCGGATCCAGTCGGCCCGCGACACCGACCGGTAGACCAGCGCGAGCACCACCGCGTACAGCACCGCGACGGCCGCGGCCTCGGTGGCGGTGAAGACGCCCCACAGGATGCCGCCGAGGATGATGACCGGAGCGATCAGCGGGGGCAGCGCGTCGAGCCCGGCCCGGCCGAGTTCGCGCGGCGTCACCCGGACCCGTTCCGCGGTCGGCTCCTTGTACTTCGCGTAGAAGTAGATGACCACGCCCTTGCTCGCGGCGACGACCACGGCCGGCACGAGCGACGCGAGGAACAGGTCGCGGATCGACAGGTTGGCCACCGTCCCCAGCACGATCATCGTGATCGAGGGCGGGATGAGGATGCCGGTGCCGGACGCGGCGGCGACGATCGACGCCGACCACGGGCGGCGGTAGCCGGCCTTCGTCATCGGCGGGATCATCGTCGAGCCGATCGCCGCCGCGTCGGCGTTCACCGAGCCGCTGAGACCGGAGAACAGCATCGTCGACGCGACCACGCTCATGCCGAGCCCGCCGGTCATCCAGCCGACGCAGATCGTCACGAACCGCACCAGCCGCTCGGCGGCGCCCGACCGGTGCAGGATCTCGCCGGTGAGCACGAACAGCGGGATCGCCAGCAGCGTGAACGAGTTGAGCCCGTGGAACACCGCCTGCGCGGCGATCGACAGCGGCACGTCGGACGCCGTCGCCTGGATCAGGCCGACCGCGCCGAGGGCGGCGACGATCGGCGCGCCGAGCAGGATCAGCGCGACGATGCCGAAGAACGCGAGCGCGAAGCTCACACCGCACCCCCGGCCTCTGCCTCGCGGTCCACGATCTCTTCCACGGATGCGCCGCGCAGCACCGCGACCACCTCGACCACGATGTGCACCAACCCGAGCACGGCGCCGAACGGCAGCGGCAGGAACGCCGCCCACAGCGGGATGCCGACCGGCGACACCACGTCGCGCTGCTCCCACAGGTAGGTGGCGCCGCCGATCCCGATGCAGCCGAGCACCACGCCGAGCACCACGAGTTCGCCGATCCGCAGCCACTTGCGCGGCCGCGCGCCGAGCTTGCGCTCGAACAGGTTCAGGGCCACGTGCGCGTTGTCGCGGATGCCGATGGCGAACCCGACGAACGCCACGTACACGAGCAGGTCGGTGGCCGCCTCGTTCGACCACGACAGCGGTTGCTCCAGCGCGTACCGGAAGAACACCTGACCCAGCAGGACCAGCACGGTGCCGGCGAGCAGCAGCATGATGAGCCAGTTCTCGAACACCGCGAGCCCGGCCAGGAACCGGTTCGACCGCTGGAAGTCGGGGGTGGCGCTCTTCTCCTCGACCTCGGTCTCGACCTCTGCCGTCACGTCAGCTCACCGGCAGCAGCTTGACGAGGTCGCCGAACGTGGCGCGGTGCTTCTCCAGCACCGGCTTGACGGCCTTCTGGAACGCGGCGACGTCGATGTCGTCGTTGATCTTCGCGCCCTTGTCGGTGGCCTGCTTGACGTACTTCTCCGTCTCGGTGGCCCACAGTTCGCGTTCGTGCTTCTCGGTGTCCTGGCCGGCCTGGACGAACGCGTCCTGGTTCGCCTTGGACTGCTTCTCGAACCACTTCTTGCTGACCAGCAACGCGTCGACGCCGAACTGGTGCCGGGTCCACGACCAGAACTTCGCCTCCTCCACGTGCTTGTTGGTGACGTAGAAGATCGGGTTGTTCTCCGCGCCGTCGATGACGCCCTGCTGCATCGCCGAGTAGATCTCGTTGGTGGTGAGCGGGGTGGCCTGCGCGCCCAGGGTGTTGAACGTGTCGATGGCGACGGCGTCCTGCGGCACCCGGATGCGCAGGCCCTTGAGGTCGTCGGGCGACTTGATGGGCTTCTTCTTGTTGTAGACGTTGCGCGCGCCGGAGTCGAAGTAGGCGAGCACCTTGAGGTCGTAGGACTCCAGGATGCCGGAGAGCTGCTTGCCGAGATCGCCGCCGAGCGCGGTGAACAGGTCGGCCTGCTTCGCGAACGCGTAGGGCAGCGAGAGGACGCCGAGCCGCTTGTCGAACGCGGTGAGGTTCGCGAACAGCGTCTTGGTCATCTGCAGCGTGCCGTTGCGCACCTGCTCGTTCATGCGGTTGTGGTCGCCGAGCGTCCCGTTCGGGAAGACCTTGACGTCGTACGCGTTCTTCGTGAGCGCGTTGAGCCGCTCGCCGAAGTACTTCTCGGCCGCGATCTCCGGGTTGCTCTCGTTGACGGTGTCGCCGAGCCGGACGTCGGTCTTCCCACCGCCACCGCCACCGTCGTCCCCGTCGCCGCATCCGGCGAGCAGGGCGGCTGCTCCGCTCGTGGTGGCTATCGACAGGGAAAGGAAGCGCCGCCTGTCCATGGGGATCCCCTCATGAAGTTCCGGTTTCGTGGGTGTTCCGGGTTCGATGTCGGGCACTGTACTGTGTTCCAGCAGACGGAACAAGGTTCGACCTGATGGAATATATTGATACCTGCCGGTAGACAGGGGGTTCGATGGAAGTCCGCCACGCCACGGCGCCGAGCGAGGTGCCCACGCTCGACACCACCGGGTTACGGGCCCGGTTCCTGGTCGAGGATCTGTTCGCCGGCCCGGGAATCCGGCTCACGTACTCGCACCACGACCGGCTGGTGGTCGGCGGGGTGGTGGTCGGCGACGCGCCGGTCGACCTCCCGGCGCCGGCGCCGCTGCGCGCGTCGGCCTTCCTCGACCGGCGCGAGCTCGGCGTGGTCAACGTCGGCACGGCCGACGCGGCCGTCGAGGTCGACGGTCGGTCCTTTTCTCTCGCCGCGCGGGAGTGTCTCTACGTCGGCCGCGGCGCGCGGGTGGTGCGCTTCTCCGGTGACGGCGCCCGCCTGTATCTCGTCTCGACGGCCGCGCATGCCGTTCATCCGACCCGGCGGGCCGCGCTGGCCGACGCGACGCCGGTGAAGCTGGGATCCGTGTCGGGCTCGAACGAGCGGACGATCTACAAGTACATCCACGCCGACGGGATCCGGAGTTGCCAGCTGGTGCTCGGCGTCACCGTGCTCGCCGACGGCAGCATGTGGAACACGATGCCCTGCCATACGCACGACCGTCGCACCGAGGTCTACTGCTACTTCGACCTGCCGCCGGAGCACCGCGTGGTGCACCTGATGGGCAGACCCGACGAGACCCGCAACCTCATCGTCGCCGACGGCGAGGCGGTGATCTCGCCGCCGTGGTCGGTCCACTGTGGATTCGGGACGCACAGCTACTCGTTCGTGTGGGCGATGGGCGGCGAGAACCAGGCGTACGACGACCTGGAGCCGGTCGACGTCCGGGACCTGCGGTGAGTCTGTTCGACCTCACCGGCACCACGGCGCTCGTCACCGGCGCGGGCAAGGGCATCGGGCGGGCGCTCGCCGTCGGGTTGGCGTGCGCCGGTGCCGACGTCGTCCTGCACGGCCGGCACCCGTCGCGGGTGGCCGAGGTGGCCGACGAGGTCCGCGCGGCGGGCCGCACGGCGACGGTGTGGACCGTCGACCTCGGCGACCCGCCCGCCCGGATCGCCGACGCGGTCCGCGACCTGCCACCGGTCGACGTGCTCGTCAACAACGCCGGCATGATCCGGCGCGGTCCGGCCGTCTCGCAGCCGTTCCCGACCTGGCGCGAGGTCCTCGCGGTGAACCTCGACGCGGTGTTCCTGCTGACGCAGGCGGTCGGCGCCGGCATGGTCGAGCGGGGGCGCGGAAAAATCATCATGATCGCGTCCTTGCTGTCGTTCCAGGGCGGGATCAACGTCGCCGGGTACACCGCCTCGAAGCACGCGGTGGCCGGGCTCACGCGGTCGCTGGCGAACGAGTGGGCCCCTTTTGGGGTACAGGTGAACGCGATCGCGCCCGGCTACATTGAGACCGACAACACCGCGCCGCTGCGGGCCGACCCGTCCCGTGGATCGGCGATCCTGCAACGGATCCCGGCCGGCCGGTGGGGTCGGCCGGACGATCTGGTCGGTGGTGCGGTGTTCCTCTCCTCGGCCGCGTCCGACTACGTGGCGGGCCATGTGCTCGTGGTCGACGGCGGCTGGATGACACGATGATCAGTTAGGGTGATGGGGTGGCTACAGGTATGCCCAGCGGCTCGATCGACAAGGCACTCACCGTGCTGGAGGCGCTGGCGGAGCACCACCGGGTCACCGACATCGCGGCCGCCACCGGTCTGCCCAAGTCCACCGTCCACCGCATCCTGCAGTCGCTGCTCGGCTGGGGCTTCGCCCGCGCCGACGGCAACGGCGGCTACCTGCCGGGTCCGCGCATCCTCACGCTCGCCGGCCGGATGATGAGCCGGTTCGACCCGGCGGTGCAGGCCCGCGGAGCGCTGCGCGAACTGCGCGACCGCACCGGTCTCACCGTGCACTTCGCCATCCGCAGCGGCGACGAGGTGGTGTACGTCGACAAGATCGAGGGTCGCCGGCCGTACCAGATGAAGTCGCGGGTGGGGATGAGCGTCCCGTTGCACACCACCGCGATCGGCAAGGCGGTGCTGGCCTGCCTGCCCGAGGCGGAGGTCGACGGGATCGTCGGCCGGGTCGGGCTCACCGCCGTGACGCGTCGCTCGATCACCGACCCGGCGGTGCTCCGCCGGCAGTTGCAGGGGGCGCTCGACAAGGGCTTCGCGGTCGACGACGGGGAGAACGACCCCGGCATCAACTGCATCGGCGCGCCCGTGGCCGACCACACCGGCGGGGTGATCGGCGGCATCTCGATCTCGGCCCTGTCCCACGAACTCGACGTCGAGAACGAGGCCCTGGCCGCCCAGGTGATCGCCGCGGCGCGGGAGGTCTCGCTGTCGCTGGGCGCCCCGATGGACCCCGGCACCCGCGCCGCCGGCTGAGCCCGCCCGTCGCCGGCGGCGGCACCCGATCACCTGTAACAGCAGCGGCCACCCGCGCTGCGGCCCACCGGAGTCCACTAACGCCGCACCACGTCGCCCAGGCCTCGCGGCCGTAGAGAGTCACGGGCTTGATTTTGTTCCGTCCTACGGGATGATGTTCTGGACGGCTGAACAAATCCTGGAGGACTCGATGCCCAACATCACGGTGGAACTGCTCTCGGGCCGCACCATCGACCAGCGTCGCGAGTTCGTCGAGGCGGTGACGGAGGCGGCCGTGGCGATCCTGAAGGCGAAGCGGGCATCCGTCCGGATCCGGTTCGACGAGATCGAGAAGTCCGACGTGGCCAACGGCGGCACGCTGGAGTCCGAGCGGCCGAACTGACCGGCCGGCCCGGCCCGGCCCCACGGCAAGATCCATTAGGCTGGCCGGGTGCTTGCCGAGGTGTGCGTCGACACGGTCGCCGGTGCGCTGGTCGCCGAGGCGGCCGGTGCCGACCGGATCGAGTTGTGCGCCGGGCTCGGCACCGGCGGCCTCACCCCGAGCGCCGGCCTGGTCGACGAGGTGCTCGCCACCACCGCGCTCCCGGTGCACGTGCTGATCCGGCCGCGCGACGGCGACTTCGTCTACGACCGGTACGAGGTGTCGGCGATGGTGCGCGACGTCCGGGCCGTCGCCCGGTCGGGGGCGCACGGCGTGGTCGTCGGCGCGCTCACCGCCGACGGCGACCTCGACGTCGACACGTGCCGGCGGTTGGTGGACGCGGCCGGCGGCCTCCCGGTCACCGTCCATCGCGCCTTCGACGTGGCCCGGGAGCCGTACCGGGCGCTCGACGCGATCCTCGACCTCGGCGCCCACCGGTTGCTGACCTCGGGCCAGGAGGCGTCCGCGCTCGACGGCGCGCCGCTCATCGCCGGGCTCGGGCACGCCGCCGGCGACCGTCTCATAGTCATGGCCGGCGGCGGGATCACCGCGCACAACGTGGCGCGCGTCGTGGCCGCCACCGGCGTTTCGGAGATCCACTTCTCCGCACGCACCACAGTGGACGGTGCGGCCCGGCACCGCAACCCGCGCGTCACACTGTCCACAGCGGACGGTGACCACACCCGACGGGTCACCGATCGAGGCACGATCGAGGCGATCCTCGCGGCGGTCCGGGGCCGGGCCGCCCGGGGTTAGTCGGCGACGAGGCGGGTCGCCGCCGGGCCGGGCTCGGGCTCGTCGTCCGGGATCTGGACCTGTTCCCGCTTGCGGTGGACAACGTACGTGCCCGGGCCGACGCCGTTGGCGCCGTGCTCGTCGGTGTGGATCAGCAGCGCCGTCTCCCCCGGCGGGACGAACAGGAACCCGAGCCGTTGCGGGCCCAGCGTCGACGCCGCCCACCGGACGCCCGGTGACGCGAAGCCGGCGTGCAGCCAGTGCGTGTTGCCGGTCGCCTCGCCGTCGACCAACCGTAGCCCGGCGGCCGGCAGCGCCCGCCACTCCACAGTGGACGGTGCCGCCCGCCGGAACACCAGCAGGTCGCCCTGCGCCTGCGGACCGGTGAGCACGGGCACCTCGGCGTCGGCGACCAGGTGGTCGGGAACGCCGGTGCCGATCAGGGCCAGCGCGCTGCCGTACGTGTGCATGATGTCTCCCTCAGGTCCGTCGTTTCAGCCGCCGGTAGACGCGCACCGGGCAGCCGTACTGCCACGCGGCCGCCGCCACCGGATCGTCGAGGTGCACGGGGACGGCCTCCGCGTACCGCCGCGGCCGGCCCGACCGGTCCGGGCTGCCGTTCGTCATCACGAGCACGCGGACGCCGTCGCGCCGGGTCGGGTCCTCGTACAGGTGCAGCTCGTGCGGTTCGTTTCCCGGGTCGGGCGCGGAGGCGACGAGTCGCCAGCCGGCTTCGGCGATGTAGCGCGTCCACCCGATGCGTTCGATGCCGGCGCGCCGCACCTCGCTGTTCGGCTGCCGCTGGATCTCCCGGCCGTGCCAGCCCGATTCGATCATCTCCGCCGGCACCGCGATGCCGTGGAACCGGTACACGCCGTACCCGTCGGCCCACCGCACGGCCGGCCCGTCGGCGTTGTGCAACCGGTGGGTGTGCTCGTCCACCCGCTCGACGTGCACCTCGACCGGCGGTTCGCTCACCACCGTCACGTGTCGGCGCGGCCACCACGGCCCGGCCCGGCCGATGCCGTGGAACCGCTCCGGCGGTGTGCCGGCGCGGGTCAGGGCCGCGTCGAGCGCCCACCGGACGTGGATCAGGGGACAGTCCGCCCCGTCCGGCCACCGGTGCCGGAACCGCCGGTCCAGGGTCAGCCAGGTCCGGTCCGCGGGGGCCGGCGGTGGCTCGCGGTGGTGGCGAAGGCGGTCCAGGAGCGTCAAAGGCATCGGGGACGGGGGGCAGCGCAGCGCCTCGACAACCGTGCCCGGCGACGGGGACGGCGTCCACACGACCCGGCCGTGCCAGGGCAACCCCGCTTCCTCGTAGCGGCTGCGCAGCGCGTCCACGATGGCCGTGCGCTCCGCGGCCGTGAGCGGCCGCGTCATCATGTCTCGTACTCCCGGTCGGGCACGTCGGTGACGAACATGTGCCCCGGCGCGTGCGTGATCGCGAACGGCACGCCCGACGCCATGATGGCGGCCTGCGGCGTGACCCCGCAGGCCCAGAACACCGGCACCTCCCCCGCGCGGACCTCTACCGGATCGCCGAAGTCGGGCCGCCCCAGGTCGCGGATGCCGAGGCCGGACGGGTCGCCGACGTGCACCGGCGCCCCGTGCACCGCCGGGAACCGGCCGCTGATCCGCACCGCGTCGGCCACCCGGTCGGCGGCGATCGGCCGCATCGAGACCACGAGGTTCCCGCGCAGCCGCCCGGCCGACCGGCACTCCCGGCCGGTGAGGTACATCGGCACGTTGGAGCCGGCCGCGATGTGACGCACCTCGATGCCCGCCGCGGCCAGCCCGCCCTCGAACGTGAAACTGCACCCGATCAGGAACGCGACGAGGTCGTCGCGCCACTCGGTGGTGGCGTCCGGCGTCTCCCGGTGCAGCGTCCCGCCCCGCCAGACGCGGTACAGCGGCAGGTCGGCGCGGAGGTCGGCGCCGGGCGCGAGGACGGTGGCCGGGTCTCCGGGCTCGGTGACGTCGAGCACCGGGCAGGCCCGGGGATTCCGCTGGGCGAACAGCAGCATCTCGAACGCCCAGTCACGCGGGACGGCGATGAGGTTCGCCTGCACGGCGCCGGGCGCGAGGCCCGCGGTGGGCCGGCTGAGCCCGCGGCGGAAGGCCGCTCTCAGGTCGGCCGCTGTGGTGAACGCGTCGACTGACATCCGTTGCCTCCCGCCATCGAAGGATGTGTTGACTATAAGAATCGTTCAACAATCCCACAACCCCCTCCCTCCGCGATCTTGGACTCCTTGCGGTGCTCCAGGCCCTCACGGCGTCCAAGATCGGGAATTCCGGACCCGAGGTGCCCGCGGGGTGAACTCGATCGATTGACATGGAACGATTTGCCATTTTGGATTGACTTCTCCACGGGGGAAGTGAGGTTTATCGATGCGACGCGCCCTGCTCGTGTCCGCGCTCCTGCTCTCCGGCGTCGGTGCCGCCGGCGTCACCGGCCCAGGCACCGCCCGCGAACGCGCGGCCGACGTACCCGTCCTCGTTCCGGCGGCGGCGACCGCCGCGGTCCGGCTACTCGCGAATCCCGGCTTCGAGGCGGGCCTGTCGTCGTGGACGGCCGACACCGCGTCCGCCGTCGCGGTCGTCACGTCGCCGGTGCACGGCGGCGGGTCGGCGGCGCGGCTGACCGACTCCTCGACCACCGCGGGCATCAGCCTGCGCGGCGCGCCGTTCGCCGTCCTGCCCGGCGAGGAGGTGACCGCGACCGCGTGGATCCAGCGCGTCGCCGGCACGGGTGGCTCGCTGTACCTGGAGTTCTGGCGGCCCGACGGGGTGCGGGCGGCGGCGACGTCGGTGGCGGCCGGGTCCGCGACCGGGTGGCAGCAGCTGACCGTGCGGGGCAGCGCGCCGGACGAGGCGACGACGGCCACCGTGCTCGCCTACAGCACCCAGGCCGAGTCGGGCACGACGGTGTGGGACGACGTCTCGGTCACCGCGTTGCCGCCGCCGCAGCGGAAGGTCCCGAACGCCGCGTTCGAGCAGAAGCGCAACAACACCCGGCCGACCGAGTGGACGGTCGTCACCGCGGGCGGTTCGGTGACGTCGGCGCCGGGTCGCACCGGGCAGGGCGTGCGGACCACCGACACGTCGGGCAGCGGCGAGGTGTCGGTGCTGAGCCGGCAGGTTCCGGCGTCGGCCGGGGAGTCGGTCACCGCGTCGGTGTGGGCGAACGGACCGACGGGCGTGCTGTACCTGGAGTTCCGCAACGCGGCCGGCGCCCGGCTCGGCACGCCGCCGACCGCGAACGTGCCGGCGGGCTCGGGGTGGCGGCAGGTCTCGGTGACGGGCACCGCGCCGTCGGGCACCGCCGGGTTGACCGTGCGGCTCTACAGCACGCAGGCCGCCACCGGAACGACCACGTGGGACGACGTGACGCTGCGGTCCAGCGCGGACACGTCCTACGACGCCGCGCTGACCGCGAACGCGGCGGTGCTGTTCGTCGGCGACCAGCGGGTCGAGTCGTACAGCGGCGTGACGCGCGTGATGCGCCCCGGCACCAAGGGCCCGAACGACGGCGTCGTGCTCAGCGGCATCAGCGACTGGGACGCCAACCCGCGCCTGTCCGGGTCGGTGCTGCCGATCGACGGCGGCTACGGCATGTGGTACCACACGACCCAGGGCACCGGGTACGTGACGAGCACCGACGGCGTCACCTGGACCCGCAACGGCCGCACCACGCCGGTGAGCTACCGCGGCAACAACGGCGTCGTGCAGAACGCGGCGTGGACGCCCGGCAGCAGCCTGCCACGGTTCTTCCGCATGCGCGCCCACCACACGAACAACCCGAACCTGCCGGCCTCGCCGCCGTCGGACAACCCCATGCGGCACTACTACATGGAGCAGTCCACCGACGGCATCGCGTGGGTGGCCGTCCCCGGTTCGACACCGATCCCCGGCTGGGACGTGGCGAACGCGAGCTGGGACCCGGTCACCCGGAAATACATCGCGATGATCAAGCCGGTCCCGGCCGACTACGCCCCGCCGTCGGTCGGGCCGGGTCCGCGCCACGTGTGGGTGTCGACGAGCACCGACTTCAAGACGTGGACGGCACCCCGACCGGCGCACATGGCCGACCTCCAGGACGACGCGCTGATCCCGTCGGGCACCTCCCGGCACGGGATGACGCCGTGGGCGGAGTTCTACGGGATGCCCGCGATCCGTTACGGCGACCAGTTCCTCGGCGTCCCGTGGGTCTTCGAGATCGGCTGGAGCCCGAACCGCGACAACGGTGACCCCGGCCCCGACGCCGGCCGGAGCCACCTCGGCCTCGCCGCGTCGCGCGACCTGATCAGCTGGAGCCGCCCCAACCGCACCCCGATCGTCACGCGGGGCGGGATCGACTCGTGGGACTACGGCTTCAACATGAGCGGCACCACGATGGAGACGCGGCAACTCCAGAACGGGGAGTGGGAGACGCGGCTCTGGTACAGCTCGTTCGCCGGCGAGCACGGGTGCGGGTCGGCGAACGTGACGGCCGGCGACTGCGGCAAGGCCACCGGCAACGCGAAGATCGGTCTGGTCACGTGGCCGACCGACCGGTTCGAGTCGTTCCGCGGCGCCGGTTCGGTGACCACGCGGCCGCTCACGCCGGCCGGCCGCACGCTGACGGTCAACTACGACCCGGGCAGCGGGGGCTCGCTGCGGGTCGAGGTCCTCGACGGTGACGGCAACCCGCTGCCCGGTTACGGAATCGGTGACGCCACCCCCGTCACGACCAACGCCCTCGCCCCCGGCGCGGCCGTGACGTGGGGCGCCACCTCGACGCTGCCGGCCGGCCCGGTCCGGTTGCGGTTCACCCAGACCGGCGGCGACCTGTACGCGTTCGCCGTCAGCTGACCCGTAGCACCAGCTTTCCCGTCGTCCGGTTGGACGCGCCGAGTTCGTGGGCCTTGGCGGCGTCGGCCAGCGGCAGCACCGCGTCCACCGTCACCGTGAGATCGCCGCGCTCGACCAGCGCGGCGATTTCGGTGAGCGCACCGTGGTCCGGTTCCACCAGGACGAACGCGGCCCGCAGCCCGCGCGCGGACGCCGCCGCCGACAACCCGTCGTCGATCCCCGCGACGATCGACAGGTAGGTGCCGCCGGGCCGCAGCACCCGCAGCGACCGCTCCGCGTAGTCGCCGCCGATGGTGTCGAGGACGACGTCGACGTCGCGCGCGGCGGCCGCGAAGTCGACGGCGGTGTAGTCGATCGGCTCGTCGACGCCGATGCCGCGCAGGAAGTCGTGCTTGGCGGCGCGGGCGGTGCCGAGCACGTACGCGCCGCGCGCCTTGGCGATCTGCGCGGCGACGTGGCCGACGCCGCCGGCCGCCGCGTGGATCAGCACCCGCTGGCCGGGTTGGATGTCGGCGGTGTCGACCAGCGCCTGCCACGCGGTCAGCGACACCAACGGCAGCGCGGCCGCGTCGGTGAACGGCAGGCCGGCCGGCGTGCGGGCGAAGTGCCGCGACGGCGCGGTCACGTATTCGGCGTACGCGCCGGCCTGGCGCGGGAACCACGGCATGCCGAACACCTCGTCGCCGGGGCGGAACAGCGTCACCCCGAAGCCGACCTCCTCGACCACGCCCGCCACGTCGAAGCCGGGGATCGGCGGGTCGCTCCACAGCTTGCTGCCGGCTGTTCGGCGTGACTTCCAGTCGGTCGGGTTGACGCCGGCGGCGTGCACCTTCACCAGGATCTCGGTCGGCAGCGGCTCCGGCCGGGTCGCCGTGATCTCGACCAGTCCGTCCGGATCTCCCAGGCTGATCGCCCGCATCGTGTTCGTCATGGTGTCCGAGCATCCGGGATTTCCGGGACGGAGAGGAGTGGCCCGATCGCCAACATGTGCAAGGATCTGGCCATGGCACATCGTGTGGTCGTGCTCGCGCTCGACGGCGTCGTCCCGTTCGAACTCGGCATCGCGCCGCGGATCTTCGGCGCGGCCCGCTCCCCGGCGGACGAACCGCTTTACGAGGTGCTCACCTGCACGCTCGACGGGCGGCCGGTCGCCACCGACGCCGGCTTCGAGGTGGCGGTGCGGCACGACGCGTCGGTGCTGGCCACCGCCGGCACCGTCGTGATCCCGCCGTCGCACGGGCTCTGCCACGGCGTCCTGCCGCCCGGTGCGGCCGAGGCGCTCGCGCTGGTGCGGCCGGGCACCCGCCTGGTCTCGATCTGCACCGCCGCCTACGTTCTCGCCGCCGCCGGTCTCCTCGACGGCCGCACCGCGACCACGCACTGGTACGAGGCGCCGCACTTCCAGGCGATGTACCCGACCGTGCGGGTCGAGCCCGACGTCCTGTTCGTCGACGACGGCGACATCCTCACGTCGGCCGGCGCCGCCGCGGGCGTCGACCTGTGCCTGCACATCGTGCGCCGCGACCACGGCAGCGAGGTCGCCAACATGGTCGCCCGCCTGTGTGTGGTCCCGCCGTGGCGCGAGGGCGGCCAGGCGCAGTACATCACGCGGCCGGTGCCCGAGCCGTCGTCGAGCGGCACCGCGCCGACGCGGGAGTGGGCACTGCGCCGCCTCGGCGAACCGCTGTCACTCGCGCAGCTGGCCGCGCACGCGCGGATGAGCGTCCGCACGTTCACCCGCCGCTTCCGCGACGAGGTCGGCCTGACACCGGGCCAGTGGCTGACCCGCCAACGGATCGAGCACGCGCGCCGGTTGCTGGAGTCGAGCGACCTGCCGATCGACCGGATCGCGGCGGTCGCGGGGTTCGGCAGCGCCGCGTCGATGCGGCAGCACCTCGGCGTCACGTTGGGGGTTTCACCGTCCGCTTACCGGCGGACGTTCCGCGCCGCGTGACGTTTCATGAGGACGACCGCGCAGAGCGGCCAGATCGCCTGCGCGCCCGCGAGGACGCGCTCGCTCAGCCCGACGTGGGCGCCGTCGCCGAACAGTTCCAACCCGAACCAGGCGAGCAGTGTCGCGAGGACGGCGGTCGCGACTGCTCCTTTCGGGACGCGCGCTCCTTTCGGGACGCGCGCGAGCACCGGCCACAGGGTCAGCGCGCCGAACGCGACCAGCGCCGCCACCCCGTGCGCCGCCGACGATCCGGTACGGGGCAGCGGAAACGCGGCCACCGCGAGCGTCGCCACTCCCCCGGTGGCCAGCAGCACCCGGCCCGCCGTCGCGGCGCTCCGCAGGCCCGACGCGGTCACCAGGTGGCACACGCCCAGCCCGACCAGACCGGCCGTCATCACCCACCGGTCGGTGGCGCCGTGGCCGGCGAGCGCGCTGATGGTGTCCCGGATCGCGTCGTACCCGGCGGGTTGCCGCCGCGCGGCGAGCGTCCAGCCGCCGATCAGGAAGACGGGCGCCAGCGACGCGGACACGAGCGCGCGCGTCATGCCCGACCCGGCCGGTTCAGGGTGTGGACGGCCAGCACCGTCGGGCCCGCCACCAGCATCGCCACGATCGGGATCGCGACTCCGGAATCGTTGGTGGCGAACGCGATCCACGCCATCGCCACGGCCGACACCAGCGCCGGACGCAGCCACGGTTCGCGGACGTACAGCGCCGCGAGCGGCGCCGGCGTGCGCAGCAGCCAGACCGACGCCGCACCGGTGAGGACCAGTGCCGCGATCGTGTGCGGGCCGCTGAACAGGAGGTCCAGGTTCGCGTCCAGTTTCCGCTGGACGGTCGCGACCGCCGACCCGTCACCGATGCCGGCCACGAACCGGCCGAAGTGGCTGCGCTGCTCGACCGGTCGCCGGGCGTCGAGCAGCCCGATCCCGACGGCCGTGAGCACCCCGGCCGCGCCCGCCACCAGCAACCGCCCCGGCCGGAGCGCCGCGCCCGCGGTGAGCAGCCCGAGCACGACGAACGCCGGCGCGAGCGTGAGCACGCCACCGAAGTCGGCCCCCCACGCCGGCGCCCCGTCGACCGTGAGAGCCACCACCCCCGCCGTCGTCACGAGCGCGATGCCCGCGCGCGGCCTCGCTCGCCGCAGCCCACCGGCGGCCGCACCGGCGGCGAGCAGGGCCGCGGTGGCGAACACGGCGAAGGCGAGATTGCCGAAGCCGACGAACCTGCCGGCCACCAGCGGGTTGTAGCCGAGCATGCTGTTGATCTGCAGGGTGGCACCGGTCACCGCGTCCCAGGCGAGCACGCCGGCCGTGACAACCGCGACCACCAACGCCGCCCGCCCCGGCCGCACCGCTCCGCCCGGCCCCGACGCCGCCGCTCCGCCCGGCCGCGCCGGACGGCGGCCGAGCGTGGACGCCGCGAGGGCCACCCCCGCGATCACCCCGGCCGCGACGAGCGTGGCGACCCACGCGGCGAACGGCGGGTACGGCGCCCGCCACCACGGCACCAGGTTCGCGAGGAACGTGCCCGCCGGCACCGCCGCCAACAGCAGCGCGGCACCGCCCGCCGCCGCTCCCGGTGCGCCGCCGCGGCGCCGGATCAGCGCGTAGAGGCCGAGCATCAACAGCAGGAGCGCGCCGTACCAGGCGAAGAACGGGGTCACGGCCGCACGCTGGGCGGCGGCGGCGCGGTCGAGGTCGACCAGCGCCGCGGCGGTCGCCTCGACGCCGTCCGGGCGGCCGGGGCCGCCGCCCCGCACGGGCTGGCCCGCGAGCCCGGCCGGCAGGTCGGCGCCGATCAGCGTGAGCACGGTCGGCGCGACGTCGCTGAGCTGCAGGTACGGGGCGCGCCGGGTGCTGGGCGACACCAGCCACCCGGGCTCGACACCGGGACCCGTGAGGGCGGCCAGGTGCAGCCGCGGCGCCGGATCGCCGACGCTGCCCGCGACCCCGAGCACCAGCAGCGTGCTGCCGGGCGGGCGGGACGCCTCGATCGTGCCCAGCGCCCGCTCGACCGCCGCCAGCCCCTGACGCCGGCCACCGGATCCGGCCGGGAGCGAACCGAGGTCGACCACCGTCAGCGGGCAGCCCTCGAACAGACGCCCGGGCCGGTCCGGCAGGGACGGCACGTACCGGTCGACCATGCCGTGCCGATCGGCGACCGCCAGCGCCGCTCCGCTCCCGACCGCCACGGCACACGGCACGGCGTCGCCCAGCGTCCCCGGCCGCGCGCCGAACCGCAGGCCGGCGTTGACCGCGTACAGCGCCGGCAGGTCCGGCACCCGGGCCGACACGCCGTCCGGCACCCCGTCGGACGACTCGTGATCGGCCACCTCGACCGGCGGCGCCATCCGCCGCACGCAGCCGGCCGCCGCACTCCCGCCGATCGCGGCGTAGCCGCCCGCGCCGAGGGTCAGCCACCCCTCGCCCGGGCAGGTGACGTCCGGCGGCGCCGGCGCCGAGCGCACCGACAGGGCGCCGACCGCGGCACCGTCCACAATGGACGCCAGCACCGGCGTCCCGGTGACCGAGACGTCCGACCAGCGCAGCCCCGCCACCCCGACCACGATCACCGGACCCGGATCCGCCGTCGCGACCCGCACGTCGGCACCCGCCGGTGCGGCCGGGAAACCGACCAGGGCCCCGATCGCCACCGCACAGAGCACTCCCCGCATCCGCCGACAGTAGAAACGCGTTCCTCTCCGTCCGGACACCCGCCGGCATCGGAACGGCCACAACCCTCTCCCACGATCTTGAACTCCCGTACACGCTCGACGCTCGGAATTCCGGATCTTGGACTGCGTGAGGTGCCATAACCCCTCCAGGAGTCCAAGATCCGCAAACCGGACAGGCCGCGCGGGTCAGGCGGCGCGGATCGGGGCGCGGCGCCACCACGTCAGGCACCGCCACGCCCACTCCGCCGGCCCGTACCGGAACGACCGCAGCCACCACCGGCTCCACAACGCCTGCAGCACGAGGATCGCGACCGTCAGCGCGACGATCATCGGCAGGTCGTCGGTGCTGTCGATGCCCAGCAGCGGCCCGAACACGAGGAACAGCACGGTTGCGCTGAGGTAGTTGGTCAGCGCCATCCGGCCCATCGGCGACAGCACCGCCGACACGGCCGGACCGATCGGGGTGCGCACCACCAGGAGCAGCCCGCAGCAGTAGGCGAGGCCGGTGGCGATTCCGGCCAGCGGCGGGATCAGGCTCACGCCGCCGCCGGGTCCACCGACGACGTTCACGAACGGCAGGTCCGCCCGCAGCCACACGTAGGCGAGAGAAAGAGCAGCGAACACGACGAACGCGACCGTCACCCGGCCCGTGCGGCGTTCCAGCGCGGCCGGCACGTCGAGCATCGCCAGGGCGTAGCCGAGGGCGAGCAGGCCCGGGATCGGCCCGTAGCCGACGACGAGTTGCGCGCCCAGGAGGAGCAGCGCCACGGCGACGGCGAGCGCAGCGCGTCCACCGAGAAAACTCACCGGAATCAGCACGATCAGACCGGCCAGCGCGTACGCCGTGAGCGCCTCGCCGGGGTGCACCGCGAAGTGCGCGAGGCCGATGAGGAAGAGCCAGCCGAGGCGGCGGGCCAGGATCACGCGTGGTCGGTCGGTACGCAGCGCCGCGCGGCGCAGGAAGATGCCGAAGCCGATCCCGAACAGGATCGAGAAGATCGGATAGAACCGTTCGTAGAACAGCACCTGTACGGCTTCCGGCATCTTCGGGGCGCTGCCGGCGGCCTCGCCGCGGAACACCACCTGCTGGTAGACGTTGATGATCAGGATGCCGCACAGGGCGAATCCGCGCAGGGTGTCGAGCGCGTGGATGCGTGGACCGGCGGTGGACACCTCGTTCCCGTCAACCCGGGCCATTGTCATCCATCGATCACATCGCATGGGTGCGCGGCGCGGTCAGCGGTGAAGGTCGCGACCGCGACCTACTTTCGTCGGGTGGTCACGGTCAATTCGAATGGACGCGCCGCGCACGCCGCGCCGGAACCCCGCCGCCCGGATACCCTGCACCCATGGGACGCAGCCGGATGCTTCCGGTCGCCGTCGACGTGGCCGTGGCAGTGGTCGCCGCCGTGATGGGCGCCGCCCTGGCGTTCGCCGACCCGAACGTCGGCACCCGGTTCGTCACCGCGCCGGCGTGGGTCTACGCGGTGGCGCAGGCCGCCGCCGCGGCGATGCTGCTGGTGCGCCGCCGGTACCCGTACACCGCCACGCTCGCGATCGCGGCGATCAGCCTGTTCGCGCCGGCGTGGGCGGCGTTCCTCATCCCGTACGCCGTCACCGCGTACGCCAGCGGCCCACGGTCGCGGCAGTGGGGCGCCGTCGGGCTTCTCGCCACGGCGTTCCTCGTGGGCATGCACGCGTGGGCGGTCGACGACCCGTTCACCGCACCCGCCGTCATCTTCGTGTCGGCGCTGCTCGGCATGTACTTCAACGCGCGCCGCAGCCTCGTGGCCGAACTCACCGGCCGGGCCGAGCGGGCCGAACGCGAGCGGCTGCTGCTCGCCGAGCAGGCACGGGCCGACGAACGGATCCGGCTCGCCGGCGAGATGCACGACGTGGTCACCCACCGCATCAACCTGATGGTGCTGCAGGCCGGCGCGTTGCGGGTCAGCAGCACCGATCCGGCCGCGCGGGCGGCGGCCGAGGAGCTTCGCGTGGCCGGGTGCCAGGCGCTGGCTGAGCTGCGCGACCTGGTCGGCGTGCTGCGCAACGGCCAGCCCGGGCCGGCCGCCGACGGCGGGAAGCCCACCGGCACCACGGATCCGGGCACCGAGCCGGGGCTGGAGTCCCTTGTGGACGATTCCCGCGCGGTCGGCCTGCCGGTGTGCCTCGCCGAGGACGGCGACCCGGCGGTGGTGGCGCCGACGGTGCGGCGCACGCTGTTCCGCGTCGTGCAGGAGTCGTTGACGAACGTGCACAAGCACGCGCCGGGCGCCGACGCCACCGTGTCCGTCCACTATGGACGCGACAGCGTGCGCGCGACCGTCTCCAACACTCCCCCGCGGCGGCCGCCCGACGCCGACCTCACCGCGGCCGGCGGCGGCAGCGGCCTGGCCGGCCTGCGGCACCGGGTGGAGGTGGTGGGCGGCACGCTGTCCGCGGGGTCCACATCGGACGGTGGATTCACGGTGCGGGCCACGCTGCCGGTCTACGTACCCACGGCGGTGCGCCGATGAGCGGCGCCGCGATCCGCATCCTCGTCGTCGACGACGAACGCATGGTCTGCGCGCACCTGCGCACGATTCTCGCCGCCGCGCCCGGCCTGGAGGTGGTCGGCGAGGCCTACGACGGCGCCGACGCGGTCGAGGCCACCGTGCGCCTCACGCCCGACGTCGTGCTGATGGACCTGCGGATGCCCGGCGTCGACGGGCTCGCCGCGATCGAGCGCATCGTCACGCTGCCCTCCCCGCCCCGTGTGGTGGCGCTGACGACGTTCGACCTCGACGAGTACGTGCTGCGCGCGTTGCGGGCCGGCGCGGTCGGGTTCCTGGTGAAGTCGACGTCGCCCGAGGACCTGGTCGACCTGGTACGGGTGGCGGCGGCCGGGCACACGGTGCTGTCGGCGGTGCCCGCGCAGCGGCTGGTGAACAACACCGCCGACGCCGAGCGCGCCCGCACGCTCGTCGGCTCGCTCACCGATCGCGAGGTGGAGGTGCTGGCGAGCCTCGGCGCCGGCCGGTCGAACCAGCAGATCGCGCGCCGGCTGCACCTGTCCGAGGCGACCGTGAAGGGCTATGTTTCGCGGCTGCTCGTCAAACTGGGCTGCGGCAACCGCACGGAGGCCGCGCTGCTCGCCCACGATGCCGGCCTTCGAGCCGGGCTACGCGGTGAGCGGGAGTGACGCCGCCAGCTTCGTGACCGCCGCCGTCGCCACGGAGTACTGCGTGCCGTGCGGATGCACCGTGAGGATCACGACGATGCTGCGGTCGTCCGGTCCGACGATCCCCGTCGTGTGCAGCGCCTCCCCGGTGAAATCGACCGGGGCGAGCGCCGGCGCGACCTCCACCGGCACGAACTCCACCGGCACGACCTCGGCCTCGGCGGGCACGAACACCGCCGGCGTCGCGCTCGTGCAGTTCTTCGGCGCGCTCGCGAACTCGTACCAGCCCTGCTTCGCCGCCCACGGCACGCCCGGAAACGCCGACGGGATCCCGAACGACTGGTCGTACCCGTCGGTGCCGCACTTCGTGAACGTCCCCTTGCGCAGGCGTCCCAGGATGTACTGCCCCACCCGCGCCGGCGCCTCGTCGAGCAGATACCGGTAGACGCGCACCAGATGCGCCGCGCTCACCTCGGTGGAGCCCCAGCCGGTGCGGGGCGCGGTCGGCGGGACGACGGTCATGCCCAGCCGCTGGTTCATCCGGGCGATGACCGCCGTCCGGCCGCCCAGGTTGTAGAAGTGGCTCGCGGCGTTGTCGTCGCTGCGGCTGAGCATGAGGTCGAGTTGCTTCCGCTCGCCGGCGGCGACGGTCTCCCGGGTCCAGAGGTAGTCGATCGCGATGAGCAGCTTCACCAGCGACGCCGACCGGAACCGCTGCTCGACGTTGTGCTGGACGGTGAACGCCGCGGCCTTCCGGTCGTAGACGGCCACTCCGGCCGTGACCCCCGTCGGCAGCGCGACGGTCTGCGCCGGGGTGGCGCTGGGCGGCGCGGAGGCGCTGGGCGAAACAGACGCGACCAACGGCGACGCCGACGCCGCCGTGGAAGCGGCCGACGCCGTCTCGTCGGTGTCGTCCGCACCGCAGCCCGCTATTCCGCCCGCCATGCCGCCCGCCACGAGCGACAAGATAGCCAGGGCCGTCGCCATCCGGATCACTGCCACCCCCCTTCAACGACGCGGTCACGCGTTGGAGTCGTATACCCCGGTTTCCGTCACGAATTGTCCCCCTCCGTGAAGACTGACCGGGGAGATCGGCAACGCACGGGGGTACGAAGATGGATCGTCGGGGGTTCCTGGGTGTCGCGGCCGCCGTCGCCGGCACCGTAGCAGGCGCGGGAGCGGCCGTCCCGGCCATCGCGGGGACGAGCAGCCGCCCGGTGGCGTTGTGGGAGGAGCTGGGCGGTTTCGTCCCGGCCGGGTACCTGCAACTGCGTCCACCGCAACTGGCCGTCTACGGCGACGGCCTGGTGGTGGCCGACGCCGCCGAGTACCGCCGGCTGCGGCGGGGAGCGCTGAACGAGTTCGTCGACTTCGCCGCGTCGGTGCTGCGCAACCCGGACAACGGCGTGAAGCGCCCGGGCTCCCCGGTCGTCGCCGACGTGCCGGCCACGAAGTTCACCGCCCGCCGGGGCGGCCGCACGTGGAGCATCTCGGCCGAGGGGCTGGCCGTGCTGCGCGAGCAGCGCGCGTTCCCGCGTCCCCTCTACGATCTTCTGGACGAGTTCACCGATCTCCGCGACTGGGCCCTGCGCGGCCACCCGTTCGCGCCGGCCGCCATCCGCCTCGTGACCATGCGGGTCGAGCAGCCACCCGCCACGCCGGTGCCGCCGTGGCCGGCGGACGTGCCGGTCCCGATCCCGCCGCCCGACCAGTTCTCCGGTTCGGTGGACCTGTACGGCCGGTCCGCCCGCGCGGCGGTCCGGGCGATCCCCCACGCCAATTCTCATAGGGACGCGTGGACGTTCACCACGTACCGCGCCCCGAACGGCAGGTACCTCGCGGCCGGCTGGCGCCGTCTCCTCCCGCACGAGTAACTCAGCGAAGGTCGCTGGTCACCGCGAGCCTCAGGTACGCGTCCACCCAGGCCACCACGGCCTCCGCCGAGGCGGGCGGCGCCGCCGCGAACGCCGACACCGACCCCGCCGCCCGGGCCAGCCCGGCCCGCGACAGCTCGGCCGCCGCCGCCCGCAGCCGCTCCGGGAACGTCGTCGGCAGGTGGTCCAGCCCGCGGTGGGCCACCTCCGCCAGCACCGACACCGCACCGTCGACGGCGAGATCGAGCGCGTCCGACTCGACGAACGATCCCGTCGCCAGCGCCACCGCGGGCTCGTCGACGGCGAGGTCGGGCACGACGACGCGACCGTCGACGGCCACCGCCAGCGGGTCCACCACCACCGCGCCGGCGTGGCGCCGGAGCGTCCCGCTGACGAACCGCGGCCCGTCGCTCAACGCCCGGGCCAGCGCGTCGAGGCCACCCGGCGCCGTCGGCCGGTACACCGACGACACGAGCCCCGGCGCCCCGGCCGGGTCGACGATCACCGCGTCGAGCCGCTGGGCACCCGGCGCGTACACGATGTCGCGCACCTCGGCGATCTCCACCACCCGCACCAGTTCCGCCTCGACCCGGGGCCGCACGAAGCGCGGCGGCAGCTCGTCGAGCTCGGCCGCCGCCGCGGGGAGGTCGCGGACGATCAGCCCCGCCGGCAGCTTGTCCCAGGCGCCGGACGACGGGCCGACCGAGGTCTTCGCCAGGTTGCCGGTGCCCAACCGCACCGTGCGGCTGGCGCTGCGCACCGCCGACTCGGTCACCACCGAGCCGGCCGCCAGCGCCGCCACCGTGGCACCGGCGATCCGCCGGTTGGTCACCCGGTCGTCGGGCCCGGACACCGGCCAGATCCGGCGGATCACCAGCACGGTCGCGCTGTCGGCGTGGGCGAGGAAGATCTCCACCACCCGCTCGGTCGCGTCGCCGGTGATCCTGCATCCCAGCCCGTCGAGGCGGAGCCGGCGCAGCGGCGTCTGTGCCGCCTCCTCCGTGCCGAGGATGCGCGAGCGCAGGCCGTCGCCCTTCGCGGCCGCACGATGGCGGGCGTGCAGTTCGGTCACCAGGTCGGCGAGCAGGTCGGGCCGGTAGCGGCTGCTGCGCTCGGCGTACGCGGTCAGTTGCTCGGCCACGTCGCCGACGGCGAGCAGCGGCCAGCGCAGGCCGGCCGCGTCGAGCGTCCGCTGAACGCCCGCGATCGCGCCGCCGAGCCCGGCCCCCGCGTGCACCGCGCCGGTCCGCAGCACCTCGTCGGCCAGCGCCACCGCCTCCGCGAGCCCGGTCTCCGACGTGTCCAAAGACCCGCCGACCTGCACCTGCACGTCGGGAACCCCGGGATGCCGCTCGTCGGCGACCCGGAACGCCCACACCGCCAGCGCGATCACGTCGTCGCGGGCGCCCTTCACCGCGTCGGTGTGCGTGAACCCGAGGTCGGCGGGCACCAGGAACCGCACGGAGCAGGAGCTGAGCTCCACCCGCGGCGCCGGGTCGGCCGCCGTCGCCCGCACCACCCGCGCCGCGTATCCGGCCCGCGCCGCCCGCTGCGCCGACGTCATCAGCCGCTTCCCGATCCGCGCGGCCAGCTGATCGTCGGTGAAGGCCCCGGGCGACCATCCGGTGGTCGCGTGGATTCTTGAAGACGCGTCTGAGGTCGCCGCTGGTACCGCATTCTCCGGTTCCGGTGGCGCCTCGGCGCCGGCACCGGCCGCGTCGCGCTGGTACGCGAGCACCACCACCAGCACGTGCCGGCACACCCCGCTCGCCCCGCATGTGCAGGTCGCCGCGTCGAGCCCGCCACCCACCGGCAGCCTGGTGCTGACCCCGTCGCCGAACGTGCCCGTCAGCGTCCCGTCGCCGTCCGACACCAACGCCGGCGCCGCCGCGTCGACCTCCTTCGTCGCCCGCTTGACCAGACCCCGGTTGGTCAACGTCGTCAACGCATCGGTCGTCAAAGCGAGCAGGTCCGCTCTCATCGCCCCACCCGCCCGGCTCTCATCGCCCCACCCGCCCGGCTCTCATCGGCCCACCCGCTCGGCGACGAACGCGGCCAGCTCGCCGGGCGTCATCGCGCCGACGTGCGCACCGAGGTCGGCGATGCGCTGGGCGAGCTCGCGGTCGTAGACGGGGTTGGCGTCCTCGTCGAGCGCCGCCAGCCCGAGCACGATCGTGCCCTGCCCCACCAGGTCCTTGACCGTGCGCAGCAGCCGCGCCTCGCTGCCGCCCTCGTAGAAGTCCGTGATCACCGCGAGAATCGTCCGGCGCGGCTGGTCGATCAGTTGCGCGCCGTACGCCACCGCACGGGCGATGTCGGTGCCGCCACCGAGCTGCACCTTCATCAGCAGCTCGACCGGGTCGTCGACGTCGCTGGTCAGGTCGACCACGTTGGTGTCGAAGGCGATCAGGTGCGTTCGCACGCCGGGCAACCCCCACAGGCACGCCGCCGTCACCGCGGAGTGGATCACCGACCCCGTCATCGACCCCGACTGGTCGACGACGAGGATCACCTGCCACTGCTCCATGTGCTTGCGCGTGCGCGACAGGAAATACGGCGTCTCGACCGCGATCCGCTTCGTCTCGGGATCGTGGTGGGCAAGGTTGCGGCGAATCGTGCGCCGGACGTCAAAATTGCGGGCAAGCTTGAACCGGCTGGGCGTGCGCGCCCGAGCCCCGGTGAACGCGATCCGCACCTCCTGGGCGAGCTTCTCCATGAGATCCCGCACCACCTGCTCGACGATGCGCCGCGCCAGCCGCAGCACCTCCGGGTTCATCAGGTGCTTGGTACGCAACACCGCCTTGAGCAGGGTCGCGTTGGGCTCGATGCGCGCCAGCACAGCCGGGTCGGTCACCACATCGTGAATCTCGTACCGCTCCACCGCGTCCCGCTCGAGCCGCTCGATCGTCTCCCGCGGAAACAACCGCGTGATCTCGTCCAGCCAGTCGACGGTGGTGAGCTGCGACGGCCCACTTCCGCCCGCCCGACCGTCGCCGGCAGCTCCCCCGCGCCCGTTCGCACCACCGCCCGCACCGCCTCGGCCGTTCGCACCGCCGCCCGCGCCCCCACGGCCGGCGCCCCGCCGCACGCCCCGCTTGGCCAGGTCCTCGTCCCGCCCGTAGAGCCAGTCGAGCGCGGCGTCGCGGGCAGCCCCCTCCTCACTCATGCCACCCCCACCGGTACAGGCATCCCCCGCCTCACCGAGGATCAGCCGCCACCGCTCCAACCCGGGATCCGCGATTTGATCACTACCCGATCCGGTCGTCATATCAACCCCTCCCGGGTGAGCAGCGCGTCGACCGTGCGCTCCAGCACCAACGCGCGCACGACCGCATCGGGGTCGACGGCGTCCCGGAGCAGGTCGCGTCCCGTCCCCCCGTGACCCCGCCGGGCCAGCACCAGCCCCGCGATCGTCTCCCGCTCGCGCGGCGGAAACCAGGAGAACGCCTGCCGCAGGGCGGGCAGCGCCACCAGGAAGTCGTGCTCCCCCATCCCGTCGACCAACTCATCCAGCATCCCGACGACGCCCTCCGCGTGCAGCACCTCCTCACGTGCCAACGCGAACAACCCCGCCAACCAGTCGCCGACGGTATCCGCCGCCCCCGCCGACCGCACCGCCGCCATCGCCCTCTCCGCACCCCCCACCACGCCACCCGCGAGACCCGCCGCACCGCCGGCGAGACCCGCCGCTCCGCCAGCGCCACCCACCGAACCCGCCGCGCCACCCGCCGAGCCGGCCGGCGCGCCGAGTGACCAGGTGAACCCGAACGCGGCGCCGCGCACATCGGGCGGGGCGGTCCGGTCGGCGGCGACGCGGGTCATCACCTCCAGTGCCGATTCCCGGTCGGCGCCCACCGCGTCACCGGCGTGGACGATCGCGTCGCGGGTTGCCACCAGCGCCGCCAACCGGGCCGGTTCGGCCGGCGCCGGACCGCCGTGCAGGCCCTCGGCGAGCCACAGTGCCCGGCGCACCGCGGCGCCGATCACCCGGCCGAAGGCCAGGCTGCGGGCGGTGCCGAGGAGCCGGTCGTGCCGCCACAGGGTCAGGGTCACGGTCAGCACGGCGCCGAGCGGGCCGAGGTGCGGCGCGCCGTTCACGGCCCGGTCGATCCGGTCGAGGAGGCGGTCGGGGAGGGTGCCGATGCCGCACAGCGCGGCGTCGAAGAGGGCTGCGGCCAGCCGCTCGACGTCGGGGCCGGCGTCGGTGACGCGCTCCTCGATCAGCGCGGTGGCGGCCACGTCGAGCGTGCCGCCGTAGGCGCCGGCCTCGATCAGCGCGGGAAGCCTTTCGGTGACGGGCGTGAGCGTCCACGCCTCCTCGAACACCGGATCGACGCCGGTGGTCGGGCCGTGGTCGCGCCGCACGCCGGGGATCCGCAGCACCCGCAGGCGGTGCAGCATCCGGCTGCGCGTGCGTCCCGCGTCGGTGGTGAGGTTCAGGTCGACCACGCGGTCGCCGTCGAGCCCGAGCCGCTCCAGTTCGGCCTCGACGTCGTGCACGAGCGGGGGCAGCGGGGTGTCGGGATGCAGCCGGCCGACGCGGTCGCCGCTCAGCGCCGCCACCATCTCCACCACCACCGGGTGCGTGCCGGAGCGCAGCGTGCCGCGCGACGCCCACGGCAGCGGGACGTCGAGCGCCTCGTCGACGAGCGTGGTGGCGAGCCCGTCGAGCACGTCGGTGCGGGCCGGATGCCGGTGACCGCGCACCGTGGCCAGTCCCGCGGCCGACGCGCGGGCGGCGATGAGCGAGGCGGTCGACACGTGCTGGCGCCGGTCGCGCAGCCGGGCGACGACGGCACCGGTGAGCCGGTCGGCGGCGCCCTGCGGACCGTGGTCCCACAGGTCCTGGTAGTAGGCCGGGGACGGCATGCCGGACTGGTAGCCGTCGAACGCGTCGAGCCGACGGAAGGAGTAGGGCACGAGGTAGCTGCCGCCCACCGCCCCCTCGGGCAGGGCCGGCACCTCGGGCCAACCGTCCTCTGTGGACGGTTCGGCCGTGAGCCGCAGGAGCGCCGGGCGGTGGAAGCCGCCGGTGACCACCACCACCGGCCGGTCGCCCGCGTCCGCGACGGCGGCCCGGATCCAGCGGGCCATGTACGCCTCGCGGGCGTCGTCGTCCTCGCCACCGTCACCCTCACCGCGAACGAGGTCGAAGTAGGTGGCGAGGCGTTCCTCGATGCCGTCCGGGTCCTCGATCTCGACCAGGTGGTCCCACAGCGTGTCGACGTTGTCGACCGCGAACCGCGCGCACAGCCGCTCGACCGCCTCGTGGTAGCGCTGCTCGGCGTCGGCGTACCGGTTCTGCCGGTGTGCGAACGCCGGGTGCCAGGCGGGCAGGTCGACGAACCGCACCTCGGCGCCGACGCCCCGGCCGGCCGTGAGCGCCACGTACTCGGGCGAGTAGGCGCAGAACGGCGCCCAGGACCCATGGGTGCGCTCCGGATCGCGGTAGCTGCTGAAGATCGCGACCGGCAGGTCGTGGCCGAGCAGCAGTTCGTCGAGGCGGCCGTTCATGTCGGCCGGCCCCTCGACCAGCACGTGCGCCGGACGCAGGCGGGCGATCGTCGCCTCGACCAGCCGCGCGCAGGCCGGGCTGTGGTGCCGCACCCCGACTAGCGTGACACCGCCCGATGCGGTCGCCGCCTCGTCTCCCCGCGCCGTGCCGCCCCGCGCCGTGCCGCCCCGCGCCGGGCCGCCCCGCGCCGGGCCGCCCCGCGCCGGGCCGCCCCGCGCCGGGCCGCCC
>NZ_BOPG01000058.1 GCF_016863635.1 Virgisporangium aurantiacum | reverse complement strand
GCCCCGCGCCGGGCCGCCCCGCGCCGGGCCGCCCCGCGCCGGGCCGCCCCGCGCCGGGCCGCCCCGCGCCGGGCCGCCGCCCGATGCGGTCGCGGCCTCGCCGGCCCGCGGCCCGCCGCTCGGTCCGGCCGCCATCAGCCGGGCAGGAGGTGGCGCGCCGCGTGCAGGGCCGGCCACTGCCCGGTCCGGCGGTGCTTCACCTGCTGGTCGAGGTAGCGGCGCAGCTTGGCGAGGTCGTCGGCGTTGTCCTTGGCGGCGGTGCCGGCGAGGCACGACACGAGGTCCTCGGCGGTGCCGGCCTCGCGGCGCAGGAACCAGCCGCGGATCCCCACCGCGTGTGCCACCGAGACCGCCTCGGCGGTGCTCATCACCGTGCTCATCCGCTCCATCGCGTCGCCCCGGGCGGTCTGGCCGGTGCGCAGTTCGCGGAACGTGGTGACGAGCACCTCCAGCACGTCGCGGCGCGGCGCGGCCGTCACCCCGGACCGGCGCAGCAGCGCGCCCGCCTCCGCCTCGACGAGCGCGAGTTCGGTGCCGAAGTCGGCGATCGGGAACACCGTCTCGAAGTTGAACCGCCGCTTCAGCGCGGCGCTCATCTCGTTGACGCCGCGGTCGCGGGTGTTGGCGGTGGCGATGATGTTGAACCCGTCGCGGGCGAACACCATCGATCCGGTGCCGTCCATCTCGGGGATCGCGAGCACCCGGTCGGAGAGCGGCGACAGGAGGCAGTCCTGCACCTCCAGCGGGCACCGGGTGATCTCCTCGAACCGCACGGTGCGGCCCTCAGCCATCCCACGCAGCAGCGGCGCCGGCACCAGCGACCGCTCGGTCGGCCCCTCCGCGACGAGCAGCGCGTAGTTCCACGAGTACCGGATCTGGTCCTCGGTGGTGGCCGCGCCGCCCTGGATCGTCAGCGTCGAGTCGCCGCTCACCGCCGCCGCCAGGATCTCGGACAGCAGCGACTTCGCCGTGCCCGGCTCGCCGACCAGCAGCAGCCCCCGGTTGGTCGCCAGGGTGACGAGCGCGCGGTCGATCAGCGACGGGTCGCCGACGAACTTGCGGCTGATACCAACACCCTCGTCGCCGACGACGAACCGCCGCGCGGCGGTGAGGCTCAGCGCCCAGCCGGGCGGGCGCTCGCCGTCGTCGGTCTCCCGCAGCCGGGCCAGTTCGTCGGCGTAGCGGACCTCGGCGGGCGGCCGCTGGATCCGCTCCGCGCTGTCGGCGGCGACCTCTGTCACTGCACTACCTCCTGCATGTCGCGGATCAGTTCGGACGCCGTGACGTCGTCGAGCGTGCCGATGCGCTGCGGGTACCGGGGCTGCCATTCGTAGTCGTCGGAGCGGACGATCACCACGGTCCCGACGCACTGCTCGGGAATGTCGGTGGGCGAACCGACCGGGATGCCCGGGTCTATCATGATCAACAGGCGGTCGCCGCCCGGAGCGTCGCGCTCGAACCAGGGCTGGTTGCCGGCGTCCTGCGGGTCGGCCCGCCGCCAGCCGCGCCGTTCCAGGCCGAGGAGCGTGCCGGTGGGCACGATGCGGCCGCTCCACCGTTCGAGCGACGTGGCGGCGCGCTCCGCGTCGGTGAGCGCGAACGTCTCCCGGCCGAGTTGCGGGAACGGCTGCAGGATCTCGTAGTCGGTGAACACCTCGGCCCACGCCTTCGTCGCCGGCCCGAGCCCGACCGGGTGCGCGACCGCGACGCTCGCGTCGGGCGGCAGCGCGTACGTGTCGTCGGACGCGTCGGCGTACGTGCCGTCCTCGGCGACCCGGAACGACCCGCCGGTGTCCGTCGTCCACACCAGCCGCCGCACGATGTGCCGCACGAGCGGGTGGCCGGCGAGGTAGGTGGCGAAGTCGCCGGCCGACCACCGCCGCCCGCTCACCATCGCCCGCTCCAGCCGCCGGAGCTGGTCGCCCGCCGCGGTGCGCACGTCCTTCCGCAGCGCCGCGAACCGCTTGGCGGCGGCCGGCGCCAGGCCCGGATCGTCGCCCGCGCCCGGCTTCGGCAGGTTGGCGCGGCGCTTCCCCGACCCGTCGACGACGTACGGCTTCAGCTGCTCGTCGAACCCGACCGTGAACCGCCGCGGCCCGAAGTCGAGCACCATGCCGCCGTCGCCGTCCAACCCGAAGTCGGGCACGAGCCGGTCGGCCAGTTCGGCCGCGCTGAGCCCGAGGTCGTCGGCGATCTCGGCGATCCGCTCCCGCGCCTTGTCGCGGAGGCCGGCGAACTTCACCGTCTCCGAGATGCCGTACAGGTGCATGAGCGCGACGTCGGTGCCGATCGCGCGGAGCGCGTCGAGCCCGACGACCGCGCGGGCATGGCCGCCCTCGCCCGGCCAGGCCCGGATGAGCGGAGCGAGGCGCCGGACCGTCTCGTCGTCGCCGATCAGCCCGAGCGCCGGCAGCACCCAGCCGTCGGCGCTCGGCGCGTCGGCCTCCAGCCACCGCTCGAACAGCGCCCAGCCGAGGTCGGCCAGCGCCGCCGGGTCGCACGTGTTAGTGACGACGTCGATGCCGGCGTACGGATCGTCGGGTCGCGACATCGCGAGCATCGTGACGATGTGCCCGACCGCGTCGGGCGGCAGCACGCCGTCTCCGCCGCGCAGCGGGACCGGTGGGAGCAGGCGGGCGTCGATCCATCCGGGCGGCGTCGGTACCCGGGCCGGAAGCACGTCGAGCGGGTCGGTGTCGAGGAGCGCGGCGATGCCGTCGGCCGCCGCCGGGCCATACGTGGCCGCGGCCTCCCGGACGGTGACGTCGTGAGCGCGCCCGGCCAGCATCCGCAACGCCCGTTCGGCCTCCCGCCGGGCCGGGCCGGCCTTGCCCAGCGCCGGCGGCACCAGCGTGCGGGCGGCGAGGGCCGCGTGCCGGTCGAGCCACTGCACCGCCGCCGCCCGTCCCGACCGCAGCCGGGTGTACCAGCCGGCCATCAGCACGGCCAGGTCTGCGGTGGCGTACGGCAGCAGGAACCGGCCCTCGCTCGCGGGGTACTTCTCGGCGCGCGCACGCACGTGCGGCAACGCGTCGAGTTCGAAGCGCGCGACGGCGATCGAGACCCACCGCTCCGGCTCCGCGACCCACCACCCGCGGGTCCGGCCCACCAACGGGCGCACCAGGTCCTCGGGTCCCCAGCCGACCAGGATCTCCTCGTGCCGCGCGTCCATTTGTCCCCCGAACCGCCGGACGACCCGCAGCCAGTCGACGCCGGGGTGCCGCGGAAGCTGATCGCGGTGCGCGAGCCACCGCTCGCGCTCGCCGTCGCGCCACGCCATCGCGGTGCCGGATCCGGCCGTCAGCCCGGCCACCACCACCGGCTTCGAGCGCTTCCGCCGGACCGTCCACGGTGGACGCACCAGCACCGGCGGCAGCGCCTCCGGCGCCGCCTCGACCACGGCCGTCGCCTCGTCGCGCACCCGCCGGATGCGGTCGGTCGCCGCCGGACCGTCCATTGCATCCTCTGCGTCCACTGTGTCCACTGTGGACAGAACCTCGTCGACGGCCGCCGGGTTCGTGAGCACGGTGTCGCGCAGGATCCGGTCGAGCACCCGGTCGGCCGGTGCGGCGGCGAGCAGGCGCAGCGCCCGGGCCGGGAACCGGCGGGTCGCGTCGAGCAGTGCCGCCCGGCCGAGCCGTTCGCCGGCCCGCGCCATCAGCGCCGTGTACGCCTCGTCTCCCGGGAGCCGCGCGATCACCGAGAGCAGCGCCCGGGCGTTGTCGGTGCCGACGTAGCTGCCGTCGACCCACCCGTCGAGGATCGGCGCCACCGCCGGCCCGACGCCGTCGACCAGCGTCGCGACGGCCGCCTCGTCGTGCACGACCTGCCACGGCGCCATCCCGTCGGCCAGCGCGGCGGCCTGCGCGGCCGTCCGCGCCGCGAACAGCAGGAGCCACGCCTCCTCGGTCGCCCCGCCGTTGGCGCTCCGCGTGCCGGCCACGGCCGCGATGTCGGCGTCGACCCACGCGTGCTGATCGGGGACGAGGAACGACACGGCCGCCCGCTGCGCCGGATCGCCGTCGCGGTAGGCGGCGAGCGCCCGCACGACGTCTGCGTGCACGTCGTCGGGCACCGTGCCGAGCAGCCGCCGCACGTCCGCGGCGAACCGGTACCAGGACGGCGGCGGCTCGGCCGGCGGCTCCGCACCGGTGCGGCGGACGATCGTGTGCGCGTTCCGGATCACCGGGCCGTCGACCCACAGCCCGCCGAGTTCGGCCACCGTGCGCGCGGCGAACACCGGACCGCGCAGCCCGAACACCAGGTCGGCCACGCCGTCGAGCTCGTCGCGGCCGGCCCACGGCACCGCCGCGAGGCCGGCGAGCAGCCCGACCGCAACGCCGAACGGCGTCGGCTCGGGCCCGGTGTCGGCGGCGAGCGTCCGCCGCGACAGCGTGAGCATCGGGACGGCCCGCAGCCCCTCCTCGACCACGTCGGGCTCGTGTCCGGGCCGGGCCAGTGCCGCCCGGATCCGGTCGCCGCGCCGGGCGAGCGTCGAGGCGGGTGTCGCCGCGGGCGGGTCCGGTCGCGGATCCGGCCGGACCGCCGGGGAGCCGCCGCGCCGGGGCAGGACGCGGCCACGCCACTTCGGCGGCCACTCGAAGCCGCTCATCCCAGTACCTGCGTGAGGTCGCGCAGCACCTCGGACCGGGTCACCGGGTCGAGCTCGTCGACGCCCACGGCGCTGGAATCCTGGCCGGGCAGGGCACCCGCGAGGCGGTAGACGCCGATGCTCTCCACGGTCTGCGTCTCCTTCGGGTCGAATCCGTCGAGGAAGTTCATCCCGGGAGTGAACACGACGTACGCCTGCAACCCGCCCGGCAGGAGGCGGTCGAGGCTGCGTCCGCCCCGGTGGTCGTCGTCGAGGTCCCAGCCCCGGTTGCGCAGCCCGAGCGCCCGCCCGCCGGTCGTGGTGCGCCCCCGGTACCGGTCGAGCGGCTCGGTCGAGTCGTACGTCTCCCGGCCGAGCTGCGCGAACGGTTGCAGGATCTCGTAGTCGGCGAACGTCTCCGCCCATGCCGGCAGGTCGGCGCCGAGGTGCAGCGGGTGCGCCACGCCGACCACCGCGTCGTCGGCCACCTCGTACGGGTCGTCGGCGACGTCGGCGTAGGTGCGGTCCTCGGCGATCCGGAACGCCCCGATCGTCTCGTCGCCCTCGTAGACGCCCCACACCAGCCGCCGGACCAGGTGCTGCAGCAGCGGGTGCACCGCGAACAGCGTCGCCAGTTCCGACGCCGGCCAGCGGCGCTGCCACACCATCGCGTGCTCGAACCGGCGCACCTGTTCCGCGGCGATCGTGCGCACCGTCCGCTTCAGCGCGGCGAACCGCTTGTACTCCGTCGCCGCCTTCTGCGGGTCGTCGCGGACGCCGGGCTTCGGCAGCGTCTTCAGCCGCTTGCCGGCCCCGTCGGCGGCGAACGGACGGAGCTGCTCGTCGAACCCGACCACGAACGTCCGCGGCCCGTAGTCGAGCGTCATGCGCCCGTCCGGGTCGAGGTCGAAGTCGGGCACCAGCCGGTCGGCGAGCTGTTCCGGGGTGAGTTCCCGGGCCGCCGCGATCGCGTCGATCCGCTCCCGGGCGCCGCCGGCCACCGTGTCCGTGTCGGCCTTGCGGGCCAACCGGTCCAGGTGCATGAGGGCCTTGTCGGTGCCGATCGCGCAGAGGACGTCGAGCCCCAGCGACGCGCGGGTCCGCGCGTTGCCGCTCGGCCAACCGACGATCAGCGGTACCAGGCGATCCGCGGTGTCGTCGCCACCGATCAGGCCGAGGGCGCCGAGGATCCAGCGTTCCCGGACCGGGAACCCGGCGTCGTCCCACCGGTCGTACAGGGCCCACCCGAACGCTTCGAGGGACGCCGGGTCGCAGGTGGCCCGCACGACGTCGACCCCGGGGTACGGTTCGTCCATTGTGGACATCGCCAGCACGGTGCACACGTGGCCGACGGCCTCCACCGGCAGCGCCCGCCCGTCGGGGACGCGCAGCGGCGGCAGCAGCCGCGGGTCGAGCCAGGTCGGCAGCGCCGGGATCCGTGCCGGCAGCACCCGCAGCGGGTCGGTGCGCAGCAGGGTGTCGATGCCGGCCCCGGCCTCCGGACCGTACCCCGCGGCGGCGGTACGGACCTCCGCCTCGAACCCGGCCGCGGCGAGCATCAGCAGCACCCGTTCGGCCTGCCGCCGGTCCCGGCCCGCCCGGCCCAGCGCCGGCGGGACGAGCGCCCGCGCGGCGACCTCGGGATGCCGCCCGAACCACGCCCTGGCCACGGCACGGACCGAGACCAGCCGGTCGTACCAGTCGGCCATGGCGACCGCGACCTCGGTGGCGGCGAACGGCATCAGCGGCTCGATGTTGAACTTCAGGCCCTTCCGCGCCGCGGCCAGCACCGAGGGCAGGGCGTCGGCACCGAACCGGGCGGCGACGATCCACTGCGCGTCGTTGTCCTGGAAGTCGTACTCGCGCGGCTCGATCGGCACCCGGTCGAGAACCGGCCGGAGCGTCTCCTCGGGCCAGGTGGCGAGCAGCCGTTCGGCGTCATAGCGATCGACCTGCCCGGCCAGCAGTTCCTCCACCTGCTCGGGCGCGGGTTCCGGGCCGACCGCCGGCAGGTTCGGCGCCCGTTCCTCCCGCTCCCCCGGCAACCAGGCCATCGCCGCCTCGGGCTTGGCCTCCAGCCCGGCGACCGTGACCCGCTTGACCCGCTTCTTCTCCGTCCACGGTGGACGGTGCAGCAACGGCGGCAGGTCCGCGGCGGGAACCCTTTGCTCGGCCGCGTCGGGGTCGAGGAGAGGGTCGAGGAGCGGATCGAGGTGGACCCGGATCCGCCGGGCCGCGTCGTCGTCGAGCTCGGGCAGCATCCGTACGGCCACCTCGGTACGGGTGAGCACGTGGTCGCGCAGGAGGTCGGACTCGTCGGACCGGGCGAGCACCCGCATCGCCCGCTCCGGGTCACGGTCCATCGCCCGCCGGACGTACGGCATCGCGTACCGCGAACCGCTCTTCCGGAACAGCGTCGCGAGCGCCTCGTCGGACGGCAGGGCGGCGAGCGCGGTCCAGATCGGCTGGAGCGTCTCGCGGGTGGACCGGCCGCCCGCCCACTTCTCGAGCACCGGCACGGCGTCGACGCCGAGCACGTCGAGCACCGTGGCCACGCCGCCGACGGTCTCCACTCCTGCTTGCGTCGAGTAATGCGCGCCGACCTGGCGGAACTGTTCGACGGTCGACGCCGCGCCGAACAGCAGTTGCGCGTCGACCGTCTGCCCGAGGGCCACCGCGTCGGCGCAGTCGGCGGCGACCCAGGGCGACTGGTCGGGGGCGAGGTACGAGGTCAGGCACCGCTGCGTGAACACGCCGGTGCGGTAGAACGCGATCGCGGCGACGACCCGGACGTACTTGGCGTCGGACACGTCGACGAGCCGGATACGCAACCTGCGGGCGAGGCTCGCCCACCGCGCCTGCGGCGTCCGGTACGTCCATCCGCGGAAGTAACCCAGCCGGCGTCCCTGGCCGGAGCTCCAGTCGAACTCCTGGCCCGCCATCTCCGCGAGCGTCGCCGCGGCGAACACCGCGCCGTGCTCGGCCAGCAGGTGGTCGACCACCGGCGCCCAGGTGTCGTCGTCGGTCACCCTCATGGTCAGCAACGCCGCGGTTCCCCACGGGGTCCGCTCGGCCGGCGGGCAGTCGAGGGACTTGAGCGCGGCGGCGTGCAGGCGGGGCTCGTGACCGTCGTGCTCGAGCCAGGACCGCGCGGACTTCAGCACCGAGGCGAAGACATCCCGGCTGACCGCGAGGTCGACCGGCGGCGGTTCCGGTGCGCCGCCCAGCTTTCCCCCGCCGCTACGCCGGGGCAGCACGGTGGACAGCCAGTCGCCGGGCCACTTCCACGTCGTCGTCACTGCACCACCTCGGTCAGGTCGCGCAGCAGTTCCGACGCGGTGACGCGGTCGAGGGATCCGAACGGCGCACCGCGGCCGGGCGACACCCACCACGAGTCGCCGGGCCGTTTCAGCCACACGTCGGCGATCCGCTGTTCGGCGAACATGGTCGGCTCGCCGACCACGATGCCGGGCTCGAGGTCGACGATGACCGTCAGCGCGTCGTCGACCTCCCGTTCGAACCAGCCCTGTACGCCGCCGTCCTGCGGAGCGCCGCGCCGCCAGCCGCGCCGCTCCAGCCCGAGCAGGCGACCGGTCGGCAGCGTCCGGTCGATCCAGCGCACCAGGTGGGCGGCGGCGGCCTCGTCGTCGGTGAGGGCGTACGTGCTGCGGCCCAGCTGCGGGAACGGTTGCAGGATCTCGTAGTCGGCGAGCACCTCCGCCCACGTCGCAGCCGCCGCATCGAGGTCGAGGGGGTGCGCGACCCCGACCCACGCGTCGTCGGGCAGGTCGTACGGTTCGTCGTCGGCGTCGGCGAACGTGCGGTCCTCGGCCACCCGCAGCGACCCGACGAGCCCGCCCTTCCCGTCGTAGACGCCCCACACCAGCCGCCGCACCAGGTGCACCACCAGCGGATGGGCCACGAACAGGTCGCGGAACTCCCGGGCGGTCCAGCCGCGCCGGGTCACCATCGCGTCCTCGAGCCGCCGGATCTGGTCGCCGGCCACGGTCCGCACGTCCTTCTTCAGGTCGGCGAACCGCTTGGCGGCGGCCGGTGCCAGGTCGGGGTCGTCCTTGACGCCCGGCTTCGGCAGCGCGGCCCGGCGCTGGCCCGATCCGTCGACCACGTACGGCTTCAGCTGCTCGTCGAATCCGACCGTGAACCGGCGCGGCCCGAAGTCGAGCAGCAGGCTGCCGTCGGCGTCGAGCCCGAAGTCGGGAACCAGCCGGTCGGCCAGCTGATCGGGGCTGAGGTCGAGCCCGCGGGCCACGTCGGCGATCCGCTCCTGCGCCCGCTCGCGCAGGCCCTTGAACTTCACCTTCTGCGCGATGCCATTGAGGTGCATCAGCGCGACGTCGGTGCCGATCGCGGCGAGCACGTCGAGCCCGGCGACGGCCCGGGTGTGCCCGCCGTCGCCCGGCCAGACCCGGATCAGCGGACCGAGCCGGCGCACCGTCTCGTCGTCACCGGTCGGGCCGAGCGCCTGCAGCACCCAGCCCTCCGACGGCGGCAAGCCCATCTGCTGCCACCGCTCGAAGGCCTCCCACCAGAACCCGGCGAGCGGACCGGGTTCGCACGCGTCGAGCACCTGGGCGACGCCGGCGTACGGTTCGGCGATCGTCGACAGCGCGAACACGGTGCACAGGTTGCGCACCGCGTCGGGCGGCAGCGCGCCGTCACCGCCCGTCAACGGGACCGGCGGCAGCAGCCCGGGGTCGAGCCAGCCGGGCACGACCGGCATCTTGGCCGGCAGCGCGTCGAGCGGGTCGGCGTCGATCAGCGCGCTGACCGCGTCCACCGTCTTCTGCCCGTGCGTGGCCGCGGCCGTCGCCACCGCGTCCCGATGGCCGGACGCCGCGATCAGCCGCAACGCCTGCTCGGCCCGGCGCCGCGCGGCACCGGCCTTGCCGACCGCGGCCGGCACCAGCGTGCGGGCCGCGACCGCCGGATGCCGCGTGAGCCAGGCCGCGGCGAGCGCCCGCACCGACTTCAGCCGCGAATACCAGTCGGCGACGATCAGCGCCACGTCGCCGGACGCGTACGGCATCAGCGTCGGCAGGATGTCCCAGGACCCCTCGCGGGCCAGGTGCAGCAGGGCCGGCAGCACGTCGAGTTCGTACCGGGCGGCGAGGGCGGGCGCCGCCGCCTCCAGTTGCCAGGTGGTGCGCGGGGTCCAGCCGGCGAGCCGGGGCCGGGTGACCTCGTCGGGCCCGTGCACCATGATGCCCAGCTCCCGCCAGCCGGACCCCGGTCCGTCGAACTCGGCGGCGGCCAGCCGGGCCCAGGTCTGCTTCCCGCCCGACGGGTCGGTGACCTCCACGCGGTGGGCCAGGAACGCGTCGCGCTCGCCGGGCCGCCACGCCATCGCCGCCTCCGGCCGGGCCACCGGACCGGTGACGACGACCGGTGGCACCGGGACCCGCGTCCGCGCCCATGGCGGATCCCGCAGCACCGGCGGCAGCGCCTCGGGCGGGGCCAGGACCACGGCCGCCGCCCCGTCGAGAATCGCCCGCACCCGGCCGGCCGCCACGGGGGGCAGGGTCGCGAGGGCCCGTTGCGCCATATCCGGGTTGCTCAACACGTGGACGCGCAGCAGCGCCGCCACCGCACGATCGGTGGACCCGGCGAGCAGCCGCAGCGCCCGTCGGGGGAACCGGGCCGCCGCCTCCATCAGCGCGGCGTGCGTGTACCTGCGGTCGACGTGCCGGAGCAGCAGCCCGAACGCCTCGTCGGTGGGGACGAGGGAGAGCGCGGCGAGCGTCCGCTTGATGGCCTCGGTGCCCTGGGCCGACCAGTTGAGCCAGTCGTTGAGCACCGGGGCGATCGCGGGCCCGACGCCGATCATCAGGGTGGCGAGCAGCGGCAGGGTCCGGTCGGCCTCGGCCAGCCGTCCGGCGTCCTCCACGGCCCGCACCTGGTCGACGGTGTGCGCCGCGCCACCGAGCAACCGGGCGACGAGGAAGTGCGTGCTGGTGCCGGCGCAGTCCGCCCGGACCCAGTCGAGCCGGTCGGGCAGCAGGAACGAGGTGACGGCCCGGTGCTCGGCCAGCCACCCCTCCCGGTAGTTCGCCAGTGCCGTCTCCGCGGCGTCGCGGTCTTTTGCGGTGGCGTCGGCTATCAACGTACGCAACCGTACGGCGATCACGAACCAGTGCGGCAGGTAGTACCCGTGGTGCCCGCCCGTGCCGATGCGCACCACACCGACTTCGTCCCGGCCGGCCCCCGACGTGCCCCCCAACGCCAGCCCGGCGAGCTCCGCCGTGGCGGCGGCGGCGAAGCCGTACCCGAGCCGCGCCACCCAGTCGTCGGCGACCGGTTCCAGCACCTCATGCTCGCGGTACGGTATCGACATGCCGAGCGCCGTGATGAGGGCGGCCGCGCCGAACGGATCGTCCTGCCCGTCGGTACCGGCCAGGCGGGCGCCGAGGTAGGCGAGGCCGGCCTCCCGGACGTCGGGCTCGGTGGTCTCGTTCCGCAGCCGCAGTTTGAGCTGCTCGGAACCGCGGCTGAGCAGTTCGAGCTCCCGCCCGAGCGGCAGCGGCGAGATGGGCGCCGGGCCCCGATCGCGCCGCGGCCAGGCCACCACCCGCCACGAATCGGGCAGGACGAGCACATCCTCGTCACGGACTTCCGCAGGTTCGGCCGGCGCCGCAGGTTGGGGCGCTGCCGTGGGTTGCGGCGGCGTGAGCGTCATCGACGCGATCGGGAGGTAGCCCTTCTTCGTCTTCTCGCCGACGAGCTTGGCCCGGTGCGCCTCGGCCGCGGCGTCACTGTCGAACGTCTTGACCTGTGCCTGCCCCGCCGCCCCGATCCGCCCGAACCGCACCGTGACGGTCACACCGTCGCGATCGATCTCCCAGAACTTCGCGGACGCCCCCGCGACCAGCTCGTAGCGTTGCACTCCGCCCCCTCGTCGCGTGTGCCATCACCGAACGCCGGTCACCTTAGCGACGCCCTGCGACAATCCACCGCCCGTGGTCGATGATCACGCTGCATCTCGCCGGATCTCGTCCGCATGTTTCCGGATCTTGGACTGCGTGAGGTGCCATAACCCCTCAAGGAGTCCAAGATCCGCGAACCCGGACCCACGCCGGCTGGGCAAAGAGCGCAAATCGCCCGACTGAAGTCCAAGATCGCGGAAAGGCAGCTCGGGACGACCGCGTCGACGTGGGTTGCCCCGCGTCGGTGGGAGGTCAGATACGTTATTCGACCCCGATGCGGTGCCTAGGCTCCCACTCGCTGACGAGTGTCGATGCTTTCTGGGGGCTCCGTGGCCGATGGCCCCGTCGGCGGCGCAACCGGCGGCGCGACCGGCGGCGCAACCGGCGGCGGCGCAACTGGCGGCGGCGCAACTGGCGGCGGGCGACGCACCGAGCCGCGTACCACCACCGCCAGCGCCGCGAGCGCAACCGGCCACCCGACCACCACCGCGAGCAGCAGCGCGCTCAGGTGGAACAGGTACACCGGCATGCCGAAGCGGTTGAGGCGGTCCAGGATCCGGCCGGCCGGGGCGGTGTTCAGCACCCGCGTGGAGACAGGGTGGCCGAGCCGGATCAGGCCGGCCTGCAGCGCGATCAGCGCCACGATCGCCACCGTCGGCGGGGACATGTTCGACCACTTCTCCGTCGACACCCCCACCAGCCAGCCCGGGTAGCCGAAGACGGTCACCAGCGTCGTCAGCCCCGCGATGCCACCGAGCGCCAGGCCGAACCCCACCGCCCGGCGGGCGGCGAGGAGCCGTTCGTGGTGGAAGCCGGCCTGGTGGGCCAGCATCCACACGACCACCAGGTTGGCCCAGCCGGCGCCGGGCACGTCGAACCCGAGTCGCAGCACGTCGACCACCACGGCGACGGCGACCAGCACCGACAGCGCCCCGAGCCCCAGCCGCCGGTGCAGCCACATCGCCACCGGCAGCAGGGCGACCAGCATCAGGTACACCGCGAGGAACCACAGTGGACTGAGCGCGAACTCGACCGTCTCCGCCGCCCAGGCCGTACCGCCCAGCACCGCCAGGACCGCACCGATCACGGCCCACCCGGCCAGCAGCGGCGCGACCAACCGCAGCAGGCCGAACAGGCGCCGGGAGACGTACCCCGGACGATACGACCGCCGGTGCAGGCAACCGCCGACGTAGAAGAACACGGGCATCACCTGCAGCACCCAACTGGCGAGCCAGAGGCCGGGCGCCGACACGACCGGTCGCGTCGAGAACGTCTCCGGGTTCAGGGAGACGCCGAACCAGTGCCAGGCGACGACGACCAGCAGGCTCCCGCCCCGCAACGCGTCCAGATAGCGGTCACGGGAGGTCACGCCGCCACCACCCCGGCGTCGGCCCCGACAAGAACCCCGGAGAGAACCCCGGAGAGAACCCCGGCGAGGCTTGCCAGCGACGCCGTCCCCGGCACGAAATACCCGTCGTGGCCGTCGGCGTCGTGCACGTCCAGTGGCAGCGCGCCGAACCCCGCGTCCGTGGGATGCCGCCCGTGTCCCGCGCCGAGCACCCGCAGCGGTGGGATCCGCCGGGTCCAGTCCGCCGGCGCGCTGCCCGCCCACACCCGGGCCGCCGTGCCGAGGTCGGCGACGGACGACGCGTCCATGCCCGGGCTGCCGATCGCCACCAGGTCGGTGGCCGCGGCCGGCAACCGGTGCGCGGCGTACCGGATCACCACGCTGCCGTAGCTGTGCCCGATCACGACGACCGTCGCATGTGGACGGTCGGAAACGAGCGAGCCGACGTACCGCACCAGCGCGTCCGCCGCCGACACGGCCCGCTCCGACCGGATAGCCGTGCGGCCGATGCCGTGCGGCGTCTCGTATCCGAGCCACGCCACCGCCGCGGTGTCCGGCCCGGCGGCCGCCGCCAGTTGCCGCGCCTGCCAGGCCGGCGACCGGCGCTCGACGCCACCGAGGCCACGCTGGAAGTTCGCGGGCGTCGTGTCGGAACCGGGAACGAGCACCGCGATCCGTACCGCGTGTGCGAGATCACCCACCACCGCGACGACGGGATCGGGAGCCGCCGCCCGCGGCTCGGGCAACCCGATCGCGAGCACCGTACCCACCAGCAGAGCGCGGAGAATCCACCAGACCATGCCGGTGAAGGTAGAAACAAAGCCGATGGAGAAGCGTCACCCCACGGAGCCCACCCGGGGTGGCTCCGGAGTATCACTGTCCGGGAACGACGAGCCCACTCTCGTAGGCGAACACCACCGCCTGCGCCCGGTCCCGCAGGTCGAGCTTTGTCAGCAGCCGGCTCACGTGTGTCTTCACGGTCTGCTCGGCCAGCACGAGATCCGCGGCGATCTCCTGGTTCGACCGGCCGTCGGCGATCAGCCGCAGCACGTCGGTCTCCCGTGGCGTCAGCGAACCCAGCGCGGCATGTCGCCGCCGGTCGGGCTGCCCGCGCGAGGCGTAGTCGGCGATCAGCCGCTTGGTGACCGACGGCGCCAGCAGCGCCTCGCCCGACGCGATGACCCGCACCGCGTGCACCAGTTCGGCCGACGGCGCGTCCTTGAGCACGAACCCGCTCGCGCCGGCCCGCAGCGCGCCGAAGACGTAGTCGTCGAGGTCGAACGTGGTCAGAATCAACACCTTCGGCGCGGTCGCGCCGGGTGGCACGTCGAGGATCCGGCCGGTCGCGGCGAGGCCGTCCATCACGGGCATGCGCACGTCCATCAGGATGACGTCGGGATCGAGCCGGCGGCTGGCGGTCACCGCGTCGGCGCCGTTCGCCGCGTCACCGACCACCGTGATGTCCGGCTGCGCCGACAGCAACGCCGCGAAGCCCTCGCGCACCATCGCCTGGTCGTCGACCACCATCACCCGGATCATCGATCCCCTTCCGAGACAGGCAACACGGCGTGCACCTCGAACCCACCGTCGGAATCCGGGCCCACGGTCAGCTCACCGTCGAGCATGGCGGCGCGCTCCCGCATCCCGCTCAAACCGTGGCCCGGCACGGCCTCCGTCGTGGGCCGGGCCGTCGGCCCGTTGCGCACCGACACGTCAAGTCCATTGTGGACGCGCGTGAGCACGACCGACACCGGCGCCCCCGGTGCGTGCCGGCCCGCGTTCGACAGCGCCTCCTGCACGATCCGGTACGCGGTCAGCTGCACCGCCGGCGGCACCCCGTCGGGGTCCCCGAGCGGCGACAGCGTGATCGTGGCACCGGCGGCGCGTGCCGTGTCCACCAGATCGGCGAGGTCGGCGAGGCCCGGTTGCGGTGCGGTGAGCGTCTCCTGGTTCTCCGACCGCAACACACCGAGGAGCCGCCGCATCTCGACCAGGCCCTCCCGCGCGGCGGCCGAGATCTGGCCGAACTCGTCGCGGACCGGCTCCGCCACGTCGCCGAGCCGGTACTGCGCGGTCTCGGCCCGCACGGCGATCATCGACATGTGGTGTGCCACCACGTCGTGGAGTTCCCGGGCGATCCGCGTGCGTTCGGCGAGCGCGGCGCCGCGCTCCTCGGCCGACCGGAGCTCGCGCTGGGCCCGGCGGCGACGCTGAACCTGGTCGCCGACCAGCGCCACCACCGTGAGGAAGATGATGATGCCGGGCTCGTTCTCGCCGTTCACCTGCCAGATCACGAGCCCGCACGAGACCGCCCATACGCCGATCGTCACGATCGCCCGCTGTGTCGCCGCGACCCCGAAGAACACCACCAGGTACACCGGGATCGACGCCGGCGGCCACGGCCAGATCGTCGAGCCCGGTGCGGCGGAGAGCTCGCACAGCGCGGCGACGACCACGGCGATCCGCCAGGCGACCAGCGGGCGGTACCAGAGCAGCGCCAGCGGCACCACGCCGGCGAACGCCAGCATCTGGACCGCCCAACCACCCTTCTGGACGCCCGACACCGCACCCATGCCCAGCGCCAGGGTGAACATCAGCAGCAGCGGCAGCCCGTACCGGCGCACGATCCACGGCCGGCGGGGCGGGGTTCCCGGCAGCCCCGCACCGGTCGCCACGACCCTCAGGTCGTCCCGGATCGTGCGTGAATCCACGTCGCTAGGCTACGGGGCGGGCCGGGTCCGGGTCGGCATACCCGGGTAGCACCGGCACCCCCTACCGGGGTACCGGTGCCCGCCCTACTCGCCGAGCCAGTCGTGCATGACGCGGAACGCGTTGGCGAATACGGTCAGCACCGGGTTCACCCCGCCGTTCGTGACGTGTGTCGACGCGTCGACCACGCGCAGGTTGTCGTGCCCCCACACCCGTCCCGCCGGGTCGGTCACCGACGACCGGGGATCCGTTCCCATCCGGCACGTGCCGGCCTGGTGCTGGCCGACGCTCGGCCGGTCGGCCGGCGGCGGGCCGTAGGGGATCGCGGTGCGGGCACCGGCGGCCCGGAGCCAGTCGGCCGCGCGCTCGCCGAGAAACCGTTGCGCGGCAAGGTCGTTGGCGTGCAGGCCGCCGCTGAACCGGGCCACCGGGACGCCGTCGGCGTCGGTCACCGACGGGTCGAGCCGCACCCGCGATCCGGCCGACGTCAGCTCCTGCACCGGGCCGACGACCCGCTGCATCCGCCGCGCCAGGTGCCGCATCCCCTGTTTGGCCGCGAGCCCGTGCGCGCCGATCAGCCCGGCCGCGCGGAGGTACCGGTACGTGCCCAGCGGGGTGGGCACGAACTCGTCGACGATGATCCCGCCGCCGACCAAACCGTCGACGTGATGGCGGAAGTCGTGCGTCGAGATCGACGGGCCGGGCCCGACCAGGTCGACGACCTCGTCGTCGAAGACGCCGATCGCACCGCCGTACACGTGCCCCTGCAGGTAGCGGCCGACCTGGTCGTGGTTGTTGCCCAGCCCGTCGGGCTCGTGGTCGCTCGGGCTGCACAGCAGCAGCCGGGCCGATTCCACGGCGCCGGCGGCGACCACGACGTCGTCCGCCGTCACGACGCTGCCGTCGGTGAGCTCGACGCCGGTCACCCTCCGCCGGTCTGTGCGGATGCGCCGCACTCGCGTGCCGAGCCGCACGTGGAGGTTCCCGGTGGCGGCGGCCCGCGCCAGCACCGTGTTGTGGGACCCGTTCTTGGCGTCGACCCGGCACGCGAACCCGACGCACTCGCGGCACGCGCCGCACGCCGGCCGCCCGTCGTACGGCACCGAGTTGACGGCCAGCGGCACCGCAACCGTGCCCATCCCCAGCGTTCCGGCGGCCCGTTCCAGGCGCCGGCCCCACCCGGCGCGCGGCACCGGCGGCATCGGATACGGCCTCGACCGCCGGGGCGACCCCGGGTCCGACCCGCACACGCCGATCTCGTACTCGGCCATCGTGTAGAACGGTTCGAGGTCGTCGTAGCCGATCGGCCAGTCGGCGAGCGCGCTGCCGTCGGGCACGCCGTACGTGGACGCCATCGCGAAGTCCGCGGGCACGAACCGCCACGCCTGCGCTCCGTACACGCGCGTGCCGCCGCCGAACGTGTAGGCGTTGCCGCCGTCGACCCGTCGGTTGTCCAGGTGATCGCCCGACACCGCGGCAAACCCGCCGCGTTCCACCAGCAGCACCGACCGCCCCGACCGGGCCAGCGCCCACGCCGCCACCCCGCCGCCCGCGCCGGAGCCGATCACGACCGCGTCATAGTGCCTGGCCACCGTCGTGACCACCGCCGGCTTTGTTGCCGTGTGATCCGGCACCGTCGACGGCCACGGACTCCAGCCGAGCATCCGCCACGAGACCCCGCCGTCATTGCCGTGGTTGCCCGGATCGGCGTAGAAGCCCGTGTTCACCAGGTCGGCGAACCACTCGAAATCCGGCCCCACCACCCCCGCGTCGATCCCGTCGAGCACGGCGCTGATGCGCTCCGTCCACTCCGGACGGTCGAGGCACACGCTGTCCAGGAACCGCAACCCGCCGGCCTCCGACGCCGACGCCACGTCGTCGCGCGGCACCACCGCGTCGATCGCGGTTCGCAGCCGCTCCACGTCCATTCCCGCATAGTATTGGTGACCGTGACCGACCTCCTGGTCCGAACGGGCGGCACCGAACCGCCGGCGTTCCTGCTGCTGCACGGCCTCGGCGCCACCGGCGACGTGTGGGCCGGCCTCACCTCCCTCCTCGGTGACTCGGCGTGGATCGCACCCGACCTCCCCGGCCACGGCGGCTCACCGCACCTGCCGGCCTACTCGTTCGCATCCGTCGCGGCCGCCGTCGCGGGCCTGGTCGACCCGCGCGGCACGGTCGTCGTCGGTCACTCCTTCGGTGGCGCGGTCGGATTGCACCTCGCGGCCCGGCCGGGCGTCCGGGCCGTCGTCGGTCTCGGCATCAAAGTCAATTGGACGGGCGCAGAGCTGGCCAGGGCCGTCGAGGTGGGCAATCGGCCGGCCCCTACGTACCCCACCCGTGCGGAAGCGGTCCGCCGCCACCTGCGCGTCGCCGGCCTCGACGGCCTGGTCGACCCCGACGACCCCACCCTCGCCACCGCCGTCACCCGAACCGATGCGGGCTGGCGCCCCACCTTCGACCCGGCCGCCTTCGCCGTCGGCGAGCCCGGCGTGGCCGCCCTGCTCGCCGCGGCACCGGTTCCGGTGGTGCTGGCCCGCGGCGAGCGGGATCCGATGGTCAGCACCGCCGACCTGGCCGCCCTCGTCCCCGACCCGGTCGACCTCCCCGGCCTGGGCCACAACGCCCACGTCGAGGACCCGGCCGCACTGCTCCCCCTGCTCGAACTCACCCGGCGCTGATGCAGAACGGGTGCCCGGCCGGGTCGATCAGCACCACCCACCCGTCGCCGGGCTGGAACTCCGGCTTCGTGGCACCGGCCGCCACCAGGTCGGCCGTCGCCGTGTCGAGGTCGGCCACCTTCAGGTCGAGGTGGGCCTGCTTGCCGGCGTCGGGCCACCCAGGCGCCACGTAGTCGGGCACCCGCTGGAACGCCAGCTGCACCGGCCCGCCGTTGTCGAGGTACACGAAGTCGTCGTCGGCCGACGCGACCTCCCACCCGGTCGCCGTGCGGTAGAACTCGCCCAGCGCCTTCGCGTCGGCGCAGTCGAGAATGATCGTGCTCACGGTCGCAATCGCTGTCATGGCAGGGAGCCTGCCCGCCGGGACCGACAAAAACTTGAACATCCTTGCGCGCGGAAAACTGTCGTACCGGTGGCGTAGGGTCCGCCGGGTGATGTCTGCGGTGCGGCTCGCCGCCCGGCCCGGCCTGGCCGTCTCGGCGGTGACCTGCGGCCAGCACCACACCGGATGGTCCCCACCCGAGGCGGGGTCCGACTACCGCGTGGTGCTGGTCCGGCGCGGCCGCTTCCGGCGCCGCGTCCACGGCCGGGTCGCCGACCTCGACCCCACCGTCGGCTTCCTCGCCCTCCCCGGCGACGAGGAGCACTTCGCCCACCCCGCCGGCGGCGACGTCTGCACGGCGATCAGCCTGCGCCCCCCGGTGTGGTCCGTTCTGACCGGCGACGCCGACCCGACCGGCCGCCCCGTCTACATCGACGCCCGGGTCGACCTGGCCCACCGCCGCCTCCTCCGTGCCGCGTCCACCGGCGACGTCGACTTCGCGGTCGTCGAACACCTGGTCACCCTGCTGGCCGGCACCGTCCTGCCCGGCACCCCGCTCGACCGGGCGCAAGACCGGGCGGCGCGCGACCGGGCGGCGCGCGACCGGGCGGCACGCGACCGGCTGCTCGTCGATCGCGCCCGGGAGGCGATCCGGGCCGACGACCCGGCCGCCGGTGGGTTGCTGCCGCTGGCCGCGCTGCTCGACGTCTCCCCGTTCCGGCTCAGCCGGGCCTTCAGCCGGCACCTCGGGGTCTCCCTCACCCGGTACCGGAACCGGGTCCGGGTGGAACGGGCGCTCGACCGCCTGGAGGCCGGCGCCGCCGACCTCGCCGCCCTCGCGGCCGACCTCGGGTTCGCCGACCAGGCACACCTGTGCCGGACGATGCGTGACCAGCTCGGCCACCCGCCCAGCGCCGTCCGTCGCCTCCTTGACACGTAGCTGTCAGCGCCCGGTTTGTCCGCATCGCAACCGCCACCCCAGGGTCGCGCGTCTGACGGGGGGAGAACTGTCGGAAAGGCGGACATGGACCGGGACCGCGAATACGTCGAGTACGTGTCGGCGCGCCTGCCCGCACTGCATCGCGCGGCGTACCTGCTCTGTGGCGACCCGCACCAGGCCGACGACATCGTCTCCGCGACCACCACGGCCCTCTACCGCCACTGGCACCGGGTACGGGAGGCCGACAACGTCGACGCGTACGTGCACCGCACCCTGATCCGGAAATATGTCGACGAGCGCCGGATGCGGTGGGCCCGCGTCCTGCTCACCGACCGGGTACCGGAGCGCTCCGACGGTCACGACGGTCACGTGGAGGAGCGTGACTCGCTGCGGCTGGCGCTCGCCCAGCTCACCACGGCCCAACGCACCGTGCTCGTCCTGCGGTTCTTCTGTGATCTTCCGGTCGGCGACGTCGCCCGGATCCTCCGTTGCTCGGACGGGAACGTGAAGAGCCACACCAGCCGGGGCCTCACCATGCTGCGCCGGATTCTCGGGGTCGAGCCGGCCGTGTCCGCGGCATCCGAGCTGAGGAGATCGACGTGATCAGCGACGAGGATGACGTCCGGACGCTGCTGCGGGCGTCCCCTGTACCACCGACCCGGCTGGACGCCGACCTCCTGCTCGCGCGCGGCCGGCGGTCGAAACGGCGCTGGCGCCGCGCCACGATCGCGGCGGCGGCGCTCGCGGTGGTCGCGGCTGCGGTGCCGGCGGTGACGATCGCGGCGCGGATCGATCGGGACCGCGAGCAGCCCGCAAACTCCCGGTTCGCGACGAAGCCGCGGGTGGTGCACCGCGGCACGACCGTCGCCGGAACGCTGTGGTGCGACCCCACGCCGCTGCCCACGCCGGCCGGCCAGCCCGGCGGCGACACCGTCACCGCCGCCGACCCCACCGGCACCTACGTGATCGGCGGCCCCACCGTCTGGACCCGGGCCGAACCCACGGTGATCACCGTCCCGACCGTCCGGACAGAGGTGACGGCCACCGCCGTCAACGGCAACGGAACGGTGGTCGCCCACGACTCCGGCCTCAACTGGCGGATCACGAACGGCGCCGTTCAGGAACTGGCCGCACCGGCCGGATGGAACCGGGCGCGGGTGCTGCACGTCAACAGCAAGGGCGACGCGCTGGGCCTGCTCGACGGGGCCGCCGACCGGACCGCCCCGCAGTCGGCGCTGGTCGTCTGGCCGGCCGACCACCCCGACCGGCCCCGGATCATCCGCGAAACGGACTCGCAACCGCTGGCCGTCCGCGACGACGGCACGACGGTCTCGGCCCGGATCCGGTCGGAGGCCGACCTCGGCGCCGGCAGCATCACCATCAACCGGCCCAACGGCACCCGCACGTCGATCCCGGTGCCGCGCGAACTGACCGGCCACGGCTCGATGCTGAACGCCACCGTGCACGGCGACTTCCTGTACAGCTCGTACGCGAACAACGAGATAACCTACAGCGACGGCGTGACATCCCTGGCGAACCCGTACCTGTACCCGGTCCGGTGGAACCTGCGCACCGGCCTGATCGAGGTCTTCGACGCCCTGGACGGCGCGCCGGTCGGCGGCCCCGGCGGCTGGTTCGTCGCGGCCGAGGACCTCGCCGGGAAGCTCGTGCTGGTCGCCCCCGACCGCACCACCCACCGGTTCCCGATCGACGGCGGCAGGGTACGCGCGGTCGCCGCCGCGGGCACGACGCTGGCCGGTTTCGCGGACCCCACGCCCGTCACCTGGAACTGCACCCGCTGACGGCGTCCGCTCCCCGGCGTGCGCGCCGGCGCCGAACCGGCGATGATCGCGGCGTGGCTGCCACCGTCTCCCCGGCCGTGATCCGGCGGACCGAGAACTGGTTGATCCGGCGCGGGATGCCGCTGCTCATCGCCGACTACAGTTTCTCGAGCCATGTCCTCCCGCGCATGGTGCCGTTCCTCGCGCTGGTGTCGGCGACGGGTCTGCTGTGGCCGTTGCGCGAGGAACTATCGCCGGTCGGGCGGTTCGTGGCCGTCGCCGCGGTGCTCGTCGGCGGGGTCGCGGCCGGGATCCTGCTCAACCGGTTCCGGCGGCTGCCGGTGTTCCCCCGGCGGGCGGTGATCCTGGTCCTGGTGACGTACGGCGCGATGCCGCTGCTGATCCCGCTGCTCGACCTGGCCGTCTCCCGCACGGTCGCCTCGCCCGACGTGGGTGCGGGCCAGATCACCGAGGGACGGACAGGATTTCTCTGGGCGGTCGTCGGCTTCGGCGTCATCTTCGGGGTGCTGTTCGAGGCGGCCCGGCTGACCACGCTGTACGGGATCCTGCCGCTGCTGGCCCGGTCGGTCCGCAACGCCTGGCAGGATCTGCGCAACACGCTGCGGTTGCAGAGTCGCGCCCTGCCGATGCTGCTGTTCGTCACCCTGTTCTTCTTTTTCACCGGCGAGCTGTGGCAGGCGATGAACCGGCTGACGTGGTGGCGGCTGGTGCTCGTCCTCGCGTTGTTCGCCGGCGTCACGGTGCTGGCCGCCGCCGGCCGGTTGCGCGAGGAGATCGGACGCGTCGAGAATGACCTTCAGCCGCCGAAGCTGACCGAGGCGTGCCGCGGCACCCCGCTCGAAGAGGTGTCGGTCGACGACCTGGCGCCGATCGAGCCGCCACCCCTGGCCGACCGGCAGATCGGCAGCCTGCTGGTGATGCTCGCGTCCCGCCAGTTGGTGCAGGCGATCGTCGTCGGGCTGTGGCTGTTCGCGTTCTTCGTCGTGCTCGGTCTTCTCGTGGTCGACGGCGCCACCGCCGAGCAGTGGATCGGCGAGCCTCCCCGCCCGCTGGCGATGTTCCCGAACGTGCCGGTGGCGTTGCCCCGCAACGCCGTTCTGCTGGCCGGGTTCGGCAGCATGTACTTCGCCGTCACGTCGATGTTCGACACCGAGAACCGGCGCAGGTTCTTCACCCCGATCCTCGACGAGGTCGAGCGGACGCTGGCGGTGCGCGCGGTCTACCTGGCGGCCCGGGGCAAGCGGGGATAATGGTCCAATGGCCGAATCCGTATGGGACTACCCCCGACCACCCCGGGTCGAGCCGACCACGCGCCGGATCGCCGTACGCCACCAGGGCATCACGGTGGTGGACACGCGGGAGGCGGTGCGAGTGTTGGAGACGTCGCACCCGCCGGTGTACTACGTCCCGCGCGCCGAGGTGGCGGCGGAACTACGGGTGAACGGGCACCGCACGGTGTGCGAGTTCAAGGGCGTCGCATCGTATTGGGACCTCGTCGCCGGCGGAACCGTGGTGCCGCGGGCAGCCTGGTCGTACGAAACCCCGTCGCCGGGCTACGAGATCCTGGCCGGGCGGCTGGCGTTCTATCCGTCCACAATGGACGAGTGCACAGTGGACGGTGAACCGGTCACCCCCCAACCCGGCGACTTCTACGGCGGCTGGTTGACCGCTGACATCCACGGCCCGATCAAGGGCGCCCCCGGCACCCAGGGCTGGTAGTCCCCTCTGCGCGTCGATCCGTGAGCCGGCCTCGGGTGCAATCCGGGTGCGAGCATTGCACTGTGCGTAGCTGGGCGAGCACACTTCGCGGTCATGAAGCGTCGCATCCCCCCGCGAGGCAGATCGGGCCAGCTGGTCCGACTGCTGGTCGCGGGCGGAGGCGGCGCCCTGGTCGCGCTGGCGCTCGAGGTACTCGGGTCGTGGGGCACTCCCACCCGAGCAGACGCGCTTCCGAGCCTTCCACCACCGACGATCGCGGCGCCCCCGGTGTCCGTGCGGCCGGTGTCCGTGCCGCCGATGAAGGTGCCATCCGTGCCGGCGCCGCCGCTGCCGGTTCCGGTGCCGCCGGGTCCCGTGCCGCCGCTCATCGTGCCGCCGATCTCGGCCCCGCCACTCGCCGTGCCGCCACTCACCGTGCCCGGTCTCGCTTTGCCGCCGCTCACCGTGCCGCCGCTCACCGTGCCGCCGCTCACCGTGCCGCCGATCTCGGTCCCATCGGTCTCCGTGCCGCCGCTCGCCGTGCCCGGCCTTGCTTCTCCGGCCGTCTCGGTGCCACCCGTCCAGGTTCCCGGGGTCCCGGTCCCGGGCATGTCGATTCCCGGACCGGGTGTGACCATCGAGTCGACCGCGGGAACGCCGGGACTCCCCGGACCGCTCCCTCCTCCCCGGTTCGGCGGATCAGCCGCCGGGACCGGGGCCTCACCGGTGAGCCGCCCCGGCCCACTCACCACGGGGCGGAATGGCGCGTCCGCACCGGGGGCCGGCAGCACCCGCGTCCCCTTGCCTTTGGAGCCGTTTGCGCCGCAGCCCGCGGTGCCCGCCACCACCGCGCCGGCGACCGGACAAGCGGCCGGGCTCGCCGGCGGTGACGACCGGGCCGCGCCGGGTGGTGCCGCCGTGCTCGGGCGGGCACCCGCGTGGCCGGTTTCCGACAGCACGACAGCCGTCGCGCGGTCCGCGAGGCCCGCGGGGCAGCCGGCGCGCGGCCCACCGGACCGGCCGGGCTGAGCCACCAGGGTCCGAGACGAGTCCTGTCCGTTCCACAATCCTGGTAGGTGCATGATGAATCGTTGGATACTCCGTGGCCTCGTGACCGCCGGCATCGCCGGTGCGGCGTGGGCCATCAGCTCGACGGCGGCGTCCGCCGACACGAACACCACCGTCGACGCTCATGTCGGCATCGACTTCCCGGTCACCTCGAACGGAGGCGAATCCCGTGGTATCACGGCGGATCTCGGCGTCGACGTCACGCTCGGCCGCCCGGCCGAGCGACAAGCCCGGCCACCGGTCGCGGCGATCGCGGTGACCGCCGTGGTCGCACCGGTGTCCACATCGGACGGTCCCGCACCGACCACAGTGGACGCGACCGTGACCGTCAGCCGGTCCACAGTGGACGCGACGGCAACCGTCAGTCGGTCCACAGTGGACGGAGGCGCGGCGGCCGAGGTCGAGGCGGTTGTCCTCGCCGAGCCGGCAGCCGCGGCGGTGCGGGCAGCGGTGGTGCTTGGGCCGACCGGAACCGGTGACGATTCCGGCTCCGGCGCGGGCTCCGGAGACACCGGCACGGATCCGGAGACGGAGACGGGCGACGTCGGCGCAACAGGATCGGGCCTGGACGCCGTCCCGGACACAGATCCGCTGGGCGTCATCGGCGCGACGACCGCTGACGGGAGGGCGGCGATCGGCGGTGGCGCGCTGGCACGCACCGGAGCACCCGCAGTCGGCCTGGTCCTGCTGGCACTGCTGCTGATGCTGGCCGGCGCGGCGTCCTACCGCGCTGGTGCCCGTCACTGAAAATATCGACGACCGTGGAGGTCCCGCCCGGGGCCTCCACGGGTCGCGTGAGCCCACCACGCGTTCCGGACACGCTGACGCACCGTAACCGGAGCACTGCCAATTCCGGTGAAACTCGACACGCCCGGCCTCCCGTGGGTGAAGTTGTCGTACCTCCTGGTTAGGCTCGCCGGGCACTATCCGCCCGGAAGTGGAGTACTCCGTCTTGACCGCACAGTCCGAGGCCCTGTACGGGGCAGATGACCTCACGCATCTCGAGGGGCTCGATGCCGTCCGGAAACGTCCCGGAATGTACATCGGGTCCACCGACAGTCGTGGCATTAACCACCTCGCGAACGAGATCATCGACAACTCCACCGACGAGGGGGCCGGCGGCTTCGCCGCGCGCGTCATGGTCACCCTGCATCCCGACGGATCGGTGCAGGTCGACGACGACGGGCGGGGCATCCCGACCGACATCAACGCCAAGTCCGGCCTCTCGGGTGTGGAACTGGTGCTCACCCGGCTGCACGCCGGCGGCAAGTTCGGCGGGTCGGGCTACAAGACCTCGGGCGGCCTGCACGGCGTCGGCGCGTCGGCGGTCAACGCGCTGTCGCTGCGGTTCGACGTCCGGGTGAGCCAGGCCGGCAAGGTCCACTACATGTCGTTCCGCAACGGCGTCCCCGGAATCTTCGACGGCGACGGGCCCGACGCGCCCTTCACCCCTGAACCCGGCCTGCGCCTCGCCGGGCGGATGAAGCGCAACGCGTCCACCGGCACGTCGATCCGGTACTGGTACGACCGGCGGTACTTCGAGCCGGGCGCCGCGCTCGACGTGGAAGCGGTCCGCGACAAGCTGCGCAACACGGCGTTCCTCGTGCCAGGCGTCACCTACACCCTGCGCACGCCGGAAGGCGAGGAGACCTTCACCTATCCGCACGGCCTGCTCGACATGGTCGACTACCTCACGCCGTCCGGCGCGAAGCCCGTCTGCGGCACGGTGATGATCACCGGCGAGGGTCGGTACAAGGAGAACGCCGCCGACGACCACGGCGTCATGCGCGCCAACGTCGAGCGGCTCGCCGAGATCGAGATCGCGCTGCGCTGGGACACCGGCTACGAGCGCACCGTCGAGTGCTTCACCAACACGATCCGCAACCTCCACGGCGGCACCCACCGCCGCGGTTTCGAGCGGGCCGCGGTCCGCGCCCTCACCGACGCCATCCGCAACACGCGCGGCCTGCTCCGCCCCAAGGAGGACCCGCCCACGATCGACGACGTGCTCGAAGGCCTCACCGCGGTCCTCCACGTGCGTCTCCCCGAACCGCAGTTCACGTCGCAGACCAAAGACGAGCTGAGCACCGCCGCCATCACCAAGGTCACCCAGGCCGTGGTCGAGCAGTCGCTGCGCAAGTGGGTCGACGACCGCAAGACCCGCACCGAGGCCCGCGTCGTCCTCACCAAGATCGTCGAGGCCGCACGCGTCCGCCTCACCCAGAAACAGCAGAAGGACGCGGCACGCCGCAAAACCGCGCTCGAGGGCGCCTCGATGCCCCCGAAACTGGTCGACTGCCGGTCGACGGGCGTCGATCGCAGCGAGCTGTTCATCGTCGAAGGCGACTCCGCCCTCGGCTGCTTCACGGGGGACACGATGGTGGCGCTGGCCTCGGGGAAGGCCCGTTCGTTCGCCGAGCTGACGGCCGACTGGGCGAACGGCGTCACCCATTTCGGATACGCCACCAACAAGGCCGGACGCGTCGTGGTCGTCCCGCTCGTCGAGCCGCGGCTCACCAGACGCGGTGCCGGCCTGGTCCGGGTGACGCTCGACAACGGTGAGTCCGTGCGCTGCACACCCGACCACCTGTTCCGGCTCCGCGACGGCTCCTACCGGCGCGCCGACGCCCTCACCCCGGGCGACTCGTTGATGCCCCTGTACCGGTCGCTGTCCTCGAAGGCGGCCGGCCACAACCTCGACGGCTACGAGCGCGTCTGGATGAACGACCGCGACGAGTGGGTCAACACCCACTACCTCGCCGACGCCTACAACCTCCGCCACGGGCTCGACAGCGCCGCCAACGGCAACGTCCGCCACCACGTCGACGTCGACAAGCGCAACAACGACCCGCGCAATCTGCGGCGTATGACGTGGGAGGACCACGCCGCCCTGCACGCTTCGATGATGGGCGAGCACGTCCACGAGGGCTACCGGCAGTGGATGGCAGCCGGCGGGCTGGCGTTCAAGTCGGCCATGCTCACGAAGCAGTGGCAGGAACCCGATTTCCGGGAGGCGTGCCTGGCCCGCCTGGCCCGGTTGAACGCGTCACCCGCCTTCCGCGCGAAGATCGAGCGCGAATTCCAGGAGTGGTACGCGTCGCTCAGCGATGAGGATCGGGCCGCGTACGCGGAACGGATGCGGGAACGGCAGGCGGCGTACTGGTCACAACCCGGGCACCGGGCCGCTGCCGCCGAACGGGTCCGCAGGTTCTTCGGTGATCCGGCCCGACGCGCCGAGTGGAGTGAACGGTCGATTGCGCAGTGGCAAGACCAGAAACTCCGCCAGTGGCGTTCGGAGACGAGCAGGGCGCAGTTCGCCGACCCGGCCGAGCGGGAACGGCAGCGGCTCGCGGTCACGGAATGGCACCGGGAACACCCCGAATTCGGCGCGGAGCACTCGGCGCGGATGACCCGGCGGATGACCGATCCCGAGACCGGTCACCTCGCCAAAGTCCAGGCCGGACGCGCACGGTACGTGGCGACCGTGTCGCGGGAGGAGCGGGTCGCCCGGCAGAACGAGGGGCGCCGCATTGCCGCGCTCAGGCGCATCTCCGGCCTGATCCACCTGTCCGATGACGCCCTCGCCACGGCGTACGACATCGAGCGACCGAAGACCGGCCTGCGGTTCGACCGTCTCCTGCAGCACTACGACGGTGAACTGGGTCGGCTGCGGGAGGCCGCGTCGCTTGTCAACCACCGGGTGGTCGCGGTCACGCCGGTGAGCGAGACCGAAGACGTGTACGACCTGACCGTCGACGGCTACCACAATTTCGCGTTGGAAGCCGGAGTGTTCGTCCACAACAGCGCGCGCATGGCGCGGGCCGCCGAATACCAGGCGTTGCTGCCGATCCGGGGCAAGATCCTCAACGTGCAGAAGGCGAGTCTCGCCGACACCCTCAAGAACATCGAGGTCGCGTCGATCGTGCAGGTGCTCGGGGCCGGCACGGGGCGCACGTTCGAGCCGGCGCAGCTGCGGTACGGGCGGATCATCCTCATGGCCGACGCCGATGTCGACGGGGCGCACATCCGTACGTTGCTGATCACGTTGTTCGCCAAGTACATGCGGCCGGTCATCGAGCTCGGGCGGTTGTACGCGGCGATGCCGCCGCTGCACAAGGTGCAGACCAAGGGGCGCAACGCCGAGACCATCTTCACGTTCACGCAGGCCGAGATGGAGCAGACGGTCGCCCGGCTGAACAAGGCCGGGCGCCAGGTGATCACGCCGGTTCCGCGTTTCAAGGGACTCGGTGAGATGGACGCCGACGAGCTGTGGAACACCACGATGAACCCCGCCACGCGGTCGGTGCGCCGGATCACGCTGGAGGACATCGACGCCGCGGAGCGCACGCTCGACCTGCTCATGGGCGAGAAGGTCGAGCCGCGGCGGAACTGGCTGGTCGAGTCGGCCAAGCGGGTCGACCGCGACGCGATCGACGCATAGGGAGGCGAACCACATGGCACGTAAGAACACCGGCCCGAAGGTCGACCTCTCGTCGTTCGACCGGGCGGGCGCGACGGTCATCGACAATCCGCTCACCACGGAGATCGAGACGTCGTACCTGGAGTACGCGTTCTCCGTCATCTACGCCCGGGCCCTGCCCGACGCGCGCGACGGCCTGAAGCCGGTGCACCGCCGGATCCTCTGGTCGATGTACGAGCAGGGCTACCGGCCCGACCGCGCGTACGTGAAGTCGGCCCGCGTCGTCGGTGACGTGATGGGTAAGTACCACCCGCACGGCAACGACGCGATCTACGACGCGATGGTGCGGCTGGCGCAGGACTTCTCGCTGAACGTGCCGCTGATCGACGGTCACGGAAACTTCGGTTCGCCAGACGACGGACCGGCCGCCGAGCGTTATACGGAATCCCGGTTGTCGACGGCGGCGATGCGCCTGGTCGGCGAGCTCGACGAAGACGCGGTCGACTTCAAGCCGAACTACGACGGGTCGCTCCGCGAGCCGACGGTGCTGCCGGCGGCGTTCCCGAACCTGCTGGTCAACGGCACGTCCGGCATCGCGGTCGGCATGGCGACGAACATGATCCCGCACAACCTCGGCGAGATCGTCACGGCCGCGCGGTGGCTCATCCGGTATCCCGACGCGACGCTCGACAAGCTGATGGAGTTCGTGCCGGGGCCCGACCTGCCCACCGGCGGTTCGCTCCTCGGGCTCGACGAAGTGCGAAAGGCATACGAGACGGGCCGGGGCGTGGTCCGGATGCGGGCGCGCGCCGAGACGGGTCCGCTGGAGGGTAGCCGCGGCCGGCAGGCGATCACGGTCACCGAACTGCCGTACGGCATCGGCGCGGAGAAGGTGATCGAGAAGATCACCGACGAGGTCAACCGCACGAAGCGGCTCACCGGCATCGCCGACGTGAAGGACCTCACCGACCGGGAGAACGGGATCCGGCTGGTCATCGAGTGCAAGGTGGGCGTCAACCCGCAGGCGCTCCTCGCCGACCTGTACCGGTTGACGCCGCTGGAGCAGTCGTTCGGCATCAACAACCTGGTGCTCGTCGACGGGCAGCCGCAGACGTTGGGGCTCAAGGCGTTGCTGGAGGTGTTCCTGGCCCACCGGTACGAGGTGGTCACCAGGCGCAGCCGGTTCCGCCGGCAGAAGCGTCTCGACCGGCTGCACCTGGTCGAGGGGCTGTTGATCGCGCTGCTCGACATCGACAAGGTGGTGCGGCTGATCCGCAACAGCGACAACGCGCAGGCGGCCAAGGACGGGCTGATGCGTACGTTCAAGCTGTCGGAGATCCAGGCGACGTACATCCTCGACACGCCGCTGCGCCGGTTGACGAAGTTCGACCGGCTGGAGCTCGAGGCGGAGAAGTCGAAGCTGGAGAACGAGATCGCGGAGCTCAGCCGGATCCTCGACGACGACAAGGTGCTGAAGAAGGTCGTCTCCGACGAGTTGGCCGCGGTGGCGAAGCAGTTCACCACGGAGCGGCGCACCGCGCTGATCGACGGTGACCTCAAGGAGGTGCTGGCGGCGTCGGCGCCGGCCGGTCCGCTGGAGGTCGCCGACGATCCGTGCCAGGTGATCCTGTCGGCGTCCGGGCTGGTCGCGCGGACGGCGGCCGAGTCGGAGGAGGCGGTCGAGGGACGGCGCCGCAGCGGCCGCGACCGGCACGACGCGGTGCGGTCGATGGTGCACACCACGGCGCGGGCGCAGGTGCTGCTCGTCACCAGCGCGGGGCGGGCGTTCAAGACCGACGTGCTGTCGCTGCCGGTGCTGCCGCAACGGGTCGGCACGGTGTCGCTGCGCGGCGGCATGTCGGCGGCCGAACTGGTCCCGCTGCACCCGGGCGAGACGGTGGTGGCGTTGGCGCCGCTCGGCGAGGCCGACTCCCCCGGGCTGGCGCTGGGTACGCGGCAGGGCGTGGTGAAGGTCTGCGCGCCCGACTGGCCGGTGCGATCCGACGAGTTCGAGGTGATCGGGCTGCGCGAGGGCGACGAGGTGGTCGGCGGTACCTGGCTCACCGACCCCGACCAGGCGCTGGTGTTCGTCTCGTCCGACGCGTCGCTGCTGCGCTTCCCGGCGAAACTGGTGCGGCCGCAGGGTCTCCGCGGCGGCGGCATGGCCGGGATCAGCCTGGCGGCCGAGGCCGAGGTGGTGTTCTTCGGCGCGGTGATCACCGACGATCCGCAGCACGGCGAGCCCATGGTGGTCACGTCCACCGGTAACGGGGTCAAGGTGACGCCGTTCGCGCTCTACCCCGCGAAGGGACGCGCGACCGGCGGGGTGCGGTCCCAGCGCTTCCTGCGCGGGGAGACCCGGCTGGAGGTGGCCTGGGTGGGTCCGCGTCCGGTCGCGTCGAAGCGCACCGGCGAGGCCGTCGACCTGCCCGAGGTCGACGAACGCCGCGACGGTTCCGGCACCCCGAACCCGCGGCCGGAACTCGTCGGCCACCTGATCGAACACGGCTGACGTCCACCCCCGGGGGTGGCCCCGGGGGTGGACCGCCGCGGGGTCAGCCGCTGATCATGCCGTGCGGGTCGAGGACGTACTTGCGGGCGGCGCCCTCGTCGAACTCCTGGTATCCCTGCGGCGCCTGGTCGATCGGGATCGGCGTCGCGTTGACGTTCTTCGCGATCGACACCCGGTCGTTGAGGATCGCCATCATCAGCGCGCGGTTGTACCGCATCACCGGGCACTGGCCGGTGTAGAACGCGTGCGACTTGGCCCAGCCGAGGCCGAGCCGGATCGACAGCGATCCCACCTTGGCGGCGTCGTCGACGGCGCCCGGGTCACCGGTCACATAAAGTCCGGGGATCCCGAGTGCGCCGCCGGCGCGCACGATGTCCATCAACGAGTTCAGCACCGTGGCCGGCGCCTCGCGGGCGGAGTCGCCGCCGTGGCCGCGCGCCTCGAACCCGACCGCGTCGACCCCGCAGTCGACCTCGGGCTCGCCGAGGAGCTGCTCGATCTGGTCCTTCGGGTCGCCCTTCGACACGTCGATCGTCTCGCAGCCGAAGCTGCGGGCCTGCGCCAGCCGCTGCTCGTTCAGGTCGCCGACGATCACCACCGCCGCACCGAGCAGGAACGCCGACGTCGCCGCGGCGAGACCGACCGGTCCGGCGCCGGCCACGTAGACCGTCGATCCGGTGGTGACGCCCGCGGTGACGCAGCCGTGGTACCCGGTCGGGAAGATGTCGGACAGCATGGCGAGGTCCAGGATCTTCGCCATCGCCCGGTCCTTGTCGGGGAACCGCAACAGGTTCCAGTCGGCGTACGGAACCATGACATACTCGGCCTGCCCGCCGACCCAGCCGCCCATGTCGACGTATCCGTACGCCGAACCGGGCCGGTCGGGGTTGACGTTGAGACAGATACCGGTCTTACCCTCCTTACAGTTGCGGCAGCGGCCGCAGGAGATGTTGAACGGCACCGAACACAGGTCGCCGACCTTGATGAACTCGACGTCCGGCCCGGTCTCGACGACCTCGCCGGTGATCTCGTGCCCGAGCACGAGGCCTTCCGGCGCGGTGGTACGGCCACGCACCATGTGCTGGTCGCTTCCGCAGATGTTGGTGGCGACGCTCTTCAGGATCACGCCGTGCGGCGTCTTACGGCCGACGTTCGCCGGGTTGACGCCGGGCCCGTCCTTCAATACGAACGTCGGGTACTCGGTAGTCCGGACCTCGACCTTGCCGGGCCCCATGTAGGCGACGGCCTTGTTTCCAGACATGATTCAGCGCTCCTTCCGGAGAGTTCCGGTGACGCGCGCGCTCGTCGTGTGGCCTCCTGCTGACGCTACGCCCGCCCGCGCAAGGTCGCGAACTCAGCCTTCCGCCGAGGGCCGGCCGGCCTGTGCCTCAACTCCGACGCCCCGGCGCTTCGGTCCGGGGCCGGCGCCTTGATCCGAGGCGCGGCGTCTATCGGTCCCGAGCGCGGCCCGGTGTCCTACTAGTCCCAGGCGCGGCCCAGCGTCGCGAGGTCCGCTGCGTACTCGATGCGGTCGAGCCACTCCGGCGGCCATACCGTCATGCCGTACGCCGCGCCGAGGAACGCGCCGGCCAGGCAGGCGATGGAGTCGGAGTCGCCGGACGTGGTGGCAGCGCGCGCCAGCGCGGCCACCGGGTCGTCGGCGTGGCGGATCGCGCACAGGAGGGCGGTGGCCATGGCCTCCTCGGCGATCCAGCCTTCGCCGGTGACCCGGCACGGGTCCCCGCCGTCGTCGGCGAGGCCGAGGGCGACGTCGAGGCGGTCGAGGACGTCGAGGCACTCGTCCCAGCCGCGGCTGATGAAGGTGACCGGTGTGTCGATCGCGGGTTGCCGCCAGAGGTCGTCGCCCAGCCAGTCGGCGCGGTAGGTCGTGCGCTGCTCGTGGCAGCGGTCGCGCAGGGCCGCCGGCACGTCGGCCGGCGCAAGGCCGTCTCGAAGAACGCGGACGGCGTACGCCGTCAACTCGCTCGCCGCCAGCGCGGTCGGGTGCCCGTGCGTCAGGGCGGCCTGCAGCTGCGCGACGCCGGCCAGCGTGTCGACGTCGTACCCGGCGACCAGGCCGACCGGCGCGACCCGCATGTTCGCGCCACACCCCTTCGACCCGACGACGGTCGCCCGCACCCACGGCACGCCGCGGGCAAGTTCGCCGCAGGCGCGCAGGCAGGTCATCCCGGGCGCGCGGTTGTTCTCGGGGCTGGCCGCCCACTCGAGGAACCTGGCCCGCAGCAACGGTTCCGGCACCGCGGGCGCCGGCGGACCGGAAACGTCGAGCAACGCCCGCCCGACCGCGATCGTCATCTGGGTATCGTCGGTGACCAGCGCCGGATCACCGGTGAGCTCGCGCGGCCCGCCGTCGCCGTAACGACGCCGGATCTCGGCGACGGACAGGAACTCCGTCGGCTTTCCCAGCGCGTCTCCGTACGCCAACCCGAACAGACACCCCGACGCGGCCATCGACACCGTCACCCGTCCACCCCCTTCGACGGAGCGTAGCGGGCGAGTCGAGGCGTGGCTTCTGCTGTGGCGTGGGGTGTTGCGGTTCGGTCCGGTGTCATCACTCGCGTCTGTGGTAGCGGTTGCTGGCTGTCTCCGTCGAGCACGAGTTGTCGAGGTTGGCGAGGTTGGCGACGTTCTGGTCGGGTGATTGTGCCCAGGGGTGTGCGGTGAGGAGGGGTTCGAGGCGGTCTTCCATACCCGCCATGTTCGCACGTACGTACGACAATAATTCCTAAGCCTATATCAAACAACACAGTCCACAGTGGACTGTGTTGCTGGGAAGGTGCCAACGCTTTGAGGCGCGTGCCGGTTGCGTCCGATGGACGACATGGGCGCGGTGCATCCGCCTCCCCTGGTCCCACGTGTAGCGGCTGTAGACGGTGACTTTCACCGATCGAACACTCACGGAGGACCGAGATGACACAGGGCATGACCGCCCGCATGCGTGAACTGCTGCGCAAACCCAGACGTGCGCTGCTGACCGCGGGGACGGTGACGGCGGTGGTGACCATGGCGGTACTGCCGTTCGCCCTGCGTGCGGCGGCGTCGGCGGCCCCGGAACTGACGGCGGCGAACTCGATCACCACGCGGAACCAGGATGCGTCGGTGTCGGCGTCGTGTGACCGCGGGTACACCGCGGTGGGTGTCTCGGCCGAGCTCAGCGGCTTCGAGAGTGTGCGGATCACCAAGATGTGGCCGGAGGGCCGGACGGCCACGGCGCGGGGAACCGCGTCGGCGCCGGTGACATCGTCGTGGACGCTGCGCGTGCAGGCCGTGTGCGTCAAGGACTCGGCGCAGATCGTCGCGCAGACGTCGGTGGCGCGGACGGGTAGCACCGTGGCGGCCGCGGTGTGTTCGCCGGGGCGGCAGCTGATCGGCTTCGGCTGGGCGGCCGGCGGCGACGGGCGGCTGAACGCGATCGAGGTGCTTCGTGGTGGTAGCCCGGGCGGCTGGCCGACCGGCACCGGCGGCTATCCCCCGGGGACCGGCGGTTGGCCGACGAGCACGGGCGGATACCCGACCAGCACTGGCGGATACCCCACCGGGGGCTACCCGACAGGGACCGGCTCGTACCCGACCGGCGACTACCCCACTGCCACCGGCTCCTACCCCACCGGCACCGGTTCCTACCCGACCGGCGGCTACCCCACCGGCACAGGCTCGTACCCGACCGGGGGCTACCCGACAGGGACCGGCTCGTACCCCACTGGCGGCTACCCCACCGGTGGCTACCCCACTGGCGGATACCCCACCGGCACGGGTGGATACCCGACCGGCGGATACCCCACCGGCGGCTACCCCACCGGCACCGGCGGATACCCGACCGGGGGCTACCCGACCGGGGGCTACCCGACCGGCGGCTACCCGACCGGCACGGGTGGATACCCCACCGGTGGATACCCGACCGGGGGTGGCGGGACCGGTCCGATCAACGGGATCGTCGCCTTTACGCCGTTGCCGCAGGATGTCGCCGTGATCGCGCTCTGCACGCGCTCGGACTTCGGCACCACCGCGATCAACCGGTCCGCCGACCAGGACCCGGACGGGACGGTCCGGGTCTCGACCCGGTGCGACGAGGATTCCGAGGTCAGCTCGCTCGGCACCGTCATTATCTCCAACCAGGGGCGGCTGCGTGCCCTCACGGTGACCGGCAAGGGCCACTCGGCCCAGCTGGTGATCAGCCACCCGGACCCGCGCGTGACCGGCCCCGGGACGCTCACCGCGCTGTGCGCGTACTGACCCACCACTGATCGACGACCGTCGCCGGATCCGGTCGGGCCCGCCCCGTGGCGCGGCCCGGCCGGACCGGCCGGCATCCGGGGACGGGACCATGCAGCAGACACTGGCGAGAGTCGACGAGACACCGGCGAGAGCCGACGAACACCGGAAACCGAAGATGGCTGTCGGCGTCGTCATCGCGATCGGGTTCGTGGTGCAGCTTGCCTGGCGGTTGTGGCTCGCGCGGGGCGTCGTCGCGCCGGCCGGCCATCCCGACGAGGACGGCTACCTCATCGCCGCCCGCGTGCTCACCGGCGGGCCGGGTGGGTACTCGACGGAGAACGAGGAATTCCGGCGGGTCGGCTACCCGTTGCTGCTGACGCCGGCCTACTGGTGGCCGGGCGACGCGTTCGCGATCTTCCACCGGGCACAGGTGATCAGCGCGCTCTTCGGCGCGGCGGTGTTCCCGCTCGCGGCGCTGTTCGCGCGCCGGGTGCTCGGCACGCCGACCCGGTGGGCGGTCGGTGCCGGGTTCGCCGCGGCCACGCTGCCCGGCGTCACCTTCTATTCGAACCTGGCGATGACCGACGCCGTGCTGCCCGCGCTGTTCCTCGGCTGGGTGGTCCTCGGACACGGCTGGCTGGCCGCCGACACGCGCGGACGCCGCTGGGCGTACGCGGTCGCGTCCGGAGCGCTCGCGGGTTTCATCTACACCGTGCACGTCCGCGGGACGATGGTGCTCGCGGCACACCTGTTCCTCATGCTGATCGCGGTGCTGGCCCGACGGGTCACGTTCGGGCCGGTCCTCGGATCGATCGTCGCGGCCGGGGCGCTCAAGAGTCTCAACAACGTTCTGCTCGCCCGGATCGGCGACGAGATCCACCTGCTCGGGGTGAGCCCGGGGTCCCAGTTGGGTACGGCTCTCACGGTCGACTGGGGGATCGTCACCGTGGTCACCCGGATCGTCGGGCAGTTCTGGGCGATGGGCGTCGGCACATTGGGGCTCGGCCTGGTCGGGCTCCTCGCGGCCGTGGCGGGAATAGGGGACGTGCGACGCCGGCAGGCCCGGGCGCTGACGCTGCTCGCGGTGCTCGTCGCGACCGGCCTGATCGCGGCGGGCAGCGCCGTGTCACTCCCGTTCGCCGACCACCGGCTGACCTACTTCGCGTACCCGCGCTACCTGCACTTCCTGTACCCGGTGTGGCTGCTGGTGGGGCTCGCCGCCGCGCGCACGGCCAGCCGGCGCCGGCGGATCCAGGCGGTGACGGCCACCGCCGCCCTCATGGTGTTCTCGGCGGCCGTCGTCGGCCTCCACGTCGCCGACCTTCCGCCCACGCCGTTCATCGCGTTCGACGCCGTGGAGTCGACGCTGCTCTCGTGGCAGTGGAGCCGGCTCGATCTCGTGGGTCCCACGATCGTCGCCATCGCCCTGTGCGGCCTCCTGGTCACCGCGATCGGTCGATCAGAGAAAGCCCGGCCGACGGCGTCGGGAAAGGCAATGGCGGCCGCGGCGCTCGTGGTGCTCGTGCTGCTCGGTGGTGTGGGCGCCGAGGTGACCCGGGAGCGGGTGACGATGCCGATGGTGGGACCGCAGTACGCGTCCGACACACCGAAGCTCGTCCGCGATCTCAAGCTCGGACCGGGCGACACGGTCGCCGAGGCGTGGCAGGTGCGGTTCCCGGACCTGTTCAACCACATGCGCGAGGTCGACTGGGCACCGATCGTCTTCTTCGACGCGAACGTCCCCCCGCCGCCGCAGGCGACCGTGGTCATCGCGCCGTGGGACCCGTCGGGGCGCGGACCGTCGTGGGACGGCCGTTCGTGGGGAATGGCGTTCGTCGCCGGCGCGCCGCGCCAGGGATGGGCGGTCTGGCGTCGCACGATGACGTAAGGGGAAAATGCCCCCATCGAGGGATGGGAGTGAACAAATGACGATCTCCAGGCGATCGCTGATCCTGGGCATACCCGCAGCGGCGGCCATGGCGGCGACGGCAACGGGGGCCGCGGCGACAGCGGCGAGAGCCGCGACCGCAACGGCGGCGACAGCAACAGGCGGCGCGACGGGGGCCGCGAGCGCGGAAGTGCCGCCGTTCCAGAGTCCCATCGCCATCCGCTCGCGGACCGCCGTCGCCTCGCCCCACCTTCCCCGTCTCCACCTCGACTACCCGCGCCGAGTCGACGTCACCGTCCGGTACGTCAGCCGCGACGACAGCTGTACCACCCGGGGCGAGGAGGACGTCGTGCAGGCCGACGTCCCCGCCGGCGCCGCCGCGCTGCTGCTCGGAACCACCCGCTACGACCTGCTGCAGTACCACTTCCACACGCCGTCCGAGCACACCCTCGACGGGCACCGCTACCCGGTGGAGCAGCACTTCGTGCACAGCGGCCCCGACGGCGAGACGCTCGTGCTCGGCCTGTTCCTCGTGCCCGGCGGCCGCAAGGACGTCATTCCCGATCCGCTCCCAAAGGAGTGCGGCCCGGACCTACACGCAAAAGTGGACCTCAAAACAGCCCTACCGAGGGACCTGTCGACGTTCCGGTACCAGGGATCCCTGACCACCGCGCCGTTCACCGAGCCGGTGTCGTGGCTCGTGCTGCGGCAGCCGCTGGCCGTGGCGGCCACCGGCATCGCCGGCCTCCGGCGGCTGTTCCCCGACGGGGACGCCCGCGCGACCCAGCCGCTGAACGGCCGGGTGATCCGGTACCGGAGGCAGTGATCCGGTACGTTCCTCACCCATGGGGGACGCCGCGAGGGACCGGTTCGCCCGCCAGGTGGCCATCGCGCTGCGGGTCGCCGGCGGGACCGACATCGAATACGACGCCGACGAGTTCTGCCTGCGCTACACGAAGCCCGGCGGCGCCGGCGGGTGGATCGCCAACCTCCACAACCTGTACCACGAGTGGGGCAGTGCGAAGCAGGCCGAACAGGGCGCCGAGATCAGGCGGTTCGCCGACGCCCTGGCCACCACCCCGGAGTCGTTGACCGCCTGGGAGATGGTCGCCGACCGGCTCCGGCCGGTGCTGAACTCACCCCAGTTGGCCGAGTACGAGGGCATCCGGCTGCTCGTCCGCGAGTTCCACCTGTTCGTGAACGAGATGGTCGTCATCGACCACCCCAAGCAGATGCAGTACGTGCACGTCGATCAGCCCGCCGAGTGGGGCGTCAGCGCCGACGAGGTGTTCGCCCGTGCCCGTGAGAACATCGCCACCCGCGCGAACTGGCCGCGACCGGACGAGAAGTTCGAGCGGAAGGCGATCCTGCGGATGCCCGAGACCGGCTCCGACTACTGGGTCTCGCACCTTCTCGTCGACGGGTGGCTGGCCGCGATGGGCGAGAAGATCGGCGGCCGGCCGGTCGCCTTCACTCCCCACCGGAGCAGCGGGCTCACGATCGTCGACGACGATCCCGACACCGTCAAGGCCCTCCTTGAACACACCGAGAAGGAGTACCTCGAGTCGGCCAGATACGTGTCGCCGCTGGCGTACACGATCGACGACGCCGGACGCGTGGTGCCCTTCGCGGTTCCCCGCGGCGACCCGCTCTGGAACGCCGTGCACCGGTCGGAGACCCTGCTCGCCTCCAAGGAGTACGACGCCCAGAAGGCGGAGCTCGACGACGACTTCGACATCGACGAGGACGAACCCGACGGCTACGTCCGCGGTTACTTCGGCGGCTACCAGGTGGGCACCCGCGACGACGGCAGCGTCTTCTCGGTGTCCACATGGGGCGAGGGCGTCTGGACGCTGCTGCCGAAGACCGACTTCGTCGCCGTCATCAACGAGGCCCACGACACCTCCGTCGTGCCGTTCGAGACCGTCGTCGACACGATCGGCCTGGTACCGCACCCGAAGCTGTACCCGCCGCGGTACCGGACCCCGCAGTGGATGTCCGACCAGCAGCTGGCGACACTACGCGCCCAGGCCGTCGAGCCATAAGATCAAACAATGTCCGAGGCCCTGATCGTCTGCGAGAGCCTGGTCCGCATCTACCAGTCCGGCTCGATCGAGGTGCAGGCGCTGCAGGGGCTCGACCTCGTGGTCGACCGGGGGGAGATGGTCGCGGTCGTCGGCGCGTCCGGATCGGGCAAGTCGACGCTGCTGTCGATTCTCGCCGGCATCGACGCGCCCACGGCCGGCCGGGCCCGGGTCGACCGGTGGAACCTGCTCTCGATGTCGCGGAAGGACCGCGTCCACTACCGGCGGCACACCGTCGGGTTCGTGCGCCAGCAGACGGCCAGCAACCTCGTCCCCTACCTGACCGCCCGGCAGATGATCGATCTACCCATGGCGGCCGCGCGCACGCCGTCCCATAAAAGACGGACCCGGACCACCGAGCTGTTGAAGGCGCTCGGCGTGGCCCACACGGAGGACCGGCGACCGGCGCAACTCTCCGGCGGGGAGCAGATGCGGGTGGCGATCGCCGTCGCCCTCGCGAACGAACCGCGGGTGCTGTTCGCCGACGAGCCGACCGGCGAACTCGACACGGCCACGTCGCAGGAGGTGTTCGGGGCGTTGCGCGACGTGAACCGGCGGTTCGGGGTCACCGTGGTCGTCGTGACGCACGACCCGGCGGTGAGCGGCCAGGTGGAACGGACGGTCGCGATCCGTGACGGGCGCACCAGCAGCGAGACATTGCGCCGCACCACCACGCACGAGAACGGCGACACGCACGTCATCGCCGAGGAGTACGCGGTGATGGACCGGGCCGGCCGCGTCCAGATCCCGCGCGAATACCGCGAGGCGCTGGCGCTGACGCGGCGGGTTCGGCTGGCGCTGGAGGCCGACCGCGTCGAGGTCCGGCCCGACGCATGATCCTTCGAGTCGAGAACGTCAGCCGCAGTTTCGGCGCCGTGAAAGCGCTCCATGACGTGTCGTTCCACCTGGCGGAAGGGACCATGGCCGCGCTGGTCGGCCGGTCCGGGTCGGGGAAGACGACGCTGCTCAACGTCGTCGGTGGCCTCGACCGCCCCGACACCGGGTCGATAACGGTCGACGGCGTCACCGTGACCGACCTCGACGACGACGGCCTGTCGCGGCTGCGCCGCGAACGGGTCGCCTACGTGTTCCAGACGTTCGGGCTGATCCCGGTGCTGTCGGCCGCCGAGAACGTCGGTGTGCCGCTGCGGCTGGGACGGATGCCGACGCAGGAACGCGAGCGCCGGGTGGCGACGCTGCTCGACCTCGTCGGCCTCGCCGACCACGCCCGCCAGAAGCCCGACGAGCTGTCCGGCGGCCAGCAGCAGCGGGTGGCGATCGCGCGGGCGCTGGCCGCGTCGCCGCGGCTGCTGATCGCCGACGAGCCCACCGGCCAGCTCGACGCCGAGACCGGCCTGGCGGTGATGGCGCTGCTGAAGGGCGTAGTGGAGTCCGAGGGCGTGACGGTGCTGGTCGCGACCCACGACCCCGTGATGATGGCGCTCGCCGACCGCGTGCTGCACATCAGCGACGGGCGCGTCGGTTGATCGCGCCGATCGGGCGCCGCGCGCGTCGGTTGATCGCGCCGATTGCCCCGGTCGGGCGCCGGGCGGCCGCATCGAGTGACGGGCCCGTCGGTTGAGCGCGCTGATCGCGCTGATCGGGCGCCGCGCCCGCCAGCAGTGGCCGCTGCTCGCCGCGCTGCTCGCGGTGGTCGCGATCGGTGCCACGCTGCTCGGCACGTGCGCGCTGCTGGTCACCCGCACCGGCGGGCAGGCGCTGGAGGTGGTCGCCGCCCGCGCCGACCCGGACAACACGCGGGTCACCGCGTTCACCGTCGACATCCGCGGGAAGGACGTGCGGTCGGTCGCCGACGACACCCGCGCACTTCTACAGACGACGCTCGATCCGTTCGCCTCGACCACCGCCGCCCGCGCGTCGTCGGCGATCCGGTCGCTGCCCTCGGCGCCCGCCGACGGGAACGGTACGGCGGCCGAGACCTACCTGGCCGCCGTCGAGGACCTCCCGGCCCGCGCCCAACTCCTCGACGGCCGCTGGCCGCAGGCGAAGGGCGAGGCGGTGATCCTGGAGTCGACCGCGCGGATTCTTGACCTGAAGGTCGGCGCCAGGGTCGGCCTCGGATCGGAACTGCGGCAGGACCCCGCACCCGCCCTCGACGTCACCGTCGTCGGCATCGCGCGTCCGCTCGCCGGCACCGGCTGGGACCGCGACCCCCTCGCCGGCACCGGTTACGACTTCGCGTTCCAGGACGGCCGCACCGCCCAACCCGTCCACGCCTACGGCCCCTTTCTCGTCGGCCTCGACGACCTGCTCGACGGCGCCTCCACCGTCGACCGGCTGGAGATCACCGCCCGGCCCGACCTCAGCCACGCGTCCCGGACGGACCTCGACGCCGTCGCCCGCGCCGTCACCGGTGCCGACCGGCGGCTCGACCGCACCCTCGGCGAGCGGGTGCGGATCCAGCGGGTCGAGTCGTTCCTGCCGGCGACGCTGCGGCAGGCCCGCGAGCAGCAGCGGGTCACGGCGGCGGCGGTGCTCGCGGTCGCGCTGGTCGGCTGCGTGCTCACCGCGACCGCGCTGGCGCTGGCCGGCCGCCTCACCGCCGGCGTCCGCACCGGGGAGACCGGGCTGCTGTCGGCGCTCGGCGTCAGCCGGAACCAGTTCGCGCTGGTGGCGGCCGCGGAGGCGCTGGCGCTCGCCGCGCTCGCGGCCGCGATCGCGGTGCCGGCCTCGGCCGGGCTGCACTCGTGGCTGACCCACCGGCAACCGCTGTCCGGTGCCGGGCTCGCGACCGGCGCGGCGGCGAACGGCCCGCAGGTGGCCGCGGTGATCGCGGGCGCGCTGGCGCTCGCGGCGGTCCTGGTGGTCATGGCCGTGCGCCCCGCACCGACGGGCGGCCAGTTCCTCGTCCGCTCCGGGGTCGACGTCCTGCTCGTCGCGTTCGCCGTGGTCGGTTGGTGGCAGCTCACCGCGCAGCCGTCCGGTTCCGGCGCCCGCGCCGACGTCGTGCGGGTGGCCGCGCCGGCGTTGCTCCTCACGGCCGGTGCCGCGTTGGCGCTGCGGTCGGCCGTCCCGGTGCTCACGGCCGTCGACCGGTTGGCCCGCCGGTCGCGCGGCCTGGCCCTGCCGCTGGCCGCGTTCGAGGCCGCGCGCCGGCCGCACACGGTCGCGGCCGGGCTGCTGATCGCCCTGGCGTGCGCGGCCGGCACGTTCGGCACCGCGTTCGACGCCACCTGGCAGCGGTCGCAGCGCGATCAGGCCGACCTCTCCGTCGGCACCGACCTCGCGCTGCGCGTCGCGGCCCCGCCGTCCGCCGGCGACGGTGCGGCGATCGGCGCGGCCACCGGCGGCGTCGTCAGCCCGGCCATGAACCGCGGGATCGCCGTCGGGCAATGGGTGGGCGGCGGGGGCGCGGCGCCACGGCTGGTCGCGATCGACACGGCGCGGTCCGCGGCCTTGCTGCGCGGCCGCGGCGGCGAAAACCAATCGTGGACGCGCGTCGGCGCGGGCCTGTCGCCGGAAATCCGTGCCGCGGGTGTGCCCGTGCCGGCCGACCTGACGATCGCCGGAACCGCCACCGGTGGCGTAGAGGTGCTCGCGACACCGCGCCTGCTGCTACAGGACGGCACCGGCGTGCGCACCCCGTGCGCCGGCCCGGCGTTCCCCCTCGACGGCATGCCGCACCGGTTCCCGTCGTGCGCGCCGGGGCACCTGGTGGCCGTCTTCCTGTCGCTGATTTCCTCCGGTCCGGTCGGTGAATCGGGGACGCTGGCCGGCGTCACCGTGACCCTGTCCGTGCCCGGCGCCGGCCCGGACTGGACCGCGTTCTCCGCTCCCCCGGACCCCCAGATGCTGACGAATCCCGCCGTCGGCGCCACCCCCACCACCCTGACGATGACCGCCGACGTCCAGTTCTACGGCTTCTACGACGGTGCCAGGACCCTGGTGGCCACCGCGTTCGGCAACCCCGGCCCGGTTCCGGTGGCGGTGTCCGCCCGGTTCGCGTCCGACCTCAAGGCCCGCGTCGGTTCGCGGCTCAGCCTCACGGTCGGCACCACGCCCGTTCCGGTGGTGGTCACGTCGGTGGTGCCGTCCGTCCCCGGCGCGCCCGGCGCCGCCGCGATCCTCGCCGACATCGACCTCCTGTCCCGCGCCGTGATCCGCGGCGGCGACCCGACGTTCCCGATGGACGCCTGGTGGGTCGGCCACCCCCGCCCCGACGCGCCCGAGCGGGTCGCCGACCTGCACCTCGGAACCGTCGTCACCCGCGCCGGCGAGGCCGCCCGCCTGACCGGCAGCCCACCCCGCGCCGGCCTCCCGGGGGCCCTGCGGCTACTGGTGCCGGCCGCGGCGCTGCTCCTGTTCGCCGGCGTCGCCCTGCACGTGACGTTCGACCTGCGCGCCCGCGCCCTGGAGGTGGCGCGCCTGCGCGGCCTCGGCGTGTCCCGCCGCGAGATCCGGACCGTCCTGCTCGGCCAGCACATGGCCGTGCTCCTGCCGCCCCTGCTGGCCGGCGCCCTGGTCGGCGCGCTGGCCACCTACGGGGTGGCACCCCCGATGATCCGCTCGGACACCGGCGCCGTACCGGTCCCGCCGGTGGTACCCCTCTGGCCCTGGGGCCACGAGGCGATCCTGGTAGCGCTCCTGCTGGCCGGCTGCCTCCTGGCCGTGACGGTGGTAGCCACGTTCCAGTCCCGCCAGGCCGACGCCGCCCGCTTGCGGGTGACCTCGTGATTCCCCGCGTGCATTGGCCCAGCGTGCGGGGGCGGGCGCGGGCCGACGCCGGTCCCCTCCTGCTGGCCGGCGTCGTCCTCATGGTCGTCACCCTGCTGGCCACCGCCGCCCCGCCGCTGCTCCGGGCGACCGCCGACGACGCCGTGCGCGACGCCGTCCGCCGCGCCGGCCCGACCGCCGACGTCCTGACCCACGCCCGCTGGATCCCCGACGACGCGCCCGGCGGCGGCCGGACCCGGGTCCCCGACCTGGCCGAGGACGTCGACGAGTTCCGCCGCCGGGCCGAGAACGCGCTCACCCCCGACCTCCGCCGGGTGCTGCGACCACCGACGACGATCGTCTCCAGCCCGACGCTGCGGATCACCGACGGCAGCCAGCTGCGCACCTTCCAGCTGAACTACCTGGCCGACGCCCGGGGCGCCGCCAGCGCGACCGCCGTCACCTGGGTGGCCGGCGGACCACCGCGACCGAGCGTCACCCGCGACGCCACGATGTCCTACGACGCCCCGCCGTGGCCGGTGCAGGTCGGCCTGTCGGAGGCCGACGCCGCCGCCCTGGGCGTCGGCCCCGGCGACCGGATCCCGCTGGTCGACGAGCAGAAGCGGGAGAAGCACGTCGAGGTGAGCGGCGTCTTCCGCCCCGACGACGGTCCCGGCTGGCGGCTGGCCCCGTGGCTGCTCCACCCGGTCAGCGGCTCCGACGGCGTCGGCACCACCCGCCTGGGCGGGCTGCTGTCCCCCGATTCGCTGCCCGACGCGCGGCTGGCGTTCGACCAGGACGAACTCGACCGCACCGTGCGGTTCGCACCCGACCCGTCCACCCTCACCGCGGACTCGGGCCGGACGATCGCCGGGACCGTGGTCGAATTGAAGGTGACCTCCGGCTCCTCCGCCACACTCGACGCGTCGCTGAAGTGGGAGTCCCGCCTCGACCTGATCCTCCGCGAGGTACAAACCCGGGTGGACGCCGCGGCGGCCCAGGCATCGGTGCTGCTGCTCGCCGTGGTGGCGGGTACGGTACTGGTCCTCCTGCTCGCCGCCGACCTCCTGGTGCGCCGCCGCACCCCGTCCCTCACCATCACCCGCCGACGCGGCGCCGCCGTCGGCGACCTGGCCCTGGAACTCACCCTCGAATCGGTGCTGGTGGCCGCGCTCTTCGCCGCCGTGGGGCTGGCCCTGGCCCGCCTGGTCACGCCGGATGTCGCCTGGTGGTGGGCCGTGCCGGTGGCCGCGACGCTGGCCGCGGCGAGCCCGGGATTCGGCACCCTGGCCACGGCCAGGGCCACCAGCGACCGGCGCGTGCCGGCCAACCGCTCCGCCCGCCGCTTCATCCACCGCACGGCGGAACTGAGGCGCGCCGCGCTCGAGGTGGCGCTGCTGGCCGCCGCGACAGCCGCCGCCGTGGCCCTGCACCAACGCGGAATCCTCCCCACCCCCACGGACGCCGCGGCACCGGCCGCCGGTGGGTTGCTGGCTTCGGGGGGTGGGGTGCTGCCCGCGAGTGCGCCCGCGCTCGGTGCGGTCGCCGGTGCGGTGCTCCTGCTGCGGGTGCTCCCCGCCGGGCTGGGCGTGGCGTTGGCGTGGGCGCTGCGCGCACGGCGTCCACTATTGCTTTTCGGCACGGCGCGGGCGGCCGCGACGGCGGGCCGGGCGTTGCCGGTGTTGGCGATGGTCGCGGCGGCGGCGTTGGCGTCGTTCGCGCTGACCCTCGACGCCACGGCGAACCGCGGCCTCGCCGCCGGCGCGTGGCAGACGGTCGGCGCCGACGCCCGGCTCGACCTCGCCCCCGATGCGGCCGAGCCAGCGGTGCCCGAGCTCGCCCGCACGCTCGCGGCGCGGCCCGGGGTGCGGCAGGTGGTGACGGCACAGGTGACCGACGACGCCCGCGTCCTCACCGGGCAGACGCTGGTGACGCCCCGCCTGGTGATCGTCGACTCGGCCGCGTTCCGGCGGCTGCTGGCGTCGACGCCCCTGCCGGACGCGCCGGCGCTCTCGCTGCTGGCGGCGGCCGGGTCAGCGGATGTGCCGGCGCTGGTCCGCTCGGCCGACGGCGGCCTGCGGCCGGGGATGCGGCTGGAACTCCCCCGCGAGGGCGCCGATCCGGTGCCGCTCCGCACGGTGGGCACGGCGCCCCGGGTCGGTGACGTCGAGGACGTGGTCATCGTCGACGCGCGGGCGCTGGCGGAGCGCGGCGTCCCCGTGGTGCCCGACACCGTGTGGGTGGTCGGCCCCGGTACGGCGAAGGCCGTCGCCGCGGCGGATGTTCCCGCGGACGTCGTGCTGCGGGCGACCGTCCTGCACGACCGCCGGAGCGCCCCGTTGACCGCCGGCCTCCTCCGGCTGACCCTGACGTCGGCGGCGGTGCTGCTGGTGGCCGGCCTGCTCGGGCTGGCGCTGGGCGCCGCCGCCGGCGCGCCCGACCGGTGGCAGACGCTGAGCCGCCTGCGGACCCTGGGCCTCCGGGTCCGCGACGCCCGCCGGGTGGCCGCCGGCGAACTGCTGCCGCCCGTGGCGGTGGCCGCCGTGGGTGGCCCGCTGCTGGGGCTGCTGCTCGCCCGGCTGACCCTGGGCCCGTTGTCGGTGCGGGTGCTGACCGGCCAGCCGAGCGACCCGCCGCTGGTGGTGCCCTGGTGGGGGCTGGCCGCGGTGGCGGTCGCGCTGCTCGTGGCGGTGGCGGTGGTGGTGCCGGTGGAGTCCGCGCTGCGCCGGAGGCGCGGCCTGGCCGAGGTGCTCCGGGCGGGCGGCTGAGGCATGGACGACGAGCCCCGTCAGGGTGCGTCGAAGGCGAACCCCTCGCTCCCGACCCGCCGGAACGGAACAGCTGGAACGCCGGCGATCGTGCGCGCCAGCTCGACCGGGTCGCCGACCGCGTTCGGGATGAGGCCGTACACCGTGGCGCCACGGCAGGTGAAGCGGACCTCCTGGCCGTCGGCCGTACGGGCGTCGGCCCGTACCCAGGGGCGGGTGGCGTACACGGCCTCGCCGTGCGCGGCCAGCCAGCGGCCGATGCCGTGGAGCAACGCTACCTGGGCCGGCGGGATCGCACCGCGGTCGTCGGGCGTGACGCCCAGCAGCAGGTTGCCGTTCTTGCTGACCACGTCGGCCAGCAGCATCGCCAGCTCGCCCACCGACAGCAGCGACGTCTCCTGGCGGTTCCAGCCGAACGACAGGCCGACCGCCCGCACGCACTCCCACGGCAAAGGGTCGATGTCGGCGCGGCGGGCGTACTCCGGGGTGCGCACGTCCGGGTCGGAGCCGCCGAAGCGGTCGTTCACCACGCCGTCGGGGAACTCGGCGTAGTAGTCGGCGATCAGGGGACCCGGGTCGGAACCGGGCGGGCGGCCGATGTCGTTCCACAGGATGCTCGGCCGGTACCGGCGGATCAGCTCGCGCCAGTGCGCGTCGACGTACCCGGCGTACTCCCGGCTCGACGGGATGCTCGCCGCCACGTCGGCCATGCGCCGGATCGGCAGGTGGTCGAACGTCCAGTCGGGGCCGCCGGAGTAGTAGAGGCCGTACCGCATCCCGTGCGCGCGGACCGCCTCGCCCAGCTCTCCGATCACGTCCCGCGTCACGCGCCAGCCGGTCCGGTGCGGATTGTCCACAGTGGACGGCCACAGCAGGAAACCGTCGTGATGCTTGGTGACCGGCACGACGTACCGCGCGCCCGCCGCCGCGAACAGCGACGCCCACGGCTCCGCCGACCACCCGCGTACCGCCTCGAGAAACGGTTCCCGGAAGTCGCCGTAGTCGCCGCCGCCGTACACGGACGCGTGGTACGAACGGGTCGGGCCGTCGAGCAACGAGCTGTTCCAGTACCACTCGGCGTACGAGGTCCGGGCCAGCGGATCACCCGCCGCCGAATCTTCAAGAGACGGCGCCGGCCCCCCGGACGCGAGGATCCGCACCAGTTCGTCGTCGAGCGGCGCCCAGGCCGGTACCGAGTACAGTCCCCAGTGGACGATCACCCCGAACTTCGCGTCGCGGTACCACGCGGGCACCGGTCTCATCGACCCAGCTCCAGTTTGATCGCGTCGTACGCCAGGTCGTTGCCGAGTTCCGGCGGCGACCCCTCGTTGATCCGCAGCACGATCTCGTTGCCGGTGCGGCGGAGAACCACAGGGAACGACCGCCGGAACGTCCGTCCGCCGCACCCGCTGCGGTAGGTGGCGCCGCGCGTCTCGTCGGGCTCGAACGTCCACGCGAACGAGGTGTCGTTCACGTGCACGGTCAGGTTCGGCGGCGTCGGCGGGATGTCGCGCGCGGTGTCCATGCCCCACGCGGCCAGGGCGATCGTGAGGGTCGCGGTATTCGCCGGCTGCGGGACGTCGAACAGGATCCGCCACGGCGCCTGCTCGACGCCGTCGATCCGTTGGAACTGCAGGTAGTTCCAGTCCGCCGGCCCGCTGCGGCCGACCGTGTACACCACGCCGTCCGGGAAGTCGGCGGCGAAGAACCGCGACGTCCCCCACTGCCGGAACTCCCGCCCCCGCCGGAACTCGACCGACGTCCGGTTCGGCGTGCCGATCTGCCACAGTGGACGGACAGACCGCGGGAACGCCGTGAACGGAAGGCGCAGCCGGCATCCCGGCGCGACCACCACGTCGTCGCGCACGACGTCGTCCCACACGCCCTCGCGGTAGACGGTGAGCCGGTAGGTGCCCGGCCGCACGCCGGGCAGCGAGAAGCGACCGTCGCGCCGGACGTCGGCCCAGTAGGCGTAGCCGAGCACGGTCCGCTGGTGGTCGATCCCGTTGTCCGACAACACCGCCACGGCGGGTGCGGGACCCGGATCGACGCGACCGTCCACAGTGGACCGCTCCGCCGACGGCACCCACCCCGGCAACGCGAGCCGGTCGTGGAAGTCGCGGTGGTCGTGGGCGACGGCGGACGCGCGCATCGCGGCCACGTCCGTCCCCGTGGTGAAGCAGACGAAGTACGGCCCGTACGTCTTCGACCACTCCTGCCCGGCCGCGACCCGCACCGGCGGCGCGCCGTAGTGCGTCGCGTGCGGCTCGACCAGCAGCACCGGCCGGCTCGTGGTCTGGTGCAGGTTCAGATCCTGCCGCACCGGCCCGCCGCTGAACGCCTCCCGGTTCGGCTGCACGCACCAGATCCCGTACCCGTTCCCGTACAGGCCGTGCACCACGTGGTCCTTGACCCACGTGGCCCAGTCGTACTTGGTGTAGTACCGGCGCGGGTACGCCGAGCCGACCGCCGACAGGTCGTGCGTGGCGTCCATGACCATCGGCGCGGCCGCGAGTTCCGCCGGCGTCGGCAGGACCGCGGCGCCGGCCCGCCACGGGTCACCGATCGGATCGTCCTCGACCGACGCGTGGGTGAACAGCGCCGGGTCCAGGTAGAAGACGTACCGGTGCTGGTCGGACCGGAACCCGTGCAACTCCGGCGGGTGCTGGAACACGGTGGCCAGGTGCAGGCCCGGTTCGCCGGCCCGCACGATGTGGTGCCGCTCCAACCAGAACGGCCCGCCGTTGGTGGGGCTGTACCGGAACGCGATGTCGACGAAATCCCCACTGTTGTCGGAACCCCGCCGGAGTTCGACCGTGTTCTGCACCGGCGGGAGCGGCAACGCGTCACCCTCGCGGGCGTTGTTCATGTCGTAGTTGCCGCGCCCGCCGCTGCCGAGCAGGTCCCGGCCCTCGAAGCGCAGCGCGGTGAGGCGGGCCGGGCTGGTCTTGCTGACCGTGAGCTGCACGGGACCGTTGTCGACCAGGATCTCCGTCTCGGTCTCCACGACGTCGAGAATGGTGGCGGCGGGAGTGGCGGCGGCGGGAGTGGCGGCGGCGGGCACCGCCAAGGGAGCGGCAAGCGGGACAGCGGCGAGGGCGGTGAACTGGCGTCGGGTAACGATGACGACGCTCCTTCCCGGGAGGCAAGCGCTTTCCTGGATCGAAGCATAGCCATCGATGGCTCTAGACGGAGCGCGCCACGGTCAGGCTGTCCTCGTAGATGTGGTACCGCGTGATCAGCCCGCCCTCGACCGTCAACCGCAGCGCGAACGGCGACCGGTACGCCACGCCCGTCCGGCGCACCGTCTGCACGATCTCGCCGACCACCACCGCGTCGGTGCCGTCGACCAGTACGTCCGACACCGTCGTCCCGTTCAGCTCCGGCACGTGGTGCTCGGCCAGTGTCCGGAAGTGGTCAGCCACGTCGGCCCGCGTCCGCCGCGGCCGGATCCACGGCACGTCCGACGGCAGCTCCGCCGGCTCGGGCCAGCTCAGCAGCCAGTCGACCGGCTCGGCGAACAGCTCCGCGACCCGCTCGGGGTCACCGGCCACGATCCGTCCCATCAGATCCGCCACCACGGCGCGTGTTTCGTCGCTCATGGCCCGAGCCTCGCAGGAGACCGGTAGCAGAGTCGATTACCCGTCAGGTAACGGCGGGGGAATCACACGGTGCGTCACACGGTGGTCGGCCACGATCGGTGGTGACAGAGAGAGGGGACGCACATGCAGGTGCCCGACTGGGAGACACCGCTCGGCGAGGCGTACCGGCACGCGCTCGCCCACCTGACCGGGCTGCCCGGGCGTCCGGTGGGCGTCCCGGTCGATCCGGCCGCGATGCGCGCCGCGCTCGGCGGCCCGGTTCCGGAGACGCCGACGCCGGCCGCCGACGTGATCACCGCGCTCGCGACGGCGGCGGGGCCGGGCCTGATGGCCACCGGCAGCGGCCGGTTCTTCGGGTTCGTGATCGGCGGAGTGACACCCGCCGCGCTCGCCGCCGACTGGCTCACCGCCACCTGGGACCAGAACGCCGGCCTCTACGCGGTCAGCCCCGCCGCCGCCGCGGTCGAGGAGATCGCCGGCGGCTGGCTGCTGGACATCCTCGGCCTGCCGGGGGACGCGTCGGTCGGCTTCGTCACCGGCGCGCAGATGGCCAACCTCACCGCGCTCGCCGCCGCCCGGCACGAGATGCTGCGCCGCGTCGGCTGGGACGTCGAGAAGCGCGGCCTCGCCGCCGCACCGACCGTCCGCGTTCTGGCCGGCGCCGACCGGCACGACACCATCGACCGGGCGCTCCGGTTCCTCGGCCTCGGCACCGACGCGATCGTCGCGGTCGAGGCCGATTCCCAGGGCAGAATGCGGGTGGACGCGCTGCGCCGCGCACTTGATGAGCAGAGCGGGCCGGTGATCGTGTGCGCGCAGGCGGGCAACGTCAACTCCGGTGCCGTCGACCCGATCGGCGCGATCGTCGACCTCGCCCACGGCGTTGGCGCGTGGGTGCACGTCGACGGCGCGTTCGGCCTGTGGGCCGCGGCCAGCCCGGACCTGAAGCCGCTGCTGGCCGGCGTCGAACGGGCCGACTCGTGGGCGACCGACGCGCACAAGTGGCTCAACGTCCCGTACGACTCGGGGCTGGTCTTCTGCGCCCATCCGGCCGCCCACCGGGCCGCGATGGGCGTGCGCGCCGCGTACCTCGTGCACGCCGACGGCGCCGGCCGGGACCCGCTCGACCACAACCCGGAGTTCTCGCGCCGGGCGCGCGGCTTCGCCGTCTACGCGGCGTTGCGGGCGCTCGGGCGCAGCGGCGTCGCGGAGATCGTCGACCGGTGCTGCGCGCTGGCCCGCCGGTTCGCCGACCGCCTCGGCGCCGCCGACGGCGTCACCGTGCTCAACGACGTGGTGCTGAACCAGGTCCTCGTCCGCTTCGACGGCCCCGACGAGCGCACCCGGTCGGTGATCGACGCGCTCCGCGCCGACGGCACCTGCTTCGTCAGCGGCACCACCTGGCGGGGCCGGGCCGCGATGCGGATCTCGGTGACCAACTGGACCACCGACGCCGACGACGTCGACGCCAGCGTCAAGGCGATGCTCACGCTCGCCGGGCCACGCTGACCCGGTTGAAAAGCTAGCGCGCGTCACCCGGTCTTCTGCGACGCGTGGCCGGCCGCGTCCGCGCGGGCCGGAACGCGCGGCGGTCGGTGATCCGCTGCCGGCCGGACGGCCAGCGGCCGGCCAGGCGCGCCTCCAGGAACTCCGCGACCGAGGTCGGCGGCTGCCCGGTGATCCGCTCCACCGTGTCGGTGACGAGGTTGGTGTAGCCGGCGCGGATCGCCTTGCCGATCGTGGCGAAGTTGCGCGCCTCCGGTTCGCCCATGCCGGCCGCCACCAGGTCGGCGACCGTGGCCTCGTCGCTGATCGGCAGGTACCGCACCGGAACGCCGCTGAACTCGCTGATGAGCGCGGCGATGTCGAACTGGGTGTGCGCCCGCGGCCCGGTGACCTCCAGGATCGCGCCCTGATGCCCGCCGCGGGCCAGCACCTCGGCCGCGACGGCCGCGCAGTCCTCGCGGGTGACGTACGCGGTGGCGCCGTCGCCGTTGTTGTCGAGCAGTGTGCCGGTGGCGAGCATGGTCTCGATGCCCATGAGCACGAGCTGGGTGTACGGGCTGTTGCGCAGCATCGTGTACGGCACGCCCGACTCGACCAGCGTCGCCTCGGTGCGGCGATGGTCGGCCGCCACCGATGCCGGGTTGTCGTGCTCGGCCCGCGCGATCGACGTGTACAGCACGTGCCCCACCCCGGCCGCGGCCGCGGCACTCACCGCGTTTTCGTGCTGCCGCGCCCGCCGGTCGGTGGGGCTCAACACGTCGGTGCTGACGAGCAGGAGCCGCTCGACGCCGTCGAGCGCCCGGGGCAGCGTGTGCGGGCGGTCGAAGTCGGCCTCCCGGGTCGCGACCCCGAGACCGGCGAGCGCCTCGGGCGTGCGGCTGAGCGCCACGACGGTGCCGGCGTCGACGCGTTCGAGGAGGAGCCGCAGCACCAACCGGCCCAGCCGCCCGGACGCACCGGTCAGCGCGATCATCGCACCTCCACCACCGACCGACCGATCCCGCCACTGCTACATCATCGAAAGACGATACGGGTATCCTGCCGATCCGGTTCCGCCCGTCGATTGCCGATGATGATCCGGGCAATGATCCGGGCGATGATCGACGGCGCCATGAGCCGCGACGGCTTGTCGAGGAACGCGCTGACCCGGAGGAAGCGGGCCGCGACGACGGGATCGTGCTCGGCGGCGACGAGCACCCGGTGAACGTAGGCGTTGCCGAGCCGCACCGCCGGCGATCGCGGCCCGTCGACCTGGGGCAGGGCGAGGTCCGCGCCGACTGCCATCCGCCACGCCGTGCCGACCGGCCGGGCGGCCAACCGGAAGAACCGCCGGGCGAGGCGCCCGTCGCCACGGCGCAGACAGTGACGGAGCACGATCGCCTGCTTGGCGGCGACCGACATGCCCTGCCCGTAGATCGGGTTGAAGCTGCACATCGCGTCGCCGACGACGAGCAGTCCGCGCGGGAAGCGGCGCATGCGTTCGTAGCGGCGGCGGCGGTTGGCGCGGAACCGGAACGTCGACACGTCGGCCAGCGGCCGGGCGTCGCGCAGGGCGGCCACGATGTGCGGCGGCGCGAACGGCGCCGCGAACTCCACCATCGCCCGGTAGTCGGCGGCCGGGTGATGGCCGGCGTAGCCGGAGACGGTGAACAACCAGGTGTCGTTCTCGTACGCGAACAGGGCCATCGCGCGTGGTCGTCGGGGAGTCGGCCCGATCAGCGTGAGTTGTTCGGGCACCGCACCGGGCTCGAACCGGATCAGCCTGCTGGCGTACCGCAGGTCGATCTCGACCTCGTCCTCCGGCGGCCGGCGGTAACCGAGCTCGGCCAGCCGGGTGGGAGTTCGCGACCCGCGTCCGGTGGCGTCGATCACCAGGTCGGCGGTCAGCACCTGCTCGGCGGGCGCGCCGTGGCGGAAGACGCGGGCTCCGGTGACGCGGTCCCGGGCGGCGCTCGTCACCAGTCCCACGAACGCGCAGCCATCGAGGATCTCCACGTTGGTCAGGCCGCGGATCCGGGTGCGGACCGCCGCCTCGAGCAACGGTCGGCTCGCCTGGTGCAGGAACTCGACGGGCGGCGCGGGCGGCGCGAGCCGGTGCACGCCGTCGGGAACGAACCGCACGGCGGTGTAGTTGTCGAGCCTGGGCGCCCCGGCCGCGACGAGTTCGCCGAGCAGGCCGGGGAACAGCTCGTCGATGATGTCGGCGCCGCTCGGCAGGAGGGTGTGACCGTGCCGGCCCTGTGGGACGCCGCGGCGGTTGTCCGCCGCCGGCGGCAACGGGTCCCGCTCGACGACGGTGACCCGCTCGTACTCGTCGGCGAGCACCCTGGCGGCCAGCAGGCCGGCCATGCTCGCTCCCAGCACGATCGCGTGGTGTCGGTTGTCGTCCATGCGTCGAGGATGGGGTGCGCCGCCGCTCACTTTCCACGTCAGATGGTGGTCAATGGCCGTCCAGTGGTGACGCGTCCCGCCGGTGAGGCTCGATCTCCGTCATCCAGAGGATGTCGGTGAGCTCGTCGAGAGCCCTGGCGAGATGGCGGCGGTAGGTGCTCAGGGGCAGGTCGAGGATCTGGGCGGCGGCCTCCTGCGACGGTGCCGGGCGCAGGTAGGTGCGGTCGAGGACCGCCCGGAGCTGATCACCCCTGGGCCGGTTGCCGAGGTCGGTGACGGCGTCGCCGATGGTGGTCCGCAACCGGTCGACGCTCGGACCGGCCGGGGTCGCGGCCAGCGCGGAGTCGATCAGTGGGTTGGTGGCGAGCCGGTCGGGCCGGCACACCGTCTGCAGGGCCGCCTTGACGGCCGCGGCGAAGCGGGTGCGGTCCATGGGTGGCCGGCGGAGCAGGGCGGCCGGTGGTGGTCCGGTCTCACCGGAGTGCGCCCGGTCGCGGACCAGGTCGAGGTAGACGTCGACGGAGATCCGTCGCCAGTCGATGCCGTAGGCGACGTGCCGCACGCCGCCGTGGTCGATCCCGACGAGCCGGGTGAAGGCCATGTACTCGGAGAAGGCGAAGGTCAACGGGTCGATCCCGACGAACACCGACCAGGCCAGCGGCCGGGCCAGCATCTCGATGAGGGTGCAGACACTCGCGGCGAGCAGGGCGTACGGGTCGTGCTGGTGTGCGCGGGTTCCGGCGGCGTACCGGGTGATGCCGACCAGTTCCCCGGGCCGCAGGGGTCCTTCCCGGGCGATGTGGTCGAGAACGGCGCGCACCACCGGGTCACGGTCCTCCAGCTCCGACCGGCCGGGGCACAGGACGTGGTAGGCGAACCCGGTGAGGTTGTCGCCGGCGCGCACCACGCTGAGCTGTTCGGGCTGCTCGCCGATCCAGGCCCGGGCGAGTTCGGCGTTGGCCGGTCCCTCGAACCGTTCGATCACCGCGCACACCGGCTCGTGTTCGTCCGGGCGGGCCGGTGCGACCGTCGCCGAGCCCCGCGCCCGCAGGCGGGCGACCACCTCGGCGAGCGGGCTGTTGCCCAGCAGGAAGAACATCTGCTGCGCGTGCCGTTGCCGGTCGAGGCCGGTGGTCGCGCGCAGGGCGGCCACCGCGTGGGCGTGGATGATCCGGCGGTAGGAGCGGTACCGCTCGGGTTCGCGGCGTTCGAACTCGGCGTCCAGCACGTCGCGGGCCAGGTCGTGGGCGGACAGCCCGCGCGGGCCGGCGGTGATGAACGGACGCCGGGCCAGCCACTGCCACACCGCCGGGGCGGCGTCGGCGCCCACCAGCCGCGCGAGAAGTTCCTCGGTGGTCAACCAGGCGATCGCGCAGGCGGCGAGGCCGATGCGGTGCAGTTCGCTGGGCACGTCACGCAGGAACGATTCCAGTAGTGCCGAGACCAGATCCGGTGCGTCGGCGAGGGTGGCCGGCACCTCCCCGGACGCGGTCAGGTCCGCCAGCAGGGCCACGGTCAACGGGTGTCCGCGGCCGAGGGTGATCAGGTGCGACCGGTCGGACGGAGCGACGCCGGCGTGGGCGAGGAGTTCGCCGCTCTCCGCCGCGTCGAACGGGTCGAGGCGGTGCACGGCCACGAGATGCCGCCAGCCGGGGTCGGTGCGCCACGGCGCCGCCGGTGGATCGCGACCGGCCAGCACCACGACGGCGTCGGCGCTCAGCCCGAGGACGAGGTCGTCGCGTACCCACGCGTCGATCGCGACGAGCTGCTCGTACCCGTCGATGAGCAGGACGCCACCGGTCAGCGGCCACGAGGTCGGCCGCAGCGCCGCTCGCAGCCCCTCCGGTGACGGATCGACGTCGCGGCCGTCGATCAGCACGACCCGGCGACCGGCGGCCCGCGCGCGCAACTCCAGCAGCAGCGTCGTCTTGCCGATGCCGCCCTGGCCGTGCAGGAACAGCACCCGCCGCGGCGACCGCCCGGCGATGGCGTCGTCGAAACTGGCCACCTCGCGCCGACGTCCCACGAAGTGCTGCCTGCGAGCGGTCTCCAACAGGTCGCCAAGGTGTGCGGGCATGCCGACAATTATCCGACCTGGCGGGGCTCAGGAGCGGATCTGCTGGAGGATCGTCTCGTCGGTGATCGAGTCGTCCCGTGCCAGCAGGAGCGCCTTGCTCAGGATCAGCGCCAGCACCCGGTCGCCGTCGAAGGGCAGGAACACCGGGCCGGCCCGGTCGGGTGTCTGCTTGGGGACGATGCACAGGTACTGGTCGTTCGGGCTCATCAGGATGTTGCCCGAGCCGAGGTGGATCCGGTACGTGCGCATTGTGCCCCGCACCTCGAGGAAGCGGCCCGACACCGTGGCGCGGTCGGCGATCGCGAGCCGGGGCACCAGGCGTTCGAGGAGCTCGCGCCGGGTCTGCGCGGTGGCGCCGAGCTCGCCGAAGGCGTACTCGGCCCAGTACTCGCGGTGCCGGCCCCGCGGACCACCGTCTTGCCAGGTGGGGTCGTTGCCGACGCTGGCAACGCCGACGAACAGGTCGACGTCGCGCATCACCTCGCTGAACACCAGCGGCGGGATGTCGACGAGCGGCACCGGGTCGCCGACCGGGTTCCGTGTGTGCCAGTGCTGCCCGTAGCCGCCGCCACCGGCGTGCGCCTCGTTCTCCGCCGCCCCGACGGAGTAGAACCGCACCTGGTCGGTCGCGATCCGGAAGTACGTGCCCGACTCGGTGGTGTCGTCGCCGCCGTAGTCCTCGCCGATCCCCTCGACCCAGAACTCCGCCCGCAGCCCCCACCCGGGCAGCTCCCGCTTCGGCGGCGGGTACACGTCGTCGACCATCAGCCGCAGCTTGTTGCGCCAGCCCCGCACCGCGGCCAGCGCGTGGAACTGGTGCTGCCGCAGGACGTGCGCGGCGAACCGGTTGGAGTACGTGGCCGTGCGCTCCTCCGCCGCGGTGAGCAGGTAGACCTCGCGGTGGGCCTGCTTGAACGGCTGCGTGATCCCGTGCCGTTCCAGCCACGTGCGCCAGGCCACCACCTCGACGACGGGCCGGCCGATCGGATGCCAGAGCCGGACCTCGTCCCCCTCATCGACTTGCTCGTCGTTCACGTCGCGCAACCGGCCGTCGGCGAACGCGACGGGCCGGTCGTCGACGAGCCAGATCAGCCGCCGGGCCAGCGTGCCGAGCAGCGGATGGTCGAGGTAGCGCTCGCGCCAGGTGTCGAACGTCCACACCCGTTGCGCGAGGAACTGCCGGTCGAGCCGGTCGGCCTGCGCCGACAGCATCTGGTCGAGGTCCTTGACGGACGCCTTGAGCTCCTTGAGCTCCTCGGCATGATCCGTGCGCACGGCCGCGGGCGGCGCCTTCACCGCGCGTCCACCCGCATTGGACCACGTGACGACCGCACGCCCGCCCGACACCTCGACCACCGCGGTGGCCACGGCGGATCCCTCCGGCCCGAACTCCACGACGCGCCGGCCGACCCCGGTGAGCCCGTAGGTGGGCACGGCCAGCTCCTCGACCTCGTCGCGGGACAGGTTCAGCGACCGCGCCACCGCCTCCAGCGCGGCGTCGAGCTCCTTGACCGTCCCCTTGAACGTGACCCGCGTGGTGAGCCGCGCGAGCTGCGCCAGCGCGGCTTCGGTGCCCAGCCCCGACAACGCCTGCACGGCCGCGTTGGCGGTCTTCGGGCTGCGCGGGCCGAGCCCGGCGACCTTGCGCAGCGCGGTGTCGACCAGCGCGCCGAGCAGGCGGGCGGTGTCGGGGTGCTCGGGCACGTGGACGGTGAGCCAGATGAGGCCCCGCAGCGGTGTGGCGTTGTGGAGATCGAACGCCTCGTTGACGTCGTACTCGTACGGGTTGCGTTCGAGGGGCAGCGTGCGCGGCCTGCCCACCAGCCCGAGCCAGCCGCGCAGCGTCGCGCCCGCCTCGTCGCCGGGGAGATCGGCCAGCAGCTCGACGGCCTTCTTGGCCCACGTCTCGGTCGGACGCGGACCGGTGGCGGTGGCGGCGTGCGCGACGAGTTCCGCCCACGGCCCGCCGCCCCCGACGGCCGCGTTGACCGCGTCGGCCCACGCCTCGCCGCAGTTGAGTGGCGGGTCGGTGAGCGTGCGGGCGTACTTCTTCAGGTCGCCGTTGTCGTACCGGTCGCCGTGCGCGGTGCGCCGCACGACGGCCACCGCCTCCGGCGTCAGCGGTCGGCCCGCGTGCTCCAGCACCTTCGCGTACACGAGCAGCTGGGCGGGCGGCCAGTAGGTGCTGAACCGCCCGGCCGACCGCAGCATGGCCTCGGCGACCTGCGGCGGCGTCGCCGTGCCCAACCGTTCGCCGACGGCCGCGACCAACTGGTGCGCCGAGACCCGGTGGTTCGGATCGGTGAGCTCCGCCGCCCGTTCGATGATGGCCAGCGCGAGCCCCGACCGCACCTCCGCCTCGAGCGTGTTGAAAACGTGCCGGTAGTCGTAGCTCCAGTCGCCGTGGTTGGTGCCGGCAATGGTGACCAGCTCCGCGGCGAGCCCGGGGACGTCGCGGGCCTTCGCGAGGCGACGGACGGCCTCGAAGCGCGGCGCGTTCGGCATCAGCCACCCACCAGGGGCACGAGCTTGAGGAACGTGACCTGCGTGTCCATCGCCAGGGCGAGCGTGGCGTCGAGATCCTCCACCTGCCGGTCGTCGACCAGCACCACGAACCCGTTGCGCTCGAACGCCGCCAGCGCCGACGCCACCTGCCGCTCGGGATCGACGTGGCGCTTCGAGCGCAGCCGGTACCCGTTCAGCGTGACCTCGGCGTCGTCGGGCCGGACCAGCCCCTGGAAAACGGGATCCGGCCTGGCGTTGTACTCGGCGACCTCCTGGAAGACCCGGCGGCGGATGAGCTCGCGCAGCGTGAGGGTCTCCTCGAAGATGTCGAGGTGCCAGGCGTCGCCCCGGGTTCCGGCAGTCGTCTCGTCGACGACGGTGACTATGAACACGGCGGGAGTCTAACGACGCCCTACGACAGGAACGGCCCGGAACGAGGTCCCGGGCCGGTTCCGGATCAGGAGGCGCAGATCGCCTGTGCCCGCAGTCGCCACGAGCCGGCGATCGTCGTCGGTTCCACCGCGTACACGTCCACCTCGACGCAGACGGCGTACGCGGCGAGCGTCCACACGAGGGTGGTGCCGTCGGCGTCCTCCACGGCCACCGCCTCGGTCTGGTTGAGGTCGAACGTGCGGACCGTCGCGATGCCCACCTGCCCGTCGGCTCCGACGAGCTGCGCGCCGGTGCCGACGACCTTCTTCCCCACCGGGCAGAGCGCCTGCAGGATCCGCGGGTTCGACGACGAGGGAGGGGTCGTCGCGGAGACGATCCCGTACCCGGCCGGCGCCGGGGCGCAGATCGCGTACGCGTCCAACCACCAGTTGCCCGCGATCCCACCGGCCGACTCGGTGCCCGAGACCGTGTAACGGTCCCCCGTCGCGTCCGACACCGGGCGGAGCCGGGTCAGCATCACCTTCGTCGCATCGGCCGTCGCCGTCGCGAAGGCCCAGCCACCCCCGCCGCGACCACCAGCACCATCAACCGTCGCATCACTACCCCCTCGGGTTGCCGTGTGATACCAGGCAACCCGCCGGAGGACAGGCGGGGAGGACCGATTTACGAACCGTCCTCCGGGGACCCGACGGTCCAGTGGACGGTGTTGTACTCGATCAGCTCCAGGCGGTCGTCCGCCTCCTCGTACACCGTCACGCCGCAGTTGGCCGGCGCCTGGCCCGGCGGCCAGCGCTCGGCCCGGTCGTAGTCCCACTGTTCGAGGACGAAGCGGAAGCACCGCAGCGCCTGCCCGTGCGTCACGACGAGGATGCGCTTGCCGGCCCGGTCGCGGTCGAGCAGGTCGAGGAACTGGTGGATGCGGCCGACCACGTCGGCAAGGCTCTCGCCACCCGGCGGGCGGGCCATGAACCCGCCGAACGTCTGCCAGTACTCGTGCAACCACGGGAACGCCGACGTCGCCTCGGCCTCGGTCATGTCGTAGGCGTAACCGGAGTCGCGTTCGCGGATGAAGATGTTCATGTCGACCGGCATCCGTTTCCGCTCGTCCGGCGGGTACGCGGCGAGGATGCCGTCGGTCGTCTGGATGGTGCGGGTGTAACCCGACGTGTAGACGTGGTCGAAGACGCCGAACCGCTCGCGGATCACGTGGCCGGTCTGCTCGGCCTGGAGATGGCCGTCGTCGGTCAGCGGGATGTCGTGGTCGGGCTGGCCGCGCAGGACCCGCCGGGCCGCGTCGTCGGCGAAGTAGACGGCGTCCTTCTTCACCTGGTTGCGGGCGGACTCGGCATGCCGGACGAGGACCAGGAGGGCGGGACGCTGCACCCCGCCGATCTTAGCGGTCGATCACCCGCTCGAAGACCGCGTCGAGCAGGTCGTGCTCGCGCTCGCCCTCCGAGTGGGCGGTGACCGTGACCGCGACCCGCCGCCGCGGGCAGACGACGACGTACTGCCCGTAGCTGCCGGCCGCCAGGTAGACGCCGTCGCGGCCGAGCCAGACGCCGAGGCCGTACCCGTCGCTGTAGCGGCGCCCCCACGTGACCTCGCTGGTGTCGACCGACTCGGCCGGCATCCGTTCGACGTACCCGGCCGGCACGAGCTGCTCGCCGTTCCACCGCCCGCCGTCGAGCAGCAGGGACGCGAAGCGGGCCAGCTCGCCGGTCTTGAGATAGAGGTCGCTCTCCGCGAACGCGTAGCCGAGCGGACACGTGTGCCAGGCGGGATTGTGCAGGCCGAGCGGCTCGAACAGGCGGGGCGTGAGGTAGGCGTGCAGGCCGGCACCGGTGACGCGGGCGAGCACCCGCCCGACCGCGTAAGGCCCGGACCCGGTGTAGGCGAACCGGGTTCCTGGCTCGGCCACGAGCGGCGCGGCGACGATCTCGTGCAGCAGGTCGGCGGCGTCGATCCGGTCGACCGCGAACCACTTGTGGCCGGTGCCGCTGGTCATGGTGAGCAGGTGGCGCAGCGTGACCCCCGCGAAGCCGTCGGCGGCGACCGGCCGCAGCTCGGGCATGTGGTCGAGGAACCGGTCGTCGAGCGAGAGCCGCCCCTCGGCCTCGGCCATCCCGACCGCCACGGAGGTGAAGGTCTTGGAGACCGAGTACAGGTTCACCCGGTCGTCGGAGCGGAACCGGTGCTCCGTGACCGGTTCGCCGGCCCGCTGGACGCAGATGCCGTACGTGCCGAACCCGTGCTCCCGCTCGGCCGCCACGAAGTCGGCCAGAAGATCATCGGCCACCTAGATCACCTCGACCGTCACGCCGGCCACGTCGCCGGCCTCGATGCCCTCGGCCCGCCGGACCGCCTTCTTGACCGGGAGCACATAGACCCCCCGGGCGCCGTCGGGAAAGACCGAGGTGGACCACGTGCTGCCGCCGATCGACACCCGTACCCGCACCGACCCGAACCCGCGGCGCGGGGCGCCCGCTTCCGCGAGATCACGGATCTCGTCGGACGCGTCGGCGGGCAGGCTCAGGAACGTCCAACTGTCGTCGCGGCGGGCGTCCCAGATCCACAGTTCGGCGTCGAAGGCGAATCTCACCCGGCCAGAATCGCACCCGGGTACGACACTTCCCGCGCCACCTGGACAATCAGTGCCGTGCACCATGATCCTCAACACCCAACCCGGGTCGGCGCGTTCGACGTCGGCGGAACGCACATACGGGGCGTTCTGGTCGACACGACCGGCTGGCGTCCGGTGTCGGGCACGGAGGCCGACCGGTCGCTGTCCGCCGACGGCGGCGCCCCGGAACTGCTCGACGGCATCGCCGACTGCGTGAAGGCGGTCGGCGCCGGCATCCCGATCGCGATCGCCCTGCCGGCGCCGTTCGACTACGCCCGCGGCATCGCGCGCTACCAGGGCGTCGCCAAGTTCGACGCGCTCAACGGCGTCGACGTCGGCGCCGCGCTGCTGTCGCGGGGCGTGTGCGGGCCGATCGGCTTCGTTCCGGACGCGCAGGCGTTCCTCCGCGGCGAGGCGATCGCCGGCAACGCGGTCGGGCACGCGCGGGCGATGGGCGTCACGCTCGGCACCGGCGTCGGCTCGGCGTTCCTCGCCGACGGCGGGATGGTCGACGACGGCCCGCTGGTGCCGCCGGAGGGCCGCATCGATCTGACCACTGTGGACGGCGCCCCGGTCGAGGACTCCGTGTCCCGGCGGGCGCTGCTCCGCGAGTGGCGGGTCGCGGTTCCCGGCGCCACCGGCGACGTCAGCGACCTCGCCCGGCTGGCCCGCGCGGGCGCCCCCGCCGAGGCGCGGGTGATCCGGCGGGCGTTCCACACGCTCGGCCGCGCGCTCGCGCCGTGGGTCACCGCGTTCCGGCCGACCGTGCTCGTGGTCGGCGGCGGAATGTCGGGCGCGTGGGACCTGGTCGAGCCGCCGCTCGCCGCCGGGCTCACCGCGAGCGGCGGCACGGACCTGCCGACCCTCGTCCGGGCCCGGAACGCCCACGACGCTCCCCTGCTCGGCGCGGCCTGGCACGCCGCGGCCCGGCAAGCCGCGACCGGGATCAGCCGCCCAGTTTCCGGTGGTCCCAACTGATGACGCGCAACGGCTCGACGACGTACGCGACCCGCTTGCGGGCCGCATGCTCGATGTAGCCGTCGACCACGTCACCGGCGACACCGAGCGGCCCCTCGGCGACCAGCCGGCCGACGGCGGCCACCCCCGCCGGGTCCTCGATGAGGTGCGCGATCCCGTTCACCTGCACGCCCCGCAGCGAGAAGTAGTCCTCGCCGTCCTCCACCAGGCAGGTGAGGCGGGGGTCGCGGGCGAGGTTGCGCGCCTTCTGCGAGGCGCGGTACGTCCAGAACGTGATCCGCTCCCCACCTGCCTCGGAGCGCAGGGCGTAGAACATCGTGACGACGTGCGGCGTGCCGTCGCGGTTGATGGTCGCCAGGTGCGTCTTGCGGGCGGACGCCAGCAGTTCCATCGTCTCGTCGGCCGTCATCGCGGCCCGGGCCCGGTCGCTCACTGTTCTCGCACCGGTTCCGCCGCCAGCGGCAGCGTTTCCTCGCACACGAAACCAACGGCTGGATCGTCGTTCGGAAAAAGCTTTTCCAGGACGCCGTTCAGCGCGGCCGGCGTCCACGAGCGACCGCCGTCGGTGTGGAAGGCGGCCCGCACGGTCGGCGGCGCGAGAACCGCCACCATCCCGCCGTGCACCACGAACACCTCGCCGTTGATCCGCCGCGCGGCCGGGCCGGCGAGGTAGGTCACCAGCGGGGCCACGTGCTCCGGCGCGAACGGGTCGTACCCGGCGTCGGGCGCCGGGCCCATCAGGTCGGCGGTCATCGCCGTGCGGGCGCGCGGGCAGATCGCGTTGGCCCGCACGCCGTACCGGGCGCAGCCGCGCGCCGTCGACGCGGTGAGCGCCACGATGCCCGCCTTCGCGGCCGCGTAGTTCGGCTGGCCGGGCGGGCCGAGCAGGAACGCCTCCGACGACGTGTTGACGATCCGACCGGCCACCGGCGCGCCGGTCTGCTTGCTACGCTCGCGCCAGTGCGCCGTGGCGATCCGCGTGGTGACGAAGTGCCCGCGCAGGTGCACCCGCAGCACGAGGTCCCAGTCGTCCGCCGACATCGAGAACACCATGCGGTCGCGGAGCACGCCGGCGTTGTTGACGACGACGTCGAGGCGCCCGTACGCGTCGAGCGCCGCGGCGAGGAGCGCTTCTCCCGTCGTCCACTCGCCGATGTCACCGGCGCAGACGACGGCCGCGCCGCCGGCCGCCGCGATCTCCGCCGCGACGGCGTTCACCGCGTCTCCGGGCAGGTCGTTGAGCACGAGCCGGGCGCCGGCGGCGGCCAGGCCCAGCGCCTCCGCGCGCCCGAGGCCGGCACCCGCGCCGGTGACCACCGCGACGCTGCCGTCGAGGCCGAACGGATCGTCCACTGTGTACTCCCTCAGTAGCCCGGGCCGCTGAGGATTCCGCCGTCGGCGACGAACTCCGCCCCGGTGGTGTACGACGCCTCGTCGGAGGCGAGGAACGCGACCAGCCGCGAGATCTCGACCGGCTCGGCGAACCGCGGGATCGGCATGTTCTTGATGAACTGTTCCGGATCGACGCCGGTGAACGACTTCGCCGACTCCATCACCATCCGGGTCATCACACCGCCCGGGTGCACCGAGTTGACCCGGATGCCGAGGTGCCCCAACTCCTGCGCCGCCGCCCGGGTGACGCCCCGGATCCCGAACTTGCTCGCGCTGTACGCCGACAGGCCGGCCGCGCCGGCGAAGCCCTCGATCGAGGAGATGTTGACGATCGACCCGCCGCCGGCGGCCGTCATCGGCGCGATCGCCGCCTTCACGCCGAGGAAGCAGCCGACGAGGTTGATGTCGAGCACCCGGCGGAACTCCTCCAGCGTCGTCTCGGCGATGGTCGCGTGCGTCAGCACACCGGCGTTGTTGACGAGGATGTCGAGGCGCCCGAACGCGTCGACGGTCGCCGCGACGGCGGCGGCCCACTCCGTCTCGCTGGTGACGTCGTGATGCACGTACCGGCAGAGGTCGGGGCCGAGCTTGCCCGCGACGAACTCGCCCTTGTCGTCGAGCACGTCGCCGATCACGACCCGCGCGCCCTCGGCGACGAAGTGCCGGGCGTGCGACTTGCCCATGCCGCGGGCCCCACCCGTGATCAGAGCGACCTTCCCGTCGAGCCGGCCCATCGGACTCCTCCCGGGTGGCAACAGGTTCCAGTAAATGTAGCGCTTGCTTGGTTATACGGGGGAACCCTAGAGTAGAACAAGTTTCAATTCTGGAGGTAGACGCATGCGCGCGGCCATACTCCAATCCATCGGAGCCGACAAGTTCGAGATCCGGGACGACGTGACGGTCATCGGGCCGGCGCCGGGCGAGGTCCGGATCCGGTTGCGGGCGACCGGTGTGTGCCACTCGGACCAGTCCGCCCGCGACGGCGGGCTCCCCCAACCCGTACCCGCGGTGCTCGGGCACGAGGCCGCCGGCGACGTCGTCGAGGTCGGCGACGGGGTCGACGACCTGGCCGTCGGCGACCGCGTCATCGCCAACTGGCTGCCGGCGTGCGGCTCCTGCCCGTCGTGCGTGCGCGGCGAGCCGTTCCTGTGCATGGCGCACGTGATGATGGGCTACGTCCAGCCGCGCTTCATGGTCGGCGACACCCCCGTGTTCGGGATGGCCGGCGTCGGCGCGTTCGCCGAGGAGATCGTCGTTCCCCGCGTGGGCGCGGTGAAGATCGGCGACGACGTGCCGTACGAGGTGGCCGCGCTCGTCGGCTGCGGGGTGATGACGGGCGTCGGCGCGGTCATCAACACCGCGCAGGTGAAGCCCGGCGACTCGGTCGTGGTCATCGGGTGCGGCGGCGTGGGCATCTCGGCGATCCAGGGCGCGCGCCTGTCCGGTGCGTCGACGATCGTCGCGGTCGACACGGTGGAGGCCAAGCTCGAGGTCGCCAAGCGGTTCGGCGCCACCCACGCCGTGACCCCGGACGGCCTCAGCGACCTCACCACCGAGGTCACCGGTGGCGAGGGGTACGACTATGCCTTCGACGTCGTCGCGATCCCGCAGACGCTGCGCACCGCCTGGTCGGCCGCGCGCCGCGGCGGCGCGGTGGTCGTGGTGGGCGCCGGCCGGGCCGAGCACCAGGTCGAGTTCAGCCCGTTCGAGCTGCTGTTCGAGGGCAAGCGGATCCTCTCGTCGCTGTTCGGTTCCGCCGACGTGCCGCGCGACTTCCCGCGCCTGCTCGACCTGTGGCGGGCCGGCCGCCTCGACCTCGAAGGCATGATCACACACCGGCTGGTGCTCGACGACCTCGCCGACGCGCTCGGCGCGCTCGGGCGGGGCGACGTCATCCGCCAGGTCGTCATCCACGGCACAGACTGATCGGGAGGGAAGAGTCGTGCGTAAATCAACCGTTCTTCTCGTGGGTGGAGCCGTCGTCGTGCTCGCCTTCGCGGCGACGCTGCGGTTCGTGATCGTGCCGGGTCTCCAGCAGCTTCCCGACGACCTCGACACCACGCTGCACTACACCGGCAAGGCCGACATCCTCGACCAGGCCGCCCTGTTGAAGGGCGACATGGCCAACGGGTTCAAGACCGGCGTGCCGGTGAACCTGGAGCAGCGCGTGCGGGTCGTCTCCTCGCACGGGCAGACCGTCGTGGTCACCGACGAGACCCAGTTGACCGGGCCCGACAACGCGAAGCTGTCGACCACGAAGCACACGTTCGCGGTGGACCGGAAGAGCCTCGCCGCGGCGCCCGCGCCGGCGGGCGTCACCGTGGAACCGCACGAGGGTCTCACCGTCGGCTTCCCGATCCCGCCCGAGCCGAACGACTACACCTACTGGGACTACCCGACGGCCACCGGCGCCACCGCCGCGTACGTGCGCACCGAGCAGCACGCCGGCCGCGACACCTACGTGTACGAGATGAAGGCCGCCGGGCCGCTGCGCGACCCCACCGTCGTCGGCGACCTGCCCACCGCGCTGCCGAAGTCGGTGCTGCTCGCGTTCGCGCCGACGCTGCCGCCCGACCAGCAGCAGCAACTGAAGCAGTACGAGTCGCTGCTGCCCGACCAGTTGCCGCTGAGCTACTCCGCGGAGGGCGAGAACACGTTCTGGGTCGACATCGCGACCGGCTACGTCGTCGACGTCGCCCGCAAGCAGAAGGTCGACGTGAGCATGGCGGTGGGTCCGATCGTGGTCCCGCTGGCGTCGGTGTTCTCGCTCGACCTGCGGTTCGCGCCCGACACCGTGCAGTCCATCACCGACGACGCGTCGGAGGCGGCCCGCGGGCTCACGCTCATCTCGCTGGTGATCCCGCTCCTGCTCGTCGTGCTGGCGATCGTGCTGGTGCTCCTGCCGGTGTTTCTGGCGCGGCGGAGGCGGCGGCGCGCACCGCGTCCACCGGAGACGGTGACCGGACCGACCGCCGCGCCCCCGCCGTCCGCCGCCGACAAGACGGCCGTCGGCGCCGCCGACGAAGGCTGAGGGCGCGCGTGCGCCTCGGGATCATGCTGGGCTACAGCGGCGCCGGCTTCGCCGCCGCGGTCGACGAACTCGTCGACCACGAACGCGCCGGCGCCGAGATCGTCGCCGTACCGGAGGCCTACAGCTTCGACGCGGTCAGCCAACTCGGGTTCGTCGCCGCGCGCACCACGCGGATGGAGCTCACGTCGGGCATCGTGCAGCTGTACTCGCGCACGCCCACGCTCACGGCGATGACGGCCGCCGGGCTCGACTACGTGTCCGGCGGCCGGTTCTCGCTCGGGCTCGGCGCGTCGGGCCCGCAGGTGGTCGAGGGCTTCCACGGCGTGCCGTACGACGCGCCGCTGGCCCGCACGCGCGAGACGGTCGAGATCTGCCGGAAGGTCTGGCGCCGGGAACCGCTCGTCCACAATGGACGGCACTACCAGCTGCCGCTGCCGCCCGACCGCGGAACCGGGCTGGGCAAGCCGTTGAAGCTCATCAACCACCCGGTGCGGGAACGGATCCCGGTGATCCTCGCGGCCGTCGGCCCGCGCAGCGTGGCGATGACCGCCGAGATCGCGGAGGGGTGGTGGACCCTGTTCTTCCACCCCGACCGGGCCGCGTCGGTGTGGGCCGAACCGCTCGCCGACGGCACCCGCCGGCGCGACCCGTCGCTGGGCCCGCTCGACGTGCTGGCCACGGTCCCGTTCGCCATCACCGACGACCCATGGTCCATGTTGGACGGTCACCGCGCCCAACTCGCCCTCTACATCGGCGGGATGGGCGCGCGCGAGCGCAACTTCTCCAACGAACTGGTGCGCCGCTACGGCTACGAACGCGAGGCTACGCTGATCCAGGACCTGTTCCTGAGCGGCCGCCGCGCCGAGGCGATGGCCGCCGTCCCCGACGACCTCATCCGGTCGACCGCGCTGGTCGGCCCCGCCGTCTGGGTGAAGGACCGCCTGGCGGCATACGCGGCCGCCGGCGTGACGACCCTGCTGGTGTCCCCACTCGCGGAAACCCCGTCGGAACGCGTGGCGGCCGTGAGCCGCCTCCGCGACCTCCTGTAGAACGCGCTACATCATCTCTTCGGTCGTCGGGACCAGGACCGTCTTTACCTCGGTGTAGGCCTCGAACGCGGTGCGGCCACCCTCGCGGCCCATTCCGGACTGGCGGAAGCCGCCGAACTCGGCGTGCGGCTCCAGCTGGTAGCCGTTGATGCCCACCGTGCCGGCGCGCACCGCCTTCGCCATCCGCATGGCGCGCTTGACGTCGGTGGTCCACACGGTCGCGGCGAGGCCGTACTGGGTGTCGTTGGCGAGGCGGACGGCCTCGTCCTCGTCGGTGAACGGCACGGCGACGAGCACGGGTCCGAAGATCTCCTCGCGGGCGATCGTCATGTCGTTGGTCGCGTCGGCGAAGAGCGTCGGCGTGACGAAGTTGCCAGCCGCCAGGTCGCCGTCGCCGCGCTGGCCGCCGCACACCAGGCGGGCGCCCTCCTCCTGGCCGCGGGCGATGTAGCCGAGCACGCGGTCGAGCTGCCGCGGGTTGATGAGCGGTGACGCGGTGGTGGCGGGATCGAACGGGTCGCCGTAGTTCACCATCGCGGTCATTCCCTCGGCGATCCCGAGGAACTGGTCGTAGACGTCACGGTGCACCAGCGCGCGGGTCTGTGCCAGGCACACCTGTCCGGACAGGCCCAGCGTCACGGTGCCCATCGTGGTGGCCGCGGCGGAGTACACGTCGGCGTCGCCGAAGACGAGCGCCGGGCTCTTGCCGCCGAGTTCCAGGCTCACCCGCTTGAAGCTCGTCGCGGCTGCCTGCATCACCCGGTGGCCGACCGCGCGGCTGCCGGTGAACGTGATCTTGTCGACCATCGGGTGGTTGATGAGCGCGTCGCCGGTCGGTTCGCCGGGCCCGGTGACGACGTTGAGCACGCCCGCCGGCACACCCGCCTCCTCGAGCAGGCGTACCAGGCGCAGCGCGGCGAACGTCGCGTACTCCGACGGCTTGAGCACCACCGTGCACCCGGACGCCAGCGCCGGCGCGAGCTTCTGCGCGGCCAGCAGCAGCGGACCGTTCCAGGGGATCACCGCCGCCACCACGCCGACGGGTTCGCGCAGCGTCATCGTCAGGTGGTCGCCGCCCTGGTACGCGGGGAGCGTGGTGCCGCCGAGCTTGTCGATCCACCCCGCGTGGTGGTCGAAGATGTCGGCCGCGCACTCCGCCGACATCGCGTAGACGAACCCGAACGACAACGGGACGCTGTTGTCGAGCGCCTGCAGCCGCAGCAGCTCGTCGGAGTGCTCGCGGATCAGGTCGGCGGCGCGGCGCAGCACGCGGATGCGTTCCTTGGCGCGGGTGCGCGGCCACGGTCCCTCGTCGAACGCCGTGCGGGCGGCGCGCACCGCGCGGTCGACGTCCTCGACTCCGGCCACCGCGAACTCGCCCACCTCCTCGCCGGTCGCCGGGTGCAGGTGGCTCCAGGTGCGCCCGTCGGCCGCGGGACCCCATTGCCCGTCGACGAAAAGCTGTCCGGCGGTGAGTCCGACGGCATCGCGCGCCGTCTTGATCGAGAGAGACATCCGGCACCCCAAGCGAATAGAACGCGTTCTACCGGGACGAGATTACGCCGAACTTCGCTATAGTTCTAGAACAAGTTCTACTTGCTGTCGCCGTTCGGGAGGCGCACGTGCACATCGGCTACACGCCCGCGCAGGAGCACCTCCGCGAGGAACTACGGGCGTACTTCGCCGGCCTGATGACCCCATCGCTGCGCGCGGAGCTCAATCCGGTCGATGGCGAATACGGCGACGGCACGGCCTACCGCGACGTCGTGCGGAAGCTCGGCGCCGACGGCTGGCTGACGCTCGGCTGGCCAACGGAGTTCGGCGGCGGCGGACGATCGGCGGTCGACCAGCTCATCTTCACCGACGAGGCGGCGGCCGCCGGCGTCCCCGTCCCGTTCCTGACGCTCAACACGATCGGGCCGACCATCATGCGGTTCGGCACGCCGGAGCAACGCGCGTTCTACCTGCCCCGGATCGCGGCGGGCGAGATCCATTTCTCGATCGGCTACTCGGAACCGGAGGCCGGCACCGACCTCGCCTCGTTGCGCACCCGCGCCGTCCGCGACGGCGACGGGTACCTCATCAACGGCCAGAAGATGTGGACGAGCCTCATCCAGCACGCCGACTACGTCTGGCTCGCCTGCCGCACCGACCCCGACGCGCCGAAGCACAAGGGCCTGTCGATCCTCGTCGTGCCCACCGACACACCCGGGTTCTCGTGGACACCGGTGCGCACCGTCGCCGGTCCCAGCACCAGCGCCACGTACTACACCGACGTCCGGGTACCCGCTGACGCGCTGATCGGCACCGAGAACCAGGGCTGGCCGCTGATCACCAACCAGCTCAACCACGAACGGGTCGCGCTCACCTCGGCCGCGCCGGTCATCACGGCGCTGGCGTCGGTGACGGAGTGGGCGCACGAGACCGGCGCCATCGAGCACGAGTGGGTGCGGACGCACCTGGCCCGCGTGCACGCGAAGGCCGAGTTCCTCAAGCTGTTCAACTGGCGGCTCGCGTCCGACCCGCAGGGTTCGCCGGGTCCGGCCGCCGCCTCGGCCACCAAGGTCTACGGCACCGAGTTCGCCATCGAGGCCTACCGGCTGCTGATGGAGGTGCTGGGCGCCAACGCCGCGGTGCGTCACGGCTCGCGGGGCGCGCTGCTGCACGGCCGGATCGAACGCATGCACCGCGCCGCGCTGATCCTCACGTTCGGCGGCGGCACCAACGAGGTCCAGCGCGACATCATCGCGTTCGCCGGCCTCGGCCTCCCCGCCGCCCGTCGTTAAGGAGCCACTGTGGACTTCGCGTTGCCCGAGGCGTTCCACGACCTCTCCGCGCTCACCCGCGGCATCCTCGCCGACCGCGTCACCCCCGACCGGCTCCGCGAGATCGAGACCGGGGACCAGCCGTTCGACCGGCCACTGTGGACCGACCTGGCGAAGGCGGGCGTGCTCGCCGCCGCCCTGCCGGCGGAGGCCGGCGGCGACGGCTACGGCCTGCTCGAACAGTGCGCCGTGCTGATCGAACTCGGCCGCGCCGTCGCGCCGGTGCCGTACCTGTCGACGATCGTCACCGCCGCGGCCGGGGTGGCCCGGTTCGGCGACGCCGACCAGGTCGCCCGCTGGGCCGTCCCCGCCGCACGCGGCGACCTCGTGCTGACCGCCGCGCTGAGCGACGAGGGCCGGGTCACCGCCGCCCGCGCCGGCGATTCCTGGACGCTCAACGGCGCGGTACCGGTCGTGCCCGCCGCGCCGTACGCCGACCTCGTTCTCGTACCGACCGACGCCGGCGTGTTCCTGGTCGCGCCGTCCGACACCGGCGTCGAGGTCGAGCCGCAGCGGGTCACCGGCGGCGAGGGCGCCGGCTGGCTGGAACTGTCCGATGTGGAGCTTCCGGCCGACCGGTTGCTCACGGGCGACGATGTCGCCGGATGGCTGCGCACGCGGGCGACGGTCGGGCTGTGCGCGCTGCAGTTGGGCGTCACCGAGCGGATGCTGGAACAGACCGCCGAGTACGCCCGCACGCGGGTGCAGTTCGGCAAGCCGATCGGCACGTTCCAGGCGGTCGCGCAGCGGCTGGCCGACGCGTACATCGACGTCGAGGCGATCCGGTTGACGCTGTGGCAGGCGGCGTGGCGCGTCCAGGAGGGCCTGCCCTGCTCCACCGAGGTCGCGACGGCCAAGTTCTGGGCCGCCGACGCCGGGCACCGGGTCGCCCACACGGCGGTGCACGTCCACGGCGGCGTCGGCATCGACGTCGACCACACCCTGCACCGCTACTTCCTCGCGGCGAAGCACCACGAGTTCGCCCTCGGCGGCGCCACCGTCCAGTTGCGACAGATCGGCGCCGCGCTGGCTAGCGGGACTCCACGAACTCCTTGAGCGCGGCGGCGTGGCGGCGGAAGCCGTCCGCCACCGCCCGGTCGATCAGGAACGTGAGCGGGCCGCGGAGCCGCTCCTCGGTGTGGTACCGGGTGGCGCCGCCGGCGGCCGGCGACAACCGCTGGATGCGGCTGCCGCGGATCAGGCCGGTGTCGTGCAGCCAGCCGGTGTACCCGTACTCCAGCAGGGTCAGGGGTTCCAGCCGGGAGATCCGTTCGCGACTCGTCGCGGTCCGCCCGTTCTTGAACCGCACGTGCAGCGTGAGCAGGTCGCCGACCCGCGCCTCGCGATCGGCCGGCCGCTCGACGCGCTCGATGAACGGATTCCACTGTGGATAGTTGTCGAGGTCGAGCATCACGCGCCACACGTCCTCGGCCGGCGCGTCGATGACGACGTCGGCCTCCACGAGCGTCACGGGTGAAGCTCCCCGAGCCGTTTCAGCGTCTCACCGGCCTCGGCCACGAGCGTCGCCATCACGTCGGCGACCGGCCGGACGTCGTTCATCCGCCCCACGATCTGCCCGACCGGCATCGGTACCACGGACGGGTCGCCGGATTCCATCAGGCGGCGGTGCGCCTCGCTCACCAACAGGTTCTGCAACGGCATCGGCAGCGGCGCGGGCGCGCCGGACTCCTCCCACGCGCCCGTCCACCGGTTGCGCAGCAGGCGGGCCGGCTTGCCGGAGTAGATCCGCGACCGCACCGTGTCGCTGGATCCGGCCGCCAGCAACGCCTCCCGCAGCGCCGGCATCGCGGTGCCGATGACGTACTCCTCCGTGGTGAGCCAGCAGGAGCCCATCCAGACGCCGGCCGCGCCGAGCGCGAGCGCCGCCGCGATCTGGCGCCCGCAGCCGATCCCGCCGGCCGCGAGGACGGGCACGGACCCGCCGACCTCGTCGACGACCTCGGGGACGAGCACCATGCTGGCGATCTCGCCGGTGTGACCGCCGGCCTCGTAGCCCTGCGCCACCACGAGATCGACGCCGCTGGCCACCTGTGCCCGGGCGTGCGCCGCCCGGCCCGCGAGCGCCGCCACGACCAGGCCGTGCGCGTGCGCCTGTTCGATGACGTCCGGCGGCGGCGGCCCGAGCGCGTTGGCGATCAGCCGTGGCCGGTGCGCCAGCGCGACCTCGACGTGCGACCGGGCGACGGAGTGCAGCCAGCCGAGCACCCCGTCACGGGCCGGTGAGTCGTCGTCGGGCAGCGGCGGCACGCCCAGCTTCGTCAGCGTGCTCTCGACGAAGTCGCGGTGACCGGCCGGGATCAGCTTGTCCAGGTCGGCCGCCGTGCCCTCGGTCGGTACCCGGGTGGGCATCACCACGTCGACGCCGTACGGCCGCCCGTCGGTGTTCCCGTCGAGCCATGTCAGCGCCTCGTCGAGTTCGGCCGGATCGTTGAACCGCACGCACCCGAGCACACCGAGCCCACCGGCGCGGCTGATCGCCGCCGCGACGTGTTCGGACGGGGTGAACCCGACGATCGGGTGCTCGATGTCGAGCAGCGAGCACAGCGCGGTCCGCACAATGTCCTCCGTTTTATATGGCTTCGCCGGCGTGTTCCTGGGCGTACTGCTTCGCCCAGCGGAAGTCGGCCTTGCCGCTGGGGGTCCGGGTGATCTGCTCCACCAACCAGATGGTGCGCGGGACCTTGTACCCGGCCAGCTGCTCCCGCACGTGCGCCTCCAGCCCGGCCCGGTCCGGGGCGCTGCCCTCGCGCGGCTGCACCAGCGCGCCGATCTGTTGCCCCAGAAGCTCGTCGGGCAGCCCGACCACGATGACGTCGAAGACGTCCGGATGCGACTTCAGCGCACCCTCGACCTCTTCCGGAAACACCTTCTCGCCACCGGTGTTGATGCACGTGTTCCCGCGGCCGAGCAACGTGATCGTGCCGTCCTCCTCGATTCGGGCGAAGTCGCCGGGCATCGAGTAGCGCACACCGTCCACTTCGGTCAGAAGCTCGGCGGTCTTCGCCGGGTCCTTGTAGTACCCGAGCGGGACGTGCCCGCCGCGCGCCAGCCGGCCGACGACGCCCGGCGCCGCGACGCGCCCGTACTCGTCGATGACGGTCGTCTGCGGACCCGCCATCACCCGCGGGCCGCCCTCGGTCGGCTCGTCGTCGGCGGAGACGAGGCCGATGCCCATGAACCCGGTCTCCGACGAGCCGATCGCGTCCGTGATCATCACGTTCGGGAACGTCTGCAGGTACTGGCTCTTGACCGTCGGCGAGAACAGCGCCGCGCTGCTGGAGATGAAGCCCACCGACGACGCGTCGTAGCCGCCCTTGAGGTAGGTCTCGATCAGCGGACGGGCCATCGCGTCGCCGATGAGCACGACGACGTTGACCTTCCGGCGCTCGACGGTGCGCCAGATCTCGTCCGGGTCGAACTTCGGCATCAGCACGACGGAGTCACCGGTGAAGAGCGATGCGAGCGCCGCCCACTGCGCGTTGCCGTGCATCAGCGGCGCCAGGCAGAGCCGGACCAGCCCGCCGATCTCCTGCCCGCGCTTGGACTGCGCCCACTCGTCCTCCATCGGGAGGCCGGTGAGGAAGTCGATGCCGCCGCCGAGCACCCGCCACACGTCCTCGTGCCGCCAGATGACGCCCTTCGGATAGCCGGTCGTACCGCCGGTGTAGAGCATGTAGATGTCGTCGGGTGACCGCGGGGCGAAGTCGCGGTCGGGTGACGCCGCCGCCAACGCGTCCTCGTACGCCACCCCGCCGTAGCGCTCGTAGTCGGCGTCGCTCCCGTCGTCGACGACGAGGACGGTGTCGAGGCCGGGCACGTCGGGCAGCACGTTGGCCACCCGGTCGGCGAACCGGCGGTCGTGCACCAGCGCCGCGATGTCCGCGTCGCGGAACAGATACCGTAACTCGTTCTCGACGTACCGGTAGTTGACGTTGATCGGTACCGCTCGACACTTGTACGCGGCGATCAGGCTCTCGACGAAGCTGATCGAGTTGCGTGCGTACACGCCGACGTGGGTTCCCGGGCCGACACCGCGTCCGGCCAGGTGGTGCGCTAGGCGGTTGGCCCGCTCCTCCAGCTGTCCGAAGGTCGCTTCGGTGTCGTCGCAGGCGACCGCCAGACGCTGTGGAAATAGGTCAGCCGCATGCTCGAACAGATCGGCAATGTTGGCCACCATGGCTAGAAACTAGAACGTGTTATCGTCTCGGACAAGCCCTTCCCGAGGAGAGACTGTGGACGACGTTCCGGAGCCCCCGCACGCCCTCGTCGAGCAACGCGGGCCGGTCCTGATCGTCACCATGAATCGACCCCAGGCCCGCAACGCGCTCTCCGGTCCGATGATGGCCATCATGCGCGACGCCTGGAACCGGGTCGATGCCGACGACGACATCCGGGCGTGCGTCCTCACCGGCGCGGGCGGCGCGTTCTGCGCCGGCGCCGACCTCAAGGCGATGACCCGGTCGCACCCCGGCGACAACGCCAACGGGTTCGACCTGTCGACGATCGAGCCGCTGCTGAAGGGCCGCCGCCTCACCAAGCCGTTGATCGCGGCCGTGGAGGGGCCGGCGATCGCCGGCGGCACCGAGATCCTGCAGGCGACCGACATTCGGGTGGCGGGCGCGAGCGCGCGGTTCGGGGTGTCCGAGGCGCGGTGGGGCCTGTTCCCGCTGGGCGGCTCGGCCGTACGCCTCCCCCGCCAGATCCCGTACACGATCGCGGCCGACATCCTCCTCACCGGCCGGCACCTGAGCGCCGCCGAGGCGAAGGAGATCGGCCTCATCGGTCACGTCGTCCCCGACGGTCAGGCACTGCCGAAGGCGCTGGAGTTGGCCGAGCTGATCGCGGCCAACGGCCCCGTCGCCGTGCGGGCGATCCTGCGCACGATCCGCGAGACCGAGGGCATGCACGAGAACGACGCGTTCAAGATCGAGGCGCGCATCGGCATGGAGGTCTTCCGCAGCGACGACGCGAAGGAGGGCCCGCGCGCCTTCCTCGAGAAGCGCCGGCCCGACTTCCGCAACCGCTGAGTCACAACGGTTGCCGGCGGCGCAGCCGCGACCCGTCGAAGAACGTGTCCGTCCACGGGTCGCACATGTCCCGGTACCGCTCGGCGTCGGCTTCGCCGCGAACGCGGTCCAGCAACGCGACGATGAGCGCGTCGAGGTGCCGGCCGGCCGGATCGAGCACGCTGTCCGCCACCAGCTCGTCGCGGCCGCGCAGCTCGATCGCACCGACGAGATCGTGCGGGGTCACCACGTCACGGGCCAGGGCGGCGATCGCGCCGAAGTAGTGGGCGTCCGCGTCCGGCAGGTCGGCGCGGTACCGGTGGACGGAGGTCCAGTCGCCGAAGGCGGCGAACGCCTGGCACGCCTGCCCTAGGGCGAGGCGGTAGTACTCGCGACCGCTGCGGCCGTCACCGGTCGCGACCGGCGTGTCCGCCAGCCGCTTCAGGACCGTGCACGAGCGGACGAGCTGCGCGTGGCCGAGCACGGGAAGACCGTCGCGGATCGTGAAGTACCACCATCGCGGGTTGTCCGGATCCCGGGCGCGGGCGATGTCGAGCAGGTCCAGGTTCCGCCGCCGCTTGTCCTTCCCGACGACGACGGACCGCTCGTAGCCGTCATGGTCGAACCGGATGTCGACGCCGACGATGCCGACCGGCTCGTCCGGCTCCCCGGCGATCACCGGGTACTCGTGCACCGCACCCTTGTAACGGATCGCGCTGTCGGCCCGGAAGATGCGCCCGACGTCGCCGGAGTATCCGTTCCGGTCGGCGATCCGCGGCGCGAACACGAGGCGGGACACGTCATCGAACCGCGACAGCTCCGCGAGACGGGCCGGGACCGACCCTCCGGTGAGCCACTCGTCGGCGTCGAGAAAGACGATCCAACCGGTGGCCACGCAGTCGACGGCGGCGTTCCGCGCCGCGGCGAAGGAGTTCGACCACGGATGCCGGAGCATCCGGACGCCGCGGGTCCGATAACCGTCGACGATGCCGGGGGTCGCATCCGTCGACCCGGTGTCCACCACCAGGATGTCATCGAACCCGCGACCGCAGACGCTGTCGAGGCACCGCGCGATGCAGCGTTCCTCGTCCCTGGCCAGAACAATCACGGTGGACAGGTCAACGCCTGCTGCACCCGGCATCTCAGACGAAGCCGCAGCGGGTCTTCGGCCCGACGTGGGTGTAGCCCCCGCAGCCGAACCAACTGGCGTCGAAGACGTGGCAGTGGACGTTCGACCCGTTCGGCGAGTACGTGTACTGGTAGTCGTAGAACATGAACGTCACCCAGTTGTTGCAGGTCTTTTCGTGGTCCCAGGGCACGAAGTCCGGGGTGTAGCAGTCGCCGTCCATCATCGTGCTGGCCGGTTCGGGCGACGGTTCCGCGTGTGCCGCGGTGGCCGACATCCCGACGAACGCGCCGCCCGCGAGGACCGCGGCGGCAACGGCCCGCTTGGTACCGTTCAGAAACGCCTGACGTTGTGCATCCACGAGATACCTCCAGATTCATCCGGAGCAGAAGTGCCCGTGCCGAAAACCCTAAGAGCGCGCGCTGACGCCCCGCTCTCGGCGCGGTGTCGCGCAAACGCCGGTGGCGGGTCCGGTACCTGTCCAGGTGACGGGTCCACCGGAATCGACCCCGTGGCCCGCCCACCAGAGCCCGCCCGCGGAGCGGAAGGGGCTAAACAGCTTTCGGGATCAGGGTTCGAGTGGTCGAAGAGGGCGACTGCACGTTTCCGCCAGTGAAGTTGATCATGGTGGGGGTTCAGGGTATGGGTAGCCGTCTGCGGCTCGGGAGACATCCGGGTCGGGGACGTTGCGACGTTAGCGTTGTTTGGTGTCTGATTTGTCCGCGACAACGTCGCAACGTCGCAGACCTCAGCAGGTGTCTAGATGGACCTCTCGCGGTCCTTCCAGTAGGCGTCGCGCAGGTGTCGCTTGTAGAGCTTGCCGTTCGGGTCGCGCGGAAGCTCGTCGACGTAGTCGACGGTGCGCGGCAGCTTGAACTTCGCGAGCCGGTCGGCCAGGAACGCCAGCAGGTTCGCGGTCAGCGCCGGACCCGGTTCGACGCCGGCAGCGGGCTGGACCACCGCCTTGATCTCCTCGCCCCACTCCTCGTGCGGGATGCCGAAGACCGCGACGTCCGCGACGTCGGGGTGGCACAGCAGTTCGCCCTCGATCTCGGCCGGGTAGATGTTGACGCCACCGGAGATGATCATGTCGCTGCGGCGGTCGCACAGGAACAGGTAGCCCTCGTCGTCCAGGTAGCCGATGTCGCCGACCGTGAACATCGCCCCGACGCGCGACGCCTTGGTCTTCGCGGCGTCGCGGTGGTACTCGAACGTGGCGCTCCCCATCTGCATGAAGACCTGGCCGGTGCTGCCGGTCGGTACGTCGTTGCCGTCGTCGTCGAGGACCCGCACCCGCGAGCCCGGCCACGGCCGCCCGACGGATCCGGGGCGCCGCAACCATTCCTCGGCGAAGATCGTGGTGCCGCCGCCCTCGGAGGCGGCGTAGTACTCGACGATCACCGGGCCCCACCACTCCAGCATCCGCCGCTTGATCTCGGGCGGGCACGGCGCCGCACTGTGGATCATGCAGCGCATCGAGGAGAGGTCGTACGCGCCGCGGACATCGTCGGGCAATGCGAGCAGCCGCCGGAACTGGGTCGGCACCATGTGGCTGTGGGTCACCCGGTGCCTCTCGACGAGGCGCAACGTCTCCTCGGGGTCCCAGCGGTCCATCAGCACCACCGGGTGTCCCAGCTGGACGGAGATCGTGGCGAAGTTGAGCACCGCCGTGTGGTACAGCGGCGACGAGCACAGGTGCACGTGCCCGTCGAACGGCGCCATGTCGAAGATTCCGAAGAACCACGTCGCGTTCGGCGGAAGCTGGTCGGGATCGGCGCCGGTGAGCGGCCGGCGCACGCCCTTCGGCCGTCCCGACGTTCCCGACGTGTAGACCATCGGCGCGCCCGCCGTCCGCCCGTCGGGCCGGCCCGATCCGCCGGCGCCGAGGTCCGCGAACGGCCGGAAACCATCGACCTCCCCGACCGCGAACCGTGCCGCGGGCGGGATTCCGGCGGTGTCGGCCGCCTCGACGGCGGTGCCGGCGAACCGCTCGTGCGCGATGAACGCCTTCGCCGCGCAGTCCTTGAGGATGTAGGCGACCTCGGCGCCGACGAGGTGCCAGTTGACCGGCACGATGTAGAGGCCGGTCTCGATCGCGGCGAAGAACGCGGCCAGCATGGCCGCGCTGTTGGGCAACTGGACGGCGAAGCAGTCGCCGACACCCAGACCGGCGGCGCGCAGCCCGCGACCGATCCGGTCGGCCTCGGCGGCGAGTTCGGCGTACGTCACGATCCGGCCGTCCGGCTCCACGGCGGCGGTCCGCTGCGGATCGCTGCCAGCGATGGCCCACAGTCCGATGGCGGTCACGCCCGTGAATGTATAACGCGTTCTATTCAGTGACAAGGCGTCGCCGTCACGTCATTGCTCCAAATTCTAGAACGTGTTTCACTGTTCTGCGTGGAGACCGCCCCGCCCGTGGCAACCGCACTCAGCGCCCCGCTGAACATCGGCTTCGACTACACCCGGTCGCTGGGACCCGTCCTCAGCAGGTTCATGACCGCTCTCGCCGGCCGCCGGATCCTCGGCTCGCGCGGTTCCGACGGACGCGTGCACGCGCCGCCGCTGGAGTACGACCCGGTCACCCACGCGCCGTTGACCGAACTGGTCGAGGTCTCCCCCGTCGGCACCGTGGTCACCTGGACGTGGCTCGCGCACCCGGTCGACGGCCAGCCGCTCACGCATCCGTTCGCCTGGGCCCTCATCCGGCTCGACGGCGCCGACACCGCGATGCTGCACGCGGTCGACGCCGGCGACAAGGACCGGATGCGCACCGGGATGCGGGTGCGGGTGCGGTGGGCGGCCGAACCGGTCGGCCACATCCGCGACATCGAGTGCTTCGAGCCCGGGGACACGGCCGTGGATCCCGGCAATGCGGCCGTTTCCGACGTGACGAGTGTGACGACGCCGATCCACCTGAGCTACACGCACATGGTGTCGCCCGAGGAGACGCGGTACCTGCGCGGCCTCGCCGAGGGCCGGCTGCTCGGGCAGCGCTGCCCGGTCTGCGGCAAGGTCTACATCCCCCCGCGCGGCGCCTGCCCGGCCGACGGCGTGCCCACCACCGACGAGGTCGAACTGCCGAGCACGGGCACGGTGACCACGTTCTGTGTCGTCAACGTCCCGTTCGCCGGACAGCGCGTGAAGCCGCCGTACGTGGCGGCGCAGGTGCTGATCGACGGCGCCGACATCCCGCTGCAGCACCTGATCCTCGGCTGCCCGGCCGACGAGGTGCGGATGGGGATGCGGGTCGAGGCGGTCTGGAAACCCCGTGCGGAGTGGGGCACCACGCCCGAGAACATCGACCACTTCCGGCCCAGCGGCGAGCCCGACGCGTCGTACGAGTCGTACGCGCACCACCTGTGAGGTTCACGTGATTGACGTTGCCGTCGTCGGTTTCGCGGAGGCGCCGTGCCTGCGGCACGGCGTGACCACCACCAACGGCGTGGAGATGCTCGTACCGGTGTTCCAGGAGGTGCTCGCCGCCACCGGACTGTCCAAACAGGACATCGGGTTCTGGTGCTCCGGCTCGTCGGACTACCTGGCCGGGCGGGCGTTCTCGTTCGTCTCCGCGGTCGACGCGATCGGCGCGTTCCCGCCGATCGTCGAGTCGCACGTCGAGATGGACGGCGCGTTCGCGCTCTACGAGGCCTACGTGAAGCTCCTCACCGGCGAGGCCGACACCGCGCTCGTGTACGGGTTCGGCAAGTCGTCGGCCGGTCACCTCCGCCGGGTCCTGGCCCTGCAACTCGACCCGTACGTCCTCGCCCCGCTGTGGCCCGACTCGGTGAGCATCGCGGCGCTGCAGGCCCGGCTGGGCCTGGAGGCCGGCCTGTACAGCGAGCGGGAGATGGCCGCGGTCGCCGCGCGCAGCCGCGAATCCGCGCGCACCAACCCGGCGGCGCAGATCTCCGGCGGGTCCACAGTGGACGACCTGCTCGACGAGCCCTACGTCGCCGATCCGCTGCGGGCGCACGACTGCGCGCCGGTCGGCGACGGCGCGGCCGCGGTGATTCTCGCCGCCGGCGACACCGCCCGACGGCTGAGCCCGCGGCCCGCGTGGATCTCCGGGTTCGCGCACCGCGTCGAGTCGCCCGGCCTCGGCCAGCGCGACCTGACCACGTCCGCGTCCACCAAAGCAGCCGGCGAGGCCGCCGGCGCGACCGACGTCGACACCGCCGAACTGCACGCGCCGTTCACGCACCAGGAGATCCTGCTGGCGCGCGCACTCGGCCTGGGCGACGACGTCAGGATCAACCCGTCCGGCGGGGCGCTGTGCGCCAACCCGATGTTCGCGGCGGGACTGAGCCGCATCGGTCACGCCGCGCGGGAGGTCACCGCCGGACGCGCGGACCGCGCGCTGGGACACGCCACCAGCGGACCGGCCCTGCAACAGAACCTCGTGTGTGTCATGGAGGCCCGATGAGCATCCGCGCGGCCGTCCTCGGAACGGGGCAGACGGACCACCGCAGCAAGCGCCTCGACGTCTCGATGGCGGGCCTCTGCCGCGAGGCGATCGACCGCGCGCTCGCCGACGCGGGCGTCGACTGGCCGCAGATCGACGCCGTCGTGCTCGGCAAGGCACCGGACCTGTTCGAGGGCGTCATGATGCCCGAACTGTTCCTCGCCGACGCGATCGGCGCCACCGGCCGGCCGCTGCTGCGGGTGCACACCGCGGGCTCCGTCGGCGGCTCGACCGCGGTCGTGGCGAGCAGCCTGGTGCGCGCCGGTGTCCACAAGCGGGTGCTGGCGGTCGCGTTCGAGAAGCAGTCGGAGTCGAACGCGATGTGGGCGCTGTCCATCGCTCCCCCGTTCACGATGCCGGTCAACGCCGGCGCGGGCGGCTACTTCGCGCCGCACATCCGCTCCTACATCCGCCGGTCCGGCGCACCGTCGCACGTGGGCGCGATGGTCGCCGTCAAGGACCGCCGCAACGGCGCGCTGAACCCGCACGCGCACCTGCGCCAGCCGGAGATCACGCTGGAGTCGGTCCGCGCGTCCACGATGCTCTGGGACCCGGTCCGCTACGACGAGACGTGCCCGTCGTCCGACGGCGCCTGCGCGGTCGTCATCGGCGACCAGGAGGCGGCCGAGGCGAGCGACCGCCAGGTGGCCTGGATCCGGGCGACCGCGATGCGTACCGAGCCGACGATGTTCGCCGGCAAGGATCACGTGAGCCCGCGCGCCGGACGCGAGGCGGCCGAGGCGCTGTGGCGCGACGCCGGGATCACCGACCCGCTCGACCAGATCGACGCCGCCGAGATCTACGTGCCGTTCTCGTGGTTCGAGCCGATGTGGTTGGAGAACCTCGGCTTCGCGGCACCGGGCGAGGGCTGGAAGCTCACCGAGTCCGGCGAGACGCGCATCGGCGGCGCGCTGCCGGTCAACCCGTCCGGCGGGGTGCTCTGTTCGAACCCGATCGGCGCGTCCGGACTGCTGCGCTTCGCCGAGGCGGCGATGCAGGTGATGGGACGCGCGGGCGAGCACCAGGTCGCGGACGTCAGAACGGCCCTGGGACACGCGTACGGCGGCGGGTCCCAGTTCTTCTCGATGTGGGTGGTCGGAACCACCCCGCAGGCCTGAGGGGGTCTTCACGATGACAACCCGACGCACTGTGCTCCGGGCCACCGCCGCGGGCGCGGCCGTTGCCGGTATCGGTGGTCGCGCAGCCTCCGCGGCCGTCCCCGGCCTCGCCGGAAAGACCGCCGTGGTGATCGGCAGCGGCTTCGGCGGCGCCGTCGCCGCGTACCGCCTCGGCCAGGCCGGCGTCCGGACCACCGTGCTGGAACGCGGACGACGCTGGGACGTGAACGCCGCGGGCACCACGTTCTGCACGATCGGCAACCCCGACTGGCGGTGCGCCTGGTTCGCCGACCACCCGCCGCTCGGCCTCGACGTGAGCAAGACGATCCAGCGCCGGGCCGGACTCATCGCCACCCACGCCGGTGACGGCATCAAGGTGCTCAGCGGGTGCGGCGTCGGCGGCGGGTCGCTCGTCATCGGGATGTTCCTCCCCCAGCCGCGGCGCAGCGAGTGGACCCAGGTGTACCCGGCGGACCTGAGCTACGACGAGTTCGACTCCGTCTACTGGCCCCGGGCGCGGCAGAACCTCAGCGCCGCGACGATTCCCGCCGACGTCCAGAACACGCCGCAGTTCAAGGGCGCCCGCGCGTGGCTCCAGTACCTCGCGGAGTTCGGCCAGACGCCCATTCCGATCCCGTTCGCCGTCAACTGGGACACGATCCGCAAGGAGATGACCGGCCAGGCGCCGCCCTGCCACTCGATCGGCGAAGGCCCCTACGGCAGCAACTCCGGCGCGAAGAACAGCGTCGACCGCAACTACCTCCAGTGGGCGGCCGCCACCGGCAACGTCACCACGCTCGCGCTGCACGACGTCACCGAGATCCGTGAGGTGTCCGGACAGGACAAGTTCGAGGTGACGTGCCGGCAGATCGACGAGTACGGCACGGTCCTGTCGACGAAGACGTTCGTCTGCGATTTCCTGTTCATGGCCGCCGGATCGGTCTACACCACCTCGTTGCTGCTCACCTCGCGCGCCCGCGGCGGGCTGCCCCGGCTCGTGAACGCCAACGTGGGCAAGGGCTGGGGCAACAACGGCGACTTCCTGGTCGCCCGGCTGAACCTGCGCAAGGACGTGGGCACGGCGCAGGGTGGACCGGGCAACGTGAAGTTCATCGACAGCCAGAACCCGTACGCGGTGGCGTCGATGGCCTGGGAGTCGGCGCCGGTGCCGTCGTGGTTGCCGGGGACCACCGCGCACCTCGTCACCAGCGTGGCGCCGGAACGCGGCGAGATCCGCTACGACGCGGCGACCGGGGCGGGCAAGGTCTACTGGCCGTACGGGGTCATGGAGACGACGTCGGAGAAGGCCGCCCGCGACCTCGTGACCCGGCTCTGGTGGAAGACCGAGGGCAGCAAGGGCTACCTGTTCAACGGCCTGCCGGACTACGACCGCGGCACCGGTTCCGGTCTGGGTTCGGCGAACACGTGGCACCCGCTGGGCGGAATGGTGATGGGCAAGGCGACCGACTTCGGTGGCAAGTCCGTCGACTACCCGAACCTGTACTGCATCGACGGCTCGCTGCTGCCCGGTTCCGCGTGCCTGTCCAACCCCGCCCTGACCATCACGGCGAACGCCGAACGCTGCATGGACCGCTTCATCGCCAACCACTCGTGAATGGAGGTGGGGCCGCAGCCGCGGCCCCACCCCGTCAACGGTACTGGACCGGCAGGTCCTTGATGCCGTTGAGCCAGCCGGAGCGGAGGCGCTGGGCCTCGTCGGCCTTGCGGATGTCCGGCATCCGGTCGGCGATCGCGTTGAAGATGAGCTCGATCTCCAACCGCGCGAGGTTGGCGCCCAGGCAGAAGTGCGCGCCGCTGCCGCCGAATCCCAGGTGCGGGTTGGGCGTGCGCATGATGTCGAACCGGTGCGGGTCGGCGAACACGGTCTCGTCGAAGTTCGCCGAACCGTAGAAGATGGCCACCCGTTGCCCGGCCTTGATCTCCTGCCCGGCGAGCACCGTGTCGTTCTTCGCGGTGCGCTGGAACACGTTCACCGGCGTGGCCCAGCGGATGATCTCCTCCACCGCGCTCTTCGGCCGCTTCTCCTTGAACAGCTCCCACTGGTCGGGGTGGTCGAGGAACGCGAGCATCCCGTGCGAGATGGCGTTGCGCGTGGTCTCGTTGCCGGCGACCGCGAGCAGCAGCACGAAGAAGCCGAACTCGTCCGACGACAGGTGTTCGCCGTCGACCTCGGCGTTCGCCAGCTTGGTGACGATGTCGTCGGCCGGCGCGCTCTGCCGCTCCTCCGCCATGGTCATCGCGTAGGCCAGCAGTTCCATCGCCGCCGACAGCGGCTCGACGTCGTACTCCGGGTCGTCGTAGCCGATCATCTGGTTCGACCAGTCGAAGATCTTCTTGCGGTCGGTCTGCGGGATGCCGAGCAGTTCGGCGATCGCCTGCAGCGGAAGCTCGCACGCCACGTCGGTGACGAAGTTGCCCGTGCCCGAGTCGAGCGCCTCGCTCACGATGCTCTCGGCCCGCGCCGTGAGCGCCGTGCGCAACGCGTTGATGGCGCGCGGGGTGAAGCCGCGCGAGACGATCGCCCGCAGCTTGGTGTGGTGCGGCGGGTCGATGTTCAGCATCACGAGGCGCTGCATCTCGATGTTGTCGCGGGTCATGTCGGACCGGAACCGGACGATCGCCGTGTTCTCCCACGACGAGTACGTGTCGGAGTCGCGCGACACGGTCATCACGTCGGCGTGCCGGGTCACCACCCAGTAGCCGTCGTCCTCGAAGCCGGCCGCGCCCTGCGGTTGCGCGTTCCACCAGACGGGTGCCACGCGACGCAGCTCCGCGTACTTCTCGTGCGGCAGTCCGTGGAAATTGACATCGGGATCGGTGAAGTCGAATCCTTCCGGAAAACGGGGCTCGGCCACGGCTCCTCCTGACGCAACACGTTCTCACGCTACGACCACATCGGTGCTCGCCATCAGGCTATCGCGCGTGCTTCCATATAGGAACACGTTCTACTTTTTGCGAAAGACGCGAGGGGGTCGCTACGTGGGTACGCCGGTGATCGTCGAGGCGGTGCGGACACCGATCGGCAAGCGGGGCGGCTGGCTCGCGGGTCTGCACGCGGCCGAACTGCTCGGCGCGGCCCAGCGGGCGCTCGTCGAGCGCGCCGGCATCGATCCCGGTGCGGTGGAACAGGTCCACGGCGGGTGCGTGACGCAGGCCGGCGAGCAGTCGTCCAACGTGACGCGCACCGCGTGGCTGCACGCCGGCCTGCCGCCGGAGGCGGGGTGTCTCACGCTCGACGCGCAGTGCGGGTCGGCGCAGCAGGCCGCGCACCTGATCGCCGGTCTCATCGCGGCCGACGCCATCACGGTCGGCGTGGCGTGCGGCGTCGAGGCGATGAGCCGGGTGCCGCTGCGGTCGAACCTCGGCGTCGATGTCGGCACGCCGCGCCCGGCGTCCTGGAGCATCGACCTGCCCAACCAGTACGTCGCCGCCGAACGCATCGCCACCCGGCGCGGGCTGTCGCGGTCCGATGTGGACGCGTTCGGCGTCCGCTCGCAGGCGAACGCCGCGCGGGCGTGGTCCGAAAAGCGTTTCGACCGCGAGGTCGTGCCGGTGTCCGCGCCGGTCCTCGACGCCGACAGCCGGCCGACCGGCGAGACCCGCACCGTCGACCGCGACCAGGGGCTGCGCGACACCACGGCGGAGGGCCTCGCGCGGCTGCGGCCGGTCGTCGAGGGCGGCGTGCACACCGCCGGCACGGCGTCCCAGATCTCCGACGGCGCCGCGGCGATCCTCATCATGGACGCCGACCGCGCCCGCGACCTCGGCCTGACGCCACGGGCGCGCATCGTCTCGCAGTGCCTCGTCGGCGCCGAGCCCTACTACCACCTCGACGGTCCGGTCGCGGCGACCGCGCGCGTCCTGAAAATGAGCGGCATGAAGATCGACGACGTCGACCGGTTCGAGGTCAACGAGGCGTTCGCGTCGGTGGTGCTGTCGTGGCTGGGCGAGCACCGGGCCGATCCGGAGAAGGTGAACGTGAACGGCGGCGCGATCGCGCTCGGTCACCCGGTCGGCAGCACCGGCGCCCGGCTCCTCACCACCGCCCTGCACGAACTCGAACGCGTCGACGGCACCACCGCGCTGGTCACCATGTGTGCCGGCGGGGCGATGGCCACCGCCACCATCCTCGAACGCGTCACCGCATAGCCGCGACCGGAACGCGCTCGCGGCCCGCGAGAACGGCCACCGCCAACCCGGCGAGCGCGAACCCGCACCCGACGACGAACACGCCGGAGAACGACGGCTGCCCGAGCCATTCCCACATCGGATGCCACGACGGGTGCGCCTCCCCGGCGTGGTGATGCGCGACCGCCGGCAGCGCGAACGCGGTCGGCACCCACCAGAGGAACAGCGTGACGCCCAGCATCACCTTCGCCGTCGCGTCGGCGGTCGCGCGCCGCTGCGTCCGCCGGCTGGCCCAGCCGAACACCAGGAACGCGACCACCGCGCCGAGCAGGCCGGCGCCGATCCCGAACGGGTAGACGGCGGCCGGCGTCGCCTGCTGGAACGCCACCGAGGTCGACGGCGAGACCAACGCGTCCGGCGAGTACATCTCCAGCCGGAACGTCGTGTGACCGCGCCGGGCCGCGACGACGACGGAGTACGGCGCCGGCGGGCAGTCCGGTCCGTCGCACCCGTCGAGGCTCGTGGTCGTCGTCGGGTAGACGGTCCAGCCGTGCGCCCGCAGGTTCCGCCGGGCCAGCCCGGCCAGTTCCGCCACCGGCAGCCCGGGATCGCCGACGATCGAGCCGCCTATCCCCGACAGCGCGTACTCGCCGCCGTCCGGCCACAGCAACTCGCCGACCCGGTCCCAGCTCAGCGGTGACCCGTACATCGTGAACTGTGCGGCCGGCGCCTCGAAGCCGCTGAACTCCTGTCCGGGCAGGATCTCCGCCGCCATGGCCCGGGCCTCGGCGCCGTCGGGCAGCGGCGGCGCGGTCTCCCAGGCGGCGCGGGTGGCGAAGGCGGCACCGAACGTGCCGCTGATCGTCGCGACGAGCAGAGCCCAGGTGACGACGGTGCGGCTGGCCGGGCGGCCGAGCCGCGCCCGCAGGCCGGCGCGGATCAGGTCGACCGCCTCGCGCGGGGTCGGCCGGGTGCGCCCGGGAGGTGCGGCGTCGAGGAGGGCGCCGAGCAGCTCGGCGCCGCGCTCACGCCGGTAGGCGCGCGGATAGGCGACGAGGAGCCGCCGGTACCGGCGGGCCAGCGGATCGATCACGCTCATGAGGCAGGCCTCGGACGGACCGACCGCAGCCGCGCCTCGGCAGCCGTGGCGAGGTGACGCAGCCGCGCCGTTTCGTCGGTGACCGCCGCGAGCCCGTCGACGGTGAGCCGGTAGTAGCGCCGTAACCGCCCGTCGACCTCCTCCTCGCGGTCGGGCTCGATCAGCCCTTCGGCGACGAGCCGGTCGAGCGCCGTGTACAGCGTGCCGGTCAGCAGGCTGACCCGCCCGTCGGAGAGTTCCCGCACCTCCCGCGCGATGCCGTACCCGTGGCGGCTCGCACCGGCCAGCGCGGTGAGGATCAGGAACGTCGGCTCACGCATCCCCTTCACACGGAGGACTATAGGTTGATGATCAATGCATGGTCAATGCGCGGCACCGGGACCGCGCCGTGGCAGACTTCGACGCTGGGTAACCGGACGAAGGGTGGGATGTGGCAGCCGACGTCACCGAGCCGAAGCTGACCTTCACGTTCGGCGACCGGCACGTGATCGCGGTGCTGGCGACGCTGGCGACCGCGCTGTTCACGTTCGCGACGCGGTTGCGGCTCAACGAGAAGCCGTGGGGCGACGAGCCGCACTACCTCATCATGAGCATCGCTCTCGGCAAGTACCACACGTTCGACCTCACGCGGGCATACAAGAACGACGACTACCGCGCCTTCTACCCCGACCCGATCGACATGCACGTGTTCCCCAACTCCGACGGCGTCATGGTGCCGCTGCACAACTTCGGCGGCCCGCTGCTGTGGATGTTGCCGTTCCAGTGGTGGGGACGCGCGGGCGCGGCCGCCGTCATCGTCGTGGCGTCGGTGCTGACCGTCATCAACGTCTACTGGTTGCTGCGCGAACTCGGGATCATCAAGGCGTACGCGGGCATCGTCACCGGGCTGTTCATCGTCGGCACCCCGCTGTACATGTACGCGTCGATGCAGTTCATCGAGCCTCTCGGGGCGCTGCCGGTCGTCTTCGCCGTGCGAACGGTGCTGCGGCGACGCCCGTCGTGGATCCGGGTTGCGGTGGCGTCGGCGGGAATCGGCTACCTGCCGTGGATCCACGGGCGGTTCACCATCTTCGCCGTGATCCTCGGCGCGCTGCTGATCCTGCGGGTCGACCACCGCACCTGGCGCTTCGGCAAACTCGCCTACATCCCGGCCGTGGCGCCGATGGCGGTGATCCTGCTCGCGCTGGAGATCTTCAACCTCACCCGGTACGGCAGCCTGAATCCCGCGCCCGGCAACGAGGCCCTGGGCGACGGCCTGTTCCAGATCCCGTTGCAGACGGGACTCGCGGGCCTGCTCTTCGACCGCCAGTTCGGCCTGCTGAGCCACTTCCCGCTCCTGGCGATCGCCGTGCCGGGCATGCTGCTGGCGTTGAAACGCCGCGTCCTGCCCAGCCACGTCGTGATCCTGGGGACGATCGTCGCCTACGTCCTCGCGGTGGGCACGTTCAAGACGTGGTGGGCCGGCTGGAGCCCGCCCGGCCGCCTGCTCGCCGTCCTCACCCCGCTGCTCGCCTACTACGTGGCCGTGGTGCTGCAACGGCTGCACGTGTGGGTCGCGACCGTGGTGGCCGCGATCGCCGCGCTGGCCGGCTTTCTCGTGTCGGTCAGCGGCGACTACTACACCGTGGAGCGGTTCACCGAGAGCGCCAAGCCCGGCACCGACCCGGTGCTGAACCGCCTCGCCGAACGCCTGCATCTCGGTGACGCGCCACTACTGCTCCCCGCCGTCCGCGAGACGCCCGATACTGGCGGCTACGTTCTGTGGTACTTCGTGTTCGCGATGTTCGTCGCGTTCGTCTACCTGGCCGGCTGGTACGGCCCCGCGAGCCGCATCCCGGTCGAGCCCCTCACCCCGCTGTTCCCCGTCCTCCGCAGACTCCCGTCCCGAATCCGCCGCCGGCCCCCACCACCACCGACCGCGCTCGAAGGGGGCCTCGAACCCCCGCCGCTCGACCCACCCCCCGACCCGACCCACGCCGGCCGCCGAACCCCACCCCCGGACCCTCCGACCCCACCCGCGTGAGCCGGCGTGCACCACGTCACCAGGACGATCTTGCAGTTGTGCACGCGATGAAGCGGGGCGAACTCGGACGAAAAGGCGAGCACAACTGCAAGATCGACTCGGGGGGACCGGGCGGGGTCAGATCCAGTCGGTGTGACGGGGCCAGGACAGCAGAGTGTCGGCCAGCTCGGGTTCGTCGTGGGGGGACGTGAGGGCGGTGCCGGTGTACCTGCCTTTATAGAAGAGCAGGGGGCGGGCGTCGCGCACCGGGCCCAGTTCGGTGACCAGGCCGATGACCACGCGGTGGTCGCCCGCCTCGTGCACGGCCTCGACGCGGCAGTCGGCCCATGCCAGCACGCCGTCGAGCACCGGGGCGCCCGACGGGCACGGCGTCCACGCGACCCCGGCGAACTTGTCGCCGCCGCGGGTGCCGAACGTGCGCGACACGTCGCGCTGGTCTTCGGCGAGAACGTTGACGCAGAAGTGGCCGGCCCGTTCGACGCTGCGCCCGGTGGCCGACCCGCTGCCGGGGCAGAACAGGACGAGTGGCGGGTCGAGCGACAGCGCCGCGAACGCCTGGCACGCGAAGCCCGCCGGCGCACCGGCGTCGAGGGTGGTCACCACCGTGACGCCGGTGCAGAAGTGACCGAACACGCGGCGGAACCGCAGCGGGTCGACCACCATGGGCATGACCATAGCGGTCAATGCGCCGGACCGCGCAGGAACCGGTGTCCCCACACGGTGTGCGCGGTGGTCTCGCGCGACACCCAGGTGGCGGAGTCGACCAGCAGGCCGCCGGTGCCGTACTCGATGTCGAATCCGCTCGGCGTGCGCAGGTAGAACGAGACCATGTTGTCGTTGGCGTGCCGGCCGAGCGTCGACACCAGGGGTGCCTTGTTCCGCTGGCACCGGTCGAGCGCGCGACCCACGTCGTCGAGCGTGTCGACCTCGAGCATGACGTGCACGATGCCGGTGGGCGCGGGGATCGGCGCGAACGCGACGCTGTGATGACGCGGGCCGGGACCCATGAACCGCATGAACACCGGACCGGCCTCGGGCGGCAGCCCGATGAGCTCGGCGGGCAGGCGCATCGTGTCACGGAGCTGGAACCCGAGCAGCCCGCCGTAGAAGTTCAGCCCGGCCGCGTCGTCGTTCGCAGACAGCACCACGTGACCGAGACCGCCGTCACCCGTCACGAACCGGTTGCCGTAGTGGCTGATCGCCGGACGGTCGTCGAGGGCGGCACCGGTGAACAGCTCAACCGTGTTGCCGAACGGATCGTCGACGCGGATGAGCTCGGCCACCCGGCGCTCGGCCAACTCGTCGGCGGTCGCCTGCTTGGTGGCCACGCCCGCGTCCTCCAGGGTGCGCCCGATCCGCGCCAGCGACGCCGAATCGGTGACCTCGTACCCGCAGACGAGCAGCCGGTCCTTGTCTCCCGGCACGATCACCAGCCGGGCCGGGAAGTCGTCCATGCGCAGGTACAGCGTCTCCGGATCGGGCCCCTTGCCCAGGACCATCCCGAGCACCTTGACACCGAACGACCGCCACGCCTCGACGTCGGTCGCCTCGATGCGCAGGTACCCCAACGAACGGATCATTCCCCGTCCCCCTCCAGGAAGGCAGTCGCCAGGCGGTTGAACTCGTCGAACTTCTCCAGCTGCGCCCAGTGCCCGCAGCCGCCGAACACGTGCAACTGCGCCTTGCGGATGAGCTTGAGCGCGATCAGCGCGCCGTCGAGCGGGTTGACGCGGTCCTCGCGTCCCCAGATCAGCAGCACCTCATTGCGCAGCCGGTGCGCCTCGCGCCAGAGCATGCCGTCCTCGAACGTCTTCGGGTCGCGGAACGTGGCGCCCATCGCCGCCATGGCCTTCAGCGCCGCAGGGTCGCTCGCGACCGCGTAGCGTTCCTCGATCAGCTCGTCGGTGACGAGCTTCTGGTCGAACACCAACGTCTTCAGGAACGCGGCGAGCTTCTCGCGGCTCGGTCCGGGCGGCGCGCCGAACTCCATGAGCCGCTTGGTCCCCTCGGTCGGGTCGGCCGAGAACACGTTGAGACTGAGGCCGCCCGGCCCCATCAGCACGAGCCGACCGGCGCGCTCGGGGTACTTCAGCGCGAACCGCACCGCCGTGCCGCCGCCGAGCGAGTTCCCGATCAGGTGCGCCTTCTCGATGCCGAGCGCGTCGAGCACCGCGACCACGGCGTCGGCGGCGAACGTGAAGTAGTGGCCCGTCACCGGGCCGACGGCCGACCGGCCGTAGCCGGGCTGGTCGATCGCCAGCGTGTGGAAGCGCTCGGCGAACACCGGCACGTTGCGGCCGAAGTTGCTCCACGCCGACGCGCCCGGCCCGCCGCCGTGCAGCAGCACCAGCGGCGTCCCATCAGGGGAGCCCGCGTCGTGGTAGTGCACCTCACCGGAGGAGCCTGCAGTGCCGGCGGAACCGAAGGGCACCGTGCGGCTCGTCGCCTCGAAGACGGTCGTCATCACCGAATCCCCTCACACCATCGCGTCGGCGACCGACAGCCCGAACTCGCCGCGGCCGAACATCACCAGCGCCCGTTCGGCGTCGTTGATCGCGTGTACCCGGCCGGCGTGCGCGTCGCGCCAGAACCGCTGGATCGGCGTGCCGACCGCGAGCGCGCGCCCGCCGGAGTTCTCGAACAGCCGGTCGACGGCGTCGATCGCCTGTGCGGTGCCGTGCACCTGGTCGCGGCGGATCCGCAGCCGCAGCCGCATCGGGATCTTCTCGCCGGCGTTCACGTGGCCCATCAGCTCGCGGATGTCGCCCTCCAGCGCGCGCCACGCCGCGTCCAGTTCGATCGACGCCTCGGCGACCTTCAGCTGGGCGAACGGGTCCTCCACGGCCTTCGACCCGGCGTACGCCGCGCGGACCCGCTGGCGCTGGTACGCCACGTGCGCGTCGTACGCACCGAAGGCCATGCCGATGATCGGGGTGGTGATCGCATACGAGAAGATCGAGCCGTACGGGATGCGGTACAGCGGCGCGGTGTTCTGCTCCTGCCCCGGGCACACGCACCTGGCGGTGTCGTTGAAGCTCAGTGACCGGTACGCCGGCACGAACACGTCGTCGACGACGATGTCGTTGCTGCCGGTCCCCCGCAGCCCGATCGTGTTCCAGACGTCCTCGATCGCGTAGTCGCCGAGCGGCAACAGGAACGTGCGGAAGTCGGGCGGCTGGCCGTCCTCGCCGGGCACGATCCCGCCCAGCAGCACCCAGGTCGCGTGGTCGCAGCCGGAGGAGAAGCTCCAGCGTCCACTGATCTGATAGCCGCCCTCGACGGCCCGCACCTTGCCGGTCGGCGCGTACGAGGACGACATCCGCGTTCCGCCGTCCTCCGCCCACACGTCCTGCTGCGCCTGATCGGGGAAGAGCCCCATCTGCCAGGCGTGCACGCCGATCACCGACGCGACCCAGCCGGTGGACCCGCAGGCGCCGGCGATCAGGCGCACGGCCGTGTAGAAGTGCATCGGATCGGCCTCGAACCCGCCGAACCGGGCCGGCTGCAGCAGCCGGAAGAATCCCGTCTCCGCCAACGACTTCACGGTCTCCGCCGACAGCGCGCGACGGTCCTCGGTCTCCTGCGCGCGGTCCCGCAGCACCGGAAGCAGCTCGCGCACCGCCTCGATCACCGCATCTGGTGAGTTCATCGGATGTCCTTCCACGACGCCTCCGTCGGCGACTATAGTAGAACACGTTCTACTTCGGTGGAGCTTTGGGACCGGGACGAATTTCCCGGTCGGCCGATAACCTGTTGCAGCGGAGGGCTCTCATGAACGACCGGGAGACCGTGCGGACCATCGATCCTGGCACGCCACCCACCAGGTTCGCGCGTGGCTGGCACTGCCTCGGGCTCGCCGACACCTTCCGCACCGGCGGCCCGCACGCTGTCGAGGCGTTCGGCACCAAGCTGGTCGTGTTCGCCGACTCGCACGGCGACCTGAAGGTGCTCGACGCGTTCTGCCGCCACATGGGCGGCGACCTCACGATGGGCACGATCAAGGGTGACGAGGTCGCCTGCCCGTTCCACGACTGGCGCTGGGGCGGCGACGGGCGGTGCGCCAAGGTCCCGTACGCCCACCGGATCCCGCCGCGCGCCCGCACCCGGGCCTGGCTCGCGATGGAGGAGAACCGGCAACTGTTCGTGTGGAACGACCCGCAGGGCGCACCGCCGCCGGCCGACATCGTCATCCCGCGCATCGAGGCCGCCTTCTCCGACGAGTGGAGCCGGTGGACATGGGACTCGGTGACCATCGAGGGCGCCAACTGCCGCGAGGTGATCGACAACGTGGTCGACATGGCGCACTTCTTCTACATCCACTTCGCGTTCCCGACCCGGTTCAAGAACGTCCTCGAGGGCCACATCGCCTCGCAGTACCTGGAGACCCGCGCCCGGCCCGACGTCTCCGGCAACTCGGCGTACACCGCGAACACCAACATCACGCTGCAGTCCGACGCCTCCTACTTCGGGCCGTCGTACATGATCGACAATCTGCGGTACGACTACCACGGCATGCCGGTCGAGTCGGTGCTCATCAACTGCCACTACCCGGTGACCCCGACGTCGTTCGTGCTGCAGTGGGGCACGATCGTCAAGCGGATGCCGGGCCTCGACGCCGAGACGGCCGACAAGGTCGCCCGCAAGATGGCCAAGTTCATCGGCGTCGGCTTCCTGCAGGACGTGGAGATCTGGAAGCACAAGAGCCGCATCGACAACCCGTTGCTGTGCGCGGAGGACGGCCCCGTGTACCAGTTGCGCCGGTGGTACGAACAGTTCTACCTCGACATCGAGGACGTCACCGACGACATGGTCGCCCGCTACGAGTTCGAGGTCGACACCAGCCGCGCCATCGAGGCCTGGGAGGTCGAGGTCGCCGAGAACCTGGCCCGGAAACAGGCCGCGCAGTGAACCGGCCGGAAACGCTCGCCGATCAACGGCTGTATCTGGAGGACGGGCTGCGCACGCTGTCCTGCGCGGGCTGCGGCGCGCGGGTGCGGGTCAAGAAGAACAGCCCGCAGCACACGAGCATCCAGTGGACCACCCGCGCGGTGCGGGAGTGCGCCGAGTTCTCCGCCCGGGTCGCGCTCGGCGAGACGACCGCACTCGTCGACGGCTGCGCCACGCTGCGCGACACCATCGAGCGGGCGGCCCGCGACGGACGGCTGGAGGCCCGGGCCGCCACGAGCCAGGCATGACGGCGCGGCAGCCATACCACCGCCTGCCGATCGTGGAGGTGATCGCGGAGACGGCCGACGCGGTGTCACTGGTGCTCAAGATTCCGCCGGAACTCACGGATGCGTTCGCCTACAAGTGCGGACAGTTCCTCACGGTCCGGGTGCCGCACGAGGACGGGTCCGTCGCCCGGTGCTACTCGCTGTCGAGCACACCCGGGATCGACGAACACCTGAAGATCACGGTCAAGCGCGTCGTCGACGGGCACGCGTCCAACTGGATCTGCGACACCGTCGAGGCGGGAGCCGTGCTGGAGGTGCTGCCGCCGGCCGGTCTCTTCACTCCGTCCACGGTGGACGGTGACCTGCTGCTGCTCGCCGGCGGCAGCGGCATCACACCGGTCATCTCGATCCTGAAGGCGGCCCTGGCGCGGGGAACCGGTCACCTCGCCCTCGTCTACGCCAACCGCGACGCCGCGTCGGTCATTTTCGGTGACGAGCTGCAACGGCTCGAATCCCGCCACCCCGACCGGCTGCGGGTGCTGCACCGGTTCGACGCCGCACAGGGCCCGCCCACCGTCGCCGGCCTGAATCCGTTGCTGCGCCTGTACGCCGACCGCGACGTGTTCATCTGCGGACCGGAGGCGTTTCTCGCGGTGGCCCGCGAGGCCCTGGCCGAGTTGTCGGTCCCGACGAGGAGGATCCACGTGGAGAAGTTCTCGTCGTTGCTGGAGAACCCCTTCGAGCCGGCCGAACCACAGGCCGACAGCGGGGAACCGAAGCACACCGCCGTGGTGACGATCGACGGGCAGACCCACACGCTGCCGTGGGCGCCGAACAAGCGACTGCTCGACGTCATCATGGACGCCGGCCTCAACCCGCCGTTCTCGTGCCGGCAGGGGATCTGCGGCGCCTGCGCCACCCGCCTGCTCGACGGCGAGGTCGAGTTGGTGAACAACGAAGTGCTGGAAGAAGAGGACTTCGCCGACGGCTACACGCTCGCGTGCCAGGCGCTACCGGTCACCGACACGGTCACGGTCACTTACGAGTGAGAGCGCTATGTCGATCAGCTGGTCCTCCTGACCACCGACGAGCCGCCGCTCCCCCGCCTTCACCAGGATCTCGGCGCCGGAAACCCCGTACCGCGAGGCGATCGTGTACGCGTGCTTGAGGAAGCTCGAGTACACCCCGGCGTAGCCCATGATGAGCGCCATCCGGTCGAGGAGGCACTCGTCGGGCATGGTCGGGCGCACCACGTCCTCCGCGGCGTCGACGATCGCGAAGAAGTCCACGCCGGTGCGGATGCCGAGCTTGTCGCAGACGCCGACGAACGCCTCCACCGGCGTGTTGCCCGCGCCCGCGCCGAACCGCCTTGTGCTGCCGTCGATCTGGGTCGCGCCGGCCCGCGCCGCCAGCACCGAGTTCGCGACGCCCAGCCCCAGGTTCTCGTGGCCGTGGAAGCCGACCTGCGCGTCGTCGCCGAGTTCCGCGACGAGCGCGGCCACCCGATCACCGACCTGGTCGAGCACGAGCGCGCCGGCCGAGTCGACCACGTACACGCACTGGCAGCCGGCGTCGGCCATGATGCGGCCCTGCTTCGCCAACGCCTCCGGCGGCGACGAGTGCGCCATCATGAGGAATCCCACGGTCTCCAGGCCGCGTTCCCGCGCCAACCCGAAGTGCTGCACCGAGATGTCGGCCTCGGTGCAGTGGGTGGCGATCCGGCAGATCGAGGCGCCGTTGTCGGCGGCAGCGAGGATGTCGTCCTTGAGGCCCACGCCCGGCAACATGAGGAAAGCGATTTTGGACGCGCGTGCGCTCGCCACGGCGACCTTGATGAGCTCCTGCTCGGGCGTGTGGCTGAAGCCGTACGTGAACGACGAGCCACCGAGCCCGTCCCCGTGCGTCACCTCGATCACCGGAACCCCGGCGGCGTCGAGCGCCGTGACGACCGCCTCGACCTCCGCGGCCGTGAACTGGTGGCGCTTGGCGTGCGAGCCGTCGCGCAACGAGGAGTCGGTGATCCGCACGTCGAGGTCTTCCGAGAACATGACGACACTCCTAAGTGGACACGAACGTGCGGGCGATCTCCTCGCCGACCCGGGTGGCGGCCGCGGTCATGATGTCGAGGTTGCCGGCGAAGGCCGGCAGGAAGTCACCGGCGCCGGTCACCTCCACGAAGATGCCGACCCGGACCCGCCCGTCGGCGGCGGGGTCGAACTGCGGTTCGCTCGTCAGCCGGTACCCGGGCACGTACCGGGCGACGTCGGCGGCCATCGCCACCACCGACGCGGTGATCGCGTCGGTGTCGGCGTCCGGGTCGACGGCGCAGAAGACGGTGTCCCGCATGGCCGTCGGCGGCTCGGCCGGGTTCAGCACGATGATCGCCTTGCCCCGGCCCGCGCCGCCGATCGTCTCCAGGCCGCGGGCGGTGGTCCGGGTGAACTCGTCGATGTTCGCCCGCGTGCCCGGCCCGGCCGAGCGGGACGCGACCGACGCCACGATCTCGGCGTAGCTCACCGGGGTCACCCGGGAGACCGCGTGCACCATGGGGATCGTGGCCTGCCCCCCGCAGGTGATGAGGTTGAGGTTCGGCGCGCCGAGGTGCGCGTCGAGGTTGACGAACGGCACCACGGCCGGTCCGACGGCGGCCGGGGTCAGGTCGACCGCCCGGATGCCGGCCCCGGCGTAGCGGGGCGCGTTGGCCCGGTGGACGTACGCGGAGGTCGCCTCGAACACGAGGTCGGGCAACGGGTCCTGCGCCAGCAGCCAGTCCACACCGTCCACCGTGGTCGCGAGCCCGTGGTCGGCGGCCCGGCGCAGCCCGGGACTCTCCGGGTCGACGCCGACCATCCACAGTGGATCGATCAGCTCCGACCGCAGCAGCTTGTGCATGAGGTCGGTACCGATGTTCCCCGACCCGACGATCGCCGCCGTGACCATGCTGCCTCCCCTATGTGAACATCAGCGACACGTCGCCCAGCCCGGTGAACGACGCGGTGAACGCGTCGCCGGGCCGCGCGTCGATGGCCCGGGCGCACGCGCCGGGCAGGATGATGTGACCGGCGCGCAGCCGCACGCCGAACCCGGCCACCGTGCGGGCCAGCCACGCCACCGCGGTCGTCGGGTCGCCGAGCACGGCGTCGGAGCGGCCCCGGGCCACCTCCTCGCCGTTGCGGCGCAGCACCGCGTCGATCGCCCGGACGTCCACAGTGGACGGGGCGACCCGCGCCGCGCCGAGCACGAACCCGGCCGAGGAGGCGTTGTCGGCGATGGTGTCGGCGAGGCTGATCCGCCAGTCGACGATGCGGCTGTCGATCAGCTCGATCGACGGCGCGAACGCCTCGGTGGCGGCGAGCACGTCGGCCTCGGTGCAGCCCTCGCCGGGCAGGTCGCGGCCGAGCACGAACCCGACCTCGATCTCCACCCGCGGGTAGCAGTACCGGCCGGCGTCGACCGGCTCGTCCTCAAGCAGCCGCATGTCGGCGAGCAGGTGCCCGTAGTCGGGCTCGTCGACGCCCATCATCTGCTGCATCGCGAGCGACGACAGGCCGACCTTGTGGCCCACGACCGGAGCACTGCGCCGCGCGATGTTGTGCAACTGGATCCGGTACGCGTCGGCCGCGTCGAGCTTCGGGTACTCCCCGGTCAGCGGTGGGATCGGCGCGCGGTCGCATTCGGCGGCGCGGAGCCGATCGGCCACTGTGGACCGTTCAGCCTCGGTCAGCATCCGGACCTCCCATCTGGCGCCCGGCCCGCCGGCCGGAGAAGACGCAGTCGGCGAGCGAGAGCCCGCTGACGTAGGAGTTCGAGCACACGCCCACCGCCGTGCGGCCGGCGGCGTACAGGCCGGGAACCGGGGACCCGTCGGCGCGGCGCACCTGCCCGGTGTTCTCGTCGACGACCAGCCCGCCGAGCGTGAGCATCGGTGCCGGTTGCGCCATGCGGGGCCGGATCGAGCAGTCGATCAGCGAGTACGGCGGGTGCTCCAGCGGCCGGACCAGGTCCGGCGCCTTCCCGGCCGGGTCCGGCGCACCGGCCGCGGCGGCGGCGTTGTGGTCCTTGACCGTCACCGCGAGCGCGTCGGCGTCGACCCCGGCACGCTGTGCGACCGCCGCGAGCGTCGGCCCGGCGACGCGGTCCTTCCGCAGCAGCCACGACGCCTGCACCCGCTGGAACCACAGCGTCTGGCTACGGAGCTGGCCGCGCGCCTCGGCCAGGATCTCGCGGTCGACGAGCAGCCACGCCTTCCGCTTGTCGCTGCGCATGATGGCGTCGCCGATCGCGGCGCCGTAGCGGGACTCGTCGCAGATCCGGTGGCCGGCGCTGTCGACGAGCACGCCGTGCTGCAACGCCGCCGGCGGCGTGATGAACCGCCAGATCGTGAGCCGGTCGAGCCGGTCGGTCGCGGCGCCGGCCTCGACGCCCAGCCGGATGCCGCTGCCGTCGTCGCCGGGCGTGCCCAGCGGCAGCCCGCCCCGGTACAGGGGTGCGTGCTCGCGCAGCATCGGCCGGTTGAACACGAACCCGCCCGCGGCGAGGACGACGCCCCGGGTGGCGGAAATGCTGACGGGACGCCCGAAGCGGCGCTCGATCCACGCGACCGGCCGGTGCAGCGAGCGCCCGAGCGCGGGCACGTAGAGGCCCGGCTTGACCGAGAACCGGTGCAGCACCCGGTGGGTCAGCCGCGCCCAGGCCGGCGCCCCCGCCAGCGTGCTCGCCTCCACCCCGGTGACCCGGCCGCTCTCGTCGGTGACCAGCCGCACCGCGCGCGTCTGCGCGAGCACCCGCACGCCGCGCGACCGGGCGGCGGCCGCGAGCCGGGCGTAGAACAGCTTTCCCGACGTCCCCCGCCCCCGGGTGCGGTGCCCGCGCGGCGCCGGCGGCGCGATGTCACGGTTGGCCAGTTCGCTGCCGGAGTAGTAGAGGTAGTGCCGGTTCGTGGGGTACGACGTCTTGTACGGGCACAGGCTCGGCTCGAACGGCACGCCCCGCTCGGCGAGCCACGCTATCTGGTCGGCGCTGCCGGCGCAGAACCGGCGCAGCGTCTCCTCCGAGATCGCGCCACCGGTCTCCTGCCGGAGGTAGTCGACCATCGCGTCGACGGTGTCCTCGACCCCGGCCGCCCGTTGCACCGTCGTTCCGCCGCCGGCGTAGACGACCCCGCCCGACATCGCGGTCGCGCCGCCGCCGCCGAACCGGTCGATCACCAGCACCTCGGCACCCGCCTCGCGGGCCTCCATGGCGGTGCAGGCGCCGGCGGCGCCGAATCCCACGACAACGACATCCGCTTGCAGGTCCTTCATGAGGTGCCCTCCATCGATAGCGGCACGCGCGGAAAAACTATAACCTGTTCTAGTGGCCGAGAACGAGCACGAGTTCGACGTCGTCGTCGTAGGCAGCGGAGCCGCGGGCATGACGGCGGCGCTCGCCGCCAGGCACCACGGGCTCAGCGTGGTGGTGGTCGAGAAGGCCGAATCGTTCGGTGGTTCCACCGCACGCTCGGGCGGTGGGCTGTGGATACCCGGCAACGAGGTGCTGCGCCGGGCCGGCGTCACCGACAACGCCGAGGACGCCGAGACGTACCTGGCGCACGTCGTCGGCCCCGACGTCCCCGCCGCGAAGAGGAACGCGTTCCTGGAGCACGGGCCGGCGATGCTCTCGTTCGTGCTCGCCCACTCACCGGCGCGCTTCGCGTGGGTGCCCGGCTACGCCGACTACTATCCCGAGGCGCCCGGCGGACGCCCGGCCGGCCGCACCATCGAGCCCCGGCCGTTCGACGGACGCGCGCTCGGCGCGGAACTGCGCCACCTCGCGCCCCCGTACATCGCCGCGACCGACAACGTCACCGTCACCGCCCGCGACTACCGCTGGCTGAGCCTGGGCACGCGGCACCCGCGCGCCGCGCTGGCCGGTGCCCGGGTCGCCGGCCGCTGGCTCGTGTCGAAGGCGTTGCGGCGGCGCAGCCTCGGCCTGGGGCAGGCGCTCGCGGCGGGGCTGCGCGTGGGGCTCGCCGAGGCCGGCGTCCCGGTGTGGTTGGGCACCGCGATGACGGGCCTGGAGTACGACGGCGAACGCGTCGTCGGGATCCGCGTGGCCGACCGCGTGATCCGCGCCCGCCGCGGCGTGCTGCTCGCCACCGGCGGGTTCGAGCACAACGAGGCGATGCGCCGGAAGTACCAGCGCGAGCCCATCGGTACGACGTGGACGGTCGGCGCACCCGGCAACGTCGGCGACGGCATCACCGCCGCCGGAGACCTCGGCGCCGCGCTGGACCTGATGGACGACGCGTGGTGGGGGCCGTCGCTCCCGTTGCCGAGCGGCCCGTTCTTCTGCCTCGCCGAGCGCAGCCTCCCGGGGTGCCTGCTCGTGAACGCCGCCGGCCGGCGCTACGTGAACGAGGCCGCGCCGTACGTCGACGTCGTGCACGCCATGTACGACAACCACTCCGACGAGGTGTCGCACATCCCGTCGTGGTTGGTCTTCGACCAGCAGTACCGCGACCGGTACCTGTTCGCCGGCAAGCCGCCGCGCCGGCCGCTGCCCCGGCGCTGGTACGACGCCGGGATCATCCACCGGTCGTCCACTCTGGACGGTCTCGCGGCGAAGGTCGGCCTGCCGGCCCTGCCGGACACGGTGGCCCGGTTCAACACGTTCGCCGCCGGCGGGCACGACGAGGACTTCGGGAAGGGCGACTCGGCGTACGACCGCTACTACGGCGACCCGCGCAACCGTCCCAACCCGTGCCTCGGCCCGCTCGTGAAGCCGCCGTTCCACGCGATCCAGATGGTGCCCGGCGACCTCGGCACGAAGGGCGGGCTGCGCACCGACGAGCGCTCGCGGGTGCTGCGCGCCGACGACACGCCGATCCCCGGGCTGTACGCGGCCGGCAACACGAGCGCGGCCGTCATGGGGCACAGCTACGCGGGCGCCGGCGCCACGATCGGACCCGCGATGACGTTCGGCTACATCGCCGCGCTCGACCTCGCGAACGTGCCGGTCACGAGCTGAGAATCAACCCGCTCGTCGGTACGCCGGTGCCGGCGGTCACCAGCACCGGCCCGTCACCCTCGATCTGGTTCACCGCCGTGCCGCGCACCTGACGCACCGCCTCGGCGATGCCGTTCATCCCGTGGATGTAGGCCTCGCCGAGCTGCCCGCCGTGCGTGTTGAACGGCAACCGGTCCGCGGCCAGGAAGTGCCGCGCCTCGCCCCGGCCGCAGAACCCGAGCTCCTCCAGCTGCATCAGCACGTACGGGGTGAAGTGGTCGTAGAGCACCGCCGTCCGGACGTCGCCGGGCCCGAACCCGGACTGGTGCCACAGTTCCCGGCCGACCACACCCATCTCCGGCAGCCCGGCGAGGTCGTCGCGGTAGTAGCTGTTCATGATGAACTGGTCGGCGCCGCTGCCCTGGGCCGCCGCGCGCACCACCGCCGGCGTCACCGGAAGGTCGGCGGCCCGCTCGACGCCCGTCACCACCACGGCCACCGCGCCGTCGCTCTCCTGGCAGCAGTCGAGCAACCGCAACGGTTCCGCGATCCAGCGCGACGCCTGGTGGTCCTCGATCGTGATCGGCCGCCCGTGGAACCAGGCGTGCGGGTTCGTCGCGGCGTACTTGCGGGCCGTCACGGAGACCAGGCCGAAGTCGGCGCTCGTCGCGCCGTACTCGTGCTGGTACCGCCGGGCGACCATCGCCACCGTCGCGGCCGGGGTGCCCAGCCCCATCGGGTAGTGCCAGCTGTTGTCCACCCCCGACGACGTCGGCATGCTCGCGGCGGCGCGCGACACCTGTCCGAACCGGTGTCCGGAGCGCTCGTTGAGCGCCCGGTAGCAGACCACCACGTCGGCCACGCCACCGGCGACCGCCAGCACCGCCTGCTGCACCGTCGCGCACGCGGCGCCGCCGCCGTACCCGATGTGGCTGAAGAACCGCAGTTCGCCGACGCCGAGTTCGCGGGCCACGGCGACCTGCGCGTTGCTGTCCATCGTGAACGTCACCATGCCGTCCACATCACGCGGTCGCAGCCCGGCGTCGGCGAGGGCCGCCCGCACCGCCTCGACGGCCAGGCGGAGTTCGCTGCGGCCGGAGTCCTTGGAGAACTCGGTGGCGCCGATGCCGACGATCGCGGCCCGTCCGGAGATCACGAGACGCTCCCCATGATTTTGGCGACGCGCACCGTTCCGGTCACATGGTTGCCGAGGCTGTTGCTGCCGACCACCTCGACCACGCACACACCGTCGTCGTCGGACACCACGGTTCCGGTGAGCGTCAGGGTCTCGTACGCGTAGCAGGGGACGCCGAGCCGGATCGCGATGCCCAGCACCACCGCCTCCGGCCCGGCCCAGTCGGTGACGTAGCGCTGCACGAGGCCGGTGGTGGTGAGGATGTTCAGGAAGATGTCCTTCGACCCGCGGCGCACCGCCTTGTCGCGGTCGTGATGCACGTCCTGGAAATCGCGGGTCGCCAACGCCGTGCTGATGATGAACGTCGGGCTGATCTCCAGGGTCAGCGGTGGCAGGGTCTTCATGCCAACCGCCACGCGGGCAGCGTCAGGTCGTCGTCGACCCGCACGAACTCCACCCGCACCGGCGCGCCGACGCGGACCTCGTCGGGCTCCGCGCCGCGGACCTCGCCGACCATGCGCACCCCTTCGGTCAACGCCACGAGCGCGACGACGATCGGCAGTTCCCGCCCCGGAACCGGCGGGTGCCGGTGCACCACGTAGCTGTAGATCTCCCCCGTTCCGGCGGCGATCACGAAGTCGGGTTCCAGCGCGCCGCACGCGGGGCACGCCGGCCCCGGTGGATGGCGCAGCCGGCCGCAGTGCCCGCAGCGCTGGATCCGCAGTTCGCCGACGGCCGTGCCGGCCCAGAAGAACGCGGTGTCGCGGCTGACGACCGGCCGGATCACGTCGGGCTTCGGCTCCGCGACAGGCACCGGCGCCGCCGATTGCGGGCGGAATTTGAGGACCCGGAACACCATCGTCCCCACCGGTTCGGTGCCCGAGTACCACGTGCTGTCCGTGGTGACGAAGTAGCCCTCGCCCAGCGCGGTCTTCTTCGGACCGACGACGTCGCGCAACCGCGTGCGGACCTCGATCACCTCACCGTGGCGCAGGTACCGGTGGTACGTCTGCTCGCTGTTGGTCGCGACGATCGACGTGTAGCCCGCCTCGTCGAGCACCGCCAGCATCTCCGCGAACGGGTCGGTGACGCCGGTGGGCCGGTGCAGCCCCGGCATCGTCCACACCTGGATCATCGCCGGCGGCGCCACCCCGTCGGCCTCGTAGACCGGGTTGGTGTCGCCCATGGCGTCCACCCAGTGGTGGATCATCGGCAGGTTCACCGGGTCGCGTGCCACTCTCGGTGCGCTCTCCCCGGTCGCGGCGATCCGCCGCGCGGCATCCGCAACGTCCACAGCAGACACCTCCGTCATCGGGGAACCCTCGGCAGCCCCAGCCCCGCCGTCGCGATCAGCTCGCGCTGGATCTCGTTGACGCCGCCGCCGAACGTCAGCACCAGGTTCCGCTTCACCTGGACGTCGAGCCACGTCAGCAGGTCGGCGGTGGCCGGATCGGCCGGATCGCCGTGCCGCCCGACCACGTCGGAGAGCGCCTGGCCCAGTTCCTGCAACCGTTCCGAGCCGAACACCTTGGTCGCCGACGCGTCCGCGATCTCCAGGACATCGGCGGACGCCACCTGCCAGTTCAGCAACTCGTTCACCCGCAGCACGGCGTGGGTGCGCGCCAGCGCGCGCCGCACGTCCGGCCGGTCGAGAAGTCCCCGCGCGGACGCCCACCCGCACACCCGGTCGTACAGCACCGCCACGCGACCGGCCGGGCCGAGCATCACCCGCTCGTGGTTCAGTTGCGTGGTGATCAGCCGCCAGCCGGCGTTCTCGGCGCCGACGCGCATGCCGACCGGCACCCGCACTCCGCTGTAGTACGTCGCGTTGACGTGGTGCGCGCCGTCGCACGTGATGATCGGCGTCCACGAGTAGCCGGGATCGGTGGTGTCGACGATGAGGATCGAGATCCCCTTGTGCTTCGGGGCCGCCGGGTCGGTGCGGCACGCCAGCCACACGTAGTCGGCGTCGTGCGCGCCGGTGGTGAACGTCTTGTGACCGTCCACTATGTACTCGTCACCCGTTCGCACCGCCGCGGTGCGCAACGACGCCAGGTCGGTGCCCGCGCCCGGTTCGGTGTAGCCGATCGCGAAGTGCACCTCGCCGGCGAGGATACGCGGCAGGAAGAGCGCCTTCTGCTCGGGCGTCCCGTGCGCCTGCAGCGTCGGGCCGACGGTCTGCAGCGTCACGGCCGGCAACGGCACGTCGGCGCGGGCCGCCTCGTTGACGAAGATCTGCTGCTCCACCTGGCCGAGACCGCGCCCGCCGTGCTCGACCGGCCAGCCGACGCCGAGCCAGCCGTCGCGACCCATCCGGCGCACCACGTCGCGGTAGACGGTTCCGTGCCGCTCGCGCAGCATCGCGTGGCGCTCGTCGGCCGAGAGCAGCCCGGCGAAGTAGGCGCGCAGTTCGGTGCGCAGGGCGCGCTGCGCGTCGGTCAGGTCGATGAACACAGCTTCTCCAACCGGTACTCCGCACCGCCCAGCGACCGCACCAGGTCGCGGATCAGCGACGAGTACCGGTGCAGCGGATAGGTGACGTCGAGCCCCAGCCCGCCGTGCAGGTGGTGACACGTCCGCACCGCCACCGGCGCCTCGGTGGCGAACCAGTAGGCGGCCACGGCGAGATCGTCGTCAGACAACCCCCAGCACGCGGCGAGCGCCGCCAGCCGGACCGTCCGGGCCGCCACGTACACGTCGGCGATCTGTTGCGCCACCGCCTGGAACGTCGCCAGCGGCCGGCCGAACTGCTCGCGGCCGCCGACGTGCGCGGCGGTCAGCGCCAGCGCCCCGGCCAGCGCGCCCGCGCCGAGCGCGCACGTCCCGGCGACCGCGTACCGGAACACGTCCGCGCCGGGCGACAGCATTCCCGCCACCGGAGTGTCCACGAAGGACACCGTGTACTCCGGCATCGCGCCGGCCGCCGGCGTCCGCGTCACCGATGCCCGGCGCGGGTCGACGAGCGCCACCCCGCTGCCGCCACCGGCGAGGTCGACCGGCACCAGGATCCGGTGCGCCCGCTCCGCGTACGGCACCCCGACCGCCGTCCCGCGGACGACCGTCCCGTCGCTCACCGCCGACACCGGCTCCCGCACCGCCGCCGTCAGCACCGTTCCCGACGCGACGCCCGACAGCACCTCGTCCTGCTGTTCCGCGCTCCCCCACCGCACCACCGGCAGCACCCCGAACGCCAGCGTCGCCAACGCCGGTACGGCGAGCGCCCGCCGGCCGATCTCGCCCAGCAGCACGGCCACCTCGACCGCGCCGAGCCCGTCGCCGCCGAGCCGCTCCGGCACCGCGAGCGCCAGCAGACCCGCGCCGGCCAGCGCCTTCCACGCCTGCTCCGGACCCGTGTCGTCGAGCACCTCGGCGGCGAGGTCGGCGATCGCCTGTTGCTTCTCGTCGAGCGTGAACCGCATTCAGCGCTCCTCCCGTGGCAGGCCCAGCACCCGTTCCGCCGCGACGGACAGCAGGATCTGGGTGGTGCCACCGGCGATGCTCAGGCACCGGGTCAGCAGGAACTCGTGCACCGGCCCGGCCGAGCGGCCGTCGGTGGTCGCGCCGTCGTCGCCGAGCAGCACCAGCGCGGCCTCGGCCACCGCCTGCCGGTGCGCGACACCGACGAGCTTCGCCACCGCCGCCGCTGCCGCTCCCGTCGCGTCCGCCGCACCGTCGCGGTGCCGCAACGCCGAGCGCAGGCCCAGCCGCGACACCGACAGTCCACTCGCGACACACGCGCCGATCCGTTCCCGCGCACCGGGATCGGGGTCGTCCACGAGGTCGATGAGGCTCTCCACGTCCTCGCCGAGCGCCGAGCCGCGGCCCATCGCCACCCGCTCGTGCGCGAGCGTCGAGCGCGCCAGCCGCCATCCGTCGCCCGGTTCACCGACCACGCAGTCGTCCGGGACGAGCACGTCGTCGAGGAACACCTCGTTGAAGAACGACCGCCCGGTGATCTCGCGCAGCGGCCGGATGTCGATGCCCGGATCCCGCATGGACACGAGGAAGTAGGTGAGCCCGCGGTGCTTCGGCGCCGCGAAGTCGGTGCGGGCGAGGCAGATCGCGAAGTCGGCCTGCGCGGCCAGTGACGTCCACACCTTCTGCCCGGTGAGCCGCCACCCGCCACCCACGCGCACCGCCCGCGTCCGCAGCCCGGCGAGGTCCGACCCCGCCTCGGGTTCGCTGAACAGCTGGCACCACACGATCTCGCCGCGCCGCGACGGCCCGACGAACCGCTCGCGCTGCGCGTCGGTCCCGAACCGCTCGATCGTCGGCACGGCCCATCCGGCGATCGCACGATTCGGCCGCTCGGCCTCATCGGTGGATTTTTCGGTGACGCCATGGGCGTCCCCGACGGTACGGCGGTGCCCGCCCAGCGCGAGAAGAGCGGTACGGTCCCGCCACCCGGCGCTGCCGCCGGCGAGTTGCCGGATCGCCAACGCCCGGCGCAGGTACAGGTGCGCGTCGTGCTCCCACGTGAACCCGATCCCGCCGAGCACCTGGACGCAGTCCTTCGCGTTGTCGACCGCGGCGTCCAGCGCGATCGCCGCCGCGGCCGCCGCCGCCAACGGGAACTCCGCGGGCGCCTCGTCGTACGCCGACGCCGCGTCCCACGCCACGGCCGCCGCCGACTCGGCCCGGCACAGCATGCCCGCGCACAGGTGCTTGACCGCCTGGAACGACCCGATCGGCCGGCCGAACTGGTGCCGCACCTTCGCGTACTCCGTCGCCGTCCGCAGGCACCACGCGGCGACCGCCGCCGCCTCCACCGCGAACAGCGCCACCACCGTGTCCCGCACCCGGTCGGCGTCCTCGATCGGCACGAGGTGCTCCGCACCGACGACGACGTCGACCTCCACGTCGGCGAGCGACCGCGAGAAGTCCACGGGTGTGCGCGGTTCCACGCGGACCCCGGGCCGCCCGGCGTCGAGCAGGAACCACGAGGACCCGGCCCGCAGCAACAGGTGCGTGGTGCTCCCGAGGTCCAGCACCGGCCCGAGTCGCCCGTGCAACCGGTGGCCGCCACCCTCCACGACCTCGGCCCGGCCTCCCGCGCCCGGCGCGACCGCGACCGACGCCTGGCCCGACGCGATCGCGGGCAGCAGGGCCTTCACCACCGGCGCGTCGGCGTGCGGTGCCAGCAGCAGCCCACCGAGCACAGTGGACAGCACGGGACCGGGCACCAGCACACCGGTCACCGCTTCGAGCGCCGCGGCCACGTCGAGGAACGACCCGCCGGCGCCGCCCGCGTGCTCCGGCACCGCGATCGAGAAGACGCCGAGGTCGGCCAGAGCCGCCCAGTGCCGCGTCCACGGCTGCACGTCGACATCGGGGCTCCGCGGCTCCTGCGACCGCACGGTGGCGACGGTTCCGGCCCGGGCCGCCCAGGAACCGATCGACTCCTGGAGGGCCAACTGGTCCGCGGCGATGACGACCGGCACGCGAAAAGTAGAACACGTTTCACTAGCCTTGCGCCAGCCCACCACACCCGCTCCGGAGTGGCCGTCTGGCGGCACGAGGTTAGAATAGGCAGTTCACCGAAGCGAAACACGTACCCTGAACGATAGAGCGCGACCGGCACGAGTCGACGCCGCGAGAGGATCCGATGGCAGCGCCTAAAACACGTACCACCAACTCGGGCGGGCTGAAACAGCTAAAGGACCCCACCGACGCCGAGCAGGGCTCGGCCGCCCAACGCGAACGCCGGCGCCGGATCCTCGACGCCACGCTGGCCCTCGCGTCCAAGGGCGGCTACGACGCGGTGCAGATGCGCACCGTGGCGGAGAAGGCCGACGTCGCGCTCGGCACGCTGTACCGGTACTTCCCCTCGAAGATCCACCTGCTGGTGTCGGCGCTCGCGCGGGAGTTCGAGCGCACGCTGGAGAAGCTCGACCGGATGAACATCCCCGGCGACACGCAGTACGAGCGCACGCTGTTCGTGCTCGGCAAGGTCACCCGCACCATGCAGCGCGAGCCCCAGCTCACCGAGGCGATGACGCGCGCCTTCATGTTCGCCGACCCGTCGGCCGCCGCCGAGGTGAACACGGTCGCCCGCCTGATGGAGGACATGTTCACCCGCGCCATGCACGAGGGTCACAAGGACGAGGCGTCCCCCGACGACCGCGCCGTGGCCCGGGTCATCGGCGACGTGTGGCTCTCCAACCTGGTCGCCTGGGTCACCAGAAGGGCCTCCGCCAACGACGTCCTCAACCACCTGGAGTTGGCCGCCCGCCTCCTGATGCGGCGCTGACGGCAGAGGTTCGGGGGCCGCACAAACGCAGCCCCCGAATCTCGCCCCAGGAACCTCATCCCAGGAGCGCGACGAACTTCGACAGCGACTCCTTGGCGGCGGCGCCGGCCTGCTTCTCGACCATTCCGGCCATCGGGCCGGCGAGTGCGGGACCGTTGAACTCCATCTCGAACGTGATGCGGGAGCCGTCGCCCGCCGGTTCGATCGTGGTGCGGTTGTTGGCCTTCACGTTCATCGGGCCGTCGCCGGCGAGTTCGAGCTTCGCCGGCGCGTCGGCGGTGACCACGCGCCACGCGATCTCCGCCGGCATGCCCATCAGCTTCACCTTCTGCTTGTAGGTGTCGCCGGGCTTGGGGTCGGACGGGACGTCGGTGGTGTACCCCTCGTGCATGGTGAGCCACTCGCCGTACCGGGACAGGTTGCTCGCGAGTTCCCACGCGCGCTCGGGCGAAGCGGCGGCTTCCTGGGTCACGCTGACCTTCGCCATCTCAAACCTCCTGGGTCTACTTAGGACTCAGCTATGTCGCGGGCCGCGACGTAGCCGAACGTCATCGCGGGGCCGAGGGTCGAACCCGCGCCCGCGTAGCCGTACCCCATCACGGCGGAACTCGCGTTGCCCGCCGCGTACAGGCCGGGGATGACGGTGTTGTCGGCGCGCAGCACCCGCGCCCGCGCGTCGGTGCGCATGCCGCCGTTGGTGCCGAGGTCGCCCGGCACGATCTTCATCGCGTAGTACGGGGGCAGCACCAGCTCGGCGAGGCACGGGCTGGGCGTGTTGGTGGGATCGGCGAAGTACGCGTCGTAGCGGCTGTCACCGCGGTGGAAGTCGGTGTCGCGGCCGGCCCGGGCCATCGCGTTGAAGCGGCTGACCGTCGCCCGCAGGTTGGCCGGCGGAACGCCGATCTTCGCCGCCAGCCCGTCGAGCGTCCAGTCCTTGACGAGCGCGCCGTTCCCGTACCAGGCCTCCGGGTACGGCAGCGCCGGCGCGGTCTCCTTGAAGAGGTAGCGGTTCCGGTAGCGCTGGTCGGTGATCATCCAGGCCGGGATGTGACGCGCGGACGGCGTGTCCTTCTCGTACATCACGTGCACCACGTCGCCGTACGGCGCCGCCTCGTTGACGAACCGTTGCCCCGCGCCGTTGACGAAGATGTTGCCCGGCAACGTCCGCTCCGAGAGGCAGAAGTACGGGCCCTCCGGCAACGGGATCATCGGACCCCACCACGCGCTGTCCATCAGGTCGAGCGCGGCACCGGCCCGCTCGCCCGCGGCGATGCCGTCGCCGGTGTTCGACGCGGCGCCCACCGTCCAGTCGGCCCCGATCGGCGCCTGCTGGTACTGCTTGCGCATCGCCTCGTTGTGCTCGAACCCACCCGACCCGACGATGACACCGCGGCGCGCCCGGATCACCTGCTCCTGCCCGTCCCGTATGGCTTTTACCCCGACGACCCGGCCGCCCTCGACGACCAGGTCGGTGAGCGGGGTGTTGAGCCACACGGGGACGTCGGCGGCGAGCAGGCCGGCCCGCAGGCCGCCCGCGAGTGCCTGGCCCATGGTGATCGGTTTCTGGCCGCGCAGCGTCAGCGCCAGGTAGCGGCTGACCATCTCGGTGGCGGTCGCAAGGCCCTTGGGGTGACGCGCGATCAGCGCGAGCCACTTGTAGTCGATGGTGTACACGACCGTGCCCGGCGGCGACGGGATGTACGACGGGTTGAGGTTCGCGTACTCGGCGCCCAGGATGTTCGCGTCGAGCGCCTGCGGCTCGACGGACCGGCCGTTGGGCATGCCGCCCGGCAGCTCGGGATAGTAGTCGGAGTAGCCCTCCATCCAGGCGAACCGCAGCGGGCTGTTGCGCAGCAGGAAGGAGATCATCGCCGGCCCGTTGGTGAGGTAGGCGTTGAGGCGGGCCGCCGGGACGTCGGCACCGACCACCGCCGACATGTACGTGCTCGCCTTCGCGGGCGTGTCGGGCACGCCGGCCGCGAGGATCACCTCGTTGTTCGGAACCCAGACGCCGGCGCCGGACCGCGCGGCCGAGCCGCCGAAGACGGCGGCCTTCTCGATGACGACGGTGCGCAGTCCCCGCTTGGCGGCGGTGAGCGCGGCGGCCATCCCGGCCGCGCCGGCACCGACCACCACCACATCGAACTCGACCGCGGCTGCCATCAGACCCCCTCAGACCGGGTGCAAGACTAGAACAGGTTATACCTACGCCCCGGCCCCGATCTACCCTCGTTTATGGAGCTTGATCTCCGATAATTAGAACGTGATACCGTTGCGCCGCGGGACTCGGAGGGGGCGAAGATGACCAAGCGGAGCTATCACCCCACCGACGGTCGCACCGGTAACGGTGCCGCGAGCGACGCGATCCGCGAGCGCCGCGCCGCGATCGAAGACCTGGGCGCCGCGCTGCGCACGCTCCTTCAGGTGTCGGCGTCCACCGAGGCGGGCGCCGACGAGATCCGGCTCGCGGCGGCCGAGCTCCGCCGGGTCACCGGCCCGCTCGCGGCGTCGGTGCGCACCCGCGCCCAGCAGCCCAGCGCCGACGACCTGCTCGGCGGCATCCGCATGTACAACCCCGTCTCCGGCACCGGCAGCGGCCTCGCGCCACCCGTCGACGCCGAGGTGGTGGACGGCGTCGTCGTCGGGACCTGCACGCTCGGGCTGGCGTACGAGGGCCCGCCCACGTACGCGCACGGTGGCGTGAGCGCGCTGCTGCTCGATCACATGCTCGGGTACGCCACCACCGCGTCCGGCCACCCGGGGATGACCGTCGAGCTGACCACCCGGTACCGGGCGCCGGTGCCGCTGCAGACGCCGCTGCGGCTGACCGGTCGGGTCACCGAGGTGCTGACCCGGAAGGTCATCGCGCACGGCACGATCGCGACGGCGGCGGACCCCGACACGGTACTGGTGGAGGCGACCGGCACCTTCGTGGCGATCCGCCCCGAAAAGGTGCGCGCGCTCTGGGGTTCGGGACCTTAGTGCGGCGGGGGCGGCGGCATCGTCGCCAGCGTCGGGGGGTCGTCGGGCCACACGAGGAGGACGCGGCACGGAGCGTGGTCGACGACGAACCTCGTGTGCGGGCCGAGGCTCTTCGGGCCGAGCCGGCGGTGGTCGCCGTCGCGGGCCAGCACGAGCAGGTCGGCCCCGGCGCAGGCGGCCACCACCTCGCGCTCCGGCCGACCCCGCAGGGTCAGCCGCACGGTGGGGCGGCCGAGCCGCTCCTCGGCGTCGTCGAGCAGCCGCCGCTGGGCGTCCTCCAGTTCCGTTCCCGGGCCCGCGTCGGCGGGCAGGCCGCGGCCGAGCAGGCCGGCCCGGGCGCCAGCCATCGCCTGCTGGGCACCCGGACCGATGACGTGCACCAGCACGATCTCGGTGGCCGGCAGCATCCGCGCGGTGTCCACACAGGACGGCCAGGTGGTGTCGGCCACCCACACGACGATCCTCACCGGCTCATTCTTACCGCCCGAACAGCCACAATCCCACCCACAGCGCGCCGACACCGGCGAGCAGGCAGGCCGGCACGGTCAGCGCGCCGATGCGGTGGAAGTCCCGGGTCCCCGGTGGATGGTCGCGGGTGTGCAGCACCTGCCGCCACAGCAGCGTGGCCAGCGACCCCACGTACGTGAGGTTCGGGCCGACGTTCACGCCGATCAGCGTCGCCAGAACCAGGCCGGGTGAGTGGGCCACGAGCGGCACCAGCATCAGCGTGGCCGGCAGGTTGTTGACCAGGTTGGCGAGCACGGCGGCGAGCACCGTCACGGCGAGCATGGCGAGCAGGCCGGTGCCGTGCGGCACGAGCCGGCCGACCAGGTCGCCGACCGGCCCGGTGCGGACCCCGAGCACCACGATCCCCAGCGCGAACACGAACGCGCAGAACGGCAGGTTCGCCGCCCGCACCAGACCGACCAGCTCCCGCCCGGGCTCGGGGCGCCACAGGCGGGGCGCGGCCAGCACGAGCGCGCCGGCCGCCGCCACCGCCGCGGGCGGCACGCCGACCGGTTCGGCCACGGCCAGTCCGCACAGCGTCACCGCCAGCACCGCGAGCGCGAAGTACGGCGGCGCGGGACGCGCGTCGACCCGGGACGCCGGGCGGGGGGCCGACGCGGCCAGGTCGGCCGCGAACACCCGGCGCAGCACCACGTACTCGACGGCGATCACGGCGAGCCACGGCGGCGCCATCACGGCGGCGAACCGCGGGAAGCTCAACCCGCTCGCGTGGAACGCCAACAGGTTCGTCAGGTTCGAGACGGGCAGCAGCAGCGACGCCGAGTTGGCCAGGTGCCCGCTCGCGTACACGTGCGGCCCGGGGCGCATCCCGTTGCGGATGGCGGTCGCCAGCACCACCGGGGTCAGCAGGACCACGGTCGCGTCGAGGCTCAGGGCAGCGGTGACGACCGCGGCGAGCACGAACACGAGGCGCAGCAACCGGACCGGCGATCCCCGGCTCGCCGTGCCGACGAGCGCGCCGGCGTAGTCGAACACGCGGTGCCCGTCGGCCAGGTGGGCGAGCACGAGCACGGCCGCGAGGAACCCGACGGTCGGCCCAAGTGTGGCAATCTCGCTACGGGCCTCGCGCCACGACACCAGTCCACAGAGGACGACCACCGCGGCGGCCGGCACCGCCGCGACCGCCTCCGGCAGGCCCCACGGGCGCGCCACCGCGAACCCGAGCACCCCGGCGAGCGCCAGCACCCCGACCGCGACGGTCACCGTTCCGGCCCAGCGTCGCGCACGATCAGCCACGTTACCCACCCGCGGCCGACGCCATGCTGTCCCGGCACTGACGGGTGCCCCCGGCCCGGAGGGCGACGGAGTCGCCACGTACCGTCATTCGATAGGGTGAGATCAACTTCGGCGGGCGGAAGGGGGTGGGGGCGGCGTTCCGGCTCACGGTCAACGGCGTCGAGCGGTCGGTCGACGCGCACCCCGACACTCCGCTCCTCACCGTGTTGCGCAACGATCTCGGGCTCACCGGCGCCCGGTTCGGGTGCGGGCTCGGGCTGTGCGGCGCCTGCTTCGTGCGCATCGACGGCGCCGTCGTCGCGTCGTGCGACGTGCCGGTCTGGTCGGCGGCCGGGCGGTCGGTGGTCACGGTCGAAGGGCTCGGTGACGGCGACGCGCCGCACCCCGTTCAACGGGCCATCCTGGACACGCAGGCGGCGCAGTGCGGGTACTGCGTCTCCGGCATCGTCGTCAGCGCGGCGGCACTGCTGGAGCGCGACCCGCACCCCGACGAGCAGACGGTCGCCGCCGCGCTCGACCGGAACCTGTGCCGCTGCGGCGTGCAGCGACGGATGATCCGGGCCGTCCTGCAAGCGGCAGAGGACAAGGCAGCGGAGAAGCGATGACCGCGCTCCCCCGCGACCTCGCGAAGAATCCCGTGCTGGCCCGCTGGATCACGGTCCACCCCGACGGGACGATCGGCGTGCGGGTCGGCAAGGTCGAACTGGGGCAGGGCATCCTCACGGCGCTCGCCCAGCTCGCCGCCGACGAGCTCGACGTCACCCTCGCCCAGATCCGGATGCTTCCCGCCAACACCGCCACCGGGCCCGACGAGGGGTACACCGCCGGCAGCATGTCCATCGTGGACTCCGGGCCGGCGCTGCGGCTCGCCGCGGCGAACGTGCGGGCGCTGTTCGTCGGCGCGGCGGCGGAGAAGCTGAACGTCGACCCGGCCGCGATCACCGTCGACAGTGGACGGTTCACCGCGCCGACCGGTGCGACCACCTACGCCGAGCTCGCCCACGCGGTGGACCTGAACATCGCGGCCGATCCCGGCATCGCGGTGAAAAGTACTGCGGCGCAACGGATCGCCGGCACCAGTGTGCCCCGCCTGGACCTGCCCGACAAGGTCGCCGGGCGGCCCCGGTTCATCCACGACCTCCGCCTCCCCGGCCAGCATTACGGACGGGTGGTGCGCCCGCCGTCGCCCGGTGCCCGTTTAAATGCGGTCGAGGCGACGGCGCTGCGCGCGTCTCACATCGTTTTTGTCCGCGACGGCGCGTTTCTCGGTGTGATCGCGCCCGACGAGGCCGCCGCGGTACGCGCGGCCGAGACGGTCCGCGCGGCCGCGACCTGGGACGAACGCGACACCCTTCCCGACGATGACGACCTCGACGGCTATCTCCGCGCCGGGCCGCACGAGACCGTGGTCGCCGTCGACGACGGCGCCGGGCCGCACGAGGGGACGGTGCTGAGCGCGACCTACAGCCGGCCGTTCCTCGCGCACGCGTCGATGGCGCCGAGCTGCGGCGTGGCCCGGTGGTCGGCCGGCGGCGTCGAGGTGTGGACGCACAGCCAGGGCATCACCCCGCTGCGCGACGCGATCGCCACCACCCTGCACCTCGACCCGGAAACCGTGACGGTGCAACACGTCGAGGGCGCCGGGTGCTACGGACACAACGCCGCCGACGACGCCGCGTTCGACGCCGTGCTGCTCGCCCGCGCGGTGCCCGGCGTTCCCGTGCAGGTGATGTGGACGCGGCAGGACGAGCTGTCGTGGGCGCCGTTCGGGTCCGCGATGACCGCCGACGTCACGGCGACGCTCGGTCCGAACGGCCGCCTGACCTCGTGGACGTACGACCTCTACAGCCAGGGCCACACCGCGCGGCCCGGCTACGCCGGCGGGGTGCCCGGCCTGCTGTCGGCGACGATGCTCGCCGAACCGGCTGTCTACCCGCCGCCCGCCGATCCACCGGTCGCCGGCGGCGCCGGCTCGCTGCGCAACGCGATCCCCGGCTACGACGTGGGCGTGCGGCGGATCACCGGCCACCGCCTGCTCGCCCCGCGCGTGCGCAGTTCCGCGCTGCGCGCGCTCGGCGCGCATCTCAACGTGTTCGCGATCGAGTCCTTTGTGGACGAAGCGGCTCTCGTCGCGGGGCGGGACCCGCTCGACTTCCGGCTCGCCCAGCTCGCCGACGAGCGCGGGCGTCGCGTCCTGCGCGCGGCCGCGGACGCCGCCGGCTGGGGCACGCCGCTGCCCGACGGCACCGGGCGCGGCCTCGGATACGCCCGGTACAAGGAGCGCGGGGCGTACTGCGCGGTGGTCGCCGACGTCGAGGCGGAGGACGACGTGCGCGTGCGGCGGCTGGTGATCGCGGTCGACGTCGGGCGGGTGGTGAACCCGGACGGTGTCCGCAACCAGATCGAGGGCGGTGCCACGCAGGCGACGAGTTGGACGCTCAAGGAGCGGGTGCGGTTCGACCGGCGCCGCGTGACGAGCGTCGACTGGGAGACCTACCCGATCCTGCGGTTCTCCGAGGCACCCGAGATCGTGGTCGAACTCGTCGGCGACCCGGACACGCCGTCGACGGGCGCGGGCGAGGCGGCGCAGGGGCCCACGGCGGCCGCGATCGGCAACGCGCTGGCGAACGCGATCGGCGTACGGGTCCGCGACCTTCCGCTGGACCGGGAGGCCGTCATCCGCGCGATCGGGGGGTAACCCCCGTGGGCCGGAGCCCACGGGAGTTATCGTTCACAAACTGGTGACGTCCGGCAGCGGACGGATGTAGACCGTCCCCTTCTCGTCCGGGAAGACCTCGACGATCCCCTCGCTGTACGAGATGTTCCCGTCGGTCTTCAGCGCCACGCCGACCTCGAGTTTGTTCAACGCGACACCGGTGTGCCGGGCGAAAACGCCGACCGCCCGTCCGTGCTTGACGCCGGAGCCGATCTCCACGACGGCGGTGCCGTCGACCACTTTCTGCACGGTCACGATGCCGCGGTCTGTCTGGGCCATGGAGGCCTCCTCTTCCCTTGTGGGTTCACTGGTCTACCGGGAGGAACGGCGTTCGCGGCTCCGTCGGGCTGCCGAACATGACGCGGCGCCAGTCGCCGGCGAAGCAGAACACCCCGCACGTCGTCCGGACGCCGAGCCGGCCGGGTATCCGCGCCGCGGTGACGTGCCGCGGCACGCTGCCCATCGAGTAGACGCTGTCGATGTCCGGCCACAGCGAGATGCTCAGCATGACGCGACGACGCCAGTCGATGACGACGCGACTGCCGATGAGCCCGCCGCCGGCGCGGTGCACGTCCCGCTTGATCCGGAGATGGAGCAGGATCATGTACAGGAGCTTGGCGACGGTGCCGCACTCGAACCGGGTGACCATCACCTGCCCGCCCTCCGGATGGAGTTCGAACAGCGGCTCCATGCCGTCGGGCCGGGGACTGCGGCGGCCGGTTCCGGACCCGGCCTGGTTCTCGACACCCATTTCCGCTCCGTCCCTTGTCGGTACGCCTTACTGGCAGCTGTAGGCCGACGCGACGTTCGGACCACCGGCGTAGTTCTTGACCTCGCAGCACTGGCAGCGCACGTAGCCCGCGTGCCAGCAGTGCCACACGTAGTGGTACGTGCCGAGGCAGTACGAAATCGACTTGGTCGGATGGAACTGCAGGTGGCAGCAGGCGTACTGGTACGCGGCCGCCGCCGGACCGCTGCGGCCGAACACAGCGATCGCGGCGGCGATGCCGGAGGCTCCGACACCCCCGAGCAGGCGGCGCCGGCGCACCTGTCCCACCTTCTTCTCGATTCTGTCGTCGCTCATTCGCGACCCTCCTCATGTCGGGTGCCCGGCACGGGTCCGGGCACTGGTTGCCGTTGCTATGCCGCCAGGCCGAACACCGCGGCGCCGACCGCCGTCGCGAGGATGACCAGACCCGATGCCTGCCGGATCCGCCACACGACCTTTCCGCTCCAGCCCGCTTCGGTCCGTTCGGTCGCTCCCGCGCGGATCGTGGACACGATGACGAGCACCGTCGACGTGACGGAGATCGAGATCAGGGCCACCGCCGCGAGGGTCGGTTGGAGGAGCACCAGCCCGGCCAGCGACGCCCAGATGAGCGACGTGGTCTTCTGGGTGGTGAACAGCAGCGCGAGGTCGAAGCCCCACACCACGCCGAGCCAACCGGGGGTCAGCTTGTGCCAGAGGTTCTGGGGAACCTGACGCCAGACGTGTGGCGTCCGCTGCCGGAGGTCGGCGACCCCGAGCAGCACGAGCACGAGCACCACGGCGGCAAGAGCGGCCCGGTCGGGCAACGGACCCAGCAACCGGCCGAGCAGGTAGACGGGCAGGGCGAGCACACCGGCGCCCGCGACGCCACCGGCAAGCAGGCCAGCGAGGAAGCGGGTCCCGTCAGCACGCGAATGCCGCATCATCGGGCTGGCGACCCCAGCCATCGACAGGCCTCAAGGGCTGAACGCCTGCAGGACCGCACCCAGCAGCCCCACGGCCAGGATCACCCAGGTTTCCATCGCTACTGGCAGCTGTACGCCGAGGCGATCGTGGCGCCGTACGGGTCCTTGACCTCACAGCACTGGCAGCGCACGTAACCCGCGTGCCAGCAGTGCCACACGTAGTGCGACCCGGAGAGGCACGACGAGATCGACCGCGTCGGAGCGAACTCGAGGTGACAGCAGGCCACGTTGTACTTGGCCGACGCGGCGCCGCTGCGTCCGAACACGGCGACAGCGGCGGCCAGACCGGTGGCGCCGAGCCCACCGAGCAGGCGTCTTCGACCCACTTCTCTGTTCTTCACGGTGCGACCTCCTCGTGTCGGTGCCCGTCGAACGACCGGGCGCTGGCGGCGGTAAGCGCGGCGACGTCGTTGAACAGCAGCGTCGCCTCCACGGTGGAGTGCGCGACGAGCACCGCCACCGGGCTGGTCTGTACGTTGAACTCGGCGCGGACCCAGTCGCCGTTCACGTCCACGAAATGGGGCAGCCGCCCGAGCCCGGACTGCGCGACGAATTCCTCGCCGCGGACGACGTCGCCGCACGTCACCACGACGCCCCACGGCCGGTCGAGGGCGATGTCGGGCCGCTCGGCCAACTGCCGCGCGACGGTCTGGCAGCTGGAGCACACCGTGCTGAGCACCAGGAGCACCGCCGTGTCGGCCCCGCCGATCGGCTCCAGCCCGGCCGGCCAGGCGGCCGGCGAGTGACCGGTGCGCGCGTCCTCGACCGGTTCGACCGCCGCGGACGGTGGGGCGGGGTTCGCGGGGTCGCCGACGCGCGAGGCCAGCTCGCCGACCATCGCGAACAGCGCCACCATGCCGGCGGCGAGCAACAGCAGGACAAATCCAAAGAACAGGTCCATCAAGGCACTCCCTTTGTCGGCAGCGACACTCGGCGAAAATCGGCCGGTCTATCTGGATGGGGAAGGCCCCAGCAGCCGCCACATGAGGGCGCGGTGGGTCAACGCGCAGAGCAGCAGGGTGGCCGCCGCGCCCGCGAGCGGGGCCGCGGTCCATCCGTCCGGATCGGACGAACCCGTCGCGACGTTGAGCCCGGCGACGCACAGGAACGCCACGCCGGCCAGCACGTTGCGCAGGCCCAGCGCCCGGTCGCCGCCGCCGAGGCAGCCGCACGCGACCGTGCTGCGGCGCAGGCGACCGGCCGCACCGGCGATTGTGAACGTTAACCCGAGGGCGGCGAGCCCGTACCCCGCGACAACCCGCGTCGACGGCAGCAGCACCGCGAACGCCACCACGATCTCGGCCACGGCGAACGCCTTGACGGCCGCGACGGGAATCTCATGGCCGGTTACCAGCTCGCGCAGGGCGCGGCGAACCGGTTGCGGTGCGACGAGTTTGGTGGCGCCGGCGACCATCAGCCCACCGGCGGCGAGTGAATTCAGCGCGATCAGGACAGGGTCGGACACGTCCATCTGAGATACCCCCCGTGGTAAAGGCAATCCACCACTTTCCGTATCTTGGCAGCAGCGTACGGTTGCTCTCGTATCACGGTCAATAGTTGTTGATCGATAACTTGATGACCGGAAGCCCGCTAGAAAGCGGTTTCCCGGCTTTCAGCGGAGATCCGTCGCGCAGCGCACTTGCATACTCGTCGATACAACACTCCGCTCGAAATGCGGATGGCGGGCACCGCCGCGCCGACGGGTCGCCTATCATGCCCGGAGCAGCGTCGACCGGGGACAGACGCTGGTCGATGCTGACGGCGAGAGGGCGGGCATGAGGCGTCGGAACTGGTCGATCCGATCGCGGATTCTGGCACTGGTGCTGCCGCCCACCATCATGTTCGTCATCTACTGGCTCATCGGCACCACCGCCAGCGGCGTCGCGTCGCTGAACCTGCTCAACTCCGGTGAGGCACACAGCGGCGTCCTCGACCCGGGCGGCGTCGTCGTCACCGAACTGCAGCGCGAGCGTCACCTCACGGCCGCGACCATCGCCGGCCGGCCCGACGCGCTCGCGGGCCTGATCGAGCAACGGGTCCGCACCGACGCGGCCGTCACCACCTACCGCCGCAAGGCCACCGCGATCGGCTCGCTCTCCGACCATGCCGCGCAACGGATCGCGGAGAGCGCCACCGCGTTCGACGGGCTCCGCGCGACGCGGTCCGCCGTCGACTCGGGCCAGCCGCAACGGGTCGCCGCACTCGCCGGCTACGACGGGATGGTCGACGCGATGTTCCGCGTGTACCAGCCGCTGATGGAGCTCGACGACCCCGAGGCCACCCGGCTGCTGCGCGCGGCCATGCTCACCGCGCAGTCGCGCGAGCAGCTCGCCCGGCAGGACACCGTCCTCACGCTGGGCCGGCTCGCCGCCGCCGAACAGGCCGAGTTCGCCCGCATCATGGGCATCCGGCGGCACCTGCTCGTCGAGGCGGCGGCCGAACTCGACGGCGCGACGCGCGCCCGGTACGTCGAACTCGACACCGCGACCGAGCTGATCGGCCTGGAAACACTGGAGAACAGCCTCGCGTCCGGGTCGCAGTCGGGAGTGCCGCTCGTCGAGTGGACCGCCGTGCGCGAGAGCGCCGACCGCCGGCTGCTCGCCGCCGAACGCGCGCTCGACGAGGCCTTCGACGACCGCACGAGCACGGTCGCCACGTTGTGGTACTGGCGGTTCGGCCTCACCGCTGTGATCGGTCTGCTCGCCGTCGTCCTCACGATCGCCGTCACGATCCGGGTGGGCAGCTCGCTGATCCGGCGGCTGCGCGGGCTGCGACGCGCCGCGCTCGACCTCGCCGACGACCGGCTGCCCGGCGTCGTCATGCGGTTGCGCCGCGGCGAGACGGTCGACGTGGCAACGGAAGCACCCGACCTCGAGTTCGGCAACGACGAGATCGGCCAGGTCGGGCACGCGTTCAGCGCGGCGCAACGCACCGCGGTCGAGTCGGCGATCCAGGAGGCGCGGGTGCGCGCCGGCCTCAACGAGGTCTTCCTCAACATCGCCCGCCGCAGCCAGACCCTGCTGCACCGGCAGCTCACCGTGCTCGACCGGATGGAGCGCCGCACCACCGATCCGCAGGAGCTCGAGGACCTGTTCCGCGTCGACCACCTCGCCACCCGCATGCGCCGCCACGCCGAAGACCTGGTGATCCTCGCCGGTTCGGCACCCGGCCGCGGCTGGCGCGAGCCCGTCCCGCTGATCGACGTCGTCCGCGGCGCGGTGTCCGAAGTGGAGGACTACACCCGCGTCCAGGTGCTCACCGTCCCCGACGCCGCGCTCGCCGGCCGCGCCGTCACCGATCTCCTCCACCTGCTGGCCGAGCTCATCGAGAACGCCACCTCGTTCTCGCCGCCGCACACGAAGGTCAACGTCGTCGGGCAGCTCGTCCCGAACGGCTTCGCGCTGGAGATCGAGGACCGCGGCCTCGGCATGACCGACGAGGAACTCGCCGAGGCCAACGCCCGTCTCCGCCGCCCGCCGGACTTCGACCCCGCCAACAGCGCCCGCCTCGGCCTGTTCGTGGTGGCGCTGCTGGCCGCCCGGCTGGGCGCGCAGGTGACGCTGCGGTCGTCGCCGTTCGGCGGGATCACCGCCGTGGTCCTGGTTCCCCCCGACCTCGTCGTCGACGAAACGGCCGCGCCGGCGGAGGCGCCGGCGCCCGTCGTGGTCGGTGCCGCACCGGCGCTACCGGCTCCGGCTCCGGCTTCTTCGAGACGCGTTTCGGGGCCGGCGCCCGCTCCACGTCTAGAGCCTCCGGTGGTGCCGTCCGAGCCGCCACCGTCCGCACCGTCCCGTGAAGTTACGCCGCTCGATGCGTCCCCGTCCCCGTCCGCATATACGACGCTCGATGCCGCGCCGCCCGCCGCGCCGCACACCGAGACGGCGCTCGATACGGTGCCGATCGACCTCACCGAGGACGGCCTACCCCGGCGCGTCCGACGGTCCGCCACACCCGAACCGCCACCCACCGACGACACCGACGGAGCGCCCTCGATGCGGCCGCCGGAGCAGACCCGCGCCATGATGTCGGCCTTCCAGAGCGCCGTCACCCGGGGCCGGCGCGACGCCGGCGCCATGGACAGCACCGCGGCCGAGCCCGAGCAGGAGAACTGATGCCAGACACGACCAGCCGCGGCGCGACCCTCGACTGGCTGCTCGACGACCTGCTCAGCCGGGTTCCGTCCACCCGCCACGCCGCGGTCATGTCGGCCGACGGGCTGCTCACCGGCGCGTCGGCCGGGCTCGGGCGGGAGGACGCCGAGCACCTGGCGGCCATCGCGGCCGGGTACCAGAGCCTCGGGCGCGGTTCGGCGCGCCGGTTCGGGGGCGGGAAGGCGGTGCGCCAGACCATCGTGGAGATGGAGTCGGGCTTCATGTTCGTCACGGCGGCCGGCCATGGCGCCTGCCTCGCCGTCATCGCCGGTGCCGAGGCCGACATCGGCGTCATCGCCTACGAGATGGCGATGCTGGTGACGCGGGTCGGCCCGTACCTCGCGACGCCGCCCCGGGCGGGCGCCCATGGCATCTGACCGCATGCATCCCCACGACTGGCTGGACGGCGACGCCGGCCCGGTGGTGCGGCCCTACACCCTGACCGGTGGCCGGGTGCGGCCGTCGGCCGGGCTCAACCTCGTCGCCTACGTGGTCGCGACCGGCACCGAACCGGACGCGGCCCGCTACCTGACGCCCGAGCACCGGCGCATCCTCGGCGTGGTCGCCGTGCCGACGTCGGTGGCGGAGGTGGCGTCGCGGCTCGACCTGGCGTTGAGCGTCGTGCGCATCATGCTCGGTGATCTGATCGAGGAAGGGCTCATCAGTGTCCACGAACCGGCCGACGCCGGCGACCAGCCCGACACCGCGACGCTCGAGGCGGTGATCCATGTCCTACGCGCGCTCTGAGCCCCGGCGGGCTCCGCACGCCCTGAAGATCCTGGTGGCGGGCGGTTTCGGCGTCGGAAAGACCACCCTGGTCGGCGCCGTCAGCGAGATCATGCCGCTGCGCACCGAGGAGCACCTCACCGACGCCGGGGTGGGCGTCGACGATCTGGCCGGCGTGGAGGGGAAGACCACCACCACCGTCGCGCTCGACTTCGGTCGCATCACGATCAGCGACCAGGTGGTGCTGTACCTGTTCGGCACGCCCGGCCAGAAGCGGTTCTGGTACCTGTGGGAGGACCTCGCGGTCGGTGCGCTCGGGGCGGTGGTGCTCGCCGACACGAGGCGGCTGGCCGACTGCTTCCCGTCGCTCGACTACTTCGAGGACCTCGGGCTGCCGTTCCTGGTCGCCGTCAACTGCTTCGACGGGCGCCAGCTCCACCAGCCCGACGCGGTGCGGCGCGCCCTCGACCTCGACGGCAACGTCCCGGTCGTCCTGTGCGACGCCCGCGAACGCACCTCGGCCCGCGACGTCCTGATCGCGCTCGTCGAGTCCGTCCTCAAACGCCGAACCGCCACCCGCGTCTGATCAGACGCGCACGTCGTCACGCTGGGGCTTTCTGACGCGGCGGGTGACGGCGAGGCCGCCCGCGATCAGGCCCGCGAGCACGAACACCAGCGCGTACTCGGCGACCGGCACCCGCGGCAGTTGCGCCAGCCGCTCGGTGCCGTACCAGGCGACCACCGCGGCCACCGACACCACGTACCCGATGCCGGTGGCCCACTGCGCCCACCGGGGCCAGCCGAGGCCGTGCATCTGCGTCACCACGAAGACGGTCGCGAAGCCCCAGCCGAACTGGAACCACAGTTGCTTGGGGCTGTTCAGCGCCACCAGGAAACCGTGGAACAGCACCAGCACCTCCAGCACGACGGTCCAGCGGCGGTCGACGTGCGCGCGGGTCAGGAACAGGCTGCCCTGCAACAGGATCAGGAACATGTAGAGGAAGCCGATCAGGTGGCCGCTCGTCGTCTCCATCGGGTGGAACCAGAACGTGTAGACGGCGGCCCAGGCGAAGTAGTACCCGTGGTACCGGCGGGCCCAGTCGCGCGCGGTCCGCCCGCCGGGGGTGGGTACCGGGCGGCCGAAGAACAGGCCGCGCCGGTCCTCCTCCATCAGCAGCACCCACACCAGCAGCACGATCACCGACCACTGCGAGGTCCAGATCGAGACGTCCTGGGCCAGCCCGTCGTACCCCGCCTGCGTCTGTACGAAGTGGACGGCGACGAAGAACCCGTTCCACGCCAGCGCCGCCACGTTCACCCGGTGCAGCGTGCCGGTGTACCGGCCGACGCGCCGCTGCCCGTACCAGATCAGGGCCCAGAAACCCACCTGGTGCAGCGCGTAGAGCGTCCACGCACCGAACATCACGGCGGCGGACCGCTCCGGACGCTGCCACCGGTACCACGACGAACCCGTGTCGGGGAGGAAGTCGGGCCGCGGCAACCACCGGTCGCTCAGCGCGATGACGCCGGTGATCAGGAATCCGGCGACGATTCCGATGACGAGCGCCCGCCGGGCCGTGATCCGATCCATCGACCGATCGTATCGACAACCGTCGCACTCAGGCGGTCGCGGGGAGATAGTCCTCCAGCAGCGCGGGCGTCAGGCCGGCGGCCTTGATGGCCTGCAGCGCCGCGATGAAGTCGTCGACGAAGCGCGGGCGGAAGTGCATCAGGATGATGTCGCCGCGCTGCACCGTGGAGCCCTGCTGGTAGCGGACGATCCCCTCGTTCACCGTCTGCTTCCAGAACAGGGCCGCGTGCAGGCCGCAGTCGTGCATGACCTTCAGCGTCGTCGCGTCGTGCTCGCCGAACGGGGCGCGGAACAGCGTCGGACGCCGGCCGTACAACGCGCCCAACCGGTCGGCCGAGCCGCACACCTCGCGCTGCTGCGCCGCGTAGGGCTTGCCGCGGAGGTGCGGATGGCTCACGGTGTGCGCCTCGATGGCGACACCCGCGTCACGAAACGCGTTGAAGTACGCGGGGTTGTCGTGGATCGCGTCCATCGTGAGGAACAGCGTCACCGGCACGCGCGCGGCCCGCACCAGGGCGACCGCCTCGGGCAGCTTCGTCCAGCCGTCGTCGATGGTGATGAACGCGACGGGCTGGTCGGTCGGAATCCGGTCGAACCAGGCCGCCTTCGGGCCCTGCGGCAGCGTGACCGGCACCGCCTGCGGCCGGGGCTCGAACGCCGGCACCCGCGACATGATCTCGGCGGGCAGGCCCGGATTCCGCGGCGGATCGGCGAACGGATCCGTCGGCCGCACCGCGACGGCCGGCGGCTGGCCGCCGAGCCGCCCCAACACCCGGTCGAGGGACCGGTCGGCCGGTCCGATCGAGGCGAGCAGCACGACGGCGAGCAACCCGCCCGTCACCCGGGCAAGGGTGCGGTTCTCCATACGCTCCTCGACGCTGCGGCCCGGCAATTCGGTTTGCGAATGTGGCAATCAGCATATGATCGCGAGCCGGTCCCGGATCTCCGAGACACGCGGGTGCTCCAGGTCGGTGAACACGTCCAGCGCCTGCCGCCACGCCGCGACGGCCGCCGCGTCGTCGCCCGCCGCCCGGTGGGTGTCGCCCAGGTGGGTGAGCGTGTCGGCCTCGTAGAACCGCTCGCCGAGGTCCCGGCACAGCTCGATCGCCCGGCGGTAGTGCCCGATCGCCTCGGTGAACCGGCCCAGCCGCTGGTAGGCGTGGCCGAGGCTGCCGCGGGTCGCCGCCTCGCCGTCGACGTCGCCGATGTCCCGCAGGATGCCGAGCGCCCGCTCGCACCGTTCGACGGCCTTCCCGTGCTCGTCGAGACGGGTGTGGCACCAGCCGACCGCGTTCAGCGCCCGGGCGGTTCCCGGCACGTCGCCGGCCTCCTCGTACAGGGCCAGGGCCCGGTAGGCGTGGCCGATCGCGGTCCGGTGGTCGTCGCGCCGGTCGAAGAGTTCGGTGAGGGCGTGCTGGGTGCGCGCCTGGCCGAGCAGGTCACCCAGGTCGCCGAAGATCGCCAGCGCCAGCGTCAGGTTCCGGTTCGCCTCGTCGAGGTCCCCGATCCAGATGTGCGCGCGGGCGAGGCCGCAGTGCACCTGGGCCGCCGCCTCCCGGTCGCCGGCCCGGCGGGCCGCGTCGAGCGCCAGGTGCTGGGCCGCGATCATGCCGGTCCACTTGCCCTGCCGGATCGCGAACAGTTCCCGGCTGCGGGCCAGCTGCCACACGTGGGCGTCGAAGACGACCCGGCCCGCGTCGCGGATGAGTTCGAGGAGCACGGGATCCTCCGCGGCGAACCAGGCGAGCGCGGCCGCCCCGTCGGCCGGCGGAACGACAACGGTGCCCGGTTGTGGCGGCACCAGCGCGATGGGTGCCATGTGGGGATGCAGCATCCGCGCGGCATGGGCGGCGCTGTGCAGGTAGTGGTCGAGGAGCCGGTGCTTGGCGACCCGCCGCTCCTCGTCGTCGTGGACCTGCCCGACCAGGTCGGCGGCGTAGGCGTGGAGGAGGTCGTGCAGGGCGAACCGGCCGGGGGACTGCTCCGTCACGAGGTTCGCCCGGGCCAGATCGGCCAGGAGGCCGGCCGCTTCGCGCGTCCCCAGGCCGGCGAGACTGGCGGCGGCCGCGACGGTCGTCGCCGGCCCGGGATGCAGACCGAGCAGGCGGAGCAGCCGCGCGGCAGCCGGGTCGACCGCGCGCAGCGACCACGAGAAGACCGTGCGGACGTTGCTGCTGGGATCCCCGCCGTCGAGGACGTCGAGCCCGGCGCCGCCGGCGAGCTGATCGGCGAGCCCGTCCAGGGGCAGGTCGGGCCGGCCGGCGGCCAGCGCGGCGACGATCGCCAGCGCGATCGGCAGCCGGGCGCAGGCGGTGCTGATCCGCTCGACCGCACCGGCCTCGGCGGCGACGCGGTCGGCGCCCAGCCGGCGGGCCAGCATCGCCCACGCCTCGTCGGGGCTGAGCAGGCCGACGTGCACCGGCCGCGCCCCCTCGATCGCGACCAGGCTGGTGAGCTGGTTGCGGCTGGTCACGATCGCGAGGGAGCCCGGCGTGCCGGGCAGCAGCGGGCGCGCCTGGTCGGCGTCGCGGGCGTTGTCGACGAGCACCAGCACGCGCCGGTCGGCGAGCAGGGAGCGGAACTCCGCGGCCCGCGCGGCCGGGTCGCGGGGGATCCGTTCGGCCGGAACTCCGAGCGCGGCCAGGAACCCCTCCAGCGCGTCGGCGGGGTCCACCTCGAACCCGGACGGGCCGAAGCCGCGCAGGTTGACGTACAGCTGCCCGTCCGGGAACCGGTGCCGGGCCCGGTGCGCCCAGTGCACGCTGAGCGCCGTCTTGCCGACGCCGGCGGTGCCGCTCAGTGCGGTCACCACCACCGCGCCGGCCGCCGCGTCGACCAGGTCGTCGAGCGCGGTCAGCTGCGCCGCACGCCCGGTGAAGCCGGGCACGTCGAGCGGCAGTTGCGCGGGCACGGGCGGCGGCGCCGGCCCGGCCGCGGCCGCCGCGTGTGTCGCGGCCGCGGGCTGATGCGGGGGGACGCGCGCGGCGCCGGCCAGGATGGACCGGTACACGTCCTGCAGTTCCGGGCTCGGGTCGGTGCCCAGCT
>NZ_BOPG01000057.1 GCF_016863635.1 Virgisporangium aurantiacum | reverse complement strand
GACCATCGGGGCGTTGCAGGCGGCCACCAGCGCCCGCCGGCAGGCCTGGGTCAACGGCCGCAGTGCGGCATCCCGTTGCTGGGCCTCGTAGCCGTTGACCGCCCCACCCGGTGCGGACAGTTCGGCCAGCGCCAGCACCCGGTCCAGCACACTCGCCCGCGCGTACAGCCGGCGCGCCCGGGCGTCGTAGCCCGGTGGCAGGTCGGTGCTGTTGTCCGGGCGCCGCAGCGCCTGCAGCGCACCGGCCAGCTCGGGACGCCACTGGGCCACGTCGAGCTTCGTGAGGGCCGACGTGGTCGACATCAGGGCCGCGGAAAGTTCGGCCTCGGCCTCGGCGGCGGACGGCTCGTCGTGCTGGCGCCGCAGCTCCGGCAGCGGGTAGCAGCGCCACAGCACCGTCTCGAACGTGTCGCCCGAGCCCGACGTGTGGGTGCGCACCTCGGGCACCAGGCCGAGCGTGCCGGCGACCACGCCCTCGCCGGTGAGCAGCGCCGCACCGGCGAACGGGCCGGGGCCGGGCAGGCCGCGGGGGTCGCCGGGGGCCGGCAGCACCAGCCGGATCTCGTCGGGGTGCACCTTCGACAGCGCGGACAGCGCCTCCGGTAACTGCACGTCGGTCCACGTTCCGGGGACGTCGGCGGCGAGGTGTTCCTCGTCGCCGGCTATCTCGCCGGCGACCTCGTCGTACGGCACCAGGCCGGCGCGCCACGCGCGGACCCAGGACACGAACCGGGCCGAGCGGCGCACGGTCTTGGTTGCCGCGTGCGCTGCGGGGGACATGGAGAGCAGCCTACGTGCTGGCCGCGCGGTGTGTCTCGCGCTCGCCACACGGGTCACGCACCTAACGTGGCCGGCATGTATGGGGAGGACGTACTTCGGCAACCGATCAGGCCCCGGAAGCGGATCCCGGAAGTCGAGGCCGAACCCGACCTGGTGGTCGAGGACGCCGGCTCCGGATTCTGCGGCGCGGTGGTCGGGTTCGAGTCCGGCGCGGTGGTGCTGGAGGACCGGTTCGGCAAGCGCCGGCTGTTCCCGCTCGAACCGGCCGCGTTCCTGCTCGACGGCGAGCCGGTCACGCTGGTCAGGCCGGCGGCCGGGCAGCAACCGGCCCGACGGTTCACCGCCTCCGGCTCGGTCGCGGTCCGATCGGAGGCCCGGGTCGCGCGCGCCGGCCGCATCTGGGTCGAGGGCATCCACGACGCGGCGCTCGTCGAGAAGGTCTGGGGCGACGACCTGCGGATCGAGGGCGTGGTGGTCGAGCCGTTGAGCGGCATCGACGAGCTGGCCCGGGCGGTCACGGCGTTCCGACCGGCCGCCGACGCCCGCCTCGGCGTGCTGGTCGACCACCTCGTCGCCGGCTCGAAGGAGAGCCGCATCGTGGCGTCGGTCACGTCGCCGCACGTGCTCGTCACCGGCCACCCCTACGTCGACATCTGGCAGGCGGTGAAGCCGGCCCGGTTGGGCATCGGGAAGTGGCCGGTGATCCCGCCCGGCCGGCCGTGGAAGGAGGGCGTCTGCGCCGCGCTCGGTGTCGCCGAACCGGCCGACCTGTGGCGCCGCATCCTCGGTAGCGTGCGCACCTACAAGGACCTGGAGACGCCCCTCATCAACTCGATGGAGCGCCTGATCGACTTCGTCACGGAGGAACCATGAGTCTCCCCATCATCGATCTCACGGCGCCGATGGTGGTCAAGGCCGCGGCGATCGAGCGCGCGTGTCGCGACTCGGGCTTTTTCTACGTGACGGGGCACAGCGTGCCCGCCGACCTCGTCCGCCGCCTCGACGCGTCGGCGCGGGAGTTCTTCGCGTTGCCGGAGCACACCAAGGCGGAGATCGCGATGGAGCGCGGCGGCAAGGCGTGGCGCGGCTTCTTCCCGGTCGGTGCCGAGCTCACGTCGGGCCGGCCGGACCGCAAGGAAGGGATCTACTTCGGCACCGAGCGGCCCGGCGACCCGCGCCCGCTGCACGGCGGCAACCTGTTCCCGGAGCAGGTCCCGGCGCTCAAGGTGGCCGTCCTGGAATACCTGGACCGGTTGACCGCCACCGCACAGGACGTGCTGCGCGCCGTCGCCGTGAGCCTCGGCCTCGACGAGGACTACTTCGCCGGCGGCTACACCGCCGATCCGACCGTGCTGTTCCGGATCTTCCACTACCCGCCGAGCGAGCCCGACGCCGACGACTGGGGCGTCGGCGAACACACCGACTACGGGCTGCTCACGCTGCTGCTGCAGGACGGCAACGGCGGCCTGCAGGTGCGCACGACCGACGGCTGGGTCGACGCGCCACCGGTCGACGGCACGTTCGTCTGCAACATCGGCGACATGCTCGACCGCCTCACCGGCGGCTGGTACCGCTCGACGCCGCACCGGGTCCGCAACGTCAGCGGCAACGAGCGCCTGTCCTACCCGTTCTTCTTCGACCCCGACTTCGACCGGGAGGTCCCGCCGCTGCCGTCGGTCTCGCACGGGAGTGGCCCCCGGTGGGACGGCCAGGACCTCCGCGCCTTCACCGGCACCTACGGTGACTACCTGGTGCGGAAGGTGTCGAAGGTCTTCCCCCACCTGGGGACGGAACTCGAATAGTGACCATCCCGCGACTGTCCGGGGCGGCACCCACGAGCGCGACCGTGACAGTATTCGAGATGTGGCTGCCCTGATCTGGATCCTGGCGGCCGTCGGGCTGGCGGTCGCCGAGCTTTTCACGACTTCGTTCTTTCTGATCATGTTCGCGCTCGGCGCGGTGGCCGCCGCCGCCGCGGCTGCTCTCGACGCGCCCGTGTCGGTGCAGGCGATCATCTTCGTGATCGTGTCGCTGATCGCCACGCTGGGTGTCCGTCCGGTGCTGCGCCGCAACTTCGGCCGCGATGCCGGCGAGCCCACGCCGGTGGCCGAGATCGCCGGCAGCGAGGCGATCGTGCTCGAGCGGGTCGACGACCGCGCCGGCATGATCAAGATCGACGGCGAGTACTGGCAGGCCCGGGCGCTGGAGTCCGGTCAGGTGATCGAGCCGGGTGAGCGGGTGCACGTGGTCGAGCTCAAGGGCGTTACCGCGATGGTGTGGAGGGTCTGACGATGGCCGAAATGATTCTGGTGTTCATAGCTCTCGGCATCGCGCTGTTCGTGCTGGTCGCGGTGATGCGGTCGGTGCGGGTGGTGCCGCAGCAGCGCATGTACGTGGTCGAGCGGCTCGGCAAGTACCAGCGCACGCTCACGCCGGGCCTGAACTTCCTGGTGCCGTTCATCGACGCGGTGCGCTCCAAGGTCGACATGCGCGAGCAGGTGGTCAGCTTCCCGCCGCAGCCGGTGATCACGTCCGACAACCTGGTCGTGTCGATCGACACCGTCCTGTACTTCCGGGTCACCGATCCGGTGAAGGCCACCTACGAGATCGCGAACTTCCTGCAGGCGATCGAGCAGTTGACGGTCACCACGCTGCGGAACGTCATCGGCTCGCTCGATCTGGAGCGGGCGCTCACCAGCCGCGAGGAGATCAACCGGCACCTGTCGACCGTGCTCGACGAGACCACCGGCCGGTGGGGCGTCAAGGTCACCCGGGTGGAGATCAAGGCGATCGAGCCGCCGCCGAGCATCCGCGACTCGATGGAGAAGCAGATGCGCGCCGAGCGCGACAAGCGGGCCGCGATCCTCAACGCCGAGGGCCAGAAGCAGGCCCAGATCCTCACCGCGCAGGGCGACCAGCAGGCCGCGGTGCTGCGGGCCGAGGGCGAGCGGCAGGCCCGCATCCTGCAGGCCGAGGGCCAGGCGAAGGCGATCCGCACGGTGTTCGACGCGATCCACGTCGCCGACCCCGACCCGAAGGTGATGGCCTACCAGTACCTGCAGGCGCTGCCGCAGATCGCGCAGGGCCAGGCCAACAAGGTGTGGATCGTGCCGGCCGAGCTCACCCGCGCGCTGGAGGGCATCGGTGGCGCGGTCGGCGGCCTGATCTCGCCCAACAGCGGCGGCGACCGGGAAGCCGCTGTCGACGCCGCGGAGATCGAGGCGGAGGCGCGCCAGATGGCCACGGCCGCCACGCGGGCGGCGGAGGAAGCCGCCGAGGAGGCGCACCGGGCCGAGGTCGGCTCGGGTCCGCGCGGCCTACCCGCGGCGGACCCGCTCCCCGTCAGCGCCGTGCTGGGCGAGAAGATGCCCGACAACGAGCGCGAACACGCCTGAGCGTCAGTGGTGGGCGCCGGCGTGCGCGATCATCGCGTCGGCGTCGGCCTTGCTCAGCTTCTGGACGGTTCCGCAGGTGCCGCACTGCACCTTGCGCGAGATCCACAGCGGCAGCACCGGGATGAAGAACAGGGTGAACCAGGTGAGCACCCGGAACACCACCTGCCAGCCCTGCATGCCGCAGTTGCGGCACTGGGCCATCAACCGGGCGAGTTCCTTCACCGTCTGCCGGTATCCGAACAGGATCATTTGTCGTTCCCCCTCAATCAGCGTCGCAGCGTACCTGTTTAGCTGGGCGCATGGTGTCCCTCCTCACGGATCCCGACGATGACCGGTTGGGCGACTACCGGGCCCTCACCGACGTCGAGTTGCGCACGCGGTGGGAGCCGCCGAACGGGGTGTTCATCGCCGAGGGCGAGCTGGTCCTCCGGCGCGCTCTCCGCGCCGGTTTCGCGCCGCGGTCGTTCCTTCTGGACGCCAAACGCGTGGACCAGTTGGCCGACCTGTTCGACGCCGGTGCCCCGGTGTACGCGGCCGAACCCGACCTGCTGCGGACGATCACCGGCTTCAACGTGCACCGCGGCGTGCTCGCCTCGTTCCACCGCAAGCCCGCGCTCACGCCCGGGCACGTCCTGGAAACGGCGCGTCGCCTCGCGGTGCTGGAGGACATCAACAACCACACCAACATCGGCGCGATCTTCCGTGGCGCCGCCGCCCTCGGCATGGACGGCGTGCTGCTCTCGCCCACCTGCGCCGATCCGCTGTACCGGCGCAGCGTGCGGGTCAGCATGGGCGAGGTGTTCGCGGTGCCGTACGCGTTCGCCGAGACGTGGCCGGACGGCCTGCACGACGTCCGCAATGAGGGTTTCACCCTGCTGGCGCTGACGCCGGGCGCGCACGCGGTCCCCTTGCAGGGCCTGACCCCGGAGCAGCGGGAGCGGCCGGCGCTGCTGCTCGGGGCGGAAGGCCCGGGCCTGACGGCGGCCGCCCTCGCGGCGGCCGACGCCGCTGTGATGATCCCCATGCACAACGGCGTCGACTCGCTCAACGTGGCGGCCGCCGCGGCGGTCGCGTTCTACGAGGTTTGTCGTTAGGGGCAGGCGGGAGCGACGAAGTCGGCCCGGACGCCCACCGTGAACTTGCAGCCGAACGTGGGTGACGCGACCGCGCGCGGGTCGAGGATCGCGTCGCCGGCCGGCTTGTGACCCGTGCGGACCCACGACACGAGGTCGTCGAAGCCGCGCGTGAGCTCACCGGCGGTGAAGTCGCAGTGGTTGTTGGCGCGGATCGCCCGCGACACGAAGCTCCGCGCCTGCCCGTTGGCCGCCGCGCGCTGCGCGTAGACCTGTTCCATCGAGATCGGGACGAACAGGTCGCCGATGTCGTGCAGCGACAGCACCGGGATGCGCGGGTCGGCGAAGACCTTCGGCACGCCGGTGAGGTCGGGGCTCGGCTCGGCCGTGCGACCCACCCGCAGCGCGGTGACGTTCAGCTTGATCTCGTCCCAGGTCGGCAGCCAGTGGTCGTCGAGTTCGTACCAGGTGGCGCGGTTCGACGTGACGTTGCCGTCCTCGATGCCGATCGTCCCGCCGCTGGTGCCCGGGTAGACGCCGAACAGGAACGGCAGGCCGTTGTTGGTCGCGGTGTTCCAGAAGGCGAACGCGCCGTCGAAGCCGGGCCGGTCGCCGCCCGAGCGCCGCTCGACCGCGCTCGACCACTGCCGGCCCGGCGCGGTGAACGCCGGTGGCGCGCCGGTCTTCACGCCGAGCACCGGCTGGATCGCGGCCACCGTGGCGGCGAAGGTCGCCGGGAAGTCCGGCGGCGGATTCAGCGGAAACTGCAAGGGGACGCGGGCCAGCGCCGCCGCCGTGACCGTGGCGTCGAGGAAGTAGTCGAACAGTTCGGCGTCACCGAGCACGCCGCAGCTCGGCATCGCGCCGACGAACGACCCGCGGTACTTTTCGACGGCGACACCGGTGATGTGCCCGCCCATCGACATGCCGGTCATGTAGACGGCCTTGGCGCGCTTGCCGGTCACCTTCTTGAACTGGGCGATGAGCGCGTGCGAGTCCGTGACACCCTGGCCGACGTCGTACCCGTTGGTCTGGTAGCTCGACGCGGCCCAGGCGAAGCCCTTGGCGATGAAGTGGGCGCGCAGCGGGGCGCTGTCGACGAACACGGTGGTGCCGGTGCCCCGGTAGCCGTGCGCGTAGAGGGCGAGTTCGCCGTTCCAGTTGAGCGGCACCTCGATGCGGTAGGCGGCGCCGTTCTCGATGGCCGCGTAGGTGCGGCTGACCGGCCTGCCGGCCGCGTCGGTGAGCGGCTGGAACGGGGTTCCGTTGAGGTCGCAGTTCGGGTCGGCGACGGTGTAGCCGGGCTTGGTGGTGCTGGGCACGGGCGCGGTGCACGCCGGCGCTGCGCTCTGGTTTGTCGCGCTCAGCGCCGGGCTGGCGGGCCCGACCAGGATCGTGGTGAGCAGCAGGACAAGGGCGGACCAGCGGGTGGCTGGGTTCTTGATCATTGATCCACCTCCGTCGCCCATGGAAGTGGCTGGCGTAGGTGCCCGTCAATGCCCCCGGTGTCTCACGTTGTGGATGCCGTCACCGCGTCGGCCCGGCCGCCGGGTTTCGCATATACGACGCTCGATCCAGTCTAGTTGCAGGTGTTCGATATCCGCTGGGGTGGGGGTGCGGCGTCGGCGGCCTCGGCGGTGGTGGCACCGGGTTCGGCGCTCGCGCTGGGTGCGGTGCTCGTCGACGCGCTTGCGGAGGCGCTGGCGCTCGCCGGCTTCGAGCCCGCCGGGGTGGCGGCCTTGGCGACCGCGCCGCTGTACATGTTGACGCCGGTGCCCTGCACCTTTTCGGGGGTGAGCTTGATGTTCGGCACCACGGTCTGGCGGCCGGTGGAGTCGGTCAGGCGGACGGTGAACGGGCCGCTGCCGGCTCCGCTCTCGTCGATCCAGTAGTTGAAGTCGGTGCGCTGGAGCTTCTGCCAGCCGCTGCCGACCTTCAGCTCCGCCGACGAGAGCGCGTTGCCGTGGTTGTCGAACCGCAGGGCCAGCCAGTACTGCGACGACCCCTCCTTGACGCGCACGGTCACCGCGCCGGGCAGGCCGGGGTCGGCCACGGTGCGGAACGTGATCGGCACGATGCCGTCGACCGGGTTGGCGATCTTGGTGAACGCCTCGCGGCTGAGGTCGATGTGGCCGGCGGCGCACTCGGGGCACTTGTCGGTGACCTTGACCCGCACCGTGCCCTTCGGGCCGCTGACGTCGAGGTAGCCGCCACAGGCGGCGCCGGCCCTGTAGTCGCTCGGGCCGAGCGCCACCACCAGCGGCGCGGAGACCGTGTCGAACGAGCAGTTGCCGGCACCGGTGGCGGCGTAGAACGTCGCCTTCCCGGCGACCTTCGCCGCGGCCGGAACGGCGGGCGCCGCACACGCCGCGCTTCCGCTCCGCACCAGCACGACGGTGACCGCGATGCAGGCGACCAACACCGCCCCGATCCCACCGAACAGATACCGCCGAGGAACCGCTCCCAGTAGTGCCACGCCGGGAGGCTACCGCCCCGTGGGAGCGCTTCCACGCCGATCTTGCACTTGTGCTCGCTCTGAATCGGGGCATAGAGGCATGAAAAGGCGTGCACAACTGCAAGATCGGCGCTTTCTTAAGGGAGATTTGTCGTACCCCTCGGGTGTAATGGCGCGGTGATGCGCGTCCTGCACCCTGACTCCGGCGGTGGGGTCTGGCTGCGTGACCTCACCGAGGCCGGCGTGCCCGTCGGCGCCGCACGGCACGTCGCGGGCGTCGAGCCCGACGATGCGGTGCGCTGGCTGTGGGCGTCCACTATTGATCTTTATCCCGGGCTGCTCCGCGCCGGCCTCCGGCTCGACCGGTGCCACGACCTGGAGCTCACCGAGGCGCTGCTGCTCGGCGTCGAGGGGCGGTGGGGCGAGCCGCGCGGCCTGGCGGCGGCCGTGGCGCGGCTGGCCGGGCGTCCGGTGTCGCCCGATCCGCCGGCCCGGGCCGCGGTGCCGCCCGGCGAGGCGCAGGAGGCGCTGTTCGACGCGGCGCCCGTCGCCCCCGCCGGCACGGTCGGCGACGTGGTCGAGGTGTACGCGGCACAGCGCGAGCGCATCGAGGCCACGCCCGACCCGCGGCGGTTCCGCCTGCTGGTGGCCGCCGAGTCGGCCGGTGCCCTGCTCGCGGTCGAGATGGGCGCGGCCGGGCTGCCGTTCCGGGCCGACGTGCACGACGCGCTGCTGCTCGACCTGCTCGGCGAGCCGGCGCCGATGGGCGGCCAGCCGAAGCGGATCACGGAGCTGCAGCGGGCCATCGAGAACGCGTTCGGCGGCCAGCGGCTCAATCCCACGTCGGCGGCCGAGGTGGTGCGGGCGTTCGGGCGGGAGGGCGTGTCGATCCCCAACACGCGGGCCTGGTCGCTGCGCCAGGTCGAGCACCCCGCCGTCCCCTTGCTCCTGGAGTACAAGGAGCTCTACCGCATCTTCACCGCGCATGGCCGGGCCTGGCGCGAGCAGTGGGTCAGCGACGGCCGGTTCCGGCCGGAGTACGTGCCGGCCGGTGTGGTGTCGGGGCGGTGGGCGTCCCGGGGCGGGGGAGCGCTGCAGATTCCGAAGGTGGTCCGCAAGGCGGTGCTCGCCGATCCCGGCCGGGCGTTCGTGGTCGCCGACGCGTCGCAACTCGAACCGCGCGTGCTCGCCGCGATGTCCGGCGACCGCGGCCTGGCCGACGCCGCGCGCTCCGGCGACCTGTACGAGGCGCTCGCCGCCGCCTCGTTCGGCGGCGACCGGGCCAAGGCGAAGGTGGCCCTGCTCGGCGCGATGTACGGGCAGACCGGCGGGCAGGCGGTGCCGGCGCTGGCGGTCCTGCGGCGCAGCTACCCGCGGGCGTGGGAGTACGTCGAGGAGGCGGCCCGCACCGGTGAGCAGGGCGGGCTGGTGCGCTCGTGGCTGGGCCGCACCTGCCCGCCGTCGTCGGTGCCGTTCGCGCGGCTGGAGGAAGACGGGTCCTCGTACGGGCGGGCGCGGGGCCGGTTCACCCGCAACTTCGTGGTGCAGGCGACGGCCGCCGAGTGGGCGCTGGTGCTGCTGGCGCGGCTGCGCACGGCGCTCGCCGGAAGCTCCGCGGAGATCGTCTTCTTCCAGCACGACGAGGTCGTGGTGCACTGCCCGGCAGCGGACGCCGCCGAGGTGACGGCCGCCGTGCACCGCGCCGGCGACGACGCGCGTCGGCTGCTGTTCGGCGACACGCCGGTGCGGTTCCCGCTCGGAGTGTCCACCGTGGAGTGTTACGCCGACGCGAAGTAGCGCGCCATCGCGTCGGTGTGGGTGTCCCACACCAGGTCCTGCGGCTTCAGCAGCACCAGCCGTTCCAGCGTCTCCTCGTCGGGCACCATCGGCGGCAGATCGGCCTCGTCGCGGGGCGGCACCACCGCGAACACCATCAGCCGCTGGCCGTTGGGCGAGCTGTGCACGTCGAGCAGCACCACCGTCGCCGGATCGGCCACGATCGCGGTCTCCTCGCGCAGTTCGCGGACCGCCGCCTCCTGCCAGCTCTCGCCGGTCTCCATGAACCCGCCCGGCAGCGCCAACTGGCCGTAACCCGGCTCGATGCCGCGCCGCACCACCACGACGCCGGTGCCGCCCGGCCCGGTGCCGCCGGCGATCCGCACCGGCGCCAGCACCACCGCGACCGGCAACGGATTCTGCCAGGTCGTCTCGCCGCAACCGGCGCAGACGCGGGGATACGCGGGAACGGTGAACGCCGCGCCGCAGTGGGTGCAGTGGGGGTTATGCATGGGGCAGAGGGTACCGGTGGGACGACATCGCTACCGATAAACCATCACGCGGCAACCGGACCGGCCGATGGAACGACGTGGGTAGGAGTCGGGCGACTGCTCTGACCGCCGCCTGCGTGGTGGCGGTCATCGGCCTGCTCGCCACCGGTGCCGCAGCCGCCCTCGTGCACGCGCACGAGTGGGACAACGCCCGGAGCCTGATCGACCGGACCACGCTGTCGGCGCGGGCGGCCGTGCAGTTCGAACTGCAGCGCTACACCGACGCGCTCAAGACGGTCGCCGGCGGCCTCGGCGGCCAGGACCCGGTGACGCCGGCCGGATTCGACGCCGCGACCGCGCCGCTGGCCGGCCTCGACCTGCGCGGCGTCACCGCCGTGGCGCTCATGGTGCCGGCCACGTCGGACCGGGTGGCGCAGACCCAGGCGACCTGGCGGGACCGCGGCGTCACCGGGCTGACCCTCAAGCCCGAGGGGACCGGGGAGCACTTCTTCGCCGTCCTCCAGCGCGCGCTGGACGGCTCACCGCGCACCGTCGGCGCCGACATCAGCCCGGTTCCGGAGCCGACGGCGGCGCTGCTGCGGGCGCGGACGAGCGGCGGCACCACGGTCTCGGATCCGTACGTGCTGATCCGGGACCGCGGCCGGCCTGACGAGGCGCAGAAGCGGTCGGTGGTGTTCGCGACCCCGGTCACCGACGCCGCGGGCCGGTTCCAGGCCTGGGTGGTCATCGGCGTCCGGGCCGCCGACCTGCTGAACCGGCTGCTGCCGGCGGGAGCCAAGGGCTGGTTCCAGGTGGACGTCCACGCCGGCTCCGGTGCGCTGCCGATCGCCCGGGTGACCGGTTCCGACAAGGGCCGGCCGGAGCTGACCGCCGTCGCCGACCTGGTGATCGCCGACCAGCAGTGGACGATGCGGGTGGCCGCCGACCGGTCGGCCCTGCCCGGCACCGACACCCCGCTCGACACCGGGATCGCCGCCGGCGGCGTCGCGCTCACCGGCCTCCTGACCGCGCTCGTCTACGTGCTGGCCACGGTGCGGCGCCGGCTGGAGTCGGAGGTGTACACGGCCACCGCCGAGGCCCGCGCGGCGGAACGCGAGGCGCGCCGGCAGGCGGGCCTGCTCGGCGCCGTGATGGACAGCATCGGTGACGGCGTCGCGGTGATGGACGGCGACGGCCGGTTCATCCTGAGCAATCCCGCCGCCCGGTCGCTGGTCGGCAGCCCGGTCGAGTCGGCGGACCCCGACGACTGGGCCAACCGCTACGGGCTGTTCAAGGCCGACGGCGTCAGCGCGTTCGCCATAGCCGAGATGCCGATCATCCGGGCCCTGCACGGCGAGTGGGTCACCGACGAGGAGATGATCGCCCGCAACCCGGGCCGGCCGGACGGCGCGCGCCTGAACGTGTCCGCCCGGCCGCTCGACCCGGCCGCCGGGCAGCCGGGCGCGGTGGCGGTGTTCCACGACGTCACCGATCGGCGGGCCGCCGAGGACGCGGTCCGCCGGCTCAACGCCGAACTGGAGGACCGGGTCGACCGGCGCACCGCCCAACTGGCCGCCCGCGCGGAGCAGTTGCGGGCGGCGAACGCCGAGCTGGAGGCGTTCTCGTACAGCGTCTCGCACGACCTGCGCGCGCCGCTGCGGGCCGTCGACGGGTTCGCCCGGATGCTCGAACTCGACTACGCCACGTTCCTCGACGACACCGGCCGCCGCTATGTCGCCCGGGTGCGCGCCGGTGCGCAGACGATGGGCGAACTCATCGACGGGCTGCTGGCGTTCTCCCGGTTGCAGCGGCAGGAGCTGTCGCACGAGGAGGTCCGGCTCGACCGTCTGGTGGACGAGGTATGGGACGAGCTTGCGCCCGACCGGGTGGGCCGGCGCGTCGAGCTGGTGGTGGGTGACCTGCCGCCCGCCGCGGGCGACCGGCGCCTGATCCGCCAGGTGGTGGCGAACCTGCTGCACAACGCGCTGAAGTACACCCGTTCCCGCGCGGAGACTCGAATCGAGGTCGGCTTTACAGACGACGCCTACTTCGTGAAAGACAACGGAGCAGGCTTCGATTCGCAGTACGTCGACCGGCTTTTCCAGGTGTTCCAGCGGCTGCACCGGGCCGAAGACTACGAAGGCACGGGCGTCGGGCTCGCACTCGCGTCCCGGATAGTTCTTCGCCACGGCGGCCGCATCTGGGCCGAGGGCGAAACCGACCGCGGCGCCACTTTCCATTTCACGCTCCCGAAGCTCAGCCACGAAAGGAAGGGAGCCACCGATGTCGTTTCTGCCGACGCGGGTGCTGCTGGTGGAGGACAACCCGTCCGACCTGGAGTTGGCGCTGCTCGCGTTTGACCGGGGCGGATTCGGCAATCCGGTCGATGTCGTGCGCGACGGCGCCGAGGCGCTGGAGTACCTGTACCGGGAGGGCCGGTACGCGGGCCGCGGCGCGCACGACGAGCCGCGGCTCATCCTGCTCGACGTCAAGCTGCCGCTCATCGACGGGCCGGAGGTGCTGCGCCGCATCAAGGCCGATCCGCGCACCCGGCACCTGCCCGTGGTGATGCTGACGACCTCCACCGAAGACGTCGACCTGCGCCGCTGCTACGAGTACGGCGCCAACAGCTACATCGTGAAGCCGGTCGACATGGAGCGGTTCTTCCGGGCGGTTCAGGACATCGGCACCTACTGGCTGGAGCTCAACAAGACCGAGGCGTCCACATGAGGGCGCTGCTGCTCGAAGACAACCCCGACGACGCCGAACTGCTGGTCTTCGAGCTGAAACGGGCCGGCTTCGATCCCGAGTGGAGCCGCGTCGACGACGAGCCGGGGCTGGTCGCCGGCCTCGGCCGGTCTCCCGACATCGTGCTCGCCGACTACAACCTGCCCGGATTCGGCGCGTTGCAGGCGTTGCGGTTGATCGGTGCGTTGCCCGACCCGCCCCCGGTCATCGTCATCAGCGGTGCGATGAGCGAAGACGCCTGCGTCGAGGCGCTGCGCCGCGGCGCCGTCGACTACCTGCTCAAGGACCGGCTGGCCCGGCTCGGCCCGGCGGTCGAGCACGCGCTCGCCCAGCGTCGCCTCGACCACGCCCGCCGGCACGCCGAGGCGCAGTCGCAGCAGCACGAGCGGCGGTTCCGGGCGGCGTTCGACCACGCGCCGGTCGGCATGGCGGTCACGGCGGCCGACGGCGAGGTGATCGAGGCGAACGCGGCGCTGCTGGAGATGGCCGGGTTGAGCATGGCCGAGGTCCGCGGCCGGCCGTTCGACGAACTGGTGCTGCCCGACGACCGGCCGGTGCTGGCCGAGTACATCAAGCTGCTCGGCGAGGGCCGCGACGGCGAGCGCCGGGCCCGGCCCCGCGGCCGGTCCGACGACGACCACCTCGGCCGGCCGGTGCGCGAGGTCCGGCTGGCGGGTCGCGACGGCAAGGTGACGTGGACGCAGTACTCGGCGTCGCTGATCACCCCGAACGGGGTCGACGGGAGCCCGATCGTCCATCAGATCGCCGACATCAGCGCCCGGCGGCGCGCCGAGCAGGCGTTGCAGCGGCAGACCGAGCAGTTGGCCCGGTCAAACGCCGAACTGCAGGAACTCGACCGGCTGAAGAGCGAGTTCATCGCGACCGTCTCGCACGAGCTACGGACGCCGCTCACCAGCATCCGTGGCTACACCGAGATGCTCGCCGAAGACGTCAACAACGTGTTCGGCGACGACGACCGTCGCCTCATCTCGATCATCGACCGCAACGGCCGCCGGCTGCTCGCCCTCATCGACGACGTGCTGACGTTCGCCGACATCGAGGCCGGCACGCTCACCCTCACCTGCGGCCCGGTGCGGCTCGCCGACCTTCTGCTCAGTGCGGTCGAGGCGACCCGGGCGAGCGCGCCGCCGGAGGTCGCCATCAAGCTCGACGCCGCCGACTCCCTGCCGGAGCTCGACGCCGACGGCCCGCAGATCGAGCGGGTGCTGCTGAACCTGCTGTCGAACGCCGTCAAGTTCTCACCCGACGGCGGAACGGTCCGGGTGACGGCCCGTGCCGACGCCGGAGAGATCCTCGTCTCGGTCGCCGACACCGGCATCGGTATTACCGCCGCCGAGCAGACCCGCCTGTTCACCCGGTTCTTCCGCTCGGCGGAGACGCAGCGCCGCGCCATCAACGGCAGCGGCCTCGGGCTCGCGATCAGCAAGGCGATCGTGGAGGCGCACGCCGGCTGGATCGGAATATCGTCCACGCCGGGCGTGGGCACCACCGTGTCGTTCGGCCTTCCGATTTCGTAAAGATACGATTTAGGCCGCCGAGCGGGGACCGCTCGGCGGCCTAAATCGGGACGCCGATGAGCGCGGCGCCGTTGGCCCAGCACACCGCGCGCAGCCAGTCGTCGCCCAGGTCGAGCCGCTGCAGGGCCTCGATCTGGTGCGCGTACGGGTACGGGATGTTCGGGTAGTCGCTGCCGAGCGCCACCTTGCCGGCGAGGCCGAGGTCCGCGAGGCGGGGGAGCAGGTCCGGCGGGAACGGCTGTCCCGTGTTCTCGAAGAAGTCCGTGAACGCCATCGTGGTGTCGAGGACGACGTTCTCGTACCGCTCGGCGAGGTCCACGAACTCGCGGTACTCGGGCGCGCCGAGGTGGGCGATCACGGCGCGGAGCCGCGGGTGGCGGCGGAGCACCTCCGCGAACCGCTCCGGCCCGGTGAAGGCGCCCGGCGCGGGTCCCGATCCACAGTGGACGATCGCCGGGATCCGTGCCTCCGCCAGCCGTCCCCACACCGGGTCGAGCACCGGTTCCCGCGGGTCGTAGCCACCCACCTGGATGTGCACCTTGAAGACGCGCGCACCAGCGGCCAGCGCTTTGTCCACATAGGACAGTACGGACGGTTCGGGGTAGAACGTGGCGGTGGGCACGCATCCCGGGGTCGTCGCGCCGAAGTCGAGCGTCCAGTCGTTGAGGTCGGCGGCCATGTCGGGCTTGTGCGCGTAGGCGAGGGCCGGGAACCGGCGGACGCCCATGGACTCGAGGTGCCGCACGCGGTCCTCGTCGGGCCAGCGGTAGGTGATCGGCCACGCCATCCCGGTGAGCGGGCCGACGTTGTCGAAGTAGGCCCACACCCGGCGCAGCATGCGCGGCGGCAGGAAGTGGACGTGCACGTCGATGAGACCGGAAAGCCCGAGCGCCTGCCAGAAGGCCGGCACCCGGGCGAGGTCGAGTTCGGGTGGCTCCGTGCTCACCGGCCAAGTCTCGCACCGGCGGTCGGGGTGGGCTCGCGCTGCTCGTCGCCGCGCCGATCTTGCAGTTGTGGTGCCAGGATCTGCACCGGTTCGATGTGGTTCGCCGACCACCACAACTGCAAGATCGCCGGCCTCAGTGGCCGCGGCCGCATGAGCCGGGCTGCCAGCCGGGGCCGGCCTGGGCACCGGCCTGGGCGTGCCAGCCGGAGGCGCCGTGCCAGCCGCCGCGGCCGCCGCGGTGGGCCCAGGGCGGGCCCTGGTGGCCTTGCCCCTGTGCCCAGCCGCGGTTGGCCCAGGGGCTCCAGCCGCGCTGCTGCCAGCGGTACCAGCGACGGTGCCGCATGAGCCCGATGCTCATGATCGCGATCGGGATGATCGGCCAGAAGAAGACCGGGTGCACGAGGATCGCCACGAGCAGCCAGATGCCGGTGAGCAGCGCCGCGACCGACACCACCCGCCCGGTGTGGGCGCGCAGCCGGTACTTGGCCTCGTCGACGAACTCCGGCGTGTTGAACATCGTGCTCGACGGCAGGTCGGCGATCAGCGGGCCCAGGTCGTCGCGGTAGGTGGCGGCGTAGACCCTGCCGAGGCGCTCCTCGCCCTCTTCCAGGTTCAGCCTGCCCTCGGTCATCGCCGTCCGGATGACCTTGGCGTACTCCTCCCGCTCGACGTCGGAGGCGCGGACGCGTCCGGGAGCGGGTCTGTCGGTGTTGGTGCCGGTGTCGGTCATTGCGGTGGACCCCTCGTCTCGGTTGCTTGTTCCAGATTGGGGCCAGTGGGGCGCGGTGGCGTCGGCCGTGCAGCGGCTCTTCGGGTACCCCGGATGATGACGTCCGGTCGGCGGCGTACTACCTGGGAGGTATGCCCGATGCCTCACCGGGGAGACGCGCGTAGGCGGGTGACTGGCCTACGGTCGTGGCATGAAGAACGGTCCACCCGATCCGGGGCACGGGGAGCGCGGGCACCCACCGTGGGGTGGCCGCGCGCCCTGGGGCGGGCGGTCGGAGTGGGCCGCGTGGCGGGCCGAACGTCGGGCCGAACGTCGGGCCGAGCGGATCACACAGGGGATCGAGCGCCTCGCCGCGCGACGGTCCCGGAAGCGGGGCGGCCGGGCGCCGTGGGCCCGGGAGGGCCGGTTCACGGGTCCGCTGTACGAGGCTCCCGCCACGGGAGACGACTGCGGCGTGCCGGCGCCGGTCCAACCGATGCGCGGCCGTGGGCGTGGGCGGCGGGTCAACGGCCCGTGGGCCATGCACCAGCTGGAGGAGAGCGACCGCGGTCCCGGCCCGGCGATCGTGGCCGGCGTCGCCCAGGTGGTGGGCTGCTCGTTGGCCGCCGCTCCGGTGCCGCCCGTCGGGTACGCGTTGCTGCTCCTCGGTCCGCTGGCCCTGCTGGTGGGGCGGCGGCACCAGTCGATCGTGCTGTTGCTGGCGGTGGCGTCCACCGTGGCGTACGAGGTGGCCGCGTTCCCCGGGGCGCCCACGTTCGTCGCGGCGCTGATCGCGCTGGTGCGGGCGGTGCGCGCCGGCAAGCGCTCGGAGGCGCGCAGGATCCTCATGGCGGGGTTCGTCGCGTTCGTCGCCGCCGGCTGGCTCACCGGCGAGGTCTCCTGGCGTCGCGCCGCCGTCACGGGCGCCTGGACGCTGGTCGCGTACGGGTTCGCCGAGGCGAACCGGGCCCGGGTGGCGCAGATGGTCGCGATCGCCAAGGCGCAGGCCGAGGAGGAACGGGCCGCCGCCGAGCGCGAGCGGGCCGCCGAGGAGCAGAAGCGGCGGCAGGCCGCCGACGAGCGGCTGCGCATCGCCCGCGAGCTGCACGACGTCCTCGGGCATCACCTGTCGCTCATCAACGTGCAGGCGGGCGTCGGCCTGCACCTGCTCGACGAGCATCCCGAGCAGGCCAAGACGGCGCTGGCCGCGATCAAGCAGGCGAGTTCCGAGGCGCTCGGCGAGGTGCGCGGCGTCCTCGCGGCGCTGCGTCCGGAGGGGGAGGCGGCGCCGAAGGCGCCCGCGCCGGGGCTGGCCGAGGTCGAGGAGCTCGCGGCGGCGGCCGGCCTGCCGGTGGCGTTCACGGTGGAGGGCGAGCGCGAGCCGTTGCCGCCCGAGCTCGACCGGGCCGCGTACCGCATCGTGCAGGAGGCGCTCACCAACGTGCGCCGGCACGCGGGTCCGGCGGCGAAGGCGGAGCTGACGATCGTCTACTCGTCCGAGAGGCTGCGGGTGCGGGTGGTCAACGTGGGCACGGTCGACCCGCAGGCCCGTCCCGACAAGGGCAACGGCATCGCCGGAATGCGCGAGCGGGCCACGGCGCTGGGCGGCACGTTGCGCGCGGGTCCGCGCGCGGAGGGAGGCTTCGAAGTGGTGGCCGACCTACCCGTGAGAGGGTCTTCTCCATGATCCGCGTCCTGCTGGCCGACGACCAGGCTCTTGTCCGGGCCGGGTTCCGGGCGCTCATCGACGTGCAGTCCGACCTCACGGTGGTCGGCGAGGCGTCCGACGGTGCGCACGCGGTGCGCCTCGCCACCCAGGAGCATCCCGACGTCGTCCTCATGGACATCCGCATGCCCGGCATGGACGGGCTGGAGGCGACCCGCCAGATCGTCGCCGATCCGGGCTGCGCCGAGGTGCGGATCGTCATCCTGACGACGTTCGACCTCGACGAGTACGTGTTCGAGGCGCTGCGGGCGGGCGCCAGCGGGTTCCTGGTGAAGGACACCGAGCCGGTCGACCTGCTGCGCGGGGTGCGCGCCGTCGCGGCCGGGGAGGGGCTGCTCTCGCCGAGCGTCACCCGTCGGCTCATCGAGGAGTTCGCGATGCGCAGCCGGTCACCCCGGCCGCCGGAGGCGCTCGACGGGCTCACCGAACGCGAACGCGAGGTGGTGGCGCTGGTCGGCGCCGGCCTGTCCAACGACGAGATCGCGGTGAAGCTCATGGTCAGCCCGGCCACCGCGAAGACGCACGTGAGCCGGTCGATGAGCAAGCTCGGCGCGCGCGACCGGGCCCAGCTCGTGGTGTACGCGTACGAGGCCGGGCTGGTGCGCCCGGGGTGGTTGGGATGATCGCGTCTCACATTGGGCCGCGTTCGCGCTACCGGGTTGCTGAGTAGGGTGGCCGGCCGCGATGATCGGCGGGTGCGCCGTTGGGGACTTACGATCCCGTTGACCGGGATGTCGCTGCCCGACCACGAGCGGGTGACGGCGACAGCTGTCGACGCCGGTTACACCGACCTGTGGACGTCCGAGGTGAACGGGTTCGACGCGTTCACGCCGCTGGTGCTGGCGGCGGGCTGGACGCCGTCGGCGCGGTTGGGAACCGCGATCGTGCCGGCGTTCACGCGCGGGCCGGCCCTGCTGGCGATGAGCGCGGCGGCGCTGGCCGAGGTGGCGCCCGGGCGGGCGGTGATCGGCATCGGCGCCTCCTCGCCGGCGATCGTCAACCAGTGGAACGGGCTCGACTTCACCGATCCGTTCGGCCACACCCGCGACATGCTGCGGTTCCTGCGCAAGGCGCTGGCGGGTGAACTGGTCGACGAGGAGTTCCCGTCGTTCCGCGTCCAGCGCTTCAAGCTGGAGCGGCCGCCGGAGCAACCGCCGCTGCTGCATCTCGCCGCGCTGCGGCCGGGCATGCTACGGCTCGCCGCCGCCGAGGCCGACGGGGCGATCCTCAACTGGCTGGCCGCGAGCGACGTCCCGAAGGTCACCGCCGAACTGGCCGGTGCGCCCGACGGGTTCGACGTCGCCGCGCGCATCTTCGTCTGCCCCACCACCGACGTCGCGTACGCGCGTACCGCGGGCAAGCGGATGATCACGGCGTACCTCACCGTGGGCGCGTACGCCGAGTTCCACCGCTGGCTCGGCCGCGAGGCGGAACTGGGTCCGGTGTGGGACGCCTGGGCGGCCGGCGATCGCAAGGGCGCGCTGGCGGCCGTCCCGGATGATCTTGTCGATGCCCTGGTACTGCACGGCACTCCGGCCGAGGTGCGGGCCAAGCTGACCGAGTACGTGGCCAACGGCGTGCAGACGCCGGTCATCGCACTCGTGCCGGCGCCGGGAACCGAGCCGTTGGCCGCGGTCCGCGCGCTCTCTCCGGCCGGGGGCGACTCATGGAGCTGACCGGCAGGATCGTCGTGGTCACCGGCTCGGCGCGGGGCATCGGCGCGGCGCTCGCGCGGCGGTTCGCGGCGGAGGGCGCGGCGGCTGTGGTCGTCGCCGATCTTGATCTTTCCGGTGCGGAGGCCGTCGCGGCGGAGATCGGCGCGGTGGCGACGCCGTACCGGGTCGACGTGTCGGCGGAGGCCGAGGTCGTGGCGCTGGTGGCCGACGTGCTCGACCGCTTCGGGCACATCGACCTGTTCTGCTCCAACGCCGGCATCACCACCGGCGTCGGTCTCGACGGCGACGTGGCGGTGTGGGAGCGGGCGTGGGGCATCAACGTGCTCGCGCACATCCACGCGGCGCGGGCCGTGGTGCCGGCGATGCTCGCGCGCGGGTCCGGGTACCTGTTGCAGACGTGCTCCGCGGCCGGCCTGCTCACGGCGATGAGCGACGCGCCGTACGCCGTCACCAAGCACGCGGCGGTGGCGTTCGCCGAGTGGCTGTCGATCACCTACGGCGGCCAGGGCATCGGGGTGAGCGCGCTGTGCCCGCAGGGCGTCGACACCGACATGCTGCGCGCCGGCCTCGCGGCCGGGCATCGGGGAGCCACGGTGACGGCGGCGTCCGGCCGGGTGCTGTCGGCCGAGGAGGTGGCCGACGCCGTGGTCGAAGGGCTGGCGGCGGAGCGGTTCCTCATCCTGCCGCACCCGGAGGTGGCGACGTACGAACTGCGGCGCGCGCAGGATCGCGACCGGTGGCTGGGCGCGATGCGCAAGCTGGGCGCTTCCGCGGGCGGTGCCGGTTCCGCGGACGGTGCCGGTTCCGCGGACGGTGCCGCCGGTTCCGCGGGCGGGGCCTCGGGCTCCGCGGGTGGTGCTGAGGCGAGGTGATCCGTCCGCAGGCGTTGCCATCCGCGCTCGCGGCCGTGCATACGCTGCTCGCCGACCGGCCGGGCCGGGTGATCGTCGGGTTGGCCGGCCCGCCCGCAGCCGGCAAGTCGACGCTGGCGACCGCCCTCGCGTCGGCGCTCACCGACGGAGGCGACGCCGCGGTGGCCGTCCCCATGGATGGTTTTCATCTCGCGAACGCCGAACTCGCGCGCCTGGGCCTGGCCGACCGCAAGGGCGCGCCCGAAACCTTCGACGCCACCGGCTTCATCAACCTGCTGCGGCGCCTGCGGGCCGCCGAGCCGACGCCCGTCTACGCGCCGACGTTCAGCCGCCAGATCAACGAGTCGATCGGCAGCGCCATCCCGGTCGCCCCCGAGGTGCGGGTCGTGGTGACCGAAGGCAACTACCTGCTCCTCGACACGCCACCGTGGCACGAGATCCGCCCGCTGCTCGACCTGGCGCTGTACCTGGACGCCCCGCACTCGACCAGGCATTCGGCCCTGGTGCGGCGTCAACTGTCCCGCGGCCTGACCAAAGCCGCCGCCCAGGCCTGGGCCGGCGGCAGCGACGCCGCGAACGCCAAACTGATCGAATCCACTCGCGCCAACGCCGACGAGATCCTGACCCGCACCTGACCGCGATCTTGGACTCCGTGCGGTGCTACGGCACCTCCGGGAGTCCAAGATCGCGCGGGCGCTAGGTGCCAGACGGGCGGGGCGAGGTGCTGCCGGCGCCGGGGGCGGGACGCTTGGTGCAGATGGCCGGCGACGGCCCGACGCCCGATCCCGGCTCACCCGCGATCGTGAAACAGTAATCCTGCGACGGGTCGAGCTGGCCGATCGTCACCGTGGTGGTGCCGGCACCCACCCGCTGCGTCTTGTCCGCCGGCCCGTCGGCCCGCCCGTACGACACCACGAACGACGCCTGCCCGGAACTGGGATCCGTCCACGTGAGCGCGACCGCGTTCCCCTTGTCGTCGAGCGTGAGGCTGATCGTCCCCGGCTTCGACTCGGCCGTGGTCGGCCCGTTCCCCTTGTCCGGGTCGCTGGCCAAGAAGACGGCGACAAGGGCACCGGCCCCGCCGAGCAAAATCAGGGCCAGAATGACCGACAGGACAACCAGAACCGGCCGCCGCGACCGATGCCGCGTCACCGCCGGCGGCGCCTGCCGATGCGCCGGCACCGGACGCAGCGGCGCGGCCGGTTCACTCCCCACCGGCGCCCCCGAAACGGGAGCCCCACCGACCGGCACCCCGTTGCTGGGCGGCGCCGACACGGGCGACCAGTTGACCGGCGGTGCGCTAATGGGCGGCGCCGAGATGGGTGGTGCGCTGACGGGTGGTGCCGACATGGGCGGCGCGCTAATGGGCGGGCCTGACATGGGCGGTGCGCTGACGGGTGGGCCTGACATGGGTGGCGCGCTGATGGGCGGGCCTGACGTGGGTGGTGCGCTGACTGGCGGTGCCGACACGGGTGGTGCGGACATGGGTGGTGCGCTGACAGGCGGTGCCGACATGGGCGGCGCGCTGACGGGCGGGCCCGACACCGGCGGTGCGCTGACCTGCGCGGCGTGGACCGGCCCGTGCTGCGCATCAACCACCGGCCCCGAGGTCGGCGAGTCCGAGGGCGCACCAACCGCCGCTGCCGACGCGGGCACGTAGGGCGGCACACCGGCCGGCGCCGAATGCGGAGTCTCGACAGCCCCCGCCGCCGCAGAATTGCGGGTGAACCAGGGGTCCCGGTTCCCCGATCCCGCACCCGCCGGCATGTGATCGCCCGACGAGTCCTCCACGGGTGCAACCGGTCCCGCCGGAGCCACCACCGCCGGCGCGACGGCCGACGGACCTTGCCGATCCTGGCCGATCCGCAGCGTCGACTCCGAGTCCGGATCATCGGCGCCCGGCTGCTGCTCGTCGGACCCGTCACCACGCTCATCGGCCACCGGCGGTTCCGGCGTGTCGCCCACCCGGCCCGACGGTGCCGGCGTGTCCGGCGCCCCGTTCTCCACTACCGGCGCGTCGACCGTGGGCTGCGCCCGCAGCGCCACCGTCTCCGGCTCGGCCGCTTCGAGAGGCGGTACGTCATCGGTCGGCCGAGTGGCTTCGGTCGGCAGTGCGAGCGCGGCCGGCGCTGCCGGTGGTGTGGCTTCAGCCGGTTCCGTCGGGGCGACCGGTGGTGTGGCCTCTGCCGGTTCCGTTGGGGCCTCGGCCGGCGGCAGGGCCATCGTCTCGGCGGAGGCCGGTGTGTCCGGCCCGGATGGAGCGGGAGGGGCCTCCGCAGCGACGGCTTCGGCCGGAATGTCAGATGCTTGGGCTGCCCCGGGTTCTTCGGGCCCGTCGACGGGCCGAGACACGGGCGAGGGTGTCGGTGCGTCGGTAGGTAGGAGTCCGGCGGATGGGCCGGCGTCCGGTGGCGCTTCGACCGCTTGCGGCTCGGACGGGGTGACGCCGGTGGGCTCGGGGTCGTGGACCTCTCGGCCGGTGTCCGTGGGAACCGGTTCGGTGGTGGGCTCGGCTGTTGGCGCGAGAATCGTTTCCGCTGCGGTCCGGGCCACCTGATCGGGTTGTATCGCGGGCTCGGGCTCCTGCACAGGCCCGGGCTCCTCCGCCGGCTCGGGCTCCTGCATGGCCTCGGGCTCGCTTGTGGCCCCGGGCTCGCATGTGGGCTCGGGCTCCCGTTGGAGCTCGGCCTCTTGCGCGGGCTCGTGCGTGGACACGGCCTCCTGCGCGGGCTCGGGCTCCTGCGCGGGCTCGGGCTCCTCCGCAGGCTCGGGGACTTCCGCCGGCTGGGGTTGCTCCGCCGGCTCGGGGAGTTTCGCCAGCGGGGGTTGCTCCGCCAGTTCGGGGACTTCCGCCGGCTCGGGCTCCTCGGTCGGCCCGGGCTCCTCCGCTAGCTCGGGCTCCGCCGAAGGCGGTGTGGGTCTGGGTTGCTGTGGGGGCTCAGGCTCCACAGCGGGCACGGCCGTGGGTGGGACGGTCAGGGTCAGTTCCACCTGGCGGCTCGGGGGCGTTTCGGGTTCGTCCTGGCGAAGGGCGGAGATCGGGTGTGCGGCTTCGGCCGGCGGCGGAGAAGCGGCCGGCGCTTCCCGGAGGGCGGCCGGCGGGGCGGAAGGAGGCGGGGCGGAAACCGGCGAAGCCAAAACCGGCGGCCCCGAAGCGGGCAGGCCAGCACCCGGCGGGGCAGAAACCGGCGGGGCGGAAACCGGCGGGGCGGAAACCGGCTGAACCGGGGCCAGCGGAACCGGGGCCGTCGCCCGCACGGTCGGGACCTGGGCCGTTGCGCGGACCGCTCCAGGCTTGGCCGGGACCTGCGCCCGACCCACAGGCGGCGCCGGAACCGGCCTGTCCACAGTAGACGGTGGCTGAACCAGACCCGGCTGCGCATAAGGCGCAGGAGGCTGAACCAAAGGCGCAGCAGGCTGCGCATGAGGCGCAGGAGGCTGAACATAAGGCCCAGCAGGCTGGGCCTGAGGCGCAGCAGGCTGGGCCTGAGGCGCAGCAGGCTGGGCATAACCCCCCGCCGCATATTGTGGCGGTCCGTAATACCCGGGAGCCACCTGCGGACCCTGTGGCGCCTGCGCGACCGGAGGTACCGGCGTCCCCAGATACCTGTACGCCGCCACCACATACTCGTGGTTCGGACCCAGCAGAGCCGGCCCGTACCGGCGGATTCGGTCGAAGTTTCGCCGGGCCTCGTGACGATTTTCCAGCTCGTGCGCGATCATACCCAGGTCATACGACAATCCTAGGATCTGCACGTCGTTCTCGCCGCGGGTGAACTGGCCGGCGGCCAGCGCGTTCTCCAGCAGCGATCGGGCTTCCGGCAACTCTCCCAGCCTGCGGCGCAGCAGAGCGAGGACCCGGGTGGCCTCGAGCACCGCGGGATCGTCCTTGCCCAGCTGGTAGCGCGCCTGCTCAAGGGTTTCGGCCAGGCCGGCGGCGGCCGGGCGGGGATCGGCAGCGGCGGCCGCGTGCGCGGCCGCGGCCGCGAGGCTGTCACCTAGGGGCACCTCGATATGCTCCCCGTCTATCCGCTCTGCCGCCACATCAGGGGGTGGATCGTGTCGACTCGGTAACACGACGGATCTCCCCGACAACCGTCACCGCGTCGGCGGGCACGGCCACGGGAGCGGCACCAACAGACAAAACGGCGCCACCGCCGCCGGGGCCGGGATGCGCCGACGCCACGATGTTCAACTGCTGTTCGACCGAGCGGGCCGGCAGGCCCACGGTCAGCTCCCAGCGTTCCGCCGGCGCGCACGGCACGGCCACCAGGTCGGCGCCGAGCCGGGAACAGATCCCGAACACCTCGGGGTACAGCGCGTCGTCGCCCACCACGATCACCAGCCGGCCCCACGGCAGGTCGAACGGCGTCAGCCGGTCGCCGAAGGCGGCCTGCCAGCTCACGTGCCGCCCGCACGGGTGCATCTGCACCTGCCTGCCCAGTACGCCGGACGCCCCGATGAGCACGCCCACATGGGCAGCGTCGTCGGGCAGGCTGGTCACGACGTGACACGACGACGAGTCAAGGGCCTGGGACACCACGTCGACCGCGATGCCGTCGAGGAACGAGCCGTCGGCCCGGCCGTCGGCGTAGTGGAACAGCTCGGGCAGCACCACCAGGTCGACGCCGTCGGCAGCGGCCGCGCGCACCAGGCGTCCCGCGTCCTCGATCGCGGACATCCCGTGTCCGCGCGGCCGGACCACCGCCACGCGGGTGTTCGCGGCCGCCGTCGGCCGCGACCGCGGCGGACGCCCGGCGCCGTACAGGCGGGGCCGCCGCGCGAGAAAGAGATCACCACCGTCGGGCCTGGTCTTGTCGTCGGCCCAGCGGGGCTCGATCCGCGCCACCGCAATGCCCTCACCGGCCCGCGGCGCGGTCGTCACGGCGGCGCCATCGGGGCCGTACAGGCCGCTTTCCCCGGAAAAAGCATTTATTACGCCATGGGCGTCCCCGACAACGTTCGCTGCAAGAACCCAAACCTTGCTCTCGGCGGCGCGGACCGGAACGTGCAGGCGCGCGTCGTCGGGGTCGGTCGAGTGCAGCGACGCGAGTAGCACCTGTGCCCCGCCGAGCGCGAGGGCACGGGGGATGTCGGCCTGGCGGCCGTCGGCGCCGCCGTACATGCCGTAGCGGCCGAGCGGCGTGTCGACCACCCGCGAGGGGACGACCACGGAGTCGAGCCAGCGGACCACGGTGCGGTCGTCGGCCCGCCCGACCGGATCGCCCATCGGGTCGATCAGGAAGTTGCTGGCCGTGAGCCGGCCGTCCTCCTCGAGCGTCACGTGCAGTTTCACGTAGATGCCGGCGGCGGCCGCCGACGCGGCGACCGTGGTGAGGAACTCGCCGCCGATGCGACAGGCGACCCGTTCGGCGTGGGCCCGGTCGTCGTACCCGGCGGGGTGATTGCCGTAGCCGGGCAGCACCACGAGCTGGGCGTCCTCGGCGGCGGCCGACTCGACCGCGTGCACGCAGGAGGCCAGATTCTCGGCCACCGATGAACCGACGGCGAACTGCGCCACCGCGACCCGAACGCCGTCCAACGCGCCCCTTCCAAACGCCGGCCGCAGGTTCGCCGCCGCCTATAGATCACCAGGCCCCGACGATGGTCGTAGATGCGGCGGTGATTGGTGATCGGTAATCTACAAGGCCGCGGCGACCCCGTGGGCGCACCCCGGGTGTGATTACAGCCAGCCCGAACGTCGGAACAGCCGGTAGATGACGAAGATCGACAGGGCCATCACGACGAGCACCCCGAAGTATCCGTAGCGCCACTGCAGCTCGGGCATGTGAACGAAGTTCATCCCGTAGATGCCGGCGATCGCCGTCTGCGCGGCGGCCATGGCGGCGTAGGCCGCGATCTTCCGCATGTCGTTGTTCTGGTCGACGCTGAGCTGCGCCAACCGGGCCTGCAGCACGGTGTTGAGCAGTTCGTCGTAGGAGTTGATCTGTTCCACCACCCGGTTCAGGTGGTCGGACACCGACTTGAAGTACCGCCGCAGCCCGGCCGGCAGTTCGGCGCGGTCCTCCAGCAGGCGCTGCATCGGCCGCTGCAGCGGCACCACCGCCCGGCGGAACTCCACGATCTCCCGCTTGAGCTGGTAGATGTGCGCGATGTGCTCGGACCGCTGCCGGGCGAACACCGCCTCCTCCAGCTTGTTCACGTCGTCGTCGACCGCGTCGGCGACGTCCATGTACGTGTCGACCAGCCGGTCCATGATCGCGTGGGCCACCGACCACGGGCCCAGCGCCAGGAACGCCCGCCGCCGCTCCAGGTCGGCGCGCACCTCGGCCAGCGCGCCGGGTGCGCCGTGCCGCACGGTCACCACGAACCGGGCACCGAGGAACACGAGGATGTGGCCGGTCTCGACGACCTCCGACCACTCGTTCAACTCGGCGTGCTCCACGTACCGGGCCGTGCGCACCACGATCCGGGTGTGGTCGCCGTACCGGTCCATCTTGGGCCGGTTCACCCGCGCCGTTGCGTCCTCGACCGCGAGTTCGTGCAGCCCGAACACCTCGGCCACCCACCCGAACTCCTCCGGCGTCGGCTCGTGCAGGCCCAGCCACACGAACGCCCGCGGGTTCCGGGCCGCCATGGCGTACGCCTCCGGGAACGGCAGGCCGCTCCGGTCGCGCACCCCGTCGACGTACAGCGCGCAGTCGACCACGGAACTGTTGAGCATCGGGTGCGGCGGCGCGACCTTCGGGGCGGGTGCCTTCCGGGGCGGGTTGAGCATCCGGGCGAACCGGTCGGACACGCGGTTCATGAGTCCTGGCCGCCGATGCTCATCCGTCATGCGTCAGGAGGTTACTGTGCCCGGACACGCGAACGGGCGGCCCCACGGGCCGCCCGTTCGAATGGGGGGTACTACCAGTCGCTCATGAACGGGAACTGGGCGTCGAGCCAGTCGCGCAGCCGCGACACCTGGTCGACGTCGGAGTCGAGCCACGTCACCGTTCCGGTCATCGCGAGCACGCCGAGCACCGCGCCACCGACGCTGAGCAGCAGCGCGAACACCGACAGGCCGCCACCGGCGACCCGCGGCCGGCCACTCGCCGACAGCCCGGCGAACGACAGCAGCAACCCGAGCACACCCAGCGCCACCGCGACCGGCGCCAGCCGGCCGGAGAGCGCCGCGTACACCGAGGTCAGGCCGACGATCAGGGCGAGCGTGGCGAAGAGGCTCGCCCGGGCCCGGATCTTCGGCTGGGGCGCCGGCGTGGGCCGGGTCTGCACCCGGTCGTCGACGCCGTCGCGGTCCCGGTCGGCGACCGCCGGACGGTCGATGACCGCCGTGGTGCTCGCCAGATTTTCGGCCGGCTCAGAGCGATCGGCCTTCTCCGCGGCGAGCCGTTCCCGGTTCGCGAGCCGGGCCTCCGTGCGTTCGTGCGCCGCGCGGGCCTCGTCGGGCGTGACGATGCCGTCCCCGTTGGTGTCCCGCTGGTCCACCCTTTCCGCCCGGTCGTCCACGCCGTCATGATCGCGGTCGACCATCACGGTCCGGTCGGTCGAGGTGCTGCCGACCCCGGTGGGTCGGTCCTGCTCCTCGGTATGCCGGTTGAACAATCCGATCCTTGCCACGGATGTCACCTCCTGCGTCTCTGGCCGGAATACCCATCGGCGCGGATTGCCACACCGGTTTGTGCCGGGCTGGGCCGGGTACGTCCCGCTTCATGGAACGCGGAAGCAACGAGGACCTGCCCGAGGTCGGTGTCCCCGGTGTCGCGGGCGGCGCGCCACCCGGGATGACCTACGAAGAGGTCGAGCAGCGCAGCCGGCTCGGCCGGTACGTCCCGCGCAGCAGCCTTCCCGGCGATCGGGAGGCCCTGGTGCTGGGCGCCAAGACGCTGGAAGCGCCCGACGACGTCATCGACCAGCTGGCGAGCCTGCCCGCGGAGGAGCGGTTCCAGACGGTCAACGAGATCTGGGCCGCGCTCGGCCACCACAACGAGGCACGGCGTACCTAGAGCGCGCGCAGCGCCGGGAGGAACTCCGACTCGGCCCACCGCAGGAAGTCGCCCTGGCGTTCGGCGCCGACCTGCACGACCGCCACGTGGGTGAAACCGGCGTCCAGGAACCGGCGCACGGCGGCCACGTGGCGGTCGAGGTCGGGGCCGCACGTCACCCTCTCCGCGACGTCCTCTTCCCGGACGTACTGGCTGGCCGCCTCGAACGCCGACGGCCCCGGCAACTCGGCCATCACCGGCCATCCGAGGCCGCTCCAGCGCCACTGCTCCAGGGCCGTCTTGCGGCACTCCTGCTCGTCGGGGCCGTAGCAGATCACCACCTGCCCGTACCGCGGTTTGCCCTTCGACCGGCCGGCCACGAACCGCCCGATCAGGTCGGCGTCCGGTTCGACGGCGACGATCGCGTCGCCGAACTCGGCCGCCAGATCGGCGGACGCCGCGCCCGACGCGGCCACCGCGACCGGTACCCCCTCGGGCGGACGGTCGTACAACCGCGCCTCGGGCACGTCGAAGTACGACCCGTTGAAGCTCACCGTGGCACCGCTGAGCAGCGGCCGGATGATCTCCAGCGCCTCGCACAGCATGTCGTGCCGGACGTTCACGTGCGGCCACGCGCCGACGACGTGCTCGTTGAGGTTCTCGCCGGCGCCGACGCCGAGCGTGAACCGCCCCTGCGAGATGACGCCCACCGTCGCGGCCATCTGCGCCACGACCGCCGGGTGGTAGCGCCGCACCGGACAGGTGACGAACGACATCAGCCCCATCCGCTCGGTCACGTGCGCCACCGCGCCCAGCACCGACCACGCGAACGGCGCGTGTCCCTGCGCCTCCAGCCACGGGTTGAAGTGGTCGGAGATGACCGCGAAGTCGAATCCTGCCCGCTCGGCCTGGACCGCGTCCGCGATCAACTGCCGTGGCCCGGCCTGCTCGCAGAGGAGCGTGTACCCGAAGTCCGCCACCGGTGCCTCCCTAAGCCCGTCACACGCGCAGAAGGGACGTATCCGGCTGGCGACTTTTCAAACATCACCGTACGTAGGCGAGAAGTTGCTGCTCAACCACCACGGGCACGGAAAGGGTCTTGTAACCCACGTCGTCGAACAGCACGGTCATCCGGTCGCCCTCGTACCGCAGCACCATTCCGGACCCCCACTCCCCGTGCCGGACGGTCGCGTGCACCGGGTACGGCTCGGCCGACGTGGGTGCCACCGTCTCCACCGAGCCGTCGGCGCAGTTGTCACAGTGGCCGCACCGCTCCTCCAGGTGCTCACCGAAGTACGACAGCAGGGCCTGGCCGCGGCAGTTCGTGGTCTCGGCGAGGTAGCGCATCATGTCGATGCGGGACCGCTGCACGGTCTGGAACCGCTCCATGTGCGCCACCGCGAGCGCGGCCGCGTCCGACGGCGTCGGCGCGTAGCGGGCGAGCGTGAAGCCGTCCCGGTGCGCCACGACCGCACCGATCTGTTCGAGCACCGACAGCAGCTGGCTGATCTTGCGCGGGCCGATGCCGGTGGTCTCCCGCAGTTCGTCCCGGGAGATCGGGCGCGGAGCCGTCTCGAGCAGGGTCACCAACCGGGAGACCTCGGCCGGGTCGACGGTGCTGGTGGAGAAGAACTTCCGCAGCCCGGTGTCCTCGGTGCGGAACAGCAGCAATGCCTGCGCCGGTTCCCCGTCGCGCCCGGCCCGGCCCACCTCCTGCAGGTAGGCGTCGGGGGAGTCGGGCAGCGTGACGTGGTTGACCCAGCGGATGTTCGGCTTGTCGATGCCCATCCCGAACGCGGTGGTCGCGACCATCACCGGCACCTCGTCGGCGAGGAACGCCTCGTGCCGCCGTTCCCGCTCGGTCGACGACAGGCCGGCGTGGTAGGCCACCGCGTCGAAGCCCTTCTTCGTCAGCCCCGCGGCGAGGTCCTCGGTCGCCTTGCGGGTGGCCGCGTACACGATTCCGGGCGGCCGACTGTCCGCCAGCCGCTGCACCAGCCGGCTCCAGCGCTGGTCCTCGTCGACGCAGTGGGCCGCCTCCAGGAACAGGTTCGGCCGGTCCAGGCCGGCGACGATCACGTACGGGTCCGTCAGGCCGAGCCGGGCGGCGATGTCCTCCCGCACCGGCTGCGACGCGGTGGCCGTCAGGGCCACCACCGGCGGCCGGTTCAGCGCCCTGATCACCCGGCCCAGCTGGAGGTAGTCGGGCCGGAAGTCGTGGCCCCACGACGAGATGCAGTGCGCCTCGTCGACGGCCACCAGGCACGGATTCAGCGCCGCGATCTCCGTCAGGCGGTCCGGATCGGCGAGCTGCTCCGGCGTCACGAACAGGAAGCGCGCCGAACCGTCCCGGATCGCGGCGACGGCGTCGCGCCGCTCGGCCGCCGACTCCGCGGAGCTGAGCCGCACCGCACCGACCCCGCGGTCGGTCAGCGACGCCATCTGGTCCTGCTGCAGTGCCAGTAGCGGCGAGACCACCAGCGTCGGCCCCGGGAACAGCACGCCCGGAACCTGGTACAGGGCGGACTTGCCGGCACCCGTCGGCAGCACCACGAGCGCGTCGCGCCCGGCGAGCACCGCGCGCATCGCGTCGAGCTGGTTCGGCCGCAGCGAGGTGTAACCGAATTGGTCGCGCGCCACCTTGCGGAGCTGGCGGGGCGCCATCAGGCCGCGGGCGGCCCGGCGGAGAGTATCGGCGACGGTCATCGCCGCGCGGGATACCCCGGCACCCGGAACCTCAACCGTTCCGGCGGTGTCTACTCGGTGGTGATGGAGGACGAAGCCACGGCGCTCGCGCGGGCGCGCCGGGGCGACCTGGACGCGTACGAGTTCCTGGTCGCCCGCCACACCGTGTCCGCACATCGCACCGCCGTGCTGCTCGGTGCCGGCGACGACGCCGACGACGTGGTTCAGGAGTCCTTCGTGAAGGCGTTCAACCGGTTGGGTAGGTTCCGCGGCGACGCGGGCTTCCGCACCTGGTTGCTCGCCATCGTCGGCAACGAGACCCGCAACCTGCACCGGTCCCGCAAACGCCGCGACGGCCTGGCCCTGCGCGCGGCGGCCCGCGACGCGCGCGGCCCGGAACCGGCCGATCCGGTGGAGGAGGCGGTCGCGGCCGACCGGCGGCAGCGGCTGGTCGACACGATCGAGACGCTCGACGTCCGCGACCGCGACGTCGTGGTCTGCCGCTACCTCCTCGACCTCAGCGAGGCGGAGACCGCCGCCGCGCTCGACCTGCCGAAGGGAACGGTCAAGTCCCGTACCGCCCGCGCGCTGGTGAAACTGCGGGCACTGATGGAGGGGGAGGTGCGCGGTGCAGGATCCCCTGGCTGAGGAGCTTCGCGAACTGGCGCGCTTCCTCGACGTCCCCGAGGCTCTTGATCAGCGCGCGGCCGTCCGCACGCGCCTCGAAGCCGCACCACCGCGGCGGCCGCGGTTCTTCCTCTCCCGGCGCTGGCTCGCGGCCGTGGCGGCCGCGGTGGCGGCCGCCGTCGTGGTCGGTGTGGTTCCGCCGGCCCGGGCCGCGGTCACCGATGCGGTGGGACGCGTGCTGCGCTTCGCCGGCGTCGAGATCCGTGAGGGTGACGCGGGGACCCTGCCGGTGCCGCTCCCGTCGTCACCCAGCCCGCTGCCGCGGGTGCGTTCGGTGGCGCTGGACGAGGCGCGCCGGCTGGCGAAGTTCCCGGTGCTGGCGCCGACCGCGCTGGGCGTCCCGGAGGACGTTCAACTCGCCGACCCGGCGCCCGACGGCGCGCCACGCGTGGTGACCCTGCTCTACAGGGGCGGCACCGTGCGGATCGACCAGTTCGACGGCCGGATCGACGGAACGTTCATGAAGAAGGCGGCGGCCGAGTTCGTGCAGGTACAGGGCGACTTCGCGGTCTGGGTGGCCCAGCCGCACCCGGTGGTCTACATCGACCGGTACGGGGTGGAGCGGACCGAGGCCGCCCGGCTCGCCGGACCGACCCTGATCTGGGCCTCCGACACGGCTACCTACCGGCTGGAGGGGCTGGCCGACCTCGCCTCGGCGCTCGCCGTCGCGGACTCCATGACCTGAGGCGTGTCTTGCGGTTGGATGGTCTACAGCCGCTCATCTCAGGAGGAACCCATGTCGCACCGGGTCCGCGCTGTCGTCGCCCGCGCGAAGGACGCACCCGTCACCGTCGAGGAGATCGTCGTTCCCGATCCCGGGCCGGGTGAGGCGCTGGTGCGCGTCCAGGCCTGCGGGGTGTGCCATACCGACCTGCACTACCGCGAGGGCGGCATCGGCGACGAGTACCCCTACCTGCTCGGTCACGAGGCGGCCGGCGTGGTCGAGGCGGTCGGCGAGGGCGTGCTCGGCGTCGCGCCGGGCGACTTCGTGATCCTGAACTGGCGCGCCGTCTGCGGCGACTGCCGGGCCTGTCGGCGCGGCCGCCCGTGGTACTGCTTCGCCACCTTCAACGCCAGCCAGAAGATGACGCTCGCCGACGGCACGCCGCTGTCACCGGCCCTCGGTATCGGCGCGTTCGCGGAGCTGACCCTGGTGGCCGCCGGCCAGTGCACCCCGGTCGACGCGGAGGCGCCCGCCACCGTTGCCGGCCTGCTCGGCTGCGGGGTGATGGCCGGCGTCGGCGCCGCGATCAACACCGGCGGGGTCACCCGCGGCGACTCGGTGGCGGTCTTCGGCTGCGGCGGCGTCGGTGACGCGGCGATCGCGGGCGCGGCGCTTGCCGGCGCCACCACGATCATCGGCGTCGACATCGACGACCGGAAGCTGGAGTGGGCCAAGGACTTCGGCGCCACCCACGTCATCAACGGGTCGTCGGGCGACGTGGTCGAGAAGATCCGCGAGCTCACCGGGGGCTTCGGCGTCGACGTGGCGATCGAGGCGATCGGCCTGCCGCAGGTCTACGAGCAGGCCTTCTACGCCCGTGACCTGGCCGGCACCGTGGTGCTGGTCGGCGTGCCCCGCCCCGACATGGAACTGACGCTGCCGTTCCTGGAGGTGTTCGGCCGCGGCGGAGCGCTGAAGTCGTCGTGGTACGGCGACTGCCTGCCCACCCGCGACTTCCCGACGCTGATCGCGCTGTACCGGCAGGGCCGGTTCCCGTTGGACAAGTTCGTCACCGAGGAGATCGGCATCGACGACGTGGAGGCGGCGTTCGAGAAGATGCACCGCGGCGAGGTGCTGCGCTCGGTCGTGGTCCTCTAGCGTTCTCTGACCTCGTGGATGGCGGCCTCCTCCGCGGTGGGGCCGCCGCCCGCCGCGCCGGCGTCGAACGCGGCCAGGTCGTCGCCGTTCTCCATCAGGCGGCCCACGGGCGCGCCGCGGTCGGCGTCCAGCTCGCCGGGGACGTCGTACATGCTCACCGGCGAGTCCGGGTTGGGCTGGATCGGGGCGATCGACGCGTCCCGGAGGTTGTCGACGTCGTCGGTGAGCGCGTCGCCCTCGTCGGTGTTCGGCCCGGTCCGGTGGTGCTCGGGCTGCTCCTGGGCGAGCTTGTAGTCCAACGGCTCGCCCAGCCGCGCCTCCTCGGCCGTCGTGCCGTAGCGGTCGACGGCCAGCGGCGTGTCGGACGGCAGCGCGGCCGGGTCGGGACCGTCGGCGATCCGGCCCGACTCGCGTCGCTCGTCGGCGACGGAGTCGTCGTCGGCGTAGCCGGGCAGGCCCTCCGCCTCGGGGTCCGAAACGGCGTGGGGGTAGTTGTCTCCTCGTTGAACTGAGCGCATAACGGGCGGATTACCCATCCTGCGCCGGTATAACCGGGAGATGAAGATTGCGCTGCTGGGTCCCATCGCCTGGCGCACCCCGCCGCGCGCCTACGGGCCGTGGGAACAGGTCGTGTCGTTGCTGGCGGAGGGCCTCGTTGCCCGGGGGATCGACGTGACGCTGTTCGCGACGCTCGACTCCCTGACCAAGGCGTCGCTGGACGGGGTGTGCCCGGAGCCGTACAACGAGCGCGACGACCTCGACGGCCGGGTGTGGGAGGCCCTGCACGTCGCCCACTGCCTGTCGCGGAGCGGTGAGTTCGACCTCGTCCACAACCACCTCGACTGGCTGCCGCTGGCGATGAGTCCGCTGTGCGCCGCTCCCATGATCACGACGGTGCACGGCTTCAGCGGGCCGAACATCCTGCCCGCGTACCGGCGGTCGAGGTCGCACTTCGTCTCCATCTCCGACGCCGACCGCGCTCCCGGGCTTCCGTACCTGGCCACCGTGCACCACGGCCTGGACCTGAGCCAGTTCCCGCTCGGCGACGGGTCCGCGGGCACGCTGGTGGCGTTCGGGCGCATCCACCCCGACAAGGCCACCGCCGACGCGATCGAGATCGCCCACCGGGCGGGTCGTCCGCTGGTGATCTGCGGGCCGGTCCACGACGTCTCGTACTTCGAGGAGTGCGTGGCGCCCTTCGTGGATGGGGTTTCTGTCCGTTATCTCGGGAATGTCGGGCCAGCCGAACGGGCCGACATTCTTGGCGGTGCGGTGGCGCTGCTGCACCCGCTCGGGTTCGACGAGCCGTTCGGGCTGTCGGTGGTGGAGGCGATGGCGTGCGGCACGCCCGTCATCGCCTATCCTCGTGGCGCATTGCCGGAGACGGTGTCACACGGAGTAACCGGGTTCCTGGTCGACGGGGTCGGCGAGGCGGCCGAGGCGGTCGTCGCGGCGGCTAGGCTGGACCGGAATGAGGTTTTTGCGAGCGCCCGGCGGAAATTTTCTGCGGACCGGATGGTGGACAACTACCTGCGTATTTACACGGACGTCACAGAAGGTCGCACAACGGCGCTTGGCGAGTTCACGAGTGGGCCTTACTCTCAATCGCTGGGGGTGGATGGGAGCGAAAGGCATCGTGAACACTCGCATTGCCGAGACCCGGGTCGGGGGGCGTAGCCGCTATCCCGGGCGGGTCGCACTCAGTCCGGCGGTCGACATCGGTGGCAGCATCGCCGAAGCCGAGCGGCTCCGGCGCGATGGCGCATTGCCGCAGGCCCGGCAGGTTCTCGGGCAGGCGGTCGAGCTCGCACTGGCGGCGCCCGGCGTCGACCAACTGGAGCTCTGCGCGGCGCGCCGCATGCTCGCCGAGATCATGTGCGAGATGGGCGACCCCCAAGCGGCGTACCACGTGCTCACCACGCTGGTCCCGGTCGCCACACAGACGTTCGGTCCGCGCCACCCGGCGAGCGTGCGGTCACTGGCCGTGCTCGCCGCCGTCGTCCACGAACTCGGCGACTTCGACGAGGCCGAGCGCCTCTACCACGACGTCGGCGAACGCATCGGCGACCGCGAGAGCCGCGCCGGTTCCCTGGTACGGGTCCGGTTGGCCCTGGTCCAGCGCGACCGCGGCAACCTGGCCGCCGCCCGCGAGCAGCTCGGCGAGGCCTACCAGAAGCACCGGGACGCGTTCGGCACCGAAGACCCCGACACCGTCCACATCGCCGCCCAGTTGGCCGAACTCCACCGCGACGCTGGCGACAGTGCCACCGCCCGCCGGGTCCTCACGGTCGCGTACGTGGCGTCGTGCTCGTCCCTGGGCGAGGGGCACGAACTGACCCGGCGCCTGGAGACCGACCTGGAGGCGCTGGAGGCCCCGATGCCGTCGGCACCGGTCGACCTCCCCGAAGACACCCAGTCGACCCGCGGCATCAAGCGCCGCCACTCGAAGAAGGGCGCGGGCCGCGCGACCACCACCGGCCCGATCCCGACGTCCGGCCACACCACCGGCCCGCTCCCCACGCCGCCGGGATACACGACCGGCCCGCTCCCGACGGTGCCGGGGTACACGACCGGCCCGATCCCGACGCCCGGCCACACCACGGGTCCGATCCCGACCGGCCCGCTTCCCGCGCCGCCGGGACACGTGACCGGTCCGATTCCGGCCGCTCCCGATCGCGGATTCGCCGCGCCGATGGGCGGCCGCGGGCCCGCAGCGCCGATCTCCGGCGCGCCCGGCCACGTGACCGGTCCGATCCCCGCCCCGCCCGGTCGCGGACCCGCCGCGCCGATGGGCGGCCGCGGGCCCGCAGCGCCGATCTCCGGCGCGCCCGGCCACGTGACCGGTCCGATCCCCGGCTCTCCTGGTCGCGGACCCGCCGCGCCGATCTCCGGCCCGCCGTCCGGCCGCGCCGGCGCCGTGCCGCCCATGTCGAACGAGCGGGCCGCACAGGGGCAACCGCAGCGCGGACCGTTCACCGCGTCACCGCGTGCGTCGGTGGCCGCCCCACCCCGCGGACGCGAAACCTATGCCGCGGCTCCGCCACCGGCCGGGCCCGCCGCCGCACCGGCAGCGCCGCCCGGCACGTACGGCGCACGCGCGGTTCCGGCGCAGCGCCGCCGCGTCGTCGAGACCGACCAGGGCTACGGGGGACGCCGCACGTCGCGGCCGAACTCCCCGCACAGCGCGCCACCCGGTCACAGCACGTACGGCGAGCCGCTGTCCTCGGCCCGGCTGGCCGCGCTGGCCGCCCAGGAGACCGTGGTCCAGCACGTGGTCGTCGACCCGGTCGCCACGCCGGCGCAGCGGCCCGAGCCACGCCGCAAGAGCGGCAACGGCGTGCGCATCGCCGCGGTGATCCTGATGGTGCTGGCCGTTCTGGCCGGGATCGCCCTGGCCGCCATCGGCGTCATGGTCGCCGGCTAGATCAGAGGCGCGGGAGGGGTTCGCCGCTCTGCGGGACACCCAGGAGGTCGGCCACGCCGGAGACCGTCAACTGGCGGCTGACGAACGGGCTCGCGTTCGACACCACCAGGCCGGCGCCGCCCGCCTGCGCGACCCGGTGCGCTCCCACCAGGGAGCCGATGGCACCCGAGTCGATGAACGTGACCAGCCCGAGGTCGACGCGGATCGTGTGCGGGCGCTGGGTGGTGAGTACCGACTCGATGGCCGTGCGGAGTTCGCCGGCGTTCGCGTGGTCGACCTCGCCGCGGACAGACAGGACAACGGCGCCGTCGGGCGCGACGTTGACCGTGACTGACAGGTGCATAACGGACCCCACTATATGAGCACTTCAGGCCGGCCGGGAAACCGGCACGCAACAATGGCAGGATCAGGACCCCGCGAACGCCCCGATCCGCTTCGGCTGGTGGTCCGGGAAGATCGCCGGCGCGTTCGCCACCCCGAACCGGGTCTTGAGCATCTCGGCGAGCACGTCGCGGTAGTCGTTGGCGCCGGCCACGTCGCCGTGGTCGAGGGCGCCCGACGACAGCCCGGGCCAGCGTCCGTGCACCCGGCCGCCGTTGAGGCCGCCGCCGAGCAGCAGCATCCCGCCGCCGTGACCGTGGTCGGTGCCGGCGTTGGCGTTCTGCTGCACACGGCGGCCGAACTCGCTCATGGTCACGATCGTGACGCGCGACAGCGCCTCCGGACCGATGTCGGTGACGAACGCGGCCAGGCACTCCGACAGCTGGGTCAGATTGTTCTTCATGTCGCCGCCGTCGACGTTGCCCAGCCCGGTGTGCATGTCCCAGCCGCCCAGGTCGAGCGCCGCCATCCGCAGCCCGACCTTGGCCTTCACCAGCTTGGCCACGTCGCGCAGGCCGCCGGCCAGCCCACCGCCGGGGTACTTCGCCGCGGGGTTCGACGCCGTGTTCGCCACCTGCCGCGCCGACTTCAACGCCTGCAACGTGGCGCCGGCCTGCGCGGCGGCGGGATGGTCGAGCCCGGTGTACAGGCCGGCGAGCGCTTCCAGGGTCTTGTCGTTGGCGCCTTCGAGGCGGAAGTCCTGGATCCCGCGCAACACGAGCTTGTTCTGCGTCCCCACCAGCGACCGGGGGAGCGACGAACCCTCGGCGATCGCCCGGAACGTCGTCCCCGGAGCGCCCCACTGCGCCAGGACGCGGTCCATCCAGCCGGTGCGCACGGCGGTCGACGCGGCACCGCGCTCGTAGCAGTCCTGTGCCTGGAAGTGACTGCGGCTCGCGTCGGGCGAGGCGACCGCGGCCACGGCCGCCATCTGTCCCGACGCCCACAGCGGGTGCACCGCCGCCAGCGCGGGATTCAGGCCGAACCGGGTCTCCGCGCCACCGTCGAGCAGGGCGGCGGGCTGGATGCCGATGTTCGGCCGGGCCGACAGGTAGTTGCCGTCGCCGCGCGGGACGATCACCGACAGGAAGTCCATGCCGCCGCGCATCATGATGACGATCAACGTGCGGTCGTCGCCCGGTGCCCCGAACGCCACCTTCGTGGTCAACAACTGCGAGCCCAGCGCCGCCACGCCGACCGCACCGGCGCCGGCGACCACCCGCCGCCGCGTGAAGCCGAACCGCCAGCGGTCCTTCTGCGCGGCCAGGTCCGCGGCCACGGCCTCGGACTGGAACCGGATGGCGGCCGCGGAGACCGACGGGCCGTACCGCAGCAGCTCGTCCCGCGAGCGGGGTTCAGGTAAGGACATCGGAGCTCACCGCAGTCCGTGGTAGACGGAGTCGAGAAGTAGCGGCGCGAGCTGCTCCGCGCGTCCCCCGGTTTTCGGGTCCGTGACGCGCGCGCCCTCCGCCAGATCGAGAAACTTGAGCACGACGGCCTTCTGCTCGGCCGACAGCGGCTGGAACACCAGCCGCTGCGACATCGCGTCGATGTATCCGCCGGCCGTCCCGGACGCGTTCGCCGCCATCAGCTGGGCGGCCGGGACATAGGTCAGACCGCGCATCTTGCCCTGCACCATCACCCGGTGGCAGTTCCAGACGCCGAGCATCCCGTGCGCCGACTGCCAAGCGGCGGCGACGTCGGGGTAGCCGTCGGGCGGGCTCCAGGCCAGCGGCGCGTGGCCGAGCCGGTCGGCCGTGTTGTACAGGTTCTCCAGCGCCGGGTCGGTGCCGGCGCCCGGCGAAAGCCCGACCACCCGGGCGGTCGCCACGATGTTCTCCAGCGGACGGCGGGTCTTGAGCCCGGTCGCGATCCAGAACTCCACCGAGCGGAACAGGACACCGAGCACGGCCTTCGTGTCGGTACCGCTTTCCAGGTAGGCGGCAGCGAGCCGCTCCACCAGCGCGGCCGGCGGGTTGTCACAGACGAACCGGACGGCGAGCTTGCGCGCGATGTACTTCGCCGTCGACGGGTGCGTGGCCAGGTAGGCCAGCAACTGGTCGCCGACCGCCAGCCCCTCCGACGCCTTCTTGTTCGGGTGGCTGAAGCCCATCACGGTGACGGCGCCGGTCCAGTGGCGCTTGGAGTCGAACACGAACGCGCCGTTCCGGTCGACGGTGCGTCCGGTCATGACGTATGCGCAGTTGCGCACGTCGGTCTCGGAGTAGCCGCCGTCGATGCCGACCGTGTGCAGTTCCAGCAGCTCACGGCCGTAGTTCTCGTTCACCGAGCGCTTGTCGGACGCGGCGTTGTCGAGGTACCGCAGCATCGCCGGGTGCCGCGCGGAGGCAGACAGCATGTCTGAGAACCTGCCGAGCGCGTGCGCGCGGATCACCGTGCGGTCCCAGTCGGTGCGGTTGTCCCAGCCGCCGTCGAATGGGTTCTGGATGTTGAGGTGGTTGGCCCAGAAGTCGACCATCACCTCCTGCAGTTGCCGGCTGGTCCAGATCTGCCGGCCGATCGTCGCGCGGCCGAGCTGGAAACTCGGGTCGTTGCGCTTGTCGTCGGGCACCGACCGGCGCAGCTGCTCGATGCTCATCGTGAGGTACGGATACAGCTTGTTCACCGCGTCGCCACCGGGATCAGACACGGTGTCCGGTGCGAGCTGCCGGTCGAGCCAGGCGTCGATGCCGAGCTGCTTCACCTCGGACACGCTGTCTGGTGTCGGTCCGAACGTCGCGCGCCGCAGCAGGTGCAGCACCGGGTCGCGGGTGAGCGGCGTCGGGTAGCGCGGGGTCGCGGCGAGCGCCGCCTGCGCCGCGGCGGTCGGTGTGGCGGCGAGGCCGCCGGCGCCGAGGTCGTTGGCGTCGCCGGTGCCGGCCGTGTAGCTGGCGTCGCGGTTGGTGAAGGAGCCGGCCTTCTGCGGCACCTGCTGGGCGCCGGTGGTGTCGTCGGGTCGGCCGCTGGCCTCGTCGGCGAGCAGCACCGCCATCGTCGAGGACGCCGCCGCCAGCCCGACGGCCCCGGCTCCGAACGCGGCCAGGGCGCCGCGGCGGTTGCGCATGAGGCGGTGCAGGCTCGGCCGCCCCGCGGCCAGCCACGCCGGGAGAGTCCCGGCCTGGCGTTCTTTTGAGGAGACGCCATGGGCACCTGCTCCGAGAACGACTTTCGCCTCGGAACCCCCTGCCCGCCGTTTGCCCATGTTTTGTGAACCGCCCTCGCCCCGATGCCCGGTGCGAACGTAGTCCGATGATTCTTAGGCGCTCTATCAGCGGATCCTTAGATCTTGCTTAGCTGGGCAGGCACCGGTGCCCCGCTGCCTCCAGGGCGGGCGGGGTGCGGGGTGGTTAGCGACCGTCGGTAAGGGGGAACATCCCGCGCATGGTTGCTCCCCACGTTGCTGCCGATCCGCCTCCACCTCAGGGGTCGTTGCTGCGTGACCTGTTCACCATCGAGCGGCCGCCGCCGCAACCGTCGGCCGTCCGCCGGTTGCGCATGCTGGTGCTGCTCACGGCGGCGGCGACGGTGCTCGTCGACCTGGTCAACCTGGAGTACGCACCGGAGGGCGGTTTCGGTCTCGCCGTCCGCACGATCTGGGCGATGATGCGCGCCCTCGGCTTCCTGTTCCTGATGCGGACGATCCGCTACGGCCGCGTGATCTCCCGCCCGTTCGGCCTGATCCTGGCCGCGACGACGGTGTTCGCGGTGGGCCGGCTGGTGGTGCCGCGCAACGGCGGGCTGGTGCCGCCGTGGCCGGCGCTGGCCGGGTTCGCGCTGCTGTCGCTGCTGTGCGGTGCGGTCATCTGGCTGCTGTTCCGGTCGCCGGCGATCGCCGCGCACCTCACCCGCAAGTCCCGGTTCCGGGAGGTGCCGGTGTGGGTGCTCACCGCACGGGTGGCCGGGCTGTCGATGGGCGCGCTGCTGCTGGTGCCGTGCCTGGTCGCTATCGGAACGCTGTTCGACGAGCCCCGGATCCCGTACCCGGTTGCCGTGCCGGTGGTGGTCGGCTGGCTGCTGGTGACGCTGGGCCTGGGCTTCGTCGGTCCGTGGATCATGATCTTCGTCATCCTGGGCAAGCGCTGGGCGCGGGTGGTCTTCGCCCTGATCGCGACCGTGGTGCTGCCGGTCGGCCCGCTGCTGTGCTGGGTGCTGCTGGGGATCGACGGCCTGCTCCGGGACGGCGTGCCGATCGTGATCGCGGCCGTCGTCACCCTGTACGGCCTCTGGGCCTCCCGCCATCAACCACGCGGTCTACGGATCTAGGGCACCGCTCGCCAGCGCCGTGGTCACGGCGGCGGTCCGGTCGTTGACGCCGAGCTTGGCGAACGCGCGGAGCAGGTGGGTCTTCACCGTCGCCTCGGTGATGTGCAGGCGCTGGCCGATCTCGACGTTGGACAGGCCGCGGGCCACCAACCGGAGCACCTCCACCTCGCGCGGCGACAGGCCGGGGCCGGCCGGCCGCCGCAGCCGGGTGACCAGGCGGGTCGCGATCTCCGGTGCCAGCACGGTCTCGCCCCGGGCGGCACCGCGCACCGCCGCCAGCAGGTCGGCCAGCGACGCGTCCTTCAGCAGGTAGCCGGCCGCGCCGGCCTCGACCGCGCGCAGGATGTCGCGGTCGGTGTCGTACGTCGTGAGCACGACCACCCGCGTCCCGGGCGCGGCGGCCAGGATCCCGCTGGTCGCCGTCGCTCCGTCCATGCCGGGCATCCGCAGGTCCATGAGGACGACGTGCGGCGCGAGCGCCCGGACGGCGGCCAGCGCCTCGGTGCCCGAGCCGGCCTCGCCGACCACGATCAGGTCGGGCTCGCCGGCGAGCATTCCGCGGACGCCGGCCCGCACCACCGGATGATCGTCGACGAGCAGGACAGTGATGCTCATGCCGGCACCAGCACCGTGAGTTTCGTGCCACCGCCCGGTGCGGGCTCGAGCCGCAGCGTCCCGCCGATGTCGGCGGCCCGGGCCCGCATGCCGGCCAGCCCGAACCCGCCGTTCTCCGGGCTGTCCGCACCGACGCCGTTGTCGGTGACGGTCAGCACCGCCGACCCGGGCGGGTACGCGAGTTCCAGCGTCACCGCGGTCGCGCGGGCGTGCTTGCGGACGTTGGCCAGCCCTTCCTGAGCGGCGCGCAACAGCACCACCTCCGTCGCCATGGGCAGTTGGGTCGATCGGGCCGCTGTGCGCGCGTCCACCGGAATTCCTGTCTCCTCCCGGAAACGTTCTGCCAACCGGGCCAGCACCGCGGCGAGCGAGGCGCCGGAGAGCTGGGCGGGCGACAGGCCGGCGACCAGCGCCCGGGCCTCGGCGAGACTCTCCCGGGCCGAGCGGCCCGCCATCCGCAGGTGGTGCCGGGCCCTGTCGGTGTCGCGGCCGGTGTCGCGATCGAGGTCGGCCTCGGCGGCCTGCACCAGCATCACCACGCTCGACAGGCCCTGCGCGATCGTGTCGTGGATCTCGCCGGAGAGCCGCTGCCGTTCGGCGGCGACGCCCGCGTCGCGGGAGAGCCGGGCCACCTCCGCCCGCGACGCGTTCAACTGCTCGATCAGGTCGGCGCGCTCGGCGCTCTGCCGCGCGATCTGGTGCACCCAGTACGCGAACGCCGTCGAGAACACCGTGATCAGCGCCGCGATCGGCACGAGCACGACGACCGTCTCGAACAGGTCGCCGGTCCGCACGAGGTGGGCGGCCGGCGGGATCAGGTTGAGGCCGGCCACGGCCAGCGTCCCCGGCAGGAAGTCGACGAGGTTGAACACCAACGGAAGGAGCACGAACGAGAGGAACGTGGCCGTCGGCGCGCACAGGGTGGCGATCGCGTAGAGCACCGCCGTGCCGGCGATGAACGTCCACACTTTTGTTGCTCCGTACCGGGCGAGCAGCGGCCGGCCCAGCAGCGCGTACCAGGCGCCGAAGGCGAGAACCGCCGCCGACGACGCCAGCCGCAATTCGAGCGGGCGGGACGTCTCGCTCACCACCACCAGCGCGGCGACCGCCACCGTGACCACGGCGACGTAGACGTCCCACGATCGCGTGACCTGCCACGCGTGCGTCACCGGTCGCGGTGGTTGTGCCACGAGAACGTCCGCAGGGCGAGCAGCATCGCGCCGACCGTCCACGCCGCCAGGATCAGCGCCACCTTCCCGAGCTCCCACGAGTGCACAACCTCCTGACTGAGGATGCTGTCGGGTAGGAACGCCGCGCGGAAGCCCTGCGCCATCCACCGCAGCGGAAACAGCGCGCCGGCCTGCAGAATCGGGGCGGGCAGCGCGCTGATCGGGGTGAAGAACACGCCCGAGCAGAAGGCGAGCACCAGGTACGGCAGGTTGAACACGGCGCCGGCCGAGCGGGCGCTGCGGGCCAGCCCGCTCGCCGCGATGCCGAGCAGGCCGCAGGCGGCCGTACCGAGAACCAGCACCCAGGCGGCCGTGAACCAGCGCTGCGGCGACGACGGCAGGCTCAGGTCGAACAGGACGACGCCCACCGCGAGCACCAGCACGATCTCGATGGCGGTGACCACGAGGGCCATCAGCACCTTGCCGACGAAGTAGGCGCTCGGCGGCACCGGCGCCCCGCGCAGGCGGCGCAGCGTGCCGTCGTCCCGGTCGGCGGCGATGCCGGCGCCGAGGTTGACGAACGTGGTCGACGCGACGCCGCCGGCGAGCATGCCGGGAACGAAGTACTGCGAGGCGGTCACCGGGGAGCCTTCGTAGACGCCGGTGAAGATCGACCCGAGCATCACGAGCAGGATGACGGGCAGCGAGAACGTGAAGATCACGGCGTCCCATTGCCGGAAGAAGATACGAAGCTCGATGTCCGCGCGGGCGAGACCCAGCATGATCATGCGATCAGCTCCAGGTAGACGTCCTCCAGCGACGGGCGGGTCACCGTCAGGCCGGGCACCGGGCCGGCGTAGAAGCGGGTGAGCCGGGCGACGACGGCGGCGGGGTCGGCGGTGCGCTCGTCGCACCGGCGGTCGCCGTCGAGCCAGCGGACGGTCGCGTCGGCGCCGGCGCGGCCGCCGAGCGTGGCGACGTCGCCGCAGGCGACGATCCGACCGTTCGCCAGCACCGCCACCCGGCTCGCCAGCGCCTCCGCCTCCTCGAGGTGGTGGGTGGTGAGCAGGATCGTGGTGCCTTCGGCGGCGAGTTGCCGGACGAGGTCCCAGAACTGCCGCCGCGCCTGCGGGTCGAAGCCGGTTGTGGGCTCGTCCAGGAACAGCAGTTCGGGTCGGCCGACCAGGCCGACCGCGACGTCGAGGCGGCGCCGCTGCCCACCGGAGAGGGTGCGCACCCGCGCCCGCGCCTTGGCGGTGAGGCCGACCAGGTCGATGACCTCGCCGGGCGGGCGGGAGTTCGGGTAGTAGCGGGCGAAATGCCCGACGATCTCGGCGACGGTCAGTTCCCGGCCGTCGTCGACGTCCTGCAGCACCACGCCGATGCGGTACCGCCATTCCCGGCCGGCCGTGTGGGGATCCGCCCCGAGCACGCTGACCTCGCCGGCGTCGCGCCGCCGGTACCCCTCCAGGATCTCCATGGTGGTCGTCTTGCCGGCGCCGTTCGGCCCCAGCACGGCGAACACCTCGCCACGGTGGACTGAGAGGTCGAGACCGTCGACCGCCGTCGCACCCCCGTACCGCTTGCGGAGTCCGCGGACCCGCACGACGTCATCCATGCTGGGATCGTCGCCCGCTCCGGTCCGTTCGCGGGACGACCGACGCGTTGACGGCGGTGTCCACCGGTCGGTGGACACCGCCTCTCGTGTGGGGTCAGTCGTCGGTGGTGGGCGGGGGTTCGATGAGGCAGAACCGGTTGCCGTCGGGGTCGGCGGCCACCAGCCAGTGGAATCCGTCCCGCTTGTGCTCCTCGACCTCGTTCGCACCCAGCTCGATGGCCCGCCGGCGGGCGGCCGGCAGGTCCTTCACCAGGAGATCGAGATGCAGGCGGTTCTTGCCGGCGGTCGGTTCGGCGACCCGCTGGAACGCGACCGCGACGCCGCGGTTGGGTTGGCGGGCCAGGTGGATCTCGATGTCCGACCGGTGTTCGACCGGCACCTCGAGAAGAGCGGACCAGAAGCCGGCCAGCCGCTCGGGATCGGTGGTGTCGACCGTGACCCCGATGAAGACCGGCCACGCTGGCAGCGCGGGGGTAGCGCCCGTCTCATCCGTCATGGCGCCCGACGCTAGCAGTGAATAACCACCCGTTGCGTGCCAGATACGCCTCGTTGGCTGGGATGCCCCGTAATATGACGCGCTGTGCTTTTGGGCACCCGTACGCTCGGCGCTGGGAACGGGGCGTTCGGCGCTCGGAACCGGTGCTTCGGCGCTGGGAAGCGCTTTCCCGGTTTTCGGTCCCGCTTCCTTCGTTTCGCCGGCCGTGCGTCTTTTCCCGGCGCCGGGGTATGACGCCCGGCGTGACACGATTCGTCCTTCGCGCGCCGGTCCTGCGCGCGCCCGTCCTTCGTGTCGCCCGTGCTCTTCGCGGGCGCGACCTGCCCTTGCACGCGGCTGCCGTGACGTTCTACGGCGGCATCGCGGTGGTGCCGGCCGTCGTCCTGGCGATCCGGCTCGCGGCGCTGGTCGCCGGCCCCGAGCGGCTGCTCGACCTCACCGCGTCGCCGGTCGGGGCCGTGCCCGACGAACTCGGCGCCGGTCGGGTCACGGCGTCCCTGATCCGGGCCGGCACCGAGTTGAGCGGGGTCGAGGCGGTCGCGGCCCTGATCCCGGCGACGCTCTACGGCGAAGGGCTGCGGCGGGCGTTCAGTTCGCTGGGCTCCGTCGAGGGACCGGTGCGCGCCTGGCGCGGGCGGCTGCTCGTCCTGCCGTTGCTGGCCGCCGGCCCGGCGCTGCTGCTGGGGTTGCTCCTCGTGTTGCCCGCGGCGGCCGGGTTGCTGCGGCGCGGCGGCTGGGCCTCGTTCGGCGGGATCGTGGTGTCGTTTCTCGTCGTGTGGGTCGTGCTCAGCGCGATGCTGGTGTGGGTCTACCGGGTGGTGGGACCCACCGCTCCCCGCTGGCGGATTGTGACGCTGGTCGCGGTATTCACCGCCGCGAACGTCTCCGGGTTCCTGCACGGCTTCGTGCTGTTCTGGTCCCTCCCGGTCGACCTGGGCCTGCCGTTCGGCGGCTTCGACGTGGTCGGTGCCGTGGTGGCGGTCGCACTGTGGCTGTATCTGTTGCACACGTTGGCATTGATGGGATACATCACGGCGATGGAACTCGATCGTTTTCTGCGGGGGTCCGGTATATCGACCGGTGGCGGTCCGTAGTATGGGACATCCACGGTAGCCGCTTTACTTCGAGCGCGGATGGGTAACCTCGTCTCCGATGACCGCATCGCCGACTCTTGTCGCCGGCCGCTACCGCCTGATGGAAACATTGGGCGTTGGCGGCATGGGGCGAGTCTGGCATGCGTGGGATCAGACGCTCGGTCGCGATGTCGCCATCAAGGAGATCGTCCCGCCGCAGGCCCTTCTGGCCACCGAACGTGACGAACTGCGTCGCCGGACCCTGCGCGAGGCGCGAGCCGCCGCCCGGCTGAACCACCCCAACGTGGTGCGTGTCTACGACGTGTTCGAAACCAACGGCCGCCCGTGGATCGTCATGGAGTTCGTGCAGGCGAGGTCGCTGCACGACGTGCTGGCGTCCGACGGTCCGGTCGACGCGTCCCGTGCCGCGGCGATCGGCCTCGGCGTGCTCGGAGCCCTGCGCGCGGCCCACCGTGCCGGCGTCATGCACCGCGACGTCAAGCCCAGCAACGTCCTCCTCAGCGACGACGGCCGCGTCGTCCTCACCGACTTCGGCATCGCCACCCTCGAGGGCGACCCCGGCGTCACCCGTCCCGGCCTGGTCCTCGGATCCCCGGCCTACATTTCCCCCGAACGCGCCCGAGACGGCACAGCCGGCCCCGAGTCGGACCTCTGGTCGCTGGGCGCCACCCTTTACGCCGCCGTGGAGGGCAAGGCCCCGTTCGAACGCAACTCCGCGATCGCGACCCTCACCGCCCTGGCGTCCGAGGAGGTCGAGCCCCCGCGCAACGCCGGTGCGCTCCGCTGGGTCCTGAACGGTCTGCTCCGCAAGGACCCCGAGGCCCGCATCGACGCCGCCGAGGCCGAACGCCGTCTGCGCCGGGCAGCCACCAGCGGCCCGGCGTCGGTCGCCCGCAAGTTCCGCTGGCCGTGGACGAAGGCGGGGTTCCGCCCACCACGGCAGGCCGGCCCGGACGGCCTTGCCCCCGGCGACCCCGTCCCCGGCGGTCCCGTCGCCGGCCGGCCGGTGTCCGGCGGGCCTGTTGTCGGTCGTCCCGTTTCGGGCGGACCTGGTGCGGGCCGTTCGGGCGGTCCTGTCGCGGGTCGTTCGGGCGCTCCTGTCTCGGGTCGGCCCGTGGCCGGTGGGCCCGTGGCCGGTGGGCGGCCCGGTTCCGGTCAGCCGCCCGTTGCCGGTGGTCCTGTTCCTGGTGCCGGTGGTCCTGTGCCCGGCGGTCCTGTGCCCGGCGGTCCTGTGCCCGGCGGCTCTGGTGTTGCCGGTTCTGGTGCCGCTGGCCGGTCCGGTGGTGGATCGGGTCCGATTGCCCGGGGCCGAGCGTCCGCGGGCTCGACCACCGGCGGTTCCGTCCCCGGAGGCCCCGCAACCGGGAGCGCATCCGTCGGCCGTCCCGACCCCGAACGCTCCGAGGGCGCCCGTTCCAACGGCGCCCGTTCAGGTACCGCGCGTCCAGGCCGGAACAAGGCCGATACCACCCGGGCCGACACCACCCGGGTCGACAGCACCCGTTCCGACGGCGCCCGTTCCGGCCACCGCTCCGACGGTGCCCGCTCGGGTACGCGTCCACGCGGTTCGGCCCCGGTCCCACCACCCGCCGACGCGACCGCGCCGATCGCACCGGCCCGCGGTCGCCGAACCCCGTCAGAAGCCCCGACTCCGGCGGCGCCCCCGCCGGATTCGGCCGCCGCCTCGGCGGCTCCGCCCCCGTCGGTCTCCGCGCCCGCGGCCGCAGCCGCCTCGGCGGCTCCGCCCGCGTCGGTCTCCGCGCCCGCGGCCCGGGCCGGGTCCGTCACGGCGCCCCCGGCCGAGTCTCCGACCACGGTGGTGTCGCCGGCCGCCGACGAAACCTCGGTCGTGCCCGGCCCACGGACCGCTCCGCCGGCCTGGCCGGTGCCCCGGTTCGAGCCGATCCTGGGACGGCCGGTCGGCCCATCGGACCCGGAATCGACCGCTCCGGCGATTCCCGCCCAGCGCCCCGCGTCCCACGACACCGAGCACACCGAGACCGACGAACCGGACACCGAGCCGTCGGCCGTGGCGGTTGTCGAGTCTTCGACCCGGGAGCAGGCCCGCCCGGCCGAGGACCGCGCAGCCGAGGATTCCGGAACCAAGGATCCCGGAACCAAGGACGCGAAGTCCGAGCCGGCTGAGCCCCAGCCCAGCAAGTCAGCGGCGACAGCGAAATCCGCGAAGGCGACCGCAGCCGCGGCAGCAGCCGAGGCCACAACCGAGGCCACAACCGAGGCCGAGGCCACCGCCGCCAAGTCCTCCGCGACCGAGTCGTCCGCGGCCGAGATGTCCGCAGAGACATCCGCCGAGACGTCCACGGAAACGTCCACGGAAAGTTCCGCGAAGGACGCTTCCGCAGAAGAGGTGTCCGCAGCAGAGAGCCCCGCAGCAGCGAGCCCCGCAGCAGCGAGCCCCGCAGCAGAAAGCCCCGCGGCAGAGAGCCTCGCCGCGAAAGACAGGCCCACCGGCGACCCGGCCCCTGAGGACCCGACCGACACCTCGGCCAAGGCAACGACCACCGACACAGCCGACGAAGACACCGAAGCGGATTCCGCACAGACCGGAACCTCGGATCCGGAATCCGAGGAACCCCCCGGCATCACATCCCGGGGCATCGCCTCCTACGGCGCCGCGGCCGATGGGGTTCGTTCCGAGGAGTTCCGGGTCCAGGATTCCTCGACCGGGGATCCGTGGTCCGAGGATGACGCGACCCTCGTCGCGCCGATGCCGATCCTTGGCGACGGCGGCAGCGCCCGGCCGGTGCGGGGGCTCGCCAGGGTGGTGCGGCCGGAGGCGGGTGCCGACCTCGATCAGCGGCGCAAGCGCTTCATCGTCATCGCCGTTGCGGTGGTCATCGTGGTTGCCGCGGTGGTGTTCATGGTGACGCGGGGGGCCGAGGACGACGGCGGCGCGCCGCAGAGCCAGGGCGGCAGCCCGGCCGCGACCGGGCCCGCCTCGACAGCCGCCACCCCGACCGCCGCGGCGACGAGCGAGCCCGCGGCGCCGCCGCCCAGCGCCGTCACCTCGAATTCGCCCGCGGACGGGCGGCCGCAACTGCCGGCGGGGTGGCGCGAACACGTCGACCGCACCGGATTCTCCGTGTATGTGCCGGCGCACTGGAAGGAATCGCGCGAGGGCACGATGGTCTATTTCCGGGGCGACGGCCGCACGCTCGGAATCGACCAGACCGATCAGCCCAAGTCTGACCCGGTTGCCGACTGGAAGGCCCAGCGGAACCAGCGGCTGGCCGCCGGCGACTTTCCGAACTACAACGAAATTCGCATCGCGGAGGTTCCTTACTTCAAGAAGGCCGCCGACTGGGAGTTCACGTACAACAACGGCAGCACGCACGTGAGCAACCGGGGCGTGATCGTGGGGCCGAGCAGGGCTTACGGCTTCTGGTGGCAGACGTCGGGCAACGACTGGGCCGCCGCCGCACCCATTCTGCAACTCATCTACGACAGTTTCCGGCCCGACCCGTCGAAGGTCGGCTGAGCGTCGGCGAGTTGGGCGCGGACCGCCGCAGTGTCGGCCGGGCTGGTCTTCGCCGCCTTCAGGTACATGATTCCGGTGGGCACGAAAAATATCTGGAACAGCGCCAGCCCGGTGGCGTAATTTAGCGGCGGCGGCAAGCTGCGCGCCAGTCCCGAAAATACCGCGCCGACGAGAGCGTTGCCGGCCGCACGGCCGACGCTGTTGACGAGATTGCCCAGGCTGTACACGGTGCCGCGGTGCTCGGGTGGGTTGACGTCCGCGATCAACGCGAACCAGTTGGGTGAGTTCGCGCTGATCAGCGCGAGTCCGGCCAGCGCGGCCACGAGGCTGAGCGCCACGGTGGGCTCGGTGATCACGCTGCGCAGCACCGCTTTCGCAACTGCGCCCGAGCCGGCGTCGGGCGCCAGGTCAATGTGCATGGGGACGAAGAAAAGCACCACGAAGAACGGAATGCCGCCCAGGATCCCGACCGCCGCCACCAGCGCCCGGCCGCCGGGAACGCGCTGCTGCAGGCGGTCGCCCACCAGTCCACCGATGATCGAAAGGACCCCGCCGAGCTGGAACAACGTCGCGAACGTCGCACCGACGGCCACCGCGGTGGGCGTCTCAAAGCCCTGCTCTTCGGCCCTGGCCTGGAACAACCGCGGCAGCCACACCAGCGATCCGAACGTCACCTGTGCGGTGAGCCCTTGCATGATCAACCACATGTTGGTGCGCCGCGCGAGGATCTTCGGCAGGTCGCCCGACGAGATCCGGCCCTCGTACTCACCACCCTGCTCGTACAGGGCAGCCAGTTCGGGCTCGTTCTCGCCACGTCGAATGTCATATGTGACGAGGTAAGCGAGCGCCGCCACGACCCCGGCTACCGCCACCACCCGGAAGGGGCGCTGCCAGTCACCCGCACCGAGAAGGCCGCCCACCAGCGTGCCCGCGAGCGTCCCGACGCCCTGCGACAGTCCGAAGAAGCTCATCACCAGGCCGCGCCGGCGCGGTGAGATCAGGTCGCTGACCACGGAGAAGCCCACGGATCCGACGGCGCCGAGCCCGACCGCGCCGACGACCTGCGCGACCAGGAACATGCCGAACGTGGTCGAGTAGCCGCTGCCGAACGTGCCGGCGGCCCAGACCAGCGTGCCCACCACCAGCAACGGCCGGCGCCGGAACCGGTCGCCGGCGTAGGCCCAGGCGACGGCGGCCACCGCGGTGACGAGGTAGGTGACGCCCGTCACCACGGCGATCGCACCCTCGGGCACGGCGAGGGCCTCGCCGATCGGGTCGTACAACGGCGGTACCAGGCCGATCGCGACGTTGTCGAGCGAGGCGAGCACCACGAACACCACGATGGTGTAGGCCCGCCGCGCGGGACCGGCCGTGCCGGGCCGCTTCACCGGGGTGACGCTCGTCATGCGCACACATTAATCAGCGGCACAGTGTCACACCCCTCGGGCAGGATGGTCGACGCACGTGGTTCTGTAGGAGGTGAAGATGCGTCTCGGTCCTTACCGGCAGGTGCTCGGCATGCCAGGTATGCGTTCGCTCATGCTGTTGGCGATCGTGGCCCGGGTGCCGGTCGTCGCTGCTCCTATCACGCTCACGCTGCACGTCGTCCTCGATCTCGACCGGGGCTACGCCGCCGCCGGCCTGCTCGCGTCGGTGCTCACGCTCGCTTCCACGGTCGGCGCCCCGCTGCTCGGGCGGCTGATCGACCGCCGGTCGTTACGCACGACGCTGCTCGTCACCACGATCGCCGAGCTGATCTTCTGGTCGATCGCGCCGGTGCTGCCCTACCCGGTGCTGCTGGTGGCGGGTGCCGTGCTCGGCCTGCTCACGATGCCGGTGTTCTCGGTGGTCCGGCAGTCGATCGCGGCGCTGGTGCCGGTCGCGTCCCGCCGTCCCGCGTACGCGATCGACTCGATGGCGGTCGAGCTGTCGTTCATGGTCGGTCCGGCGCTTGCGGTGCTGCTGGTCACCCAGCTGTCCGCCACGATCACGATGTACCTGGTGGGCGGCGCGATCGTGCTGGCCGGCATCGGCCTGTACATCCAGAACCCACCCGTACGCACCGCCGACGAGGAAGAGGAGGCGAGCGCCGGCGTCAAGGTGTCCCGTCGCGAGTGGCTCAAGCCCGGCTTCCTCGCCCTGCTGGTGCTCACCGCCGCCACCACCGCCGTGCTGGCGGCCACCGACATCGCGCTCGTGGCCGAACTGCGCGCGAGCGGCGACACGTCGTGGATCGGCCTGCTCATGGCCGTGTGGGCGCTCTACTCGATCATCGGCGGGTTCGTCTACGGATCGCTGAAGAGGGCCGTGCCCACGGTGGTGCTTGTCGCCCTGATCGGCCTGTTCACGATGCCCATCAGCCTGGTCGACGGCGTACTCCTGCTGGCACTGGCGCTGATCCCGGCCGGCGCCCTGTGCGCCCCGTCCCTCGCCGCCTCGGCCGACGCCGTGAGCCGCCTGGTCCCCTCCGGCGCCCGCGGCGAAGCGATGGGCCTGTACAACTCCGCCCTGACCCTGGGCCTGGCCATCGGCGCCCCACTGGCCGGCGCGGTCGTCGACGCCGCCGGCCCCGAGTGGGGTTTCGTCGCCGTCGGCGCGGTGACGCTGACCCTCGCGCTGGCGATGTTCCCGTTCGTCCGCAAGCTGTCCGGCCCCACCACTCCGAATACGGCCGCTGACCCGGTAGCCGCGTCGGCGCCACGGGCCGAGGAGCCGGCGAAGACGTCGGACGAGGCCCGCCTGATCGCGTTGTAGCGGCGAGCGCCCGCGTCCCGCGCCGCCGTTCGGCCGGTCGGGGGACGTAGGGCCGTGCTGGGCTGGCCGGGGGACGTCGGGTCGCGGCTCGGTCGGCCTGGCGTCGCGCCGTGCTGGGCTGGCCGGGGTCGGCTGGCGAGGGCGGCGGCCTTCTGGGAACTGATCAGTGCGAGTCCCAGCCGCTGTGAGCGGGCCGGCGGCAGATGTCACGGTCCATCGGTACCAGCCGCCTCGGACCGCCATGATCGCGATTTGAGGAACAAACCTGCAGCGTGACTTCGGTTTTCTTCCGCGGACAGCGATCTTGGCGGTCCGGCCGACCTGTCTCCAGGGCGGCTGGGCGCGGCCCCGGCCAAGGGTGCGAACGTAACTGTTCGGGTGGTGGTTGTCGTGCCTGTCCCCACGAGTCGATCTTGCAGTTGTGGTGGGCCGCAAACAGTGGCAAATACGGGCGGACAAGGCACCACAACTGCAAGATCGACGCCGAAGAACAGCCCCTCGGTTCTCGATCTTGCAGTTGTGTCCGCCCTTTCGCCGGAATTCGCCCCCTTTTTGCGGCGAGCACAACTGCAAGATCGGCCACGGTGGGTCCATTGTGGACCCACCACCTGAATGGTCACGTGCGAACTGGAACCCGGGGATTCCAAAGAGAAGCGGCCCGCGCGCCGGAGCGCGAGGGCCGCCTTGAAGCGGAACAAGAACCTACGCCGGGGTCAGGCCGGAGCGGAGGACCTGCAACGAGTGGGCCAGTAGCCGGGAGACGTGCATCTGGGAGATGCCGATCTCGGTGGCGATCTGGGACTGGGTCATGTTGCCGAAGAAGCGCATCGCGATGATCTTCTGCTCGCGTTCGGGGAGGCGGGCGAGCAGGGGGCGTAGGGCGGCGCGGTTCTCGACGCTCTCCATCTCGGGGTCGGTGCCGCCGAGGAGGTCCATGAGCTCGCCGCCGCTGTCGTCGCCGGAGACGGGGGCGTGCAGGGACAGGGCGCGGTAGGCCTGCGAGCAGTCCAGCGCCTCGATGACCTCTTCGTCGCTGACCTCGAGTTGCGCGGCCAGGTCGGCGACGGTGGGGGAGCGGCCCAGTTTCTGCGCCAGGTCACCGGAGATCTTGCTGATCTCCAGGCGGAGCTCCTGGAGACGGCGGGGGACCCGCACGTCCCAGCCCTTGTCGCGGAAGTGGCGCTTCAGCTCGCCGACGATCATCGGGATGGCGTAGCTGGTGAACGCGGCGCCGCGGTTCGGGTCGAAGCCGTCGATCGACTTCAGGAGCGCGAGGCTGGCGACCTGCACCAGGTCGTCCATGAGCTCGCCGCGGTGCCGGAACCTGCGGGCCAGGTGCTCGGCGAGGGGGAGGTACATCTTGACCAGGCGCTCGCGGGCGCGGGCGCGGTCGGGGCTGCCGGCGGGGAGGTCGGCGAGCAGGGTAAGGAGAGCGAGGGCATCCGCGTCGTTCTGCGCCCGGGTGGACGTGGCTGTGCGTACGTCCGAGGTCGCAGGAGACGTCTTCTGCTGCCCGACCATTGTGGTCATCGATCCAGGCCCTTCCTAGACACTCGTACCGATCGACTTCACCGTTCGGTTACCCGAACATCGTCCGTTCGGACGATGGTGGTGACCATGAAGATACGCCTAGAGGGTCCCACTGGCAACATCTGCCCCACCCGGAACGGGTGAAGACGATCACGCGATGCGCTTCACGAACCGCACGAGTGTGCCGCTCGGGGTGTTGGGGCGCAGGTCGAAGCCGTCGGAGAGGGCCTCGATGATGTGGAGGCCGCGGCCGCGCTCGGCGAGGAGCGGCAGTTCGGGCTGGTCGGCGCGAGGATCGAAGCCACTGCCCGCGTCGATCACCTCGATGCGGCACTCGGCGTCGTCGAGGTCGACGGTGACCTTGTAATCGTCGGCCGGCTGCGCGTGCGCGACCGCGTTGGCGCAGGCCTCGGCCAGTGCGAGCAGGATGTCGGACCGGCACTCCTCGGTCACCCCGGCAGTGGTGAGCGTGGTGGCGAGGATCCGGCGGGCCATCGGGACGCTGGCGTTGTCCCGGGGGAGCGAGAGTGACAGGCGCACGTTCACCGGCTCCTTCCCCGCTTCATCGCGACCCCCCCCGCCGGAAACTTCGACAGTTCGCGGGTACCCACGAGGGCCGCCCGGAAACTAGATCGCGGTCGTGGGCAAGGTCGTACAACGCTTTAGGACGCGACGGGGACCGCGGCCAGCTGACGCAGCGTCACCTCAGCGCGTCCCGTCGTCACCTCGACGATGTGCCGACCACCCACCGAACGCAGGCTCACCGGCGCGTCGAGCACCCGGGCCGCCCGCACCAGGATCAGCCCGAGGTCGGGATCGGACACGCGCACGGCCAGCGGACCGCCGCGACGACGGGTGCCGCCGCACAGCACCGCCGCCCGCCAGGCGGCCTCGGCCAGCTCGACCCGGTGCTGCCGCTGCCGCGTCGACTGGTACCCGGTGCTGCCGCACAGCCGCTCGTAGGCGGCGGCCCACGCCCGGCTGAGGGGCCAGTCGGACAACCCGGTGGACATGACCCGGTGCACCTCGTACCGGTGCCACCCGCCGGCGGCGTACTCGTCGCGGTGCGCGTCGAGGGAGAGGCCGGTGAGCAGGGCGGTCAGCCGGGTGGCGGCGCCCTGCCGGCTGAACTCCATGACGGTGCGCCCGTGCCGCCCCGAACCGGTACGGGCACACCGCAAGAGCATTCCGATCTCGAAACCGGCCGTAACGGCGGTGCTGTGAAGGACCGTGTCGACCAGCATCCGTTCCACCACTCTCCTGACTCGCGTGGTACATACGGTGCCGGTTGACACGGCGTCGGAACGCGAAGCGGGGCACCGCTTGAGGGAAACTTGCGCTGGGGTGACAGGCGTAACATTCGGGGCCGTGAGGGCGGCCCGGTTCGTGGTGTGCATGGTGGTTATGGCCGCCTTTCTCTCCGGGTGCCCGTCCAGCGACGGCGCGGTGCCCAGCGGGCAGTTGCGGATAGCGACCGGCAGCTCCGGCGGCGTGTACTTCCTGTACGGCGGGGCGATCGCCGACTCCGTCCGCCGGCACCTGCCCGAACTGAAGCCGAGCGTGCTGGAGACGGCCGCGTCGAAGGAGAACCTGCGGCTGGTCTCCACCGGCGCGGCGGAGATCGGGTTCGCCCAGGCCGACACGTCGGCCGACTTCGCCGCGGACGGCAAGGTGGTGGCGCTGGCCCGGGTCTACGACGACTATCTGCACCTGGTGGTGCGGGTCGACAAGAAGATCAAGACGCTGGACGACCTGAAGACCAGGCGGGTGTCGGTCGGCGCGCAGGAGAGCGGCACGATCGGCACGGCCCGGCGGTTGCTCGTCACCCAGAAGATCGATCCGGACCGCGAAATCCAAGCCGTCACGCTCGGCCTCGACGCGAGCGCGGCGGCGTTGGAGGCCGACCAGATCGACGCGTTCTTCTTCTCCGGCGGCCTGCCGGTGGCCCGCGTCGCCGAGTTGGCGAAGAAGGTACCCATCGAGATGGTGCCGATCGGCCAGTACGCCAGCGACATGCGCGCCAGCGGCGGGCAGTACTACACCGAGCACACGGTTCCGGCGTCGACGTACGGGCTGCAGTCGGTGAGCACGATCGGGATACCGAACTTCCTCGTGGTCTCCGCGGGAATGCCGGCGGAGACGGCGTACGCGTTGACCCGCATGCTCTTCGAGGACCAGGGAATCCTGCAACGGGCACACCCGGTGGCCGCCCGCCTCAACTCACGCAGCGCCATCTACACCCATCCGCTCGCCCTGCATCCGGGCGCCGCGCGGTACTTCAAAGAGATCAAACCATAGGGAACCAGAGCACGGCCTCGAGGCCGTGCGGGTCGGCCGCGCGCAGGTCGAGCCGCCCGCCCGACGACTCCACCAGCACCGCCACGATCGGCAGGCCCAGCCCGCTGCCGACGGTGTTCTGCGACGTCGGCGCCCGCCAGAACCGTTCCGTCGCCTTCTGCCGCTGCTCGTCGCTCAGCCCCGGCCCGTTGTCGACCACGTGCACGGCGACCCCGTCGTCGAGCGGTCGCACCCACACCGACACCGACGTCGCGCCGTACTTCAACGCGTTGTCGATGAGCACGTCCAACGCCTGACCGACCGCGGTCGTGACGGTCCGGACCTGCAACGGCCGCAACGCCGGCACCCGGCGCAGGGTGGCCCCGTGCTGGGCGGCCATCGGCTGCCAGGCGGTGATCCGCTCGGCCGCCACGTTGTCGGCGTCGACCGTCTCCAGGCTGAAGTTGCCCTTCTCGGCGCTGGCCAGCGCGAGCAGCCCGTCGAGCATCTCGGACAGGCGGTCGGTCTCTCCTGCAGGGCGGTGCGCCCCTCCTCGCCCGGCACCGCCTCGCTCAGGTCCTCGACCCGCAGGCGCAGCGCGGTGAGCGGGTTGCGCAACTGGTGGCTGGCGTGCGAGACGAACGCCCGCTGCCGTTCCAGCACGTCGGACACCGTGCTGACCATCTCGTTGAACGCGGTGGCGAGCCGGCGCAACTCGGGCGGCCCGCCGGCGGCCGGCACCCGCGCGTCGTAGTCGCCGTCGGCGATGTGGTGCACGGCCGAGTCGAGGTCGGCGATCGGTCGGAGCGTCCACCGGGCCAGCGCCAGCGCCATCAGGATGAACACCACCAGGGCGAGCAGCCCGCCGCCGGTGAGCAGCAGCCAGACCTGGCCGGTGCGGTCGCGGAGCCGGTCGGTGGGCGAGATCGTGATGACCGCGCCGAGCGTCTCGCCGCCGCTGCCGATCGGCGCGGCGATGACCATGGGCCGGTCCTCCCACGGCCAGAACGTCCGGGAGGCGTCGGGTTGGTCGCCGGCCAGCGCGTGGTCGCGCTGGCGGCGGGCGTCGGCGGAGACGAGCGTCAGGCCGGGACGCGAGCTGATGAGCGTCTTGCGGTCGCGGTCGACGACGAGCGCGGCGATCCCGTACATCTGCTCGTAGCGTTCGAGTTCCGTGCGCAGGCCCTCCAGCGACGGGTCGGTCGAGTCGTCGTCGTTGGAGGGCCTGCCCTCCAGCGACGGGTCGGCCGGGTCGTCGGAACTGCGGGCCTCGCTGGTCATCGCCGTCTCGGCGGTCGACGCGAACTGCACGGCGTCGGCGAGCCGGTCGAGCGCGATCCGCTGGCTGTTGCTGCTGGCCGTGGCGATCGCCAGCGGAACCTCCAGCGCCGCCAGCACGAGCACCAGCAGCAGGACGTAGCTGGCCGCGAGCCGGCGACGCATCAGGCGGGTCCCATCAGGCAGGTCCCATCAGGCAGGCTCAGTGCTCAGGCGGTATCCCACTCCGCGAACCGTCTGCACCAGCCCGGGGTCGCCGAGCTTGCCGCGCAACGCGGCCATGTGGACGTCGAGCACGTGCGGGCCGACGTACGACGTCTGCCAGACCTCGATGATGATGCGGTCGCGGCCCACGGCCATGCCGGGCCGGCGGGCCAGCGCCGCGAGGATGTCGAACTCCTTGCGGGTGAGCGTCACCTCGGTGCCGCCCTTGAGCACCCGGCGGGCGGTGAAGTCGATGGTGAGCCCGCCGATGTCGACCTGCTGGGTCGCCGGGGCCGACCGGGACGCCCGGCGCAGCACCGCCGCCATCCGCGCGTGCAGCTCGGCCATCGAGAACGGCTTGACGACGTAGTCGTCGGCGCCGGTGAGCAGGCCGGTGACCCGGTCGCGCTCCTCGCCCCGGGCGGTGACGGCGATGATGCCCACCTCGGGCTGCCGGGCGCGGAGCATGCGGCACAGGTCCATGCCGTCACCGTCGGGCAGGCCGAGGTCGAGCAGCACGATGTCGACGGGCGCGGCCTCCAACGCCTCGGCGATCGAGCCGGCGCAGTCGACCTCGTAGCCGCGCTTGCGCAGCCCGGACGCCACCGCGGCGGCGACCCGCACGTCGTCCTCCACCAGCAGCACGCGCATCGGCTACACCGAGTGCCAGGGGACGGCGGCCGGGCCGCTCACACCCGGTTCGGCCACGAACAACGATCCCGCCAACGGCTGCCGCTCCTGGTCGGCGGGGGAGAGGCCGTTGTCGGCGGTGGTGATGTACAGCCGCCCGCCCGGGCCGAACGCGCAGCACGTGACGTTGGCGACGGGCAGCTTGATCACCGTGTCGAGCCCGCCGGCGGGGGTGTAGCGGTGCACCGCCCAGCCGCCGTAGAGCGCCACCCACAGGCCGCCGTCGTCGTCGACGCACATGCCGTCGGGATGGTGGACCTCGATCAGCACCCGCGGGTCGTGCGGCGTTCCGGTGTCGACGTCGTAGTCGAACGCGGTGACCGTGCCGGCGGACGTGTCGATGAAGTACATGGTCTTTCCGTCGGGACTCCAGCCCAGGCCGTTCGACAACGAGGTCGGCCCGTGCACCGGCGTCGCGGCGGGGCCGGGGTCGAGGCGGAACAGCGTCCCCTGACCCCGGACGCCGTCGGTGTAGCTCATCGTGCCGGCGAACGCGCGTCCCCGCGGATCCGCCTTGGCATCGTTGAACCTGAGGTCGGGGCGGTCGCCGAGCACCTCGAGCAGCGGCGAGACGGCGCCGGTGGCCGGATCGAGCCGGACGAACCCGTCGCGGACGACCACCAGGTACGTGCCGTCCTCCGCCGGCAGCGCCGCACCGACGTGCCGGTCGAGGGTGAACTCGGCGCGGGCGGTGCCGTCGGCCTCGGTGAGGTGCACCTTCCCGGCGAGGATGTCGACCCAGCCGAGACAGCCCGCGGACGAGTTCCACGCCGGGCCTTCGGCGAGGTGGGCACCGGCCGTGACGAAGATCTCGGCCGTCGATTCACGCAGCACCACCGAATCGTAACGGCGGGAGCTCAAACCGCGGTGGCCCCGGCGGTGCCGGGCCTCGCGGTGGCGGCGGATCCGGCGGTGCCGGGCCGGGCGGTTGCGGGTGCGGCGGCGTTGCTGGCGGCGTTGCTGGCGGCGTTGCTGGCGGCGTTGCTGGCGGCGTTGCTGGCGGCGTTGCTGGCGGCGTTGCTCGCCGCGCCGTTGCTGGCGGCGTTGCTCGCCGCGCCGTTGTTCGCGCCGTTGTTCGCGGCCGCCGTGGGCTCGGGCCGGTTGCGGAGCCACTTGCGCTTGGTGCGGGAGGTGTCGTGGGCCGAGGCCAGCTCGTTCGCCGCCGCGGCCGTCTCCGCGCCCAGCGCGCGGACCGCGACCTCGGCCACGTACTCGGCCTGGCGGGCGGAGCGGGCCCGGGCCAGCGCGATGTGGTACTCCTGCCGGGCGTGGATCTCGGCCGCGCGGTGCTCGCGGATGCGCCGCTCGGCCTCGTCGTGCCGGGTGTCCCACCCGCTGGTGCCGTACCAGACCTTGCGCAGGTCCTCGGCCGAGAGCTCACCGCGACGATAGGCGTCGAGCGCCGCCCGCGCCACGTCGCGGTCGGCGTCGGAGCCATGGGACGCGACGGGCTCGGGCGTGGCGGCGAGCGACTCGGCGTGCGCCTGGCGCGCCTCCTCGTAGACGCGCTCGGCGGTGTCGAGCACGCTGCTGGCCTCCTGGCTGTGGTTGCGGGCCTGCCGGGCGACCGTGTGCGCGCGGGCGGTTGCGGCCCGCATCTGCACGTACTCGCCGCTGGCCTCGTTGACCCAGCGCGGGTCGGGCGTCCGCCGGACCGACGGGCGGTCGAGGTCGAACGCCAGGGGCTGGCGGGGGAGGGGCACCGAGGGCGCCGCCGCCACCTCGACGGGACCGGGAATGGCCGCGCCCTCGATGTCGGGGCGCTCGGCCGGTGCCGCCGCGGCCGCCTTCACCCGCCGGGCCCGCCGGGGCTTCGGGACGCGGAGGAGGCCCGCCTCGCGGCGCCGGGCCCGGCGGTTGAGCCACCAGGCGACCAGACCGGTACCGAGCACGACGACCAGACCGCTGCCCGTGATGATCGCGTACACGATCGTCACCGGCACCTCGGTCTGCTCGCCGGGCGTCCAGGCAAGCGGTACGTCGAGCGCGATCACGGCCTCACCCCCATGCGCCGCACCCCGCACATGGTGGCACGGGGTGACCAGCCCCGGTCATCTTCCCATTGACGACTGTAATTTGCCCACATTTGATCAGGGCACGGGTTCGCAACGGTACTAAACGACCTGCTCGGGCAGGCCGTCGGACCGGAAGAACCGGCCGTCATCGGTGACGACCGCCGACTCGTACCCCGCCGGTAGCCCGGCCAACCACTCCAGGCCGGCGGGGCCCATCGCGACCGCGGCGGTCGCGAGCGCGTCGGCTCGGCCGAGGTCCGGTCCGGTGACGGTGACCGAGCGCAGGCCGGTCGCCGGGCCGCCGCGACGCGGGTCCACCACGTGCAGGCCGCGTTCGTACGTGCCGGACGTGGCGATGCCGAGGTCGGTGCCGGCGAGCACGAAGCAGACGGCCGCCGGGTCCCAGGGGTGACGCACACCCACCCGCCACGGCTCACCGGTCGACGACCAGCCGCGGACACGCACGTCGCCGCCGGCGTTCACGCTGTGGTCGGTGGCACCGGCGGCCATCAGACGGTCCGAGGCGACCTGCGCCGCCCAGCCCTTGACGTACCCCGACGGGTCGAGCCGGCCGGTGGCGTACACGTCGAAGTAGCCGTCGGTGTCGCGCCACAGGTCGGCGCAGACCGCCAACACGTCCCGGAGGTCGGCGCAGGCGTCGTCGGCGGCCAGGTCACCGGTGTGCAGGCGGGTGACCTCGCTGTCGTCCTTGTACGTGCTGAACGTGTCGTCGACGAGCCGCATCCAGGCGTACACCTCGTCGGCGAGGCGGCCGGCCTCGTCGGCGGGAACGGTGCCGGCGATCTCCAGGCTGATCGCCGTCCCCATGATCTGTTCGACCCGGCGCAGGCCGGTCGCGCTCCGGAGCATGGACTACCGCTTGTCGAGCGCCGACTGCAATGACTCCGCGTAGGCGTCGCTGGTGTAGGTCGCGCCGCTGACCGCGTCGAGGTCGGCGCTCTGCTTCTGCAGGGCCTGCTCCTTGAGTTTGGGACCGGCGCCGGCGCTCTCACCGGTGTTCGGCAGCTTGGCCGTGACGTCGGTGATCTGGTTGCCGGTGACCGTCACCGTCACCGTGACCGCGCCGTACGGCGTGTTCACGGTCTTGCCGACGATCTTCTTCGGCGCGCCGCCCGCGTTCACCGGCGGCGCGCTCGACTTGCCGGTCGCCGGCGCGGCACCCGACGCCGGTGGCGACGCCGGTCCGGACCCGGCCGGCTCCTCCTGGGCGACCGGGTCGGGCGTGTCCGAACCGGCCTGCGCCTTGATGCCGACCAGCAGGGAGGTGGCCGCGGCGGTGCCGAGGATCGCGATTGCTGCACGACGCATGGTGGATCGAGCCCTCCGGCTTACAGTTCGAACGCGCTGACGTGGATCTGGCGCTTCGGGACGTTCAACGGCCGCAGTGCCGTGACGATGGCCTTCGCGAACTCCGGCGGGCCGCACAGGTAGATGTCCCGCATCGTGATGTCGGGTACCAGGTCGGCGAGCCCCCACGAGGTGAGCAGCTTCTTCGGAGCGGACTCGTCGCGCCGGCCGGTGACGACGTGCACCTTGCCGCCGCGCGCCCGCGTGATCTCCTCCAGTTCGGCGCGCAGCACCAACTGCTCCGGCGTGCTCGCCCGGTAGACGACCACGGTGTCGCCGGGCAGCTCGGGCAGCAGGGCCCGGGCCGGCGCGATGCCGCTTCCGGCCGAGATCAGCACGGCCTTCGTCATCGTGCGGGACGCCGGCGTGTGCTCGCCCTCCGGCGCCGACACCCAGACGCGCGTCTCCGGCTGCAGTTCGGGCAGCTTGGACGTGAACCGGCCGACCGCCTTCGCGGTGATCCGCAGCCAGTGCGAGTTCGGCGGCGCCGACAGCGAGAACGGGTGCGACTGGGAGATGAACCCGGCCTGCAGGAACCGCCACCGAAGGTACTGGCCGGAGCGGGCGCCGAGCTGGTCGAGCCGGTTGCCGCTGAGGTAGATCGAGACGGTGTCGCCGCCCTCGTCGACCACTTCGGCGACCCGCACGCGGTGGTACATGTTGATCAGCAGCGGCACGCCGATGCGTCCCCAGACCACGGTGCCGATCACCAGGACGTGCAGGCCGATCCAGTAGATCTTGCCGGCGCCCTGTCCGATGTCCTCACCGGCGCTGAACTGGTGGGCGTAGCCGAGGTACAGCACCACGTAGGCGCTGCGGTGGATCCAGATCCACGCCTCGTACGGCATCATCTTGCGCAGCTGCCGGATGCTCAGCAGCGCGAGCCCGGTCAGGATGGCGGCCGCGGAGAACGCGCCGACCATGTCGGCCTGGTCGTTGAACAGCCGCAGGCCCTCCTTGACGGGGCCGTCGCCGCTGAAGATCGCGTATCCCTCGATGAGGAGCAGAGCGTGGGCGATCGTGGCGACCACGACCAGGGCACCGATGTCGCGGTGCCACTTCAGCATCCGTTCCGCGCCGGCGGCCCGCTGCAGCCCGGGGAGGCGGGCCATGAGCGCGATCTGGGTGAGCAGCGTGTAGCCGGCCACCAGGCCGGTCAGCCGGCCGGCGGCGACGAGGATCGCCCCGGTGCCGTCGAGGGCGGTGGTGTGCTGCCACCAGAGCAGGGCCGGGAACGACAGGCCGGCGAACCAGAGCGTCAGGATCACCCGGCGCGCGGTGTTGCGTGCGGCCTGCGACGGCGGCGGCTCGCTCGCCGGTACCGGGCGGCCCTCGGTGCGGCTGTCCGTCCGGGAGTCGGGCCGGGCCTCGGTCCGCGTGGCGGTGCGGGCGGCGGGGACGGTGGTCGTGCCGCTACCCGTCCAGCGCTGGCCGCCGTTGGTGTCGGTCACCGAGGCGGAACCGGTGGGACGGGCGGATCCCGCCCAGGCCGGCGCGCCGGCTCCGGTGGGTGCCCACGCCGGAGCGCTCTCGCCCGCCGGCGCCGGTGACACGGGGATCTGCTGACCCGTGGTGTCCCGACCCCAGCCGGTGCGGGTGTCGGCGCGTCGCCGGCCGCCGCGACCGCCCGCGGGCGCGGGTGACACCGGTGGCGTGCCGTAGCCGGTCTGGCCCTGGTAGCCGGCCGGGTCCTGGTAGACGGGCGCGGTCGGCAGGCCGTCCGGCGACCGGCCGCCGGGCCGGCGGAACTCGCCGGTCTGGTCGGGCCGGGGGTAACCCGCGTCCGGCCGGGTGAACTGGCCGGTCTGGTCGGGGCGGCGGAACTCGCCGGTGGCCCGATGGTCGCCCGGGTCGGGGCGGCGGAACTGGCCGGTGGAGCCGGCGCCGGGCCGCGGGAAGCCGCCGGTCGTGTCGGGGCGGGGGAAGCCGCCGGTCTGGTCGGGCCGCGGGTATCCGGCACCACCGCCGGAGGCGGGATGGCCGGAGGTCGGGTAGCCGGCATTCCCGCCGGAGGTGGGATAGCCGGCACCGCCGCCGGCGGCGGGGTAACCGGCACTGCCACCGGAGGTGGGGTAGCCGGCGTTGCCGCCTGACGTCGGGTAGCCGGCGTTGCCGCCGGACGTCGGATAGCCGGGAGTGGCGGGGTAGCCGCCGGCCGCCGGGTAGCCCGCGTCCGGCCGGGTGAACTGGCCGGTCTGGTCGGGCCGGCGGAACTCGCCGGTGGCCCGGTGGTCGCCCGGGTCGGGGCGGCGGAACTGGCCGGTGGAGCCGGCGCCGGGCCGCGGGAACCCACCGGTCGTGTCCGGACGCGGGAAGCCGCCGGTCACGTCCGGGCGGGGGAACCCGCCGGTCTGATCCGGACGCGGGTAGCCGGCCGCCTGGTCGGGCCGGACATAACCCCCCGCCGTGTCCGGGCGCGGGAAGCCCCCCGCCGTGTCCGGGCGCGGGAAGCCGCCCGTCGTGTCGGGGCGGGGGAAGCCGCCGGTCTGGTCGGGCCGCGGGTAGCCGCGCTCGTAGCCGCCGGCCTCGCTCTGGCGGGGCCGGTCCGGATACTGTCCCCGGCCGCCGTAGTCCGGTTGCTGGCCGTACCCGGCGGCACCGCCGCCGTAGCCCGATTCCAGCGCCGGCCGCTGCTGGGGCACCTCCGGCGCCCGGCGCCGGCCGCGTCCGGGGCGCTGCCCCGGGTCGTCGCCGGCTCGCGGTGGGTAGCCCGGATAGCCCGGATTCACCGACTCGTCGTCAGTTTGACCATGCCGCGGTCGATGGTCGGGGGACTCGGCTCCCCAACCAGACCGCTGCTCCTGTGTGGGAACGTACGGCCCGCGTCGCGGCGTCGTGTCCCGTCCATATCCTGTCACCAATACCGTTCGTACCGGACTCGGGCACATCGGTGCGAGCCGACACCGCCAACCTTCAGGGGCGCCTAAGGTTCCCCAAACCAGACATGCCAAAAAGAAATCATGGACTCCACCGGAGAGTGAAGTCCATGATCAGGCAACTACCTCAGATGCGGGACGCGAGCCTCGCCAGTACGGAGTTGACCGCGGGGAGTGAGCTCGCGCCGTCGGGGGTGTAGGTCCAGTTGATGCCGACCCACGGGTCGCCGATGTGGTCGTCGGGCACGGCCGAGAGCCGCAGCATCGAGCGCCACAGCGACGACACCAGCGGGCCCAGCGTCGAGGCGTCGCCGGGGTCGGCGACGAAGAGGATGTTGACGCCGTACGCCGGCCCCTCCTCGATCAGGTACCGCAGTTGGGCGACCGCCCGGTCGTCGAAGCCGTACGGGAAGTCGTGCAGCACCAGCAGCTGCCGGGCGCTGTCGACGCTGCCCTCCAGCGTCTCCAGCGCGTCTGCCTGCGCGGCCATCTGGATGAGGTCGACCCGCTCGGTGAGCTTGTTGAGCGTCTCCGACAGCTGCTGCGGCGTGGTGGCCGCCGGGAACAGCACGCCCGGGTTCAGCGGCTGCAGCGCCTGCGCGGCGGCACCGCCGCCGACGAGGTCGGCCACGTGGACCTTGAGCTGGCCGGGCGGGTGCGCCGCGAGCAGCCGCACGACGAGCGTGCGGGCGAGCGCGGCGGCCTCGGTGCGCCGGCCCTCCGACGAGTCGATCCACAGCGGGGTGCGCATCGGCAGCCGGAACACCATCGGCACCTTGAGCTCGGGCGCCTCGGCCACCGTGAGCTCACCGATGCGGATCGCCACCGCCGGCTCCTCGGCGGGCGGCGCCCACGAGTTCCAGGACGGGCTGTCCCAGCCGGCCATCGGCGCCGGAAGCTGGTGGGCGAGCTGGTTCAGCTCGGTGACCAGCGAGCCGACGTCGCGCTTGTAGTCGGCCGTCGCCTGGGCGACCAGCTGGTCGTGCTTGCGCTGGGCCTCGGCCCGGGCCTGGTCGGTGTGCGGCGAGTTGCGCATCCGGGGGTCGTCGAGCAGCGCCGACATCTCGGTGTCGCGGCGCTTCTCGGCGTACTCGGTGGCCGAGCGGAGCGAGGCGGTCGCGCGCGCCGCGTCCTCGAAGATCTTCCAGAGGACGTCGTACATGCGCTCCTCGGCGCTCATGCCGAAGCCGCCGGCCGGGCCGACGGGCGTCTCCTCGATCGGGACCGACGGCGGCCGGATCGTCATCGGCGTGATCGTCGCCGGCGGCACCGACGACGGCCACGCCTGGCCGGGCGCGGGTGCGGCCGGTGCGGCCTGCGCCGGCGGCTGGACGCGTTGCGCCGGAGCCGGTTGCGCGGCCGATGCGGCGAAGCGCGGTGCCGGCGCCGAGACGACGCCGTGCGCCGTGACGAGCTGGGCCAGGCCGCCCGAGTAGCCCTGGCCGACCGCGCGGAACTTCCATACGCCGCCGCGGCGGTACACCTCGAACGCGACCAGCGCACGCTCGTCCCGGAGCCCGTCGATCAGGAACGAACCGACCTCGTCGCCGTTGGGGTCGAAGACGCGGGCGGACGGTGCCGGAACGGCACCGAACGCCCGGTCGTCGAGACTGACCACGGTGAGCACCCGCTCCACGTCGGCCGGAACCGCCGTCAGGTCGATGGCGAGTTCCTGCCGCGGCCCCGCCTGTACCCAGGCCACCCCGTCGGTACGGGGACGACCGTGGTACGCGAAATCGCCGTCGCCGCGGACCCGGCCGGCCGGCGTGACCAGCAGTGCGGAGACTTCGGCCGGAGCGTCGACCTCGATCGTGATCCGGATCCGTTCGGCGGCCAGCGGGGCGTTCTGCCCCTTGACCAGCGCCACCATCGGAGGGGTCCTTTCGGTGGAGGGGTGGGAGAGGGTCAGACCAGGCGCTGCAGGGTGGGGACCAGGTCGAGCGCGGTACGGCCGGCCGCCGCCTCGCCGATCGCCTGCATGCCCCAGCCGTTGCCGTGGCGCACCAGCTTGGCCATGACCATGGCCTGCGCCGGGTAGCCACCGCTGAGCGTGTAGCGGGCCAGTTCCTGGCCGTTGGTCTCGTCGACCAGGCGGCAGAACGCGTTCTCGACCTGCTCGAACGTGTGGCCCTCGTACGAGGTGACGGTCAGGAAGATCGTGTTGACGTGCGCCGGCACCCGGGGCAGGTCGACCATGATCGACTCGTCGTCGCCGTCGCCGTGACCCGTGCGGTTGTCACCGGTGTGGGTCACCGAGCCGTCGTTGCTGCGCAGGTGGTTGAAGAACGCCACGTCGACCGGCTGCTGGTCGGCGAACATCACTGCCGACGCGTCGAGGTCGACCTCCAGCTCGCGGCTGCCGAAGAGGCCGCGCTTCTTGATCGGGTCCCACCCCAGGCCCATGCGGACCAGGGTCAGCTGCCCGCCGTCGCGCTTCTGCAGCGAGACGCCCTGACCCTTTTGCAGCGAAACAGACATCCGTACGTACTCCTTCTGTTCTTGAACGAACGGCCTTGTTGATGGACGCCTGATCGCTAGTACGTCAGGCGGGTGAGATGGGGTACCAGGTCGAGCGGGGTTTTGCCCTGAGCGCCTTCCCCGATGGCCTGCATCTTCCACGCCGTGCCGTCGCGGTAGACCTTGGCCATGATCATCGCCGTGTAGGGCACTCCGCCCGACAGCGTGTAGCGGGCGAGTTCACCGCGGCTGGTCTCGTCGACGAGGCGGCAGAACGCGTTCTCGATCTGCTGGAACGAGTGGCCCTCGTACGAGGTGACCACGAAGAAGATGACGTTGACGTGGGCCGGCACCCGGGTCAACTCCACCATGATCGACTCGTCGTCACCGTCGCCGGCACCCGTGCGGTTGTCGCCGGTGTGCATGACCGAGCCGTCGTTGCTGCGCAGGTGGTTGTAGAAGGCGATGTCGACCGGCTGGTGGTCGGCGAACAGCACCGCCGACGCGTCGAGGTCGATCTCGATCTCGCGGCTCCCGAACAGGCCCCGCTTCTTGATCGGGTCCCAGCCGAGGCCCATGCGCACCAGGGTGAGCTGCGAGCCGTCCTGCTTCTGCAGCGAGATCCGCTGGCCCTTCTGCAGGCTGACCGGCCGCCCGGGCTGGGCAACGGCCTCCCCGCCCGGTGCCTGGGCGGGCGGCTGGGGGAACTGCCCGGTGGGCGGCTGCGGCGGGTATTGCCCGGTCGGCGGGAACTGGCCCGTGGGCGGCTGCGACGGGAACTGGCCGGTGGGCGGCACCTGCGGCGGGAACTGGCCGGTCGGCGGCGCCTGGTAGGCGGGCGGCTGGTTCGGGTACTGCGGGGGAACGGTCGGCATCGGGCCGGTGGGTGGGGCCGGCGGTGCCTGGTACGCCGGCTGCTGGTAGGCCGGTGGCTGCTGCTGGTGCGGCTGTTGGTACGGCTGCTGGTAGCCGGGTGGCGTCGGTGGCGTCGGCGGTGCCTGGTAGGCGGCCGGTGCCTGGTAGGCCGGTTGCTGGGGTGCCGGCTGCTGGGGCGCCGGGGCCGGCTGGTGCGGCGCGGGACGCTGGGGCGGGGCTGCCGCCTGCTGCGACCCCGCGTCGTCGACGCTGACGCCGTGGTCGGTGACCAGGTCGGCGAGCCCGCCGGCGTAGCCCTGCCCGACCGCCCGCAGCTTCCACTGGCCCTGGCGGCGGTAGGCCTCGACCGCGACCACGATGCTCTCCCGGTCGAGCCCGGTCATCGTGTAGCTGGCGATCGGGGTGCCGCTGAGGTCGGTGACCTGCACGATCGGCGGGGCGAACTGACCGAACCGGACGTTGTTGCCGTCGAGGCTGGAGACGACGCGCACCTTGTCGATGTCGGCGGGGACGCGGTCAAGGTCGAGGTCGACGCGCCACGGCTGGCCACCGGCCGGCTGCTGGCACGTCACCCCCGGCCCGTTCGGCTGGTTGAAGAAGATGAAGTCGGCATCGGAACGGACCTTGCCGCTCGTGGTGACGAGCAGCGCGGAGAGGTCGGCGGCATGGGCGACCTGAACCGTCACCCTGAGTTGCCGCACCGCCAGCGACATGTTCTGGCCCTTGACCAGCGCCGTGCTCAATGTGTCCCCCTCGAGTCATCGGACGGGTCGGTGCGCCAAACCCTAACGCCCCCACCTACCGATGCGGATGTGCAGCCTAGGCGATACGCGCAACCCTGTGTGTACCGACTTCGGCGACGTACCACTCCATGATCTCGTCTCCGGCCGCCGCGCCGTGTCCGGTGGTTGTCCGGCAGTTCGGCGCCGAGTATCCGGTGAGGTGGAGTTCGCCGTGCGCCGGCCGGATCGAGGCATCGGCGGTGCTCAACATCTGCTGGTCGAGAAGGGAGTCTCCACCTGCGACGACGCGCTGTGCGCCGAGCCGTTCGGCCACCTCGGCCACCGCCGCGGCCTTGTCGAGCACCTCGGGGAGGAGGTAGAGCTTGCGGCCCTGCAGCGACGCCCGCCAGCCCCGCTGCCGGCACCAGTCGGCCACCTCGCCGGCGAACAGAGCGAACCAGTCCTCACGCACGGTAACGGTGAAGTAGAGGAAGAAGTCCTCCACGGACCGCAACGCCGCGACGTCGTGCTCGCCGCGCCAACCGACGGCCTGCCGCTCGACCTCGGCGAACGGCGCCGCCTCGACGAGCGCGGCGCGCACCCGACGCTCCCAGTCGGGGTCCGACGAGCCGTCGACCAGGATGCGGGCGCCGTTGCACACGACGGCGTATTTCGGTGCCCGTCCGGGCAACCGCAGCCGGGTGTACTGCGGCACCGACCGCGTCGTCGCCGGCAGCACCACGCCGTCGGCGGCGAGCCGGGTCCAGCCGTCGATCACCGCGTCGGTCATGTAGGCGTAGACGTGGTCGTCGACCACGTCGATCGGGGTAAGGCGATCTTGAGAGGGCCGCGCCGAGCCCATCGCCCGTTCGGAGAAGAGAACGGTGCCGTCGAGGTCGGTCGCCGCGAGGACGGGAATCACTGAATCGCCAAGGCTTCCTCTTCGTGCGTGGTTGTCGTGGTGAAGCCGGGCCGGATCAGGCCGACACAGGAGTAGGGCAGGCCCGGCACCTCTTCCACCGGCACGCCGCGCTGTTCGGCGAGCAGGAGCACATGCCGGAGGTCACCCTCGGCGTTCGGGCGGACCAGCACCCGCCAGGGCACCCGGCGAAGCAGCACCCGCGTCGTCTCGCCCACGCCGGGCTTGACGAGGTTGACGTTGGTGATGCCGTACCGGGCGGCGACCTCGTCGGTGGTCCGCCAGCCGCGCCAGTCCGGGCTGCGGTCGCTCTCGGCCAGCCGCGGCCAGTCGGCCGCGACCCGGTCGGCCACCGCGGGGAAGCGCGCGGTGATCGCGTCGATGAAATGCATGGAGACATCGGACGCGGTGAGCTCGCGGTAGTACTTCGCCCCGTGGAAGTCGCCCGGCCCGATGTACGCGTCGTTCAGCACGGTGCGCGACACCAGCCCGGACACGGTCGAGTTGAGGCAGGCCGACGGGATGAGGAAGTCGTCGCGGGTGCCGAACAGCGGGACGCACCCGCCCGGGTCGGCGAGCACGGCCAGCGCCGGGTCGAAGCGCACGCCGTCCTCCGCCTCGACCTCCGCGAGCGCGGCCGCGAGCTCCCGGGTGATCGCGCCCTTGCCGGTCCAGCCGTCGACGAACGCCACGTCGGCCGGGTCGTGTCGGGTCGCGAGGTGACGCAGGGCCACCCGGTCGATGCCCCGCCCGCGCACGATCGACAGCGTGTAGTGCGGCACGTCGAGGTCGTGGGCGAAGCGCGCCCAGCGGCGCATCAGGACGCCGACCGGCGTGCCGGCCCGGGCCAGCGACGCGAGCACCGGCGTCGGCTTGCCGGCCAGCACCAGCTCGGTGACCGTGCCGACGGCGTGCGCGACCCGCTCGGCGGAGTCGGCCAGCGCGGCCTGGAACAGCGCCTGGTACTCGGCCGACGGCTGGTACTCGATCGGCAGCGACTCGGCGTAGTGGGCGGTGCCGGCCTGCACGGCCGCCTCCCGCTCCTCGACCGGCGCCTCCAGCGACACGTCGGACAGGTCCTTGAGCAGCCAGGTGACGTCGTCGGCCGGGTAGCTCCCGAACTCCGGCCCGTGCAGCGGCTTCACAACACCACCACGTTCAGGGATCCGGTGACCGGCCGCAGCGCCTCGACGAGGCCACCGGCCCCCCACAGCGAAGGCGTGTCGGCGGCCCGGTCCAGCACCAGCACGATGCCGTCGAACCCGGCGCCCTCGACGTTGTTGACGAAGCGGGGCTTGCCGTCGGGGTCGGGCTCCGGCGAGGCGAACCGCAGGCTGGTGCGCACCGCGTAGCCCGGGTCGTCGACGGGCAGCACCGGCGACCGGGTGGTCGACGTGTACCGCACGTGTTCGCGGTACCCGGTCAACGCCAGCGCGAGCCGCAACGGCGTGTACATCAGTTCCTCGGAGCCGAGGACGAGGATCCTCCCGTCGGGCAGCCCGCCCGCGACCTCGGCGGCGAGGGTGTCGACGGCGGCGCCGAGCCCGGTGCGGTGCTCGGCCGCGAACCCGTGCCGCCCGCCCTCGGGCAGGCCGGCCGGCCAGTCCGCGTCGATCCTTTTCGGTGCGGTCCCGTTCGGAGCCGACGCCGTGGGGTGCGCCGGAGCGAGCCGGGAAACCAGGGCGGTGCCGCGTTCGAGGACGTCGGCCGGCAGGTCAACCTCGCCGTTCGCCAGGGACACCACGTCGATCCTGGTGCCCAGTTCCGCCGCCAGGTCGGCGAGGACCGGGCGGTCGGCCTCGGTGCGCAGGTCGAGCAGCGCGGCCACCACGTACCGGTCGCGCGGCCGGAGGCGGTGCAGGGCCCGGATCGTCGCGGCGGCCGTGCGGCCCGTGGTCAGCTCGTCGTCGACCAGCACCACCGGCGCCGGGTCGCTGAGCCAGCCCGGGTCGGCCGGCAGCAGCAGGTGCTCGGTGGCGTGGCTGTGCGACTCGTCGAACGTGCCGGCGGGCGTGAACCCGGGCACCGCCCGCCGGGTGGAGTGCAGGTAGCGGGCACCGGCGAAGGAGTCGGAGACGGCGTGGCCGAGCGCGGTGGCCGTCTCCGCGAACCCGAACACCAGCGGCGGCACCGGCACCGGCGTCCCCGGATCGGCCGGCCCGACGCACTTCGCCAGCTCCTCCCGGTCACCCCGCAGTGCCGCCACGAACGGCCCCCACGCCGCGCGCCCGGGGTGACCACCGAGAGCCTCGGCGGCCCTGTCGCCGAGCAGGCGGGCCGACGCGTAGACCAGGCGCGGGTCGGTGGGGATGTGCTTGCCGAGCACCTTCGAGACCACGAGGTGGGCCCGCTTGGGATTGCGTCGCACGGCGAGGCCGGCGAGATCACCGAGCCTGATGCCGTCGGCACCGGGCGGGTCGACGAGCGTGACGTCGAGGTGCTCGCCGACCCACCGCGTCAAATGTTCTGTCATGCTCTGCTTCCCGGAGATGAACAACGGAAATGCGCGCGGCATGAACGCCTCCGCTTCGCTACGGCGCTCATGCCACCAGTTCCCGATCGACGGATGCGTCGAGGAAGTCGACGAAGCTGACGCCCTCGGCGGCGACCCCGAACATCCGCGCCCGGAGCAGCGTGAGCTGCGCCCACGCGTAGTGCGGCCGGACCTCGTTCATCTTGTTCGCGTAGGCGCTGCGCAGCACGCCGCCGGCGCCGTTGGCGTCGGCCGCGATCACCACCGCGTCGCTGTACTCCTCGTGGCTCACCACGCTCAGCGCGTGGACGGCGGAGGCGTGGCTCGGATGGATGATCGTCTTGCCGGTGAGCCCGTTCGCACGGTCCAGCAGGATCTCCCGGATCAGCCCGTCGAGCGCGTCGCGCACCAGCTTGCGACGCAGGACGCGGCCGTTCGGGTCGTGCTCGGTGAACGGGCTCTCGCGCAGCAACGGCTTGAGCACGCGCTCGCCACCGGTGAAGTACTCCCACACCGGGCCCGAGATCACGTAGCCGTCGCCGGTGCGGTCGCGGCGGGCCATCACGTTGATGATGTCGGTGAGCGTGGTCGAGATCAGGCCGAGGTCCCAGGCCGTGAGCTCGGCCGGCCGGCGCAGGCCGTACCAGCCACAGAGATCGGTGACGCCGACCCGCGTGGCGAGCACCCGGTCCCGGAACCGGTCGAGCAGCTGACGGATCTGGATCAACGTCTCCAGTCGCGACTCGGCATGTGCGATCTCCGGCGTCTCCAGTACCGGCATCGCGTAGACGGGCAGGGCCGTGGCCGCCGCGATGTCGTGCACCGCCTGCACCCCTGCCCGCCCCGACTCGTCGGGCCGGAACTTGGGCAGGACGAACCCGCTGACGACGCGCATCGCGTCGCCGAGGCGTTCGGCCATGCGGTAGATCTGGTCGTGGTGTCGTACCCGGATGAAGAGCAGCGGGCCGTCGGGCTCGTCGCCTCCCTCGGCGACAAATCGGCTGCTGCCAGCATCGGCGAACCTACGCAGCTGGTAGGCGAGGTTCACCTCGGCCGCGTCGACCTCGTCGTCACGGATCGCGTCCTCGAGGCAGCACACCAGGCTCATCAGGCCGTCCCGGTGGCAGCGGGCGAGATCGTCGGCGAGGTTCGGCCGGATGGCGGGCGCGTACAGGGTGGCGCCCAGCGCGACGGCGAGCTGGTCCGGCGGACTGTTCCGGGTGAACTCAGCGGGGATCCGATGGAACAGCATCGCTGCCTGCGAATCGGGCAACTGCTGGAAATGGCGCATCGGCGACCTCGTCTTGTGATGAGGGTGGCGCTGCGCGTGACCCACCGGGCCAGCGGCGCCGGGGGCCCGCCGAACGCCTCGGTCGGGTGTGTTGTGTACGCCGCCTTTCGGTCGGCCGGCCTGCGCCGGTGCGGTCCCGCCGGCGTTGCCGGCCTGGTCGCCGGCCTGCGCCGGCGGGTTGGTCGCCGGCCTGCGCCGGCGGGTTGGTCGCCGGCCTGCGCCGGCGGGTTGGCCGCCGGCCTGCGC
>NZ_BOPG01000056.1 GCF_016863635.1 Virgisporangium aurantiacum | reverse complement strand
CGCCGGCGGGTTGGTCGCCGGCCTGCGCCGGCGGGTTGGCCGCCGGCCTGCGCCGGCGGGTTGGCCGCCGGCCTGCGCCGGCGGGGTCCCGACATCCTGGCCGAGAGGATCGGCCGGTGTCAGCGGTGCACCGGTAAAAGTGTGATGACATTGCCGTGCCACCTGCGGGTACCGGTGTCTATGTGGGCCGTACCGGCGCACGATATCGCGCGAAGCTGGGACCCGGAGCGTGTGGCGCGAACGTGGTATGCGGCACAAAAGGGCAGGACCACCCGTAAATGTCTTGGACTCCCGGACACGTGGCCCGGGAGTCCAAGATCGTTACCGTCGGTCGGTCGTTCAGACCTTCGCCAACTCGCGATCGTCGTCGTCGTCGGAGTCGGCACTCAGCTGGCCTGCCGCGACTTTCTTGTTGCGGCGGGTCGAGCTGTACAACGAGGCGAGGATGAAGCCCACACCGATGAGGCCGGTGACGACCTCGGGGATGTGCCACTTCATCGTGAGCACCAGGATCACGGCCAGGGCACCGATGGCCCAGTGTGCGCCGTGTTCCAGGTACACGTAGTTGTCGAGCGTTCCGCGGTTGACCAGGAACACCGTGAGCGACCGGACGTACATCGCGCCGACGCCGAGACCGATCGCGATGATGAACGGGTCGAGCGTGATCGCGAACGCGCCGACGACCCCGTCGAAGCTGAACGAGGCGTCGAGCACTTCCAGGTAGAGGAACAGGAAGAACGCTGCCCGGCCGGTGGCCAGCACCACCTGGCCGGCGGCCCGCCCCGGGGACACCTGACCGCCGCGGACGGCCTCCGCCTCGGTTGCCACTTCCTTCGCGGTGGCGACGTCCTCGTCCTCTTCCTCGTCGTCGTCTTCGTCTTCGTCCTCGTCGACGGCGAAGAGGTCGCTCAGGCCGTTGACCAGCAGATAGGTGAGGAGACCGAGTACGCCGGCCAGCAGTACGCGGGTGCGGTCCTCATCGGCGGCGAGGAACTCGCCGGCCACGGCGATCACGGCGAGCGCGATGACCACCGACAGCTGGTCGAGCTTGCCGATCTTCGCCAGCGGGCGCTCCAGCCAGCGCAGCCAGACGAAGTCACGCTCCTCGAAGATGAAGTCGAGGAAGATCATGAGCAGGAAGATGCCGCCGAAGGCGGCGATGGTGGGGTGGGCCTCGACCAGCAGGTCGGCGAAGTGTTCCTGGTCGGCATCGCTGCCGGCGGCCAGCTCGGCCGACTGCCACGGGCTGATGCCCGCGCTCGCGCTGACCAGCAGGAACGGGAAGATCAACCGCATACCGAAGACGGCGATCAGGACACCGATGGTGAGGAAGATCGTCTGCCAGAACTTCGACATCCGGCGCAGGATCGTCGCGTTGATGACCGCGTTGTCGAACGAGAACGAGATCTCGAGGACAGACAGGATCGCGACAAGGAAGAGGGCGGTGAACCCAGCGGTGAGCGCAGTCTGGTTGTCATGCGGGTTGCTGGTGCCGTACCAGAACCCGCCCGCGAGACCGGCAACGGTCACCACGAAAGACCAGAAGAACGTTCGTATAACGGACAAGAGGGCCTTCCCTAGCGGCTCGGTGCCCTGACGTGGGACGCCATCCGCTCTACACACGAAATGGCGGCGCCGTGGGCCGGGTCATTGCCCGGCACACGGCGCGGATCCACGACAGAAAACCTCAGACGTTGACACCGTAGTCGAGAGCGATACCCCGCAGGCCAGAGGCGTAGCCCTGGCCGATAGCGCGGAACTTCCATTCGTTGCCGTTGCGGTACAGCTCACCGAAGACCATCGCGGTCTCGGTGGAGGCGTCTTCGGTGAGGTCGAAGCGGGCAAGCTCGTTGTCGTCGGCCGAGTTCACCACGCGGATGAAGGCGTTGGACACCTGCCCGAAGGACTGGTTGCGGGTCTCCGCGTCGTAGATGGAGACCGTGAAGACGACCTTGTCGGCCTCCGGGGGGAGACCGGCGAGGTTGACCTTGACCTGCTCGTCGTCACCCTGACCGGAGCCGGTGAGGTTGTCGCCCATGTGCTCGACCGAGCCGTCGGGTGACCGCAGGTTGTTGAAGAAAACAAAGTGCGAATCTGAGATGACCTTGCCCGAGGCGTTGCAGATGATCGCGCTCGCGTCGAGGTCGAAGTCGGCGCCGGTCGTGGTACGAACGTCCCAACCAAGACCGACCGTGACCGCGGTCAGGTTCGGCGCAGCCTTGGTGAGGCTGACGTTGCCACCCTTGCTGAGGCTGACTCCCACGTTGAGATCCTCCATCGTTGCGTCTAGCGGCGGGGCTACTCCGGGGCAAACCCCGCGAATGGCTCGGCACGCGAGCTGATCATGATGAAGGGCCCGGCGCCATAGTGCAGTGTGCCAGGTCCGGACCAGATCGGTGACCCGGTGTGGGGGGTACCGGGAATACGCTGTTGGCCCGAAACGATCGTAAAGGTGTGGCGTAGTCATTTGCGGCGTTTTGCGAGTCTGCGGAAACGCGCCGCGCGGCCCGGAAGTATGCGTTGGCGGCGGGCCGGTACATGTAGACCAGTCCCGCGGCCACCGCCGCCACGTGAGCGAGGACACTCGCCGCCACGATCCACGACGTCAACCCGCCGGGTGCGGTGCCGATCAGCCGGCTGATCGTCGGGCTCGCCGCGACGTCGCCGCCGAGCCACCACACCGCGCCGACCGCGAGCCACGGCGTCGCGCCGAGACCGAACACCACCGTGAGCGTGTGCCGCGCCCAGTTGCGGCCGGCGGCCATGCGGGTGATCAGCAGCAGCGCCAACGCGGTGACCAGCAGCCGGATGCCGTCGCGGCCGGCGACCAGACCCAGCCCGGCCTCCAGCACCACCAGCGCGGTGAGCCACAGCAGCAGGGCGGCGCGGATCTCCGGTGGCATCGCGGGCTCCGATCTCCAGCGGGATGTTGACGCTTTTCACTCTGCGCCGATCCCGCGGGAAAGTCGGGCCCGTAAGCCCCCGACTTAGGGGTAGAGCTAGCTCTACCTTTCCCCTACAGCTGCAAGGACTTGTACTCCAGAAACTCGCCCAGGCCGTGCGTTCCGAACTCGCGGCCGATCCCCGACTTCTTGACGCCGCCGAACGGGGCCAGCGGGTTGAACCGGCCGCCGTTGATGTCGATCTGGCCGGCCTTCATGCGCCGGGCGAACGCCACCGCCGTCTCCTCGTCCGGGCCGAACACGGCGCCGGACAGGCCGTACGGGGTTCCGTTGGCGATGGCCACGGCCTCGTCGACGTCGTCGTACGCGAGGATCACCAGCACCGGTCCGAAGATCTCCTCCTGCGCGACGGTGGCGTCGGGACGCACGTCGGCGAGCACCGTCGCCTGTACGTAGAAGCCGAGGTCCAGGGGCGAATCCGGCCCACCGGCGACGATCGTGGCACCCTCCCGGACGCCGGTGCCGATGTACCCGCGCACGCGGTCGCGCTGCTTCGCGTTGACCAGCGGGCCGAGCCGGGTCTTCGGGTCGCGCGGGTCGCCGCAGGTGAACGTCGCGGCGGTGGTCGCGGCGAGGTCCACGGCCTCCGCGTACCGGTTCGAGGGGACGAGCATGCGCGTCCACGCGCTGCACGTCTGGCCGGAGTTGAGGTAGGCGTTCGCCACCCCCTTGGCCACCGGCCCGTCGAGGCCGGTGCCCGGCAGGATCACGTTGGCCGACTTGCCGCCCAGCTCCAGCGCGACCCGCTTGATCTGCCCGGCGCACAGCTCGCCGATCCGCTCGCCGACGGCGGTGGACCCGGTGAACGACACCATGTCGACGCCCGGGTGCCGCACCAGTGCCTCGCCGGCGACCGGGCCGGTGCCCGGCACCAGGTTGAACACACCCGGCGGCAGGTCGGCCGCGTGGGCGGCCTCGGCCAGCAGGTAGGCCACGAGCGGCGTGTCCTCGGCCGGCTTGAGCACCACCGGGCAGCCGGCCGCGAGCGCCGCCGCGACCTTGGCCACCGCCTGGTGCAGCGGGTAGTTCCACGGGGTGATCGCGCCGACCACGCCGACCGGCTCGGCGAACACCCGCGAGTTGCCGACGCGCTCCTCGAACTCGTACTCGGCGAGCAGCTTGACGTAGGAGTCCAGCACGGTCAGCGGCAGCCCGACGTGCACCCGCTCGGCCAGCGTGACCGGCGCGCCCAGCTCCTTCACGATCGTGCCCACGGCGTCGCCGCGGCGGGCCGCGAGCGCGTCGCGGAACGCGGCGAGATGGGCGGCCCGGCGGTCGGGCGGGGTGGCGGCCCACTCGTCGGCGGCGTTCTGGGCCGACTCGACCGCGGCGTCGACGTCGGCCGGGCCGGCCGCCGGGACACTGGCGATCACACGTTCGGTGGCCGGGTTGATGACCTCGATGCGCTCGCCCGCGTCGGCGTCGGCCCACCCGCCGTCGACGTAGATGAACTCGTGAACCCGCATCCGGTCACGCTATCCGTGGCCGGTGCACCGGAACAGGGAGTCGGGCGACGCAGGATCTCACACCGTCAAGGCCTCAGGGGCCCGCTCCGGTTGCCGATGGGGTGTTGGTGACGACCGCACCACCCACCCGGGCGATCCACGTGGGCAGGCAGCCCGTCTACGACCGGCACGGCGACGTGGTCGGCTACGAACTGCTCTTCCGGTCGGGGCCCGACGCGGCGACGGCGACGAGCCGCAACGCGTTCGCCACCAGCCAGGTCATCGTCGCCGCGTTCACCGAGTTCGGCCTCGACCAGCTGGTCGGCGACCGGCCGTGCTTCGTCAACCTCACCCGGGAGTTCCTCGTCGGCGACCTGCCGGTGCCGTTCGACCCGGGCCGGACCGTGCTCGAGGTGCTGGAGACCGTCACGGCGGACGACGAGGTGTGCGCCGGCGTCCGAGCCCTGACCGACCGCGGCTACACGGTCGCGCTCGACGACTTCCGGCCGACCGGGACCGCGTCCCGGCTGCTGCCGATGGCCACGTACGTTAAGCTCGACATGCTCGACAACGACACGGAGACGCTCACCGCGACCGTCGAGACGCTGCGCGAACAGCCGGGCCTGACGCTCGTGGCGGAGCGGGTCGAGACGGAGGAGCGGCTGGCCCTGGCGTTCGAGCTGGGGTTCGAGCTGTTCCAGGGGCACGTGCTGGGGCGCGCGCACGTCATCAGCGGTCGCGGGCTCACGCCGTCGGCGGTGCGGCGGCTCGACCTGATGACCGCGCTCACCGGCACCGAGGTCGACGTGCGCAAGGTGGTCTCGCTGGTCACGACGGATCCGGCGCTGAGCTTCCGGTTGCTCCGCGCCACCAACAGCGCCGCGTCGGGCGTGCGGCAGAAGGTCGGTTCGATCCGGGACGCGGTGATGCTGCTCGGTGTGCAACGGGTGCGCGAGTGGGTGGCGCTGATGGTGGTCAGCGACGTCAGCGAGGCGACCGAGGACGAGATCGCCGCGGTGCTGATCCGGGCCCGGCTGTGCCAGACCGTGGCGGAACACCTCGGGCTGCCGCCGGAGTCCGGGTTCACGGTGGGTCTCCTGTCGGGCGTCGCCGACCTGATCGGCCAGCCGGCCGCCGACGTGGCCCACCACCTGCCGCTGACCCCGGACGTCGCGGCCGCGCTGATCCGCGGCGAGGGCCGGCTGGGCGAGGTGCTCGCCACCGTGCACTCCTACGAGCGGGTCGACCTGGGTGCGCTCGGGCAGGCGCCGGTCGACTCGGGCGAGCTGGCCCAGGCGTACCTGGCGGCGCTCGGCTGGTCCACCCGGACATTGGACCTGCTCGGTGACCGCACCTGATCGGGAGCTCCGGGCTCAAGTGGGGTTCAGAACCCCCTTAAGAACGGGTTTCCTCTCACGTTCGCGGCGGCCGCGGCCGCTACGGTCGAGCGCGATGATCGTCTCCCATCGCTCCTCCGACCCTGCCCTCCGCCCGGCCGGCGGGTCCCGCCTGGTGCGCGTCTCGTTGGCGGCCGCGCTCGGCCTGGCGCTCTTCGGTGGCGCCGCGTACGGGGGCAGCCGGCTGCTGGCCTCCGACGACAAGGCCGGCAACCCGGCCGCCGCCGGCGAACTGCCGCCGCCGGCCGCCGCGCCCGGTGGCGAGGAGGTCCCGGGGGCGTTCCCCGCCGATTCCGGCTCGGCCTCGTCGACGCCACCCGCGGCGTCCTCGACGGCGCCGACGTCGAAGGCGGCGACCAGCCCGACGAAGAAGCCGACCCAGACGGGCGGCGGGACGAACGGCAACACCGAGGCGACCGGTCCGACGGCCGAGGTGCTGCGGCTGGTCAACTCGGAGCGGTCCAAGGCCGGCTGCGGCGCGCTGACCAACGACAGCCGGTTGGCGTCCGCCGCACAGAAGCACTCGGCCGACATGGCGTCGAACAGCTACTTCTCGCATACCAGCCAGAACGGTGACGAGATGGCCGACCGGATCGACGCCAGCGGCTACAAATGGCGCTCGATCGGCGAGAACATCGCCAAGGGGCAGTCGACGCCCGCCGCGGTGATGCAGGCGTGGATGAACAGCTCGGGCCACCGGGCGAACATCCTGAACTGCGGGTTCCGCAACATCGGCATCGGCCTGGCCTACGACGGCCGCAGCCCGGTCTGGACCCAGGACTTCGGCACGCCCCGCTAGCGTCCGGCGAATTTACTGGGTTTCGTGGGCGGTGTGGGTTACCGTTGGTTCGTGATCAGCTGAACGCTCTTTCGCGCCCGTGCCCTGCCGGCTCACCCGGCTATCCGCCGCGCAAGCGTTTCCTGCTGCCCTCCCGGAACCAACCGGTCGAGGCCCGAACCGGGCGAGGCCCAAATCGGCGAGGCACTGCGGCGGTCCATCCGTCTCACTCGTAGACCCGCACTTCCGGAGGCACACATGCCAGCGAACCCGTCCAGTTCCGAGGCCCCGGACGAGGCCTCGAACGAGGCCGAGGCCCCGGCCGAACCCTTGTCGCGCGCCGAGCGGCGCGCGGCCGCCCGCGGCAAGACCATCCACCACGACGGCGTCCCGGTGTGGAACCAGGGCAAGGTCGGCGGTGCGCGCGGCGCCCAGTCGGCGCGGCGCAACTTCACCAGCCGGCGCAGCGGGGGCTGATCCCGCGGCGAACATGATCGTGGCGGTCCAGGGTGCTGGGCCGCCACGATCCGTCGTCAGTGGTCCAGGACCTTGGTCATGATCGTGGTCGGGTACAAGCGGCCGTCGGTGCCGAGGGCGTAGTCCGGGATCACCGCGGCCTCGCCGTAGCCGCGCTTGGCGTAGATCGACTCGGCCTCGCCGCCGGTGCGGGTGTTCAGCATCAGCAGCCAGCGGCCCAGCCGGGCCGCCTCCTCCTCGGCCGCGGTCAGCAGGCGGCCGCCGATGCCCTGCCCGCGCCGGTCGCGGTGCACCATGAAGCGCTTGATCTCGCCGCGGTGGCGGCCGTTGTCCTGGTCCGGCAGCACCAGTTGCACGGTGCCGACCGGCTGGCCCTCGTCGTCGACGGCCACCCAGGTGATCACGTCGGTGCCGGCGAGTGTCCGGTGCCACCAGCGGGCCGCCTCGGCCCACGCCGGCGGCGCCACGAATCCCACGCTGGCGCCGCTCTCGACGCTGTCGCGCAGTACCTCGATGAGACCCGGGAGCAGCGCTTCATGCTCGGCCGGCGTCACGATGCGGATCTGCATCCGGTCATACTGCCCAAGTGCCGCAAGCGGGCCGGCCCGGTGTGGCGGCCTGAGGAACTTGTCACAGCAGGCGCGCCCGGTGCTCCTCCAGGTAGGCCTCGACCCGCTCGGCGTGACCGGGCGCACCGAGCAGGTTCCCCTGGCCGGTCGGGCAGCCCGCGGCGCGCAGCGTCGCGAGATCCGCCTCGGTCTCGACGCCCACCGCGGCCACCTCGAAACCGAGCCGGTTGCCCAGCGTGATCACGACGTCGACGAGCGCCGATGACGGCTCGGCGAACAGCGACCGGTCGACCTTGACCAGGTCGACGGGCAACTGCGGCAGCTGGGCGAGGCCGAGCGACCCCGACCCGAAGTGGTCGAGCGCGACCCGCACGCCCATCGCCCGGAGCGCGGCGAGCGGCCCCGCCGGCACGTCGTCGGGTGGTGCCGTCCGCGGCGCCGGCACCTGCACGGCCGCCGTCGGGACGTCGCGGGCCGCGACCTCCACGATGAGCCGGTCGGCCGGCACGCCGGTGCGGGCGAGCGCGTCTTCGACCACGGCCGGGAACTGGTCGCCGGTGAGCTGCCACGGTGAGACGTTGACCGCCACCGCCAGGTCGTGGCGTTCGTTCCGCCAGCGGGCCAGTTGCCGGCAGGCCCGGCGCAGGACGCGGGTGTCGAGCTCGGCGATGCAGCCCAGCTCCTCGGCGGCGGCGACCACCTCCAGCGGCGGGATCAGACCGAGCTCGGGCAGCCGCCAGCGCAGGAGCGCCTCGACGGCCACCGGCAGCTTGTGCCGCAGGTCGACGACCGGCTGGTAGACCAGGTCGAATTCGCCGGCCCGGATCGCCGACGCGAGCTTCTGCTCGATCGTGGCGCGCCGGCGGAGCGCGGCCGCCAGCCCCTCGTCGTAGCCCTCCACCCGGCCCGGGCCGCGGGCGTGCGCCCGGTCGGCGGCCGTGGCGGCGTGCCACAGCGCGAGGTCGGGCTCGACCGGACCGTGCAGGTCGGCCACGCCGGCGCAGGCGGTGAGCCGGGCCGGGCCGCAGCTCAGGTCGTAGGGCTGGGCCACCGTGTCGACGAACCGCCCGGCCCGCGGGTAGGCGCGCAGCGCCGAGCACCCGGTGAGCACCGCGAACCGCTGCCCGGAGAGGCGGGCGACCACGTCACCCTCGTCGGCGTCGGCCCTGATCCGCTCGGCGGCCTGCACCAGGATCGCGTCGCCGGCGGCCGTGCCGTACAACTCGTTGACCCCGGCGACGCCGTGCAGCCCGACCACGACGATCGCCGCGCGGGTGCCGGTGGCGAGCTTCGACGCGGCGAGCTCCAGCAGGCGACGCTCGTTGGGCAGGCCGGTGAGCGGGTCGGTGCGGGTCGCGTCGTCGAGCCGGCGCTGCAGGCCGGCCACCTCGGCGACGTCGCGCACGTGCACCACCAGCGCACCGACCTCGGGCGCGAAGCGCATGTCGCGGATCACCGACTCGGTGTCGCGCCAGCCGCCGAAGCCGTCGCGGAGCCGGGCCCGCACGGGCTCGTCGGTGTCGGCGGTGCCGGCGAGCACCTCGGTGAGCCGGTCGGCGAGCCGGCGGGCGTCCTCGGTGTGCACGCGGGCGAGGAACGGGCGGTCGAGCACGTCCTGGTCGCTGAGGCCGAGGAGACGCGCGGCCGCCGGCGACTGCCAGCGCACCACCAGCTCGGTGTCGAGCACCATCGTGACGTCGGCCGACCCGGCCACCAGCGCCTGGAAGCGGGCCTGCTGCTCGCTCAGCCGGGTGGCGTACCGGCGCACGTCGAGCGCGCCGAGCGACTCGCGCAGCACCACCACGCCGATCAGCAGCAGGCCGACCGTGCCGGCGACCCGGTCGAACTGTCCCCGGGTGACCGCGTGGTAGGCAGCGGCGCCGACCGCCGCCGCCACCGGCACCGCGAGCAGCGGTTGCGCCGCGAGGCCGCCCTTGTAGGGCGTCGCGACGCCGCCGGCGGGCGCGCTGGTCGCGCGGCTCGCGCCGAAGATCATGAGAGGGGGACCGGAGACCAGCGCCACGCCGGCCGCCAGCAACCATCCGGGACCCTGCCGGCCGAGCGCCGGTAACGCCAGGCCGACCACCGCGAGGGCGACGCCGGCGGCGCACACCATCGCCAGCGGCCGGTGCTGGGCCGCCCGAAGCCCGGTGATCACGGTGACGGCGAGCGCCACGCTGATCGTCAAACCGACCAGCACCTGCGCGCCGGACGGCGGGCCCTGCCGGGCGGGCGCGAGCACGAGCAGCCAGGTGACCAGGAAGACCGCCGTGCCGATGCCGGCGCCGTCGAGGCCGTGCCGCAGGCGCATGCCCAGCGTGGGCGCGGCGCCCGGGAGGAGCAGCAGGCCGGCCGCGTACGACGTCGCCGCTGTGGCCGTCCCCATCTGCAGTGCCATCGTGGCGGCGGATGGCCCGGACACCGCCGCGAGCACCCCGGCCACCGCGGCGGCCGCGGCCGCGACGGCGGTGCCCAGCCCCAGGTAGCCGGCGCCCCGGCAGGGACCGAACGAGTGGGCCCGGGCGTGGATGCGCAGCGACAGCCGGATCAGCACGAAAGCCGACACGCCGGTGCCGACCGTGGCGACGACGGTCGCGGTCACCACCGCGGCGGTGCGGGAGAGCAGGCCGCCCACGGCGGCGGCCACGGTGAGGCCGGCGGCCAGCGAGGCCAGCGCGGGCCGGGGCGCCGCCACCATGTTCTCGACCACCGATCGGGCCAGGCCGCGCACCTGCGCCAGGCCGGCCCGGGCGGCGCGATGACGACGGGTGGGGGACAAGGGCGCATCCCGACAGGCGAAGGGACAAGGAGCTATGAGCCTAACGAGAATCCTCTATCCATGGTGACGGGCCGGGTTCACGTTCGAACCCGGCCCGCGGTGACGCTGGTTGATCTAGAAGACGCTCAGTCCGTACCGCTGGAGGACCTCGGTCACCGGCTGGAAGTAGGTGACGCCGCCGGAGGTGCAGTTGCCGCTACCGCCGGAGGTCAGGCCGTAGGCGACGGTGCCGGCGTACAGCGAGCCGCCGCTGTCACCGGGCTGGGCGCAGACGGTGGTGCGGATGAGGCCGCTCACCGAGCCCTGCGCGTAGTTGACGGTGGCGTTCAGGGCGGTGACCCGGCCGGAGCGGGTGCCGGTGGTGCTGCCACGCCGGTACACGGTCTGGCCGACACTCGGGGTGCCCGAGCTCGTGATGTCCTGCGAGCCGACGCCGCCGGTCTTGGTGATGGACGTGTTGGTGTACTGCACGACGCCGTAGTCGTTGCCCGGGAAGCTGGACGCGTAGCGGGTGCCGAGCGTCGTGCTGCCGTTGGTCCACGTGCTGCCGATGTTGGTGCAGTGGCCGGCGGTCACGAAGAAGTTGGTGCCCGCGCTGTTGCGGACGTTGAAGCCGAGCGAGCAGCGCGAGCCGCCGGAGTAGATCGCGTCGCCGCCGCTGATGAACAGTTCGATCTTCGTGGACACCTTGTTGATGCGGACGGCCTTGCCGTGCTTCGAGGCGACCGAGACGACCGACTGCAGCTGGGCGCCGGTGACCGTCGGGTCGACGTCGACCACGACCTGGCCGGTGGCGGTGTCGGTGGACCATGCCGTGCCGGCGACCTTCGCGGTGGCTTCGAGGTCGGCTGTCGCGGCGGAGAGCTGGGCGCTAGTGGGAGCCGCGGACGCTCCGGTGGGTGCCGTGAGCACCATTCCGGCGACGATTCCCGCGGCGGCCAGGCCGGTTGCGGCCCGGCGGACGGACCTGGTGAGTCCCATCCGTACCTCCATCTGGGGGCTGGAGTCCGCCGGTCGGCAGACTCTCAGTTAGACCGACGTCAATGTTTTCGAGGGTCCTCCGAGATTCGAAGGTCGACATCGGTCTATTCCCGGATTCTTGGAGACGCGGGATGACAGGGCAAGTACCGATTTTCGCCGGCGGTGTCACAAGCACGCTCTGCCCTGGTGGAATGTGCCGCTTTGCGGAGATATAAACGTGGACGTTATGGCCGAACTGCTATGGCCGTGCCCGCGGTTCGATCTGCTGGTCGGCCTGCGGCTGGCCCGGCCCGGCCGGCAGTTGATACGGATGCTGCGCGGCGTTGCGGTACAGCGCCACCGTCTTCTTGGCGAGATCTTTTGTCGCACTGGAATTGGCCCACGTACCGAGAATGATCGCCGCGCCCGGCACCATCTTGGCGAACATCTTCTTCGCCGCCTTCAGGCCGGCCATCTGCGCGAGTTTCCAGCCGAGCCGCAGGAACACCTGGGTCACCTGGGGCGACTGCCCCTTGGCCGGCAGCAGCGCGTCGACGGTCTCGTGCCCACGGGCGACGGCGAGGGCCGACCGCGCGGTCTGCGCATACTTGTGCACGCCCTGCAGCACGAGCAGGTCGGTGGCCCGATCCGCCTCGGTGGGGTCGACGCCGTAGGAGGCCGCGATGTGCAGCACCATGCGGGCCTGCGTCCACGCCAGCACCCCGACGTCGATCACCGCGCCGGGCAGCCCGGTGGCACCCGCCGCCGCCCCGGAGAGCCGGGCGAACGTGACGAACCGCCGGGCGGCGATCTGGGCGACCGTGTCGGCCGGCATGCCCGGGTAGCGGGCCTGGGTCCGCTGCACCCACCGGCTGGCCTCCGGGCCGAGCCGGGTGATCGCTTCGAGGGCCAGGTGCTCGGGCGCGTACTCGGGGTCGGCCTTCATCCGCTGCCAGAGCCCGGCCGGGGGAAGCTCGGTCTCGTCGGGCTCGGAGCCGTCCCAGTTGTTGGGGTCGTCGGCGACGGGCTGGTACTCACCGGCTGCCGGCGCGCTGGGCCATTCGGCCGTCGGTGGGGCTGACGGTGCCGGTGTTCCCTGCGCTCCGGCCGGACCTGCACCGGAGGACGAATCGGCGGCCTGCGTCGAGTTGGCGTCCATGCCTCCCAACGGTACTTGCCCCCGGCCCGCCAGCGGGCGGGGCGCGCGGCGGGGTGGGCGGCGGGGGTCAGGCGGAGCGGCGGAGGGGGAGGATCTGGTCGAGGCCGGTGATCTCGAAGGCCTTGGCCACCTGGGGAGCGGGCGCGATGATCGCCAGCGTCCGGTCGGTTGCCGCCGCCCGTTTGTTGATGCGGATCAGCGCCGACAGCCCGCTCGAGTCGATGAAGTTCAGCGCGCTCAGGTCGATGATCAGGTTTGCGCCGGCGGCGGCGAGGTGGGGTTCGGCGACGGCCAGCAGACGCGGGGCCGTTTCCAGGTCCAGATCGCCGGACACCCGTAACACCGTGTGCCCGGGTTGGTGTTCGACCGCGAGCCCCCAGTGGGCCTCGGCACCGGTCACGATTGCCGCCCTCCGTCTGCCGCCGTCCTGCTCTGTAGTGTGCGTGAGCGGCACCGATCGCTCAACCGACGCGTGCGGGAGACGGCGGTTCCGGCACCGGCCGGGTGATCCATCCCGCGGCGACCGCGGGCACGATCAGCACCAGCACGGTCACCGGCCAGCCGACCACGTCGGCGAGCGCGCCGACCGCGACCGACGCCAGCATCACCGCGCCGAACATCGCGGTGTTCTGCAGACCGAGGAACGCGCCCGTGCGTCCGGGCGGCGCCATCTCGCCGGCGGCGACGAACACCAGGCCGTTCCAGCAGACGGCCAGCACCCCGGCCGTCACCAGCACCGCGCCGACCACCGCGCTCTCCAGGGTGAGCACCGGCGCGAGCACCGCGAACGACCCGGCGATGCCGTACGCGATCAGCCGGAACGGCCGCAGCCGGCTGCCGGCGCGGTCGGACCACCAGCCCGCGAGCACCCGGGCACCGGCGCCGCCGACCTGCGAGACGGCGAGCAGCGCCGCCGCCGTGGCCGGCGCGTAGCCGGCGCGGTCGTGCAGCAACTCGACGCCGAACGCGGTGATGACCACCTGCGGCAGCGCGAGCAGCGACCCGGCCAGGCTGACCCGCATGAACGGCACGTTCCGTAGCATGTCGACGACCCGGGTACGGGCGGCCGATCCGGTCGTGCGCACGGCGTCCGCGGGCTCCCGGACCCAGATCGCGACCGCGACCGCCGTGACCACCTCGAGCCCGGCGATCGCCCAGAGAGCCGCCCGCGACCCGCCGTGCGCCGCGAGCGTGGGCAGGGTGGCGGCGGCCAGCGCGCTGCCGAGCGGCACCGCGCTCTGCCGGATGGCCATCGCCATCCCGCGGCCGCGCGCGGGGAACCAGGTGAGCACCACCCGGCCGCTGGCCGAGTTGACGCCGGAGACGGCCGCGCCGGCGGCGACCAGGGCCACGAACACCAGCGGCAGCGGGCCGAGGGGTGCGATCGCGAGGGCGGCCGCGCAGCCGGCCAGCGCCAGCACCATCACCGGACGCTCACCGAAGCGGTCGGACGCCTGCCCCCACCGCACGAGCGTCAGCAGCAGCCCGAGCATCGGCGCGGCGAGGAGCAGGCCGAGGCCGGTGAGGCTGAGGTCGTAGTCGGCCCGCAGCGCCGGTGCGATCGTGGCGAGCCCGAAGTAGTAGGCCGCCGCCGCGCCCTGCGCGCCCGCGCCGACGGCGAGGATGACCCACCGGTACCGGTTCATGAACCGAAGAGGCGCCCGGCCCCAACGGGGAGCGGGCGCCTCACGTGTGAGCTCAGACCGTGCGGATGTTGGCGGCCTGCGGTCCGCGCTGGCCCTGGGTGACCTCGAACTCGACCCGCTGGTTCTCGTTGAGGCTACGGAAGCCCTGCGCGGCGATCGCGGAGTAGTGGGCGAACACGTCGGCGCCACCGTCATCGGGGGTGATGAAGCCGTAGCCCTTTTCCGCGTTGAACCACTTCACCGTGCCCAAAGCCATGTCTTCTCCTTAGTACCGGCAATGCAAGTAGCGCCCGAGGACATGCTCCTCAGGCGCTACCAAAGCATCTGGAAAACCAACATCCACAACGTCGGAACGGTAACACATCCGCTGGTCGGAAGCGGTTCCGGATTTCTCGGAGAGGTGCGCCGGGCAGCTCAGCCCGACCGGTTCGCCACGGGCTAGGCACCGATGGCGAACAGCGCCGCGATCATCAGCCCGACCATGGCCAGCAGCAACAGCAGCGCGCCGCGCTCGCTGTCGACCCGGCGGGTGCGGGTGGTGACGTCCTGGGTGCTCATCGCTACGCTCCTTGCGCTAAGTCTCGGTGTTGACAATCACGCTACGGGCGCCGTCGCCCCAGGTAATCCCGGCTTTGTGCCACCACTGCCGGCTTGGCCGTACCCGTCAGAGCGACGCGAAAAACATCCGGATATCGGTTGCCACCGATTCGGGCTCCTCGGCCGGCGCGAAGTGCCCGCCGCGCGGCATCGGCGTCCACCGTTCGACCCGGTACAGGCGCTCCATCCACTCGCGCGGCGGGTCGCCCTCGGGCACGAGGTGGTGCGAGAAGGTCGCGAACGCCGTGGGCACGGTGACGCGGTGCCCGGCGTGGACCGGGTCGCCGTGCCACCGGTTGTCGTAGTAGTCGCGCATCGAGCTGGTGATGGTGCCGGTGACCCAGTACAGCGTCAGCGTCTCCAGGAGCAGGTCGCCGAAGCGGGCCAGCGGGTCGCCGCCGCTCTGCGTCCACGACCGCCACTTCTCGACCAGCCACGCCGCGAGCCCGGCCGGGGAGTCGTTGAGGCCGTAGCCGAGCGTCTGCGGTCTGGTGCTCTGGATCGCGCTGTAGCCCCGCTCCCGTTCGTCCCATTCGCGGGTGGCTTCGGCGTAGGCGCGTTCGGCGTCGGTGCCGGGCTCGCCGGCCGGGTCGATCTCCGGCGTCGTGAGGTGGATGCCGATCAGGGGTCCGGGGTCGTCGATGGCCATCCAGGTGGCGACGCCGGCTCCCCAGTCGCCGCCGCCGGCGCCGTACCGGTCGTACCCGAGGCGTCGCATGAGCAGGTGCCAGCGGCGGGCGACGTAGCGGTACGTGACCGGCGTCGGCGGCCGCGGCGAGAAGCCGTACCCGGGCAGCGAGGGGATCACGAGGTCGAAGTCGTCGAGCAGGGGGACCAGGGGCAGGTACTCCAGGTACGAGCTCGGCCAGCCGTGGGTGAGGATCAGCGGGATCCCCTTGCCACGGCTGGCCTTCCGGTGCACGAAGTGGACGGTCGCACCGTCGATCTCGGTGCGGTACTGGGTGACGCCGTTGAGCCGCCGCTCGGCGGCCCGCCAGTCGAACTCGATCCAGCGCCGCACGAGCGCCTTCAGGTAGGCCGGATCGGTGCCCTGCGACCACGGCGCCCCGGTGGGGTCGTCGGGCCAGCGGGTGCGTTCGAGCCGGTCGCGCAGGTCGCCGAGGACGGCGTCGGGTACGTCGACGGTGAACGGGTCCACCCGGCGGAAGTTAGCAGTTCACGAGCTCCGGTGACTGGTTGAGCAGCTGGGCGCGCGGGCTGGTGAACGTGCGGTAGCGGTCGCCGTCGAGGGCCGACGGGTGGAACGCGGCCACCCGGTGGCAGTTCTGAAACGCCAGCTTCACGCCGAAGTGGCGCTCCAGGCCGCCGCGGATGGCGTCGCTGGCCAGGGCGCGCAGCAGCTGCCCGCGTTCGGCCTCCGACGGCGGGGGCGTCGCGTGGTCGGCCATCTCGGCGCCGCCGCTGTGCAGCCGGTCGGCGACGTCGGAGACGACCGACCAGGCGTAGGGCAGCGAGGTGCGCACGCAGTCGACGAACTCGGCGTCGGTCACCTCGTCGCGGACGGCGGCGTCGAGGAGCGCGGTGGGAACGGTCAGGGACATGCGGTTTCTCCCTCAGGGTCGCTATTGAACATGGTTTTCAAATCGTATAACACTCCGCGTGGGTATGGTTCTGGACACGCCGTCTTGGCCTGGGCTGCTAAGTTGACCGTCGCAAACGCATGCGTCCCCGAGGGGAGTCCGGTGTCGAAGCAGTTCACCAAGGGGCAGAAGAGCCAGTTGTCGGCGTTGACCGCCGGAACCGACCTCTATGTCGGGATTCAGTTGAACGCGCCGGGCACGAGTTGGGACATCTCCTGCTTCGGCCTCGACGTCAACAACAAGCTCTCTGACGACCGGTACATGATTTTCTACAACCAGCCGAAGTCGCCCGACGGGTCGATCGAACGGCTGGGAGAGCAGTCGGGCGACAACGACTCGTTCCGCGTCAACCTGGGTGCGGTACCCAAGTCCATCGGCCGGTTGTCGTTCTGCGCGGCGATCGACGGCAACGGCAACGCCGGCCAGATCCAGTCCGGTTACCTGCGCATCGTCGCGGGCGGCGCCGAGGTGGCGCGGTTCGCGTTCGCCGGGTCCGACTTCAAGACCGAGCGCGGGCTGATCATCGCCGACCTTTATCTGAAGGACGTCTGGCGGTTCGGCGCCGTCGGGCAGGGTTTCGACGGTGGCCTCGCCGACCTGATCCGCGACTTCGGCGGTCAGGTGGAGGAGGAAGAGGAAGCGCCGAAGCCGGCCGGGCCCGCTCCCGGTTTCGCCCCGCCGCCGGGTGGCCCCGCTCCGGGGTTCGCGCCCCCGCCCGGCCCGCCGCCAGGGCAGCCGGCACCGGGGTTCGCCCCGCCGCCGGGGCCGCCGCCCGGCCAGCCCGCGCCGGGGTTCGCGCCGCCGCCGGGTCAGCCGGCGCAGCCCGCGTACGCCGCGCCGCCACCGCCGGCACAAACCGGGTTCGCCCCGCCGCCGGGTGGCCAGCCGGGGTACGCCCAGCCGGGGCAGGCGCCCGGCCAGCAGCCCGGCTACGGGCAGCCGGCCGCGGGTGGCTACGGCGCCCCGCCGGCGGCCGCCGGGTACGGCCCGGAGATGTTGCCGTCGCAGGCCCAGCCCGTCCAGCCGGGCGCGATGAACAGCCTCAACCAGTACCGCGAGCTCACGCAGACCGGCCGCTGGGTGCGCCAGAACTCGAAGCTGGTCAAGGTCACGCTCGGGCCGGAGGCGGTGGCCCGGCGCGGGTCGATGGTGGCCTACCAGGGCGACATCGACTTCGACCACCGCGGCTCGGGCGGCATCCGCGGCCGCATCGAGAGCGCGATGACCGGCCAGGGTCTCAAGCTGATGTCGATCAAGGGCATCGGTGAGGTCTTCCTCGCCGAGGACGCGGCCGACCTGCACGTCGTCGAGCTCAACGGCCAGCAGTTGTGCGTCAACGCCAACAACGTGCTGGCGTTCGACGCGACGCTGCAGACCGAGGTGCGCCGTATCGAGAGCCCGGGCCTGCCGGGTGGCGGCATGTTCCACCTGCAGGTCGGCGGCCAGGGCACCGTGGTCGTGATGACCCACGGCTACCCGCTGACCCTCAACGTGCAGGGCCCGACGTTCGCCGACATGAACGCGGTGGTCGCCTGGACGGCGGGGATGCGGGTGAGCGTCTCGACGACCGTGCGGGTGTCCCGCGAGGTCTACCACGGCGCGAGCGGGGAATCGGTGGCGTTGCAGTTCATGGGCATGCAGGGCCACTTCGTCGTGGTCCAGCCGTACGAGGTCTGAGGGAGCGGTTGTGCAGGGTCAATTGCTGCAGCACTACGGGCAGACGCCGGTTCAGGACCGGATGAGCACACACGGCTCCAAGATCTGCAAGGTCCTCATGCACGGCGGTCCCGACGTGCTGGCCCGTACCGGTTCGATGATCGCCTACGAGGGCCTCATCGACTTCAACCCCAACCCGCCGGCGCTCGGGCAGATGGCCCGGTCGTGGGCCACCGGCGAGGGCGTCCCGCTGATGAGCTGCACCGGGCAGGGCAACCTGTTCCTCGCCGACTACGGCAAGGACGTCATCGTCGTGCAGTTGAACAACGAGGCGCTGTCGGTCAACGGCAAGAACATCCTCGCGTTCGACGCGTCGCTGCAGTGGAACATCGAGCGGGTGCAGGGCGTCTCGATGCTCTCCGGCATGGGCATGTTCAACGTCGTCATCCGCGGGCAGGGCTGGGTCGCGTTGACCAGCAAGGGCACGCCGATCGTCCTGAACACCCAGGAGGCGGAGACCTACGTCGACACCGACGCCCTGGTCGCGTTCACCGAGGGGCTGCGGATCAAGACCAAGCGCACCGCGCGGCTCGGCGGTCTGTTCGGCCGCGGGTCCGGTGAGGCGTTCCAACTCGGCTTCCTCGGGCACGGCTTCGTCGTCGTGCAGCCGAGCGAGGACGAGCGGCCCCGTATGTCGGTTCGCGGCTGAGCCGGGCGAGAAGGAGTAGCGAGATGGGATACCCGCAGCAGCCGGGCTACCCGCAGCAGGGTGGCTATCCGCAGCAGCCCGGCTACCCGCCACAGCCGGGCGGCTACCCCCCGCAGCCGGGGTACCCGCCGCAGGGTGGCATGCCCCCGGGTGGGATGCCTCCGGGCGGGATGCCGCCCGGTGGAATGCCCGGTGCCCCGGGTGGGATGCCGGGCGCGCCCGGCGGAATGCCGGGTGCCGGCGGCGGCATCATGGGCAGCACGCTCCTGGGCAACCAGGAGCGGCAGTCGAACGAGAAGTTCAGCCTGCAGAACGGCAAGATGCTCCGCGCCGTGCTCGGCCAGGCCAGCGGCATGAGAGAGTTCTACGCCCGCAAGGGCGCGATGATCGCGTACCAGGGCCAGGCCAACTTCGACTCGCAGTACCAGAGCTGGGGCGCGCACGTCGCGCGCGCCGTCACCGGCGAGGGCCTGAACCTGATGAAGGTCACCGGCAACGGCACGGTGTACCTGGCCAACCAGGCGCAGGACATCCACATCCTCGACCTCACCGGTGACGGGCTCACCGTCGACGGCAAGAACGTGCTGGCGTTCGAGCACGGGCTGCGGTGGGACATCGTCCGCATCGACTCGCAGGTGCAGGTCGCCGGCGCCGGTGCGTACAACGTCGAGCTGCGCGGGAACGGCAAGGTCGCGGTCACCACCACGGGTGCGCCGCTGGTGATGCACGTCAACGCGCAGAACTACTACTTCGCCGACGCCGACGCGGTGATCGCGTGGACGTCGTCGTTGCAGGTGCAGATGCAGGCGGCGGTGACGTCGTCGTCGGTGTGGCGTCCGCGTGGCAACACGGGCGAGAGCTGGCAGATGCAGTTCAGCGGCGAGGGCTTCGTCGTGGTGCAGCCGGCCGAGCTGCTGCCGCCGTACAACGCGATGGGTGCCAACCCCTCGCTGCAGCAGCGGTTCGGGGTGGGCCAGGGCGGAATGGCCGGCAACAACTTCTTCGGCGGCCGGCAGTAGGACAACTCAGGAAGCGGCGGTCGTGCTACGCAGCACGGCCGCCGTTTCGCTGTCGGCCGGGTAGAAGGCTTCGATGGCCAGTTCCGCCACGGTGATGTCCAACGGGGCGCCGAACGTCGCCAGGGTGCTCACGAACGTCAGCTCCTTGCCGGCGTGGCGGTAGACCAGCGGCAGCGCCACGGCCGCGGACGCGTCGAGCCCGTCGGGGTGCTCGCCGCCCGGGTAGCCGGTGACCTCGTCGAGCAGGTCGTGCAGCGTCGGGTCACCGGTGGTGGCGATCTGACGGCGCAGCCGTTCCAGCAGGTGGCTGCGCCACACCGGCAGGTTGACGATGTTGCGCGCCATGCCGTCGGGGTGCAGCGCCACCCGCAGCACGTTCACCGGCGGCACCAGGACGTGCGGTGCGACGTCACCGAGAAAGAGCCCCACGGCGGAGTTCGCGTCCAACAGCTCGCTGCGCGCGTTGACCACCACCGCCGGATACGGCTCGTGCCCGGCCAGGATCTGCCGCACCGCGGCGGCGACCGGCTTGAGCGACGCCGAGTCCAGTGAGTTCTCCTGGAACGCCGGCGCGTACCCGGCGGCCAGCAGGAGCCGGTTGCGCTCGCGCAGCGGCACCTCGAGCCGCTCGGCGAGATGCAGCACCATGTCGCGGCTCGGGCGCGACCGGCCGGTCTCCACGAAGCTCAGGTGCCGGGTCGAGACGTCCGCCTCGATCGCGAGTTCCAGCTGGCTCAACCGCCGCCGCTCGCGCCATCCCCGCAACTGCTCGCCGACCGGTCGGCGCATCGTGTCCACCGTCATGACCATGACGCTAGGCCAGCGCCGTCACCTGGGCCATTACCTCGGGCGTAATCGACAGGCAGCAGCGGAACCCGCCATCGTTCCGGCATCACCGAAACCAACGACGAGGAGATGACGATGAACCGGGACCGACTGCTCCGCCTGGCCCTGACCGCCGACGCCGCCGCCTGCGGGGTGATGGGCGTCGGCCTCGCCCTTCCCGCCGCCGCGCTCGACGGGGTGCTCGGCATCCCGGCCGGCTGGCTGATCGCGCTCGGGGTGGCCCTGATCGGCGTCGCCGCCGGGATCGGCTGGGTGGCCACCCGTCCGACGATCGAGGCCAACGCCGGCTGGCTCGTGATCGGGGGCAACCTCGTCTGGGTGGCGGCGAGCATCGTGGCCGTGGTGGCCGGGGTCTGGCCGTTGACCGTCGTGGGCACCGTCGTGGTGATCGCCCAGGCCGTCGCGGTGCTGGCGCTGGTGGACCTCGAATACCTGGGCCTGCGTCGCGCCGCCGCGTGAAGGCAGAATGATCGGGTGACGCAGGTAGATGTCTGGTGGGCCCGGCTCGAGGACTACTCGGCCGGGCTCGACCGGCTGCTGTCCACCGTGGAGGTCGGCCGCGCGGCCCGGCTGCGGCGGCCGGAGGACCGGGTGCGGCAGGTGCTCGGCGCCACGATGCTCCGGCTCGCGGTCGGTGCGGCCACCGGCACGCCGCCGGCGGCGGTGACCGTCGAGCGCACCTGCCCCCGGTGCGCCGAGCCGCACGGCCGGCCGGCACTGCCCGGCACCGGACTGCACGCGTCGATCACGCACTCCGGCGACCTGGTCGGCCTCGCGCTCACCACGGTTGCCCCGGTAGGGCTCGACGTCGAGCGGATCGCCACGGTCGACGTCGCCGGCCTCGGCCGCACCGTGCTCCACGAGACCGAGCGAGCCACCCCGCCCGACCTGCCGGACTTCTTCACCTACTGGACCCGCAAGGAGGCCGTGGTGAAGGCGACCGGCGACGGGCTGGCCGCGTCGCTGGCCGAGGTCCGGGTCACCGGTCCGGCCGAGCCGCCGGGGTTGCTGGCCTATCCGGGACGGGCACAGCTGCTCGCCCACCTGACCGACCTGCACCCCGACGGCGGTTACCGCGCCGCGCTCGCCGTTCTCACGGCCGAACCCGTACCGGTCGACGAGCGGTCAGGCCGGTTGCTTCTCCAGTGACGTGGGCGGCGGGGCGGCGTCGTGCTCGTCGTCGAGCATCGTGGTCTCGTCGAACGGGTCGTCGCCGTGCAGCACCGCCAGCGCCCGTTGCTTGTCGAACTCGCCCGACCAGGTGCCCACGAGCAGCGTCGCCACCGAGTTGCCGGCGAAGTTGGTGAGCGCCCGGGCCTCGGACATGAACCGGTCGATGCCGACGATCAGGCTGACGCCCTCGACCAGTTCCGGCCGGTGCGACTGCAGGCCGCCGGCGAGCGTCGCCAGGCCCGCGCCGGTGACGCCGGCCGCGCCCTTCGACGCGATGATCATGAACAGCAGTAGCGAGATCTGCTCGCTGATCGACAGCGGCTTGCCCAGCGCGTCGGCGACGAACAGCGACGCCATCGTCAGGTAGATCGCGGTGCCGTCGAGGTTGAACGAGTAGCCGGTCGGCACCACGATCCCGACCACCGGCCGGGAGACGCCCAGGTGCTCCATCTTCGCGATGAGGCGCGGCAGTGCCGACTCCGACGACGACGTCGACAGGATCAGCAGGAACTCCCGGGCCAGGTACCTCAGCACCGAGAACAGGTTCAGGCCGGTGACGAGCTTGAGCAGGAGACCGAGGATCACGAACACGAAGATCGCGCAGGTGATGTAAAACCCGATCATGATCTGGGCGAGCCCGGCCAGGGCCTTCCAGCCCGTCGCGCCCACCACGGCGGCGATCGCGCCGAACGCGCCGATCGGCGCCACCCACATGATCATCGCGAGGATCCGGAACACGAGTCGCTGCAGGTGGGCGATGCCGCGCAGGACCGGCTCTCCCGTGCGTCCCATCGCCTGCAACGCGAACCCGGTGAGCAGCGCGACGAAGAGGGTCTGCAGCACTTTGCCGCTGGTGAGGGCGGAGAAGATCGTGGTCGGGATGATCCCGAGGAGGAACGCGGCGGTGCCGGTGTCCTCGCCCTTCGGCACCGTGCCGCCGGCGTCGATGTCGAGGCCGGAACCCGGGTGCAGGATGTTGCCGACGACGAGCCCGATGAGCAGCGCGACCGTCGACATGATCAGGAAGTAGCCGAGCGCCAGCCCGCCGACCTTGCCGACCTTCGCGGCCTGGCGGACGGACCCGATGCCGAGCACGATCGTGCAGAAGATGATCGGGCTGATCATCATCTTGATCAGGTTCACGAAACCGTCGCCGAGCGGCTTCAGCTCCTTGCCGAAGTCGGGGAACAGGAACCCGACCAGGATGCCGAGCAGCACGGCCACGATCACCGCGAGGTAGAGGTACCTGGTGTAGTCGCGGCGCGGCGGTGGCGGCTCCGCGGTGCGCTGGGTCGGTACGGCGGGATCCGGCGGGATGGGGGTGGTGGTCATGCTTGCTCCAGGGGAGGTGGCGATCAGTGACCCACGTCACCCGTAGCCATGCCCACCTGGCGCGGAAGTTACACGGTCATCGAAAAGCGCCGATGACGTCGGAGAATGCGCCGAGCGGCGCCGGGCCGGTGAGGTCCGGGAGCCGCACCATCACCTCGCGGACGCCGGCGTCGGCCAGTTCGCGGAACCGGCCGACGTGGTCGGCCACCGTTCCGGCGTGCACGCTCGCCGCGTACGCGGCCGCCGACCGGTTCCGCGGCTTGAGACGGTTGACGGCGTCGGCCACCTCGGCGTCGGTGCGGCCGACCAGCGTGGTGGAGAGGTGGGTCAGCGCGACGTCCCGCTCCGTTCCGGCGCAGTGCGCGGCGAGCACCCGCGCCTTGCGGCGCACCGTGGCGACGTCGCCGAACACGTTCGCCGCGTCGGCGTACGTCGCCGCCAGCTTCAGCGTGCGGCGCTCACCGCCGCCGCCCACGATGAGCGGCACGTGCTCCCGCACCGGGCGCGGGTAGCACATCGTCTCGGGCACGCTGAGGACCTCGCCGTGGAACGGCTTCGAACCGGGTCCCCACAGCACGGGAAGCAGGCGCAGCGCGTCCTCGAAAAGCTTGTATCTTTCCGGGACGCTCGGGAACGGCCAGCCGTACGCGCGGTGCTCGGCCTCGAACCAGCCCAGCCCGAGCCCGCACACGGCGCGGCCGCCGCTCAGCACGTCGAGCGTGGCGACGATCTTGCCCAGGTGCGCCACGTTCCGGTAGGTGACGCCGGCGACCAGCGTGCCCAGCTCGACCCGTGACGTGACGGCCGCGAGGTGGGCGAGCGTCGTGAAGCTCTCCAGGAAGTCGTCGAACGGTCGGCCGATCTGCGGGATCTGGCGGAAGTGGTCCATCACGTAGATCGCGTCGAAGCCGGCGGCCTCGGCCGCGACGGCGATCTCGCGCAGCGCTTCGCCGGTGGGCTTCGCGAACCCGCCGAACTCGCCCAGGTGCAGGCCGAACCGCAGGCCCGTCGGGTTCTCGTGCTGCCGGGCCGCGGCGGCCGGTGCGTCGACGAACGCCGCCGGCACCACCCGCACGGGTTCGGGTCTCAGCACCGCGTCGAAGCCTTCGTCCGGGAGGCTCTCGCGGACTCTTGGCCAGGCCTTGAGCTGCGCGGTGAGGACGTCGGCGGGGATGCGTTTCGTCGCGCGGGCGCGGTTGCGGGCGCGGCACTCGGCGGCGGGCGTGTCGAACGCGACCACCACGCAGGGCATGCCGTTCGCTCTGGCCACCGCCAGGTAGCGCTCCCTGCGGACGGGGTCGAGGCCGAGCGTGTCGATCACCGTCGTCAGCTTGCGCTTGAGTCTCCGGTCGACGACGTCGTCGAGGACGGCGAACGCGTCGGCGCTCGCGGTGATGTCGTCCTCGCCGGTGCCCACGAGGGCGCGGAGGGCGTCGCTGCCGATCACCGCCGACGGCGGGAAGTGGGCCGCCGCCCACGTGGACTTGCCCGCCGCGCCCGGCCCGACGAGCACGACGACGCAGGGATCGGGCAGGTTGCGCACGCTCGTACGTTACTGGTTCGGCGGCACCTCGAAGATGAGGCAGCTGCTCTGCGCGGTGGCCACGAGCCGGCCCGCGGCGTCGGTGAGGCGGGCCTCGGCGAGCGCGGTGCGGCGTCCCCTCGAAACGACCGTCCCGACGCAGCGCAACATCCCCGACGCGACCGTGACCGGCTTCAGGAACTTGGTGCTCAGGTCGATGGACGTGTAACCGAAACCGCGGGGGAGCGTCGAGTGCACGGCGCAGCCGGTGGCGGTGTCGAGCAAGGTGGCCAGAACGCCGCCGTGCACGGTGCCGAGCGGGTTGTAGTGGTACTCGGCGGGCTGCAGTTCCGCGACGACGCGTCCCTCTTCGGCGGTGATCGCGCCGATGCCCAGCATGTGGGTGACGGGCGGCTTGGGCAGGTCGCCGCGGCCGATCGCCTGGAGGAACTCCAGCCCCGACAGTTGGCCGACGCTCTGCGCGGTGCGGGCCGGGTCGTCCCATTCGAAGGTTCGGGTCCGGGTCTCTTCCCGCGTCTGCGTCATGGACGCAGAATCACCCGGGGTTGCTGGGTCTGTCAACAAGACTTAGCCTTTCTCACATGCGCGAGCTTCCCGCGGCCCTCGAGTGGTCGGCCGACAACTGCACCGTCGGGCGGGCCCTGGCGATCGTCGGTGAGAAGTGGACGTTCGTGGTGCTGCGGGAGATCTTCATGGGGGTGCGCCGGTTCGACGACCTGCGAGTGCGGACGAACATCCCCCGCCAGGTCCTCACCGACCGCCTGTCGCGGCTGGTGGAGCACGGCATCCTGCGGCGCGAGCCCTACCGCGACCCGGGCAGCCGGGTCCGGTACGAGTACCGCCCCACCGACAAGGGCTTCGACCTCTTTCCGGTGCTGCAGGCGCTGCGCGAGTGGGGCGACCGCTATCTCGCCGACCCGGCGGGCGGCCCGTTGACCACGGTCCACCGCGACTGCGGTGCGCCGGTGAACCTGGTGCTCCGCTGCGCGGACGGCCACGAGATCGACAAGATGCGCGAGGTGGTCGGCCGTCCGGGTCCCGGCGCACTGCGCCGTTAGGCTCCTTTGGTGCCGCGTCCCCGTACCCCGTTGCTCTCCCGGGAGCTCATCGTGGCCCGGGCGTCGGCGATCATCGATGCCGAGGGGTTGGCCGAACTCTCCACCCGGCGGCTGGCCCGCGAGCTCCGGGTCAGCGCGCCGTCGCTGTACAACCACTTCCGTACCAAGGAGGAGATCCTCGACGCCGTCGCCGACGCCATCGTGGCCCGCGTCGACCTGTCCATGTTCGGGCAGCTGCCGTGGCCGGCCGCGCTCACGGCCTGGGCGCGCGCCTACCGGGCGGTGCTGGTGGCCCACCCGCACGCGGTCCCCCTGATCGCGCGCGGGCCCGGCCGGCGACCGGCGGCGCTCCGCCTGGCGGAGACCGTGTTCGGCGCCCTCGTCGACGCCGGCTGGCCGCCCCGCGACGCGACCAGCATCGGTGCGGCGATGCGGTACTTCGTGGCCGGGTCGGCGGTCGGGTCGTTCGCGGGCGGGTTCCCGGCCGACGCGTCCGTCTACGCCGCCGACTACCCGCACCTGACCGACGCGCACCTCCTTCACGGGCGCTCGGGTGAAGTGGACGAGCGGGCGTTCGAGGCCGGGCTCTCGGCGTTGGTGGCCGGTTTCGAGGCCCGGTTCAGCTCAGATGGCCGCCGATCGTCGTGAAGCCGCGGAGCAGGTCGCGCGAGATGATCAACCGCTGCATCTCGTCGCTGCCCTCGTAGATGCGCAGCAACCGCACCTGCCGGTACCAGCGCTCGATCGGCAGCTCCCGCGTGTAGCCCATGCCGCCGTGGATCTGCATCACGCGGTCGACCACGTCGTTGGCCATGCGCGCGCCCCACAACTTCGCGATGGAGGACGCGTGGCGCGCGTCCCGGTCCTGGTCGACCGTCCAGGCGGCGTGCAGCACCAGCCACCTGGCACTTTCGAGTTGAACCTCGGAGTCGGCGATCATCCACTGGATCGCCTGCCGGTCGGCGATCGGCTTGCCGAACGTCACCCGGTTCCGGGCGTGTTCGACCGCCATCTGCAGGGCGCGCTCGGCGATGCCCAACGCGTGCGACGGGATGATGTAGCGGCCCCGGCCGATCCACCTCATCGCCAGCTCGAACCCCTGGCCGGGCTCGCCGAGCACGTTGGCGTTCGGCACCCGGACGTTGTCGAACACCAGGGACGCGGGACCGCCCTCGCCCATGGTCTGGATGAACTCCGACGTCCAGCCCATCTCGCGGTCGACGAGGAACGCCGTGGAACCCTTGTGGGCGCCCTTCTCCTTGTCGGTGACCGCGATGACGATCGCGAAGTCGGCGTCGTCGCCCTGGGTGATGAACGTCTTCTCGCCGTTGATGATCCAGTCGTCGCCGTCTCTCCGGGCCGACGTGCGGATGCTGCTCGGGTCGCTGCCGGCACCCGGCTCGGTGATCGCGAAGCAGGAGATGCGGTCGCCCTCGATCGTGGGGATGAGGTATTCCCGCTTCTGTCGCTCGTCGGCAAAGTAGAGGATGTTGTCGGCCTCGCCGCCGAACCGGAACGGCACGAACGTGCGTCCGATCTCGGTCCAGATCAAAGACTGGGTGACGGCCGGGAGCGCCATCCCGCCGTACTCTTCGGGCGTGCCGATGCCCCAGAAGCCGAAGCTCTTCGCCTTCTGCTGAAGCGCGACGACCTCGTCGCGCGTGATGCCGGGCTCGCCCCGGCGCTCGCGCCGCAGCACCTCGGGCTCGAGCGGCACCACCTCTTTGGTGATGAAGGTGCGCACCGTGTCGCGGATCGCCCGCTGCTCGTCGCTGAGTGAGAAGTCCACGCCACATTATTGCACTGCGAATGCACGAACTCCTAGCCCCCGTTCCCGTGGTGCTTGTCGCGCCCACCCCAACGAGTCGATCTTGCAGTTGTGGTGCCCCCCAAACGGGGGCGAATACGGGCGAAGACGGCACCACAACTGCAAGATCGACGCCGGAGGGTGGCTCTCGGTCGTCGATCTTGCAGTTGTGTTCGCCTTTTTGCGTGGCTTGTTCCGTTTTGGGGCGAGCACAACTGCAAGATCAGCGATGGGCGTTGGTCATGCGGGTGGTGATGAGGGCGGCTGCCAGGAGGAGCGCGCCGATCGCGGTGGCTAGCGGGGTGATCCAGAGCAGCGCGCAGCCCGCGACCGCGGCGAGCACGCGCACCGGCGTCCCGGCCGGGCCGATGCCCAGTGCCCAGCCGCCGGCCGCGATGGCCAGCCCGACCACGGCGGCGGCCGCCGCGGCCAGGGCGTACGCGATCTCGCCGGGGCTGCCGTCGCCGATGAGGGCGGAGCCGGTCGGCGCGGCTACGAACGCCAGCGGCACCAGGTACGCCGGCAGCGCGTAGCGGAGCGTCTGCCACATCGTCGGCACGATGCGGCCGCCGGTGACCGCCGCCGCCGCCACCGAGGCCAGCGCCGTGGGCGGGGTCGCCTCGGAGAGCACCGCGAAGTAGAAGACGAACATCGCCACGGCCGGGTCGGGGACGCCGAGGTCGATCAGTGCCGGGCCGATGATCACCCAGCCGATGATGAAGGACGCGGTGACCGGCACCGCCAGGCCGAGCAGGGTCAGCGCCACGGCCGCGAAGAGCGCGGTGAACAGCCGCACCAACGTCGGGTCGGTAGCGATCGCCTCGGCCGCCCGCACCAGGAGCGACGCGGCCTGCGGGCCGAGGCCGGTCTTGGTGGTGCTGGCGGCGATCACCCCCGCGGCGGCACACACCGCCACGACGGGCAGCACCCCGCGGACGCCACCGGCCAGCGCCCGCCAGAGATCGCCACCCGCCCGGACGACGGCCGCCCGGGCAACCCGGAGCCCCGCGCCACCGCCGGCCGCCCCACCAACGCCGGTCGCCGCGCCACCGCCGGCCGCCCTGCCAACGCCGGCCGCCGCGCCAACGCCGGCCGCCGCGCCAACGCCGGCCGCCTCGCCAACGCCGGCCGCCTCGCCAACGCCGGCCGCCTCGCCATCGCCGGTCGCCCCGCCGGCATCCCGGTCATCGGCGTCGTAGGTCCGGCGGGCGCGAATGGCCGGGCGGGCGCGAATGGCCTGGACCGCCATCTCCACCGCCCAGCCGGCCAGCGCGAGCAGGGTGGCGTACACGACCGCCAGCGTCGCCGGCACGTCGAGGGCGAGCAGCACGATGATCGCGATCAGCGACCCGAAGTGGTACCCGAACCGGGCCAGCAGCCGCCACACCGACGGCGTCAGCACCTCCACCGACCGGGCCGACGAGCGGCGGGCGTCGATCTCCACCGCCAGCAGGATGCCCAGGTAGTACAGGATGGTCGGGATCACCGCCCAGCCCAGCACGTTCAGGTAGGACACACCGAGGTACTCGGCGATGATGAACGCGGCGGCGCCCAGGGTCGGTGGGGACAGGATCGCGCCGACGCCGGCCGCGGCCAGCATGCCGCCGGCGCGTTCGGCGGGGTAGCCGGCGCGTTTCAGGATCGGCCAGGTGACGGCGCCGACGCTCACGGTCGTCGCGGCGCCGGAGCCGGAGACGGTGCCCAGCAGGAAACCGGCCGCCACGGCGGTGCGGCCCGGTGCGCTGGACGAACGGCGGAACGCGGCCACGGACAGGTCGACGAAGAACTTGCCGGCGCCGGCCAGGTCGAGCACCGCGCCGTAGATCGTGAACAGCACGATGTAGGTGGCGGCGACGTCGAGCGGGGTGCCGTAGAAGCCGCTCGGCGAGTTGTAGAGCGCGTCGACGATCTCGTTGAAGTTCAGGCCGGCGTGCGCGATCTCCCAACTTTGCGGCAGATAACCGCCGTAGTAGCCGTACGCGAGGAAGATCAGGCAGACGAACGGCAGGATCCAGCCGGTGGTGCGCCTCGTCGCCTCCAAGATCAGCAGCAGCAGGATCGAGCCCATCACGGTGTCGACCGTGGCGAGTTCGCCCTGCCGGTCGAGGAAGGCGTTGTAGCCGCCGCCGACCGGCAGCACCGGGTAGAGGCAGGTCACCAGCGCCAGCGCGGCGAGCACCCAGTCGGCGGGCGAGGGGCGGTCGGGGTCGCGCTGGGGAAGGCCGGAGCGGTACAACAGAAAGATCAACGGCAGGGTGACGCCGAGGAAGATGATCAGGTAGTACTGGCTGCCATAGCTCAGGGGCCGGAACGTCTGCCACAGGGCCAGCACCGCGACGCCCACCGCGACGATGTTCACCAGCGTGGCCGTGCGGCCGGTCAGCCGTCGTCCGGGCTTCTCCTCGTCGGTGGCGACCGCGAGCTCGTCGGTCTTCTTGACCAGGGAAACCTTGGGCCGCGCCGCCTCGTCGATCGGCGCCTGTCCATGCATGCGATCACGCTAACGGCCCGGGCGGGCCGGTGCACGTAGGCTGCCGACATGGTGCCGGTCGGCGGGAACACGCAGCCGCGGTTCGCGCGCGTGCGCAAGGCGTTCGAAGAGCTCGGTGACGCGGGCAGCGGCCTGGCCGTGGTGCACGACGGCGAGGTCGTCGTGGACCTGTACGGCGGTTGGCGCGACGCCGCCCGCACCGAACCGTGGACGCCCGACACGCTGGTGCACGTCTTCTCCGTGGGCAAGGCCGTGGTCGCCGCGGCCCTGGTGCGGCTCGTCGGCGAGCGCCTCGACGATCCGGTGGCCGCGCACTGGCCCGAGTTCGCGGCGCACGGCAAGGGCGGGACGACCGTGCGGCACGTGCTCGCCCACGCCGCCGGCCTGCCCGCGTTCCCCGCGCCGGTCGCGGATCCCGGTGACTGGCACGGGCTGTGCGCGCTGCTCGCCGGCGCCGAACCCGAGTTCCCCGCCGGCACCGCCGTCGCCGAGCACGCGATCACGTACGGCCACCTGGTCGGCGAGCTGATCCGCCGGATCGACGGCCGGATGCCGGGGGAGTACCTCCGGGCCGGGTACGCCGGCCTCGACTTCGCGCTCGGGGCGACGCCGGACGAGCAGGCCCGCACCGCCGAACTGGAGTACACCGAGCCCGGCTGGCCGGAGCGGACCGTCGGCCCGCCCGGCTCGTACCGGCGGCGCGTGCTCGACAACCCGCCCGGCTGGCTCGCGCTCGACGTCCTCAACTCGGCGACCTGGCGGCGGGCGCAGGTGCCGGCCGTGAACCTGCACACGACGGCGCTGTCGCTGGCGCGGTTCTACGCCGGACTCACCGGCGAGATCCGCACCGTGCAGGTCGCGGGGGAGGACCGGCTGCTGCAGCGGCACGTCAACTGGGGGCTGGGCGTGCAGGTCGAGGAGACCGGCGAGTTCGGCATGGGCGGGATCGGCGGCTGTGACGCGTTCGCGAACCCGGGACGCGGGTACGCCTACGCGTACGTCACCCGGTGCCTGGGTGACTTCGACCGGTCCGAGCGTCTGATCGAGGCTCTGGAGGAGTGCCTGTGAACAGCGGTGTGCAGGTTCCCGAATCCGGCGACGGCAAGCGGAGCACCTCGGCGCTCGGCCGCACCGTGGTGGCCGACGCGCTGTCGGCGGTCGACCCGGTGGGCGCGCGCGGCGTGCGGTCGGAGACGAGTTGGCGGCAGGCGTACATCGTCCACTTCCGGCGGCTGGTCGAGGCCGGGCTGGACAGCCGCGACGCCGCGCTGTCGATCGCCCGCGACGGCCTCGACTCGCTGTACCGGCACATGACCTATGACGACAAGCCGATCGGGGAGCTCGGCGGCTTCGACGGCGACCCGCTCGGCACCCGCACCGTGGCCGGTGCCGGCGAACCACAGCGCGACCTCGTCGTCCCCTACCGCGGCGACCGCCTCACCGGTGACGACCTGCACCGCCAGCTCGACCGGTGGATCGCCGACGGCATCGTCGAGCCGTCGTTCGTGGAGGCGATCCGGGCCGTCATGGCCAACCCGGACTGGCTCGACCTCACCGACCGGCGGGTGGTGGTGCTCGGCGCCGGCGCCGAGATGGGTCCGCTGATCTCCCTGTTGCGCTGGGGCGCCGACGTGGTCGCCGTGGACCTGCCCCGGCCGGCGGTCTGGGAACGGGTGCTCGGCGTCGCGGCCCGGCACGCCGGAAACCTCACGGTGCCGGTCCACCGGGACACCAAGGACCTCGCCCAGGGTGCCGGCGCCGACCTGGTCTCCGACCTGCCCCGCGTGGCGGCGTGGATCACGGCGATCGACGGCCCGCTCGTGCTGGGCAACTACGTGTACGCCGACGGGGCCACCAACCTGCGCGTCTCGATGGCGGTGGACGTGCTCACGACGTCCCTGATGAAAGAGCGACCGGAGACGGCGCTGGCCTTCCTCGCGACCCCGACCGACGTCTTCGCCGTGCCAGCCGAGGCGGTCGCCGAGGCCGACCGGCGCTACCGCGACCGGAGCGGTCTCGGCCGGCTGAAGCGGCCGGTGCGGCTCCTCAGCGGGGGCCGGCTGCTCAGCCGCAACTACCCGCCGGGCGCCGAGCCCGGCGTGCACGACGCGCTGGTGCCGCAGCAGGGCCCGAACTACGCGCTGGCCAAGCGCCTGCAACGGTGGCGGGCCGCCGTGGCCCGCGACGCCGGGACGGCCGTCTCGCTGAACGTCGCGCCGGCGACCCGGACCCGGAGCGTGGTGCGGAACCGGGCGCTCGCCGCGGCCTACGCCGGCGCCCACCGGTTCGGGATCGAGGTGTTCGAGCCGGCCACCAGCAACACGTTGATGGCCGCGCTGCTCGTGCACGACCTGCGCGCGCCGGTGCCGGCTCATGATCATCCGTGGCGGGACGAGGCGTACGCGGCCGCGCACGGCGGGCTGTGGCGGCAGGCGTACTCACCCCGGTCGGCGCTCGGCCTCGCCGTGTTCCTCGGCCTCGGATCGACGAGAGGCTAGATCTCAGTTCCACCCGCGGGTGGACCGAGTTTCGTTCTCGAGGGGCCGGGGTACGCGATCATCGGTCCGAGGCGGCTCGGCTGGGGGGTGCGGTGCGCACGCTGGGTAGGCGGTACCGGCTCGAGAAGGAGCTCGGTACCGGCGGCATGGCGGTGGTCTGGCGCGCGCAGGATCTCGTTCTCGGCCGGCAGGTGGCGGTCAAACTGCTCGGGCCGAGTTTCAGCGGGCGGGAGTCCCGCGAACGCATCAAGGCCGAGGCCCGGGTCGCGGCCCGGCTCGCCCACCCGAACGTGGCCGGCGTGTACGACTTCGGCGAGTCGCGCCAGGGACGGCGCGGCAAGGTGCCGTACATCGTGATGGAGCTCGTGCACGGCGACACCCTCGCGGTGCGCCAGGAGAGCGACACGATGCACTGGCGCACGGCGGTCGGCATCGCCGCCGAGGTGGCCGCCGCGCTCGCCGCCGCGCACGCGAGCGGCGTGGTGCACCGCGACGTCAAGCCGGGCAACATCATGCTCGCCCGCACCGGGGTCAAGGTGGTCGACTTCGGCATCGCCGCCGCCGTCGGCGAGCTCGACGATCATGGCGACGAGCTGCTCGGCACGCCGGCCTACGTCGCGCCGGAGCGCTTCGTCGGGCGTCCGGCGGCGCCGGCGACGGACGTCTACGCGCTGGGCATCCTGCTCTACCAGTGCCTCACGGGGTCCCTGCCGTGGCCGGCCTACACCGCGACCGACCTGGTCACCGCGCACCGCGAGCTGCCGCCGGCGCCGCTGCCGCCGATACCGGGCCTGCCCGACGACGTGGCGGAACTGTGCGACCAGTGCCTGAGCAAGGACCCGGACGAGCGGCCGTCGAGCCTGTACGCGGCGGTGGTGCTGGGTGAGGCGGCCGGGGTGGCGGTGACGCTGCCGGCGGTCGGTTCCATGGAGGCGGCTCCGTTGACGAACCCGGCCCCGCGCGCGGCCTCGCGCGCCGCCTCCCGCGCGGCCTCCCGCGCCGCCTCGCGGCCCGCGCGCCGCGCCGCCGGCCCGGCGGTGGGTGACGCCGGTGCCGCCGGTGACGCGGGTGACGCCACCCAGCCGGTGCGGCCCCGACTGCCGCACCGCCACCGGCTGGTCAACAGCTACCTCTCCGAACGCATCTCGATCGGGCGGTTCTCCATCCGCCGGGTGGTCGCCAGCGCCGGGCTCGCCGTGATCGTCGGGCTGGCCACGCTGGGCGCGGCCGTCGCGGGTGCCCGGGTCGCGCAGGACCGGGCGGAGGGACCGTCGGGTGCGGCGGCGACGCCGAGCGGCGGCTGCGCCACCCGGTACGTGGCCAACCCGGCCAGCGGCGGGACGTTCACGGCCGAGATGGCGATCACGAACACCGGCCGGGCGCGGCTCGACGCCTGGTCGCTGGAGTTCGCGCTGCCCGTCGGCCAGCGCATCACCGACGCCGGCGGGCTGCGCTTCGACCAGCGCGGCGAGGACGTGACGCTGCACGGCGACCGGCCGTTGGAGGCGGGTGGCACCCGGCAACTGGCGTTGACCGGTACGGCGTCCGCCGGGCCCGTTCCGCCCACCCGGTTCACCCTCGACGGCGCACCGTGCACCCCGTCGGCGGGCGGCACAGCGGTGGTTCCGCCACCCGCACGGTGAGTTCCGGGTCGTGACTGTCCGCCCGTGCGGGTGATAGACATCCACCTGTGTGGTTGGTAGACCAAAAGTGGTGAAGCCCGCTGACGCACCCGTACCCGGGAGGATCGTTGCTGCCTACGTGATCCCGATGGTGGTGGTCGGCGCTCACCTGCTCGTAGTTCCGGAGTGGGGCGGTGCCGGCTGGCCCCTGATCGGCGTCATCGGCGCGGTCGCGGTGGTGGTCGGGGTGCATCGCAACCGGCCGGCCCGGCGGTTGCCCTGGTACCTGCTCGGCGGAACGATCCTCTGCGGTGCCGTCGGCGACGCGCTGTACGCGCTCGACGGCCAGCGGGAGGGCATCTTCCTCACCCTGTCCGACACCACCTACATGCTGATGGTTCCGCTGGTCACGGGCGGTCTGCTCGGGTTGACGCGGGTCAGCGTGGTGCTGCGGGACCGGCTGGGACTGGTCGGCACGCTGACGGCCACCTGTGCCATCGGCCTGATCGTGTGGGTGCTGGTGGCGAGCCCGGTGCTGCGGCACAGCACGCTCGCCGCCGCCGACCGGTACTCGATCGCCGGGTTCCTGCTCGGTGACCTGCTGATCCTCGCCGTCGCCGGCCGGCTGGTCCTGGCGATGCCGCGGAACTGGTCGGTCATCCTGATCATGATCGGCGCGGTGGCCAGCCTGGCGGGCGACATCGCGTACGCGTTCGCCACGATGGCCGGCCAGGGCTGGGAGGACGGCCCGGCCAACATCGGCTACCTGGTGCTCTACGGTGCCTGGGGCGCGGCGGCGCTGCACCCGTCGATGGTCGACCTCACGACGCCGCTGCCGCCCCGCACCCCGGGCATGAGCCGCCGCTGGATGGTGCTGATCGCGGTGTCGCTGGCGGTGCCGCCGGTGATCCTCCTCATCGAGTCGTTGTCCGGCGGCATCGTCGACGGCGTGATGATCGCGATCGTCTCGGTGGGGATCTACGTCCTGGTGTTCACGCTGCTCGCCGACGTCGTGGGCGCGCACCGCCAGGCCGTGCTGCGGGAGACCGGGCTCCGGCAGGCCGGCGGCGCGCTCGTCGCGGCCACCGCGCAGGCCGAGGTGTTCGCGGCGGTGCGGGTCGCGGTCGCCGGGCTCATGCCCAAGGGGACGCAGCACAGCGTGTTCCTCGCCGGTGAACCCGTCGAGGGGGCGACCACCCGGATCGTGCCGGTGGCCGACCTGGCCGCCGAGGCGCAGGCCGAACTGGCCGGTTTCGCCGACGCGCTGGAGTGCCCGATCCTGCCCCGGCCGCGCGGTGCGGTGGATCCCGGAAAGGTGGGCGGTGCCGTCACCATCGGTGCCGACCGGCGGGTCCTGCTGATCGCGCGGGACGCCGTGGAGGTGCTGGCCGCCGAGGCCCGGCTGGCGCTGGAACGGATCCGGCTGACCGAGGCCATCAACCGCCGCGACAGCGACAACTACCTGCGCACCGTCATCCAGAACACGAGCGACGTCGTGCTGGTGGTCGACGAGGACGACACGATCCGGTACGCCAGCCCGGCGCTGGGCCGCGAACTGGGCCTGCCGCTACCGCCGTCGGGCCGGCTCAGCGACCTGGTGACCGACGACGAACTCGCCGGCATCGAGCTGACCATCGCGCAGGCCCGCGACAACAGCGGCCCCGACGGCGTGCGCGACACCTGGAACCTGCGCCGCGCCAACGGGAGCCGCGTGGTGGTCGAGGTGAGTTGCCGCGACCTGCGCGACGACCGAATGGTGCGCGGCTACGTCCTGACGCTGCGCGACGCCACCGTCGAGAGCCAGCGCCACGAGGAGGAGATCCGGCAGGCGCTGCGGACCCGGCCGGCCGGCCAGAACCGCCACAACTCGTCGAACAAGTTCCGCTGATCTATGCGGGGAACGCCTCGCGCATCCGGTTGATCTCGACGGTCTGCTCCGTCGCGATGTTGTTGGCCATCTCGCCGATCTGCTCGTTGCGGCCGGCGCCCAGCACGTCGGTGGCCATCTTCACAGCGCCCTGGTGGTGGCTGATCATCAGGTCGATGAAGAGGCGGTCGAAGGCGTCGCCGCGGGCGGCGGTGAGGTCCTTGATCCGGTCGGCCGACTGCATGCCCGGCATCGTCGCGTGATCGTGGCCGGGGTCGTCGAACGGCAGTCCGCGGGCCGCCAGCCAGCTCCGCATCACCGCGATCTCGGGTAGCTGGGCGGCGCGCACCCGGTCGGCGATCGCCAGGATCTGGGGGTGGTTGGTGCGGCCCGCCGCCAGGACGGCCATCTCCAGCGCCTGCGTGTGGTGCGGGATCATCATCCGCATGAAGTAGACGTCGGGCAGGTTGTAGGCGGTGCCGTCGGGCACCGTGAGCTCGTTCGACATGACCGTCGACGCCGACTCGCCCGGCCGGCCGGGCACCACCACGGGAACCGGCGAGGTCGACGGTGTCTTCGATGCGCTCACGCCCGTCTCCCCTGAACCGCCGCCGCCCGCCGTGGCCGCGACCGCCGCGACGACGAGCGCGGCCGCACCGGCTGCGACCGCGATCAGCAGGCGGCGGTTCGGTCGGTGCGGGGTGGGCATCTCGCCACGCTATCCGCCCATCGACAAACTTTGTTCAGTGACCCAGGTCACACCCGCCCGGGGGATCGAAGGAGAGCGATAGCCTGTCCTAACCTTGCTCTCAACAAAGGGGTTGATCATGCTCGCTACCACCCCACGAGGGCTGCGACGACTGAGATCCTTCGGCTTCACGGCAAGCGCCGCCGTCGTGGTCGCTCTCGGTGCCGTAGCTCCGGCCCTCACTCCTGCCGCGGCCAGCCCGACCACAGACGACTGCGTCGCCGACGTCGTCTCCACCGTCTGCCTGCCCAGCGGCGAAGCGGTGTCGATCGACACCTCGGCGGCCGACATCCCCGGTGTCGACGAGATCCGCAGTTCACCGAACATGCGCCTGGTCACGAACCGGCCGAAGCTCGGCCCGGCCGCCACCGCGACCAACTCCGACATCGCCTTCCAGGGCAAGTACGCCTTCGCCGGCAACTACAACGGCTTCACGATCTACGACATCTCGAACCCGCGGAGCCCCGCCGAGGTCAGCCTGGTGTCGTGCCCCGGCTCGCAGAACGACGTCTCGGTCTACGGCAACCTGCTGTTCCTCTCGACCGACTCGCCGCGCTCCGACGACTCCTGCGCGAGCACCGCGACCTCTGCCACGATCAAGGAATCGTGGGAGGGCATGAAGATCTTCGACATCAGCGACAAGAGCAACCCGCAGTACATCAAGTCGATCGAGACGAACTGCGGCTCGCACACCCACACGCTGGTGCCCGGCAACCGCGGAAACGTCTACATCTACGTGTCCTCGTACGCCCCCGACGCCACGTTCCCGGACTGCCAGCCGCCGCACGACCTGATCTCGATCATCAAGGTCCCGGTGCGCAATCCGACCGCGGCGGCGCTGATCTCCACCCCGGTGCTGTTCCCGGACGGTGGCAACCCCACGGGCAACTACAGCCGCGTCACGTCGGGCTGCCACGACCTCACCGCGTACCCGGTGAAGAAGCTCATGGCCGGTGCCTGCATGGGTGACGGCATCCTGATCGACATCGCCGATCCCGAGCAGCCGCGCGTCATCAGCCGCGTGCGTGACACGGTGAACTTCGCGTTCTGGCACTCGGCGACGTTCAACCAGCTCGGCACGAAGGTCGTCTTCACCGACGAACTCGGTGGCGGCACGCAGGCCCAGTGCACCGAGGCCGCCGGCCCGACCCGTGGCGGCAACGGCATCTACGACATCGTCGGCCGCGGTGACAGCCGGCAGCTCGTGTTCAAGAGCTACTACAAGATCCCGCGGATCAACGCCGCCACCGAGAACTGCGTGGCGCACAACGGCTCGATCGTGCCGGTGATCCTCGGTGACCTCATGGTGCAGGCGTGGTACCAGGGTGGCGTCTCGGTGTTCGACTTCACCGACTCGTCGCGGCCGCGGGAGATCGCCTGGTGGGAGCGGGGTCCGATCTCGGACACCGCGCTCGTCACCGGCGGCGCGTGGTCGGCGTACTGGTACAACGGCTACATCTACTCGAACGACATCACCAAGGGGCTCGACGTCCTCGAGGTGACCGACTGGCGGGTCTTCACCGCCAAGATCAACCGGATTCCCGAGCTCAACACCCAGACTCAGCCGTCCTACTGGGGCTGGTAACACCCGGTAGTGGAGTGACTGCCCCGTTCGTCTCTTGGGCGAACGGGGCAGTATGGGTTGGTGAGCCGAACTCAGATCCGACGGGCGATCGCCGCGGCGGCCGCCATCACCGTGGTGCTGGCCGGCGGCGCGGCCTGCTCGAAAGACAAGAACAGCTGGAACGGACAGGGCGGTGACGACGGCGACAAGAAGGCCGCCGTCGACCTGGCCGTCACACCGGCAGAGGCCGCGACCGACGTACCGGTCTCGGCGGAGATCGAGGTCAAGGCCACGGGGGGCAAGGTTTCGGAGGTGACGCTGGCCGACTCCACCGGCGCGGCCGTCACGGGCGCGATGCGCGCCGACGGGACGTCGTGGGTGCCGGCGTCGCCGCTCAAGTACACGACGCAGTACAAGGCCGTGGTGAAGGCCGCCGACGAGAAGGGCAAGGCCGTCGAGAAGACGGTCAACTTCACCACCATGGCCCGCCCGGGCAACCGCATGGGCGCCCAGATCTTCATGTCCGACAACATCCAGACGTACGGGCAGGCCATGCCGATCGTCGTGGAGTTCCGCAACGGTGGGGTCAAGGGCAAGGACCAGAAGGCCATCGTCGAGAAGCGGCTGTTCGTCACCAGCGAGCCGGCCCAGGAGGGCGTCTGGCACTGGGACAGCGACATCCAGGTGGAGTACCGGCCCAAGGAGTACTGGCAGCCGGGCACCCAGTTGAAGGTCCGGCTCGGGCTCGGCGGCCTGCCGCTCGGCGACGGCCGGTTCGGCGAGACCGACATCACGATCAAGGCCGGCATCGACAAGGTGCGCCGCTCGATCGAGGTCGACAACGCCACCAAGCAACTGGTGGCCACCCAGGACGGCCAGGTGGTCAAGCAGATGCCGGTGAGCCTCGGCAAGACGGCCAACCCGTCGATGTCGGGCACGATGGTGATCATCGAACGGCTGGAGAAGACGGTGTTCGACTCCTCCACGTACGGCGTGCCGGCCAACTCGGCCGACGGGTACCGCACCGACATCCAGTTCGCCGAGCGCCTCACCTGGAGCGGCCAGTTCATCCACGCGGCTCCGTGGTCAGTTGCCGACCAGGGCAAACGCAACGTCTCGCACGGCTGCGTGAACGTGGCGACCGACAACGCCGCGTGGGTCTACAACTGGACCCGCGTCGGCGACCCGGTGACCGTCAAGGGAACCGAGGAGAAGCTCCCCGGCGGCGACGGCTGGACCGCGTGGAACCTGTCGTGGGAGGAGTTCCAGAAGGGCAGTGCGCTGCAGAAGTCCGGCACGCCGGGCAGCGGAACGGGCGTGACGCCCAGCTCGTCGCCGAGCTGAGCGCCACGCACGCTTTCTAGACGAGGGCTGGCTCCTTCTCGGCCACCGGCAGGTGGTCCTGGGGCCGGCCCTCGACGTTGAACTCGGGCAGGCGCTTCGCCAGCCAGCCCGGCATCCACCAGTTGGCCTTGCCGAGGATGTGCATGACGGCCGGCACCAGGAGCAGGCGCACCACCGTCGCGTCGATCAGGATCGCGGCGGCCATGCCGACGCCGATCACCTTGAGGATGACGTCGGGGCTCGGGACGAACGCCGCGAACACCGCGATCATGATCGCCGCCGCCGCGGTGATGACGCGACCCGTGCCGGCCAGGCCCTCGGTGACCGCGCGGCGGTTGTCGCCGGTGCGCACCCATGCCTCCCGCATCCGGCTGACCAGGAAGACCTCGTAGTCCATCGACAGCCCGAACAGCACCGCGAACATCAGCACCGGGACGAACGACGGCAGCGGGGTCTCGGTGTCGATGCCGATCAGCTGACCGGCCCAGCCGCCCTGCAGGACGTAGGCCACCACGCCGTACGCGGCGGCCACCGACAGCAGGTTCATCGCCGCCGCCTTGAGCGCGACCGCGACGCTGCGGAACGCGACCAGCAGGAGCAACATCGACAGCAGCACCACACCACCGACGAGCAGCGGCAGCTTGTCGGCGACGTTCTCGGTGCTGTCGATCGAGGTGGCGGTCAGGCCGCCCACGTAGGCGTTCGAGCCGGTGCCGGGGATGACGTCGTCGCGCAGCCGGTGCACGAGGTCCTCGGTGCCGGCGGCCTGCGGCCCGGTCGTCGGGATGACCACGACCACGGCGGTGTCACCGGCGGGGTTGAGCCGGGCCGGCGCGACCGCCGCGACCCCGGTCGTGTCCTTGACGGCCTGGCTGAGCCGGGTGAGCGCGGCGTCGGTGGGGTTCTCCATCACCAGCACCAGCGGGCCGTTCGCGCCCGGGCCGAAGGCCGCGGTCTGCATGTCGTAGGCCTGCCGACCGGACGTCTCCGCCTGGGCGTTGCCGGCGTCGGGGAAGCCGAAGCGGACGCCGAGGAACGGTGCGGCGAGCGCGAGCAGGATGGCGACGCCGGCACCGGCGGCGAGCAGTCGGTGCCGCTCGATCAGCCCGCTCCAGGCCAGCCAGCCGCGGCTCGGCTCGACGTGACCGTTGACCGCAACTTCAGTGCGGCGGCGGCCGATCGGGAGGCGCAGCCGGTCGACGTGCCGGCCGAGGTAGCCGAGCAGCGCCGGGAACAGCGTCATGCTCGCGACCATCACCACGAAGACCGCGAGGATCGTGACCAGCGAGGCGCCACGCATGAACGACAGGCCCATCGCGAACAGGCCGAGCATGCTGACCATCACGCTGCCGCCGGCGACGAGCACCGCACGCCCGGCGGTGTCGAGCGTGGCCACGGTGGCCGCCTCGGGGTCGAGGCCGGCCGTCCGCCACTCCCGGAACCGGGTGACCATGAGCAGCACGTAGTCGATGCCGATACCGATGCCCATCATCGTGGCCAGCGAGGTCGACCAGTCCGGCGCGTCGACCAGCAGCAGGAGCACGCCGGTGAGCATGCTGCTGACGGCGAGCCCGGCGACCGCCACGAGGATCGGCAGGCCGGCGGCGACCACGGTGCCGAACGTGATCAGCAGGATCAGGGCGGCGGCCAGCAGGCCGATCATCTCCGAACCGACCTCGCCCTGCTCCGCCTGCTGCACCGGCTGGCCGCCGAGGGCGACCGTCAGGCCGTCGGTGCTGGCGGCCTTCGCGGCGTCGAGCAGCCGCTGGGTGTCGGCGACCGGCATGTCGTCGGGGTTGGTGACGTCCAACCGGATCTGCGTGACGAGCGTGCGCCCGTCCGGTGAGATCGACCCCGGCGTGGTGTAGGGATCGGGGACGCCCGCGACGTGCGGCAGGCCCTTCATCTCGGCGAGCAGGCCGTCGACCGCAGACTTTGCGGCCTCGACGCCGCCGTCGGCGCGCACCACGAAGTCGATCGTGGCGCCGGACTCGCTCGGGAAGCGGTTCTCCAGCAGGTCCTGCGCGGCGCTCGAGTCGGAACCGGGCGCCGAGTAGTCGGCGTTGAAGTCGCCGCCGAAGGCCACCGAGAGGCCGACCGCGATGGCCAGCGCGGCGAGCCACGCCAGCAGCACGCGGCCGCGGCGCCGGTAGGCGACCCGGGCGATCCGCCCGAGCGGGCCGGGTTCGGCCTTGGCAGCCGCGTCACGCGACGGCGGCTCCGGGCGGTTGGGCGCGAGAGTGGACATGATCCCCGTCCTTGGGTCGTCGTTACGTCATTTAACGTCACTTGAGTTACGATGCATAACCAACACGACGCCGCATCACTTGTCAAGTGTCTTCACGTCTGTGATGATGATTAACGCAACGGTCTTCTGAGAGGATCCTGAGAAGACCTGAGAGGACGAACAGGTATGTCCGCCGCCCCCCGCCCCGCCCCCCGCCGCGAGCGTGCCCGTGCCGCCACGATCGACGAGATCAAGCACACCGCGCTCGACCTCATGCGCAGCAGCGGCTCGATCGACATCAAGTTCACCGACATCGCCCGCGTGATGGAGCTCACCCCGCCGGCGCTCTACCGCTACTTCGCCGATCGTGACGCACTTCTCAACGTCCTCATCGCCGACGCGTACGTGGCGCTCGGCGCCGCCGTCGCCGCGGCCCGCGACGCGGTGCCGGTCGCGGACGTGTGGCGCCGGTTCCTGGCGATCGCGCAGGCGTACCGCCACTGGGCCCGGTCCGAGCCGCAGTTGTTCACGCTGATCCTCGGGATGCCGGTCGCCGGCTACGAGGCGCCGGAGGACGGGCCGACCACCGAGGCCGCGCAGGGCGCGATGCGCGAACTGTCGCGGGTGTTCGTCGACGCCAACCGGCAGGGCAAGCTCGGCGAGCCGATGATCTCGTCGGACAACGAGGACCTCGTCGAGCACAAGAAGGAGAAGCACCACGAGGCCGAGGAGATGTCGGCGGGGCATTTCCAGGCCATGCTGCACTGCTGGGCGTCGCTGCACGGGTTCACCACGTTGGAGGCGTACGGCCACTTCGACTGGCTCACCGAGAACGCCCGCGACGGCCTGTTCGTCGACCAGGTGGCGCTCGCCGCCCGGGCCGCGGGGATCTCAGTACCCTGACGTTCGTCTCAACCGGGCGCGGCGTGCGCCGATAGGGCCGTTGACTGTCCCCGCCGCGAGGAGTGAGACGCCCGATGGCACCGTCGCACTGGGTTGGCCGCATCGCGTGGGTCGGCCTGGTCGTCACCGTGCTCGTCATCGGGGCGGGCACGTTCGTCGCCGGGTTGAGCGTGCGCGAGCAGACGAACACCACCGCCACCGAGTCCGACCTCGACGGCGCCTACGACGACGCGGCCGACGCGGTGGCCGCGGAGATCGCGATCGAGCGCAAGTACCAGTTGCGCCCCGACCCCACCCTCCGCACCGAGTTGAAGGTCGCGCAGGACAAGCTCGACCGGGCACTGACCGAAGTGGTGGAGTACGGCACCGGTGCCGACCTCGACATGGTCACCGAGCTGCGCAACGCGCACATCCTGCTGAACCGGAGCATCCAGCGGATGATGGAGGCGGCCGACGCGGGCGACCGCGCGATGGCGCTGCGGATCGAGACGAACGAGCTGGCGCCCGCGTTCGACACCATCCACACCCTGATCGTCGAGGCCGGCGAGAAGAGCGAGGCGACCGCCGACAAGGCCGTCAACGACCTGCAGCGGATCGAAGCGATCATGTTCGTGACGATCGGCGTGATGTTCGTGCTGGGGCTGGCGTTGATCGCGGGCTGCATGGTGCTGATCTCGCGGTTCCAGCGCCGGCTGGTCGAGCAGGTCGAGGCCAGTCACCACCAGGCCACCCACGACGCGCTCACCGGCCTGCCGAACCGGGTGCTCTTCGCCGACCGGCTCGGCCAGGTGCTGTCGTCGGGCCGCCGGAACGGGACGTCGGTGGCGGTGATGCTGCTCGACCTCGACCGCTTCAAGGAGGTCAACGACACACTCGGCCACCGGTACGGCGACGACCTGCTGCGCAGCGTCGCCGAGCGGCTCGGCGGGATGCTGCGGGAGTCCGACACCGTCGCCCGGCTCTCCGGTGACGAGTTCGCGGTGCTGCTGCCGGGGGTCGACGCGGCGGCCGGCCGGGAACTGGCTGACCGGGTGCTGCAGGAACTGCACCGCAGCTACCTGCTGGGCGACGTCACCGTCGACATCGAGATCAGCATCGGCATCGCGGTCGCGCCCGAGCACGCCGACGCGGTCGAGGACATCATGCGCTGCGCCGACCTCGCGATGTACAGCGCGAAGGACGCCAAGACCGGCGTGGTCATGTACGACCCGGGAACGCTGGTGCACCAGCCGAGCCGCCTGGTACTGCTGGGCGACCTGCGCCGGGCGCTGGACCGGACCGACGAACTGGTGCTGCACTACCAGCCGAAGGTCGCCCTGAACATGGATCAGGTGTGCGGCGCGGAGGCGCTGGTGCGCTGGCACCATCCGGTGCGCGGCATGGTGTCGCCGGCCGAGTTCATCCCGATCGCCGAGAGCACCGGCCTCATCAACCGGCTCACCGTGCACGTGCTGGCGTTGGCGTTGCGGCAGGTGCGGCGGTGGCTCGACGACGGGCACGAGATCCCGGTCGCGGTGAACCTCTCGCCGCGCTGCCTGCTCGACACCTCGTTGCTCGACACGGTGCGGAACCTGCTGACGCGGTACGGGGTGCCGGCGCGCATGTTGCGGTTGGAGGTCACCGAGACGGCCGTGATGGGGAATCCGGCGCTCGCCCTCGCCACGCTGACCGGGCTGCACGAGCTCGGCGTGCGGCTGGCCATCGACGACTACGGCACCGGCTACTCGTCGATGGCGTACCTGAAGCGGCTTCCGGTGGACGAGTTGAAGGTCGACCGGTCGTTCGTGCTGAACATGACCGCGAGCGACAACGACGCCATCCTGGTGCGCAGCGCGATCGACCTCGGGCACAACCTCGGCCTGACCGTGGTGGCCGAGGGCGTCGAGACCGACCAGCACGTGGAAGCGTTGCGGCACCTGGGCTGCGACATCGCGCAGGGCTACCACTTCGCCCGTCCGATGCCGGCCGAGGACGTGGTCGAGTGGCTGCGGACGAGCGGCCGGCAGACCCGCGTCGCGGTCGGATAAGGCTTCAGCTGACTCTGCTAGCTGGCCGTGCGCAGCGCGGCCCGGAGACGGTCGAGTCCGACCGGACCCAGGTCGAGCGCGGCCGTGTGCCACCGCTTCAGGTCGAAACCGGGACGCTGCTGCGCCTCGGCCCGCGCCGCCAGCCAGGCCCGCTCGCCGAGCTTGTACGAGATGGCCTGCGCCGGCCACCCGAAGTAGCGCACCACCTCGGCGTGCACCCGGTGCGGTTCGGCCCGGCCGCGGTTGCGCAGGAAGTCGCACGCGTTCCCGAACGTCCAGCGGGAGCCGTCGGGCATCGGCAGATCGAGGTGGACGCCGATGTCGAGCACCACCCGCGCGGCGCGCAACGACGAGCCGGTGAGCATGCCGAGCCGGGTGCCCCGGTCGGTGAACCAGCCCAGCTCGTCGGCGAGCCGCTCGGCGTACAGGGCCCAGCCCTCGCCGTGCCCGCTCACGCCGGTCATCTTCGCGAACCGCGACAGCTTGTCGCCGGCGATGCGGCAGGCGCCGTTCTGCAGGTGATGGCCGGGCACGCCCTCGTGGTAGACGGTGCTGAGCTCGCTCCACGTCTCGAAGCGCGTGCGTCCCCCGGTGGGCCACCAGGTGCGCCCGGGGCGGCTGAGGTCCTCGCTCGGCGACGTGTAGTACGCGGCGCCCGACTTCGACCCGGTCGCCAGCGTCACCTCGACCGTGCGCAGCGGCTCGGCGATGTCGAAGTGCACGCCGTTCAGCTGCTCGATGGCCCAGTCGTGCTTGTGCTGCAACCAGGCCCGGTAGGCGTCCTCGCCGTCGACGTACTCGGACGCGTCGAGCAGCGCCATCGCCTCGTCGATGGTGGCGCCGGGCCTGATCCGGGCGGCCTCGACGGCGAGCTCGGCCTCGATGCGCTCGAGTTCCGCCCAGCCCCACTCGTACGCCTCGCGCGCGTCGAGGTCGGCGCCGAGGCTCATGCGGGCGTGCACGGCGTACCGTTCCGGCCCGACGCCGTCGACCTCGGTGGCCCGCGGCGCGTAGGTGTCGAGGAGGTACTTCGCGAGCTCCGCGTACCCCGCGTCGGCGGCCTGCGCGGCCCGCGCCAGGTCGGTGGCCACCGGCCCGTCGCCGTACGCGCGCACCAGTTCGTCGTGGCTGCCGACATAGCTCTCGGCCTGCGCGGCGCCCTCGACGGCCTGCCGCCGCGCGGCGGGCGTGCCCCGCTCGATGCCGGTGTCGAGCGTCTGCCGGAGCCCGGCCAGCATCAGCGGCACGGCGGCCAACCGGGTCGCGACGTTGCGCCACTGGTCGTCGTTGCCGCGCGGCAGCATCGACGCGTTGTCGTGGACGATGTGCATCGTGCCGAAGAGCGCCCGCAGATCGCGTGCCGGTTCACCCAGGTCGTACCACGCGGCCTGCGATTCCAACCGCTCGCGCAGGTAGGCGGCCGCGCCGCGGTCGGAATCGGTCATGACGCCGGATTCCAGCACCGACAGCTCCGACAGCGTCGAGCGGACGAGGTGCTCGCGCGCCGCGTGCCCGTCGGGACCGTAGTCGGTGGCGACTCGGAACTCGGTCTCGACACCGCGCATCGTGGCGAAGACGGGGTCGAGCGCGGCGAGACGATCGACGTAACGGGAGCAGAGTTCGAAGACCGGCGTCACCCGTAGAACCCTAGTGCAGCGGTTATCCGGTCGCCGCCATACCACGGGGGTAATAGCGTCGGGGGGTGGATGCCTATCTCACCACCGAGCGGCTGGTCCTGCGGTGGCTCACACCGTCTGATGTGGACGATCTGGTCGCGCTCGACAGCGACCCCGAGGTGATGACGTACCTCACCGGCGGCAGGCCGAGCAAGCGGGAGACCGTCGAGCGCACCCTGCTCGACGCGTGCGAACCCGAGGCCGGGTACGGCCGCTGGGCGGCGTTCGAGATCGCCACCGGTGCGTTCGTCGGGTGGTTCGCGCTCACCCGCGACGGCAAGCACCCGCCCGACGAGGCGGAACTCGGGTACCGGCTGCGGCGCGACGCGTGGGGCAAGGGGTACGCGTCCGAGGGCGCGCGGGCCCTGCTGCGGAAGGCGTTCACGGAGCTGGGCACCCACCGGGTGTGGGCGGAGACGATGTTCGTCAACACGCGGTCCCGCGCGGTGATGGAGCGGATCGGGCTGCGGTTCGTGCGGGTGTTCCACGTCCACTTCGACGACCCGATCGAGGGAACGGAGCACGGCGAGGTCGAGTACGAGCTCCGTCGCGACGACTGGCTGGGCGGGCGTCCGTAGCGGACGCCCGCCCGTCGGTCGGTATTACGGGCCAGTGCCCTCGACCGGGTCGATCGACTCGACGAGGGAGCTGGACACGCCGCAGTTGGGTGCCGACCAGAACCGGCTGCTCCGGCGGTCGACGTGGGTGTGGTCGTTGTGGTCCGGGTAGCCCGGGCCGAGAATTCCCGGGAAGCCGTGGTTACGGGCCTGCTGCGCGAGCCGGCACAACGTGTGCGGTCCGGCGCCGAGGTCGACCGCGTCGCCGTAGAGGTGCCGGCTGCTCGACGCGCCGCCCGCGGCGTTGTTGCAGGCCACGCTGCGGAATCCGCTGGTCACCCGGATCTGCTGGTCGCCGAGGGCGTGCCGCATCGCCTGCAGCTTCCACATCGACAGGAGCGCGTTGGCCTTCGCCGTGGCCGCCGACACGTTGCCGCCGGCCCAGGTGCTGTTGCAGTCGTTCAGTTCCGCGTAGCTGAAGTTGACCGGTGTGCAGTCGTCGTCCTGCAACGCGTAGATCTTGGCGAACGTGTTCGGGCCGGCGATACCGTCGTCGGCGAGCCCGTACGCCTGCTGGAACCGCACAACCGCGGCCTTGGTGCCGGCCCCGAACTGGCCGTCGACGGCCAGAACGCCGCCGTAGCCCGGGTATCCGGAGATCCGGATCTGCAGTTGCCGAACGTCCTCTCCCGACGTGCCCTCGGAGAGCTGACGGCCCCAGGTGTAGCAGCCGTCGGCGAGTGCCTTCTCCGGCATGGCGAGGGCACCGACGAACGTTGCGGTTACGGTGAGTAGAAGCGACGCGAACACATTGCCGAGCCGCCGCATGACGCCTCCAGTTCTGCCCCCCATTAGCAGGACCGATTCGATCGAAGTATGGCGATGCGGGTGGTGACCGTCAACCCATCGACCTGCAACGATCGCGATAATCGGTGGCATGCGACGGATCAGTACGGCCGAACGGCGGGCCCGGTTGGGCCGTCTGCACCGGCTCACCGCGACCTCCCGTGCGTCCACTGTGGAGGACGCGACCCGGTCGGTCGTCGCGCTGCACGCCACCGATCCGGCGACGGTGTATCTCTCGCTGCAGGCCCGCGTCCGCGACGTCACCGTGTCCGGTATCGAGCGGGCCCTGTACGACGATCGCACGCTGCTGCGGATGATGGCGATGCGCCGCACCCTGTTCGTGGTGCCGGTGGAGTCGGCGCCGGTGGTGCAGGCGGCCGCGAGCCGCGCGGTGGCCGCCACGCAACGCCGCCGGTACCTCAAGCTGATGGCCGACAACCACCTGGACCTCCCGGCGAGTGACCGCGCCGAATGGCTCGCCGACGTGGAGGCCGGCACGTTGCGGGCGTTGCTGGCGCGGGGCGAGGCGACCGGCGCGGAACTGGCGGCCGACGAGCCACGGCTGCACGCGACCATCTCGATGGCCGCCGACAAGTCGTACGGCGGCACGCAGAAGATCACCAGCTGGGTGCTCAACCTGATGTCGCTCGACGGGCACATCGTGCGCACCCGGCCGCGCGGCTCCTGGATCAGCCAGCAGTGGCGCTGGGCGCCGGCCGACACCTGGGTGCGGGGCGGTGTCGGCGACCTGCCGGTCGAGGACGCGCGGGCGGAGCTGGTGCGCCGGTGGCTGGCCGCGTTCGGGCCCGCACCGGTCACGGACATCAAGTGGTGGACGGGCTGGCCGCTCGGCCAGGTACGCGCGGCGCTCACCGCGATCGGCCCCGAGGAGGTCGACCTCGACGGCGCGCCCGGCGTGATGCTGCCCGGCCCCGATACCGACACAGCCACCGACGCGCCGGAACCGTGGATCGCGCTGCTCCCCGGGCTCGACCCGACCCCGATGGGCTGGGCCGAGCGGTCGTGGTTCCTCGGCCCGCATGCCGGTCCCCTGTTCGACCGCAACGGCAACATCGGCCCGACGGTGTGGTGCGACGGGCGGATCGTCGGCGGCTGGGCCCAACGCCGCGACGGCGAGGTCGTGGTGCGGTTGCTGGAGGACGTCGGTGCCGAGGCGGCCGCCGCGGTGGAGACGGCGGCGGCCGGCGTCACCGCGTGGACCGGCCCGGTGCGGGTGACCCCGCGCTTCCGGACGCCGCTGGAGAAGGAACTTACGGCCTGACGAGTTCGGTACGCAGTTCGTGGCTCTCGTCGGGCAGCCGGGCCTCGTAGTAGATGCGGTAACCGCCGCCCGGCAACGGCACCGCCTCCAGGTACCGCACGTCGGTGACAGGCGTGCCGGGCACGGCCGCGAGTCCGGATCCATCCGGCGCGGCGATCCCGCTGCGCTCGAACCAGTTCTCCGCCGCGCTGGCCCGCCCGTCGTAGGCGGCCCGGCCGTCGGGCAGCACGGTGGTGACGCGCGCGCCACGGGCGTCCCACTCGCCCGTCCGTCCTTCGAGGACGGTGCCGTGCCACTGCCACGCGAGGCCGTCGTCGCTCGTGGCGTAGGCGGTGTTCATCCGGTCCTCCTCGCCCGGAAGGTCGAGGAGGTGGCAGCAGATCCAGGCGTGGTAGCGGCCGTCGACGAGGCGGATGAACGGGTCCTTCACCGCGTTCAGGTCGTCGCCGGGAAACCCGGGCTGGGCGGGTGCGTCGGCGAACCCTGCCGGGTCGGCGGCCTCCAGCGACTCGATCCACCACCGCTTGCTGGCGGGATCGTCGACCGGGCTGCCCATGCAGACCCACATCCGCCACCGGTCCGGCGCGACCTTCACGAGAGCGGGACGCTCCATCCAGTTGGCGCCGAACCGGCGGCCGTCGAGCACCGCCACCGTCGTGAAGGTCTCGCCGTCGGGCGAGCGGGCGACGACGGTCTGGTCGAGGCCGTCGTGCCCGTTGCGTACGCGGTAGGCGAGCACGTAGGTACCGTCGTCGTCGAGCGCCGCGCTCGGCGCGCCGGCCCAGAATCCGGGGCCGGCGGCCGGCGCCGCCGCCACGACGACCGGCGTTCCGGTGCCGGGAACCGGGAAGTCCGTCATGGAGAATCAGCTTACGGCGCAACCTCTGGCCCGCAACGGATCCGGCCGACACGATGGTGCGATGGATGGTGCGATGACCGAACCGGCTCGCAGGGGATTCAGCGGCGAGGTCGCCGAGAACTACGCGCGGTTCCGGCGCGGCTATCCGCCGCCCGTCGTCGACGCGTTGGCCGAGGCGTTCGGGCTCGACCGCACCGACGTGGCGGTCGATCTCGGCTGCGGCACCGGCCAGTTGACGCTTCCGTTGGCGGAGCGCCTCCGCGCGGTGGTCGGCGTCGATCCGGAGCCCGACATGTTGCGCCTCGCGGCGGCGACCGCGCGCGAGCGGGGCGTGCGCACCGCGTCCTGGATGATGGGTTTCGACAGTGACCTGCCGACGCTGGCCGCGTTGCTCGGGCCCGGCGCGGTCGCGGCCGTCACGGCCGCGACCGCCATCCACTGGATGGACCACCGTGCGCTGTTCGCGTCGGCGCGGGCTCTTCTCCGGGACGGCGGGGGAGTGGCCGTCGTCACCAACGGCGATCCGTTGTGGTTGCAGGCGAGCGACTGGTCGCGCACGCTGCGCGCGGTGCTGGCGGAGTGGACGGGCAAGGACGTCGGGTGGGCGTGCGGTACCGACGAGGAGTCGCGGGCGGGCTACCGCGCGGCGATGGTCGACGCCGGTTACGAGGCCGGCGAGACGCGGGTGGAGTACGAGGCCGATCTCGACGTCGAGGGGATCGTCGGCCTCATGTTCTCCGCGATGTCCACAAAGGACGTTGCGGATCCCGTGCGGCGCAACGACTTCGCCGGCCGGGTGCGCGCCGCGTTGGCGCCGCGCACCCGGTTCGTCGAACACGTCACGGTGGTGGTTCAGACCGGCGTGCTCGAAAAATGATGCTCAGAAAGTGATGAGCGGGTCGCCGACGAGATCGGCGACGAAGTTGACGAAGAAGAAGCCGAAGAACAGCACGTTCAGAACGAGGATGACGTAGTGCCACGGCCGCGGCCGGGCCGGCTTCGGCAGCCTGCTGTTGAGGTACATCAACAGGAACGGGTAGATGAGCGCGCCGAGGTTCGACATGTTCGCCGACCACTGCACGAGGTTCACCGGTAGCGCCTGGTGCAGCACCACGGCGATCACGACGATCAGGAACAGCATGAACGGGTAGTAGAAGCGGCGCGGGTCACCCTCGATGAGTTTCCGCAACCGCGGGCTGGTGCCGTGTGCCGCGTCGGTGGTCACCCGCACCATGCCCTCGAAGATGCCGAGTTGCGTGCTGAAGAGGATCAGCACGCCGAGAATCAGCGCGATGTAGAACATCGGCCGCCCGTACTCCTCGTCGAGCACGCCGGCGACGAACGTCGGCACGGTGGCGGGCGTCGGCTTCTCGCCCGAGACCTCGACGGCGTGCGCCATCAGGATCGTCGGCAGCAGCATGCCGAGCATCGCCCCGATGAAGAACACCACCCACTGGTCGAGCAGGAGCAGGCGGTACCACCGCTTCCACATCGACGTGTTGGCCTGGTCGTCGGGGAACGTCACCCCGACCGCCTTCAGTTCCGGCCGTTCGCCCCGCATCCCGGAGATGTAGCCGGTGCGGTAGCCCATGCCGTAACCCTTGTCGCGGTAGTGGCCCATCACGTACCAGTTGAGGCCCGACGCGAGCGCGGTGAACCCGGCGAGCCCGCCGAGTTGGGTCGCGGTGATGCCCTCGGGCGGCAGCGCCGGGGTGACGAAGCCGCGGATGCCGTCCCACCACACGGAGAACGGCACCACGAACAGGTCGATGAGCACGAGGCCGACGAGGATCGTGCCGACCATCAGCCAGTTCGCCAGTTCCAGCGAGCGGCTGATGCGCCGCGCGGCCACCGTGATGAGGAAGACCAGCACCAGCAACGCGATCGCCCAGATCCGGGGCTCCTCCGCGCCGCTGGGCGCCACCTCGCCGTGCACGAGCGCGTACACGCCCTGCCCGGCCGAGGCCGCCCAGCCACCGGCGATGAACGCGAAGATGACGACGAACACCGACAGCGGCACCCAGAGCAGGACGCCGGGTGGAACGCGTCCCCACGCGACCACCGGCGCCTCACCGGTGGCCATGACGTTGCGGGCGATCTCCACGTTGTAGAACGTCTGCAGGACGGCCGAGACGGTGATGACCCAGCCGACCCCGATGAAGCCGTACTGGCCCACCGCCTGCGGGCCGAGCAGCCATTCGCCGCTGCCGATCGAGATGCCGAGGGCGATCAGGCTCGGCCCGATCGCGAACTTGATGATCTGCACCCATCCCAGGCGGGGGACCTTGAAGACCTCTTCCGGTTGCGGCAGGTCGTCGACCGCGAGCGGGGGACGGGTCTTTCCGAGTTGGACTGACATGTTGGCGCCTCCCATGGTGCGCATGGAATACAGCCGGACACCAATGGTCATCCGGCCCGGCGCCACGATCAATAGAAGATGGCCAATACGTTACCGAAGGGTGTCGGCATGGGATGCCGGTTCACCGGGCAGGGCGGCGCCGGCGGTAGAGGAGGACGCCGAAGACCACCGCGAGGCCCGCGAGGGCGATCAGCACCGTCGTGGTCGGACGCCTGCTTTCGGACGCCGCTGGCGTCGTTTCGGGTGCGGCGGCGGTGGTTCTCGCGGCGGGGGCGTTCGTCGCCGTCTCGTCGAACGGGTTGCGGTCGGCGTCGACCGGCATGGTCGGTGGGCGGATCTCTTTCCACGGCAGTTGGTCCGCGGGCATCTCCATCGGCGTCGGCACCGGCAGCGCGATCAGGGCGCCGGGCGCGGCGAGCGTGCCCACCCGGTACGGCTGGAAGTCGCCCTGCAGGCCGACCAGCGTGTAGGCGCCCGCGGCCGGCAGGTAGATCGTGGTGACGTAGTGCGCCGGCTCGGGCAGCGCGATCCCCGTGAACGTGGTGGTGGCGCCGCCCGGGACCACCAGCTGGAGCGCCACCGGGTCGAGGGTGCCCTCGTACGGGTGCGAACCGTGCTGCAGCACCCAGAACCCGATCGTGTAGGACCGGCCCGGCTCGAACCGGTCGGGCACCGGGTCGAGCACCGTGGTCGCCCAGTTACCGGCGTAGGCCGGCCCTGCGCCGAGGATCGCACCGGCCATGCCGGCGCCGAGAACCGTCAGAAGAGCGGCCGCCGCGCGGATCAGTCTCATCGTTGCCCACCTCCACGAGGTGGACACCGCGGCGGCGTGCGGGGTTCCCGGCACCGGCGGGCCGGCCGGCGCTTCCCTTCACCGGCAGCCTGGCGATGCAGTGGGTCGGCGAATCAGCGGGTCGGCGGTTCCCAGTAGTGGTCGTTCTCGACGAAGGCCTCGGCCACGAGGTTCTGCACCCAGTGCATCCGCGTGACCGCGGCCTCCGGGAAGTCGCCGTAGGCCTGTGCGACCCAGGCGGCGCAGCCACGGGCACCGAGTACGCGGAGCGAGTGTTCGATCGCTTCCCGTACGTTTTCCGGGCTGGGATGGTCGGATCGGCGTATCGACGATGCGAAGAGGGCTTCGCACCGCATCGTGTGAAGGTTGACGCGGGGCACTGACCGATGCTCCGTCGCGGCGCACCCTCGAGACATCCGCCAACTCGCGCGGGTCTCAGCTCCAGGTGCGGGAGTCGATGTGGAACCACTGGCCGGCGTCGTCGTCGACGTTGTCGCCGGTGAAGTCGAGGTCCAGGTCGAAGAGGCCGTCGAGGCCGTCGAGGTCGACGTCGTGCGTGCGGGCCGATCCGTCGCAGTGGGTCAGCACGACCGCATGGATCGCGATCGCGTTGCCGCAGACCACGGTCGAACGCTGGTAGATGTGGGTGAACCGGTTGCCGTTGGCGTCGGCCTGCGCCATGCCGACCGGAGCCAACAGCAGCCCGCCGGCCGCGATCGCGGCGACGCCTGACAGCCGGAGAATCTGTCGCTTCATGATGTGCGGTCCTTCCGGGAGAGCTGAAAAACGGACCGGGCGCCCATCACCCGGGTGACGGGGATGGGCGCCCAGCGTGCTTGGCCGTGCGGTCCTACCAGTTGATCGCGTAGGCGCCGCCGTGGCAGCCGGCCGACGCGAACCCGAAGATCGCGATCGAGTTGCCGCAGATGCTGGTCGGGCTCTGGTACACCGACGAGTACTGGTTTCCGTTGAAGAACCCGGCGTTGAAGCCCGAGTACATGCCGCCGCCGCCCCAGCCGCCGCCGTGCGCCGCGGCCGGTGCGCTGAAAGCGAACAGGCCGGCGCCCGTGATGGCGGCGACGCTGACTGCCCGGAGGATCTTCCGCTTCACTTTGTTGCCCTTCCCCGTAATGTGCGCCCGTTTCGAACGCCCGGGAATAGCTAATCCCAACGAGCGAGGCTTCGTTGCAGTTTCGGGGTAATTCATCCGTCTATCAGCAAATCACAGCAAATAGCCCATCAGAGGTCGGTTGTCGATCGACCCGGAGCGGGGGAGACTGGCCCTGCCTGCACATGGAGGAGGCCCCCCTTTGAGCCGTCCGGCGATGCTCACCGTCGACGACGATCCCGCCGTTTCCCGGGCGGTCGCCCGCGATCTTCGGCGCAAGTACGGCGAACAGTTCCAGATCGTCCGGGCGTCGTCCGGCGACGAGGGGCTGGCCGCCCTGCGTGAGATCAAGCTGCGCGGCGGACGGGTGGCCGTGCTGCTCGCCGACTACCGCATGCCCCAGATGAGCGGCATCGAGTTCCTCGAACAGGCGATGGACCTGTTCCCGAACGCCCGGCGGGCGCTGCTCACCGCGTACGCCGACACCGACGCCGCGATCCAGGCCATCAACGTGGTCGACGTCGACCACTACCTGCTCAAGCCGTGGGACCCGCCGGAGGAGAAGCTGTACCCGGTGGTCGACGCGCTCGTCGAGGCGTGGAAGGCGGCCCCCGACCGCGAGGTGTCGGAGATCAAGGTGGTCGGGCACCGGCTGAGCGCGCCGTCGTGGAAACTGCGCGACTTCCTCGCCGCCAACCTGGTGCCGTACCGGTGGTTCACCGTCGACGACCCGGAGGGCCAGCGGCTGCTCGACGCCGCGGGCGTCGGCCGGGAAGCGGTCCCGTTGATCGTCACCGCTGATGGGCGTCCCCTCGCCGCTCCGTCCAAGGCGGAACTGGCCGCGGCCGTGGGCCTCTCGACCGAGGCCAGCCAGGACTTCTACGACCTCGTGATCGTCGGCGGCGGGCCGGCGGGCCTCGGCGCCGCCGTGTACGGGGCGTCGGAGGGCCTGCGCACGGTGCTGCTCGAACGGCGGGCGACCGGCGGCCAGGCCGGCCAGAGCTCGCGGATCGAGAACTACCTTGGCTTCCCCGACGGCGTGTCGGGCTCGCAGCTCACCGAGCGGGCGCGCCGGCAGGCCGGCCGGCTCGGCGCCGAGATGCTCACCACGCGCGACGTCACCGCGATCGAGGCGCGGGGCTCGGCCCGGGTCGTGCGGTTCGGCGACGGCAGTGAGATCTCCGCGCACACCGTGATCCTCGCGACGGGTGTGTCGTACCGGCCGTTGCAGTGCCCGGGCGCCGCCGACCTCACCGGGCGCGGCGTCTACTACGGCTCCACGGTCACCGAAGGGGCCGCGTGCAAGGACAGCGACGTGTACATCGTCGGCGGGGCCAACTCGGCCGGGCAGGCGGCGGTGTTCTTCTCGCAGTACGCCCGCAGCGTCACGATCGTGATCCGGGGCGAGTCGCTGGAGCGCTCGATGTCGTACTACCTCATCCAGCAGCTCGGCGCGATCGAGAACGTCAGCGTGCGCACCTGCACCGAGGTGGTCGGCGCGCACGGCGACGGGCGGCTGGAGTCGCTGACGCTGCGCTGCTCGAACGACGGCACCCACGACCGGGTCGAGGCCGGCTACATGTTCGTGTTCATCGGCGCCGAGCCGCGCACCGACTGGCTCGGCGACGCCGTCGCCCGTGACTCGCGCGGGTTCGTCTGCACCGGTCCCGACCTGATGCTCGACGGGAAGCGGCCGAGCGGCTGGGACCGCGACCGCGACCCGTACCACCTGGAGACCAGCGTGCCCGGGATCTTCGCGGCGGGCGACGTACGGTCGAATTCGGTCAAGCGGGTGGCCTCGGCCGTCGGCGAGGGCGCGATGGCGGTGACGCTGGTGCACCGGTACCTGGAGGCACAATGACTCCCGATGAACTGAGGCAGCTTTTCCTGTTCGAATCGCTGTCCGACGAGAAGCTGCAGTGGCTCTCGGAGCAGGGCCGGGTCGAGGAGTTCCCGGCCGGCGACGTGCTCCGCGAGGGTGAGCCGGCCGAGCTGTTCCTCGTGCTGCTCTCCGGCACGGTCGCGCTGAGCCGGCGGGTCGGCCAGGGCGAGGTCGAGGTGAACCGGACCGACCACGCCGGCTCCTACATGGGCGCCACCCAGGGTTACCTGGCCGACGACCAGTACGGCCGCGTCTACACGATGACCGTGCGCGCGATCACCCCCGCGCGGTTCTTCGTGCTGCCCGGCGACGCCTTCGGCCACATGGTGCGGGAATGGTTCCCGATGGCCATCCACCTGCTCGAGGGCCTGCTGTTCGGCATGCGCAACTCGCAGGCGATGATCGGCCAGCGCGAGCGGCTCAGCGCGCTCGGCTCGCTCACCGCGGGCCTGATGCACGAGCTGAACAACCCGGCCGCCGCCGCGGGGCGGGCCACGGTCGCGTTGCGCCAGCGGGTCGCCGGCATGCGGCAGAAGCTCGGCAAGCTCGCCGACGGCCGCGTCACCCAGGAGCAACTGGTGGCACTGACCCAGTTGCAGGAGTCGGTGATCGAGCGGGCCGCGAAGGCGCCGTCGCTGTCGGCGATCGAGGCCAGCGACCGCGAGGACGAGCTGTCCGACTGGATGGACGAGCAGGGCGTCTCCAACGCGTGGGACCTCGCACCGATCTTCGCCCAGGGCGGCATGGACATCGAGTGCCTGGAGGAGATCCGGGAGACCGTCGGCGACCCGCTGCTGGTGGAGAAGTCGTTGCAGTGGCTCGCGTACGCGCTCGAGACCGAGCAACTGATGACCGACATCGAAGACGCCACCGCCCGGGTGTCGTCGCTGGTCGGCGCCGCCAAGCAGTACTCGCAGATGGACCGCGCCTCGCACCAGTGGATCGACGTGCACGAGGGCCTCAAGAGCACGCTCATCATGCTGAACCACAAGATCGGTGACGGCATCACGGTGGTCAAGGACTTCGACCGCACGCTGCCGAAGATTCCGGCCCACCCGGCCGAGCTCAACCAGGTGTGGACCAACCTCATCGACAACGCCGTCCACGCGATGAAAGACGGGGGGACGCTCACCATCCGCACCGCGCGCGAGAACGACTGCCTGTTGGTGGAGGTGCGCGACACCGGCACCGGCATCCCGGCCGACATGCTCCAGCGGGTGTTCGAGCCGTTCTTCACCACGAAACCCGTCGGCGAGGGCACCGGGTTGGGGCTCGACATCTCCTACCGGATCGTGGTCAACCGGCACCGCGGCGACATCAGCGTCACCTCGTCGCCCGGTGACACGCGGTTCCAGGTGCGGTTGCCGCTCACCGAGTCCCGAGACGATTGATCAGGTCCGTCAACGCGGCCACGACGGCGTCGAGGCCGTCGTGGGGCGGGCCGCCGGGTTCGCGCATGTAGGTGTCCCGGCGGATCTCGATCATGATCGCGGCGACGCGGCTCTCCCGGCGGTAGTGCTCGAGCGGAACGTAGCAGCCGCTGAACGGGGTGTTCTCGGCCGTCTCCGGAAACGCTTCGCGGGCGGCGGCGAGCAGCTCGGGCGGTGTGTGGAACGGGTCGGTGCCGAGGCAGACGGCCGGCCGCGCGCCGTGCCGGTGCAGTTCGTACGGCAGGGCGCGGCTCGGGTACGAGTGCACGTCGACGAGCGTCACGGTTCCGGCGGCGGCGAGGCGATCGTCCACTGTGGACGTCATGGCCGCCGCGTAGGGGTGGAAGTACGCCGCGAGGAGGTCGGCCTCGTGGTCCCCGTCGTCGGCCCGGAGCACCTCGCCGTGGGTGGTACGCGTGTAGACGGCGCCCATCCCGACGGCGGCCATCTCCTCCCGCTCGTCGGGAAAGCGTTCGGGATCGACGACCACCCGCGAGAGCCGGTTGACGAACCGGTGCGGCCGCACGTCGGCCCGGGCCGCCGCCAGCTCCGCGATGAGGTCGGTGTGCGCGTCGGTGATGTGCCCGAGCTCGGCGGCCAGTTCGGCGTCGCCGAGCAGGATGTGATCGCGCGCCGACGCCGGCACGTGGGTCGACGAGTGCGGCACGTGCAGCAGCACTCCCGACGCCGGCTCTCCCGCGAAAATTTCGTACACGGTCGCGATTCTGACACCTTTGCAACGTCTTAAGTCCGGCTGAAAGGGAGCGCCCGAGCGTGGTCGAGTGGATACCGTCCGGCTGGATTGGGGGTGTCCATGGTGGACGTCAAGAACATGGTTCGCATCGGAGCGGTCCTCGTCGCCGCGGTGCTCGGCGGCGGGCTGGCCGTGTCGCCGGCGCAGGCGGCATCGAAGACCTCCGGCGGCGGCTTCACCCTGCCCGCCGGTGCGCCGACCCCGGGGGCGGGTTTCAAGATCAAGAATGCGTACCGGGTGGCGGTCGGTGTGCAGGAGTACGCCTGCACCGACGCCGGTACGTGGGCGACGGCATCGACGCCGGAGGCCCTGCTGGTCCGGTACGGCTCACCGCGGCCGATCTACCACTACGCCGGGCCGCGCTGGCGGGCGCTCGACGGGTCGATCGTCCTGGGCGCGGTGGCGACACGGGTTCCGAAGGACGGCACCATCCCGTGGTTGCTGCTGACCACCACCGTGGAGAAGGGCCGACCGGGCCAGGAGCTCACCAACGTGACGCACATCAGCCGGGTCAACACCACCGGCGGCGTCGGCCCGACCGGGGCCTGCACGGCGGGCACCACGCAGAAGGTCCGCTACGGCGCGGACTACGTGTTCTGGGCACCGGTGTAAACGTACGAAACGCGGCGCGGCGCTCCGTTCCCCTCGGAGTGCCGCGCCGCGCGCGTCAGATATCTCTTTACTTGTTCGGGGCGAGGCAGAGCACGAGGCCCTTCTTGCCGGCCTCACCCTCCCAGTACGCCTGCTCGGCGCCCTGGTCGACGTACGGGGCGCACACGGTGTTGCCGGCCTCGGACTGGGTCTTGTTCTCGACCCGGCCGACGACCTTGAAGTCGGCGTCGGCGCTGCTGCACTCCACGACCTTCAGGTCGTCGGCGCCCTCCTGGGCGACGCAGTCGCCGACCTTCGCCTTGTTGGCGGCATCACGGTTCATGTACCAGCTGACACCGGCGATGCCGCCGAGCACGACGAGACCGACCACGATGCTGGCGACCCGCTTCTTCCAGCCGCCACCCTGCCGCACCGGCTGCGGGGGCGGGCCGGGCTGGAAGCCGCCCTGGGGCGGGAACCCGCCGGGCTGGCCTTCTCCGGGCGGCGGGAACTGTCCTGGCTGCCCCGCGGGCGGAAACTGCTGGTTCGGGTCGTTGGGGAAGGGCTGCTGCGGCCCGGAGGGGCTGGACATGGTGCTCCTGATTCGCTCGGCGAGCTGGCGCGAGGGTCTTTGCTGTGTAAATGCTCAGCGTCGTTTTCAGAGCGCACTGTATCCACCGAGGTAAAGCCCCGTCGTCCCGCCAGGGGGAACTTGTCACCGATCTGAGCTCTTCACACGTTCGCTCACCCTGGGTGACTGTCACTCTAGAACTTCGGTACCTCACGGGCCTCGGCCGCCGCGGCCGACACGTCGTCGAGCCCGGCGCCGGTGGCCGCGAGCACGGCGGCGGCGACGGCGCCCTCCACGAGCGGCGCGTCGATCAGGAGCACGTCGGCCCGCGGGCGGTCGTCGAGGACGGTGCGCACGGTGAGCACGGCGCTACCCATGTCGGCCAGCACGACGACGCCGTCGCCCCGGTCGGCCTTGGCGATCGCCGCCTCGATTCGCTGGTAGCTGGTGCCGAACCTGCCGTCGTCGGTGCCGCCGGCGGCCTCCACCGCCACCTCGCCGGGAGCGAGCGTGACGACCAGGTCGCGGAGCCCCGCGGCCAACTGCTCGCTGTGCGAGACCAGAACCAGACCGACCATGATGCGGATGCTAATTTCGTCTCGATCTGTTCTGCAATACCGAACGAGTGAGACTGAGGTGTCATGGCGACCGTACAGGCCGTGGCCAGAGCGATGGAGATCCTCCGGGGTCTCTCGGGTGCGCCGCGCGGGCTCGGGGTCACCGAGGTGGCGGCCCGGCTCGGCGTCGCCAAGCCGACCGCGCACGCGCTGCTACGCACCCTGGCCGGCGGCGGCCTGGTGAACCAGGACCACAACACCGGCAAGTACCGGCTCGGTCCGGCGCTGCTCGAACTCGGCAACGCCTACCTGGAGACGCACGAACTGCGCGCCCGGTCGCTGATCCTGGCCGACGCCCTGGCCTCGCGGGCCAACGAGGCGGTCTGGGTGGCGGTGCCGAGCGGCGACCACGTGCTCGTCGTCCACCACGTGTTCCGGCCCGAGGGCGCGGTGCAGATCCTGGAGGTCGGCGCCGTGCTGCCGTGGCACGCGTGCGCGCTGGGCAAGGTGATGGTCGCCTACCTGCCGGAGGCCGACCGGGCCACGCTGCTGGCCGGCGCGCTACCCGTGCTGACCGGCAGCACCGTCACCGACACCGGGACACTGCGGGAGGAACTGGCCGAGGCCCGGCGGAACGGGTACGCGGTCGAGGACGGCGAGGCCGCCATCGGTGACGCCGGGATCGCCGCGCCGGTGTTCGACAGCGACGGCGTCGTCGGCGCTCTCGGTGTGGTCGGGCCGGTCGAGCGGGTGCTCGCCCCGGAGCGGCGGGAGGCGCACGCGGTGCAGGTCCGGGAGACCGCCAAACTGCTCAGCCGCGATCTGGGTGGCGGCCGACCGATGCTGCGGCGGGTCGTTGCTTAACGGTTCTTGACATGCCTGAAACGACGGGCATACGTTCCGAACCAGTTTCGGTGATGACGAACGCGCACCCAGGGATGTGACAGCGTGAAGAAGTTCATCAACGCCCCCGAAGACGTCGTCCGCGAGGCCCTCGCCGGAGTGGCAGCGGCCCATTCCGACCTGCGGGTCGATCTCGAGAACCAGATCATCGTCCGGGCGGACGCGCCGCGCAGCGGGAAGGTCGGCCTGGTCAGCGGCGGCGGCTCCGGCCACGAGCCGTTGCACGGCGGCTTCGTCGGCCGCGGCATGCTCGACGCGGCCGTTCCCGGCGAGGTGTTCACCAGCCCGGTGCCCGACCAGATCCTCGCCGCCACCCAGGCCGTCAACGGCGGCGCCGGCGTGGTGCACATCGTCAAGAACTACACCGGCGACGTGATGAACTTCCAGATGGCCGCCGAACTGGCCGCCGACGACGGGATCACGGTCGAGAGCGTCCTGGTCGACGACGACGTCGCGGTCGAGGACTCCACCTGGACCGCCGGCCGTCGCGGCACCGGCGCCACCGTGTTCGTCGAGAAGATCGCCGGCGCGCTGGCCGAGGAGGGTGCGAGCGCCGCCGACGTGGCCGCGATCGGCCGCAAGGTCAACGAGAACAGCGGCTCGTTCGCGGTCGCGCTCACCGCCTGCACCACGCCGGCCGCCGGCAAGCCCGGCTTCGACCTGCCCGACGACGAGATGGAGGTCGGCGTCGGCATCCACGGCGAGCCCGGCCGGCGGCGGGAGAAGCTGCAGCCCGCGAAGCAGATCGCGGCGACGGCGGTGGAGTCGATCCTGGCGGCGAAGCCGCTACAGCGCGGCGACCGGGTGATCGTGATGGTCAACGGGCTGGGCGGCACGCCGCAGATCGAGCTGTACCTCCTGTACGGCCACGTCGCGGCGCTGCTCGCGGACGCCGGCGTCGAGATCGTGCACAAGCTCGTCGGCAACTACGTGACCAGCCTCGACATGGCTGGCATGTCGCTGACGATCTGCAGGGCCGACGACGAGCTGATCCGGCTGTGGGAGGCACCGGTCGTCACGCACGGCCTACGGTGGGGGGCATGACCGAGCACTCGTGCGAGGGCATCATTAGCTCAGCGCAAGTTCATCAATCGTCCGACCGAAGGGAGGACGACGCATGAACTTCGACGCCGATGCTGCCCGGGCCTGGGTCGTCGCGGCCGCCGCCGCGGTCACGGAGAACGCCGACCACCTCACCCAACTCGACTCCGCGATCGGGGACGCCGACCACGGCGTGAACCTGAAGCGGGGCTTCACCGCGGTGACGGCCGCGCTCGACGGGTTCGCGGCCGACGGGCCGGGTGCGGTGCTGGTCAAGACCGGCACCACGCTCATCTCGAAGGTGGGCGGCGCGTCCGGTCCGCTGTACGGCAGCGCCTTCCGGGCGATCGGCAAGGCGCTCGACGGTCCCGAAGCCGACGCCGCGGCGCTCGGCGCCGCACTGCGCGACGGCCTGGCTGCCATCCGGAAGCTCGGCGCCGCCGCCCCCGGCGACAAGACCATGGTCGACGCCCTCGACCCCGCGGTGGAAGCGTTCGTGGCGGCCGCCCCCGACGGCCTGGGCCCGGCTGCCGAAGCCGCGGCGCAGGCCGCCGAGGCCGGGGCCAAGGCGACGGCCGAACTCCAGGCGAGGAAGGGCCGCGCGTCCTACCTCGGCGCGCGCAGCGTCGGCCACCAGGACCCCGGCGCGACGAGCACCGCGCTCATCCTGCGCGCGCTGGCCACCGTGCTCGATTAGCGGCGGGGTTTGATCCAGTCCAGCGTGCGTTCCACCGCCCGTTGCCAGTTGTCGTACTCCTCGGCGCGGATCACCGGGTCCATCGAGGGGAGCCATTGCGCGGCGCGGTGCCAGTTCTGCCGCAGGCCCTCCAGGTCGGGCCAGTAGCCGACCGCCAGGCCGGCGGCGTACGCCGCGCCGAGTGACACCGTCTCGGCGACCATCGGCCGGACCACGGGCACGTCGAGCACGTCGGAGATGAACTGCATCAGCAGGTTGTCGGCCGTCATGCCGCCGTCGACCTTGAGCGTCTTGAGGGCGAGACCCGAGTCGGCGTTCATCGCGTCGACCACCTCGCGGGTCTGCCAGCCCGTCGCCTCCAGCACGGCGCGGGCCAGGTGGCCCTTGGTGATGTACGACGTGAGCCCGACGATCACGCCGCGCGCCTCGCTGCGCCAGTGCGGCGCGAACAGCCCCGAGAACGCCGGCACGATGTAACAGCCGCCGTTGTCGTCGACGGTGCGGGCCAGCGTCTCGATCTCCGGCGCGGTGGTGATGAGCCCGAGCTGGTCGCGGAACCACTGGACCAACGACCCGGTGATCGCGATCGATCCCTCCAGCGCGTACACCGGCGCGTCCGAACCGATCTTGTAGCCGACGGTGGTGAGCAGCCCGTGCGTCGACCGCACCGGCTCGGTGCCGGTGTTGAGCAGCAGGAAGCTGCCCGTGCCGTAGGTGCACTTGGCCTCGCCGGGGTGGAAGCAGGTCTGGCCGAACAGCGCCGCCTGCTGGTCGCCGAGCGCGGCGCCGATCTTCACGCCGGGGAACGCGGTGACGGCGTGCCCGTACACCTCGGCGGAGGAGTGGATCTCCGGGAGCATGGCCCGCGGGACGCCGAAGAAGGCCAGCAGCTCGTCGTCCCATTGCAGGGTTTCCAGGTTCATCAGCATGGTGCGGCTGGCGTTCGTGACGTCGGTGACGTGGATGCCGCCGTTCGGCCCGCCGGTGAGGTTCCAGATCAGCCAGGACTCCATCGTTCCGAAGAGCACCTCGCCGCGCTCGGCCCGCTCGGCGAGGCCCGGCCGGCTGTCGAGCAGCCACCGCAGCTTCGGTCCGGAGAAGTAGGTGGCGAACGGCAGCCCGCTCAGCTCGCCCACCCGCTCCGCGCCCGGCGTGGCGGCGAGCTTCTGCACCAGCGAGTCGGTGCGGGTGTCCTGCCACACCACGGCCCGCGAGATGGGGACGCCGGTACGCCGGTCCCACAGCACCGTCGTCTCCCGCTGGTTGGTGATGCCGATCGCCGCGACCTGGTCCGGCTGCACGCCGAGGCGCGGCGCCAGCCGTTCGACGTTGCGCCAGATCTCCATCGCGTCGTGCTCGACCCAGCCGGGCCGCGGAAAGTACTGCTGGTGCTCGCGCTGGGCCACCGACACGAGCTGGCCGCGCCGGTCGAACACGATGCACCGCGTCGAGGTCGTGCCCTGGTCGATCGCGACCACATACATAGGAACTCCTAGCGGCGGCTGGCGCCGAGATCCCGGGACACCGCGCGGGCGGCCTCCCGGACATACGAAACGAGCGTGGCGTCGGGGCGGCCCCGGCTGTCGCAGAGCCGTTCCACCGGTCCGGAGACGCCGATCGCGCCGACGACCAGGCCGCCGTAGCCGCGGATCGGCGCCGCGATGCCGGCCTCACCCGGCGTCAGCTCCTCGACGTCGAAGGCCCAACCCCGGTCGCGCACCTCGGCGAGGGCCCGACCGAGGTCGTCGGGGCGCGTCAGGGTCCGGCGGGTGAACGGCTCCAACTGGACCGCGCGGACGGCGTCGGCGTTGTACGCCAGCAGCACCTTGCCCATCGCGCAGGCGTGCAGCGGCAGCAGCGAGCCGACGTCGAGCGTCTGGAACGTGTCGTCCGGACGGAAGACGTGGTGGACCACGAGCACCTTGCCGTCGAGGAACGTGCCGATGCGCACCGCCTCACCGCTGCGCGCGGCCAGCGGGTCGGCCCAGTTGATCGACCGCGACCGCAGTTCGTTGACGTCGAGGTAGCTGGTGCCCAGGTGCAGGAGCGCCGCGCCGAGGCGGTACTTGCCCGAGTCGGTGTCCTGCTCGACGAATCCCACGTTCTGCAGCGTGCGCAGGATCCCGTGCGTGGTGCCCTTGGCGAGGTCGAGCGAGCGGGAGATCTCGCCGATGCCGAGCCGACCGGAGCTGCTCGCGAGCAGCCGGAGGATCGCCGCTGCCCGCTCGATCGACTGCACGCTGCCGGGCATGTCTCGGACCCTAGACCCGATAAACAGCGTTCGACAATGTCGACCGCTGTTCGTTGACGATCGGTATTCGCCTCCGTACGGTCCACCCAATCGTCTAGACGGTCACCTCGTCGAAACCTCCGCGCAACACCCCCGTGCGCGCCGGAGGTCGAGCTGACCTGCCTGAATATGGAGGGCACATGGCGGCACGACTGAAGGTTTCCGGTCTCGTCAGCGAACTGATCGCCGAGTTCGCCGGGACCCTGATCCTCATCCTCTTCGGCTGTGGTGTGGTGGCGCAGGTCGTCGCCACGAAGGTCGGAGACACCCAATCCATCCACTGGGCCTGGGGGCTCGGTGTGGTGTTCGGCGTCTACGTGGCCGGGCGGATCAGCGGCGCCCATCTCAACCCCGCGGTCACGATCGCCCTTGCCGCGTTCAAGGGCTTCCCGTGGCGCAAGGTCGGTCCCTACTCCCTGGCCCAGTTCCTGGGCGCGTTCGTCGCGGCGCTGATCGTCCGGTGGAACTACAGCGAGGCGCTGGCGACGTTCGACCCCGGCAACACCCCGAAGTCGCAGGGCGTCTTCTCGACGCTGCCGGCCACCGCGCTCGGTGTGAGCGAATGGGGCGCCTTCCGCGACCAGATCATCGGCACGGCGATCCTGCTGTTCCTGATCCTCGCGGTGACCGACGTCCTCGGCACCCCGCCGGGCGCGAACCTGGCGCCGTTCATCATCGGTCTGATCGTGGTCGGTATCGGCATGGCGTGGGGCGCCAACGCGGGCTATGCGATCAACCCCGCCCGTGACTTCGGGCCGCGGCTCGCGTCGTTCTTCACCGGGTACGGGGAGGCGTTCCGCGACACGACGGGGTATCCCTACTGGTGGATACCCATAGTCGCGCCCATCATCGGTGGTCTGGTCGGTGCGGGGTTGTACCAGGTGCTCGTCGGGCGTCACCTGCCGCCGGCCGACGCCCTCCAGGAACCCGGCCGCCTGCCCACCCCAGAGGGCGAAGCCCGCGTCACCGCCTAGAACGGAGAACCTTATGGCTGACTTTGTCGGTGCCGTCGACCAGGGCACGACCAGTACCCGGTTCATGATCTTCGACCACGGCGGCAACGTCGTCGGCGCGCACCAGTTGGAGCACGAGCAGATCCTGCCGCAGGCGGGCTGGGTCGAGCACAACCCGGTGGAGATCTGGGACCGCACCACCACCGTGATCGCCACCGCGCTCCGGTCGCAGAACCTGCAGGCGAGCGACCTCGCGGCGCTCGGCATCACCAACCAGCGCGAGACGTCGGTGGTCTGGAACAGGCGCACCGGCCGGCCCTACTACAACGCGATCGTCTGGCAGGACACCCGCACCGACCGCATCGCGTCGGCGCTGGACCGCGAGGGCAAGGGCGACGTGATCCGGCGGAAGGCCGGGCTGCCGCCGGCCACCTACTTCTCCGGCGGCAAGATCCAGTGGATCCTCGAGAACGTCGACGGGGTCCGCGAGGCGGCCGAGAACGGCGACGCGGTGTTCGGCAACACCGACAGCTGGTTGCTCTGGAACCTCACCGGTGGTGTCGACGGCGGGGTGCACGTCACCGACGTCACCAACGCCAGCCGCACCATGCTGATGGACCTGGAGACGCTCGACTGGGACGACGAACTGCTGTCGTTCTTCAACATCCCGCGCCGGATGCTGCCCGAGATCCGGCCGTCGTCCGACCCGAACCGGTACGGCGTCACCCGGGCCGGCGGCCCGCTCGGCGGCGAGGTCGCGCTCACCGGCGACCTCGGCGACCAGCAGGCGGCCACCGTCGGCCAGGTGTGCTTCGCGCCCGGAGAGGCGAAGAACACCTACGGGACCGGCAACTTCATGCTCCTCAACACCGGAACCGACCTGGTGCGGTCGCAGAACGGGCTGCTGACCACGGTCTGTTACAAGTTCGGGGACGCCGACGCCGTCTACGCGCTGGAGGGGTCGATCGCGGTCACCGGTTCGGCCGTCCAGTGGCTGCGCGACCAGTTGGGGATCATCCGCAACGCGGCGGAGAGCGAGACGCTGGCCGCGCAGGTGGCGGACAGCGGCGGGGTCTACTTCGTCCCGGCGTTCTCCGGCCTGTTCGCGCCGTACTGGCGCTCCGACGCCCGGGGAGCGATCGTCGGGCTGTCCCGCTTCAACACGAGTTCGCACATCGCGCGGGCTACGCTGGAGTCCATCTGCTACCAGTCCCGCGACGTGGTGGAAGCGATGGAACAGGACTCCGGGGTGTCGCTCGACGTGCTGAAGGTCGACGGTGGCATCACCGCCAACCAGCTGTGCATGCAGATGCAGGCCGACATCCTGGGCGTGCCGGTCAGCCGGCCGGTGGTCGCCGAGACCACCGCGCTCGGGGCCGCCTACGCCGCCGGCCTCGCGGTCGGCTTCTGGAAGTCCACCGACGAGTTGCGGGAGAACTGGAACGAGTCCCAGCGCTGGCAGCCGGCCTGGTCCGACGAACAGCGCCAGGAAGGATTCGGAAAATGGAAGAAAGCAGTTGAGCGGACGCTCGACTGGGTAGACGTCGGCTGAATCACAACGTGCGGGCGGCCGCCGTAGGGTTCCTACGGCGGCCGCCAAGATTGAGAGGCCTGCCACATGCGATCGGGATCCCTGTCACCCACGGCCCGCCAGACCGCGTTGGAGGCGATGGCGGCCGCGCCGGAACTGGATGTCGTGGTCATCGGGGGAGGCGTGGTCGGCGCCGGCGCGACCCTCGACGCGGTGACCCGTGGCCTGTCCACCGGCCTGCTGGAGATGCGCGACTGGGCCAGTGGCACGTCGAGCCGGTCGAGCAAGCTGATCCACGGCGGGCTGCGGTACCTGGAGATGCTCGACTTCGCCCTGGTGAAGGAGGCGCTGCGCGAGCGCGGGCTGCTGATCCAGCGGATCGCGCCGCACCTGGTGCGGCCGGTGAAGTTCCTCTACCCGCTGCAGCACCGGGGCTGGGAGCGGTTCTACGCCGGTGCGGGCGTCGCGTTGTACGACGTGTTGGCGTCCGTCGGGGTCAACCGGGGGCTGCCCCGGCACCGGCACCTCACCCGGCGGCAGGCGCTGCGCGAGTCGCCGGCCCTCAAGAAGGACTCGTTGATCGGCGCGCTGCAGTACTACGACGCCCAGGTCGACGACGCCCGGCACACCATGTTCCTGGTGCGCACCGCCGCCGCGTACGGCGCGCACGTGGCGTCGCGGGCGCGCGTGATCGGGTTCCTGCGCGAGGGCGAGCGGGTCACCGGGGTCAAGGTGAAGGACCTGGAGCACGACGAGGTCTACGAGATCCGCGCCCGCCAGGTGATCAACGCCACCGGCGTGTGGACCGACGAGACGCAGGCGCTGGTCGGCGAGCGCGGCCAGTTCAAGGTGCGGGCGTCCAAGGGGATCCACCTCGTGGTGCCGCGCGACCGCATCCAGTCCAAGACCGGCCTGATCCTGCGCACCGCGACGAGCGTGCTGTTCGTGATCCCGTGGGGCCGGCACTGGGTGGTCGGCACCACCGACACGGACTGGAAGCTCGACAAGGCGCATCCGGCGGCGTCGAGCACCGACATCGACTACCTCCTCAACGAGGTCAACAAGGTGCTCATCACGCCGCTCACCCGCGCCGACGTCGAGGGCGTCTACGCCGGGCTGCGCCCGCTGCTGTCGGGCGAGTCGGACAGCACGTCGAAGCTGTCCCGCGAGCACATCGTGGTCAGCCCGACGCCCGGGCTGGTGGTGGTCGCCGGCGGCAAGTACACGACGTACCGGGTGATGGCCAAGGACGCCGTCGACACGGCGGCGCACGGGCTGGGCGGCTCGGTGCCGCGGTCGTGCACCGAGCGGGTTCCGCTGCTCGGCGCGGAGGGCTTCACCGCGATGTGGAACCAGCGCCGCACGCTCGCCGCCGACACCGGGCTGCACGTGGCCCGCGTCGAGCACCTGCTGCGCCGCTACGGCTCGATGGTCGACGAGGTGCTCGACCTGATCCGGGCCGATTCGACGCTGCGCGAACCGATCGACGGCGCCGACGACTACCTGCGCGCCGAGATCACGTACGCGGCGAGCCACGAGGGCGCCCGGCACCTCGAAGACGTGATGACCCGCCGCACCCGCATCTACATCGAGTCGTTCGACCGGGGCGTGCAGGCGTCGCGGGCGTGCGCCGAGCTGATGGGCGGCGTGCTGGGCTGGACGTCGGAGCAGATCGAGCGCGAGGTCGAGCACTACCGGCTGCGGGTCGAGGCCGAACGCGCGTCCCAGGAACAGCCCGACGACGCCACCGCCGACGCGACGCGCCTCGGCGCACCGGAGGTCGTGCCGCTCGCCGGCGCCTGATCGCGAAGGTCTGGCTATATGTAGACCGTCTCTATATAGTGACGGCATGACTGTCGATGTGTTGGCCGGGCGGTACCGGAGGCTGCTCGCCGCCTACCCCCGGTGGTACCGCGAGGAGCGCGGCGCGGAACTGGTCGGCACGCTGCTCGACAGCGCCCGTCCGGGCCAGGTCCGCCCGTCCGCGCGGGAGGCACGGGCGTTGATCCTGGAGGGGCTGCGGCTGCGGGCGGGCACCTCGGGACACCGCACGGCCCGGGAAAGCCTCACGGGCGGCCTCCAACTGGGAATGCTGCTGCTGATCGCGCTGGCGGTGCTGCGAGACGCGTCCGTCGTCTGGGAGGGGTCGAACGGTCCCGTTCCCCCGCCGGGACCGGCCTGGTGGGCGTTCGCCGTGGCCGGGGTGTTGTGCGAGATGGTCCTGTTCGGGCTGATCGCGGTCGGCCGGTTCGGGCTGGCGGTGCCGGCCTCGGTGGTCACCGGCGTGGTGACGACCGTCGGGCACCCGATGTACTTCGACCAGGCGGATCGTCTGGTCTACCGGATGCTCGCCGTGAACGCGGCGCTGAACCTGGCCGGCGCCGTGGCGCTGTGGTTGCTGAGCCGGCGGTTGGGCCGGATCACCGCCGGGCCGGTGATGCTCGCCTGGGCCATCGTGCCGGCCGTGATTCTCATGATCTCCGTCTACCTCAACGCCACCGGCCGCGGCGATTCCGGCACCCAGTGGGCTTTCGTGCTTCTCTACCTGTGCGCGCTGGGCTACGCCGGCATCGACCCGCGGCCCGCGCTCGCGGCGGCGTTCGCGCTGACGATGTTCCTCGCGCAGATCATGTCGACGGTGGCGCAGCTGACGGACCCGCCCCACGGTCTGGTCGTCGTCGCTGCCGGCTACCTGGGCGTCGCCGTTTCCGCCGGGGTGGCCGGCTGGCTGGGCCTGCGGCGGCAGCGGGCGCTCCGTCCACTCGGCGTGCGGGGCTGACGCCGTGGGCATCGCCGCCATGCAGGAGCCGACGTACTTCATCCTGGCCTCGCTGCTCGACGAGGCCCGGCACGGCTACGGGATCATCAAGCGGGCCGAGGAGCTGAGCGGTGGCCGGGTGCGCCTCGCCGCCGGCACCCTCTACGCCGCGCTCGACCGGCTGGAGTCGGCCGGCCAGATCCGGGTCGAGCGCTCCGAGGTCGTCAACGGGCGGGCGCGCCGGTACTACGAACTCACCGTGGACGGGTCCGCGGCGCTGCGGGCCGAGGCCGCCCGGATGGCGGCGGCGGCCCGGGTGGTCACGGGCCACGCGCCACGCGTCGCCGGGAGACCCGCGGTGGGTGAGGCATGAAAGACAGGAGGACGGCGGAGGAGCGGCTCGCCGCGCGCTACTGGGATCTGCTCGACTACTACCCGCGCCGCTACCGCGAGGATCGCGGGGCGGAACTCGTCGGGACGCTGCTCGACTGCGCCGAACCGGGTCAGACCCGCCCGTCGCGGCGGGAGGCCCGGGCCCTGGTGTTCGAGGGGCTGCGCATGCGGGCCGGAACGGGTGACCACCGCCCGGTCGGGGTGACCGTTGCCGAGGGCCTGCGGCTGGGGCTGCTGGTGCTGCTGGTGACGATGACGATCGAGGGCGTCACCACGCTGGGCACCGCGCGCGGGTACGACGACGTGCGGCCGGTGACGGCCGGGTGGTCGGTGCTCGTCGGTCTCGCCGTGCTGGCCGGGGTGGTCCCGGTGGCGCTGCTGGCCCGGGGACGGACCCGCCTCGCGTTGCCGTTCGTCGCCGTCGCGGGCGCGGTGCAGACGATCGGGTACCCGTGGCTGCACCACGTCGGGTGGCCGGCGATGGCGCACCGCCCGTTGCCGGAGGAGTGGCCGCTCCTCGTGCCGCTTTATCTGTATCCGGGTCCGGCGACGGCGGCCGTTCTCGGTGCGCTGGCCCTGGCCTTCTCGCGGTTGCGGCCGCTCCGGGGCCGGACCGTTGCCGGTGCCGTTCTGCTGCCCGCGCTCGTCTGGCTGCCGGACTGGCTGGAGGCGGTGGGGCTGCTGCCCTCCACCTTCGAGTTCTACGCGCTACCGACGTTGCTGCTGATCCTGCTGGGCTACCTCGGGGTGATGGGGTACGCGGCGGTCGACGCGCGTCCGGCGATCGCGCTCGCGTTCCTGGTCTCGGCGGTCGCCGCCGCGACGGTGGTGGCGTGGCTGAAGTTCGGCCCCGGCGTGTCCGAGGCGGTGTACGTGCTGGTGATCACCGTGCCGGTCGCGTCCGCCGGCTGGCTCGGTGCCCGCCGGCGGGCCCGGATCCCCGCGCCCGACGTCACCGTCCGGTAGCCGCTCATCCCTCGCCGTACCCGCGCCGAACCCGCGCGCTCTTCCCAGTGATTGCGCCTTGTTGTAGTGATGCATGTGCATGCATCGGTGCATCGCAGGGGAGGACATCGTGCGCAGAAGAAACCTGGCCGGAGCCGCGATCGCGGCACTGGTCGTGAGCGTGGGCGGCGTCGCCGCCCCGGCGGGAGCCGACCCCGGCCGCCCGAACGCGTCGGACACCACACCGGCGGCTTACGAACTACCCGCGGACGGGCACCCGTCCCGCGACAAGGACAACCGGATCGGCCGCGTCGAACCCAACGCGAGCCAGCGGTCGCTGGCCGGTTCGAAGGCGACGGTGCGCTGGAACAACCTCGGCACACCGAAGTCGCTGAGCCCGGCGGGCGCCACCGGAAAGCAGATCGCGGGCGGGCTGTCGGCCGACCCGGAGACCGCGGCCCGCCAGTACCTCGCGGGGAACCCGGACCTGTTCGGGCTCGACGAGAAGTCGGTGTCCACAATGGAGACCCTGCTGGTGCGCCCGATCGGCACCGGCGCGGTCGTGGTGCTGCGCCAGCGGTTCGGCGATCTGCCGGCCGGCTACGACGGCCAGGCGGCGGTGCTGGTGAACAACGGCGCGGTGGTGCGCGTCACCTCGACCCTTTCCCGGAACACGAACGCACCGCAACCGGCGACGCTCGGCGCGTCCCAGGCGGTGGCCGCCGCCCTCGCCGACGCGGAGGTCGCGGCCGGCGAGCTTGCCGGCGCGCCGGAGACGAAGCTGGTCGCGGTGCCGACGCCGCTCGACGGGCCGCGCGCCGCGTTCGCCGTGTCGTTCAGCGCGACCGGGGTCGACCACCCCGAGTCGTTCACGACCTACGTCGACGCCCGCACCGGCGGCGTGCTGGTGCGCGAGGACCAGGTGGACTTCGACACCGACAACCCGAAGTGGGCCGTGTACCCGGCCACCCCGCCGCCCAGCGGCGCCGACACCCGCGAGCGCTGGTGCTTCGCGCCGGCCGCCGGGTGCGTGCGCACCGTGCGCGACCCGAACACCGGCCAGGCGTGGGACGTCAACGTGGCCACCGGCGCGTCGACGCAGACCTCGTCGGGCAACTCGGCGAACAACGTGGTGCAGTGGGGCGGCGGAACGGCCGTGTTCCCGGCGACGCCGAGCCCGGACCGCAACTACCTCTACCCGTTCACCGACCAGTGGAAGCAGGCCCGCTGCAACCCCGACGTGTTCACGTCGGCCCAGCGCAACGACGCCGACGCCGCGGTGAGCAACCTGTTCGCGATGCACAACCGGATGCACGACTGGGCGTTCACCCTCGGGTTCACCGAGGCGGCCTGGAACATGCAGGTGGTCAACGTCAGCGGTGCCGGTCTCGGCAACGACGCCGAGCAGGGACGCGCGCAGTCCGGCGCGATCTCGGGCAGCCGCAACAACGCCAACCAGGGCACCGGACGCGACGGACTCCCGCCGACGACCAACATGTTCCTGTGGCAGCCGCAGGCCGGCGGGGCCTACCCGCCGTGCGTCGACGGCGACTACGACATGACCGTGATCGGCCACGAGTACACGCACGCGATCACCAACCGCATGATCGCCGGACCGGACGCCGGCATCGGGTCGGCGCAGGGCGGCGCGATGGGCGAGTCGTGGGGCGACCTCATGGCGATGGAGTACCTGTCCGAGTACGGCTTCCGGCCGCCGGGCGAGACCCCGTTCGTCACTGGTGGCTACGCGACCGGCAACCTGACCCAGGGCATCCGCAACTACGACATGAGCCGCAGCCCGCTGAACTACTCCGACGTCGGCTACGACCTCGTCGGCCAGCAGGTGCACGCCGACGGCGAGATCTGGTCGGCGACGAACGTGCGCATCCGCAACGCGTTCGTGCAGCGGTACGGCGCCGGCACGCCGGCGCTGCAGGAGCAGTGCGCCAACGGGCTCGTGCAGTCCGACGCCTGCCCGGGCAACCGGCGCTGGGCGCAACTGGTGTTCGACTCGTTCCTGCTGGAGGCCTCCAGCCAGTTCAGCATGCTCGACATGCGCGACAACATGCTCGCGGCCGACCTTGTGCGGTTCGGCGGCGCGAACCAGGACATCATGTGGAACGCGTTCGCCACGTCGGGCATGGGCATGGACGCCACCAGCGGCCCGAGCGACGCCGACCCGGTGCCCAGCTTCGCGTCCCCCTACACCACGAACGCGACCATGACGCTGCGCGCGGCCGGTGACGCGGCGGGCGCCGCGATCCGGCTGTACGTCGGCGACTACGAGGCGCGGGCGGTGCCGATCGCCGACACCGACCCGAACACCGACCTGCCCGACACGTTCTCCATCGTCGGCGGTCAGCAGTACTCGTTCACGGCCGGCGGCCCCGGCTTCGGGTACCGCAAGTTCAGCTCGTTCGTGCTCGCCGGACGCGCGCAGGAACTGCCGCTGAACCTGCCGCGGAACCTCGCCTCGGCGACCACCGGTGGCGTGTTCTCCGGCGACGGCGTCAACGTCGACAAGCTCGGCGACGACACCGAGGCCACCAACTGGGCGTCGCTCGACGGCGTGGCGGGCAAGCGGATCACCGTCGACCTCGCCGGCACGGCGCCGCAACTGGTGAGCCGGGTCAACGTGAGCGCGTTGCTGCGGCCGCAGATCGTCGGTGACGTGGACGGGCTGAGCCAGAACCGGTTCAGCGCGCTGCGGTCGTTCGGCGTGTCGGCGTGCAACGCGACGATCGCCGACTGCTCGCAGCCGGGCAACTTCCGTCGGGTCTTCACCAGCCCGACGGACGCGTTCCCGGCCGGGAACTTCCGGCCGACGGCGTCGCAGTTGAACCTGCGGACGTTCTCGTTCACACCGGTGTCGGCGACGCACCTGCGTCTCGACGTGCTGACCAGCCAGTGCACCGGTAACCCGCGTTACGCGGGCGAGCAGGACGCGGATCCGCGCGCGAACACGGACTGCACGGTGAACAGCCTGTTCGCCACGCAGGTCCGGGTCAGCGAGTTCCAGGTCTTCACCCGCTGACGTCGTTCATAGAGGAGGGGTCCATCGCGGTACTGTGCCGCGGTGGACTCCTCGCGTGTTCGGCGGTATCTGGACCACCTCGGGGTGGAGCGCGGTTCGCCGACGCTGGCGCTGCTCTCCGAACTGCAGGAGCGGCACCTGCACGTGGTGCCGTTCGAGAACCTGAGCGTCCACCTCGGCGAGGAGATCGTGCTGGAACCCGTCGCTCTGGTCGACAAGATCATCGAGCGGCGACGGGGCGGGTTCTGTTACGAGCTCAACGGCGCGTTCGCGGCCCTGCTGACCGCGCTGGGGTACTCCGTGGAACTGCTCGCGGCGCGGGTGAAGGACGGCCCGCTGTTCGACCACCTCGCGCTGCGGGTCGACGTCGACGGCGAGCCGTGGCTGGTCGACGTCGGCTTCGGGCGGTTCACGCACCGGCCGATCCGGTTGGACGTCCGCACGCCGCAGGCCGATCCCGGCGGAACGTTCACGGTGTCGGAGCGCGACCACGGCGACCTGGCGATCGATCGCGACGGCGAACCCGAGTACACCGTGGAGACCCGCCCGCGGGTGCTGGACGACTTCGGACCGACCTGCTGGTACCAGCGGACGTCGCCGCGGTCGCACTTCACGCGGTCGCTGGTGTGCACCCGCCTCACCGGCACCGGCCGCATCACGCTCAGCGGGCGGGAGCTGATCCGCACCGGCGCGGGCGGCCGCGACCAGCGGGTGCTGGAGACGGACGCAGAGGTGCTCGCCGCGTACCACGAGCACTTCGGAATTGTGCTCGACAGCGTGCCGACCGTGCGGGCACCATTGAGCCCATGACGCGACTGTTTAGCGGGCCCCGGCTACCGGCGGCCACCTGACGTTCGCGCATCCGCGCAGGCAGAAGCCCCGGTTCCGGCCGGGGCTTTTCCGTGTCCCCGTTCACGCCTGCCTGCGAGGTTCCCCATGTCGATCCGTGATCTCACCGACCCGGCCGCCGGGCCGCACGCCATGCAACTGATCGTCGACGCGTTGACCGCCGGCTGGGACGTTCCCGTGGTGCTGCACCGTGGCGACCCGGTGGTGTCCGTCCGCGACCATTACGACCTGCTCCGCTACCCGCCGGACGCGGTGACCCGCGACCGCCGCTACTCCCGTTACGTCGACGACGACCACATGCTCCGGGCGCACACCACCGCGCACGTCCCGGCGCTGCTGCGCGACCTGCCGCACGACGACGTGCTGCTGGCGGTGCCCGGCATGTGTTACCGCCGCGACGTGATCGACCGGCACCACGTCGGCGAACCGCACCAGTTGGACCTGTGGCGGATCCGTCGCGCTTCGCCGCCTCTCGACGACGCCGACCTCACCGGGATGATCTCCCGGGTGGTGGGTGCCGTGCTGCCGGGAAAGGCCGTGACGACGCCGGCGAGCCCGCACCCGTACACGCTCGACGGGCGCGAGCTCTACGTCGACGGCGTGGAGATCGGCGAGTGCGGCGTGGCCCACCCGGAGGTGCTCGCGGCGGCCGGCCTGCCGGCGTCGGCGACGGGCCTCGCGATGGGCCTGGGCCTGGACCGCCTGACCATGCTGGTGAAGGGCATCGACGACATCCGGCTGCTGAGGTCGGCGGACCCCCGGGTGGCGGCACAGATGCGCGACCTCGGCCGCTACCGCCCGGTCTCCTCGATGCCACCGAGCCGGCGCGACCTGTCCCTGGCGGTGGACGCCGACCTTGACCCCGAACTTCTGGGCGACCGGGTCCGCGCGGCGCTCGGCGCGGAGGCGGAGGGCCTGGAGGAGGTGACGGTGCTCGGCGAGACCGCGTACGCCGACCTCCCGGAGGCGGCGCGCGAGCGCCTCGGCATCCGGGCGGGCCAGAAGAACCTCCTGTTGCGGCTGGTGATCCGCGACCACCGGAAGACCCTGACCACTGAGGATGCCAACCGGATCCGGGACGCCGTGTACGCCGCCCTGCACGCCGGTTCGACCCACCAGTGGGCCGCCTCGGGGCATTAGCTACTCGCCAGTAGGAAGACCGGATAGACTCCTGCGGTGCCCGAACCGCTGCGGATCGCCCTGCTGTCCTACCGGAGCAAGCCGTACTGCGGCGGGCAGGGCGTCTACGTGCACTACCTGTCCCGCGAACTGGTGCGGCTCGGGCATCAGGTCGAGGTGTTCTCCGGTCCGCCGCTGCCGCACCCGCTCGACGCCGCAGTGAAGCTCACCGAGGTCCGCAGCCTGGACCTCTACCGCGAGCCCGACCCGTTCCGCGTCCCCAGACTGCACGAGTTCACCAGCGCCACCGACTGGCTGGAGTGGCTGACGATGTGCACCGGCGCGTTCCCCGAGCCGCTGACGTTCTCGCTGCGGGTCTCGAAGCTGCTGCGTCGTCGCCGGAACGAGTTCGACATCGTGCACGACAACCAGGGGCTGGGCTACGGCCTGCTCGGGCTGCAACGGAGCATGAAGGTGGTGGCGACCGTCCACCACCCGATCACGGTCGACCGGGAGATCGAGCTCGCGGCGGCGCCCAACCGGCGGCGCCGCGCGGCGTTGCGGCGGTGGTACGGGTTCACCCGCATGCAGGGGCGGGTGGTGCGGCGGTTGCCGGCCGTGTGCACGGTGTCCGAGTCGTCGGAGGCGGAGACGCTGCGGGCGTTCAAGGTGCGGCCGGAGCGGTTGAGCGTCATCGGGGTCGGCGTCGACGACGAGGTGTTCCGGCCACCCACGGTTCCGCGATCGAAGAACCGCATTGTGACGGTCACCAGCGCCGACGTGCCGTTGAAGGGACTCGACGACCTGCTGCATGCCGTGGCCAAGCTGCGGACCGAGCGCGACATCGAGCTGGTGGTGGTCGGCACGCCGAAGCCCGACGGGCCGGCCGACCGCACCGTCACCCGGCTCGGCCTCAAGGACGCCGTGCGGTTCGTGAGCGGACTGTCCGATGTGGACCTCGCCGCCGAGCTCGGCGGTGCCGAGGTGGCCGTGGTGCCGTCGCGGTTCGAGGGGTTCTCGCTGCCGGCCGTCGAGGCGATGGCGTGCGGCACGCCGGTGGTGGCCACCACCGCCGGCGCGCTGCCCGAGGTGGTCGGCCCGGACGGGCACGCGGCGCTGCACGTCCCGCCGAGCGACCCGGAGGCGCTGGCCGCCGCGATCGGCCGGTTGCTCGACGACGCCGATCTCCGCGCGCGGCTCGGCCGGAACGGGCGGGAACGGGTGCTCGCCAACTACACCTGGCGGCGCACCGCACTGTCCACTGTGGACTGGTACCGGGAGGCCCTTTCTTGCTGACCGTCGACTACGACCGGCTCGGCGTCCGGCGGGGGATGAGCGTGCTCGACCTCGGCTGCGGCGAGGGGCGGCACGCGTTCGAGGCGTACCGGCGGGGTGCGCACGTCGTCGCCGTCGACCTGAGCGCGAAGGACCTCGCGACGACGCGCGAGTGGTGCGCGGCGATCCGCCTCGCCGGCGAGGCGCCGGCCGATGCCAGCGCCGCCGCGGTGCGGGCCGACCTGCGCGCGCTGCCGTTCCCCGACAACTCGTTCGACCGCGTGATCGCGTCGGAGGTGCTGGAACACATCCCCGACGACGCCAGCGCGATCGCCGAACTGGCCCGGGTGCTCAAGCCCGGCGGGCGGGCCGCGGTCACCGTGCCGCGCTGGTTCCCCGAGCGGGTGTGCTGGGCGCTGTCGGACGAGTACCACGCCAACGAGGGCGGCCACGTCCGCATCTACAAGGCGTCGGAGCTCTCGCAACGGCTGGCGGACGCCGGCCTGAAGACGATCGGACGCGGCCACGCCCACGCGCTGCACAGCCCGTACTGGTGGCTCAAGTGCGCGGCCGACGACAGCGCCGCCGTGCGGGCGTACCACAAGCTCCTCGTCTGGGACATCACGGCGCGGCCCCGGCTGACCCGGTGGGCCGAGAAGGGACTCAATCCCGTGCTGGGCAAGAGCGTTGTGCTCTACGCAAGGAAGCCGACCGCGTGACGGTACCGTCGTGGCGCGAGCTGAGGTCCACTGTGGACAGCATCGTCGCGGTGCAGCAGCGCGACGGCGCGATCCCCTGGTTCCCGGGCGGTGAGCTGGACCCGTGGGACCACATCGAGGCGGCGATGGCGCTCGACGTCGGCGGCCTCCACGCGAACGCCCGGCACGCGTACCGGTGGTTGCTGGCCGAACAGCGCCGCGGCGGCTGGTGGCCGGCCAAGTACCGCGAGGGCGCGCCGGTGTGCGACTTCGGCGAGACGCACCACAGCGCGTACCTCGCCGTCGGGCTGTGGCACCACTTCCTCGCCACCGACGACGAGGCGTTCCTGGTGGAACTGTGGCCCACCGTGCGGGCGGCCACCGACTTCGTGGTGCGGCACCAGGAGACGTCGGGCGTCGTCCCGTGGGCGGTGCACCCGGAGACCGGTCCCGATCCGGTGGCCCTGCTGACCGGTTCCGCCAGCACGTACCACGGCCTGCGGTGCGCGTCCGCGATCGCCGAGCACCTCGGCCACGCCCAGCCCGACTGGGAACTCGCCGCGGCCGACCTGCAGCGCGCCATCGCGGAGCGGCCGGACCTGTTCGCCGACAAGGGCCGCTACTCGATGGACTGGTACTACCCGGTGCTCGGCGGCGCCGTCCGCGGCAAGAACGCCGCCGATCGCCTGGCGGACCGCTGGGACGAGTTCGTCGTTCCCGGCTTCGGCGCCCGCTGCGTCGCCGACCGGCCGTGGGTGACCGGCGCCGAGACGTGTGAGCTCGCGCTCGCCCTGCACGCCAACGGCGATCCGGACGCGGCCGCCCACCTGATCGCCGACATGCAGCACCTGCGCGACGACGACGGCTCCTACTGGACCGGCCTGGTCTTCGACGAGGGCGTGCGCTGGCCGGTGGAGCGCACCACCTGGACGGCCGCGGCCGTGGTGCTCGCCGTCGACGCGGTGAACGGCGAGCACGTGCGGAGCACGATCTTCAGCGACCCACAGGCGCAGCGGCCGTCTCAGGTGCCTTACGTTGCGTAGGTATTGACACCTGCGGGAGCGCCGGAACGGGCTCCGGTGCCGGTTCCGGATCCGCGCGCTTCGCCAGTGCCCGTGGGGTCCAGTTCTTCAACGACATCGCCGGTTTCTCCACCAGGAACCACGACGGCACCGCGAGCAGCAACGTGCCGGCCAGCGACAGCCCGATGTACGCCGCGACGCCCCACCTGGCGCCACCCATCAACGCGAGCAGCTGCTGCACCGGGTACGCGTAGATGTAGATGCCGTACGAGTAGTCGCGCTTGCGCCCGACGCCCTGCGTCCATCGCGGCAGCTTGCAGGCCAGCCAGACCAGCAGGTACGCGTACGCCAGCGGCCCGATCGCCAGGAACCCGCCGAAGGCGGCCGACCCGACGAACGCCAGGCCAGCGCCGGCCGCCACCGCCGGGTGCATCGGGATGCGGTCGCGGTACAGGTGCATGCTCGCGCCCAGGAGGAACATCAGCCCGAGGAAGAGCACGGAGTTCACCGAGAACACGCCGAGAACCGGGTACGGGCCGATGTCGCCGCGCCGGTACAACCACGTGTTGGGCACCGGGAGCTGCCGCACCCAGTCGCTCACGACGAACAGGTAGACGACCGCCGTCATGAGGGCCACCAGGCGCGGGGTGCGCCGCAGCACGGCGGTCCACGCGAGGATGCCGACCATCGCGTAGCACATCAGCTCGTACAGGAGTGTCCACAGCGACCCGTTGACGGCGCCGCCGCTCGGGTTGCCGGACATCAGCCCGGAGATCGTGAACTGGTTCTGGACGGTGATCAGGTTGCGCCACACGTAGTCGAACGGGCCGTTCGGGTGCGTCCAGAACCCGGCGAGCGTGCCGCGCTCGTACAACGAGACGATCGGCAGCAGAACGCAGGCCATCACCACCAGGCACACCCAGTACCCGGGAAAGATCCGCAGGAACCGGTGCCAGGCGTACCGCGGCAGGCTGAACCGCATACCGCTCGCCGTGATCAGGAACCCCGACAGGATGAAGAAGCCGTACACGCCGAGCCCGCCGAAGTCGAGCTGGCCCCGGGTGAACGCGAAGCCGTAGTTGGCCAGGCCGTACCCGAGGGGGCCCGCGTGCGCCACGAGCACCGAGACGGCGAGCAGCAGGCGGAGGAGCCCGATGCTGTTGGCCCGCGGTGAGAACTCGTCGGCGAGCGATCGGGTCGGGCGCCAGGCCAGTGGGTTAGGCACGGGTCACATCTTCCGCATCAGGCGCAGCGAGCCGCAACCCCGTACTTCGGTGAAATCACCTGACTTCAACGCTTTTACGTAGATGCGGTATGGCGCCTGCCCGCCGTCAGCGGGGTCGGGGAACACGTCGTGGATCGCCAGCACGCCGCCGGCGGCCAGATGCGGGGTCCAGCAGGCGTAGTCGCGCTGCGCCGATTCGTCGGTGTGGCTGCCGTCGAGAAAGACCAGAGCGAGGGGACGGGCCCAGAGCGCGGCCAGCGTCTCACCCTTCGCCACCACCGCGACCACCACGTCCTCCGCACCGGCTGTCGCGATCGTGCGCCGGAATCCGGGCAGCGTGTCGATCCGCCCGACCGAGACGTCCACGAGCGACGGATCGTGGTACTCCCAGCCCGGCTGGTGCTCCTCCGACCCGCGGTGGTGGTCGACGGTCACCACCACGCCGCCGCGCTCACGGGCGGCGGCGGCCAGGTACAGCGTCGACTTTCCCAGGTAGCTGCCGACCTCCAGCAGCGGTCCGGCGATCGCGTCGCGGGCCGCGGCGTACAGGGCCGTGCCCTCGTCGTCGGGCATGAACCCGTCCGCCGCCCGGGCGGCGGCGAGAAGATCTTCGGTCACCCGGTCATGCTGCCAGAATGGGCAAATGGAACTCGCTGAACGCGCCCGCGCCGCATTGAAGCGCTGCGGCGTCGACCTGCCGGCGGCTGTGCTCTCGGGCGGCCGAACCGTGCTGGCCCGCACCCCCGTGACGGGGGAGGAGCTGTTCCCCGTCCCCGCCGCCGACGCCGCGGCCGTCACCGACGCGATCGGCAAGGCGCACGAGGCGTTCCTCACCTGGCGGACGGTGCCCGCGCCGGTCCGTGGCGCGCTCGTCAAGCGGTTCGGCGAGCTGCTCACCGAGCACAAGGCCGACCTCGCCGACCTCGTCGGTGTCGAGGTCGGGAAGATCCGGTCGGAGGCGCTGGGCGAGATCCAGGAGATGGTCGACATCTGCGACTACGCGGTCGGCCTGTCGCGGCAGTTGCAGGGCCGCACGATGCCGTCCGAGCGGCCCGGCCACCGGCTGATGGAGACGTGGCACCCGATCGGCGTCGTCGCCGTCATCTCCGCGTTCAACTTCCCCGCCGCGGTGTGGTCGTGGAACACCGCGCTGGCGTTGGTGTGCGGCAACTCCGTGGTGTGGAAGGCGTCGGAGCTGACGCCGTTGACGTCGCACGCCTGCAGCGCGCTGCTCGCCCGCGCGGCCGCCGAGTGCGGCGCGCCCGAAAACCTCAACGTGCTCGTGGTCGGCGACGCCGAGGCCGCCGCGCCGCTGCTCGACGACCGCCGCGTGCCGGTGGTCAGCGCCACCGGGTCGGAGCGCATGGGCGGCGAGGTGGCGCCGCGCGTCGCGGCCCGCTTCGGCCGGCTGATCCTCGAACTCGGCGGGAACAACGCCGCGATCGTCACGCCGTCGGCCGACCTCGACCTGGCCGTGCGCGGCATCGTGTTCGCCGCGGCCGGCACCGCGGGCCAGCGCTGCACCACGATGCGCCGCGTCATCGTCCACGAGAGCCGCGCCGAGGAACTGGTGTCGCGGATCGCGGCCGTCTACGCCCGCCTGCCGGTGGGGGATCCGTTCGCCGAGGGCACGCTGGTCGGTCCGCTCATCTCCGCGTCCGCGTTCACGAGCATGCAGGACGCGCTGAGCGCCGCCGCCGCCGACGGCGGCACGGTGGTCACCGGTGGCGAGCGGGTCGACGTCGTGGGCGACGGCTACTACGTGCGTCCGGCGCTGGTGCGGATGCCCGCGCAGACCGCGCTCGTGCAACGGGAGACGTTCGCGCCGATCCTGTACGTGTTGACGTACAACACGTTCGAGGAGGCGGTGGCGCTGCACAACGGCGTCCCGCAAGGCCTTTCGTCCTCGATCTTCACCACCGACCAGCGCGAGGCCGAGCAGTTCCTCGCCGCCGACGGCAGCGACTGCGGGATCGTCAACGTCAACATCGGCACCTCCGGCGCCGAGATCGGCGGCGCGTTCGGCGGCGAGAAGAACACCGGCGGCGGCCGCGAGTCCGGCTCCGACGCCTGGCGCGGCTACATGCGCCGGGCCACCAACACCGTCAACTACTCGCGCGAACTGCCACTGGCCCAGGGCGTCAACTTCGGCTAGTGGGCTCGGTGCGGGAGCGGTGGAGGGCCACGCCGGCGACCACCAGGGCGACGCCGGCCAGTTCGGGCACCGTCGGAACCTGGGCGAGGACCAGCACGCCGATCACCGTCGCGGTCGCGGGCAGGAGGGCCACCATCAGCGCGTAGGTGGCCCTCGGCACCCGCGCCATCGCCGCCTGGTCGCACACGTACGGGATCACCGACGAGCACACACCGACCCCGACGGCCGCCGCCAGCAGGAGCGGATCGGTGAACGCGGGCGCGGCGTCGGTCAGGCCGACGGGCAGCGCCACCACGGCGGCCACCAGCATGGCCAGGGCCAGGCCGTCGATCCCGGCGGCGCCCGCGCCGTTGGCGATCCGGTGACCCAGCATGATGTAGAGCGCGAACAGCACCGCGTTCGCGGCCGCGAACGCGAAGCCGAGCGGCTCACCGACCAGGCGTACGTCGGTGAGCAGGTAGACGCCCGCCACGGCGAGGGCGAGCGCGGCGCCGTTGCGGGGGGTGCGGGCGGCCACCGCCGCCAGCGCGATCACCGGCAGGAACTCGATCGCCGCCACGGTGCCCAGCGGCAGCCGGTCGATGGCCAGGTAGAACACGCTGTTCATCACCGCCAGCACCACGCCCCAGGCCACGACGGCTCTCCGGTCGACCCGACGCCACACCCGCCACGGGCGGCGCCACGCGGCGAACACCACGGCGGCCGAGGCGATCCGCAACCACGCGACGCCCAGCGCGTCGATGTGGGCGAACAGCAGCACCGCGAACGCCGGGCCGAGGTAGTGGAAGACCGCGCTCGCGACCAGCCACACGGCGGGCGGGATCCGATCGGTCACCGACCTATGATCGAAGGCGCAAGCGTGCGTGACCATGCATGATCGAAGGCACAGCGGGGAATTCGATGACCACTTCACCGGCCAGATTCCGGTCTGACCTTCTCGACGACACGAACCGCCGGATCCTCGCCCTGCTCGCCGCCGATCCGCGGCTGCCGGTGACGGCGCTGGCCCGTCGGGTCGGTATGTCGGCTCCGGCGGTCCGCGACCGGCTGACCCGGCTGGAGGAGGCCGGCGTGATCCGTGGCTACCGGCTCGACATCGACCCGGCGGCGCTGGGCCTGCCGGTCGCCGCGTGGGTGCGGGTGCGCCCGGGTCCGGGGCAGCTGGGCCGGGTGGCCGAACTGGCCGCGGCGCGGCCGGAGGTGAGCGAGTGCCATCGCATCTCGGGGGAGGACTGCTTCCTTCTGAAGGTGCACGTGGCCGAGATCGCGGCGCTGGAAGGCGTCCTCGATGAATTTCTCCGGTTCGGGCAGACGGTCAGTTCGTTCGTGGTGTCGACGCCGGTTCCCCCGCGGCCGGTCCTTCCTCCCCTTCCAGGGGCATGACCAGTTCGATCTCGTCGCGGAGCGGGATGCCGTGGAAGCCGGTCGGCGGGATCCGCGGTTTCAGGGTGCGCCGCGACTCGTCGACCGCGCCCGGCCGCAGCGCCGACAGGCGGAAGCCGCGCCGCTGGTAGAACCGCAGGCCCTCGACGTTGTCGTTGGTGGTGAGCACCCACAGCGTGCGGCAGCCCGCGCGGGCGGCGATGCCGCGGACGGCGTCGACCAGCGCGGTGCCGGCACCGGCCCACTGAACGGCCGCGTGCAGCGTGAGGACCTCGCACTCGGTGCCCACGACGTCGTACGTGAGCACCCCGGCGATGCCGCCGTCGGCCGCGTAGGTCACGACCGCGGGGCGGGCGGTGGCGTCGACCAGTTCGCCGCGCCGGGCCACCACGTCGGCGCCGTGCCCGGCGAGGAACGCGCGAACGTCGGCGTCGCCGGGCGGAACCTCGCGTGTCTGCATCAGCCCAGTCTGGCCCGAACCTCGTCCGGGACGGGAGTGGGCGCGTGGGTCCCGGGGGTCACGCTGATCGCCGTGAGCACGGCGGTGAAGATGCTCCGGCCCGTCACCTCGCCACGCACGGTGATGTCGAACGACGTGCGGCCCCAGCGGGTGACCGCCGCGGTGAGGTCGATCAGGTCGCCGCGCCGCGCCGGCGCGTCCCATTCGATCAGCACTTTCTTCACCATGTAGTCGAACGGGGCCGCTTCGAGCGCCGCCTCCAGCCACTGCTCGATGACGTCGTCGACGTACACCAGATAGTTGGCGTTGAACACCACGCCCTGGATGTCGCACTCGCCGTACCGCACCCTGATCTGCTGCCGGTACTCCATCACGTTGACCTTAGGACACCGGAACGGTGGCGCGGTGTGGCCGAAGCCTGCGACGCTGTTGAGCGTGTATGACTTCGACATCCTCGTGATCGGTTCCGGACCGAGCGGGCAGAAGGCGGCCATCGCCGCGACCAAGCTCGGCCGCCGGGTCGGTGTGGTCGACCGGCGCGCCATGATCGGCGGCGTGTGCATCAACACCGGCACCATCCCGTCGAAGACGCTGCGCGAGGCGGTGCTCTACCTCTCCGGTCTCAGCCAGCGCGACATGTACGGCCAGAGTTACCGCCTCAAGGACGACGTCACGATGGACGACCTGTCGTCGCGGACCCAGCACGTCATCAGCCGGCAGATCGACGTCATCCGTAGCCAGCTCGCCCGCAACCGGGTCACCGTGATCAACGGCACCGCCCGGTTCACCGATCCGCACGCGGTGACCGTCGACGACGGCACCCACCACGAGGCCAAGTACACCGCGGAAAAAATCATTATCGCGGCCGGTACCCGGCCGGCCCGGCCCGACAGCGTCGCGTTCGACGACAGGAACGTCATCGACTCCGACGGCGTGCTCAACCTGGAGCGGATCCCGCGGTCGATGGTCGTGGTGGGCGCCGGGGTCATCGGCATCGAGTACGCGTCGATGTTCGCCGCGCTCGGCACCAAGGTCACCGTGGTCGAGCGGCGCACCCGCATGCTGGAGTTCGTCGACCTGGAGATCATCGAGGCGCTCAAGTACCACCTGCGCGACCTGAGCGTCACGTTCCGGTTCGGCGAGGAGGTGGCCACCGTCGAGCAGCACCAGGGCGGCGCGATCGCCACGCTGGTCAGCGGCAAGCGGATCGCCGCCGACACGGTCATGTACTCGGCCGGGCGGCAGGGTGTCGCGTCGGAGCTGAACCTCGACGCGGCCGGTCTCGCCGGCGACAACCGCGGCCGGATCAAGGTCGACGAGCACTACCGCACCGACGTGCCGCACATCTACGCGGTCGGCGACGTGATCGGCTTCCCGGCGCTCGCCTCGACGTCGATGGAGCAGGGCCGGATGGCCGCCTACCACGCGTGCGACGAGCCCGTGCACGCGCTGATGGAACTGCAGCCGATCGGGATCTACACGATTCCGGAGATCAGCTTCGTCGGTAAGACCGAAGACGAGCTGACCGAGCAGCAGGTGCCGTTCGAGGTGGGCATCTCGCGGTACCGCGAGCTGGCCCGCGGCCAGATCACCGGTGACGCACACGGCATGCTGAAGCTCCTCGTCGCGCCGGGCGACCGCAGCCTGCTGGGCGTGCACGTGTTCGGTACCGGCGCCACCGAGCTCGTCCACATCGGGCAGGCGGTGATGGGCTGCGGCGGCAGCGTCGACTACCTCGTCGACGCGGTGTTCAACTATCCGACGCTGGCCGAGTCGTACAAGGTCGCGGCTCTGGACGCGGTGAACAAGATGCGTCATATCGACCGTCTGCACGGGTGAGGTAGGGCAGCAGGAACACCGCCGCCACGGCGGTGAGCCCCTGGACGTTCGTGAGCAGTCCCCAGCCCAGGCCGTGTCCGAGGCTGGGGAAGCTCACCACGAGCACCGCGAACCACGCGGCGACCAGCTTCCACCGGTGCGCGGCGGCGAGCGCCGAGATCGGCAGCACCAGCCACACGAGGTGGTGCACCCACGAGATCGGCGAGACGGCCACCGACAGCGCGGCGAGCACGCCAACGGCCGCCAGCCGGTTGCCGGCCCGCTCGCACCGCCACGCCTGGTACGTGCCGACCGCCACCAGGAGGACCGCCAGCACCAGCCACGCCGTCTCGGCGGTGTGCGGATCCAACGCCCGCAGCAGCATGCCGCGCACCGACTGGTTGCCGGGAATGTCGTTGGCGCCGAACCGGGTGGTGTCGCGCGACGCCCGGAACATGTAGTCGCCCGCGCTCGGCCACAGCAGCACGAGCCCGAGCACGGTGGACCCCACGACCCAGGCGAGCGTGCCGCCGAGCCGCTTCCCCTTGCGGCTGACGAACAGCCACGGCAGGTACACCGCCGGCGTCAGCTTGACGGCGATCGCGAGGCCGAGTCCCCAGCCCTTGAAACCCTTGCGCTGCACCAGGTCGAGCGCGACCAGCAGCACCAGGAACACGCCGACCTGGCCGAACCGCAGGTGACTGCGCACCGGTGAGGTCAGCAGGATCGCGGTGACCGTCAACGGCATGCCGATGCGGTCGACCACGGGACGCAGGGCGACCGGTGCCAGCGCGACGACGGCGGCCAGCGTGGCGAGCGTCCAGAGTGCCTGGGCGAGCCCCAACGGCATGCGCGACAACGGTTCCATCACGAGCGCCGCGAACGGCGGGTACGTGAACGGCATGTCGAACACGGTGCGGAAGTCGTACAGGTTCATGCCGTTGCCGGCCTCGGCGCCCGCGCCGTGGTACACCAGGAAATCCTTGAGCCGCTGATCGGGCGGCGACGCGAGCAGCAGCCCGATCGGCAGCGCCGCCGCGGCGGCCGGGATCGTCCACGCCCACGGCGACGCCTTGAGCCAGGCCGGCATGCGCCAGGTCGGCGCCGGCAGCCGGTCCACAGAGGACAGTGCGGCCAGCGCGGTGGCGAGCAGCACCGAACCGGCGATCAGGCCGGCCACCGCGTCGGAGAGCCAGTGCATGCCGAGGTACACGCGGGTTCCCGCGACCACCGCTCCCACGGCCAGCGCGGTCGCCCAGATCACGCCCGGTTTCGGTGACCGAGACAGCAGGCGGTACCCCTGCCGCACCACGAGACCCCAGCCGAGCACGGCCGCGGCCGACCGCCCGGACGAGAACGTGACCTCGAGGATGTACTCCGGCCCGGGGCGGCGCAGCGTGGCGAACAGCACCAGTTCCAGCACCTGCCCGGCGGCGAGCGCCAGCACGGGCAGGATCTCGCGCGCTGACCGGCGGACCGCCGTCACCACGCAGAGCACCAGGAGCACCGGGTACAACACCGGCCCCGCGCCGAGCTGGGTGAGCGCGAGGGCCACCCGCACGCCGTCGCCGCGGTCCTGCGCCGCGACCAGATCGCGCACCGCGATGTCGGCGTCGAGCGGGGCGCCGTTGCGCGCCGCGACGACCGCCGTCAGCCCGGCGGCCCAGGCGATGGCCAACCCGACGGCGGCGGGACGCAACAGCTGTGATCTGGACACGTTCGCGAGGGTAACCGGGCCGCGCACCTCGCGGCTGTCCACCGGATCGCTTACGTGGCAGGGGAATCGACGTCGGTTCCGTCGGAAATCCGGTCGCAGGGTACGCGGATCACCGTGTCCGGATTGTTGCGGAGGTAGGCGCGGGCGCCGGTGTCGCCGGTGGCGAGCTCGACGACGCCGGGCCAGTGGTCGCGGCCGAGGAGCACCGGGTGGCCGTCCTCGTCCCGGTACGTGGCGAGGGCCAGCGCGCCGGGCGCGGTGTGCGTGGCGACGGTGCGCACCGCGTCCGCTGTGATGCCCGGCGTATCGACGAGCATGACCACGGCGGCGGCCGCGGCGGTCGGGCCGAGCGCGGCGAGCCCGGCGCGCAGCGACGAACCCATGCCGTCGGCCCAGCCGGTGTTCTCCACGATGATCGCGCCGCCGAGGTCGGCCTTCGCGCGGACCTCGGCCGCCGCGGCTCCGATCACGACGACGAGCGGAGCGCACCCGCCGTCGCGCAGCGTGCCGAGCGCGCGGTTGATCCACAACTCGCCACCGTCGCTGACCAGGGCTTTCGGCATTCCGTAGCGGGTGCCGCCGCCCGCGGCGAGCAGCAGTCCGGCCGGCTGCCTACGTCCCTGCATGCCCCTTAGTAGACCCCCTCGCGGCGGCCCCGACGGTAACGGTTGTGAAAACTTCGCCCGGGTTCTTGACACGAGAGGGCTCTCAGTAAGAAATTTTACCAACACACCGAAATGAACGCAGCGTGAAGAGGGGCCAATGATCGAGCCAGAGGCAGACCAGGTCACCACCGCCGGAACGGCAGTGGTCGACGGGTCGACCGCTGACGGCTCCTTCGGGGCCAGGGACAGCGTGCTGGCCCGGGTCCGGTCGAAATTACCGGAGTTCACGGGTGCGCTGCAGCGGGTCGCGGAAAACATTCTCAGCGACCCCGCCGGAGCCGCCCGCGCGACGATCGTGGAGCTCGCCGAGCGCAGCGGCACCTCGCCGGCCACGATCACCCGGTTCTGCCGGGCGATGGACTTCGAGGGCTACGCCGACCTGCGGCTCGGCATCGCGGCCGAGACCGGGCGGATGACCCGCCGGGCCGGCTGGACCGTCGACATCGGCCGGGAGATCCAGCCGACCGACCCGCTCTCGCGGGTGCTCGGCCAGATCATGGCCGCCGATACGCAGGCCATGAACGACACCGCCGCACTGCTCGACCTCGCCGAGGTCGAGAAGGCGGCCGCCGCGATCGCCAGGGCGTCCCGGGTGGACATCTACGGCGCGAGCGGCAGCGCGCTCGTCGGTGGCGAGATGCAGTTCTCGCTGCACCGCATCGGCGTCGCGGCGTGGGCGTGGACCGACGTCCACAACGGCCTCGCCAGCGCCGCGCTGCTGAAGGCCGGCGACGTGGCCCTCGGCGTCTCGCACAGCGGCCAGACCCGGGAGACCATCGAGATGCTCGCCGAGGCCGGTAGCCACGGCGCCACCACCATCGCCCTCACCAGCTTCCCCCGCGCGCCGCTGGCGGAGGTCGCCGACATCATCCTGCTCACCGCGTCGCAGGCCACCACCTTCCGCCCGGACGCGCTTTCGGCCAGGCACCCGCAACTCGTGGTGCTGGATCTGCTGTACATCGCGGTCGCACAACGGACGCACGACCGCGCACACGCCGCCTTCCAGCGCACCGCACAGGCGGTCGCCGGGCACAAGACGGCTCGAGAGTCGCGGGATTCCCGTCTCTGACTCTCTTTTGGAACCCACCTTTCGAATATCCCTACCCAGTCCCGATCGGTGCGAGCATCACGAATCGAGGAGAACCCACCATGTCCGAAATCCCCGAAACCGGCACCAGTCTCGACCGGCGGAGGTTGCTTGGCCGGACCGCGGCCGCCGGCCTGCTCGCCGTTCCCGGCGTCAGCCTGCTGAGCGGCTGCCTCGGCAGCGGTGACGACGACAAGCCCGATCAGGCCGAGGGCTCGAAGAGCGACACGAACCCGTTGGGCGTCAAGGAGGACGCCGAGCTGGAGGTCGTCATCTTCAACGGTGGCCTGGGCACCAAGTACGCCACCGACGTGCACATCCCGTCGTACAAGAAGTCCTTCCCCAAGGCGAACGTGAAGTTCTCGCAGGCGGAGGAGATCTCCACCGTCGTGCAGCCGCGGTTCGCCGGTGGCAACCCGCCGGACGTGGTCAACAACGCCGGCTCCAAGCTGATGGACATGGGCGCGCTGGTGGCCGAGGGCCAGGCCGCCGACCTGACCGACCTGTTCGACGCGCCGTCGCTCGACGTCTCCGGCCAGAAGGTCAAGGACACCCTGCTGCCCGGGACGATCGAGCAGGGCACGTTCAACGGCAAGCCGTACGTGGTGCAGTACGCCTACACCACGTTCGGCCTCTGGTACGACAGCGAGCTGTTCAAGAAGAACAGCTGGACCCCGCCGAAGACGTGGGCCGACTTCACCGCGCTGCTCGACAAGATCAAGGGCGCGGGTATGACCCCGTACGCGTACGCCGGTGCCAACGCCGCGTACTACCAGTACCTGGTGATCCTCACCAGCGCCGCCAAGATCGGCGGGGCCGACGTCCTGAAGAACATCGACAACCTCGAGCCCAACGCGTGGAAGAACGACGCGGTGAAGAAGGCCGCGGAGGCGTGGGCCGCCATCGGCGCCAAGTACATGAACAAGGCCAACCTCGGCCAGCGCCACACCGAGGTCCAGCTGCAGCAGAACCAGAGCCAGATCGCGTTCTACCCGAGCGGGTCGTGGCTGGAGAACGAGCAGGCCAAGAACACTCCGCCGACGTTCAAGTACGCGGTCACGCCGCTGCCGAGCGTCACCACCTCGGACAAGCTGCCGAGCACCGCGATCTACGCCGCGGCCGGCGAGATGTACTTCGCCTCGGCCAAGGGCAAGAACGTCAACGGTGGCAAGGAGTACCTGCGGCACATGCTCTCGAAGGCGGGCGCGCGCGGCTTCACCGAGCTGACCAAGGTGGCCACCGTGGTCAAGGGCGCGGCCGACGGCCTGAACATCTCGCCCGGCTTCGCCAGCGCCGACGAGATGACGAAGGCGGCCGGCGAGAACGTCTTCTCGTTCCGCTGGGACTCGTGGTACAAGAAGCTCGACGACGAGTGCCGCGCGGCCACCAACGAACTGATGTTCAACGGTGGCACCGCTGACAAGTTCTGTGACCGGATGCAGAAGGTCGCCGACGAGGTCAAGAACGACTCATCCATCCAGAAGTTCAAGCGCTGAATCTGGAGTGACCTTATGCGGCGCGGCAAGTACCCATTCATCATCGGGTTCCTGATCGTCCCGGTAACCCTCTACGTCACCTACGTCGTCGCCCCGTACATCCAGGCGTTCCAACTGGCGATGACGAACTGGCGTGGAGTGAGTGCCAACGCGAAGTTCGTCGGATTGGAGAACTTCGAACGACTGCTCAAGGACGACACGTTCTGGGCCGCCGTGCGGCACCACGGGATCATCCTGCTTGTCATGCCGCTGGTCACGATCATCATCGCGCTGTTCTTCGCGTTCATGTTGAACGTGGGGGGCGGTAGCCGAGGTGGCGAGCTGCGGGGGATCTGGGGGTCGAAGTTCTACCGGCTGGTGTTCTTCTTCCCCCAGCTCCTCGCGGTCGTCATCGTCGGCGTCATCTTCAACCGGGTCTACGCGCCCGACGACAGCGGCCTGCTCAACGGGATGCTCGGCTCGGTCGGCATCGACCCCGTGCTGTTCATGGCCGACAAGAACATCGCGCTGTGGGCGATGATCGCGGTGCTCGTGTGGCAGGCGATCGGGTTCTACGTGGTGCTGTTCTCCGCCGGCATGGCGTCGGTGCCCCGCGAGATCGTCGAGGCCGCGATGATCGACGGCGCCAGCCGGTTCAGCCTCTTCTTCCGGGTGACGCTGCCCCTGCTCTGGGACACCCTCCAGGTGGCCTGGGTCTACCTCGGCATCGCGGCGTTCGACGCGTTCGCGATCGTGCAGGTGCTCTCGGTCGACGAGGGCGGGCCGGACAACGCCACCACGGTGCTCGGCATGGAGATCTACAAGAGTGCGTTCCGGGAGTACCAGATGGGCTACGCCTCCGCGATGGGTGTGGCGCTGTTCTTCCTGACGTTGACGTTCGCGGCGCTCACCCTGCGGGTGACCCGCCGCGAAACGATCGAGATGTGACGGGACGGATCGAGATGTCGACAGGGCTGGAAAAGCGACCCGCCGGCACCCCCGTGCCGCACCACACCCGGCGCGCCGGGAAGAAGCCGAAGACCGTCCGGGAAGAGGTCGGGTTCTTCTCGACGCTCGCGCACATCTCGTTGGCGGTGTGGGCGCTCGTGGTGATCGCCCCGCTGCTGTGGACGGTGCTCGCGGCGTTCAAGTCGAACACCGAGATCTTCATCGGCAGCCCGTTCGCGCTGCCCGAGTCGTTCGGCTTCGACGCGTTCAGGCGCGCCTGGACCGACGCGAACATCGGGCGGTACTTCCTCAACAGCGTGCTCGTGGTGTCGCTGAGCACCGCCGGCACGATGCTGTTCGGCTCGATGGCCGCCTACGTGCTGGCCCGCTACCGGTTCTTCGGCAACCGGTTCATCTACTACATGTTCGTGTCCGGCCTCGCGTTCCCGGTGTTCCTCGCGCTCGTGCCGCTGTTCCTCATCGTGCGCAACATCGGCCAGTCGATCCCGTTCCTGGGGCTGAACACGTACGGCGGCCTGATCATGGTCTACATCGCGTACTCGCTGCCGTTCACCGTGTTCTTCCTGACGGCGTTCTTCAAGACGCTGCCGACGTCGGTGGCCGAGGCGGCGATGATCGACGGCGCCTCGCACACCCGCACGTTCTTCAGCGTGATGCTGCCGATGGCCAAGCCCGGCCTGGTCAGCATCACGATCTTCAACATCATCGGGCAGTGGAACCAGTACATCCTCCCGGTGACGCTGATGCAGGGCGACGGCGGCGACAGCAAGTACCTGCTGACCCAGGGCATCGCCCGCATCTCGGTGGCCGCCGGCTACGAGGCCGACTGGGCCGCCCTGTTCGCGGCGCTCACCCTGTCGATCCTGCCGATGATCATCGTGTACGCGTTCTTCCAGCGTCAGATCCAGGCAGGTCTCACCGCCGGTGCGGTGAAGTAGCGGGGACTGCGTTTCGGTCGGCCACCTTCACCGGGCAGAATGTCTCATCGTGACAGGCGTGCTTTCGATCGAGCAACGGATCGCTGAGGAAATCGGTGTCCGCGAGAACCAGGTGCGGGCGGCGGTCGGTCTCCTCGACGAGGGGTCCACGGTCCCGTTCATCGCGCGGTACCGCAAGGAGGTGACCGGGAGCCTCGACGACGCGCAGCTGCGCACGCTCGAGGAGCGGTTGCGGTACCTGCGCGAGCTCGACGAGCGGCGGGCGGCGATCCTGGAGTCCATCCGGAGCCAGGGCAAGCTCGACGAGGCGCTGGCGGCGCAGATCCTCGCGGCCGACTCGAAGGCCCGGCTGGAGGACATCTACCTGCCGTACAAGCCGAAGCGTCGCACCCGGGCGATGATCGCCCGCGAGGCCGGGCTGGAGCCGCTGGCCGACGCGCTGCTCGCGGACCCGTCGCTGGACCCGCCCGTGGCCGCGGCCGAGTACGTCTCGAAGGAGAAGGGCGTCGCCGACCCGGCCGCCGCGCTGGAGGGTGCCCGGTTCATCCTCGTCGAGCGGTTCGCCGAGGAGGCCGACCTCATCGGCGAGCTGCGCGAGCAGATGTGGGAGCGCGGCCGGCTCACCTCCCGCGTCCGCGACGGCAAGGAGGAGGCGGGCGCGAAGTTCTCCGACTACTTCGACTACGCCGAGCCGTTCACCCGGTTGCCCTCGCACCGGATCCTCGCCGCGTTCCGGGGTGAGAAGGAGGAGATCCTCGACCTCATCATGGAGCCGGAGATCGTCGACGACCCGGTGGCGGCGATGGCGGCCGGGCCGAACTGGTTCGAGCGGCGCATCGCGCACTACTTCGGCGTCTCCGAGCAGGGTCGGCCCGGCGACAAGTGGCTGCTCGACACGGTCCGCTGGGCGTGGCGGACGCGGATCCTGGTGCACCTGGGCATCGACCTGCGGTCGCGGCTGTTCCAGCAGGCCGAGGACGAGGCGGTGCGCGTCTTCGCCACCAACCTCCGTGACCTGCTGCTGGCGGCGCCGGCCGGCACGCGTCCCACGATGGGCCTCGACCCGGGGCTGCGCACCGGCGTGAAGGTCGCCGTGGTCGACGGCACCGGCAAGGTGGTGGCCACCGACACGATCTACCCGCACCCGCCGGCCCGCCGGTGGGACGAATCGCTGGAGAAGCTGGCGCGGTTGGCGGTCGCGTTCAACGTCGACCTGATCGCGATCGGCAACGGCACGGCGTCCCGGGAGACCGACAAGCTCGCCGGCGAGCTGGTGAAGCTGCTGCCCGACCAGAACATGACCAAGGTCGTCGTGTCCGAGGCCGGCGCGTCGGTGTACTCGGCGTCGGCGTACGCGTCGCAGGAACTGCCGGGGATGGACGTGTCGCTGCGCGGTGCCGTGTCGATCGCCCGCCGGTTGCAGGACCCGCTGGCCGAGCTGGTGAAGATCGATCCGAAGTCGATCGGCGTCGGCCAGTACCAGCACGACCTCGCCGAGGCGAAGCTGTCGCGCTCGCTCGACGCGGTGGTCGAAGACTGCGTGAACGGCGTCGGCGTGGACGTGAACACCGCCTCGGCGCCGCTGCTCACGCGGGTGTCGGGCATCGGCGGCACGCTGGCGCAGAGCATCGTGGCGCACCGCGACCAGAACGGCCCGTTCCGGTCCCGGTCGGCGCTGAAGGAGGTGGCGCGGCTGGGTCCGAAGGCGTTCGAGCAGTGCGCCGGCTTCCTCCGCATCGCCGACGCCGAGGACCCGCTCGACGCGTCGGCCGTCCACCCCGAGTCGTACCCAGTAGTGCGCCGCATCCTGTCCGCGACCTCGACCGACCTGCGCGGGTTGATCGGCAACACCACGGTGCTGCGCGCCATCGCGCCCACGGACTTCGTCGACGACTCCTTCGGCCTGCCGACGGTCACCGATATTTTGAAAGAGCTGGAGAAGCCCGGCCGCGACCCCCGGCCCGCGTTCAAGACCGCGGTGTTCGCCGAGGGCGTCGAGAAATTGGACGACCTGACGCCCGGCATGCTGCTCGAAGGCGTCGTCACGAACGTGGCGGCGTTCGGCGCCTTCGTCGACGTCGGCGTCCACCAGGACGGCCTGGTGCACGTGTCGGCGATGTCCCGCACGTTCGTCCGCGACCCCCGCGACGTGGTGAAGCCCGGCGACATCGTGCGCGTGAAGGTGCTCGAGGTCGACGCGGCCCGCAAGCGCATCTCCCTGACCCTGCGCGTCGAGGACGAGGCCGAGACGGCCGCCGCCGGCGCTCCGGGCCAGCGCGCCCGCGGCCAACGCGGACCGGGCGGCGCTCGTGACGGTGGACCGGGCGCGCCCCGGGGGCGGGGACCGGGCGGTCGCGGCCCGGGCGGCCCTGGTAGCGGTGGCCCTGGTGGTGGCCCCGGCGCGGGTGGCCCTGGCGGCGGTGGCCCTGGCGGCGGGCGTGCCGGTGGCCCTGGCGGCCGTGCCGGCGGTGCGGGTGCCGGCGGCCCGGGTGGCGGTGCAGGTGGGCGTGCCGGCGGTGCGGGTGCCGGTGGCCCCGGCGGTGCGGGCGGGCGTGCCGGTGGCGCGGGTGCCGGTGGAGCCGGTCGCCGCGGCGCCGGAACGGGTGATGCTGCGGCTGGCGGTGCTGCGGCTGGTGGTGTCGGTTCGGGCGCCAGCGGTGCCGATGGTGCCGGTTCGGGCGCTGGCGGTGCGGGTGGTGCTGCTGGTGGTGCCGGTTCCGGTGCTGCCGTGGGTGGTGCCGGTGGCTCGAGCAGCGCCGGTGGCGCGGGCGGCGCCGGTGCGGACGGCTCGGGCGGCGGGCGGCGCGAGGGCGCCGGCGCGGGTGCCCGGGGTGATGCCGGCGCACGCGAGCGCGGCCCGGGTGGCCCCCGTCCCCGGGACGGCCAGGCCGGCCGTGGCGGGCGCGACGGTGCTCGCGCCGGCTCCGGTCGCGACGGCGCCGGCGGTGCCGGACGTGACGGAGCCCGGGGCGGATCCGGTCGCGACGCCGCCCGGGGCGGACCCGGTGGCCGTGACGGTGCCCGGGGCGGTGCCGGCCGCGACGGTGCGGGCCGTGACAGCGCCGGCCGTGACGGGGGCCGAGGTCGCGACTCCCGCGGCCGCGACGGTGGCCGGGACAACCGGGGCAGCCGCCCGGGCACCATCGCCAACGACGCGATGGCCGACGCCCTGCGGCGCGCCGGCCTCCTCGACGGCGACGGCGGCGGCCAGCGATAGCCTTCGGTGTTGCCGCGGTCACCGGGTCATCGGGTGTTGATCTTCTGACCGGGCGCTGAGGCACCTGAGCAACGCGGGGAAACGTGCCTGAGTGCCCAGTCCAGAGATCAACTGAGCCGGCGTCGGCCCGGTTTGCGGATCTTGGACTCCGGTGGGGGTCATGGCACCTCGTGCAGTCCAAGATCCGGTCGATGAGTCGCCTGGCGGCAGAACTTCGGGGCGCGTGATCATGGGACGTCGCAACGCACCCATTCAGGTGGTAGGTCCACAGGGGACCCAACGTTGTTGATCTTGCAGTTGTGTTCGGTTCAGAGTGGGGCAAATCTTCCCGAATGGGCGAGCACAACTGCAAGATCGAGAACCGAGAGCTGTCCTCCGGTGTCGATCTTGCAGTTGTGGTGCCTTGTTCGCCCGTATTTGCCACTGTTTGCGGCCCACCACAACTGCAAGATCGACTCGTTGGGACGTCACAACGTGACATGATCTTGAAGGCTTTGCCCGATTGCCGGAGCCGCCGCTGAGGAGGGGTCAGCGGCGGCGGGTCCGGGATGGTGTGACGCGGGCGGTGGCCGCCTCGACGACCGCCCGCATCGCCGAGCCGCGGCCCCCCGTTCGCCGCCGTGGCACGTGATCACCGTACGTGTGGATCGCCCGGCGATCACTTAAATGCGGCTTAGGAAATCCTGAAGCGGCCGTCACGCGGCCGAGGACGAGGCGCTCGGCGCCCGTACCGGGGAGCAGCCGCACGGCGGGGTGTCGTCGTCGGCGAGGAGGGCGACCCCGACCAGGATCGCGAGCAGGCCGAGCAGTCCGAGCGCCACCACGAGAAGCCATCGCTTCGTGGATCGGCGTCGGGGTGCCACAGCTTCCGTCACGCATCCGAGTCTCGCAGAGCGGTGCCCGTCCCTGCGGCAAAGCGGGTCAAGGTAAAGCCTTCGCGAAGCCGTATAGTCCGGTCTAGACCAGGGCCATGCCGATCCATTAGCGTGGATCGTGTGTGCGGACCCGCCCGTCCGCACACACGCAGGATCCCCCGAGCCTTGAGGACCCCCATGAACAGACCCCGCTTCACAAGACCGGTCCGGCGCCTCCTCATCGGTGGCGCCGCGGTCGTCGCTCTCCTCGGTACGGCGCCGGCGATCAGCGCGCTCGGCGCCGGCAGTCTCACTGCCTCGTTCACCGCCGCCTCCGACTGGGGCAGCGGGCACGAGGGCAAGGTGACGGTCACCAACGGCACCGACGCCAGCGTGGCCACCTGGTCCATCGACTTCACCCTTCCCGCCGGCACCTCGATCTCCAGTTCGTGGGACGCCGACATCACGTCCCTCGGTGCCAACAGCTACCGGGCCACCAAGAAGAGCTGGGCCGGCGCCCTCGCACCCGGCTCGTCGGCGGTCTGGGGCTACATCGGCACCGGCGCGTTCAAGGCGCCGTCGGCCTGCACGATCAACGGCGGCGGGTGCAACGGCGGGCCGAGCCAGCCGCCCTCCAGCCCGCCGGGTACGTCGTCCTCGTCGCCGGGCAACCCGAGCCCGTCGCAGTCCACGTCGCAGCCGCCGGTCGACCCGGGCGCCAAGAAGGTCGTCGGCTACTTCGTCGAGTGGGGCGTCTACCAGCGCAACTACCACGTGAAGAACATCGCCACCAGCGGCTCGGCCGCGAAGATGACCCACATCCTGTACGCGTTCGGTAACCCGGCGAACGGGCGGTGCAGCGTCTACGACAGTTTCGCCGACTACGAGAAGTCGTACACGGCGGCCGACAGCGTCGACGGTGTGGCCGACACCTGGGACCAGCCGCTGCGCGGCAGCTTCAACCAGTTGCGCAAGCTGAAGAAGCTGTACCCGCACCTGAAGATCCTGTGGTCGTTCGGCGGCTGGACGCTGTCGAGCGGCTTCACCCAGGCCGCGCAGAACCCGCAGGCGTTCGCGGATTCCTGCTACAACCTGGTCGAAGACCCGCGGTGGGCCGACGTGTTCGACGGCATCGACATCGACTGGGAGTACCCGAACGCCTGTGGCCTCTCGTGCGACAGCAGCGGCCCGAACGCGTTCAAGAACGTGGTCGCGGCGCTGCGGGCCCGGTTCGGGCAGAACAACCTGGTGACGGCGGCCATCACGGCCGACGGCACGGCCGGTGGCAAGATCGACGCCACCGACTACGCGGGCGCCATGCCCAACCTGAACTGGATCATGCCGATGACGTACGACTACTTCGGGTCGTTCAACCCGCAGGGCCCCACCGCCCCGCACTCGCCGCTGTTCAACTACGCCGGCATCCCGACGCAGAACTTCAACGCCGACGCGGCGATCCAGAAGTTGAAGAGCAAGGGCGTGCCGGCCAACAAGATCCTGTTCGGCGTGGGCTTCTACGGCCGCGGCTGGACCGGGGTCACCCAGGCCGGCCCGGGTGGTTCGGCCACCGGTCCGGCGCCCGGCACCTACGAGGCGGGCAACGACGACTACAAGGTGTTGAAGGGTCGCTGTCCGTCCACGGGCACGATCGGCGGCACCGCGTACGCCAAGTGCGGCAACGAGTGGTGGGGGTACGACACCCCGGCCACGATCGGCGGCAAGATGACATACGCCAACCAGCAGGGTCTCGGCGGCGCCTTCTTCTGGGAGCTGTCGGGTGACACCACGAACGGCGAGTTGATCGGCGCCGTCAGGGGAGGTATCGGGAACTAGGCGGGCCTACCAGGATCCGTCAGGACTTGGGTTCCGGTGCCACCCGAACGGCCACGAGCCACGGTGGCGCCGGAGTCCAAGATCCACATTTTTGAGGTCACCTGTGGGACGCTGGACGAACCCCACAGGCGCTAGCCCAGAAGTAGGCAAGGAGCAGGCCCTGACCACCATCGACGCGCGCAGTCCGGTCCCGAAGTACTTCCAGCTTCGGGAGATCCTGCTCGACCTCATCGAGAACGAACTGACGGTCGACGCGCCGGTGCCGTCCGAGCGCGAACTCGCCGCCCGGTACGGCCTGTCGCGCATGACGGCCCGCCAGGCGGTCGAGCACCTGGTGTCGGAGGGCCGGTTGTACCGGGTCCAGGGCAAGGGGACGTTCGTCGCCCGTCCGAAGATCGACATGCCGTTGCGGCTGACGTCGTTCACCGAGGACATGCGCGCCCGCGGCCTCACGCCCGGCTCGCGCGACCTTGGCCGGCACGAGATCGAGGCGACCGTGGCGCTGGGCCGGGAACTGTCCGTCGAGGCCGGGTCGCCGGTGTACGTCATCGAGCGGCTGCGCACCGCCGACGGCGTGCCGATGGCGCTCGAACGCTCGCACATCCCGGCGCACCTCGCGCCCGACCTGCTCACCGAGTCGCTGGTCGAGCGGTCCCTCTACGACCTGCTCGCGTCCTACGGGCTGGTGCTCGACCGTGGCGAGCAGGTCATCGAGGCGGGCATCGCCGACAGCAACGACGCGGGCCTGCTGGGGCTCGCGCCCGGCAGCGCGGTGCTCCTGCTCCAGCGGCACTGCTGGGCGGGTTCGGTCGCGGTCGAGTACGCGGTGTCCACCTACCGCGCCGACCGATACCAGTTGCGCGCGTCCCTCGACATCGCATCGGCGGCCCCCGGAGGTACCAAGTGAGCGTCGAGAGGCTCGCGGCGCGCACGCTGCTGGTCGGGTTCGACGGTCAGAGTCCTCCGCCGTGGGTGCGCGAGGCCGCGGGCGGGCTCGGCGGGGTCGTCCTCTACGGCGACAACCTTCGATCGGACGACGATGCGGCGCGCATCGCCGGCGAGTTGCTCGGGCACGGTGACGCGCTGCTGGCCGTCGACGAGGAGGGCGGTGACGTCACCCGCCTGCACTACACCACCGGCAGCCCCACGCCGGGCAACTTCGTGCTGGGCGCCGCCGACGACGTGGTCGCCACCCGCGCGGTCGCCGCGGCGATCGGTGGGAGGCTGCGCGCGTCCAATATTCTTTTGAACCTTGCACCCGACGCCGACGTGAATTCGAACCCGGCGAACCCGGTGATCGGAGTGCGCGCGTTCGGCGCCGACCCGGAGCGGGTGAGCCGCCATACGGTGGCGTACGTCGAGGGCATGCAGGCGCAGGGTGTGGCCGCGTGCGTGAAGCACTTCCCGGGACACGGCGACACGAGCGTCGACTCCCACCTCGAACTGCCCGTCGTCGCCCTCGACGAGGAGGAGTGGCGACGGGTCCATCTACCGCCGTTCGCCGCGGCGATCGCGGCCGGCACGCGCACGGTGATGACCGCGCACATCCGGTTCCCGGCCCTCGATCCCGGCCGGCCGGCGACGCTGAGCCGGCGCATCCTGGTCGGCCTGTTGCGTGACGAGCTGGGCTTCGACGGCGCGGTGATCACCGACGCGCTGGAGATGGAGGCGATCGCGGCCACGTACGGCGCGGCGAACGCGGCCCCGCTGGCGATCGCCGCCGGTGCCGACCTGCTCTGCCTCGGTGCCCGCGACGGCGAGACCACGTACCGGCGGGCGCTCGCGGCGATCGTGGCCGCGGTCGAGGCCGGTGACCTGCCGCCGGCGCGCCTGGAGGAGGCCGCGGCGCGGGTCGACGCCCTGCACGCGTGGGTCGCCTCTGCGCCGTCGGAAGGCACCGACGGCGACGGCGGTGCCGCGTACTCGGCCACCCGGCGGGCGGCGTTGACGCGTGACCTGGTGCCGCTGGAGAACGCTCCGGTGCTGGTGGAACTGCGCGGCGAGACCAACCTCGCCGTGGGTCGGGCCCGGTGGGACCTCGCCGGCCCGCTCGCCGAACTCGGTGCCGCGCCGGTGGTCACGGTGCGGGTCACGTCGGTTCCCGACGCCGGGCTCGACGACGCGCTGGGTAAGGCCGGCGGTCATCCGGTGGTCGTGGTCGGGCGCGACGTGGTGCGGCATCCGTGGCAGCGGGAGGTGCTCGGCCACGTGCGCGCGGCGGTTCCCGACGCGGTGCTGGTCGACCTCGGGCTGCCCCGCCCGGCCGACCTCGGTGCCGGCCCGTACGTGCTGGTCGGCGGCGCGGCGCGGCCCAACCTGCGGGTCGCGGCCGAGTTGCTCATCGGGCGCGATGTGTCGCGCCAGGACTAGACTGGTATGGACCACCCTGGGGTAGGATGTTGGGCGTGACCGATACTCCTGGTGGTCTGATGGCCGCCGAGATCGCCGAACAACCCGCCGTTCTGGCCAGCCTGCTCGCGCGCGCGCCGGAGATCAGCGAGGTCGCGGCCGCGCTGGTACGTCGCGCGCCGCGGTTCGTCCTGCTCGCCGCGCGCGGCACCAGCGACCATGCCGCCCTGTACGCCAAGTACCTCATCGAGATCACCCGTGGGGTGCCCGTCGGGCAGGTCTCGCCGTCCACGATGACCGTCTACGGGGTGCGGCCCGACCTCACCGACGTGCTGTACGTGGCGGTCAGCCAGTCCGGCGGCTCGCCCGACCTCGTCGAGTCGATGGTGATGGCCCGCGAGTGCGGCGCCACCACGGTCACCGTCACCAACAACGGCGACTCCGAGTTGGCGAAGGCCGCCGAGTTCGCGATCGACCTGCAGGCCGGTCCCGAGCTCGCGGTGGCGGCCACCAAGACCTATACCGCCGAACTGCTCGGGCTGTACCTCCTCCTCGGTGGCGACGCCGGCGCGGCGCAGAGCCTGCCCGAGGCCGCGGAGAAGACGTTGGCCGGATCCGAGGCCGTGCACGCGGCGGCGGCCCGGTACCGGTTCGCGAGCCGGCTGGTCACCACCGGTCGGGGCTACTCGTACCCGGCCGCGTGCGAGGGCGCGCTGAAGCTCATGGAGACCAGCTACCTCTCCGCCCACGCGTACTCCACCGCCGACCTGTTGCACGGGCCGGTCGCCATGCTCGGTCCCGACGTCCCGCTGATCGCGGTGGTCACGCCGGGGCACGGTGGAGAGGCGTCCCGCCCGGTGGTCGCGCGGTTGCGCGAGTCGGGGGTCGACGTCCTGGTCGTCGGCGACGGCGACCTGCCCGTGGTCACGGCCGGCATCCCCGAGGAACTCAACCCGGTGCTCGAGATCCTTCCGCTGCAGCAGCTGGCGTGGCGGCTCGCGGTCGACCGCGGCACCGATCCCGACCGGCCGCGCGGCCTGTCGAAGGTCACCAGAACACGATGACAGGAGCGGCCATGGCCGAGCGAAGCGAGGGCATCAGCAGTCAGAGTCCGCCCGGTCATGCCGGGGCACCACGGAGTGGGGACCCGGCATGATAGAGGCCGACGAGGCCGCGTTGGATCTGCTGCCCGCCGCCGGTGTGGTCGAGCGACTGCTCGCGGCCGAGGAACGGGTGCTTCCGGCGTTGCGCGCGGCCGTGCCCGCGATCGCCAAGGCGGCCGACCTCATCGCCGGGCGGATGGCTGCCGGCGGGCGGCTGGTGCTGCTCGGCGCCGGCACGTCGGGTCGGCTGGCGGTGCTCGAGGCCGCCGAGCTGCCGGGCACGTTCGGGCTGGCCGAGGGGACGGTCGTGGGCGTCACCGCCGGTGCCGGGCGCAGCGGCCTCGCCGGCACCGACTGGGACGAAGACGACACCGGCGCCGGCCAGCGCGACCTGCTCGCCACCGGCGTCGGCGCGGGCGACGTGCTGATCGCCGTCGCGGCGAGCGGGCGCACCCCGTACACGGTGGCGGCGGCCCGGCGGGCGACGCAGTCCGGGATGGCGGTCGTCAGCGTCACCACGTCGGCCGGTTCGCCGCTGGCCGACCTGGCCGACGTCGCGGTCGAGGTGCCGATGGGCGCGGAGGCGCTGCACGGGTCCACCCGGCTGACCGCCGGCACCGCCACCAAGCTCGCGCTCGACGCGCTCACCACCGCCGCGATGGTGCGGCTCGGCCGCGTCCACGACAACCTGATGATCGACGTGGTGCCCGCCAACGCGAAGCTGCGCGAGCGCAGCGCCGGCCAGGTCGTCGCGATCACCGGTGTCTCGCCCGACGCGGCCCGGGCGGCGCTCGAGAAGTGCGGCTGGAACGCCCGCGCCGCGGTGCTGACGCTGCTCACCGACCTCACCCCCGAGCGGGCGGGCGTTCTCGCCGCGGCCCACCCCACACTGCGCGCGGCGATGGCGGCCGCGGTCGACGAGGGCTTGTAGTGAGCGGGGCGGCCCTGGGGCCGGCGTCGCCTGCACTGAGGAGTGCAGGGAGCGCAGCGACCGGAGCGACGAGGGAAGGCGGCGCCTCAGCGACCCCGGGGCCCGCGCCCGCGGAGGCGGGCGCATTGAGCAGAGCCGTTGTTGCCATTGATCTGGGCGGCACGTCGATGAAGGGTGCGCTGGTCGACGCGCGGGGCTCGGCCCTGGCCCGTCTCGACGCGCCGACGCCGGCGGCGCAGGGCGGCGCGGCGGTGCTCGCGGCGGTGCTCCGGCTCGCGGTCGACCTCGCGGCGGCCGCGCCGGCCCGGGTGGTCGCGGCCGCCGCCGTCACGCCGGGGCAGGTGCACAACGGCGTGGTGAAGTTCGCGGCGAACCTCGGCGGCTGGAACGACGTCCCCCTGGCCCGGGAACTGACCACGGTGCTGAACGTGCCCGCGGCCGTCGAGCACGACGCGGCCGGCGCCGCCCTGGCCGAGGCGCAGTTCGGCGCGAACCGCAGCTCCGACTGCTTCTTCGTGGCGCTGGGCACCGGCATCGGCGCCGGGCACGTGCGGGCCGGGGTGGTGGCGGCCGGAAGCGCGGGCGGGGCCGGCGAACTCGGGCACATCCCGGTGTATCCCGACGGCGACCGCTGCGCGTGCGGCCAGATCGGGTGCCTGGAGACCTACGCCTCGGCGGCGTCCATCGGCCGGCGGTACACCGCGCGGACCGGCACCGTCGTGAGCGGATCCGACGACGTCGTGGCCCGGCTCGGCGACGACCCGGTGGCCGACGCCGTCTGGGCGGAGGCGATCGAGGCACTGGCGCTGGCGCTCGCCACCACCACGCTGCTGATCGATCCCGGCGTCATCGTGCTGGGCGGCGGCCTGGCGCGGGCGGGCGACACGCTGCTACGTCCGCTCTCGGCGCGGCTCACCGCCCGGCTGGCCTGGCGTCCGCCGCCGCCGATCGAGCTGTCGGTGCTCGGCACCGACGCCGGGTGGCGCGGCGCGGCGCTGCTCGCCTGGACGGCCGGTTCGGTTCCAGCGACCACGGGGGTTTCGTGATGACTGTCTACAGTGGAGTGTCGGTGGTGACGCCCGGCGGGGTGCTGGCCGACGGGTGGGTGTCCGTCTCCGGTGGCGTGATCGACGCGGTCGGATCGGGCCCGGTCGACGGACCCGCCGAGGACCTCGGCGGCGGGTTCCTGGTGCCGGGGTTCATCGACCTGCACGTCCACGGCGGTGGCGGGTACGACTTCACCGCCGGCCCCGACGACCTCGCCGCCGCGGTGGCGTTCCACCGCTCGCAGGGCACCACGCGCACCCTGGTGTCGCTGGTCACCGCGCCGATCGAGCGGATGTGCGAGCAGTTGCGGTGGATCGCGGCGCTCGCCGAGCAGGGCGGCAACGTCCTCGGCGCGCACCTCGAGGGGCCGTTCCTGTCCCACGCCCGGTGCGGTGCGCAGCACCCCGACCACCTGCTCACGCCCGACCCGGAAGCGCTCGCCGAACTGCTGAAGGCGGGCCAGGGCCACGTCCGGTCGGTCACCGTGGCGCCCGAACTGCCCGGCGGGCTCGACCTCGTCGAGCGGTTGGTCGACGAGGGGGTGGTGGCGGCGGTCGGGCACACCGACGGCACGTACGCCGACGCCACCGCCGGGTTCGGTCGCGGCGCCACGTTGCTCACCCACGCGTTCAACGGCATGCGTCCGCTGCACCACCGCGAGCCCGGCCCGGTCGCGGCCGCGCTCGACGCCGGGGTGACGCTGGAGGTCATCAACGACGGCGTGCACCTGCACCCCGCCACGGTACGGCTGGTCACGCACGGGCGGCTGGCGCTCGTCACCGACGCCATCGACGCGGCCGGCAAGGGCGACGGTCAGTACGTTCTCGGCGGCCAGGACGTGATCGTCAGCGGGCGCGAGGCGCGGCTGGCCAGGTCCGGATCGTTGGCCGGCAGCACGCTCACCATGGGTGCCGCGTTCCGCAACGCGGTGCGCGAGGTCGGGATGCCGATCGAGCGGGCATCGCTGGCGGCGTCCGGGGAACCGGCCCTGGTGCTGGGCATCGCCGACCGGTGCGGGTCGATCGCCGTGGGGCTCGCCGCCGACCTCGTGCTGCTCGACGACGATCTCCACGTGCGGCGGGTGATGTCCAGCGGCGGGTGGGTGTAGTTTCCCCCACCCCCGGCGGCGGGCTGGCCCCATACCGGCCGGACCACGCAGGCCCGAGACTGTGAACATGTTCGTTCTCGCGCCCTTCCGTGGCCTCGCTCTGGTGGCGCTGGCCGCGGTCGGGTTCGTGCTCGGTGCCGTTCAACTGGCGGCGGCGTGCCTCGTCGGGCCGTACAACGTCACCGTCGAGGTCACCCGGCACGTGGTCAACCTGGCCCGCACGCTCGCCGGCCGGTGGAGCGGCGTGCCCGTGGCGGTGCCCTACCGGCCGCCACCGCCGCGTCCGACGCCGCGGGCCGACGGACTGTACGAGCACGACGGTTCGCTGTACAAGCACGCCGGGATGCCCAACTTCCTGCGGCGGGCCGGTTGGCTGGCCACCGACCCGGCCACCTCCCGCGACTGGTTCTGGCTGATCGTGAACCTGCCGGCCGGCGGCGCGCTGGCCGCTCTGCCGGCCGGGCTGGTGGTGGGTGGCCTGGCGGTCGCGACCGGTGTCGTCGGCTCCGGGCTGCCGGCCTGGGCCGCGGTCGTCGTGGGAGTGGCGGCGGCCGCCCTCGGGGTGGCGATCGGGCCGGCGGTCCTGCGCCTGCACGGCTGGTTCACCTGGCTGTTGCTGCGCCCGGCCGACAAGGCGGCATGGCGCGAGTTCGCGTTCGTGAAGTGGTTCCGGCGCACGCACGCCGCCGTGTGGCAGGGCGGCGGGATCGTCGGCATCTCGTTCGGCGCGCTGGGCATCGCCCTGTGGCACCTGCTGATCGCCTGGTGCACCGGCACGTTCGGGCTGGCCTGGTCGGTGCCGGTCGGGCGGCACCTCACCAACGTGTACCGGCGCCTCGCGGGGGAGTGGGCCGGTGTGCCCATCGACGTCCCCTACCGGCCGCAACAGCTCCGGCTGGAGGTGGAGGCCGACGGGCGGTACAAGGTCGGTCGCTGGCTGGTCGACAACCGGGCCTCCGCGCTGCGGCACCTGCGCTGGGACTGGGTGATGCGCGACCGGGCCACCTGGCGCGACATCGCCTGGGCGGTCACCGCCCCGTTCGTGTCGCTGCCCCTGCTCGTGCCGGTGCTGCTGGTGATGTTCGGAATCTACGGGCTGGCCTGGCAGCCGGTGGTGTGGCCGCTGTGGGGCGTTCCCATCCTGCTGTTCGGCGGACCGTTCGTCACGCCCTGGTACATGTGGTACGTCCTCGTCTACTTCTCCGACGTGTTCGACATGCTGCCGGCGTGGACGAGCCCGCTCGTCGGGCTGGCGATCGGCGCGGTCGGCCTGCTGCTGGGGCCGCCACTGGTGCGGATGCACGCGCGGTTCAGCCGGCTGCTGCTCGGGCCCACCGAGGCGGCCCGGCTCGCGCAGCGGGTCGCCCACCTCACCGAGACGCGGTCCGACGCGGTCGACGCGCAGGCGGCCGAGCTGCGCCGCATCGAGCGCGACCTGCACGACGGCGCGCAGAGCCGGATGATCGCCGTCGGGTTGAGCCTCGGCGCGATCGAGCAGTTGATCGACAAGGACCCCGACGCCGCCCGCGAGCTGCTACGGCAGGCGCGCGCCACGTCGGCCACCGCGCTGGCCGACCTGCGCGACCTGGTGCGCGGCATCCACCCGCCGGTGCTGTCCGAGCGCGGCCTCGCCGACGCCGTGCGCGCCATCGCGCTCGACACGCCGCTGCCGGTGCGGGTCACGGTCGATCCGGAGGTCGACACCGGCGGCCGGCTGCCGGCGCCGGTCGAGTCGGCGGCGTACTTCGCGGTGATCGAGGCGCTCGCCAACGCCGCGCGGCACAGCGGTGCGGGGGAGATCTCGGTGTCGATCGGTTACTCGGGCCGCGCGCTGTGGATGCGGGTGGCCGACGACGGTCGCGGCGGCGCGGATCCGGCCAACGGCACCGGCCTGGCCGGCATCCGGCGGCGGCTGGGCACGTTCGACGGGACGCTCGACGTCAGCAGCCCGGCGGGTGGCCCGACCGTCGTGGCGATGACGTTGCCGTGCCCGCCGCCGGGGTCGCCCGATCAGCCGACCGGGGACGTGTTCGACGGGTGACGGGCGCTCAGGTCGCCTTCGGTTTCACGAAACTGCCGCGCTGCGGAACGGTGAAGACGAGGCCACGATCGCGGAGGACCTCGACGGCGCGCCGGGCGGTGCCGCGGGCGACGTCGTACTCGGCCATCAGGTACTTCTCCGAGGGGAGGGGCTTGTTGGGTTGCAGTTCGCCGGCGGCGATGCGACGTTCGAGAATGTCGGCGAGCTGCACGTACTTGGGGACCGGCCCGTCCGGCTCGATCGTGTCGATCATAAAACGAAGCTAATTGAGCAGCTACGTCGGCAAACCGTCCACTACGTTTCTGTACGTACATGAACGTTTATGTGCTAGCGTGGCCGCACCGGTATCCCCTTGGGGGTTGGGGGCGGGGCCGGGCTGTCGGCGCCGCTTCCGCTGGCAGGACAGTCCCGCCCACTGCGACGCTCGGGCGCGCCCGTTTCGAGGGCTGGCATGGGGCGCGCCCGAGTCCCGCCCGCGCCCGCCCGCCCGGGTTGCGGCGTACCCGCTCTCGCCGATCTTGCAGTTGTGTACGCCGAGAAACGGGCGAATTCCGGCGAAAGGGCGTACACAACTGCAAGATCGACTCGTGGGGGCGGGCGCGGTGCCGGCGGTTTGGGGGTTTGGGGTACCGGGGGGCGGGACAATTTCTACTATTCGGGCATGTCGAGTGTGGTTCGGGTAGTGCTTGCCGGGGTAATCGCCGTTGGCCTGGTGCCGGGCGGGGCTTCTGCCGCGCCGGGGGACTGGGCACTGCCGGACGGGGGCTGGGCGCAGGACGGGTACGGCCCGGGCAACACGGGCGTCAACCCGAACGAGCACACCATCACCACGCGGAACGCGGGCAAGCTGCGGTACCGGTGGTCGGTGCTGTCCGCCGTCACGCGGTCGGGCTGTCTGGCGCAGAGCGCGCCGGTGGTGGCCGGGCGCCGGTTGTTCCTTCCGGACGCCAACGGCTTCGCCGCGTACGACGCGGTGACCGGGCAGCGGCTGTGGCGGCGAAACGTCGGCATCTACGACTCGGAGACGCCGAAGTTCGCGGTGTCGGGCAACCTGCTGCTGTCGGCGAGCAACACGTGCGGCTCGGTGAGCGACCCGGACGTCGACCTGGCCGCTTACGACGTCGCCACCGGAGCGAAGCGGTGGTCGGTGAAGCGGGACGCGCCGATGGCGCACATGGTGGTCGACCGCAACGTCGTCGCGGTCGGTGGGGGTGACGCGGGGGAGGACCGGGTCAGCGTGTACCGCCGCTCCGACGGGACGCTGCTGTGGTCGGCGGCCGAGCTGGAACTCGCCGCCGACGTGTCGGCCGACGGGCGGCTCCTGCTCGCGCGCACGGGCGAGAAGAAGGGATCGATGGCCGTCGACATCGTCACCGGCAAGGAGTTGTGGTCGACGAAGGCACGGTGGACGGTCGCCGCCGCCGACCCCGCGGGCGAGCGGTTCATCGTCGGCGACGCCACCGGCAAGCTGCACGCCCTCGACGCCAGGAACGGCAACACCGTCTGGTCGGCCGGTGGCATCGCCCGCGAGGACGGCACCGCCACGATCGCCGTCGACGACACCCGGATCTACGCCACCCACGACACGCACCTGATCGCGCTCGACGCGAAGACCGGCAAGAAGATCTGGGACCAGGAGTTCCTCAGCAACCCGCTCGGCCAGCCGACCGTCGCCGGTGGCGTGGTGTACGCGCCGATCGAGGACGGCTGGCTGGCGATCCGCGACGCGCGCACCGGCGACGACCTCGACGACCTGCCGCTCGTCGGCGACGTACACGGGCACGCGGTCGTCACCGGCGGGCACCTGTACGTCACCAACGGGCGGGTCCTCGACGTCTTCACACCGTGACCGCGGGTGCGGCGCACGGGCGCGCGCCGCGGCCTTCGCCCGGGCGTGCGCCGCGACCCTCGCACGCGCCGTCGCAGGTGCGGCGGCGCCGCATGACGTAGGCGACGGTCGCCGTGGCCAGCGCCACGCCCCAGGGCACCCACAGCAGGCCGGGCACGCCCGCGCCGGACACGCCGCCCTTGTCCAGCGCGAAGCGGTAGATGGCGAGGCCGGCGACGGTGACGGCGATGGAGACGACGGTCGCCGGCACCACGGCGAGGCTGATCGGCACGCGCCGGCCGCCGAGGAACGGCACCCACGCGGGGAGCCGCTCGCCCCACGCCATCACCAGGCCGAGCGTCAGCAGGGCGCCGAGGACGTCGGGCCCGACGAGGATCCACATCGCCGCCTGGGGCATGCCCTTCCGGTCGATGTCGGCGGCGAGCTCGTCGACGAACTGCTGGGACACGCCCAGCGGGATCCCGAAGTTCCACGCCGCCCGCTGCACGCCGTACGGCAACTGCGCGACGATCGCGGCGACCACCGCCCACCGTCCGATCCGTAGCCAGCGCTCCCGCCGGCCGGGTTCCGCCGCGGGCCGGAGGCACTCCGGGCACGGCGGGCGCCGGAGCAGGAGCACCGCCGTCAACGCGAGCAGCGCGCCACCGGCGAGGCAGAGCACCTGGTTGAGCACCGGCCAGTCCACCAGCCCGAAGTAGCCGCCGAACGAGTAGGCGAGGTTCTGCAGCACCCGCACGTCGGGCACGACGAGCGCCAGCACGACCGCCAGCGGGATCAGCACGACCGCGGCCACCCGCTGGCCCCGGGCCGCCGCGAGCGCCGCCACCGCGCCGGCCGCGCACGCGACGGCGAACAGCGCACCGGTCCAGCCGGGGGTGGCGCCCGACCACCAGCTGCCCATGTCGGCCCCGCGCGGGTCGTCGGCGCCGAACGGGAACACGGGGGCGCCGAGCACCCAGCTGAGGGCGAGCGCGGCGTAGCCGAGGCACCACGTCGCCGCGAGGTAAGGAATCGATCGCATGTCTCGACCCTGGCGGCCGGCCGTCGCCGCGGGTATCTGCCGATCGGCAGAGGCGGCCCGGTGACGACACGCCATATCGTGGACCGATGTTCGCCGTCCCCGCGCTGCTCGGCGCCGTCGCGCTCGCGGTCCTCGCGCGGCGTCGACGGAGCGCGCTGCTCGCGCCGGTCACGCTGGTCGTGTCCGTCGCCGCGCTCGCGGCCACGGCCGCCTGGATCGCGGACCCGGACCCCGCCGGCAGGAGTGTCTCGGAGCTCGTGCTCACCGCCGAACTCATGGTGCTGACCGGGCTCGTGTGCCGCTGGTCGCCGCGCGGCTGGGCGATGGCCGTCGCGCCGCTCGCGGTCGTCGCCGGCGCCGGGCTGATCGTGCCGATCACGAACGATCCGCCCCGCTGGGGGTGGGACGCGTTGGCAGAGCTCGCGTTCTGGTCGCTGCCCGGGCTGGTCGGGGCGGCGTCCGGGTGGTACCTGCGCGGGCTCGACAAAAGACGCGCGGACGCGGTGCGCACGGCCCGGCGCGCGCAACGCGTCCAGTTGGCGGCGGACCTGCACGACTACGTGGCGCACGACGTGAGCGCGATGGTGGTGCAGGCGCAGGCGGCCCGGGTGCTGCTGGGGGAAAAATCCGCCGACGTGGCCGCGGTGCTGGCGCGCATCGAGGACGACGGGACGCGGGCGCTGGAGTCGATGCAGCGGTCCATCCGGGTGCTGCGGGAGTCGGAGAACGGCGGCGCGCCCGGGCTGGAACCGTTGCCCGGCCTCGTCGACGTACCCGAACTCGTGCGTCGCTTCGCGGACGCCTGCGGCGACAAGAGGGTGCGGCTGACCATGGAACCGGGACTCGACACGGCGTTGCGGGGCGAGGCGGGCAACGCCCTCTACCGGGTGGTGCTGGAGGCGTTGACGAACGTGCGCAAGCACGCCGGGTCCGGTGCGGACGTCACCGTGGACCTGACGAAGAACGCGCACGCGGTCACCGTCACCGTGGAAAACGCCACCACCCGGCGGCGCACCAACGCCGCAACCACGAGTGGTCTGGGCCTCATCGGGTTGAGCGAGCGCATCGAGACGTTCGGCGGCGCGTTCAGCGCCGGACCGACCGGTGAACGCTGGCGCGTGACAGCCGAACTACCGAACGGAAGTGTCGAATGATCCGGGTGCTGCTGGCCGACGATCAGGAGTCGGTGCGGCTGGCGTTCCGCACGATTCTCGGTGCGGCGCCGGACATCGAGGTCGTCGGGCAGGCCGCCGACGGCGTGGAGGCGCTGGAGCTCGCGACGCGGCTGCGACCCGACGTGGCGCTCGTCGACGTGCGGATGCCGCGCATGGACGGCCTGGAGCTGACGAGGAAACTCACCGACGCCTCCCCGCCGGTGCGGGTGGTCGTGGTGACGACCTACGACCTCGACGCGTACGTGCACACCGCGCTGCGGCACGGCGCGTGCGGCTTCCTGCTGAAGCATTCCGGTGCCGCGCTGCTGGTGTCGGCGGTGCGCGCGGCGGTGGCCGGCGACGCGCTCATCAGCCCCGAGGTGACTGTGCGGCTGCTGCGCGAGCTCCGTGCCGATGCGCCGGCCTTACAGGGCCGGCTTTCCGTGCGACCGGCCGAACCGAAGCCGCACCGGCTGACCGACCGCGAACTCGACGTGGTGGCGCTGGTCGCCGACGGCCGCACGAACGCGGAGATCGGCGCCCAGCTCTACATCACGGCCGGCACGGTCAAGACGCATCTGGCGAGCATCCAGCAGAAGCTGGGGGTGGCGAACCGGGTGGCGATCGCGGCCTGGGCCTGGGACACCGGCCACCGCCGCCCGGCCACTCCGTGAGACCGCGTCACCCCTTGAGACCCGTGGTCGCCAGCCCCTCCACGAACTGGCGCTGCGCGAACACGAACACCGCGAGCACCGGCAGCGTGGTCAGCGACGCCGCCGCCAACTGGACGTTCCACATAGGACCGCCGTACGCGTCGACGTACTGGGTGAGCGCCTGCGGCAACGTGAACTTCTCCGGCGTCGACAGGAACACCACCGGTTCGAGGTACAGGTTCCAGCTGTGCAGGAACGTGAAGATGGCCACCGCGCCCAGGGCCGGCCGGGCCAGCGGCAGGGCGATGCGCCAGAACGTGCCCGGGTGGCCGAGCCCGTCGACGCGGGCGGCCTCCTCCAGATCGCGCGGCAGTGTGATGAAGAACTGCCGCATGATGAACGTCGCCAGCACGCCGGGCGCGCCGAGGATCGGCACGATGATCAGCGGCCAGTGGGTGTCGGTGAGCCCCAGCTTCAGGAACAGCTGGAACAGCGGGACGATCGTCACCTCGCTCGGGATGAGCAGCCCGGTGAGGATCACGACGAACAGCACGTTGGCGCCCCGGAACCGGATGCGGGCGAACGCGTAACCGGCCATTGTGGACACTGCCAGCGTGCCGATCGTCACCACGACGGCGATGTAGAGGCTGTTCCAGTACTGCTGCGCGAACGGCTGCAGCTCGAACACCGTGCGGTAGGCGTCGAGGCGCGGCGAGGTGGGCAGCAACGACGGCGGGAACGCGAAGATGTCGTTCACCGGCTTGAACGAACTCGTCACCATCCACCACGTCGGGAACACGAACGGGATGCACAGCACCGACAGCACGCCATAGAGCGCCGTCTTTCCGCGGACGGAGATCTCACGTTTCATCGAGCACCCACCTCCGGCGCATGCGCCACTGCAGCAGCGTCAGGCCCAGCACGATCACGAACAGCAGCACCGACAGCGTGGCCCCGTAGCCGAAGTGGTGGAACTGGAACGCCTGCTGGTACAGGTAGTAGACGAGCACGGTGGTCGAGGTGCCCGGCCCGCCCTGCGTCAGCACGGCGATCTGCGCGAACACCTGCAACGAACCCACCACCGTGATGATCGACGTGAGCAGAACGGTGGGGCTGATCAGTGGCATCGTGATGCGGCCGAACCGCGTCCACCAACCGGCGCCGTCGAGCGTCGCCGCTTCGTACAACTGCGCGGGGACGCCCTGCAGCGCGGCCAGGAACAGCACCATGTTCAGCCCGACGTTCTTGAACACCTGCACCACGATCACCGACACCATCGCGGTGGTCTCGCCGCGCAGCCAGTTCGGCCCGGTGACGCCGATCGTGTCGAGCAGGCCGTTGATTCCGCCGTCGGCCTGGAGCAGGAAGCCCCACACGATCGTCCACGCGACCAGCGAGACGACCACCGGCGAGAAGAACAGCGTGCGGAACACCACCGTGCCGCGCAGTTTCTGGTTGAGCAGCATCGCGAGCAGCAGGGCCAGGCTGAGGTTGAACACCACCAGCCCGACCGAGAACAGCGTCGTGGCCCGCAGCACGCCGCCGATCTCGGGGTCGTCGGCCAGCGCCCGGTAGTTCTCCGCGCCGGTGAACTCGAACGTGTCGGCGAGCACGTTCCACTCGTGCAGGCTGTACCAGACCACCATCACCAGCGGTCCGATCACGAATGCGAGGCTGCCGACGAGCTGCGGCGCGATGAACAGGTAACCGGCTATGTGATCGCGCCGCCGCTTCGTCAACACTTATTTACCCAGCATCGGTTGGATCTTCGAGCAGACGCCGCCCAGTACGGACTTCACGTCGGCGTCCGGCTTCCACAACGGGTCGAGCGCGGCCCGGACGGTCTGGCTCAGCTCGGCCTGACCGGTGTGCGACGGCTTGACCTTACCGACGCTGATCCCGTCGATGACGACCTTCTGCAATTGTTCCGGCTTCAGGAGCGGGTTCGTCTTCGCGAGATTGTCGGCGGTGAGCAGCGACTTGCGCGGCGGCGGGAAGTACTTGGCGAGCTTCGCGGAGTTCTCCGGATTGGTGAAGTACGCGAGGAACCCGGCCGCCGCGTCGGCATTCCTGCCCTTCTTCATGACGCCGATGCCGGCCTGTCCGATGACGCCGTACGTGCCCTTCGGTCCGGCGGGCAGCGGCACCAGGTCCCACCCGAACTTGCTGTCCTTCAACAGCGACGCCCGGCTGATCTGGGTGATGGTCATGGCGGCGTTGCCGGCGAAGAAGTCCGGCGCGGTGCCCGGCCCCGGCACCGCCTTGTCGGTGAAGATGGCCTTGTGGAACGCGGTCATCGCGTCGACCATCGGCTGGTCGGCGAAGCCGCACTTCTTGCCGTCGTCGCTCCAGGGTGACGCGCCCCAGCCGCCCCACACCGAGGCGAGGTTGTCCCACGTCTTGTAGTCGAAGTCGCGGACGACGAGGCCGCCCTTGCCGGTGCCCGCGTTGACCGCGGCGTTGACGGCGTACGCCTTCTCCCACGTCCACTGGTTCGCCGCGATGAGCTCCGCGGGCGTCTGCTGGCCGGCCTGCTTGATGAGGTCGTTGTTGACGAACACGCCGAACGGCGACGTCGAGAACGGGTAGGCGTAGAGCTTGCCGCCGGTCTGCCACAGCTTGGTGGTGCTGGGGATGAGGTCCTCGGAACCCTCGACCTTCAGCGGAACCAGCGCGCCGGACGACACGAAGTCGGGCGCGGAGTTCTCCAGGATCCAGGCCAGGTCCGGCGCGTTGCCGCCGGCGATCTGCGTGGTGAGACCGGTGGTGTAGGTCTCGATCGGTAGCGTGTCGAACTTGATCTCGGTGACGTTCGGGTGCGTCTTCCGGTACTCGTCGGCGATCGAGTTGAACAGCGCGAGGTGGTCGGCGTTTCCGGTCCAGATCGTCATGCGCAGCGAGACGGGGCCGTCTGCGGCCTTGTCGTCGTCGCCGCCTCCGCAGGCGGTGAGTACGAGCGCCGACGCCAGTAACGCGGCGGCGATTTTCCTTCTCATGGGTGGGTACTCCTCGGGGTTCAGTAGCCGGTGACGTCGGGCCAGCGCAGTTCGACGCCGTCGCCGGCCAGCCGCTGCTGGAAGTCGGCGAGCAGATCGGGGTCGTTGCGCACCGCGCGGGGGGTGGCCGCGCGGTCGAGACAGAAGGCGGCCAGGGCGCCGGCGGCCTCGCCGACGTTCCATTCGACCGGGTGCAGCCGGTAGCAGCCGTTGGTGATGTGGGTCGTGCCGATGTTCTTGCCGGCCGGCAGCAGGTTCTCGACCCGGCGCGGGATCAGCGCGCCGAGCGGGATCTCGAACGGGCTGCTCGCCACGTCGATGTAGTTGTCGCCGCCGGTCGACGGGTGCAGGTCGATGCGGTACATGCCGATGCCGACGCTGTCGTCGTAGCGGACGGCGCCCTTGTCGCCGCGCGCCGCCACGGCGAGGTCCTGCTCGACGACCGTGTACTCGGCGAGGATCCGCCGGGACTCCCGGATGTAGGGCGCCTGCGCCAGGCCGTCCGACGAGCCCGTGACGTCGCCGCGCAGGCGCAGCCCGGGGAAGCCGGTTCCGCCGTCGGCGCGCGGTGCCTCGGTCTGCATCCAGTAGAGGACCGAGCGGGAGAGGTCCCGCGCCGCCTCGAGATGCCGGGAAGCGTCGGGGACGTCGATGACCGAGCCCTCCAGGTAGTCGATCATCGGCCAGTTGACGAGGGTGATGTCGCTGGCGTACGCGCCCGGCACGAAGTGGCGGCGGGCGGCAATGCGGCGGAACGTCCACAGGTTGTGGTCGCCACCGTCGACGCGCTGGTCGGCGGTGACCGAGAGCGGGTCGTCGTCGGGGTTCGGGGTGAACGCCCGCTCGACGGGTGCGAGCGTGCGCGGGTGCGGCGCCGTCCAGCCGAGCAGGTTCCCGCCCCAGAACGGCGGCGCGTAGTCGCGCCAGAAGGTGTAGTTGTCGGGGCGGTCGACGGTGTGGTCGCCGTCGACGTGGTCGATCGCGAAGCAGACCGAGACGGCCTGCATGTTCTGCGGCTGTTTCTCCGGCGGCGCGCTGGGTTCGTTCGTGTCGGTCTGCGACTCGAAACCGGTGACGTACTCGGTGCCGCTCAACGGAAGCAGTTCGCCGGTCTCGGTGGCGTCGAGGACGTACGGCGCCCGGACCGTGTCCCCTGTGGACAGTCGCACCGCGGTGACCCGGTCTCCGTCGGTCTCCACCGCCACCGGCGTCGCCGGCTGGACGACCGTGAGCCGGCCGCCACCCCGGTACGGGGCCAGCAGGGACTCGATCACCGCGACCGCGACGCGCGGCTCGTGACACAACCGGCTCACGAAACCGGCGCCGGGGTTGAGTTCCCGGGCCGCGCGCGACCGCTCGGTGAGTGGGTAGTGGGCCCGGTAGTAGTCCCGGATCCCGTCACGCAGCGCCCGGTAGGACGCCGTGACGCCGAACCGCTCCACCCACGTGTGTTCGTCGGGCGGCACGGCCTGGCTGGTCAACTGCCCGCCCAGCCACGGGTACTCCTCCGTCAGCACGACGCGCCGGCCGGCCCGCAGCGCGGCCAACGCCGCCGCGACCCCGCCGAGCCCGCCACCGACGACGAGCACTTCCGTTTCCAGGTCGGCCATTCAGTTCTTCCTCTCAGCAAGGGTGCTTCCGGCGACGGGTTCGCAGGGCAGCAACCGTTGGGTCTGCGCGGGTTGCTCGATCAGCGTGGTGAGCACGTCGACCGCCTGCTCGCCCATCTCCCGGCGCGGGATCGAGAACCCGGTGAAGTCGAGGTCGGTCGAGGTCGGCCTGGTCGGGTCGCCCAGGGCCACGATGGACAGATCCGCGGGGACGCGCACGGCGCGGTCGTTCGCGAGCGCGATGAGCGCCACCCCGTCGGCCGGTTCCTCCACGAACAGTGCCGTGATCCCTTGCCGCAGCAGGGAATCGAGGGCCGACGCGTCGGCGACCGGCGCGTGCACGCCGTGGACACCGGCGGCGGCGACCGCCTCGGTGAAGCCGCGCATGCGGTCGGCGGGTGACTCGGCGCCCCCGCCCGGGCCGACGTACGCGAGGCGGTCGTGGCCGAGTTCGACCGCGCGCCGCACGAGGGCGGCGGTGGCGGCCGGGTAGTCGGCGCCGACGTACGGCACCGGGCCACCCGCGTCGTCGCGCCGGCCGACCGCCACGAACGGGTACTCCTCGGCCACGAGGCGACCGAGGTCGTCGCGGTCCATCTGGCGCCCGAGCAGGATGCAGCCGTCGGCGAGGCGCAACCGGTGGTCGTCGTGGAAGATGCGGCGCCGGCCGTCGGCGACCGGTGCGCTGGTGAACAGCAACAGGTCGCAGCCGAGGCGCTCGGCCCGCTCCTCGATGCCGAGCAGGAACGGGTGGTAGAAGTCGCGGCTGCCGCTGGGGAACACCGGTTCGTAGGTGAACACGCCGAGGATGCGGTTGTGCCGGGCGACCAGGCGACGGGCGACCGGGTCGGCCACGTAGCCGGTCTCCCGGATCGCGCGCAGCACCTTCTCCCGGGTCTGCGGCGCGATACGCACGTCGGCGTCGGCGCGGTTGTTCAGCACCAACGAGACGGTCGCCTGGCTGACGCCGGTCATCCGGGCGATGTCCTGCTGGGTGACGCGCCTGCGCGCTCCCGCCACGGTATGCCTCCCCGGTCCGCTAATACGTATCAGTGTTGACTGTGAACGACATCCTGCGGGCCGATTACGGCGGGAGTCAAGTGGTAATTCGTATTAGCATCTTGACCATCGACGCACGTCAGCGCATCTTCGTCCCATGGAACGTTTTCCCCGCCGCACGGTCCTGCGCGGTGGCGCCGTAGCGCTCGGCGCCGCTGCCCTCGCGCCCCTCGCCGGAACCGGCCCCGCAAACGCCGGACCGGCCGGATTCCCCACCTACACGTACCTCGGCACGCCGTTCACCAAGTCGGCGCTGCGCTACAACCCCACCAACGAGCTGATCTTCCCGTGCGTGCGCGGGGTCTACGACAAGCTCTCCAGCTACCGGGCCCGGTACTACCTGTACTACGCGCCGCACGACGCGCCCGGCGGGATCTGCCTCGCCTACGGCAACTCGCTCGCCGGCCCGTTCACCGAGTACCCGGCCAACCCGATCATCAGCAACGTCTGGTCGCCGCACTACTCCGTGACGCACGTGTCGTCGCCGCACGTGCTCTGGCACGCGTCATCCCGGCGCTTCTACATGTACTTCCACGGCGACAACAACGCGACCCGGCTGGCCGTCTCCGCCGACGGCATCACCTTCACCTACGACCGCCAGGTGCTCGGGACCGGCAACGTGCCCGGCACCACCGAGACGTCGTACGCGCGGGTCTTCGACCACACGATCGCGAGCCGCGGCAGCAGCTTCGTGATGGTGTACATGGGCGTCAAGGGCGGCCGGCGCGACATCTACTGGGCCTGGTCGGCCGACGCCCGCACCTGGCAGTACGCCCAGACGCCGCTCGTGAACGCCGAGAACGACGGCGAGACCGACATCAGCGGCGCGCACATCCTCAAGCGCAACGGCACCACGTACGTGGTGTACCACGGCGGGTCCGGGAAGATGTACCTCACCGAGGTCGGCAACGACTTCGACCGCGAGGTGCATCTCGGCGTCTTCCACACGCCGCGCGGCAACGCGCCCGACAACGGTCGTTCGGCCGCGCCGGCGTTCGGCACCGACGGCGGGGTGCAGTACATGTTCTACGAAGCGGGGCAGCGCAGCTCGTCGACCATCGCGGTCGCCCGGGCGGTCTGAGCCGGTCAGCTTGCCCAGGTGAGGTGCTTGGTGAACCGCAGCACCGTGCCGAGGCCGTCGATCGACACCACGTCGAGCCCGTCGGTCACCGCGGCGACGATCTGCAGGCCGCGGCCGGCGTCGTCGAGCACCTCACCGGGGCGCACGGCCGAAGGGTTGAACCCGCCACCGTCGTCGGTGACCTCGATGACGCAGTCGCTGTTCTCCACCGTCACGTCGACGTGGTAGATCGTGGAGTGTTCCGCGTGCTTGATGACGTTGGCACACGCCTCGGTCAGCGCCAGCCGGATGTCGTGGCGGCAGTCCTCGTCGACGCCGGCTCCGCCGAGCGCGCCGTCGAGGGTCCGGCGGGTCTGGGCGACAAGTTCCGCGTCGCGGGGCAGATCCAGCGAGATCTCCAGATGCAGCGGCTTGTTCATGGCCCCGCTTTCCACTCGGCTGTTGTTCGGTGCGGCTGCCGTGTACCCGGGGATCCGTGGGGAAAAACGTCACGATAGCGAGGTTCCGTGGCGGCCCCGTCCGGCCCGGAACGCGGCGATGCCGGCGTCGACCGCACCGAGCGACCGTTCGCCGTGCCGCAGTTCGTTGGCCAGCGCCGCCGGTTCGTCGAGACCGTGCTGCTCACGTACCGACAGCCGGTCCTCCCGCAGGCAGGTCTGCGGGAGCTCGGCGAGCTGGGCGGCGAGCCGTTCGGCGGCCGACACCGCCGTGCCGGGCGGCACCACGCGGTTCACCAACCCGATCGAGAGCGCCTCGGGGGCGGCGACCGGGCGGCCGGTGAGGATCAGGTCCATCGCGTGGCTCTCGCCGATCAGGCGGGGCAGGCGCACGGTTCCGCCGTCGATCAGCGGCACGCCGTAGCGCCGGCAGAACACCCCGAGGACCGCGTCGGCGGCGGCCACGCGGAGGTCGCACCACAGCGCGAGTTCGAGCCCGCCGGCCACCGCGTGCCCCTCGATCGCGGCGATCACCGGCTTCGACAGGCGCAGCCGGGTGGGTCCCATCGGCCCGTCGCCGTCGGGCGTGACGCGATTCTGTTCCGGCGTGCCGTAGGCGTGCAGGTCGGCACCGGAGCAGAACGTGTCACCGGCACCGGCGAGCACCGCGACGGCGGTGGACGGGTCGGCGTCGAAGGCGCGCAGCGCGTCGGCGAGCCGCGCGGCGGTGGGGCCGTCGACCGCGTTGCGGCGGTCGACGCGGTTGATCAGAACCGTGGTGACGGGCCCTTCGTGGCGCACGATGACTGTCATGCCGCCAACATACGCTCGCGCACTTATAAGCAGTCTTGACTGTTTGTTTGCCGGCGTGGGACGGTGGGCGCATGGCGACTTCCGCGACCGACGTCGACGAGGTCCTCTCCGAACTGCTCACACCGGAGGGCCGGCGCGACCTCGCGGGCGTCTTCCGGCGCCTGCACGAGCTCGGTGAACTGCACCGGTCGCAGTTCCTCGGCCGGTTCGTCACCAGCTACCGCAACGTCGACGCGGTGCTGCGCGACCCGCGCGTCGTGCGCCGGCGGCCGGCCCGGCAGGACGTGCTACCCGCGGCGTCGGAACACTCGTCGCGGCGGCTCATCAACGCGACGTTCATGGTGCAGGACCCGCCCGACCACACCCGCATCCGGCGCCTGGTGAGCAAGGCGTTCACGCCGCGCGCGGTGGTGGGCCTGCAACCCACCATCGAGCGGATCCTGGCCGAACGGCTCGACGAGATCGACGCGCGCGGCGACATCGACCTGATGAGCGACCTCGCGTTCCCGTTCCCGGTGGCCGTGATCGGTCACCTGATCGGCGTACCGGAGGCCGACCAGCCACCGTTCCAGAAGCTCGTGCGCGACCTCACCGACGCGCTCGACCTCGCCGTCTCCGACGCCGACCTCGGCCACGCCGACGCCGCGGCCGACACCATCGTCGAGTACTTCACCGGCCTGGTGGCCGAGCGCCGCCGCCGGCCCGCCGACGACCTCGTCTCCGCGCTCATCGCGGTCCGCGACGACGGCCGATCTGTCGCCGAGGGAGGCGACGGAAGCGACCGGCTCACCGAGACCGAACTGCTGGCGACGCTGGTGCTGCTGTTCCTCGCCGGGTTCGAGACGACCACGAACCTCATCGGCAACGGCACGTACGCGCTGCTGAACCACCCCGCCGAACTCGACGCGCTGCGCCGGGACCCCGCCCTGCTTCCGGGCGCGGTCGAGGAGATGCTGCGGTTGGATACGCCGGTCCAGGTGATTCCGCGGCTCACGGCCGACGATGTGACGCTTCCCGACGGGACGGTCGTTCCGGGTGACCGGCACCTGCTCGTCCTGCTGGGTGCGGCGAACCACGATCCGCGCGTCTTCACCGATCCCGGCGTGCTCAAGCTGAACCGGGCGGAGGCGGCGACGCTCAGTTTCGGCAGCGGCATCCACTACTGCCTGGGCGCGGGCCTGGCCCGGCTGGAGGCGCGGCTGGTGTTCGGCGCGCTGCTGCACCGGTTCCCGTCCATCGAACTGGCGGAGACTCCACAGTGGAGGGACGGGCTCACGGTGCGGGGCCTGAACCGGCTCCGCGTCACGCTTCGCCGAGCGTGAGGGTCGTCCGCACCACCCGTTCCAGCAGGACGAGCTGACGCTTCACGGTCGACGTCGGCTGGAGGAGGCGGTGCAGCGCGATTCCGTACATGGAGTTCAGCACCAGCGTCACCACGTCGTTGAAGTCCGGATGCGCGACCGCACGCGGCCCGAACAGTTCCGCGGCGAGTTCGCGCGACAACCGCCGCAGCTCGCGCTCGAAGGGCGTGAGCGCGGCCCGGAGCACGGCGTCGGTGCGGGCGGCGATGATGAGTTCGATGCCGGCCTGGAACAGCCGTCCGGAGAACTGCGACCAGAGCAGGGCGAGCGCCGCGGCGATGCGGTCGGCGTCGTCGGGCAGCCGGGCCGCCTCTTCGCGCAGCCCCGCCGCGCGCCGGTTGGCCAGGTACTCCATCGCCGCGACGACGAGTTCCTGCCGCGTCGGGTACTGGTGCAACTGAGCACCCCGGGACACCCCGGCCCGGTCGGCGACGCGGCCGGTCGTCAGGTTGAAGTAGCCGTCTTCGACCAGGCAGTCGAGGGCCGCGTCGAGCACGCGCCGCTTCGTCTCGGCCCGTCGCTCCTCCTGCGTGCGCCGCCGGGGGCGGGTCGTCGGCTCGGCCACCCCAGCACCGTACCCCGCAGCGCGAGGCGAGGGCCTACTATGCGTTATGGCTGAACCCGACCCATCGATCCCCGCGAAGATCGACACCACGGTGGCCCACTCGGCCCGCATCTGGAACTACTGGCTCGGCGGCAAGGACAACTTCGCCATCGACCGGCTGGTCGGCGATCAGGTGCGCGAGGTCCTACCGGAGATCGTCGAGTGTGCCCTGGCCGACCGGGCGTTCCTCGGCCGCGCCGTCACCTACCTGGTCGAAGACGTGGGTATCCGGCAGTTCCTCGACATCGGCACCGGGCTGCCGACGGCCGACAACACCCACGAGGTGGCGCAGCGGATCGCGCCGGAGACGCGGGTGGTGTACGCCGACAACGACCCGCTGGTGCTGGTGCACGCGCGGGCGCTGCTCACCGGGACGACCGAGGGCGCCACCGACTACGTCGAGGGCGACCTCCGCGATCCCGACGTGATCATGGAGCGGGCCCGCAAGACGCTCGACTTCTCGCAGCCGATCGCGGTGATGCTGCTCGGCGTCCTGCACTACCTCGGCGACGACGACGAGGCGCGCGCGGTGGTGAACCGGGTGATGGAGGCCGTGCCGTCCGGCAGCTACCTGGCGTTGCAGCACCCGACGAACGCTGTGACCGGCGAGCGGATGGTGGAGGCCGTCCGGCGGTCGAACGCCGCCGGCGGGGCATGGATCTACCTGCGGACGCCGGAGCAGCTCGCCCGGTTCTACGACGGGCTCGAACTGGTGGAGCCCGGCGTGGTGTCGTGCTCGCGGTGGCGCTCCGACGAGGGCACCGAGGTCGACGTGTTCGGCGCCGTGGGCCGCAAGCCCTGACGGCGCCGTAGGCCCTAGCGCGGGCGGCGCATCGCGTTGGCCGTCGCGGGCAGCAGCGCGACGGCGGTGGCCGCCGCCCACAGCAGGAGCGCGAACGTCGGCATCGCGACGAACCGGACACCGCCGTTGGCGGCGATGTACAACAACGCGAAGAAGTAGTAGACGGTCACCAGCGCGCCGATCGCGGCCAGGATCCACCGGAGGGCGTTCAGCCGGGCGAACAGGGCGAGCGCGAACGTCATCGTGGAGCAGGCGACGGTCATCGTCGCCGAGATCGCGAAGTCGGCGTTGCCGGTGACCTTGCCGCTGAACACGATCCCGACCAGGCCGGCCGCGAGGTGCGGGCTGCCGCTGCCACCCCAGGCCGAGAACGCGAACACGAACGTCATGATCGCGCAGGCGATGAACAGGGTGGCCGACGCGAACGCCACGGCCGGGTTCGGAGCCGGCCCGCCGGCGACCGGTGCGCCGAAGGCAGGCCCGTACGCAGGGTCCCAGCCCGGCTGCGGTCCGTACTGCTGGGGAGCCGGCCCATACTGCTGAGGGCCGTATTGCGCAGGGCCGTACTGCTGGGGCGAGGTCTCGTACTGCTGGGGGCCGTAGCTCGGCCAGCCGTCGTCGTACGGCCCGGGGCCGGTCTGGTAGGACATTCCCCGCAGGATGGCACCGGCCGTCTTCAGGACTGCTTCATCCGAGCTTCACCGGTCCCCGGCCACGGCGATCACCACCGCGGTCGCGTTGTCGGAGCCGCCGGCCGCCGCCGCGTCCGTGATCAGGTGCCCCACCATGTCCGCCGGTGACCGGCCGGTGCCGAGCACCTCGGCCAGCCGCCGGTACGGCACCTGCTCGGCGATGCCGTCGGTGCACAGGCACAGCACGTCGCCGGGTCGCAACGAGACGTGCAGCAGGTCCGGCTCGGGCATCGCCGGGTGCCCGACGTACCGGGTCAGGTGGTAGCGGTCGCGCGCCGCCTGCGGCGAGTCGAACGGATACCACCCGTTGACGGCGCCGAGCCACGCCATCGTGTGGTCGACGGTGAGCTGCTCCAGCAGCCCGTCGCGCCACCGGTAGGCCCGCGAGTCGCCGACGTGGACGATCCACGCCGCGTCGGGTTCGCAACCGACCAGCGCGGTCAACGTGCACCCGGTCAACTCGCCGAGGTCGGCGCCGGCCCGGTTCACCTGCCGCTGGACGTCGGCGACCGCCGCCCGCAGCGCACCGGCCTCCGGCCGCGCGCCGGCCGCCCGGGCGGCGGCCACGAACCCGTCGACGGCCGTCCGCCCGGCCAGCGCGCTGCCCCGGCCCGCGCCCATCCCGTCGGCGACCGCGACGACCGGCCGATCCCCGTCGACGTGCATGACGTCGAAGTTCGCCGGGTACCGCCGCCCGACGTCGGTGCCGCCCGCGACGCTCAGCCGGCGCTCACCGACCAGGTAACTGTTCACGCACCCGATTGAACACCGCCCGGGGTCAGCGCGGCACGATCAGGCGCTGGTGCCCGAGGAGGCCGCCAGCACGAACACGAAGACGACCCAGAGCACGCTCAGTACGGTGAACGCGATGCCCAGCCAGAATCCGGCCTTGGCCAGGCCCATGCCCTGCTCGCCGGTCTCGCTGATCTGCCGCTTCGCGATCGCGCCGAACACGATGCCGAGCGGGGAGAACACGAATGCGAATACCAGGGCCAGAATCGCCATCACGTTGGTGTTGCTCGTCGTTGCCGGTGCCTGCGTCGGCGCTGCCATCGGTCGGGCCTCCCTCGTATAGCCACAGTGGACGTTGGAAATCGGGGTACCCCGTTCCATCGATGAATTAACGTGACGTCATGACCCTGGACGGGAAGACGGCACTGGTCACCGGCGGCTCGCGGGGCATCGGCCGGGCCATCGTGCGGCGGTTGGCCGGGCTCGGCGCCACCGTCGTATTCACCTATCGGGACAACAGCGCGGCCGCCGAGGAGGTCGTTGCGGAGACGGGCGCCACCGCGGTGCGGGCGGACCAGGCCGATCTCGCGAGTCTCGACGCGATGTTCGAGCCGGTGGCCGACGGGCTCGACATCCTGGTGAACAACGCGGCGATCAACCCGAACGCTCCGATCGCCGACCTCACCGCCGCGGAGTTCGACCGGGTGTTCACCGTCAACGTGAAGTTTCCGGGGCTCGCGATGAGCCGGGCGGCGACGCTGTTGCGCGACAACGGCCGCGTCATCAATCTGTCCACGTTGAACACCGCGGTGCCGGCACCCAACTGCGTGCTCTACATCGCCTCGAAGGCGGCGCTCGAACAGTTCACGGCGGTCGCCGCGCGGGAGTTCGGCCCGCGCGGCATCACCGTCAACACGGTCTCGCCGGGTGCGACCGACACGGATCTGTTGCGGGCGACCAATCCGCCCGAGGCGCTACCCCGTGCAGCGGCGATGACCGCGCTGCAGCGCCTCGGGCGGCCCGACGACATCGCCGCCGTGGTCGCGTTTCTCGCCGGCCCGGACTCCGGCTGGATCACCGGCCAGAACATCCGGGCCACCGGCGGACTGCTGATTTAGCTAGCGGCGCAACGCGATCGTCTTCTCGATCAGCGTCGCCAACTCGCCGACGGCCGGGTCGCCGGTCTGCTCGGCCGCCGACCGCGCTACCTGCACCAGCACGGCCATCGGCACGCCCGCGGTGCCGCGCAACGACTCGGCCAGATAGGCGGCGGAGTACGCGACGGTCAGCCGCGGCGCGGCCAACGCGAACGCGCCGTCGAGGTCGGACACCCGCACGGTGCGGGACGCCTCGACGGGCCGGCGGTCGTCGGGGTTCAGCCACCGCACGTCGACCTTCGCCGCCTGCGCGTTGCCGCCGGCGCCCGCCGCCAGTCGCACCTCGTACAGCGCCGTGACGCTGTGCCCGGGACCGACCTCGCCGCCGTCGGTGGTGTCGTCGCGGAACTGGTCGTCGGCGACGGCGCGGTTCTCGTACCCGATGAGCCGGTACGACGTCACCGTCTTCGGATCGAAGACGACCTGGACCTTCGCGTCGAGCGCGCGCACCGCGAGGTTGGCCGGCAACCGGTGGACGAACACGTCGCGCGCCTGCCGCTGGTCGCTGACGTAGACGACGAACCCGTCGCCGCCGTCGGCGAGGCGCTCCATCAACGAGTCGCCGTAGCTGCTGCCGACGCCGACGCCGAGCAGCGCGATCTGCTTGCCCGCGTTCTCGCGTACCTGCGCCAGGATCTGGTCGGCCGACGTGGTTCCGGTGTTGGCGAGCCCGTCGGACAGGATGATGACGCGGTTCGACGTCCCCTCCCGGAAGCCCGCGCGCGCCGTCGAGTAGCCCAGCGTGAGCCCGGCGCCGAGGTTCGTGCTCGCCTGCGTCCGCAACGAGTCGATCGCCTTGTGCAGCGGGGCGCGGTCGGCGACCCGGGTCATCGGGCGGACCACCGTGGCGTCGCTGCTGAACGCCACGATCGCCACCGCGTCGTTCGGGCGCAGCTGGTCGACCAGCGTGTGCAGCGCGTCCTTCACCAGGTCGAGCCGGCCCGGCTCGCTCATCGACCCGGAGACGTCGATGACGAACGTGAGCGTGGCGTCGGCGCGCGCCTCCTCCGGTTCCGAGCGGGTCTGCAGGCCGACGCGCATCAACCGGGTGCCGCCGGCGGCCTCGTGCCCGTCGGGCAGCCGCGCGCCGTCGGTGTGTATGGCGAAGCCGTCGCCGGTCGGCTCGGCGTAGTCCTGGTCGAACGCGTTGACGAACTCCTCCGGACGCACCGTCGACGCGCTCGGCAACCGGCCGTCGAGGATCTGCCGGCGGGAGTAGGTGTAGGACGCCGTGTCGACGTCGACCGCGAACGTCGACCGTGGATCCTGGGACGTCGAGGTGCCGCCGCCTTCGTCGTTCGCCGTCGAGTTGGGTGGCAGCGGGCGGCCGGGCAGCCCGGCGCCCTCGTTGCTGGAGCCTCCGCCGTCGGCGCCGCAACCGGCGAGGGCGAGCACGATCACGGCGGCACCGGCGGCCGCCGCCAGACTGCTGCGGGACAGGGATCGGACGGACATCGTTCCTCCCGGTGGATCAGGTGCCGATCCGACGCGGGGGCAACAGACCGGGTTCCGGCCGGGTGGGAGTCGTGTCCGTGTCGTGTCCCAGTGCCGTTCCCGTGACCTTCCCGTGCACGCGCCGTGATCTAAAAAAGTTCTGCCGCACCTGTCGATTTCGCGGAGGGGCTGCGTCAAGGACACGAGAGGCACCCACGAGGGCGCCACGAACCGCGAAGGAGCGGCCCGATGAACGGACTCGACGCAATCGCCATGAACCAGCTCGCCCGGATGCCCGAGCGGCACCGCCGCACCACGGACGAGACCGCCGGCCGGATGTTCGCCGGGGTGGCCCGTGCGATCCGCCGGCTCCGGTTGCCCGCGGTGCGAGGGACCGTGCTTCAGCCCGAGACGTCGGCGCGGTAGCTCGACATGTCCTGTACGAGGGTGAAGCCGACCCGCTCGTACAGCCGCCGCGCCACCGGGTTGTTCGTCACCAGGTCCATCTGGGTGATCCGGTCGTCGGCGAACGCGAGGTGCAGCGCCGCCGCCACGAGGCGGCCGCCGACACCCTTGCCGCGGGCGTTCTCGTGCACGGCGACGTACTCGATCTGTGCGTCGTCGTGCTCGGGGCGCAGCTTCAACGTCACGTATCCGAGCAGTTCGGTGCCCGACACCTCGACCCAGATCGGCTCACCCTTCGCCAGCAGCGTCGCCGCGGGCGAATACGTGCCCGGGAACGCACTGTCGTGCAGCGCGGCGAACTGGCCCTCGAACGGCGGTGTCAGCGTCGGGAGCGTCACCGGGGCGAGCCCGGCCAGGCTGTCGCGCCGGAACGTGAGGATCGCATGGGACTTCGGTGCGCCGAACCCGTGCCGCGCGGCGAACGCCGCCACGGCCGCGTTGGTGACGTCGCAGAAGATCTCGCGTTCCCGGATCGGCCCGGGCACCGTGGCGTCGACGGCGGCGTAGAGGTCGTCCATCAGGGCCGGCGTGTCGGCCCACGGGCCGAGGATCCAGGCCCGCCCGATCTCCGGATCCCACTCCATGCCGACCGTGCCGGCGATTCCCCCGTCGGCGGACCGCGTGACCGCGAACGTGAAGTCGCCTTCCAGCTCGTGCAGTTCGGCCGTGACGCCGGCCGGTTCGTCGCCGAGGTACCCGATGTTCTGCGCGCGATCGGCGTTGCGGCCGGCGATGAACCCGCCGAGCTCCGCCAGCAACGCATCGCTGACGTCGGACCTGCGCAGCGTCACGATACCCATGGTCCGTCACTGTATGGCGCGTCACCGGGGACCCGCATCGGATATTAGGGTCATCCGCCATGAGGCGCATCAGCACCCGCAACGCCGCGTTCCAGCAGTGGCAGGCGTTACTCGCCAGTCGCACCAAGCGGCAGCGCTCGGGAGAATTCGTGGTGCACGGTGTGCGTCCGATAAATCTGGCTTTGGAAAAGGGCTGGACCGTCCGCGCGTTGCTGTACCCCGACGGACGCGATCTTTCCCGGTGGGCGCGGGAAACGTTGGCCCGGGCCGACAACGTCGCGATGGCGCCGGAACTTCTCGCGGAACTCGGCGAGAAGACCGACGAGCCGCCGGAACTGCTCGCCGTGGTCGCGCTCCCCGCCGACGACCTGAGCCGGATCCCGTTGCGCGGCAACGCCTTGGTGGTGGTGTTCGACCGGCCGACCACACCCGGCAACATCGGCACGCTGATCCGGTCCGCCGACGCGTTCGGCGCCGACGGCGTGATCGTCACCGGCCACGCGGCCGACCCGTACGACCCGAAGGCCGTACGGGCCAGCACCGGGTCGCTGTTCGCGCTTCCGGTGGTCCGGGCGCCGTCGCACCGCGAGGTGGTCGCGTGGGCGTCGGCTTCCGGCGCTTCCTTCGTGGGGACGGACGAGAGCGGCGACGTCGACGTCGATCTGTACGATTTCACCGGCCCACGGGTGGTGGTGATCGGCAACGAGACCCGTGGGCTCAGCAACGGGTGGCGCGAGGCGTGCGACCGCATCGTCCGGATCCCGATCGCCGGCGCCGCCAGTTCGTTGAACGCCGCCGCCGCGGCCACCGTCGTGCTCTACGAGGCGGCGCGGCAGCGGCGCGCTAGCCCTTCACCGTGAGGATCGGCTTCAGTTCCACCACCGGTTCCGCCACTCCCGCCGTGCGCAGGCTGTCGACCACCGGGCCGACCTCCTTGTAGGCCCACGGCGCCTCCTGCTTGAGGTCGCGCCGCCACGCGTCGACGATGTCGCGGCGCGCGGTGACGGCCGGGTCGCGGTGGTTGAGCGGGGTCACCACGCGGAACTCCGCGAGGAACGCGTCGAGATCGGCGTCGCTGCCCCGGGACGCGGCACCGCGCGGAACGCTGCGACCGGCGCCGTGGCAGGCACTGGCGAGCGCCTTCGCGTTGCCGAGGCCGCGCAGCAGGTAGCTCGGCGCGCCCATCGAGCCCGGCACGATGACGGGTTCGCCCCAGCCGGTTCGCTCCGGCCCGCCGGCCGGCGTGGCGCCCTTGCGGTGCACGATTGTTCCGTCGTCGCCCGGCCACATCAGGTTGTGCGGGGCGTCGTAGACGAGGCGCGGTTCGACCTCGCCGAGTTCGGCGAGCCCCGCGCGCATCATCAGCGAGAGGAAGAACCGGTTGCCGACGGCGAAGTTCGCCGCGTTGGCGAACGCGGTGAGGTACTTCTGCCGCCGGTCCCGCGTGCGCTCGTCGGTGAGCATGGGGAGGATCCCGTTGGCCGGCGCCGGAACGCCGCGCGGCCACATCGCCTTCGCCTGGGTGCGGCCGGTGCCGTTGGCCTGGTGGCCGAGCGACAACGATCCACTGTGGACCATCGTGACGATCCGGCCCGGCGCGAGGCCCCACGCGTACGCGGTGGCACCGTCGTGCACGGCGGAGACATACTGCAGTTCGGCGAAGTGGTTCCCGCCGCCGACGCTGCCGATGATGCTGTCGTAGCTCGTGCCTTTTCGGGCGGTGCCGCCGCTGTTGATCCAGTCCCGGAAGTCGTCGGCGGTGTCGACCGGGTAGCCGGGGCCGTGCAACCGTTCCACGTTCTCGTCACCGGTGACATGCCGCCACGCGCCGTCGGTGCCCGGCTTCTCGGTCAGCAGCCCGGGAAGCCCGTGGCGCAACAGGCCCTCCCGCTGGGCGGCGGTGAGCCCGATGCCGCGCCCACCCTCGAAGAACAGGTGCCGCAGGCGACCTTCGAGCGCGTCGAGGTGCGGCCGCACCCGGTCGACGGTGAGACCGGTGGCCTCGACCCGCATCCCGCAGTTGATGTCGTTGCCGACCGCCTGCGGAATCAGCGCGCCGGTGGTCCGGAGCACGGTGCCGATCGGGATGCCGGCACCCTTGTGGAAGTCGGGCGTGCACACCACCCGGTCGATGCGGGGCTCCTCGGCGAGCCCGGGTGTCGCTCGGGCGAGGGCGCGCAGGGTGTCGGCCGTTTCGAGGACGGTGAGAAGTTCGTCGATGGCGGCGCTCTCGATGGGAACGCCGGGCCCGGCACAGACGTCCACCGGAACCCCGGCGGGGTTCGGCAGGCTGAGCCAGGAATCGTGGGTGCGGACAAGGCGCGGGTCGGTGCGCATGGGTGGGACCTTTCGCAGCTGCTTCGGTGAGCCTTACGGTTCAGCAGCCGCGAGGTCCCGCCCAGGGTAAGCCGCCGCGCGAAGCCGGTCACCCGGATTAGTGCGGGCGTCAGACGATGTTGCGGAGTTTGGCTTGCATGTCGGCGACCGCCTTGGCGATCTCGACCAAGCGGCGGCCCTCCGGGGAGTCGACGGGGTACTGGCGGCGCAGGTTGCCGAGGTCGGTCGACAAGCGGGCCAGGGAGCGCCGGGCGTGGCTCTTCTCCGAACTGTTCATCATCCTGCCGCCGTGGTAGCGGGTCATGAACGCGTTGTAGCGGCCGATGTACTCGCCCAGGGCCCGCGACCGGACGCGGCGCTGCCGCAGGCGGGCGAGCACCTGCCGTTGCCGGTCGACGGCGCGGGCCAGTTCGGCGGCGCGGGGGCGCAGCGGCGGGTCGAGGGCGGCGCGGTCGAGCAGTTCCAAAGCCTGGTCGAGGTCGGTGTAGGTGCGGTTGAGTTCGGGCTCGTCGTGCGTCGACAGTTCCCGGATCACGCTCCGGTACAAAGCCATCGCGAGCAGTAGTGCGGCGCGGCTGCCCCGGCCGTCGATCCGCAGGGCGCGTTCGAAGCTGGCGATCGCCCGGCTCAGGTGTTCGCCGCTGAGGGCCTGCTCGCCGGCGCGCAGCTCGTCGGCGGTCAGCCACACGAGGACCCGTTGCAGCGCGTCGCGGTCGAACGTGGTCGCGCGGGGGCGTTTGTGCAACCGTGACAGCCGTTCCTGGGCGTACGCGGCGATCTCGTCGGGCGACGGCGCGCCGTCGGGCAGCTCGGTGACGCCGCGCAGCAACGCCAGCGCGCGGCGGTAGTCGCACCGGCGCAACGCGGTGCGGATGGCGGCGGGCCGGTCGGTGCCGGCTCGCGCGGGAGCTCGCGAGAGGTCGACCATATTGACTCCCGTACCCGTGATCGGTCCGGTCCATACTTGACCTAGGCACGGGGAGGGGTCAATGGATCAGCTGGGCATGGTGGCGGCGGCGGAGGAGTCGACGCGGGCGCGCGACTGGGCGGCGGCCGCCGAGCGGTGGCGGGAGGTCGTCGAGGTCAACCCGGTGAACGGGATCTTCTGGTGCCGGCTGGGGCTGGCCCGGTTCGAGACCGGCGACCATTCCGGCGCCCTCGACGCCTACCGGAAGGCCGCTGAGCTGGGCATCTGGCCCATCGGCTACTGGGCGCCGCTGCCGCCGATCTTCCCGGGCGAGCTCACGTACGAGATCGCGCGCTGCCACGGCGCGCTGGGTGATCGCGAGGCGGCGTTCGAGGCGCTGGTCCGGGCCATCGGCGAGGGCCTGCGGGAGCCGGGCAAGGCCCGGGCGGACCTCGCGCTGCTGAGCGACGATCCAAGACTCGATGACGTCGTGGGCCCGGCCCGGCCGGCGGAGCCGGCAAAGCCGGCAGAGTCCGACGACTCCGCCTCGCGCGTCGAGAAGTGGCGGTCCGACCTGCGGTTCCTGCGCGCGGAGATCGCCCGGCGCATACCGCGTCCGGAAATTCTCGACGACGATTTCCGCGCGGCCGCGGATGGCCTCGACCACGATGTGCCCGACCTCGACGACGCCGGGATCGTGATCGGGATCTGGCGGCTGCTCCGGCGCCTCGGCGACGGGCACGCCTGGGTCGACGCCGACGAGCGGTACCCGGAGTGGAGCCGGTCGCTGCCCGTGTGGTTCTACGCCTTCCACGACGGCCTGCTGGTCACCGAGACCGACCCGCGCTTCCGGCACCTGGCCGGCGCCGAGGTGCTGGCGGTCGACGGGCACCCGGTCGCCAAGGTGTTCGACGCGCTCGATCCGCTGTTCACCCGCGACAACGAGTACACGCCGGCGCTGCAGGGGGCGATGTGGCTGCGCCGGCCGGCGTACGTGCACGCCGTGGGCGTGGCCGACCGGCCCGACGGAGTGACGCTCACCGTGCGCCCACCCGGCGGCTCGGTCACCGACGTAAGAGTTCCCGCCGACCCGGTCGACGAGGCGCTCACCTGGCCGAACAGCCGGCCGCGGCCGTGGCCGTGGAACTGCCCGCCGGGCTCGGTGCGGCCTCCGTTCGAGACGCCCGCTCATCTGCGGGACGTCGACAACCCGTTCTGGTTCGAGTACCAGGCGGCCGGGAACCTGGTGTACTTCCAGTTCAACGGCGTGCGCGACAAGGACGACGACACCCTGGCGGCGTGCTACGAGCGGGTGTTCGCCGCGGTGGCGGAGCACGACGCGCGGGCGCTCGTGATCGACATGCGCTGGAACGGCGGCGGCAACACGTTCCTCGGCCAGACGTTGGTCCACCATGTGCTGCGGCATCCCGACCTTCCGGTGTTCGTCATCATCGGCAACTACACGTTCTCGGCGGCCCAGAACACCGTGACGCTCCTCGACCGGCACACCCACGCGGTGTTCGTGGGTGAGCCCACCGGGTCGGCGCCGAGCTTCGTGGGGGAGTCGGTGCCGTTCACGCTGCCGGCGAGCGGCGTGCGGGTGAACGTCTCGGACCTGTACTGGCAGACCGGGTGGCCGTTCGACCACCGGGTCGCGGTCGCGCCGCGGATCTACGCCCCGCTGACCGCGGCCGACTACCTCGCCGGTCGCGATCCGGCCATGGATGCCGTTCGCGAGCACCTGGCGTTATAGGATCCGGCGTGCGCACCCTGCCGGAGACACCGCACAGTGAGGCGCTTCGCAACGTCGAGCGGATCCGCGAGCTGTTTCCGGGCTGCGTGGTCGAAACTTCGGGACCCGACGGAAGCGTCACCGCCGCCGTCGACTTCGACCTGCTCCGGCGCGAGCTCGGCGGGCGCGCCGTCGACGGACCGCGGGAGCGGTACCACCTCGACTGGCCGGGGAAGGGCGCCGCGGTGGCCGCCGCCAACGCGCCCACGACGAAGACGCTGGGCCCGGTTCGCGCCGACAGCCTCGACTTCGACGACACGCGAAACCTCTTCATCGAGGGCGACAACGTCGAGGCGTTGAAACTCCTTCAGGAAAGCTGCCTCGGCCGCGTCGGCCTCATCTACATCGACCCGCCGTACAACACCGGCAGCGACCGGTTCGTCTACCCCGACCGCTTCGCCGAGTCGCCCGGGGAGTTCCGGGACCGGACCGGGCTCTTCACGAACTCGGCCACCGACGGCCGGTTCCACTCCACGTGGCTGTCGATGATCTATCAACGGTTGCGGTTGTCGCGGAACCTGTTGCGACCCGACGGCGTCATGCTGATCTCGATCAACGACGTGGAGCAGGCGAACCTGCGCCGGCTGTGCGACGAGGTGTTCGGCGCGGCCAACTTCGTCTGCCAGTTCGTGTGGGTCAACGACGGCAACGTCGACCAGCAGAGCGCGATCAAGGGCGTGCACGAGTACGTGCTGGCCTACGCGCGCGACATCGCCCGGCTGCCGCGGCCGGTGGTGATCGACCCGAACATCGCCGACGGCAGCAAGCTCTACAACGACCGCATCGAGAACTCCATCACCAAGAACGGCCCGGCGAACCCACCGTCCACAGTGGAACTGCCGGCGGGCTTCCCGGCCCGGTTCGAGCACGGCGAGATCCCGCGGCGCACCGACCGGTTCCCGCACATCCTCGACCCGGTGCTGGTGCGCGACGGGAAACTGGTCGCGCCGGTGCGCGTCCACAGTGGATGGAGCTCGCGGAACCTGCTGGAGCTGTTCATCCGCAACGGGTGCACGCCGATCGCCGACGCGCAGGGGCGGGAGACCTGGTTCGACCTGACCGGCAGTGGCGCCGTCTACAGCTACAAGCGGCGGGCCGGCGACCAGGGGCACGTGCTGTCGGTGCTGCGCAACATGGGCACCACCAAGCAGAACAGCCGGATGCTGGCCGGCTGGGGCATCGAGTTCAGCTACCCGAAGCCGGTGCACCTCATCGAGTACCTGGTGCGCGTCTTCACCCGGCCGGGCGGCGACGACCTGGTGCTCGACTACTTCGCCGGTTCGGCCACCACCGCGCACGCGGTGTTCCGCGCCAACGCCGCCGACGGCGGCAACCGCCGGTTCATCCTCGTGCAGTATCCCGAGCCCGGCCCCACCGGCACCATCGCCGACGTCGCCCGCACCCGGATCCGGTGCTGCGGGCCGGAGGTGGCCGCGTCGCGCACCCGGCATCCGGGCTGGCGCGGCGACACCGGCTTCCGGAACCTGCGGATCGGCCCGTCGCCGTTGGCCGACGTCACGCTGTGGCCGGGCGCCGTGCGGCAGGCCGACCTGGCGGCGCTCACCGCCACCGTGAAGCCCGACCGCACCGCCGAGGACCTGCTGTTCCACGTGCTGGTGCGGTACGGCGTCGACCTGTCGGCGCCGATCGGGGAGGGGCCCCGCGACGTCTTCACCGTGTCGGGCGTCGTCGCGTGCTTCGCTCCGGACGTCACCGAGAACCTGGTTACGGAGTTGGCGTTGCGGCGGCCGCGCCGGGTGGTGTTCCGGGACGCGGGATTCGCGTCCGACACGGCCCGCGTGAACGCCGAACGCATCTTCGCGCGGCTCTCGCCGGGCACCGACGTCTCGGTGATGTGAGTGCGGTTCCGGTACACCGTCCAGCCGTACCAGACCGCCGCGGTCGACGCGGTGGTGGACTGCTTCGCCGGGCAGCCGCACCGGTCGGACGCCACCGCCAACGCCCCGCTGCGACTGTCCGATGTGGACCTCCTGGCGAACGTCCACCGGGCGCAGGACGCGAACGCGCTGCCCCGGTCGGCCCGGCTGGTGCCGAGCGCGGCGGGCCAACTCAACCTCGACGTCGAGATGGAGACCGGCACCGGCAAGACCTACGTGTACATCAAGACGATCTTCGAGCTGCACCGGCGCTACGGCTGGGGCAAGTTCATCGTGGTGGTGCCCGGCGTGGCGATCCGTGAAGGTGTGCTGACGTCGTTCGAGTCGACCGCCGACCACTTCGCCGAGGCGTACGGCCGGCGGGCCCGGGTCTTCGCCTACCGGTCGCGGGAACTGCACCGGCTGGAGACGTTCTCCGCCGACCCCGGCATCAACGTGATGGTCATCAACGCGCAGGCGTTCAACGCGACCGCCGAGACCCGGCGCATCCACGAGGAACTCGACGACTTCCAGTCCCGCCGACCGATCGACGTGCTCGCCGGGTGCCGGCCGGTGCTCGTCCTCGACGAACCGCAACGGCTGGAGGGCCGCCGGACCGGTGCCGCGCTGGCCGCGTTCCGGCCGCTGGCGGTGCTGCGGTACTCGGCGACCCACCGCACCGAGCACAACCTGGTGCACCGCCTGGACGCCGTCGAGGCGTACCGGCAGGGGTTGGTGAAGCGCATCTCGGTGCGGGGGGTCACGACCGCGAGGGAAGCCGGACCGGAACTGCGTCGCCTGCAGATCCGCGAGACGGTGAACGCGCACCTGGAGCGCGAGCGGGAACTGGCCGGCCGCGGCATCAAGACGCTGTCGCTGTTCTTCATCGACGAGGTCCGGCACTACCGCGACTACACCCGGGCCGACCGGCGCGGCCTGTACCTGCGCATGTTCGAGGAGGAGTACCGGGCCGCCGCGGCAGACGTCTCCGTCGACGTTTCGAGTGTCCACAGTGGATACTTCAGTGTGGACAGACAGGGCCGGCTCGTCGACCCGCTGATCCGCCGGTCCACCGGCACCACCGACGATCTCGACGCCTACGACCTGATCCTGCGCGACCGGGAACGCCTGCTGTCGCCCTACGAACCGGTCCGGTTCGTGTTCTCCCACTCGGCGTTGCGGGAGGGCTGGGACAACCCGAACGTGTTCGTGCTGTGCATGCTCAAGCAGACCGACAGCACGGTCTCGCGGCGGCAGGAGGTCGGACGCGGGCTGCGGCTGGCGGTCGACGGCACCGGCGAGCGGGTGCACGACCCCGACGTCAATCAGCTCACCGTGGTGGCGGGGGAGAGCTACGCCGATTTCGTCGCGGCGTTGCAACGCGAAGCCGTGTGGCACCACGGCCGTGCTCACGTGCGTCCCCTACCGCCCATTGTGGACGGCCTGCGTACCGGCCCGCCGCCGCCGACCCCGACGACGTCCGGCTTCCGACCGACCGAACGGGTCGACATCGACTCGGTCGCGCTGATCGCCCGCTGCGTGCGGGCGCTCGACGACGGCCTCGCCGACCGAACCCGGTTGCGGTACACCGTGCGCGGCGGCACCCAGCAGGCCGACGGCGCGTTCGTGGCGGCGGGCGCCGCGGCCGGAACGTGGGCCGCACCGTCCACATCGGACACCCGGTACGACCTGCTCGGCGAGCTGGCGGCCGCCACCACGCTGACGCGGCGCACGATCGCCGCGATCCTCGGCGGCGTGCGGCCCGCCGTGTTCGCGCTCTACGCGCGCGACCCCGACCGCTTCCTCCGCGAGGCGGCGGACCTGATCTCAGTAGAGTGTGGTCGTGTAGCCGTGACGGAGATTGCCGTCGATCTCGTCGACAGTGGCGGCGATCTGGGCGTGGTCGCGCCAGATCTGCGCGGCGCGGGGTAGCTCGTCGCGGTCGTTCCAGGTCTGCGGGTCCCAGAGGTCGGAGCGCAGGAACGCCTTCGCGCAGTGCAGGTACACCTCGTCGACGGTGACCTCCACCGCGAGCTTCGGCGGGCGGCCGCGCACGGCGAGGTCGGCGAGGTACGGTGCCGCGCGCACGATGCGGGCGCGGCCGTTGATGCGCAACGTCTCCGCCATCGGCGGCATCAGGAACAGCATCCCGACGCGCGGGTTGTGCAGGATGTTCCGGAGACTGTCGACGCGCTTGTTGCCCGGACGGTCGGGCAGCACGAGCGTCTTCTCGTCGAGCACCAGTGCCACCGAGCCCGGTTCGCCACGCGGGGAGACGTCGGTGCCGTCGGCTCCCGACGTGGCGAGCAGGCAGAACCGCGACCGGGCGATGTAGTCGCGGGCGTGGACGTCGAGCGCCGGGAGCACCTTCGCCTCCGCGACGGGCCCCGGATCGCCGACGATCTCCCGAAGCTCGGCTTCGGTGTCGATGTACTCGATCATTGCTTCGGTCACTGCTTCGGCGGTGCGGAGACCCACTGGAGGCCCCACCCGTAGGCCTCGTCCATGAGCTGCTGGTTGCTCTTGCCGTCAACCCGGACGATGTACCGCGCCTCGCGGCGCACGACCATTTCGCCGTTGATGTTCTCGATCAGCGCGACCGCCGCCGCCGTGGACGTCACGGTGCACTCGTCGAGGTGCATCTCGATCGGCGGGCCCTGCAACGGGAACAGCGTCGCGACCGCGTCGAGACCGGTGAACGAGTCGGCTCCGTCGTAGATGTTCGCGAAGATGAGGATCCGCTTGATCTTGCTGGCGTGGTCGAGGTTGATGGTGAGATTCTCGCCCTCGGCCGCCGCGCCCGAGCGGTCGTCGCGGTCGAGCAGCACGTACGGCGGCCCGTTGAACGACCCGAACCGGTTGTTGATCGGGTGGACGATGCCGGCGTCGCCGTCCTGCAGCTCCCAGAGGGCGCACAGGTCGAGGTCGAGATCGGGCAGCGCCGACTGGCGCCGGCCGAAGAGGCCCTTTCGCGGCGCCTGGCCGCGCACGCTCCAGTTGAGGTTGACCTTCAGCGCGCCGCGCGAGGCGCCGGACTTCGTCAGCGAGACGGACGGCGCCTGCTTGGTCAGCGTGATCTTGCTGAGCCGGACGGGTTGGCCCGGCTGGCCCGGCGGCGGTTGCGGCGCGGCGGGCGGAGCCTGGTACGGCGCGGCGGGCGGAGCCTGGTACGGCGGGGCCTGGGGCGCCTGCGGTGCCTGGTATTGCGGCGCGGGCGGGGCCTGGGGTGCCTGGTATTGCGGGGCCGGGGGTGCCTGCGGCGCCTGATACTGCGGCGCGGGCGGGGCCGGAGGCGCCTGAGGTGCCTGGTATTGCGGCGCGGGCGGGGCTACCGGCGGGGCCTGGTACGGCTGGGGCGGGATCGGCGGTGGCGGCGGGGCCTGGTACTGCTGCTGCGGCGCGGGCGGCGGGGCCGCCGGGGCCGGGTCGTCGTCGACCGAGATGCCGAAGTCGCGCGCCAGCCCGCTCAGCCCGGAGTCGTAACCCTGGCCGACCGCGCGGAACTTCCACGCACCGTTGCGCTTGTACAACTCTCCGAGAATGAACGCGGTTTCCGACGTGGCGCCCGGCGCGTCGAACCGCGCGACCTCGGCGTTGTTGGCCGCGTCGAGCACCCGGACGCTCAGCTCCGGCACCCGTCCGAACGTGCCGCCGTCGGCCGACGCGGCGAGCAGCACGCGCTCCACCGGCCCGTCCATGCCGGCGAGGTTCACCCACAACGTGTCGGTGACGGTGCCGCCGCTGTTGTTCTTGCCCTCGTACCGGACCGCTCCGCCGGGATGATTGGGCTGGTTGTAGAACACGAAGTCCGAATCGTTGCGAACCTTGCCGTTCACCAGCAGCAGCGCCGACCCGTCGGCGTCGGGGATGCCGGCACCGGAGCGCCAGCTCAGCACCACGCGTACGGACTGGGCGGGCACCGCCGTGTTGGAGCCCTTTTGCATCGACATCGGTTCCACCCCCGTGAGGTCTCGGCACCACACTACCGACTGAACTTCATATCTCGCGGCTCACGGGGAGAGACTTTACCCATGGATCTGACCGCGCTGATCGTGGCCGTCCCCGAGGCTGAACCGGCGGTGGGGCGGTTCCGGGCGACGCTCGACCGTGCCGCCGGCTGGGGCGTTCCCGCGCACGTCACCGTCCTCTTTCCGTTCCTGCCGCCGGGCCGTATCACCGAATCGGAGGTCGCCGTCGTGCGCGAGGCCGTCGCGACGGTGCCGCGCTTCGAGGTGACGTTCACCCGCACGGCCTGGTTCGGGACGGACCTGCTGTGGCTGGCCCCGGAGCCCGACGACGGGTTCCGCGCCCTGACCGCCGCGGTGTGGCGCCGTTTTCCCGACACCCCGCCGTACGCCGGCAAGCACGGCGACGCCGTCCCGCACCTGACCGTCGGCCACGACCGGCCACTGACGTTGCTGCGGGCCGCCGCCGACGAGATCGCGACCCACCTGCCGATCCCGGCGGCCGTCGACACGGTGCTCCTGATCGCCGGCTCGACGGACGTCAAGGGCTGGCGCACCCTGGCCGAGTTCCCGCTCGGCTAGGCCTGGACGCGGTGACCGGCGAGGTGGGCGAGCACGGTCTGGTTGGCGGCCCACCCGTCGGGGAACTTGACGGGCTCGTCGAGGTGCACGGGTTCGGTCGACGGGTGGGCGTCGAGGAGTTCGGCGATCCCGGCCCGCGCGACCACGATGCACGCCTGCCGGTGCCGCGACGTCAGCACGCACAACCGCCCGGCCTCCAGGTGGAACGCCGTGGCGTCGCGGCGGCCGGACAGGGGGTGCAGCACCACGGTGACGTCGTACTCGCGGCCCTGCAGGCGGTTCGCCGTGTCGACGGTCACCGGCACGCCGGCCAGCGCGGCCGACAGCGCCGCCACCTGGTCGCGGTGGGCGGCGCCGACGGCGATCCGCTCGGGCGTCACCGGGTGCTCCTCGGCGCCGGAGCGGGCCACCGCTCTTCTTTCCACCAACCGTTTGGTGATAGTGGCGACCGCGTCGATCGCTTCCGGGTCGGTGCGGATCGTGAACCGGGCCGGCAGTTCCAGCAGCGCCCACCCGGAGGCGGCGGCCTCGTCGAGAACAGCGTCCACCGGGCCGGCAGAGGCGCCGGCGGTGAAGCGCAACTCGCGGTCGCCCGGCGCGGAACCGGCCCGGAACCCGGTGAACGGATAGAACGCCTTCGCCACCACGGTTTCCGCCGACGCCGGCAGCCGCCACGACACCGGCAACCGGTGGACCGGCAGCGTCGGGTTGTTGCGGAGCAGCACGGCGACCGCGCTCCGCATCGGGTCCCAGCTCAGGCCGCGCCAGCGGTCATTGTCCACAGTGGAGAACGGGTCGAGCTGACCCGGATCGCCGACGAACAGCGCCCGTTCGAACCGGCGCGCGATCGCGAGCAGGTAGTCCGAGCGCATCTGGTAGGCCTCGTCGACGATCGCCCACGACCAGGTGCGGTCCTTGACGTGCGCCCATTTCGCGGACGTCGAGACGGTCACCGCGCAACCGGACAGCTCGGCGACGTCGCTGCTGACCATCAGGTTCGTCAGCCCGCCGAGGCGTTGCGGCGCAACGTATCCCGTGCGGCTCAACCGTCCGACGATCGCGCCACCGAGGTCCGCGGCGGCCAGCCGCACCACGAGGTCGTCGACCTGTTCGTTGGTCTGCGCGACGATCATCACCGGTTCGCCGGTGGCGACGAGCGTCGCGGCGGCCCGCACCACGAGCGTCGACTTTCCGGCGCCCGGCGGCGAGTCGACGACGACGCCGAGGTGCCGCTTCGACAGCAGTTCGTCGAGAATCGCCTGGGTGACCCGTTCGGCCTCGGTTCCCGCGCTCATTCGGGAGCGTCCTGTGACTGCGGCGGACCGCCGTGCGTCCACGGGGTCTCGTCGGGTTCGGGCAGCGGCGGTGTCGGGACACTGGTGACGACGAGGCTGCTGTAGCACAGCTCCTCGCCGGGCGCGGGCAGGCTGGCCGGCGGCGGCACCTTCGCGCGGCCGAAGCCGCTGCTGAGTTCCAGCGTCACGATCACGGAGGCGCCGTCGGGCTCGATGTCCTCGACGGTCGCGGTCTGGTTGCGGCGGGTGGTGGCGACCACGGTGGTGCCGGGCGACAGGTGCACCGGATCGCGGGTCACAACCGTCACCAGTGGACGCGTCACCAGCGTCCCCTTGCTGTTCGGAACCCGGCGCGTCGGATCCACCGCGACCACCGAACCGACGAACGCCGCGCCGGTGGCGCGGTGGCCGGCCATCACCAACGGATCGTCGAACGCGCGCGCCGCCTCGTACGCGGCGAGTTCGTTCTCCAACCGGTTGAGGCGCTGGGCCGACGCCACCGCGCCGTCGCGCCGGCCCTGCGGGGGACCGCCGCCGGTGACGTGTTCGTGGTGGCTCGTGAACCGGTCGCGGTCGGCCGCCCAGCGCTCGGGTACCGACGAGCCGGCCGGCAGGTCCCGCAGGAGGCGGACGGCGCGCCACATCAGGTCCCAGGTCGGTTCGAGCTGGCTCCGCAGTTTCGCCGTGACAGAACGCCTCGCGGCCTCCTGCTCGGCGGAGCCGGGTTCCGCCTCGGAGTAGGCGCGCACGGCCGGCACCAGGTGGTCGTTGTCGAACGTGGGATCGGTGGTCGGGCCGGCCGGCGGGTACACCGTCGGATCCTCGGCGAGCCGGGCGGCCTCGACGCCGGTCAGCCCGTCGGGCGGGTCGATCCAGCCGAGCACCGCGGCCAGGTTCGCGTCCTCCATCGCGCTCTGTCCGGTGGCCCAGTGCCGCGCGAGAACGTCCGTCATCGCGAGCAGGATCGCGCTGCCCGGGTGCTCCGCGCGTTCGGCCGCGAACGTCAACCACCGGCCCAGCAACGGGATCGTTGGCGGCACCGGGTACTCGCCGTCGGTGCGGCGGAACCGGGTCGACCGGCCGAGCAGCCCGAGGAACCGGATCCCGGTCTCGTTGGGCACCAGGATCTGGGGCGCGTTCGTGTAGCGGTCGTGGCCCTTCACGTGCTCGATGTCGTAGCAGTAGCCCTGGATGTAGGGCAGCACGATCGCGGCGAGCTCGGTGAGGAAGTCGAAGCGCAGGTCGCGGTCGCGGGGCTGGGGGACGACGAGCAGCGTCGGATCGTCGGGGTGCGTGCCGACGAGCGCCGCCAGCGGCGCGTTTGCCTCACCGGCGAGCGACAACGGAACCAGTACCAGGGGACGCGGGGACAGGTGCACGTGCCGCACCGTGGCGATCGGTTGCGCCACCCCGGCCGCGACCGCCAGCACGCGCGCGTAGGAGGCGATAGCACTCAACGCGACTCCGCGTACACCCTCGCAACGGTGCGGATCATCGTCGCGACCTCGGAGTCGTCGTCGCTGTCGGCGAGCGCGAGCACCTCGTCGATCGTCTCGACGCCGCCGAGGTCGTCGCGGACGTTCGTGCCGAGCGACGCGGTGGTCGTGCGCCCCTCGTTCCGGCAGAAGTACGCGAGTTCGCAGCTGGACAGGCAGGTCGGGGAGTAGCACGGGTCGATCGCGCCGACGGCGGCGCCCAGGTCGTCGGCCGGGCGGTTCAGATCGAGCCGGAACGTGAGCTCCGGTGGCAGTTCGGCCAGGATCTGCTCGACGCGCACCATCCGGGCGAGCTGGTGTTCGAGCACCGACAGCTGCCGCCGCACGTCGATCGTGACCGCCATCGGACGGCTGCCGAAGTCGGCCGGGCACACGAGCACGATGTCGTGCGCCACCGCGCCCGGGTCGCCGAGCAGCTTGCGCAGCGCCAGCACGTAGACGGCCGCCTGCGTCGCCGCCGCCGCGACCTTCGCCGGGTCGGCCTGCCGGTCGATCACCGGGAACGACTTGATCTCGACCACGTGGTACCTGCCGTTGTGCTGGAACGCCACCAGGTCGGGTTCGAGGTACACGTCCTTGCCGGCCACCTGGAGCTTCAGCAGCGGGTGGTCGTACAGCGCCGGACCGGTCGCGGTCTCCAGCTGGGTACGGGCGTGCGCGTGCCGCAGATCCTGGTCGGTGTCGCCGCCGGCCACGGTTTCGAGGTCGGTGTAGGCGACGTCGTCGGGCAGGTCGAGGCCCAGCGTCTCGCGCAGCAGGCGGAGCAGTTCGGCGCAGCCGTCGGCCTTCATCCGGGCCTCGAACGCGTTGCCCCGCGTGATCGCGAACTGCGACTGCCCGTACGGCGCCGGGAAGTCGACGGCCGTCGCGAGCGCTGCCTTGTCGATGCCCGCGGCATCGAGCACCGCGCGCCGCGCACAGCCCGGGTTGCTGGTGAGGGCCGCGATCGTCCGCGCATTGTGGTGCCGCGCCGGAACCGGACCCCGTAACGCGGCAAGCCTGGCGTCAACATCAGTTGGCACGCACGTACGGTATCCGCCCGGGGCTCCGCCCCCGGGTACGCCGCGCCGCGTGTCCCCGCCGATCTTGCAGTTGTGCACGCCTTTTCGTGCCGGTTAGGCCCGATTCGCACCGTA
>NZ_BOPG01000055.1 GCF_016863635.1 Virgisporangium aurantiacum | reverse complement strand
GACCACGCCCACCGCACCCTTGGGCCTGCACACCGTCACCATCACCGGGGTCGGAACCACGATGACCCGCACGGTCACCTTCACCCTGGCCATCCACAGCCCGTCGTGCACCAACTCGGGGCAGCAGCTGTCCAACTCCGGCTTCGAATCCGGTGAGGCGAACTGGACGGCGCCACCGGGTGCGATCGCGCAGCGGGGGCACGCCCACACCGGCGCGTGGAACGCGCGTCTCGGGAAGGTCGGCCCGGAGGCGGAGACGCTGTCCCAGACGGTGGTCATGCCGGCCGGGTGCCCGTTCGTGGTGCTGAGCTTCTGGCTGCACGTCGATTCGAGGGAGTCGTCGAGCGAGGAGTTCGACATTCTCTCGCTGGATGCTCGGGTCGACGGGGCATATGAGCCATTGGGCTACTGGTCCAACGCTGCCGCGGGGGCCGGGTACTGGCAGGTGAACATCGATGCCTCGATCTTCGCCGGGCACACGGTCACCGTGTCGCTGACGAGCTGGCAGGACCGATCGCTGGCGAGCTCGTTCCACATCGACGACTTCGAGCTGAACGCGTACTGAGACCGATCCCGTGCCACCTGGCCGGTTTCAGCCCCCGTTCAGGGCGACCGGCCAGGCGGCCTCAAGGGCGGGCGGAAGCCCGAATCCGGCGAAGTACGACGGGTCGAGGAACGAGGTCACTTCGCGGATCTGCGGTCCGCGCATCGTGAAGACGTCGATCGACCAGGGCCGGAACTCCGAGGCGGTCGCGTTCCACAGGTAGCTGCCGACAGCGGGTTGGCCGTTGGCGCTGATCGGCGCCGAGTGCCGCCATTCGCCGCAGTTGTGGAGCGGAACCGCCACGGCGAACTCGGTGACCGCGGCCAACCCCGTGTACCAGTGCGGCAGCGGCGGCATCGACCAGGTGACGTCCTCGGTCAGCAGGGAGATCAGCAGGTCGGCGTCGCCCGATTCGAGTGCCCGCGCATACGCCGTCACCGTCTCCCGCAACCGCTCGTCCCCGATCTGCCGGAGCGTCCGCTGCTGGCTGACCGGCGGCACCCGGGACGAGACCACGGTGCGCGCCCGGGCCAGCGCCGAGTTCACCGAGGTCACCGACGTGTCCATCATGGTGGCGATCTCACCGGCGGAGAAGCCGAGTACCTCGAACAGCACCAGCGCCGCCCGCTGGTTGCCCGGCAGGTGCTGCAGCATCGCCACGAACGCGAGCTCGACCGCCTCCCGCTGTTCGTACCGCACGTCCGGGGTGGTGGGCACGGCGCCGAGGCCCAGGTCGGCGTACGGCTCCACCCAGGCCGTCTCCGCCGCCGGCACGTCTCCGATCACCGGTCGCGTGCTGGCCGGTCCGAGGTCGACCGGCAACGCCCGCCGGGCCCGCGACTCGGCCGCGTCCAGGCATGCCCGGGTCGCCACCGTGTAGAGCCAGGTCCGCAGCGAGCTGCGGCCCGCGAACCCGGCCAGTCCCCGCCAGGCCCGCAACAGCGCCTCCTGCAACACGTCGTCGGCGTCGTGTGACGATGCCAGCATCCGGTAGCAGTGCGCGTGCAGCTCGCGTCGGTGCGGCTCCACCAGACGGGCGAACGCGTCGTCGTCGCCGTTCCGGGCGCGGTCGAGGTCCGCGTCGGAAGGGCTGGCGGAAGAAACTTTGCTCACGAGCGACGATTCTGCCCGACGGCCGCCGTCTCCACTCCTGAAGACCGACGACTACCAGGAGGAACGTCCCATGACCCGCACCGATCTGCTCCACGTCGACGACGCCGACCTCTACCACGAGGTGCGCGGTGACGGACCGCTGGTTGTGCTGGCCGGTGCGCCGATGGACGCCGACTCGTTCGCCGGGCTGGCCGACCTGCTCGCTGTGGACCACACCGTGCTGACCACCGACCCCCGCGGCATCAGGCGCAGCTCGGTTCGTGACCGCGCGGCGCCGTCCACCCCGCAACAGCGCGCCGCCGACCTGGCCCGCCTCATCGACCACGTCGGCGCCGGTCCGGCGGCGTTGGCGATCGGTTCCAGCGGCGGCGCCGTCAGCGTTCTGGCGCTCGCCGAGGAGCACCCGGACAGCGTGGCCGTCGTGATCGCCCACGAGCCTCCGCTCCTGGAGATCCTGCCCGACCGCGACGAGTTGATGGCCGCCACCGAGGAGATGCTGGCCATCTTCGAAACGGGGGACCGGCTGGCGACCTTCCGTCGGTTCATGGCCATCGCCAACCTGGAGCTGCCGGACGAGGTCGTCGAGATGATGGTGAGCGCCGACGCGTCCCCGCAGGAGGTCGCCGACGAGGCGTTCCAGTACCGGAACATGTATCGCGGCACGATCGGCTTCCGGCCGGACATCGCACGGCTGACGGCCGTTTCCACCCGGGTGCTCGTGGGGCTCGGTGAGGACTCGGCCGGCGAGTTGTGCGACCGGTCGAGCCGGGTCCTGGCCGACCTGCTCGGCACCGCGCCGACGATGTTCCCGGGCGGACACGTCGGTTTCGCCATGGACCCGGCGGCCTTCGAGTCCCGCCTGCGCAAGATTGACTTCTGATCAGGTCAACAGCGCCAGCAGATGGCGCAGTGTCTCGTCGGGCGCTTCCTCCGGCAGGAAGTGCCCGGCATCGACCGGCGCACCGCGCACGTCGGTGGCCCACGTCCTCCAGACCTCGAGCGGGTCGTACCACTGCCCGACCGCGCCGGTGGCGCTCCACAGCACCAGCGTCGGGCACCGGATGCGACGGCGGTGCCGATCGGCCTCGTCGTCGGCGACGTCGAGGGTGGCTGCCGCCCGGTACTCCTCGCAGATGGCGTGCACCGTGTCGGGGTCCTCGAAGGCCGCGACATAGGCTGCCCGCACGCTGTCGGGGAACACGTCGGGCACGTCGGACCACGCGTCGAGCATGTGGTCGACCAGGACGCCCGGCGCCGCCGCGATCAGCGACTCCGGCACGGGGTGCGGGGCGGCGAGGAACGACCACACCCAGTAGCCCAGACTGAAATCGCGGTCGGCGCGGGCGTAGGCATCGCCGGTGGGCACGATGTCGAGGACCGCGAGGTGGCTCACGACGTCCGGATGGTCGAGCGCCATCCGGTACGCGCACCGGGCGCCGCGATCGTGACCCACGACCGCGAACCGATCGAAGCCCAGCGCCGCCATGACCTCGACCTGGTCGCCGGCGATCGCGCGCATCCGGTAGGGCTCGTGGTCGGCCGTGCTCGGCGGTTTGCCGCTCGCACCGAAACCGCGCAGGTCGGTCGCGATCACCGTGAACCGCTCGGCGAGGGCCGGCGCGATCCGGTGCCACATCAGGTGGGTCTCCGGGATACCGTGCAGGAGCAGGACCGGTGGCCCCGACCCGCCCCGGACGCCGCGGATCGTCGTGTGCCGCGTCGCGATGTCGATCCCGTCGAATCCCTCGAACATCCCCACGACGTTACCGCTGATCGCCGGTCAGGGGTGGCTCCACGGCGGGTCCACCGGCAGGCCGCGCACCGAACGACCGACCGGCTGAACGGCCATCCACCACCGCGGCTGACCACCCGGCAAATGACGATGCCTGATCGGCGACGGGCGACTGTCGTCAACCCGAGACGGCCGGGCCGGACAGCCGTTGTGATCGTGTGTTGCGTCGTGACACGGTCACTGACGATGACGACAACGATGCCGAACCCGACCGAAGCCCATACCCCGGCCACGCAGAACGGCCGGCAGCCGGACCTCGACAGCCTCGGCGAATGGTCGATGTCCAACGACGAACTCAATGACGTCGTCGACGCCGACCACAAGCGTTCGCGACGCAACGCCAGCTGGCTTTCAATCGGCTGGATCGTTGTCGCGGCAGGCGCTGGCGCGTACACGATTCGCTGGCTCGACGACACGGCCGCCGCCCTGCCGGCCCTGGCCGCTGTCGCGTTCTGCCTGCTGCTGGCCATCTTGAGCCCGATGGGTGTGATGGCCCTGCATCGCACACGCGGTCGCCGCTGGCGCCAACATCACCGGGAGTGCGCCGACCTGACCGACGCGGTGAAGTATGTCGAGGACCACGGTCTGAAGAGGCTTCTGCTGTTCAATTTCCGGCTCATGGACCGCTTCGTCGCCACCGCGCTCGGTCAGGCCCAGGCGTCCTACGTCGCGTGCGTCGTGGCCGCCTCCGTCGGTCTGGTCGTCCTGCTCGCTGGCACAACGGCGGTACTCATCGTCGGCGACCTCAGCGCACAGATCACCGCCGGAGCCCTGACAGCTGCCGGCGCCGGCCTGACCGGATACCTCAGCGCGACCTTCCTGCGCACCTTCGCCATGACTTCACAGCAGATGAGCTACTACTACGGGCAGCCACTCGTGCACTGCTACCTGCTGCACGCGGAATGGTTGGCCGAGCGGTACGACCGCGGTTCCAATGCCGAGACCCGGGCCGCCACCCACCACGACCTGATCAAGGCGGCTCTCGACGCTGGTCACAATGCCCAGAACCACCTTCTCGACCTGCACCTGGCGCTCGACGCCAAGCAGGGCCCGGCGTCCGCCTCCCCGGCGCGTCAGCCGCGATAACGCGGTGGCTAGCCCAGGCCCGTGCATGCCTGTCCGTTGATGGTGCATGCCGTCGGGGTGGCGTCGAAGACGGCGGCGCCGTTCACCTGGAACGAGACGGACACCGAACCGCCCGCCGCCACGGTCCCCACGGACGCGGCGGGCACGACGGTCCACGTTGCTCCGTTCCGGCTGACGGTGGCGCCCTCGACGTCCGACAGCGTCAGGGTCTCGCGGGGCAGGGTGATGGCGACCGTCCACGACGAGGCGGCGACCTGCCCGGGGTTCGTGACGGTCACCGTGGCCCGGTACCTCGTCAGCGACTCGCTGCCCGCGACCTTGCTGAACCGGGCCCGCAACGGTTCGGCCCGGCCGCCGGACCCGGCTCGACCGGAACCGCCCGGCGCGGACGGCGTCGGCGCGCCGCCGGTCGGGGCACCCAGGACGGGCGGCGGGGTGGACCCGTCGGTGCTGGGCGAGATCTCCGACGCGGTCGGTGTCCGGGTGCCGGTACCCGGTTTGGCCGTCGGGGTGCCATCGGCGGCGGCTCGACGCGGTCCACTCGTCGGGATCGACGAATCCCATCGGACCCCCATCAACAGCACCGCCAGCCCGATCACCACGATTCCCGCGCCGATACCGACCGCGATCTGCTGGTAGGTGGGCAGTCGGCCCCACCGGAACGGCCTGCCTACGGCCGTGAACACCGAGATGATCGCGGTCAGGACGACGACCGGCAGGCTGCGCGGTCGGGGACGGGACGGAACGTTCTTCATGAAGGCTCTCCGGGAGGGGCGCGATGAGGGAAGGGGTGGACGGCGACGGTCACAGCGAGCGGAGCCGCGCCAGCATCCGTTCGAGTTCGTCGTCGGAAGGGTTCGGATCGCACCCGGTGAGGTGTGCGAGGCCGGCGGCCGACCGGCCCGGGGCGAGCGTCGTGACCGATGTGGTGCCGCGCGCCGGATGACACAGCGGGTGCGGATCGAGCGACCGGCGATGCCTGCGCCGCTGCAGCGCGGGTGCGTCCGGGTGGACGTCGTGCGCGGCCAGCATCCGTCCGGCCCGCTCCGCGGCGGTGGCCGTGTCGATCAACACCGAGTCGAGCGTGGCCCGACCGTTGAGCGTGACGCCGAGCACGGCGTCGGGACCGGCCGGTGCCAGCGCGAACATCTGGTGGTCCAGGGCCACGATCGTCCGCCACACCGGTCCGAGGCGCCGGTAGCGCGCGGCGGCCTCGGCCAGGGCCCGCAGGGTCGGCGCGAGCAGCGAGACCTCCCCGGCCGTCCGGGCGGAGCCGCTCCAGCTGGCCGTCGCCTTACCGTCGGCGGTGAGGAGGATCGCCGTCTCGGCGCCGGGAATGCAGCCCACGAGGTGCTCCAGCAACCCGGCGAGGTCGACGACCAACGCCAGTTCCAGTCGGGTCACGGTGATTCCCTCTCCAGGCTCGTGCGGGACTCGGCGCCGTCGTCGGTGAGGACGCGAAGGTGGGCGAGCAGCTCGCTGCGGCTGGCGCAGCCGAGCCGCTGGCGCATCCTGGCCATGTGGTGCTCGACGGTCTTCGCCGCGATGAACAGCCGGTCGCCGATCTCCCGGTAGGTCAGGCCGGCCAGGACCAGGGTCGCGACCTCGTGCTCGCGGGGGCTCAGCCCGACCTCGCCGCGCCGGGGCGGCCGGGCACCCGGTGACGGCGCTCCGGTGTTCGGCTCGGTGGGCGCCTGCCGGCCCTGCAGAACCCGGGCGCAGTCGAGCAGGGAGGTCATCACCCGGCGGTCGGTCGTCCGGATCGCCGCCTGCCCGGCCAGTCGCGCCCCGTCCCAGCTGAGACCGCTCGCGTGCAACGCCCGCGCCGCGGTTTCGACCTGGGACTGGTCGACCCGCCCGGTGAGCACGGCCAGCCAGCATGCCGCGGCCGACGCGACCGCCGCCACGAACGGGCTGTACCAGCGTTGGGTGTCCAGCGCCGCCGCGTGCGCGGCGGCCTCGGTGCGCTGTTCCGAGATGACCGCGGCGTGCAGGCACGCCCAGTGCAGCTGCACCGTCCACAGTGGAGGGCTGTTCAGGTCCTCCAGCAGCGCCCACGCGTCCCGGAGCTGGTTGGCGATCCAGCGTTGCTGGCCGATCCGGGCCGCGGCGACGGCGAACTCACCCAGCGGCAGCAACATGAACAGGTCCACCGGGTGTTGAATGACCGCCCGGCAGGCATCGGGCCAGGCCCGGTGCAGCGCGACGAGGTCGCTGTTGCGTCGCGCGAGCCCGACCGCCAACGCGGTGCTGAAGATCAGATCGCGCGGTTCGAGCCTGTCCCCGTGCGCGCCGACGGCCGCGAGCTCCACCCGGGCCGTCGCGATGTCCCCGCGCATCATGAGCAGCCACGCGTGGAGGAGCCGGTGCCGGGTCGCCAGCAGCGCGCCGCCGACGTCGCCGGCCATCGCACGCAGCAGCACCGCCTCGCCGATGTCCAGGTCGCCGCCATGCATGCCGACGAGTGCCGCGAGCGCCGCGGGGCTGTCCGGCAGCGGGGTCTGATCACCGGCCGACTCGAGCAGCGTGGCGGCCTGGACGAGGGTGGAGAGCGCGACGGTCGGCGCGGCGCAGACGGATTCGTGCACCCCGCGGGCCGTCAGTTCGGCCGCACCGGCGAGCAGCGTCGGGGAGTCCGCCGTCGGTCCGTCGCGGAGCATCTTCTCCGCGTCGGCGAGGCGTGCGCTGCCGACGAGTCCGATCGCCGCGAACTCGGCGGCGGCCGAACCGTGACCGGACCACTGGAACAGCTCGGCGCTGCGGGCCAGTTGCCCGCGATGTGCGAGCGCCGTTGCCGCCATGACCGCGCCGTCGGAGCGTTCCGGCGAGCCGGGGTCGGCCATCACCTGGTCGGCCAGGCGCAGCGCCCCGTCGAGGTCTCCGGCGAGGGCGGCGGCGCGCGCCTGCGCGACGACGGTCGGCCGCCCCGCGGTCGCGGCCGCCGCGAACATGCGTGCCGCCAGTGCCGGATCACTGCCCATGGCCTCGTGCGCGCCGGCCTCGAAGGCGGCCGCCATCGCACTGTCGGCCGCCGACCCGCCGGCGTCCAGGAGGGCGCGGACCAGGGGGAGCACCGGCGCGCCACGGTCGAGTTGCAGGTCGATCAGCCGCTGCCACACCGCGATCCGGTGGGCCAGCGGGACCACCGTCCGGATCGCCGACCCGACGACCGGTACCAGCTCGCCGTCGCGGCCGAGCAGGCCGGTGGCCCGGGCGGCCTCCAGGACCGTCGCCACACCGTCGGGATCGCGGTCGAGGAGGGCGCCGAGCAGGTCCATCCGCAGACCCATCCCGGCCTCGGTGGCGAGCAGGACCCGGCGCACGTCCGGATCGAGCGCGTCGATTTCGGCGGTGAACAGGGCCAGGAACTCCGCCGGCGGATGCCGCAGCGCCGGCCCGGACGGCGCACCCCACAGGGCGTGCCGGGCGACGAAGGCGGGCACCCCACCGGTCTGCGCGTGGATGTGCTCGACCACGGATGGTGGCGGGGGCTCCGCCCAGACGGTCGCCAGATACGTTCCGACCTCGTGGGCGGTGAACGGGGGGAGCGTCAGCGGTGGGTGCGTCCGTGACACCACGGCGATCAGCTCGACCAGCGCGGGCGGCCGGGGCCAGGGGCGGCAGGTGAGGACCAGCCGGGGCCGGCACCGGCGGACGAGGTGCCGTAGCGCGTCCAGCTGGGCGGTGTCGAGCAGGTGGGCGTCGTCGACGAGCAGCACGGCCCCGTCGTCGACGGACTCCGGCACGGTTGGCCAGGGGGTCAGAACCGGTATCCCGGCGGCGTCGCAGCGGGCGGTGAACTCGCGGATCAGGGTGGTCTTGCCGGATCCGCCCGGTGCCTGGACGCACACCCCGGTCCAGGCGTCGGGCGAGACGGCGTCGAGCGCCGCCCGGACGTGCGGCCCGAACACCGGCCTCGTCCCGGTACCGCCGAGCCCCACCGCGGTCATGCCGGGTCCCACGCGCCGTGGGAGCGGACCGCGGCCCGGGTGCGCGCCGCGACCCGACGGGCCGCGAGTGCGGCGCCCCGGGCGACAAGGCTCGCCGGGTGCGGATCGGTCAGCACCGGAACGGGTAGCTGCGGCGCGATCAACGCGTCGAGCCCGGGCGTGTGCGCCGCCTCGCCCGCCAGGAGCACCGCGGCCGGATCGGCCGGCTCCAGAACGGACCGGACCAGCCGTGCCAGGCTGTCGACGGTCGGCTGGAGTAGCGGTCGGACCAGCTCGGCGAACTCGGCCCGGGTCACCACCACGTCGATCTGCCCGACGGACGTGGGAACGGGGACGACCGCCTCGGCCGCCACCGCCAACCGCTCCCGCGCCGCGCCGCAGCTGCTGCGCAGCCACGACATCGTCAGGGTGTCCCTGTCGAGGTGGCCGGCGACGGCTCCGACGTGGGCGACGAGCACGTCGTCCAGATCGGCGGCACCGACCTGGCCCTCCACGCAGCCGATGACCTCCATCGCGCCGCTGTTGTGGCGTTCGACCACGGATCCGGTGAAGCCGCTGTCGCCGAGGTGGTACACGGCGAAGACGCCTGCGGTGGGCGGTTCCCCGCCGGCGGTGTGGCCGGCGGTCGCCGCCAGCGGCGCGGCGATGAACATCACGTCGGTCAGACCCGTGCGCCGCAACGCGTCCCGCAGCAGGCCCTCGCGGTGCGGCCCCCATCCGGCCGGGCAGGCGAACATGACCTGCTCGGCCGGTTCGTCCTCGACCGCCCAGACCCGGTCGGCGATCCACCGGATCATGGTGGCGGCAAGCTCGTGCGCCGGATAGCGCATATTTCCGATCATGAATGGGACATCGTCGCCGACGCGCCGGATGTAACCGCGAATCGAACGACCCGGCTCTCCGGTTCGGTCGTGCCCGGATCCGTCCCGTGGAACCGGCGCCCCGGTCGGCGAGATCTGGAGCGCCGACTCGACGGCGGTCGACCGGGTGCCGAGTGGAGCGGCGGTGGCGTCGGCCCAGCCCTCGCCGTCACGGCGGCAGACCGCGGCGAACGCGTTGTCGCCGCTGATGTCCACGCCGAGGACGTACGGCATCCGACCCTCCTCCATCCGCCTGCGGGCACGTTCACGTTGCCGGTCACGGTCGACCGGCTCCGGCTGGTCCTGTGATGACGGCGCACATTCCGGCGCCGGTGCCGGTCGGCGGTCGCCCCGGTCGGCCCCGGGACGCGCGCTGCCGTGATCCCGACAACGTCCTCGTTCGTACCAGATGTCGGGTTGGTGGTCTTCCCCAGATCTTTGACCGCCGTCGATCCCCTAATCCCCCCAACCGGCGACGCCCGGCACCCCGGGGTGGGACGCGCGGTGATCCGGCGCGATCCCCGATGCCGGTGTGCGCCGCCGGAACCTAGCGTCACCAACGTCGATCGGGCAGCCGATCGCCGTCGATGTCTGACACCTGAGGAGATGTGGTTGATGGAGATCCAGACGACGTTGCACGACTTCGTCCTCAAGCTTCTGGTCGAGCCCGGCGCGCGCGCCGAGTTCGAGCTCGATCCCGAGGGCGCCCTCGCCGATGCCGGCCTCGGCGACATCACCGCCGCCGACGTACAGGACGTCATTCCGCTCGTGGTCGACTACGCCCCGGTCGACGGGGTCACCGGCCTGGTGGACACCGACGCCCTCGTCGGCGGGCTCGGCTCCGACCCGACCAGCGCGGTGAGTCAGCTGCAGGGATTCACCCAGCAGCTGCCGATCGGCACCGGGTCCGGCACCGGGACCGACCTCAACCTCGGGGCGACGGCGGTGGCGGGAGTGTCCCTCGACCTCGGCCAACTGGAGGTTTCCCCGGTCACGCTGCCGGGCCTCGGCTTCGGACCGGGCGGCCCCGCCGGGTTGGCGGGCGTGCCCAGCCAGCTGTCCGCGATCGGCGATCCGGCCGGCACCATCGACGGCCTCGATCCGATCGGTAGCGCGGTGGGCGGGCCGGTTCTCGGCGGCACCGGCCCGGCCGGGCTCGACGGGCTGACCGGCACGGTCGGCGGTGTCACCGGTCAGCTGGGCGGGGTGGTCGGTTCCGTCGGCGGGGTGGCCGATCCGGTCAACGGCGTGGTCGACTCCACCGTCACCGGTGTCGTCGGCGCGGCCGACGTCTCCGTGGGCACGCTGACCGGGGTGACCGGTGCACTCGGCTCGCCGGGGCTGACCGGGTCGGTCACGGGGACGCACAGCGCCGACCTCGGCCTCACCGACCCGACCGGCGCGGGCCACACCGGATCGGACCTTCCCACGATCGGCCACTCGCCGGTCGACGGGCTGGTCGGGGACGTCACGCACGGCGTCACCGACCACCTTCCACTGATCTGAATCAATTGGCCTGGATCAATTCAAGGGTGGAGTCGACGGTTGATCGCACCATGGGAGGCCGGGCCTACGACCGACGTACGTCCGGCCTCTCCGCGCCGTTGGGAGGGCGCGGAGACCGACGTTTTCAGCACACCCGACGCCCTCGGCGCGCCGATGGCGCCCCGGTGGCTCGACCTGCTCGACGAGATCACCCGGATCTGCAGCGCCCACGGCCGGAGCGACCTCGGGCGCGGGCTGGGACAGCGACGCGCTCAACTGCTGGATCCGCAGCTTCGGGTGCTGGTGCTCGGCGCGGCCAAACACGGTAAGAGCCAGCTCATCAACGCGCTTCTCAACGCGCCGGTATGCCCGGTGAACGACGGTGTGAGCAGCGCCCTGACCACCGTCGTGCAGCACGCCGCGGCCCCGTCCGCCGTCCTGGTCCGACAGGCACCGGCCCGGGCCGGCGCCGGCGACGGTCGCCAGCCGTCGGAGACCCGGTCGCCGGTCCCGCTCGACCGTCTCGTCCCGCGGCCCGGTGGGCCGGAACCGACGCCGGGACCCGGCGAGCGGATCTACGCCGAGATCGGTGTGCCCCGGTCGCTGCTCGCCGCCGGGATCGCCCTGATCGAGGCGCCGGCGGCGACGTTCGAGGCCGTCGACCGGCCGGCACCCGACACGGCCGCGACCGTCGCGGACCTCGCGGCGTTCACCCGGGCCGACACCGCCGTCCTGGTGTGCGAAGCGTCCACGGGCCTGTCCCGTGGCACGCTCGCGCTGCTGTCGGCCCTCACCGCCGGGTTCTCCGACGTCGTGGTCGCGCTGACCAAGACCGACATCGCCGTCCGCTGGCGGGAGGTTCTGCGGCGCAGCCAGCGGTCGCTCGCCGACGCCGGGATCGCGGCCCGGGTCATTCCGGTTTCCGCGGCTCTCCGCCTGCGGGCGGCCGCCACCGGTGACCCGGAACTCAACCGTGAGTCCGGCTTTCCCGAGCTGATCACGGCGTTGCGCGCGACCCTGGCGAGCAAAGGTGACCGGTTCGCCCGTTACACGGTCACCCTCGTCGGCCGCTCGGTCGTCCAGGAGCTCGCGGCCTCGCTCAACCAGGAACTGGCGACGCTCACGAGGGGCGAGGACACCGATGCGATGTCGCGGCTGCGCGCGGCGCAGCGCCGCGGTGACGAGCTGCGTCGATGCACCGTCCGCTGGCAGAACGCGCTGGCCGACGAGGTGGCGGACCTGCTCTCCGACGTGGAGTACGAACTGCGTGATGCCGCCCGCGTCATGCTGCGCCGGGTCGACGGGATGCTCGACGAGATCGACCCGGCGCGCCGATGGCGCGATGTGGACGAGTGGCTCAACGGCGCCCTGGTCGACGCCGCCGAGGAGACCTGCACCTCGCTGGTCGACCGGGTCGACGCGCTCGCGGAGCGGGTCTCCCGGCAGTTGACCGACGACCCGGACGCCCGTTCGGCCGTGCTCTGGATCGCGGAGCGCCTGCGGCGGCTGCCGGACCGGGTGACGCCGATCGACCGGCCGGCGGCGGAGCGGTTCACCGTGAGCCAGCGGGTGTTCTCCGGCCTGCGGGGCTCGTACGGCGGCGTGCTGATGTTCGGCCTGGTGACCAGCCTGGCCGGTCAGCCGCTGATCAACCCGCTGTCGCTCGGCGCCGGCGCCGTCTTCGGCGGCAAGACCATTTTCGACGACGGCAGATCGGTCCGCCGGCGCCGGCAGGCGGTGGCGAAGGCGGCCGTCCAACGGCACATCGACGACGTCTTCCTGCGGCTGGGCAAGGACGTCCGGGACGCCGTCCGGCACGTGCAGCGGACCCTGCGCGACCAACTCGCGACGCTGACCGAGGAACTGCAGGAGTCGATCGTCGAGTCCGCCCGCACCGCGAAGCAGGCCGCCGACAGCGAGGCCGCCGTCCGCGAACACCGGGCCCAGCGGATCCGCCGCGAGCTGATGCGGCTCGGCGGCGTGTACGAACAGGCGCGGGAACTGTCCGCGGCGGCCGGGTCGCCCGCCGTGCCGCCCGGTATGCCGCCCGGTGCGCCGCTCGCCGTCCGCGGCGGAGCGATGTCGTGAGCCCGCAGCCGCACCTGCGGAGCGGGGTACTCGACCTGTTGTCGGAGGCGTCCCGCGTCTACCGCGACAGCCGACGCGCCACGACCTGGCTGCGCGACCACCTCTACCGGTTCGACGAGCCGCTCCGCATCGCGGTGACCGGGCGTGCGCACACCGGAAAGTCGATGGTGGTCAACCTGCTGGTCGGGGAGGACGTCGCGCCCGTCGAGGTGGGCGGCGAGGGTGGGCCGCTCACCTGGTACCAGGACGGGTCGGTGCCGCGGGTCACGATCTACCCCGGCCAGGGACCGGTACACGACGTCCCGGTGGCCCGGCTCGGCTCCGGCCTGCGGCTGGACCTCTCCCGGTGGCAACCGCAGGAGGTGAACGAGGTCGTGGTGGAGCTACCCGTCCGTGCGCTGCGGCACGCCCAGCTCATCGACTCCCCGGCCGTGACCCCGGCGAGCGAGGACGGCTCGGTCGCCCGGCGGGTCCTGCGGGACGCCGACGCGGTGCTGTACCTCACCCGTCAGCTGGGCGCGGCCGATCTCGCCTTCCTGCGTTCCGCGCAGAAGGGGTCGGGCCCGCTGGCGCTGCCGGTGAACGTCCTGGTCGTCCTGTCGCGTGCCGACGAGATCGGCGGCGGCCGCATCGACGCTCTCGGAACCGCCCGGCAGATCGCCCGCCGGTACGGTCGCGAACCGGACGTCCATCCGCTCTGCCAGAACGTCGTCGCCCTCGCCCCGCTGATCGCCCGCACCGGGTCGACGCTCACCGATTCGGAGTTCCTCGCGCTGGCGACGCTGGCCGACGTGTCACGGAGCGAGCTCGAGCCCTTCCTGCTGTCGACCGACCGCTTCACGGGTGGCGGCTTCCCCGTTCCCCTCGACACGACCGTGCGCGGAGCACTCCTGGACCGGCTCGGCCCGTCCGGGGTGCGGCTCGCGGTGACCCTGATCCGAACCGGCAGCCGGACCCGGGAGAAGGTCGCCGAACAGCTCGTCCGGCGCAGTGGCCTGCCCGAGGTACGGGAGTCGATCCGGGAGTTCTTCCTCGACCGGCGTCAGGTCCTCAAGGCACGAACGGCGCTGCTGGCGCTCGATTTCATGCTCCGCGCCGAGCCGCGGGAGGACGCCGACCATCTGCGCGCCGAGCTGGAGCGGCTGACCGCCAGCGCCCACGACTTCCTGGAACTGCGGACGCTGGCGGCATTGCGGACCGGTCGGGTGACCCTGCCGGACCCCCTGGCGACCGAGGCCCGCCGGCTGCTGGGAGCCGACGGCACGAGCATCCTCGCCCGGCTGGGCATCGAGCACGAGTCGTCCGACGACGAGCTGTGGAGCCGGCTGCACGACGTACTGCGGCGCTGGCAGGACGAGACGGAGAGCGTGCTGCTGACGGCCGATCAGCGGCGCGCGGCGTTGGCCGTCACGCGAAGCTGCGAGGGGATGCTGTCGTATTTCGTGTAGCGGCCGGTGGCGCCCGAGAACCCGCGCTACTCGGTGTCGTCGTCGATGAGCAGGTTGAGCTTTTCCAGGACCCACAGTGCGGCGGCGGCAGCGGCCACCTGTCCGACTCCCGGATAGGTGTGTCCGGAGCGGGTGGTGACTGCTTCGGCGAGCGTGCCGACGCCGGACCCGGCGATCAGTGCGGCGCCGCCAAGGAACGTCTGGCGCAGGGTGAACGGCTTGCGGGGCATCATGTCCTCCTGGTGACTTGTTTCCTTGGACCAGGAAATGGCCGGTGGAGGGCCGTTCACCGATCAGACTGAACACCGATCCGGAGGCGGTCGTCGACCTGGCCGTACAGGTCGACATTCACGCGGGTGCGGTGAACGGACTGAACAGCCAGGGAAGGGTCGATACCCTACCGGTCGTGCAGACTCCGCTGAGAGACGGCAGCCGCGATGGGTAGATCTCCCACTGGCTACCACCGCGAGCTGCGCGACCTTCTCCTCGAACTCCATGCCCGGCGCGGAAAACTCCCCTACAGAGCGATCAGCAAATTGTCCGGACTGTCCATTGGCGCAATCAGCGGCATCTTCAACGGGAAGTCGCTTCCGGGCCCGGACACGGCTGTGGCGCTCGCCGGGGCTCTGAACGCGACCGACGGGGAGCGGAAGCGGGTTCGCTTCCTGGCGGAGAAGGCTGCCGCCGATCGTGCCGACGTACGGGCCGAAACCGCCTCACAAATACGGCGCCCGCGGTGGGCTGAATGCCCCTACCTGGGTCTCTTCTCGTTCGAGGAGAATCATGCCCGGCTCTTCTACGGTCGCCGTGACCTCACCGGCCGTCTCGTCGACCGCCTCCGCGGCCTGCTTTCCGATCCGGGCATGCTGCTGCTCGTCGGTCCTTCCGGAGCCGGGAAGTCGTCCCTGCTTCGCGCCGGTCTGATGTCCGCACTCGCTCGCGGTGACGTCGCGCCGGGGTGCGACGCGTGGCCACGTCAGGTGATCACCCCGACCGAGGATCCGGTCCGGGAACTCGCCGTGGCCATGGCCAACCTCATCGGAATCGACGCGGTCGCGGTCCGCAGCTCGCTGCGTGACAGCCCCGACCAGGCGCACCTGCTCGTCGCGCAGGCGCTGGAGGCGGCCGGTCTGGCGCCGCGACCGGACAGCGACGGCACCAGCGGGACGGTCGGTCGCGTGGTGCTGGCGGTCGACCAGTTCGAGCAGCTGTTCACCCTCACCAAGGACCCGCAGGCTCAGGCGACGTTCCTGACCGCGCTGGACGCCATGGCCACCGTCCCCGTCCTGCCGGGTGGCGAACCGGGTGCGCTGATCGTCTCCGGGGTCCGGGGCGATTTCCTGGACCAGGCGACGAGGTTCCCGCCACTGCAGCGCGCGGCCGAAGAGAACCTGCTGGTCGTCGGCGCGATGAGCGAGTCCGAACTGCGAGAAGCCATCACCGGCCCGGCGGCCGAGGCCGGTGTCGACGTGCCCGACGATCTCTGCATCGCGGTCCTCGACGACCTCCGTGAACGCGGCGCCTCGGTCGGCTTCGGCGACGGCGCCCTTCCCCTGCTGTCCCAGGTCATGTTCGTGATGTGGCAGGCCAAAGAGACCGAAGGACTCAGCCGGCAGGCGTACCTCCGCACCGGCGGAGTGGCCAACATCGTGCGCACCACCGCAGAAGCGGTCTATACGGCCCTTTCCCCCGATCAGCAGGACACCGCCCGGAGGGTCTTCGTCCAACTCACCTTCGCCGGTGACGGGCCGCTGGCGATACACCCCCGCACCCGCGCCAGCCTTCGCATCGCCGCCGGCCCCGATGCCGACACTGTGGTGGAGGCGTTCGCCGCCAGACGGCTGATCACCGTCACCGACAACGATCTGGTCGCCATCGCCCACGAGGAGGTGCTGCGTTCCTGGAACACCCTTCGTGACTGGCTGACGGCAAGCGCCACCGACCGCGCGCTGCGCCTGCGGCTCGTCGACGACGTGCACACCTGGCTCGCCAACGGCCGCAACACCTCCTATCTGTACAGCGGCAGGCGACTGGAGGCCGCGCAGGACGCCGTCGGACGTTGGACCGGCGATCCGGCCCCCGACATCGCCACTTTTCTGGAGGCCAGCGAGCGCGGCCGGAAGGCCCGTACCCGACGGGCCCGATCGTTGACGACCGTCGTGGCCGTTCTGCTGTCCGCCATTCTGGTCGCGGTCGGGGTCGTGACATGGCAATGGCGTACGTCGGTCACGGCCCACAAGGTGGAGCGGTCGAGGCAACTCGCCGCGCAGTCAGCGGCGCGCTGGAATGCGGCACCGGTCGAAGCGGCTGCGCTGGCCCTGGCCGCATGGCACGCGTCTCCGACCGTCGAGGCGCGAAGCGCCGTCCTGACCGCCTACGGACATCGGGTGAACGACCGTCTCGTGGGCCACGTGGGCTCCGTCGGAGCGC
>NZ_BOPG01000054.1 GCF_016863635.1 Virgisporangium aurantiacum | reverse complement strand
CCGGGAGGTACGGCTGTGGAGCACCGTCGACCGGACGCTCGTCACGACGGTCACCGCCGAGGCGGGCGCCGCCCGATCGGTGGCATTCAACCCGAACGGCCGGACCCTCGCGGTGCTGAGCGAGAATCCCGAAATCTTTGACGTGGCGGCGCTGCCGACGGTACGACGGCTCGCGGTCCTCGTACGACCCGCTGGATTCTCGTATCCGCCGGAGGAGGTCGCGTTCAGCCCGGACGGAACGACCCTGGCGACCGGGGCGCAGGAGAGAACAACGCTGTTCGACACCACGAACTGGGCCGTCCGGGGTGCGTTGAACAGCGGCCCGCACATCGCGTACGCCATGGGCGGCCGTGCCGGCATCCTCGCCACCGGGAGAGGACACCCGGGCGGTACACCGCCGATCCAGATATGGGAAACGGCCGGCCGCAGCCGCCTGGCGTCGCTGTCTGCGTACGGTGAAGTCTCCGGACCGATAGCGCTCAGCCCCGACGGCGACGTCCTGGCTGTCAGCGACGACGGGGGAGCGGTGTCACTACTGGACACCGGCCAGAAGCAGTCGGCCCCGGACCGGTCCGTCAACACCGTGGCGTTCAGCCCCGACAGACGGACCGCCGCCGCGGGCGACAGTGACGGAACCGTTCGTTGGTGGGACACGACGACCCGGACGACGGCAGCCACCCATCCTGCCGCGCATCCCGGCGGGGTCCGCACAGTCGTGTTCAGCCCGGACGGCCAAGCGATGGTCAGTACCGGCAATGACGGACGGGTGCTCGTCTGGGACGTTGGGCGCAACCTTCTCGTGGCCACCCGCGCCGGAGCCGGCGCGCCGGTTGTCGCCGCGGCCTACAGTCGCGACGGTCACATGATCGTCACCGCGACCGCCGACGATCGCGCGACGATCTGGACCGCGCTCACCATGCGGCCGCTGCGGGTGTTCGACGGCGGCACGCTGTCGAACTGGGGAATGCCACTGGAGACCTCCGCAGTGGCGTTCAGTGCGGACGGGCATACGCTGTTCGCTGCCGGCCACGGGGGCGCGATCGTGCTGGTCGATCTCGACGGCCAGGGGCGTACCGACATCTGGGCCAACTGGGGCGGCTTCATCAAACCGGTCCAGGGCATCGCGGTCAGTCCGGACGGCCGAGCCCTGGCAGCCGCGTACACCGACGGCGACGTGTGGGTGAACAGCACCGGCATCGGCGGAACACTACGTCGGACCGGGGAATCCACCGGCAGTAGCCACACCGATGTCGCAAACGCCGTCGCGTTCAGCCCGGATGGGCGTGTGGTCGCGAGCGTCAGCAGCGACCAGACCGTCGCACTGCGGAGCGTTTCGAACCAGCAGCAGATGGCAACGCTCCTGGGCCACCACGCGGCAGTTCTCACGGTCGCGTTCCGGCCCGAAGGCCACGGCCTCATGACCGGGGACTCGGCTGGAGTCGTCCGAACCTGGACCTCTGACATCGAACAGGCGGTCACCGAACTGTGCGGGCTGATCAGCGCGAACTCCTGGCGCCGGCTCACATCCCGCCTGGCCCTGCCGCACCGCGGGTGCGCCGGGCCGGCGTGAACCGGCCCGCCGCCCGGAGATCGGGGAACGGGTGGCCACGGCGGTAAACACCTCCGCGACCGCCGGTGTCAATCACATGTGACACCTTGGCGGAGGACCGATGGATGATTTCGACGACTTCGTGCGGAGCCGGGCCGATGAGCTGCTCCGCCTGGCATACCTGATGTGCGGTGACCGGCATCAGGCCGAGGACCTGCTCCAGGAGGTGCTGGAGAAGGTGTACCTGCGCTGGTCGCGCATCTCCGGCTCGCCGGAGGCGTACGCCCGACGCGCCCTGGTCAACCGGACGATCAACCACTGGCGCTGGCGGCGCCGGCACCGGGAGGTGCCGCTCGACCACGCGGTCGAACCCGCGGTCGAGGACCACGCCGGCGAGGTGTCCGGCGGGGCCCGGGTCCTGCACCTGCTGGGAACGCTCGGCCGTCGGCAGCGGGCGGCGATCGTCCTGCGCTACCTCAACGGGCTGTCGGTGACCGAGGTCGCCGACGTCCTCGGCTGCTCGGAACCGACCGTCCGTACGCACACCTTCCGCGGGCTGGCGAAGCTCCGGGCCGCGTTGCCGGAGGCCGCACTCATCCAGAACGGAGACCTCGATGCTTGAGCACGAAGAGCGCCTCGCCACAGTGCTGCGGACCGTCAGCGACGACGTGCGGACCCGGCCGACCCTCGTGGCCGACGTCCGCCGGGGTGCGCTGCGCCGGCGGCGCCGCAACCGCATCCTCGGCGGCGCGGCGGTCGCCGTGGGCGCCGCGCTGGTCGCTTCGGCGGTCGCCGCCGGCGGGTTGCGGTCCGTCGCCGGTCCGGAGACCGGACCGGAGAACAACGTCGGGACGGGCGGACCGAGCCCGTCCGCGTCCACCGCTCCTCCGGTGCCGGTGAACTGCCGCGTCGAGAAGCTTCCGGTGCCCGCCGGCCACCCGCGCAGCAGGGTGACCGGCGGCGATCCGGGCGGACGGTTCCTGGTCGGCCGGGCGTACGCCAGCACCGGATACACCGACCGGCACCCGCTGCTGGTCTGGGACGGCGACCGCATGACCACGGTCGACATGCCCGGCTCCGACGAGAGCTTCGACGACGTCAACGGCTCGGGCGTGGCGGTCGGTTTCAGCTTCGGGACCGGCGACCGCACGACGGCCTACGTCTACCGCGACGGGAGGCTCGCCGTGCTGCGGCCGCCCGCGGGCGATGTCGGGGCGGGTGTCGCGGCGACCGCCGTCGGCGAGGACGGGACGATCGCCGGATCCATCGGCGACGTCGGGCGGTACCAGCCGGTGGTGTGGCGCGACGCGGGCGCGCCGGCGCAGCCGTTGCCGCTGCCCGACGGGCACTTGTCCGGAAGGGTCAACGACGTCGACACCGACGGCACGGTCCTCGGCACGGTCTCCGGCCCCGGTTCCCCCGGCCACGAACCCGGCGACCGGGGCTACGTCTGGACGCCCGACGGCACCGGCCGCCTCCTGCCGCTGCCGCAGATCGACGGCAGGCCGGCGCAGTCGCTGTGGGTGTCGACGATCCACCGCGGCATCGTCTTCGGCCGCGCCGTCACGCGCGACGACAAGATGATGAGGTCGTACCCGCTGCTGTTCGACCTGCGCACCGAGCGGTTCACGATGCTGGACCATGCCTTCGGGCTCGTGGGCAACAGCCTGGGCTGGATGGTGCAGGAGGGCGACAGGATGGCCGTCGCCGCACCGGCCGGCCGGGCCGAACTGCCCCCGCTGACGCCGTCGGCCGCACGCGCCGGGGAAGGGGTCGCCGCCATGAGCGCGGACGGCCTCGTGATCGGCGGCCACTCGAACGACGCCAACGGCGAGGCGCAGGCCGTGCGGTGGCGGTGCGCGACCCGCGCGTGAGGCGATCCCGGGGCGGGCACCCGCCGGGCGCTGGGGCTCCGGCGGCGATCGAGCGGCCCGCGACCGGACGGTGACAGGAACGGGGCGTCACCGTTCGCCGAGCGCGGGAGGGTCCCATGGTCACAGACCGGCGCAACGACGAGTTCACCGACGACGCCCGGGCGGCCGGGCCGGCCGTCGCGGCCGTGCTGGAGGGCGGCCCGGCGGACCTGCCCGCCGCCGACCGGTCGCGGGCCGTGCCGGCCGGCGCGGACAAGATCAAGCTGCGCTGGCAGGGCGGCTACGAGCACTTCGTCCGGCACGACAGCGGGGCGGGCGGTCCGGTGGTCTTCCGGTGGGCGATGCGCACGCGGGTCGCGGAGTAGCGGCCCGGGTCAACGGGTGGTGGGCGACGTGCGGGTCAGGCCCACCATCAGGACCGCGGCCACCACCAGGTGCATGGAGCCCAGGATCAGGCGGGTGGAGCCGGGCGTGCCCGGCCCGGTCAGCGGGAGGAACGAGATGAGCAGGAACACCGCGGCGATCACCAGCCAGATGACGCGCGCGTGCCGGGTCACCTTCTCCAGCACTGCCAGCAGGCCCCAGCCGGCCAGCCCGACGAGCAGCGGGACGACCACGACCGCGAACGCGGCCACCTGGATCGGCTCCTGGTCGGGTCCGCCGTCGACGATCAGGTCGTGGCCGGCGATCGGATCGGCGACCAGCCAGATCAGCACGGGCAGGAGAATCGCGGCCGCGACGGTCAGGGCGCGGGCGCGGCGGCGGGCGCCGGTGGCGGAGCGGTCCGTGACGGTGGTGGTCATTTCTCGTTCCCTTCATCGAGGACGGCGCCGTTCAGGAACAGGTTCACGACGTCGTCGGTGCTGACGGCCGGCGGGCCGCCGTCGGTGATGCGGCTCTGGGTGGAGACGAGGCCGAGGAAGACCCGCGCGAGGACGTCGGTGGGCAACCGCAACCGGTCGCGATCGGGGGCGAACAGTTCGGCCACGGCCTCGCGGGTGGCGGCCTGTGCGGCGTCGCGGCTGGTGGTCCACTCCGGCCCGCGGCCCCGCGAACCGTCACCGGCCTGTGCACCCGGGCGGTCGGAGGCCCCCGGTGCCGGCCGGGCGGAGCCGGCCCGGTGCCCGGAGGCGTACAGCGCACCGATCACGGTGCCCATCCGGTCGAGGTGGGCCTGCAGCGCGTCGACCGCCTCCACCAGGCGCGCGGCCAGCGGCTGGTCGAGCGAGATCGAGGCCAGTTCGCGCAGCGCGTGGCTGGTGTCCAGCGCCTCGGCCAGGACCGCGTCGAGCAGCGCCTCCTTGTCGGCGAAGACGCGGAACACCGTGGCCTCGCCGATGCCGGCGGCCCGCGCGATCTGCTGTGTGGTGACCGCCGCGCCGCGGTCGGCGACCAGCGGCAGTGCCGCCCGGACGATCATCTCGCGGCGTTGCTCGGGGGTCATCCCGGGCGCCCGCCGCCGAACCGGTTCGCTCGTCATGGCGACAACGCTACCGAGTGAGTCCTCACTCCGTCAATGGCGTCGAGTCGCGTTCGACCGGTCTTCCACCGGGCGCCAGCACCGTTGCCGGCGACGTGACGGCGCGCCCGGATGGCGGTGAGGCGAGAGTTGAGCGCGACAGCGACCCCAACGGCCCTGGCCCGGACCGGTGCGGACGGCGGAGACCCACGCCGTCCCGAGGCGCGGCTGGCCGCCCTGCTGGACCCCGGCACCGTCGATCCGCTGTCCGCCGCCCCCGACGGCGCCGTGCGCGCCGTGCGCGGCCGGATCGGCGGGGCACCGGTCGTGGCGTACGCGACCGACCCGTCGGTGATGGGCGGAGCGATGGGCGTGGACGGCTGCGCGGTGATGGTCGACGCGATCGGCGCGGCCGTCCGCCTGCGGTGCCCGGTGATCGGGGTCTGGCACTCCGGCGGCGCGCGGCTGCCCGAGGGCATGGCGGCGCTGGACGCGGTCGGCTCCGTGTTCGCCGCCATGGTCGCCGCGTCCGGCCGGGTGCCGCAGATCTCGCTGGCGCTCGGCCCGGCCGCCGGCGGGGCCGCGTACGGGCCGGCGCTGACCGACATCGTCGTCATGGCCGACGCCGCCCGCGTGTTCGTCACCGGCCCCGACGTGGTGCGCGGTGCGACCGGCCAGCAGGTCGACATGCGCACGCTCGGCGGGCCGCAGGCCCACGGCACGAAGTCCGGCCTGGCGCACGTGATGGCCGGCGACGAGGCGGACGCGATCGCGCAGACCCGGCGGCTGGCCGAGCTGCTCGGCCGGCCCGGCCGGTTCGACCTGGAGCCGGCGGGCGCCGGCGAGGACCCCGGCCCCGTCCTGCCGGACCGGCCGCGCCGCGCGTACGACGTCCGTCCGCTGCTCCATCGCCTGGTGGACACGACGGTGGGCCGCGCGGACGGCTCGGTCGTCCGCTCCTACCTGGAGCTGCAGCCGAAGTGGGCGCCCAACGTGATCACCGCCCTCGGCCGGCTCGGCGGCCGGACCGTCGGCCTGGTCGCCAACAATCCGCTGCGGCTGGGCGGCTGCCTCGAGTCGTCGGCGGCGGAGAAGGCGGCGCGGTTCGTGCGGATGTGCGACAGCTTCGGCGTCCCCCTGGTCGTCGTGGTCGACGTGCCCGGCTACCTGCCCGGTGTCGACCAGGAGTGGGGCGGCATCGTGCGCCGCGGCGCCAAGCTGTTGCACGCGTTCGCCGAGGCCACCGTGCCCCGGGTGACGCTGGTGACGCGCAAGGCGTTCGGTGGTGCCTACATCGCGATGAACTCGAAGGCGCTCGGCGCCACCCGGGTCTACGCCTGGCCGTCCGCGCAGATCGCGGTGATGGCCGGCCGCTCGGCGGTGGGTGTGCTGCACCGGCGCGAGCTGGCCGCCGCTGCCGACGACGCGCGCGACGCCCTGCACGAGCGGCTGGCGATGGAGTACGACGAACGCAACGGCGGCGTGCACCGCGCGGTCGAACTCGGCCTGGTCGACGAGGTCATCGAGCCGGCACTGAGCCGCGAGCGGTTGATCGTGGCGCTCGCCTCCGCGCCGGCGGGGCGCGGGTGGCACGGCAACATCCCGCTCTGACCTCCGGATGAGAGCGGCGCGAAGCCGCGATGAAAGCGCACCGTGATCTCCTGCTGGTAGGAGGCCGGAGTTCGCGATGCGCGGGGGAGGCCGTGGAGTGTGGCGTGCGGTCCGATACACCGGTGCACGAATACGCATTTCGACGAATCTCCATGCGTCGATTTCACCTGTTGGGAAGCGATCGTCGGGTCGCTCCGACCCGAAACCGCACATGGAACGAGTTTCGGAAGCACGTCACTCGCGAACTATGTTGGGACTCGATGGCGCCTCAAGCGAGCGCCAGCAGGCTTGTAGCGCATCGATCCATCGGGGGATGGGACGGGTCCGAAACGGGGATGCGGGGAGACTGCACACGGGTTCCGTACGCATGCCACAACCTTCGTCTGGCGAGGCCCGACCGAGGGAGCCGTCCCGCGTTGTCAGCTGCAACGGGGAGGTAGCGGGGATGCGGTTCAACTTGCTCGGACCCTTTCAGGTGTACGGAGCCCGTGGGCTCGCGACACCGACGGCCGCGATGCAGAGACGTGTCCTGGCTCTGTTGCTGCTGGAGGCGAACCGGGGGGTGCGCGTCGACCGGCTCGTCGAGGAACTGTGGGGTGACCGGCCGCCGGTCAGCGCGCGCACGACGCTGCAGACCTACATCTACCACCTACGTCGGCTGTTCCGCGGCGCCCTGATCGGCCGCACCGGCGAGGATCTGCTTGTCACCAGGCCCTTCGGGTACGAACTGCGGCTGGCTGTCGAGGACGAGTTCGACGTGCACGAGTTCGAGCAGCTGCTTGCCCGGGCAAAGACAATGCGCGAGCACGGCCTGCTCGAAGACGCCAGCCATCAACTGCGGGAGGCGCTCGACCTGTGGACCGGCGAGCCGTTGGCCGACATCGACGCCGGCCCGCTGCTGGCCGCCGCGGCAACCCGGCTGGAGGAGAGCCGCAAGGCGGCGCTGGAGCTGCGCATCGACATCGATCTTCAGCTCGGACGGCACCACGAGGTGGTCAGCGAACTCAGCTCACTGGTCAACACGGACGCGGCGCACGAGGGTTTCGTATCCAAGCTCATGGTCGCCCTGGTGCGCAGCGGCCGGCGCGCCGAGGCGCTGGACGTGTACCAGCGCGCCCGCGCCCAGTTGATCGGCGAGTACGGGCTCGAACCGTCGGGAAGCACCCGCCAGCTTCACCACGCGATCCTCAACGACGAGAGCGGGCTCAGCGTCGGACCGACCGGGCCGGCCGCGGGCGCGCCGACGCGGGTGGTGCCGGCGCAGCTGCTGCCCGACATCGCCGACTTCGTCGACGGCTGCGGCGACCTGGTCCGCGTGCGCGGCTGGCTGGAGAGCCGCGAGGCGGAGACCGGCCGTGAACCCCGGTCGGCACCGCACGTGGTCGGCGTGCTCGGCCCGCCCGGGGTCGGCAAGACGACCTCCGCCCTGCACCTCGCCCACCAGGTACGGCACCTCTTCCCCGACGGCCAGCTCTACGAGAATCTCGACGGGCTCGACGACCACCCGGACAGCATCGCGCAGACGCTGGCCCGGCTGCTGCGCAGCTGCGGGGTGCCGACCGACGTGTCGCCGACCGGCCTGGTCGAGCTGAGCAACACGTTCCGCACCTGGACGGCCGACCGCAGCGTGCTCGTCGTGCTGGACAACGCCCGGTCGGCGGCACAGGTCCGGGCGCTGCACCCGGCCGGCCCCGCCTGTGCCCTGGTGGTGACCAGCCGCACCAACCTGGTCAGCAGCATTCCCGGGGTGGCGACGGTGTCCCTGACCGGGATGGACGTCGACGACGCGCTGACCCTGCTCGGCCGGGTGATCGGCGAGCACCGGGTGGCGGCCGAACCCCAGGCCGCCCGCCGGCTCGTGCTGATGTGCGACGGGCTGCCGCTGGCGGTGCGCGCGGTCGGTGTCCGGCTGGTCAACCGTCCACACTGGTCGCTGCAGCACTTCGCCGACCGGCTGGCGGTAGCCGAGAACCGGGTGATCGAGCTCGGCCCCGGCGGCGCCTCGCTGCTGGCGAGTGTGGAGGCGAGCCTGGCGCAGCTGACGGACGTCACCCGGCAGTCCTTCTACACGGTGATCGCCCGCGGCCTCACCAGGCTGACCGCCGGGGCGATGTCGGGGATCGTCAAGGTGGGCCGGTCGACCGCGGAGACCATCCTGGAACAGCTGGTCGACGCGCACCTCGTCATCGAGTGCATGCCGGCGGCCGACCGCCTGCGGGCCCGCCAGGGCGAGGCGTCGTACCTGGTGCCGTCGCTGCTCGCCGCCGTGGTCCGGGAACTGGTCAACCGCCAGCTCTACGTCGCCTAAGGCGGCGTTCGAGCGGGCCTCCAGCGAGCTCGGCCACTCTCGGTCCGAGCACCGAGAGCGCTGCCGAAGGAGCCGCAGATGGAGCAGGTCACCCTGGACGACGTCAAGCAGATCATGCGCGAGTGCGCGGGCGAGGACGAGTCGATCGACCTGGACGGCGACGTCGCCGACCTGCCGTTCGCCGAGCTGGGCTACGACTCGCTGGCGCTGATGGAGACGGCCAGCCGGACCGAGCGGCGGTTCGGGGTGGCGATCCCGGAGGACGACCTGGCCGAGGTCAGCACCCTCAACGGGTTCGTCGCCCTGGTCAACCGGCGGCTGGCCGGGGTGGGCTGAGGTGCGACGGGCGAACCGGAAGCCGGCGCGGTGAAGTGCCGGGACCTGTTCGTGGCCGGCTGCGCCACCTGGCTGCCGCCGCGGGCCGCCGCGGCCGACGAGGTGGCGGCCGGCCGGTGCGACCGGGCCCTGGTCGACAGCACCGGGTGCGTGTCGGTCGCGGTGGCCGGCGACGACGAGCCCGCGCCCGAAATGGCGGCCCGGGCCGGACGGGCCGCGCTGGCCCGCTCCCGCCTGGCCCCGACCGACGTGGACCTGATACTGCACGCCAGCTTCTTCCACCAGGGCCACGACCTGTGGGCGCCGGCCTCCTACGTGCAGCAGGCGGTCGTCGGCAACCACGGCCTGGCGATGGAGGTGCGGCAGGTGTCCAACGGCGGCATGGCCGCGCTGGAACTGGCCGCGGCGTACCTGACGGCCGATCCCGGTCGGTCGGCGGCGCTGCTGACCACCGGCGACCGGTTCTGCCCGCCCGGCTTCCACCGCTGGCGGAGCGACCCGGGCACCGTCTACGGCGACGGCGGCACCGCGCTCGTGATGTCGCGGCGCGGCGGCTTCGCCCGGGTGCTCAGCCTGGTGAGCGTGTCGGCGCCGGACCTGGAGGGCATGCACCGCGGCGACGACCCGTTCGCGGCGGCGCCGTTCGCGCACCGGTCCACGGTCGACCTGGAGGCGTGCAAGCGGGCGTTCCTCGCCGGCGTCGGGACGTCGTTCGCGGTGGCGCGGGTCTCCGCCGGCCAGCGGCAGGCGGTCAAGCAGGCGCTCGCCGACGCCGACACCGAGCTGCCGGAGGTCGCCCGGTTCGCGCTTCCGCACCTGGGCCGGCGCCGGCTCCGGGTGGGGTACCTGGACAAGTTCGGCATCGACGAGGCGTTGACCACCTGGTCGTGGAGTCGGCAGGTGGGGCACCTGGGCGCCGGTGACCCGTTCGCCAGCCTCGACCACCTGGTGGTCTCCGGCGGGCTGCGCCCCGGGGAGCGGTGCCTGCTGGCGAGCGTCGGGGCCGGGTTCACCTGGTCGTGCGCGGTGGTGGAGCTGCTGGAGCGTCCGGCCTGGACGGAGGGGAGTTGAGCATGTCGTCGAGCGGACACGTTCCGGTCCTGGTGGTGGGCGGCGGGCCGGTGGGCCTGTTCACCGCGCTGTTCCTGGGCCGGCTCGGGGTGCGGGCCACGGTCGTGGAGAAGCACCGGGGCACCACCATCTATCCCCGCGCCACGGGGCTCGCGCTGCGCACCCGGGAGCTGCTGCGCGAGGCGGAGATCGACGAGGCGGTGCTGGCGGCGGGCAGCGCGGCGGCGCTGAGCGGCGGCAAGCTGACGGTCGACACCCTGGCCGGCACCGACCTCGCGAACGCCCCCCGGGTGTGGCCGCGGGCGGGCGACGAGGCGGAGCAGACGGCCGCGTTCAGCCCGGTCGAGAAGATCACCGGCGTGTGCCCGCAGGACCAGATGGAGCCGGTGCTGCTCGACGCCGCCCGCGCGGCCGGCGCGACGGTGCTGTTCCGCACCGAGGCGGTCGACGTGGAGGTGACGGACGACGGGGTGAGCGCGACGGTCGTCGACCTGGAGTCGGGGCAGCGGCGACGGGTCAGCGCGGACTACCTGGTGGCCGCCGACGGCGCCGCCAGCCCGGTGCGCGACCGGCTCGGAATCGGCACCACCGGCCCCGGCCCGCTCGGCGGGGCGATGCTCAGCGCGCTGTTCCGGGCCGACCTGCGAGACGTGGTCAGCGGCCACGAGTTCGTGGTCTGCGAGATCCGCAACCCGGAGTCGCCGGGTTTGCTCGTCTCGGTGAACAACACCGATCGCTGGGTTTTCAACATCTCCTACCGGCCCGACCGCGGCGAACGGGCCGAGGACTTCCCGCCGGAGCGGTGTGTGGCGCTGATCCGGGCGGCGATCGGCCGGGCCGGGCAGGCCGTGGAGCTGCTGGCGTTGATGCCCTGGGTGCCGTCAGCGTTCGTCGCCGACCGGATGCGGCAGGGGCGGGCGTTCCTGGCCGGCGACGCGGCGCACGTGATGCCGCCGCTCGGCGCGTACGGCCTGAACACCGGCATGGCGGACGCGCACAACCTGGCCTGGAAGCTGGCCCTGGCGCTGCGCGGGCAGGCCGGGCCGGGCCTGCTGGACAGCTACGAGGCGGAGCGGTTGCCGGTCGCCCGGTTCACCGTCGACCAGGCGCTGCTGTGCATGCGCAACCCCAAGCTGCACTGGGACATGGCGACCGCCGGCCCGGAGCGGGAGCGGCTGGGCATGGCCGACCCGGTGGTGGTGTCGGTCGGCTACCAGTACGCCTCGGCGGCGGTGCCGGGCCCGCACCGGGAGCTGCCCTCGCTGGCGGATCCGGAGGCCGATCTCGACGGGCACCCGGGCAGCCGGGCACCGCACCTGTGGGTGGACCGCGCCGGCAAGCCGATCTCGCTGCTCGACGTGTTCGGGCGCGGTTTCGTCCTGCTCACCGGCTCCGACGGCGAGCCGTGGCGGGCCGCGGCGACCGTGGCGGGCGACCGGCTCGGCGTCCCCGTCACCGCCTACCGGGTGGCACCGGACGGCGACCTGGTCGACCAGGCCGCACGGTGGCCGCGGCGGTACGGCGTGGCGCCCGACGGCGCCGTCCTCGTCCGGCCGGACGGCTTCGTCGCCTGGCGCGTCGGCCGGCCACCCGCCGATCCGGCGGACGCGCTGACGGCCGCGCTGCGGCAGCTGCTGGACCGATCGGAGGAGACCTGATCCCGCGGGGCTCCATGTTCCGGCCGGGCGCGGGGACCAGCGTCGCGGCGAGCGGCCTGACCGGTCCGCCGGACATCCCGGAGCCGCCACCCCCGGCGAAGGTCCACGGCGTGCGGCCCCGCCTGCGCCGGGCGCGCGAGACGATCACCGGCACCCTGTGCGGTGTGCCGCGGGTCTTCGCGCTGGCCTGGCGCTCGGGGCCCTGGCTGACCGCCGGCATGATGGTCACCACCCTGATCGGCGGACTGCTGCCGACCGCCACGGCCTACATCGCCAAGCTGTTGATGGACGCCGTGGTGGAGGCGATCCGGACGCACGGCGCGCCGGTGGTGCCGCTGAGCCCGCTGGACCTGCCGGGCCTGCCGCCCGGCCCGCCGATGACGCCGACCCAGAAGATCGTTGCCGTGGCGGCGATCCAGTTCGGCGTGCTGGCGTTCACGGCGCTCAGCAACGCGGTGGCCAACACCAGCCGGCAACTCCTGCAGGAGCGGGTGACCCGGACCATCCGGGTGCAGATCATGGAGCACGCCAACCGGCTGGACCTCGCGTTCTTCGAGGGCTCCACCTCCTACGACCTGCTGCGGCAGGCGCGGGAGGAGGCGCCGATGCGACCGGTCAGCATGATCAACGGCGCGTTCGGGCTGGTGCAGACGTCGATCACGTTCGCGACCATGGTGGCCCTGCTCGCGGCGATCAACCCGCTGCTGACCGTCGCCGCGCTGCTCGCGCCGATTCCCGCGTTCGTCTCGGAGTTCCGGTACAGCACCCGCGGGTTCACGCTGATGCTGTGGTTCTCGCCGATCGCCCGGCGGATGGAGTACCTGTCCTCGCTGGTCACCACCGACACCTATGCCAAGGAGGTGAAGCTGTTCGGCGTCGGCGGCTACTTCGTCGACCGGTACCGCATGCTGGCCGACGTCTACTACGACCGGCAGCGGCGGTTGACCGTCGGCCGTAACTTCCGCGGCGTCGTCTGGGGGCTGATCAGCACCCTCGTCAGCTCGCTGATCTACCTGTACATCGCGCTGCGCGCGGTCGCCGGCGAGCTGACCCTCGGCGACCTGGCCCTGTACACCGCCGCGGCGACCAGCGTGCAGACCTCCGTGCAGGGCCTCTTCACCGGCGTGTCGGGGATGTACGAGAACAACCTGTACCTGGAGAGCCTGTACCGGCTGCTGAACACCAACGCCACGATCACGCGGCCGGCCGACCCGCGGCCCATGCCCACGCCGTTGCGCGGACACGTCGTCTTCGACGACGTCAGCTTCAGCTACCCCGGTTCGGACCATCCCGCCCTGTCCGGCGTCAGCTTCGAGATCCCACCCGGGCAGACCGTCGCCGTCGTCGGCCGCAACGGCGCCGGCAAGTCGACGCTGCTCAAGCTTTTGTGCCGGCTGTACGACCCGACCGGGGGCCGGATCCTGCTCGACGGCGTGGACCTGCGCGACCTGGACCCGGACGCGCTGCGCCGGGCGATCGGCGGGATCTTCCAGGACTACGTGACCTACCAGGCCACGGCGGGGGAGAACATCGGCCTGGGCGACCTGGCCCACCTCACCGACGCCGAGCGGATCGCCGAGGCGGCCCGGCGGGGCGGCGCGGCGCCGCTGGTGGACGAGCTCGCCGACCGGTACGACACGCCGCTGGGCCGCTGGTTCGACCAGGGCGTGAACCTGTCCGGCGGGCAGTGGCAGAAGATCGCGCTGAGCCGGGCGTTCATCCGCGACAGCCCCATCCTCGTGCTGGACGAGCCGACCTCGGCGCTTGACGCGCAGGCCGAGCACGACCTGTTCGCCCGGCTCCGCGAGCTGGCCCGGGGGCGGACCGCGCTGTACATCTCGCACCGGTTCTCCACGGTCCGCCAGGCCGACCGCATCGTGCTGCTGCGCGACGGCCGGCTGGTCGAGGACGGTGGTCACGAGGAGCTGATGCGCACCGGCGGCGAGTACGCCCGGCTGTTCTCGCTGCAGGCGGCCGCCTACGTGGACGGTGCCGAGCCGGCGCCGCCGGTGCACCCCAACGGTGGGCCGCCCGCTCGCCCGGCGCACGGTGCGCTGCCGCGCCGGGAGATGCCGCCCGGCCCGCGCTTTTAGCTGCCGTCGATCCCCGCTCGAGCGGTCCGGCCGAGCCTGGAGGGGTCGGCCGGGCCGGAGCGGCGCCCGGCGGAGGAGGGGCATCGTGACCGAGGAACGGCGGGTGGCGCTCGTCACCGGCGGCACCAGTGGTATCGGGCTCGCGGTCACCGCGCTGCTGGCCAGGCAGGGCATGGCGGTGTTCCTGTGCGCCCGGTCGGAGGAGAACGTCGGCACCACCGTGAAGACGCTCGGCGAGCAGGGGCTGCCGGTCGACGGCACCCGCTGCGACGTGCGCGACGGCGCCGACGTCGGACGGCTCGTGGACGCCGCGTTGGACCGGTACGGCCGCGTCGACGTACTGGTGAACAACGCCGGCCGCAGCGGCGGCGGGGTCACCGCGGACATCACCGACGAGCTCTGGTTCGACGTCATCGACACCAACCTGAACGGCGTTTTCCTGGTGACCCGCGAGGTCCTGCGGCGGGGCGGCATGGTCGACCGCGGCCACGGCCGGATCATCTCGATCGCGTCCACGGGCGGGAAGCAGGGCGTGGTGCTGGGCGCGCCGTACTCGGCGTCCAAGCATGGCGTCGTCGGCTTCACCAAGGCACTCGGCCTGGAACTGGCCAAGACCGGGGTGACCGTGAACGCGGTCTGCCCGGGGTACGTCGAGACAGGGATGGCGCAGCGGGTCCGCCAGGGGTACGCGGCGCACTGGGGGATCTCCGAGGAGGACGTGCTGCGCCGCTTCGAGGCGAAGATCCCGCTCGGTCGCTACTCGGCGCCGGACGAGGTCGCGGCGATGGTCGGCTACCTGGTCTCCGACGCCGCCGCACCGGTCACCGCGCAGGCGCTGAACGTCTGCGGCGGGTTGGGCAACTACTGAGGAGGGATCCGTGTCGCAGCGGCACACCGGTCACGAGGTGACCATCGAGGCGCCCGCCGACGTCGTGTACGACATCGTGGCCGACGTGGGGCGGTGGCCGTACGCGTTCCCGCCGACCCTGCACGCCGAACGCGTCGAGCTGGTCGGGCGGGACGAGCGGATCCGCATCTGGGCGCTCGCGAACGGCGAGGTGAAGTCCTGGCACTCGCGGCGGGTCCTGGATCCGGACCGGCGGCGCGTGTCGTTCCGGCAGGAGGTTCCGGCCGCGCCGGTGGCCGCGATGTCCGGCGAGTGGATCCTGCGGCCGCTGGACGGGGACCGCACGCACGTGACGCTGACGCACGACTACCGCGCCGTCGACGACGACCCGGCCGGCCTCGACTGGATCGACCGGGCGGTGGACCGCAACAGCACCAGCGAACTCGCCGCGCTGGCTCGGGCCGCGACCGCCCCCGCCGGGCAGGCGCTGGACTTCACCGACTCGGTGGAGGTGAAGGGCTCGGTCGCGGACGTGTACGAGTTCCTGTACCGCGCCGACGCCTGGCCCGAGCGGCTGCCGCACGTGGCCCGGGTGGCGCTGACCGAGGAGACGCCGGGCGTGCAGACGCTGGAGATGGACACCGGCTCCCCCGACGGGTCCACGCACACGACCCGGTCGGTGCGGATCTGCTGGCCGGCGGGCCGGATCGTCTACAAGCAGACCGAGCTGCCGGCCCTGCTGGGCGTGCACACCGGCGAGTGGCGGCTGACCGGCGGCCCGGAGGTGGTCGTCGCCTCGTCCCGGCACGTCGTGCGGATCGACCCGACGGCCGTGCCGGCGGTGCTCGGCCCGGACGCCACGGTCGACGAGGCCGCCGCCAAGGTCCGCGCCGCGTTGAGCACGAACAGCCTGACCACGCTGCGCGCGGCGAAGGCGTACGCGGAGGAGCGCCGGGATGGCTGACATCCGCGTCGACGCCCCGGCCCACCGGCTGGACGCGCTGCTGTCCGAGGCCGCCGCCCGGTACGGCGACCGGGTGGCGATCCGGGCCTGGTACGGCGAGATCACGTTCGCGGAACTGGACGCCGCCGCCTCCGCCTGCGCCAAGGCGGTCCGCGCACTGCTCGGCCCGCCACCGGACGAGCCGGGCGAGCCGGCCGCCGTCGCGGTCGCCGCGCCCCTGCACCCCGACTTCGCCGTCGCCTTCTACGGGACGCTGCGCGCCGGGTACCTGGCGGCGCCGGTGAACCCGCTGCACAGCGCCGCTGAGCTGGTCCACCTGTTCGGGACCGCCGGGGTCCGGCTGGCGTTCGTCACCGCCGAGCTGAACGCCCGGCTCGACGAGGTCCGGGACCGGCTCCCCGCGCTGCGTGAGGCGGTGCTGCTCGGTCCCGGCCCGGTCGGCGGGGCCAACGACATCCGCACGCTCGACGACCTGGTGGCCGCGTACGAACTGACCTCGTCGGAGGACGGGCCGCCGGCCGACCCGGACGCACCCGCGTGCGTGCTGTTCACCAGCGGCACCACCGGACCGGCCAAGGGAGTGCTGCTCAGCCGCCGCAACCTGACCGTCAACGCGGCCCAGGTGGCCGCGGCGCACCGGCTCGACCCGTCCGCGGTCGTGCTGAACCATCTCCCGAAGTACCACCTGATGCACCTGAACTCGGCGGTGTACGCCGGCGCGACCCAGGTCCTGCCGGCCACGCCCGACCCGGTCGCGGCCGTAGAACTGGCGGCGACCAGCGGCGCCACGCACTATTACACGATCCCGATGCGGCTGGCCAGGCTGGCCGCCGACCCCCGGCTGGCGACGGTGGCCGCGCCGGCGCTGAGGCTGATCCTGTCCGGCGGGTCGGCGCTGGCCCCGCCGGTGGCCCGGCGCCTCGCGGACCACTTCGGCGTGCCGACGGTGCAGGGCTACGGGCTGGCCGAAACCTCACCGCTGACGCACTCCGACGGCCCGGACGCTCCCCGCGTCGGCTCGGTCGGTCCGCCGGTCACCGACACCGACTGCCGGGTGGTGAGCGTCGACACCGGTTCACCGGTCGGCACCGGCGAGCGGGGTGAGATCCAGGTGCGCGGGCCGCAGGTCATGCTCGGATACCTGGACCCGGCGCAGCCGACCGGTATCGACGCCGACGGCTGGCTGTCCACCGGCGACGTCGGCTACCAGGACGAGGACGGGTACCTGTTCCTCGTCGACCGGCTCAAGGACACGTTCAAGTGCGACAACTACCTAGTCTCACCGTCGGAGGTGGAACGGGTGGTCGCCGCCCACCCGTGGGTCGCCGAGTGCGTGGTCGTGGACCTGCCGGACGAGCTGAGCGGCGCCGTACCCGCCGCGTTCGTGGTGCTGCGCCCGGACGCCGACCCGGCCGCGGCCGTCGCCGAGCTGACCACGTTCGTCGACGGCCAGGTCCCCTACTACCAGCGGCTGCGGCACGTCGAACTGGTCGACGCGCTCCCGCGCTCCGCCGCCGGCAAGATCCAGCGGCGGGACCTGCGGACGCGCCTGGCGGCGGCCAGATGAACCCCGTGGACCCGCCCGACCTGCCCGGCCGCCGGCTCGGCGACGCCGGCCCACGCGTGTCCGCCCTCGGCCTGGGCTGCCTGGGCCTCAGCGGCGGCTACGGGCCGGTCTCCGAGGCCGACGCCGTAGACGTCGTCCGGCACGCGATCGACCTGGGCGTGACGCTGGTCGACACCGCCGACTTCTACGGCGACGGCCGCAACGAGGAACTGGTCGGCCGCGCGGTCGCCGGCCGGCGCGACGAGGTGGTCATCGCCACCCGGGGCGGGGTGCGCACGGCCCGCCCCGGTGGCCCGCCGTCCGTCGTCGACGGCCGGCCGGTGTCGTTGCGCGACGCCTGCCACGCCTCGCTGCGCCGCCTCGGCGTCGACCACATCGACCTGTACTACCTCGGCCGCGTCGACCCGGCCGTTCCGGTCGCCGACAGCGTCGGCGCGCTGGCGGAGCTGGTCCAGGCCGGCAAGGTGGGTCACATCGGGCTCTCCGAGGCCACCCCGGACCAGGTGCGCGCGGCGCACTCCGTGCACCCGGTGTCGGCGCTGGAGACCGAGTACTCGCTGTGGGAGCGGCACGCCGAAGCGGCGATCCTGCCCACCGTGCGGGAGCTGGGCATCGGCTTCGTGGCGCACACGCCCCTGGGCAAGGGGATGCTCACCGGGGTCCTGCGGTACCCGGGCGAGCTCGGGGAGCGCGACATGCGCCGCAACCATCCCCGGTTCCAGGGCACCAACTTCGCGCGCAACCGCGAGCTGGTCGACGAGCTGGAGCTGATGGCCCTGGCGCGCGGGCTGACCCCCGCGCAGCTGGCCCTGGCCTGGCTGCTCGCCCGTGGCGACGACGTGGTGCCGATCCCCGGCACCCGTAGCCGGGACCGCCTGGCCGAGAACCTCGCCGCCCTGCGCGTGCGCCTTCCCGCCGACGAGTCGCGCCGGCTCACCGAGCTGTTCACCGCCGACCGCGTCGCCGGCCCCCGGCTGCCCGTCCGGCGCTGACCGGGCCGGTCGGGCGCTGACCTGCACACGTGATCCCGCCCCGGAGCGGACGACCGTTCCGGGGCGGGCGACGGATCGGCTCAGCCGCTCGCGGGCGGGCCGAACCAGGTGACCAGCGCGGTGCGGAGAGCGGCCGCGTCCCGGCCGTTGGTGACGTCGGCGACCGGCGGGGCCGCCCACGCGACGTAACCGTCCGGCCGTACCAGTACGGCCCCGTACGGCGGGGGCTGGTCCGGCAGCGCCGGTATCACGTCGACGCGGCCGGACCAGGCGGCCGAGGCACCGATGAAGGCCGATCCGCCGGTCATGTCCAGCAGCAGGCCGCGCCCGGTGCGCATCAGCCGGGCCAGCCCGGTCGGGCCGTCGATGGTCTTCACCCGCAGGTCCGGTGCGAACCCGCCGACGGCCGGGTGGTGCGGGTCCTCGCCGCCGAGCGGGTAGCGGGTGGCGACGCCGGTGATCAGCTCGGCCAGGTGCCGGTTCAGGTCGGGCAGGGCGAGCAGGTCGGCGAACAGGGCGCGCAGCGCGGTCACGTCCGGGTCGGGCTTGAACAGGGCGAGCTGGGCGCGGCTGTGCTCCAGCGTCCACGCGGCGACCGGATGCCGTTCGGCCTGGTAGCTGTCGAGCAGGCCGGCCGGCGCCCAGCCGGCCACCGCGGCGGCCAGCTTCCAGCCCAGGTTGACCGCGTCCTGCAGGCCCAGGTTCAGGCCCAGCCCGCCGTACGGGAAGTGGACGTGCGCGGCGTCGCCGGCGAGCAGGACCCGGCCCTGGCGGTACCGGTCGGCCTGGCGGGTCGTGTCGGAGAACCGGGTGAGCCAGCGGGGTTCGGTGATGGCCAGGTCGCGGCCGAGCACCCGGCGCACGGAGGCCCGGAACTCGTCGACGTCGACCGGGGCGTCGCGGTCGGCGTGGGTGCGGTGGTACTCCGTCACCACGACGCGGACCACGCCGGTCGGCCGCGGGTTGATGTTCACCGTGCCGGTCTCCGTGCGGGTGATGCCGCGGCGTTCGTCCGCCATGGTCGGCAGCGTGCAGTCGCAGAGCATCGCGGCGACGGTCGGGTCGGTGCCCGGGAAGTCGATGCCGGCGAGCCCGCGGACGGTGCTGCGGCCGCCGTCGCAGCCGACCAGGAACCGGCCGCGCAGCCGGTACGCGCCGCCGCCGGCCCGCACGGTGACGGTGACGCCGTCGCCGTCGTCGGCCAGCCCGACGAGCTCGTGGCCCCGGCGGACCTCGGTGCCCTGGCCGCGGACCCGGTCTTCGAGCAGCTCCTCCAGCGTGCTCTGCGGCAGGTTCGCCAGGTACGGGTGGTCGCTGCGCAGGGCGGTGAGGTCGAGCAGCGGCCACAGGCCGGCGAACGGCATCTTCGGCCAGCGGGCGCGCTCGTCGAGCACGCCGTCGAGCAGCCCGCGACGGTCGAGCGTCTCCACCGTCCGGGCGTGTAGGCCCCAAGCGCGGGCGTGCGGCGGCCGGTCCGGCTCGCGTTCCAGCACGGTCACGCGGACGCCGGCCAGGCCCAGCTCGTACGCGAGCTGCAGGCCGACCGGGCCGCCGCCCGCCACGACGACGTCGGTGTCCGGCGTACCGCTCATGCCGCTGTCCCCTCGACGAACCGCAGGGGAAGGCCCTGGCTCGTGTGCACCGTCGGCTCGGCGAAGCCGCTGGACGCGAGCATCTTGCGGTACGCGGTGGTCGAGTGCAGTTCGCCGCCCTCGGTGAGGGCCAGCATCAGCAACTCCAGCATGTGCGCGTGGTAGTCCTGGACGGGCGCGGCGTCCCCGGTGGTGAAGCCGACGATCACGGCCCGGCCGCCGGGCCGCATGTGCGCGCGCAGCCGGCGCAGCAGGGCGGTGCCGCGGGCGGCGTCGAACAGCATCATGACGTTCGCCAGGATCACCACGTCGTACGGGCCGGTCAGGTCGGCGGTGAAGACGTCGCCGGGCAGCGGGGTGAACCGGTCGGCCACGCCGAGGGCGCCCAGCGACTTGCCGGCGACCTCCAGCACGCTCGGCCAGTCCAGGCCGGTCAACCGGGCGTGCGGGTGGCGGGCCGCGAGGGTGCCGCCGAAGGTCGCCGACCCGCAGCCGACGTCGAGGATGCGCAGCGGGTCCCGGTCCGCCGCCCAGTCGGCGAGCAGGTCGGCGACGAATCGGGCGCCGGGCACGGTCGCGAAGGTCTGGTGGGTGGCGAAGTCGACCCAGTAGGGGAAGCCGGGTGTCTCCGCGTTGACGTCGAGGCGGGTGCCGCCGTGGCGGACGATGTCGTCCAGGTCGGCCATCGCGTCCCACTCCCACCGGCTCGCGGCGACCTCGGTCACCCCGCCGCTGTACTGCGGGCTGCCGGTGACCAGCAGCTCGTCCGCACCGGGCGGCAGCCGGAACTCCTCACCGTCGACGTGCAGCAGGCCGGCCGCGGCCAGCGCGCGCAGCAGCACCCGCGTGCCGCGGGGGTCGGTGCGCAGGATGGCCGCGACCGTGTCCGGATCGGCGGGGCCACCGGCCAGCGCGTCGAAGACCCGCAGCCGCACCGCGGCGCGCAGCAGGTACGTCGCCTTGTAGGCGGTCATCATCTCCAGCAGGCGGGCGCGGGTGAGTCCGCCGGGGGGTTCTGGCATGGTTGCTCCTTCTCCTCGGGCCGGGTCCGCGCGCCGGCCCCGCTGCGGGATCGTCACACCGTGGTCGAGCCTGCCGGTGGCCGCTCAACGGCGGTTCGACGCCGGCTGGAGCGGCACTCCGGTACACCGGGGCCCCGCGATCATGTCGGCCGGCGCGGCACCGGACCGCGTCCAGGCCCGCCGGGGCCGCCGCCGGGGCCACCGCCGCCGGGGCCACCGCCGCCGGGGCCGGGTGGTCCGGTCCGCCGCATGGGCAGGTTCTCGATGAGCAGCGCGCTGATCAACGTGCCCAGCGCACCCACCCCGCCCACCCAGACGATGGCCGTGGTGACCGCCCGCGCCAGCGCCTGCGGGCCGGAGACGCTCAGCACATGCGCGAGGATCGTCTGCGCGACGGCCAGCCCGGCCACCTGCCCGACGGCCTTGAGCAGGTTGCTGCTCGACATCGCGGTGCCCACCGCGTCGGGTGGTGCCGAGTTCTGCGCGATGATCGCGGTACCGGCCATGGACGGGCCGACGCCGAGACCGAGCAGCGCCGAGCAGACCCCCAGTGTCCACAGTGGAGAGTCCGCGTCGGTGAAGGCGAGCGGCACGGTGCCGGCGCCCAGCAGCACCGCACCGGCCAGCACGGTGCGCCGCGCCCAGCCCGGTCGCCACACCAGCGGCGCGCAGACCCGGTTGCTGACGACCAGGCCCACCAGGAGCGGCAGCATCAGGATTCCGGACATCGACGCCGACGTGCCGCGGGCGCTCTGGAAGTACAGGGGCAGCATCAACGCGGCCGGGAACATGGCCACGGAGAAGAACAGGCCGGCCACCAGCGCCGCGGAGTAGGTGCGGCGGCGGAACGCGGCGAGGGGCAGGATCGGCACACCGGCCCGCGTCTCCACCACCAGGAACGTCGCCAGCAGCAGCGCCGCCGCGGCGAGGCAGCCGGCGACGGCCGGGTCCGACCAGGCGGGCAGCCGCCCGGCCGGATCCGGCTGGCCCTTGACGGTCAGCCCGAACAGCAGCAGCGTCAGGCCGGCGACCAGCAGCAGCATCCCGGCCAGGTCCGGTCGGCCGGTCGGCCGGTCCGGGTCCCGGTGACCGGGCAGCAGCGCGGCGATCACCACCATCGCCGGAACACCGACCGCCAGGTTCACCAGGAACACCGAGCGCCACCCGGCCAGGTCGGTGAGCAGCCCGCCCAGGTACGGGCCGCCGATGAAGGCGGCCGCCATCATCGTGCCCATCGCCGTCTGGAGCCGGGCCAGGCTCGTCCACGGGAAGGCGTCGAACATCAGCGCCATGCCGACGGTCATCAGCCCGCCGGCGCCGACGCCCTGCAGCGCGCGGAACGCGGCGAGCGCGGTCATCGAGGTGGCCGTCGCGCACAGCACCGACCCGGCGAGGAACACGGTCAACGCGAGCAGCATGACGGGCCGGCGGCCGTGGATGTCGGAGTACCGGCCGTAAAGCGGCATGGAGACGGTGGAGGTGAGCAGGAACCCGGTCACCACCCAGCTGAACGACCGCGGGTCGCCGCCGAGCTGCGCGACGATGCGCGGGATTGCGGTGCCGATGACGGTGGCGTCGAGCAGGCTGAGGCACGCCACCACGAGGGTGGCCCCGATCAGCAGCCGTTGCGACCGGTGCGGCAGCGCGCCGAACCGGTCCCGCAGGGTGACCGGCGGGCCGGAGACGGTGTGCGACAAGGTTTTCCTCCGCGGTCAGGTGACCCGCGCGCCGGCCCGCTGGACCGCGGCGGTGAGCACCCGCGCGGTCGGGGGCAGCTCGCGAATCGCGGCGAGGTACCGGGCGCGGTGTGCGGCGAGCCGGTCCCGGGTGCCCGCGTCGGTCAGCGCGCAGGTCAGCGTCGTCACCGTGCCGGGCTCGTCGAACAGCTCGCAGGGCGCGATCGCCGACAGGTACGGGTTGTCGGTGAGGATCGGCTCCAGGATCGTGTGCAGGCCCTTCGGCCACATGCGGAACGGGTCCACCGGGAGATGCTCGGCCAGCCAGGCCCGCACGGCCGGCGTCGGCGGGCCGAGCTCGGCCTCCAGCGCGGCGATGTCCCCGGCGCCCGTGATCCGGAACCGGTTGGACAGCGCTACGACCGGCACGTCCATCAGCACGGCACGGATGGCCGAGACCGCGGGCAGGCACAGCGTCAGCACCGCGTCGACGCTGCCGAGCAGGGTGCGGAACTCGTCGGCCGGGCAGGGCGGCAGGGCGCGCACGCGGTCGGCCGGCAGCGCGGCGAACGCGTCGGGCACCGGCCCGACGGTGAGCAGGCGCACGTGTGCCGGAAGCTGCCGCAGGTAGTGCACCAGCAGCTCGGGCACGGCGCGGGCCAACCGGTCGACCATGGAGCTGGTGCGTTCGGGTCCGCCGCGGCTGGGCCGCTGCCACGCGGAGACCGGGACCATCAGCAGCCGGTCGGTGCGCTTCAGCCCGAGCCGGTCGAGCACCGCGTCGCGGGTGGTGGCGTACACCGGCGGCTCCGGCTCCTGGAGCCGGTAGGGGTAGGCGCGGCCGGTCGAGCCGCTGTGCAGGTGGGCGATCGGAACCGGCCGCAGGTAGGCGGCCATGTCGAGGATGTGCCGGTCCACCGGTACCGGCCCGGGGGCGCCCGCGATGTCGATGGCGAAACCGGTGTCCTCCCACTCGGTCAGGTCGATCGGGAGCACCGGCAGGTGGTAACCGTCCAGGAACCACGGGTCGACCCGGAACATCCGGTGCATGGCGGTCCAGTAGCTGAGGTAGTCGCCGGTGACGACGGCGTCCGGACGGAACTCGCGGACGACCCCGTCGACCAGCTCGCGCACCGGCGTCGTCGGATCCATCACCGTGTACGGGTGGCCGGACCGCGCCGTCGCCGGCACGGCGCCGGGGGTCACCACGAAGTGGTTCCTCATGCCGGCGGCACGCAGCTGGTCGGCGAGGCTGACGCCGATGAACGTCTCCCCGCTGGACTGGGCCTGCGGTGCGAAGTGCAGCAGTCTCATGCGCGTCTCCCGACCGGATCCCTAGACCCGCAGGCCCGAGCGGGCAGCGGCGGTGGCGAAGACCTCGCGGGTGTCCGGCAGCGCGTCGACGGCCCGCCGGTACGCGGCCCGCCCCGCGGCGGCCCGCTCCCTGGTGGGCCCGTCGGACAGCAGGTCGCTCAGCCCGGACACGACGGCCCGCTCGTCGAGCAGCTCCACTGTGGACACCGCGTCCAGGTACGGGTTGTCGGCGAGCAGCGGCGCCATGAACGTGTGGAACGACATGGGCCACATCCGGAACGGGTAGAGCCGGCCGATGCCGGTCAGCCAGTCCCGGACGGCCGGCGTGAGGCCGCCGACGGCCGCGTCCACCCGGTCGACGTCGGCCCCGCCGTTGACGCCGAACCCGTTGGTCAGCACCATGCCGGGCACGTCGGCGAGCACGGCGCGGACCATCGTCATCGCCGGGTGGCTGAGCGTCAGCACGGCGTCGGCCGAGCCGAGCAGGTTGGAGTACCGGGCGGGCGGGCACGGCGGTAGCACGTGGGTGCGGCCGGCCGGCAGCGCGTGCATGGGCGGGGCGACGTCGCCGACCAGCACGAAGTGGGTGCTCTCCGGCAGCTGGCGCAGGTAGTGCGCGAGCAGTTCGGGCACCTGCTGGGCGACCTTGCGGAACAGCTCGCCGAAGTGGCCGACCGGGTGCTGCTGCCACGCCGACGACGGCACGAGCAGCAGCCGGTCGCCGGCGCCGAGGCCGAGCGAGTCGAACACCTCCCGGCGGGTCGCGTCGCTGACCCGGTCGGTCCGGGTGGCCAGCCGGTAGGGCAGGCCGTAGCGGCTGTCGCCGGCATCGGGCCGGCCCAGCGGCACCGGACGCAGGTGCGCGGGCATCTCCAGGATCTTCCGGCTGACCGGCGGCGCCACGTCGCTGGTCAGGTCGATCCGGAACGAGGTCGACTCCCACTCCCAGGTGTCGATCGGCAGGATCGGCAGGCCGTATTCCTCGATGAACCACGGGTCGATGCCGTGCTGCTTGTCCAGCCGGGCCCAGTAGGTGAAGTAGTCGGCCAGCACGAGGGCGTCCGGCCGGGCCTCGCGGACGGCGTGGTCGATGACGTCCCGCACGGCCGGGCCCATCGCCTGGTCGACCACCGTGTACGGCAGCCCGCTCTCCTTGATCATCGTCTCCGAGCTGGGTGTCACCACGAAATGCCCGGTGATCCCCGCCGGAGCCAGCTGATCGACGAGGTTCAGGGCGATGACCACCTCTCCGGCGCCGACCGGATTCAGGGCGAAGTACATCAGTTTCATGGCCGGGGCTCCCCAGGGCTCGCGGGTGGTGGACGGGTGGTGCGGTGGTCAGACGGTCGCGGCGGCGGGACGGCGCCGGTCGGGGCAGCCGGCCGCGGCCAGGGTCTCCAGGACCGGCACCAGCTGGGCCGGGGTGGGTCGCTCGTCGAGCTGCCGGCGCAGCTCGACGGCGCGATCGCGGTACGAGGGGTCGCGCAGCAGCGCGACGAGCTGGTCCCGGACGGCGGCCGGGTCGAAGCGGCGCCCGTCGGCACACAGGCCGGCGCCGGTGGCGGCCAACCGCCGTCCGGTGGCCTGCTGCTCGGTGGCCACCGGCACCGACAGCTGCGGCAGGCCGGCGTGCAGCGCGGGCATCAGGCAGCTGTCGCCGCCGTGGTGCACGACCGCGGCACAGGTCGGCAGCACCAGCGGCAGCGGCGTGTGCCCGGGCAGGCGCACGCCGGCGGGCGGTTCGCCGAGCGCGGCGGTGTCGTCGGCGCCGAGGAGCACCACCAGCTCGATGTCGAGACCGTCGAACGCGCGGATCAGGTCCGGCACGAGGAACGAGTCCGGGCCGGCGGTGACGCGCAGCGAGCTGCCCCAGAACAGGCACACCCGCGGGCGTTCGGGCGGCGTCGCCAGCCAGTCCGGCAGCGCGCCGGCGCCGGTGTACGGCAGGTAGCGCACGGCCAGCCGGGTGGCGTTCGTCGGTGGCGCGAGCGCCGCCGGGCACGGGTCGATCACGTAGTCGATCAGGTCGGCGACGGGGTCGACGACGCCGTACCGGCGCAGCAGCCCGGCCCGGTCGGTGGGCACGAAGTCCAGTTCGGGCGGCTCGGCCGTGCCGACGGGCCCCCACAGGTGCACCGCGCCCGGTGTGTTGGTGGCGGCCGCGGCGACCACGCCGTGCAGGCTGGTCAGGTCGTGCACCACCAGGTCCGGGCCCCAGTCGGTGACCAGGTCGACCAGCTCGTCGAGGTTCGCGGTGAGTTCGGCGACCATCGCGCCCTTGGTCGCGTCCAGGTAGGAGCCGAGGTCGCCGAGTTCGGCGAGCCCGCGCATGGGCCGGCCGGTCTCCGGGTGGGGCGGCAGCTCGGCGTGTGGCCAGGTGCCGCGGTGCACGGCCTCCAGCTGGCCGAAGCGGTGCAGGAAGATCGGGTCGCGCCCGCGCAGGACCGGCAGCGGCGGCAGGCCGGCGTGGCCGATCCGCTCCGCCTGCCCGGGCCCGCAGGCGACCCGCAGTTCGTGACCGGCGGCCTGGATCGCCCAGCCCAACGGCACCATCGGGTAGTAGTGGGCCGACCAGTCCGAAACCGTGAACAGTACGCGCATGCCCGCTCCCTCCGGCCGCGCACACCGGGCGCTGGCCTGCCGGACGGTAGGAGCGGCGCCTCGAGATTCGCTCTAGCCCTCCTTGACGCGGTTCGGCGCGGGCTTTATCAGGTCGAGCGAGACGACCATCCGGTACAGGAAGCCGTAGAGCTGGTCGCGCTCGGCCGGTTCGAGCGCGCGCAGGGCGGCCTCCTCGACCCGGCCGACCGCCTCGTCGCCCTGCGCCAGCACCACCCGGCCGGTGTCGGTGATCTCGATGACGTTGCGCCGCCGGTCGGTGGTGTCCCGGCGGCGCACCACGAGGCCCTGCCGGTCGAGGTCGTCGATGACGCCGACGACGTTGCTGGGGTCCAGGTCGGTGGCGAGGCTGATGTCCTTCTGCGCGGCCGGACCCCGCGTGGCCAGGAACAGCAGCGCCCGGTGGTGGCGGGGGCCGAGGCCCATGCCCACCAGCTCCTCGGCGACCCGCCGGCGCAGCTCGGCGCCGAGCTTGTGGATGAGGAAGGTCGACAGGCCGAGGATGCCGGCCGGCCGCACCTCGGAGGGGGTGGTGCCGCTCATCCGAAAATTATAGGGGCAACCGATGGTTGTTCTCGCCAATTGATGCAACCTACTATCGTTGCCATTGCCAATGGCTGGAGGATCGGATGTCCGCAATCTCGGTCGAGGGTCTGGTCAAGCGGTACGGCGAGGTCACCGCGGTCGGTGGGATCGACTTCCAGGTGGGCGCCGGCGAGCTGTTCGGCTTCCTCGGCCCCAACGGCGCCGGCAAGTCCACCACGATCAAGATCCTGTGCACCCTGGCCCGGCCCACCGGCGGCACCGCCACCGTGGCCGGACACGACGTGCGGCACGCGCGCGACCAGGTGCGGCGCAACATCGGCCTGGTGTTCCAGCAGCCGACCCTGGACCTGTTCCTCACCGCCGAGCAGAACCTGCGCTTCCACGCGGAGCTGTACGGGATGCCGCGGGCGACGGTGCCCGACCGGCTGCGCCAGGTGCTGGACATGGTGGGGCTGTGGGAGCGGCGCAAGGCGCGGGTGGAGACGTTCTCCGGTGGCATGCGCCGCCGGCTGGAGATCGCCCGCGGCCTGATGCACTCGCCCCGGGTGCTGTTCCTCGACGAGCCGACCGTCGGGCTCGACCCGCAGACCCGCAAGTCGGTCTGGGAGTACCTCCAGGACCTCCGGCGGGCCGAGCAGATCACGGTCTTCCTCACCACCCACTACATGGACGAGGCGGAGATCTGCGACCGGATCGCGATCATCGACGCCGGCCGGATCATCGCGCTGGACACCCCGGAGGTGCTGAAAGCCAGCGTCGGCAAGGACCGGGTGCAGATACACACCGCCGACGACGGGGCCGCCGCGGCGGCGCTGCACGCCAGGTTCGGCATCACGCCGGGCGTACACGAGGGGACGCTGACCTTCGCCGTCGAGAACGGCGAGGAGTTCGTGCCCCGGCTGTTCGGCGAACTGGGCGTGCGGATCCGCGCCGTGAGCGTGTCGCGACCGTCCCTCGACGACGTGTACCTGTCCTACACCGGAGCGACGATCCGCGACGCCGAAGCGGGGAGGTGAGGCGCATGACCACGACGAGGCCGGCGACCGCGCTGGCGGCGGTCCGGGTGCCGGAGCGAAGCATCGTGGCCGACCTGCGCGCCATCAGGATCGTTTGGCAGCGGGACATCATCCGGTTCCTGCACGAGCGCAGCCGCATCGCCGCCTCGCTGCTCAGCCCGCTGCTGTACCTGCTGGTGTTCGGTGCTGGCCTGACGCCGATCATCTCCGACGCCGTGTCGGGCATCGACTTCCGCCAGTTCATGTTCTCCGGCATGCTCGTCATGACCGTGCTGTACACCGGCATGTTCTCCGCTGGCTCCATCGTCTTCGACCGCGAGTTCGGCTTCCTGCGGGAGATGCTCGTCGCGCCGGTGCGCCGCGGTGCCATCGTGCTCGGCAAGTGCCTCAGCGGCGCCACCATCGCCACCTCGCAGGGCATCGTGGTGATCGGGTTTGCCGGCCTGGTCGGCGTGCCCTACCACCCGGTGCTGATCCTGACGCTCGTCGCCGAACTGCTGCTGCTGTCGTTCTCGCTGACCGCGCTCGGCGTCATGATGGCCACCCTCACCAAGGGCGGCCCCACGTTCATGGCCGTCTCGCAGCTGTTCCTGATGCCGCTGTTCTTCCTGTCCGGCGCGCTGTTCCCGCTCGGTGGGCTGCCCAGCTGGCTGCAACTGCTGACCCGGCTCAACCCGTTGACCTACGCGGTGGACCCCATGCGCGACGCGGTCTTCGGATACCTGGACGTCAGCCCCGAAGCGGCGGCGGCGTTCAACCCGGGGGTCAGCTGGTTCGGCTGGCACGTGCCGGTCGCGCTGGAGCTGGCGATCGTCGCGGTGATGGGCGCCGGCATGCTCGTCGTCGGCGCCCGGCAGTTCAACCGCGAGGAGTAGGGCGAGCATAGGACGTCTTCGGCGATTCCGGCACCGCTCGAGCGGTGCACGAGGCCGGGTGGTCAGGCTTCCCGAGGTGGTGGACCGGACCCCGGTGAGGAGGCCGTCGTGACGGATCAGGCGCACGTGCTGGTGGTCGGCGCGGGCCCGGCCGGGCTGACGCTGGCGCACGAACTGTGCCGGCGGGGGGTGCGGGTGCGGCTGGTCGACGCCGCGGACGGCCCGGCGACCACCAGCCGGGCGCTGGCCACCCACCCCCGGACGCTGGAGACCTACGACCAGATGGGGCGCCTCGACGACCTGCTGCCGCGCGGTCAACGGGTCACCCACTTCACCCTGCACCAGAACGGCCGGCGGTTGGTCCGCTGGGACACCGACTACTCGCGGTTGCCGACGCGGTTCCCGTTCACGCTGATGGTCGACCAGGTCATCACCGAGGAGGTGCTGCGTACCGCGACCGCCGGCTTCGGCGTCACCCCGGAATGGGGCGTGCGGCTGGAGTCGCTGCGGCACGACGACCGTGCCGTGACCGCCACCCTGCGCCACCCGGACGGCGGCACGGAGGAGGCGGCCGCGGACTGGCTGGTGGGCTGCGACGGCGGCCACAGCACCGTGCGCAAGCTGCTCGACCTGCGGCTGACCGGAGACTCCAGCCAGACCTGGCTGATCGCCGACGCGCTCGTCGAGGCGGGCCTGCCGCGCAACAGCATCCACCTGCTGCGCACCAGCCGGGGCTCGGTGATGATGGTGCCGTTCCCGGACCGCCGCAAGTGGCGCCTGCTCGACACGGTCGACGTCGGCTTCACCGGTGAGGACGACCTGGAGCAGGTGGCGGCGCGGTTCGCCGCGAAGATCAGCGAGGGCGTCGGCCGGCCGGCGACCGTGCGGACGCCGTCCTGGGTGTCGGTGTTCACGATCCAGCAACGGATGATCGAGCGCATGCGCGCCGGCCGCTGCATGGTCGCCGGCGACGCGGCGCACGTGCACAGCCCCGCGTCCGGCCAGGGCATGAACACCGGCGTCCAGGACGCCTACAACCTCGCGTGGAAGCTCGCCATGGTGGTGCACGGCCAGGCCGACGCGGCCCTGCTGGACTCCTACACCGGCGAGCGCGTGCCGATCGGCGCCCGGCTGCTGGCGTCCACCCGCGTGGCGACCGCGCTGATCCAGCTCTCCAACCCGGTCGCGGTGCGGGTGCTGCCGGTGGCGCTGGGCATCGTGCGCCGGATCCCGCCGCTGAAGGGCCGCATCCAGCGCAAGATCATGGCGGGCATGTCGGGGCTGGCGCTGGACTACCCGGACGGCGTCGTGCTGCCGGCGCGTGGGCCGGCGCCGAAGCCGGGGGAGCGGCTGAGCCGGGTCGACGCCGCCCGCGCCGCCGACCCCGCCTGGCAGGCGCTCCTCGACGAGCTGCGCGATCCACAGTGGACACTGCTGGTGTTCGGCGGCCGCGACGGCGCGCAGGAACTGGCCGACACGGACAAGGAGTGGCTGTCGGTGCGCACGGTCACCCGCGATCCGCTGCCGGAGGGTCCGCACCCCGGCCCGCTCGCCGACCCGGCCGGACGGCTCGCCGCCGACCTGAACGCCGGCCCCGGCTGCTGGATCCTCGTACGGCCGGACGGCTACGTGGCCGCCCGGGGCACCGACTTCACCGCGCGCCGGGTCGAGTCCGCCGTCGACGCCCTGCTGCGCCGGCCGGCCCGACCCACCTGACCACCAGACACGACCTGACCAACGACAGGAGAGGAGGCGTGCGGTGGGCAACCATTCGACCGTCGTCGCGCACACCGTCACCGTGGAGGCGCCCGCCGGCACGGTCTTCGACCTGGTCGCCGACGTCGACCAGAGCACCCGGTTCTTCCCCGGGGTGGTGCACGCCGAGTCCGCCGAGCGCGGCGCGGACACCGGCGCGGACACCGACGTGATCGACCGGTGGACGCTGGACGGCGAGGTGATCCGCGGCTGGCGGGCCCGGCGCACCCTCGACCGGGCCGGCGGCACGATCACCTTCGAGCACGTCGACCCGCGCCCGCCGGTGACGTTCACCACCGGGCGGTGGCGCTTCACCCCGGACGGGGACGCGCGTACCACCGTCGAGCTGCGTCACGAGTTCGGCACCGCGGACCCGGCCGCCGCCGCAGCGGTCGCCGCCCGTATGGAGCAGGGCATCACCACCCAGCTCGACCGGCTCAGGCAGGTCGCCGAGCAGCGCGACGAGATCCTCGACCTGGAGATCACCTACCAGGTGTCGCTGCTCATCAAGGGCCGGCTGGAAGACGTCTACGACTACTTCTACGACGCGCGGCAATGGCCCGCGCGGATCCCGCACTGCCTGCGCACCGACGTCCGCGAGGACGAGCCGGACCGGCAGCTGGTGGAGATGGAGGTCACCGTGCCGAGCGGCGCGGTGCACGTCACCCGGCAGGCCCGGGTCTGCTTCCCGAACGACAAGATCATGTGGCGCCAGATCGGCGGGCTCCCGCCGCTGGACCAGGCGCTGTTCGGGTACACCCGGTTCGAGCAGCGGCCCGACGGGGTGCTGACCACGTCGTGCACCACGGAGGTGCTCAAGCCGGCGATGGTGGCCAAGCGCGGCTGGACCGTGCAGGAAGCGAAGGACCACGTCAGCGAGGTCCGCGGCGGCCGGAACCTCGGTGCGCTGCAGAGCGCCCAGGACTACCTGGACCGGCAGGTGCAGCCGGCCGGCAACAAATGAGCGCCGGCCCGCGCATCGGCCTGGTGGGGCACGGCTGGTGGTGCCGGCACTACCTGCTGCCGGCACTGCGCCGCGCCGGCGCGCAGGTGCCGGCGCTGTGCGGACGGGACGAGGACCGAGCCCGGGCCGCCGCCCGGGACCTCGACGTACCGGCCGGGTACGGCGACGTCGACGCGATGCTCGACGCGCAGCCGCTGGACGGGGTGCTCATCACGGCGCCGCCCTCGGCGCACGCCGGTGCGGTCGTCGCCGCCGCCAAGCGTGGCCTGGCGGTGTTCTGCGAGAAGCCGCTGGCGCGCACCGCCGCCGAGAGCGCGCGGATGCTGGACGCGTGCGCCGGCGTGCCGACGATGGTCGGCTTCACCCGTCGGTGGGATCCGGCGCTGATGACGGCCCGGCGGCTGCTGGACGAGGGTGCGGTCGGCCGGGTCCGGCACCTGCGCTACCAGACCGCCAGCGTGATGGCCGGCGACGCCACCGGTGAGTGGACCTGGCGGTACGACGCCGACGAGTACCCGTACGGCGTGCTCAGCGACCTCGGCCCGCACGCGCTGGACCTGGTGCGCTGGCTGGCCGGCGAGCCCACCGCGGTCGGCGCGGAGGCCACCACGCTGTTCACCGACCGGCCGGCACCGGGTGGCGGCCGCCGCCCGGTGCGCAACTGGGACGACGTCGTCGTCACCGCCGACCTGGCCGGCGGTGCCGGCGGTGCGGGCGCGGCCGGCGGTGCCGGCGGTGCGGGCGCGGCCGGCGGTGCCGGCGGTGCGGGCGCGGCCGGCGGTG
>NZ_BOPG01000053.1 GCF_016863635.1 Virgisporangium aurantiacum | reverse complement strand
GCCGGCGGTGCCGGCGGTGCGGGCGCGGCCGGCGGTGCCGGCGGTGCGGGCGCGGCCGGCGGTGCCGGCGGTGCGGGCGCGGCCGGCGGTGCCGGGGCGCACGCGACCCTGGTGCTGAGCCGGGTGCTGCCGGCGAGCCCGTACCACCGCTACCACAACCAGCTCGACCTGGTCGGGACCCGCGGCACGCTCGCCTACACCTCCGACCGGCCGATGGAGGTGGTGCTCGGCCGGCAGGGGAGCGGCCCCGAGGTGATCCGCCCGGCCGGGCCGGACGTCGGCGACGCCGAGACCGGCTCGTTCCCGGAGCTGATGGCGGTGACCGACTGGTCGGCCGACCGGCAGGTGGCCGACCTGCTGGCCACGGTCGAAGGGCGCCGGCCGCCCGGCGTGCCCGACCTGACCGACGGCCACCGGGCACAGGCGGTGCTCGACGCCGTGGCCCGGGCGGCGCGCACGCGCACGTGGGTCGACTGCGCAGACGCCTGAATCACCGCTTTCGCGAGGAGCTGGGAAATGCGACTGCTGTACTTCGTGCTGACTCCGCAGGGCCTCGGCGAGGTGGTGATCGCGCTGTCGCTGGCCCGGCAGTTGGAGCCGGCCGGCGCGAAGAGCCACTTCGTCGTGCTGCCCGGTGCCGAGGCGATGCTGCGCGAGAGCGGCCACCCGTACACGGTGGTCGAACCGTCGATGGGCGACGCCCTGTACCCGGTCGTCGACGACCTGGTCGCGCAGTTCCGGCCGACCGGGCTGATCCTCGCCGACTACTTCACCTACTGGGTCATCGCGGAGGGACAGTTCCACCTCGACCCCTGGTTCATCTACCGGTACGGGCTGCCGGTGATCCCGGTGGACCAGTGGGAGTGGGACCGCACCGACTTCACCATCGACATCGCACCCGGCCTGCGCCGGCCGGTGAACCCGAAGCTCCTCGACATGCCGGCCCGGCTGCACCCGGTGCCGTTGTCGCACCTGGAACGTCGGGGAGCCGGGTACCCCTACCGGCTGCTCGCCGAGACCGACCGCATCGGCGCGGCGCGGCGCCGCGAGGTGCGCGGGTCGCTGGGCATCGACGACGGTGACCGGATGGTGCTGCTGCCCATCTCCGGCTGGCAGCAACCGTCGGGCCGGCCGGCGCACGACTCGGTGGTGCGGCTGGCCACGCACACGCCGGACCTGCTCGCCGGCTATCTGCGCCAGCTACCGGCCGGCACGCACTTCGTCCTCGTCGGAAACGTTCCCGACGCGCTGCGCGGCCTGCCGGCCGGGCGGACGCACGCGCTCCCGCCGTGCTCGGCGCGGCGGTACTCGGCGCTGCTCGGCGCCGCCGACGCGGTGGTGGCGCTGACGCCGCCGGCCATGACGCTGCTGCGCTCGGTGTTCGCCGACGTCGCCGGACTGGTGCTGACCAACCGCTACACGGTGGCCGCCGACGGCGACGCCGACCGGCTGGACGCCGAACTGGGCGGGCTCGGCCCGACGGTGCGCGGGTGGCTGGACCGGGTCGGCCCGGTGCACCCGTTCCGGCTGTGGCCGATGTCCTTCTTCGAGTTCATGCGCCCGCTGCTGGCCGCGAACCCGTTCCTGGACGCGGTCTCCCACGCCGAGATCCTCGACGAGGCGGGTGTGGTCGCCACGCTGACCGCGCTGCTGTACGACCGGCCGACGCAGGACCGGATGGCCGCCGCCCGCGACCGTTACGCCGCCGCGGTGGCCGCGCTGCCCGACACCGTCGACGTGTTCGCGGCGGCGGCCCGCGCGGCCGGACTGCGGATGCCGTAGCCACTTCAAGCGGGGTTCGAGGGTCCGTCAAGAGCGGGGGTCGACCGTGGGCGTGGCCAGCCGACGGGAGGACTTCGCATGACACAGCCACCGGTGGGCGCGGCAGCGGCGAACGAGACGCCGACGCCCGCGCTCGCTCTGTACCAGACGCTCACCGCGCACCAGGCGTCCAGCGCCGCGCACGTGGCGGCCAAGCTCGGGATCGCCGACCATGTCGCGGCCGGCGTCCGCGACCACCGGGCGCTCGCCACGGCGACCGGCACCCACCCGCCCTACCTGCTGCGCCTGCTGCGGCTCCTGGTCAGCACGGGGATCCTGGCCGAGCCGGCGCCGGACACGTTCGAGCTGACCCCGATGGGCCGGCACCTGCGCACCGACATCCCCGACTCGCTGCACGCCATGGCGATGTTCCTGGCGGGCCCGGGCAACCAGCACCGCTGGTCCGGGCTGGCCGAGTGCGTGCAGGAGGGCCGCTCCGCGTTCTCCCGCAGCGGCGCCGCGGACCCGTTCGCGCAGATCCCGCCGCAGATGCTGGAACTGCTGCGCAAGGCCATGGTGTTCTTCGCCACCTACACCGCCGGGGCGGTCGCGCAGGCGTTCGACTTCGGCCGCGCCGGCACGGTGGTCGACGTCGGCGGCGGGCAGGGCCTCGTTCTCGAGGCGATCCTCCGCTCCGCGCCGACGACCCGGGGCATCCTGTTCGACCTGCCCGACATGGTGGCGACGGCGAACGAGCGGATCGCCGCCGTCGGGCTGGCCGACCGGTGCGAGACGGTCGGCGGTGACTTCTTCGCCTCGGTGCCCACCGGCGGCGACGTCTACCTGCTGAACAACGTCATCCACGACTGGGACGACGAGCACAGCGTCGCCATCCTGACCAACTGTCGCAAGGCGATGCGCCCGGACGGCGTGCTGCTGCTGGTCGAGGGCGTCTACCCGGCGCGGGTGGACGCGTCGGCGACCAGCCAGATCGCGACCCGGGGCGACGTCAACATGATGATCAACACCGGTGCGGCGGAGCGGTCCGAGGAGGACTTCCGGGCGCTGCTCGCCGCCGCCGGGTTCACGCTGACGCGGGTACGCCCGATCCGTCCACAGTGGAGCGGCGTGCACTCGTCCAGCATCGTGCAGGCGGCGTGCGAATGAGCGCGGACCGGGAGCGACCGCCGGAGCACGACGAGCCGGTCCTCGTCGTCGGAGGCGGCACCGTGGGACTCAGCGCCGCCGTCGCGCTGGCGCGGTACGGCGTCACGCCGCTGGTGGTGGAGCGGCATGCGGGAACGTCCATCCATCCGCGGGCCACCGGCGTGCAGCCGCCGGCCAAGGAGTTCTTCCGCAGCATGGGCCTGGCCGAGCGCATGCGGGAGGCCAGCGCCGACCTGGCGCCGAGCCGTTCCAAGATCGATATCACCTCGCTGGCCGGCGACGACCTGGGCACCGTGCCCCGGGTGCCGACCCCGCCGCCGGCGATGGTCGAGGTGACCGCGCGGATCAGCCCCACCGACGCGGGCCCGTGCGCGCAGGACCAGATCGACGGCGTGCTGCTGGAGGCGGCCACCGCCGCGGGCGCCCGGGTGCGGTTCGGCACCGAACTGGTGGACGTCGTGCAGGACGCCGACGGGGTGACCGCGACCGTCCGCGAGCGGGAGAGCGGGCGCCGGTACCGGGTCCACGCGAGGTACCTGGTGGCCGCCGACGGCTCCGCCAGCCGGGTCCGCGACCTGCTGGGCATCGGGATGACCGGGCCGCGCAAGCTCAGCCGGCCGATGATCAACCTGCTCTGCCGCGTCGACCTGGCGGACCTGGTGCGGGGGCACGAGTTCGCCTTCGCCGAGGTGCGCAACCCGGCGTTCGAGGGGCTGCTGCTGACGATCAACAACCGGGACCGGTGGGTGTTCCACCTGACCTACGACCCGGACCGGGAGACCGCGGACGACTACCCGCTGCGGCGGTGTGAGGACCTGGTGCGGGCCGCGATCGGCCTGCCCGACGCGCCGGTGGAGGTGCTGGCCCGACTGCCCTGGCAGATGTCGGCCCGGGTGGCCGACCGGATCCGGGAGGATCGGATCTTCCTGGTGGGCGACGCGGGGCACGTCATCCCGCCGGTCGCCGCGTTCGGCATGAGCACCGGCATCGCCGACGCCTACAACCTCGCGTGGAAACTGGCCCTGGTGGTGACCGGCCGGGCCGGCCCGCGGCTGCTCGACAGTTACGAACCGGAACGGCTTCCGGTGGCCCGCCTGACGTGCGAGCAGGCACTGCTCCGCTTCCAGCACCTCGACGTGCACTTCGACGCCGCCCGGGCGCGGGAGCGGACCCGGCTGCGGATGGCCGACCCGCTGGTGACCGGAATCGGCTACCAGTACGTGTCCGACGCCGTGGTGGACCCGCGAGCGGAGCTGCCCTCGCTGGAGGACGTCGAGCGCAACCTGGACGGCTCGCCGGGCAGCCGGGTGCCGCACGCCTGGCTGGACCGCTCCGGCCGGCAACTGTCCACTTTGGACCTGGCCGGCACCGGCTTCGCCGTCATCGCCGGTCCGGACGGCGCCGACTGGTGCGACGCCGCACGGTCGCTCGCGGCCCGCACCGGCGTGCCGCTGACCGCCCACCGCGTCGGCGCCGACGGGCTCACCGACCCGGGCGGGCGGTGGCCGGCCACCGCCGGTCTGGAACCGTCCGGAGCGCTGCTGGTGCGGCCGGACAACTTCGTCGCCTGGCGCTCGCCGGGCCCGTCTCCCGAGCCCGGAGCCGTTCTGGAACGCGCTCTGGGCCAGATACTCGACCGCGCCGCGCTCGCGCTCACGCGCTGACGCAGCCCGATGGGAAAGGCCGTGATTCATGTTGGAGGTTCGCCTGGTCCAGCAGGGCGCCTGGGACATGCCGCTCGACTCGATGCCGCTGGCCGCCGGCTACCTCAAGGCGACCCTCGACGCGGATCAGGACCTCGCCGCGGAGGTCCACTCGTCGATCCGTAACTTCCGCGGCGGTGAGGCGCTCACCGACATGGCGGCCACGCTGTTCCGTCACGGCGCGCCCGACGTGCTGGCGTTCTCCGTCCTCGGCTGGAACTACCGCAACTTCGGCTGCCTCGCGGAGACGTTCAAGCAGCTCAACCCGCGCGGCGTCGTGGTGTTCGGCGGCAACCACGTGGCGTACCAGGCCGAGCGGGTGTTCCGCGACTTCCCGGTGGTCGACGTGGTGGTCAACGGCGAGGGCGAGTTCATCTTCCGGGACCTGGTCACGTACCTGCTGGAGCACCCCGGCGAGCTGCAGCCGGCCGGGGTGCAGGGACTGTCCTACCGGCTGCCCGACGGCTCGGTGCACACCACGCCCGACCGGGAGCGCATCGCCGACCTCGACATCATCCCGTCGCCGTTCCTGGCCCGGTCGTTCCCGATGACCGACCACGCCGGCCGGTTCCGGTACGACGTGGCGTTGATGGAGACCAACCGGGGCTGCCCCTACAAGTGCGCGTTCTGCTACTGGGGCGGCGCGGTCGGGCAGAAGGTGCGGGCGTTCTCCCCCGACCGGCTGGCCGAGGAGCTGGACATCTTCGGGTTCCACCAGGTGCCGACGGTGGTGCTGTGCGACGCCAACTTCGGGTTGCTGGAGACCGACGAGACGTTCGTGGAGACGCTGATCAAGACGCGGGAACGGCACGGCTTCCCGCGGGCGCTGGAGACCAGTTGGGCGAAGAACAAGTCGGCCCGGTTCGCCAAGATCGTCTCCGAGCTGAAGCGGCACGGCTTCAAGAGTTCGTTCACCCTGGCCCTGCAGACCCTCGACGACCAGGCGCTCACCGACATGGCCCGCAAGAACATGCGGGTCAACCAGTGGGAGAGCCTGGTCACCTGGCTCGCCGAGGAGGGCCTGGACTGCTACGCCGAGCTGATCTGGGGCGCGCCCGGCGAGACGCCGCAGTCGTTCCTCGACGGGTACGACCGGCTGGCGGCGCGGGTGTCGCGGATCGCGGTGTATCCGTTGCTGCTGCTGCCGAACACCTCCTACACCGAGCGCCGCGACCAGCACGGCTTCGTGACCATCCGCGGCGAGTCCGACGACTTCGAGTACGTGCTGGCCAACCGCAGCGCGACGCTGACCGAGCACCTGGCCATGCAGCGCTTCGTGTTCTGGGCCCGGGTACTGGGCGAGAACCAGTACCTGCGGCACGTGTGGCAGCCGGTCCGGGACCTGACCGGGCGCACGCAGTCCGAGCTGATCCGCAGCCTGGTCGACGCGTTCGAGGCGGCGACGGACCCGGTGGTGGTCGAGTTCCGGGAACGGATCCCGGTGCTCGCCGAGTCGCCGGCGATCGCCGCGGCGCTGCGGGCCCTGTTCACCCGGCCGGAACTGGAGGAGGTGATCCAGGCCTGGTGGCGGGACGAGATGGTGCCCTCCTTCCCCTCGGCGTGGCGGGTCTTCGCGCACGAGCTGTATGTGTACGAGGCGTCCTGCCGGCCCCGCTACGTGCTTCCCGGCGAGCAGCCGCCGCCGGGGTGGCGACTGTCCGATGTGGACGGTGAGCCGACGTACGTCAGCGAGCCGCGCCGGTTCTCCTCCGACCTGGCCCGCGCGGTCGCCGAATGGGCCGGTCCGCAGACCCGGCCGCCGGCCCGCGAGCCGGTCGAGTACGTGTTCCACGCGCGCCCGGGTTTCTTCGAGCACATCGACAACCACGAGACCGGTGCGCACTACCAGGGGCTGCCGATCGCGGTGACCGCGCCGGTGGCCGCGTGAACGGCGATGCCGAAAGGGAGGTGCGGCCGATGCCGCAGAACAACGTCCCGGTGCTGATCGTCGGCGCCGGCACGGTCGGACTGGCCACGGCGGCGGCGCTGGCGTGGCAGGGGGTCTCGGCGCTGCTGGTCGAGCGGCACGGGAGCACGTCGGTGCATCCGCGGGCGACCGGGGTGCAGCCGTGGGTCAAGGAGTTCTTCCGCGAACTCGGCCTCGCCGACCAACTCGCCGCGGCCAGCGCCGATCTCGCGCCGAGCCACGGCAAGGTGCACGTGACCACACTGGCCGGCACGGACCTGGCCACCGCCCGCCGGATCCCCACGCCGCCGGTGGACGTGGCCGAGGCGACCCGGCGGGTCAGCCCCACCGACATCGGGCCGTGCGCGCAGGACCAGATCGACCGGGTGCTCCTGGAGGCCGCGACGGCGGGCGGTGCCCGGGTGTCGTTCGGCACCCGGCTGGTGTCGTTCACCCAGGACGAGACCTGCGTGACGGCTCAGCTGTCGGACGTGCGGACGGGCGAGTCCCGCACCGTGCGGGCCGGCTACCTGGTCGGCGCCGACGGCTCGGGCAGCGCCGTGCGGTCGCTGCTGGGCGTCGGCACCAACGGCCGGGACAAGCTGGGCCACCCGATGTTGAACATCCTGTTCGAAGCGGACCTGGCGGATCTGGTGCGCGGCAACGAGTTCGCGTTCTGCGAGGTGCGCAACCCGGACTCCGAGGGCATCCTGCTGTCCATCGACAACCGGTCCCGCTGGGTGTACCACGTGAGCTTCGACGCGGAGAAGGAGACCACCGCCGACTACCCGGTCGAGCGGTGCCGGCGGCTCGTCGAGGCGGCGATCGGGGTGCCCGGGCTGCCGGTGCGGATCGTCAGCGTGGTGTGCTGGCAGATGTCCGGCCGGCTGGCCGACCGGATGCGGGTCGGCCGGGTGTTCCTGGCCGGCGACGCGGCGCACACCATCCCGCCGATCGGCGCGTTCGGGATGAGCACCGGGGTCGCGGACGCGCAGAACCTGGCCTGGAAGCTGGCCATGGTGCTGCGCGGCACGGCCTCCCGGAGCCTGCTCGACAGCTACCAGGCCGAGCGGATGCCGGTCGCCCGGTTCACCCGCGACCAGGCGCTGCGCCGCTTCGAGCACCTGGAGCTGCACTGGACGTCCAGTACCGAACAGCGCGCCGAGGTGCGCATCGCCGACCCGCTGGTGACCAGCCTCGGCGTGCAGTACGCCGAGGGCGCGGTGATCGACGCCAGGGCCGAGGCGCCGTCGTGGGACGACGTCGAGCGCAACCTGGACGGCACGCCGGGCACCAGGGTCCCGCACGCGTGGGTGTGGCGGTCCGGCGAGCGGGTGTCCACATTGGACGTCGTCGCACCGGGCTTCGTGCTGCTGACCGGCCCGGAGGGCGGGGCGTGGTGCGCGGCGGCCGAGGCCGTCTCCGCCCGGCGCGGCGTCGCGGTGCGTGGGTACCGGGTCGGCCCGGGCGGCGACCTCGACGAGCCCGACGGTGCCGTCTGGGCGAAGACCGCGGGGCTCGCCCCGGACGGGGCGGTGCTGGTGCGCCCGGACGCGTTCGTCGCCTGGCGCAGCCCCACCGCCGTCGACGACCCGCAGGCCACCCTGGCCGGCGTCCTGGACCGGCTCCTCGACGGTGGCGGCCGGTCCCCCGGATAGCTCGCCGGTCGCCACGAAAGGTGCCCCGCGGCCACGGCCGCGGGGCACCGCTCGTGTGGGCGTCAGGCCTCGGTGTAGGCGCCGAACATGCCGAACTCGTTGCCGGTCGGGTCGACCATCGACACGAACGCCTGTCCCTCGAAGATGATCTCCGGGCCGAGTACGACACGGCCGCCCATCCGCTCGGCCTTGCAGATGTTGGCGCGCAGGTCGTCCACCGTTATGTAGAGGACGGCGTTGGAGTTTCGCGGCCGGGGCTGGCCGCCCACGATGGCACCGGCCGGCAGGCCGTGGATGAGGATCACGTAGGTTCCGGCGTCGACCTGCTGGAACTGCCAGGCGAAGCCGAACAGGGTCTGGTAGAAGCGCAGGGCCACCTTGAGGTTGGCGGTGCGGATGTGCCAGAAGACGATGTCGCCGGGACCGGTGGCCGCCTGCTCCATGGCGGTCGCCAGTTCGGCGGCCGTAAGCCGGCCGCCGGCGGCCTGAGCCGCGCCCGGCCGGGTGAGAGCGGTCGCCGCGCCGACGGCGATGACGGCGCCGAGCGCCGAGCGCCGGGTCAGGGCGGTGCCCTGAGCGGTCTGGGATGGTGACACACCTGCCTCCTCGTAGCGAGATGGTTGGACCTGTCGAAATTGGCGTATCGGGCTTGACTCGTCGTTGTGGGCGGCTCGACGGGCGCCGTTGGCCGGCCCCAGCGCGCGTCGAGTGACTCCTGGGACGGTTCGGTCATGACCCGTACCGATCCCGCCCGCCGGCCCGTCGCGCTGCTGCTGCCGGGCCAGGGCTCGCAGTACGCCCGGATGGGCGCCGGCCTGTACGGCCACGAACCGGTGTTCACCCGGGCGGTGGAGGCGGTGTTCACCGCCATGGGGCCGCTGGGAGACCGGTTGCGCGCCGACTGGCGCGCCGGTGAACCGACCGTCCCGCTGGACCACGTCACCCGTTCCCAGCCGCTGCTGTTCGCCGTCGACTATGCCGTCGGCCGGGTACTGCTCGATCGCGGCGTGCGCCCGGTGGCATTGCTCGGCCACAGCATCGGCGAGCTGGCCGCGGCCACCATCGCCGGTGTGTTCACCCTGGCCGACGCGGCACGTGTGGTCGCCGACCGGGTCACGCGGCTGGCCGACGGTCCGCCCGGTGGGATGCTGGCCGCGGCCGCCACGCCCGAACGGCTGGCGCCCTTCCTGGGCGACGGCGTGGTCGTCGGTGCGCTGAACGCGCCCCGGCAGACCGTGCTCGCCGGCCCGGCCGAGGCGTTGGCCGCGGTGGGGGAGAAGCTGCGGGCGGACGGCATCACCTGGCGACGCGTGCCGTCGCTGAGCCCGTTCCACAGCCCCGTGCTGGCCGAGGCGGCTCGCGGTGCCGACGCCGTGTTCGCGGCGATCCGGCCGCGTTCGCCCCGGATCCCGGTCTACTCGGCCTACACCGGGGCCGTGCTGAGCGCCTCGGACGTGGCCGACCCGGCGTTCTGGGCCGGGCAACCGGTCGCGCCGGTGCTGTTCTGGCCGGCGCTCGACGCGCTGCTGTCCACGGGCGACCATCTGCTCGTCGAGACCGGTCCGGGTGCGGGGTTGACCACGCTGGCCCGGCGGCACCCCGCCGTGCGGGCGGGCGGCACCGAGGTCCTCTGCACGCTGCCACCCGCACCCGGCCCGGCGGCGGCCGACCGGACCGCGCTGGCCTCCGCCCTGTCCCGGCTGCACACCGTCGGCGCCGCCGGATAGCCGGCCGGTCAGCCCGTCCAAGAGCTCGTGAACATCCCGATCACGGTGCCGGTCGGATCCTTCACGTCGGCGTACGCGGTGGTCGGGCTGAGCACGACCGGGCCGCTGACGACCGTGCCGCCCAGCGACTGCGCCAGCGCGATCTTCGCGCGGAGGTCGTCGACGGCCACGTAGAGCACCACGTTGGGCGCGGACGGCCGCGGCTGGCCGCCGATGATCGCGCCCAGCCCGTGGTCGACGTTGTAGATGGTGTACCGGAGCGGGTCGTCCTGTGTGTACGTCCAGCCGAACAGCTGCTGGTAGAAGGGCAGCGCGACGGACAGATCGGTGGTGAGGATGCGCAACCAGAGGACGACGCCGAGCGACTCGTCCGCGGTCGGGGCCGGACGGCTGCTGAGGTGAGTTTCCATGTGTCGATCCTGAGCCGGCTGGATCCAGCCCTCCTCGAGCCGGTGTCTAGCCACCGCCGTGATTCTCGACGGCATGCACGAGGGCAACGGGAGCCGGCGGGTCGTGATCACCGGGATCGGCGTGATCGCGCCGGGCGGCATCGGGCGTAAGGCGTTCTGGGAACGGCTGCTGTCCGGCCGGCCGGCCACCCGGCCGATCACCTTCTTCGACGCCGAGCCGTTCCGGTCGCGGATCGCCGCCGAGTGCGACTTCGACCCGCAGGCGGCCGGGCTGACCCAGCGGGAGATCCGCCGGCTCGACCGGGTCGCGCAGTTCGCCGTCGTCTGCACCAGGGAGAGCCTGGCCGACAGCGAGCTCGGCGACGCGCGGACGCCGCCGCACCGCGTCGGCGTCGCGATCGGCACCGCCGTCGGCTGCACGCAGCGGCTGGAGGAGGAGTACGTCGTGCTCAGCGACGCCGGCCGGCGCTGGCTGGTCGACCACGCGTACGGGGTGCCGCACCTCTACGACTACTTCGTGCCCAGCTCGATCGCCGCCGAGGTGGCGTGGGCGGTGAACGCGCAGGGACCGGCCACGGTGGTGTCGGCCGGGTGCACGTCCGGCATCGACGCGGTCGGGTATGCCTGCGACCTGATCCGGGAGGGTTCGGTCGACGTGATGGTCGCCGGCGGAACCGACGCGCCGATCTCGCCGATCACCGTGGCCTGCTTCGACGCCATCAAGGCCACCTCGCCCAGCAACGACGACCCGGAGCACGCCCTGCGCCCGTTCGACCGCAACCGCAACGGCTTCGTCCTCGGCGAGGGCGCGGCGATCCTCGTGCTGGAGGAGCGCGGGCACGCCTACCGGCGCGGCGCGCACGTCTACGCCGAGATCGCCGGGTTCGGGTCGCGGGGCAACGCCTACCACATGACCGGGCTGCGACCCGACGGCGTCGAGCTGGCCGCCGCGGCCACCGCGGCGCTGGCCGAGGCCCGGCTGCCCGCCGAGGCGGTGGAGTACGTCAACGCGCACGGCACCGCCACCAAGCAGAACGACCGGCACGAGACCGCGGCGATCAAGCGCAGCCTGGGCGACCACGCGCACCGGGTGCCGATCAGCTCGATCAAGTCGATGATCGGGCACTCGCTCGGCGCGATCGGCTCCATCGAGATCGCCGCCTGCGCGCTGGCGATCGAGCACTCGGCGATCCCGCCCACCGCGAACCTGACCGATCCGGACCCCGAACTCGACCTGGACTACGTGCCGCTCACCGCGCGCGAGCAGCCGGTGCGCGTCGCGCTCACGGTCGGCAGCGGATTCGGCGGGTTCCAGAGCGCCATGGTGCTCACCGCGCCCGCCGGGACGACCCGGTGAGCCCGGTGACGGCGGTGGTGACCGGTGTCGGCGTGGCCGCGCCGACCGGGCTGGGCGTCGAGGCGTACTGGCCCGCCACGCTCCGCGGCGAGCTGGGCATCCGCCGCCTGACCCGGTTCGACGCCGACGGGTACCCGGCCCGGCTGGCCGGCGAGATCACCGGCTTCGCGCCGGCCGACCACCTGCCCGGCCGGCTGGTGCCGCAGACCGACCGGATGACCCAGTTCGCGCTCGCCGCCACCGACTGGGCCTTCGCCGACGCGGGCGTGCGCCCGGCGGAGCTGGACCCGCAGGAGCTGGGTGTCGTCACCGCGAGCGCGTCCGGCGGCTTCGAGTACGGCCAGCGCGAGCTGGAGAACCTGTGGTCGCGGGGGCCGCGGCACGTCAGCGCGTACATGTCGTTCGCCTGGTTCTACGCGGTCAACAGCGGCCAGATCTCCATCCGGCACAACCTGCGCGGGCCGACCGGCGTGCTGGTCGGCGAGCAGGCGGGCGGCCTGGACGCGATCGCGCAGGCGCGCCGGCAGCTGCGCAAGGGGCTGCGGCTGGTGGTCACCGGCGGCACCGACGGCCCGCTGTCGCCGTACGGCTGGGTGGCGCAGCTGTGCGGCGGGCGACTCAGCCGGTCCGACCGGCCCGATCGCGCGTACCTGCCGTTCGACGACCAGGCGTGCGGGCACGTGCCCGGCGAGGGCGGCGCGATGCTGATCGTCGAGGACGGCGCGGCCGCGCGGGCGCGCGGTGCCCGTCGCTACGGCGAGATCGCCGGCTACGGCGCCACGTTCGACCCCCACCCGGACTCCGGCGGCGAGCCGGCGCTGCGGGCGGCCGCCGAGCGGGCGCTGGCCGACGCCGGCGCCGGGCCGGGTGACATCGGCGTCGTGTTCGCCGACGCGGCCGGCGTGCGCGACCAGGACCGGATCGAGGCCGACGCGATCACCGCCGTCTTCGGCCCGGCGGGCGTGCCCGTCACCGCGCCGAAGGCCGCGACCGGGCGGCTCTACGCCGGCGGTGCGGTGCTCGACGTCGTCACGGCGCTGCTCGCGCTGCGTGGGCGCACGATCCCGCCCACGATGAACGTGGCACCCGCCCCGGACTACGGGATCGATCTGGTGGTCGACCGGCCGCGCCCGCTGGACCGGCCGGCCGCGCTGGTGCTGGCCCGTGGCGCCGGCGGCTTCAACGCCGCCATGGTGCTGCGCGCGGCGTGACCGGCCGTGGTTCAGCCAATCTCTCAGCCGATTTCGAGGCGGCTCTGGTCGGGCACGACCAGGCGGTGCCGCATGGGCTCCGGCGGTGACGAGGTGATGTCCACCGACCGGCCCAGGATCGAGTGGTGGATGACGCCGTGCACACCGCGCACGGACGTGCTCTCCATCACGACCGAGTCCTCGACCCCGGCGCCGGCGAGCACACAGCCCGGCCCGATCGCCGTGTACGGGCCGACGTAGCTGTTCTCGATCACGGCGTCCGCGCCGATCACGGCGGGTCCGACCAGCTGCGAGCAGATCACCCGGGCGCCCGGCTCGACCCGCACCGGCCCGCGCACCGAACTGGCGCCGTCGACGTCGCCCCGCACGCTGTGGACCGTCGTGGCGAGCAGTTCGCGGTTGCACGCCAGGAGGTCGTCGACCCGCCCGGTGTCGCGCCAGAAGCCGGTGAACAGCGAGCCGCCCACCGGGGCGCCGTGGTCGATCAGCCACTGGATCGCGTCGGTGATCTCCAGCTCGCCGCGCCGGCTCGGACGGATGGCCGCGACCGCCTCGTGAATCCGCGCCGAGAACGCGTAGACGCCGATGAGGGCGAGGTCGCTGGGCGGGTCGGCGGGCTTCTCCACCACCCGCCGGATCCGGCCGGACCGCTCCACGTCGGCCACGCCGCAGGCGCGGGGGTCGGCCACCCGGGCCAGCAGCACCTGCGCCGCCGGCCGGCCGGCGGCGAAGTCGGCCAGCAGCGGCGCCAGGCCGCCGCGGACCACGTTGTCGCCCAGGTACATGACGAAGTCGTCGGCGCCGAGGAAGTCGCCGGCCACCCGCACGCAGTGCGCCAGCCCGAGCGGCCGGTCCTGCACCAGGTAGGTGATCCGCAGGCCGAGCGCGGCGCCGTCACCGACCACCGCCCGGATCTGCGCGCCCCGGTCGCCCACCACCACGCCGACGTCGGTGACGCCGGCGGCGCGCAGGTCGTCGAGCGCGTGCAGCAGAACCGGGCGGTTGGCCACCGGCACGAGCTGTTTGGGCATCGCGAAGCTGAGCGGGCGCAGCCGGGTGCCGTCGCCGCCGGCGAGCACCAGGCCCTTCGGCGCGCCGGTCACGGCTCGTCCAGGACGGCCACGGCGCGCGCCCAGCCGGCCCCGGCGCCGGTCAGCTTGACCGGAAAGCACATCACCCGGAACCCGTACGGGCGGGGCAGCGCGTCCAGATTGCCCAGCCGTTCGATCTGGCAGTACTCGCGTTCGCGCCCGAGCATGTGCGCCGGCCACAGCACGCCCCGGTCCCCGGTGGAGTTGTACCGCTGGAGGATGAACGGGAACGGCGCGTCGAGACTGAACGCGTCGGTGCCGATCACCTTCACGCCCAGGTCGAGCAGCATGGCCGTGGCGTCGCGGTCGAGGCCGGCGAAGTCGGTGAAGTAGCGGGGCGTGCCGAGGTGCCGCTCCGCGCCGGTGTGCAGCAGCACGATGTCCAGCGGCGCGGGGGAGTGGCCGATCCGGTCGATGGCCCGCGCGATGCCCTCCGCGCCCACCGCGCCCACCGGCTCGGCACGCAGGTCCAGCAGCACGCCCGGGCGGCAGAACCAGTCCAGCGGCATCTGGTCGATCGTGCGCGGCGTCCCGTACGCCGCCCGCGAGCCGTAGTGCGCCGGCGCGTCGACGTGGGTGCCGGTGTGCGCGGTCAGCTGGAACGTGTCGTTGTTGAGGAACTCGCCGTCCGGCAGCATGTCCGGGTCCAGGTTCAGGCCGAAATGCTCGTTCATCTCCTTGCACATGTGCCGTGCGCCCTCGGCCGGCGACATCGGCGTGTGCGAGACCGGGTCGGGCTCCCAGAAGCTCGCGTCGACGGGCGAGGACAGGTCGATCAGCTGCACGGCGCGCTCCTGCGTGGTCGATGGTCAGCGGACGAACAGGTCGGTGCGCAGCCGGATCGCGGGGTTGCCGTAGGCGATGTGGCGCAGCACCTTCCGGTAGACCGGCGTGTGTGCCAGCAGCCGGGCGACCCGCGGGCGCACCGCGTCGAGCACGCGGTTTCCGGCCAGCATCGCCCGGCTCTGCAGCACCTGGGTGCGCAACACCCGGTCGATGTCCGGCCGGCGCGGTGCGGCGAACCGGTCCAGTGCCGCGGCGTCGGTGTTCCCGGATCGCAGCGCGTCGACGAGCACCGGGTGCAGCGCGACCGCGTCCTGCACGGCCAGGTTGATGCCCTGGGCGCCGATCGGGCTGTGGGTGTGCGCCGCGTCGCCGATGAGCACCAGGCCGTCGGCGGTCCACGACCGGGCGGTCGCGGCGAACACGTCCAGCAGCGTCAGGTCGGACAGGGCGGTCACGTGCTTGTCGATCAGGTCGCCGTACTGCGGGATCGCCCGGGTCAGCTCCGCGCGGACGTGGTCGACGCCCCGGGCGGCCAGCGCCCGGTAACCGTGGTGCGGCAGCGTCCAGCCGAGCTGGACCTGGTCCGGGAACGACCGGTACTCCAGCACCGGGTTGCCGCCGCCGCGGTGGATGCGCACCTCCGGGCTGCCCGGGCCCTCCCGGTCGGGGATGCGGAACCACAGCACGTCGTGGTCGAAGACGTCCAGCCGGTCGTTGTCGATGCCGGCCAGCCGCCGGGTCTTGGAGTAGCGTCCGTCCGCGCCGACCACGCACCGGGCCCGGATCTGCCGGACGCCGTCGGGGCCGGTCGCCAGCACTCCGGTGATCCGTGCGCCGTCGCGGACGAGGTCGCTCACCTTGTGCCCGGCCAGCAGCGTCACCTCGTACCGCCCGCAGGCCGCCTGCAGCTCCGCGAGGAGGTGCCGCTGCGGGACGCTCAGCAGGCAGTTGAACGGGGCGGGCAGCGTCCGGTAGTCGATGTCCAGCAGCACCCGCCCCCGGTCGACGAACCGGAAGCGGGAGTGCTCGTGGCAGCCGCGGGCGCGGGCGCCGTCCAGCACCCCCAGTTCGGCCAGCAGAGCCTGACCGCCCGGCTGGAGGATCTCGCCGCGGTACGGGCGCTCCAGCGAGGCGGTCCGCTCCACCACCGCGACCCGCACGCCCGAGCGGGCCAGCAGCAGGGCGAGGGTCAGCCCGGCCGGGCCGCCGCCCACGACGCAGACGTCGGTGTCGATGGTCGTCATGCCTCGGTCGGCTTCCGCGCTCAGCCGGTTTCCGCGGCCGTGTCGTCCTCGCCGCCGCGGCCCCACGCGACGTGCTTGACCGGCTCGACGTTCACCTCGGCGAGCTTCGTCAACGCCTGGTACTGCTCGCCGCCGGTGGCCTTGGGATAGGCGGCCGGGTCCCACCAGTAGCCGATGCTCGCGTACGTGCCGGGCTTGCGCAGCGACCGGTTGAGGTCGGTGTATCCGAAGCCGTGCAGTTCCCTGATGTGCGCCGCGTACCGCTGGAACGCCGCCTCGAACTCGGCGCCGTCGCCGGTCACCCGGTAGGTGGTGATGTTCATCAGCGGCGTGTCGAACTCGCCGCGGGTGCCGGCCGACTCGGCCGCGTTCACCCGGGCCACGTTGACGCACAGGTCCAGGTCGGCCTTCTCCAGCATGGAGTGCATCACGCCCTGGTGCGCCTTGAACTGGTCGCTGGCGACCACCTTCTGGAACGCCTCCTGGCCGAGCCACCAGCCGAAGTTCACGTACACGGCGGGGTTGTCCAGCGACCGCACCGCCTGGTGGGCGCCGAACCCCTCCTGCGCGCGCATGTACTTGACGTGGTCGAGGAAGAAGCGTTCGAACGCCTCCGGGTCGCCCTTGGTGGTGAACCGCGCGATCACGGTGATGAGGTTGCTCAGGTCGCGACCGTCTTCCAACATCTCGCAGCTCCGTCCGCTTGGTCGTCGGTCTTCCGATCGGGCCGAGGCTCACGCGCGGCGCTCGAACGCGGCTCGAGCCGCGCTGGGCGGGCCGCCCGGCGGCGTCGATCGGAGGCGGTCGATCGGCGGCGTCGATCGGCGCTCTACCCGGCCTCCAGCCGGCCGGACCAGCCTGTGCGCGTCGCCATCGGAAGGAGCGGGGAATGTCAGCGTCGGTCGCCGCGGTCACCGGGCTGTACCAGGAGGTTCAGCAGTTCTACGCCGACCAGATGCGGCTGCTCGACGGCGGTGCCGTCGCCGAGTGGGCGCGCACCTTCACAGAGGACGGTGTGTTCGCCGCCAACGCCCTGCCGGAACCGATCCGGGGCCGGGCCGCCATCGAGGCGGGCGCGCGGGCCGCGGCCGAGGAGCTGGCCCGGTCGGGTGTCCGGCGCCGGCACTGGCTGGGCATGGTCAGCGTCCGTCCGGGCACCGACGACGCGTCGCTGTCGGTGCACAGCTACGCGCTGGTCCTCGCCACTCCGCGCGGTGGCAAGCCGACCGTGCACGCCAGCACGTCCTGCGTCGACGACCTCGTGCGCGACGGCGCCGGCTGGTTGGTCCGGCACCGCCGGGTCACCCGCGACGATCTGGTCTAGGAGGACCTCGTGACGCAGCAACCCGTCCTGGTGGAGAAGGAGAGCCCGGTCTGCATCGCGGACCCCTACCCGGTGCTCGACCGGCTGCGCGAGGCCGGCCCGCTGACCCGGGTGCCCACCTCGTTCATGGGTGAGGTCTGGTTCGTCACCCGCTACGACCTGGCCCGCGCGCTCCTGGCCGACCCGCGGTTCAGCCGCCGCCGCCCCGACGACAGCGAGATCGCCGCTGTCGACTCCGACCCGCCGGAGCACACCCGCATCCGTTCGCTGATCCGCCAGGCGTTCACGTTCCGCCGCATCGAGGGCCTGCGGCCGTGGGTGCGGGCACAGGTCGACGCGATGCTCGACACCGCCGGCCGGGAGGGCGCGACCGAGCCGGTCGACCTGCTGGAGGCGTTGGCCTACCCGTTGCCGATCGCGGTGATCTGCGAGCTGCTCGGCGCGCCGCCGCAGGACCGGGCCGAGGTGCGCCGGTCGACCGAGAAGATCCTCGCCGGGGAGATCGCGGAGAACCGCGAGGAGGTCTACGACCGCACCAAGCGGTACGTGGTCGGGCTGGTCGAGGAGAAGCGCGGGAACCCCGGCGACGACCTGACCAGTGGCCTGATCGCGGCCCGCGACGGAGCCGCGCGGCTCACCGAGCCCGAACTGGTCGAGCTGATCATCGCGCTGATCGCGGCCGGCTACGCGACCACGACGAACCTCATCGGCAACGGCATCCACGCGCTGCTGACCAACACCGACCAGCACGCGCTGCTGCGGCGGCGACCGGAGCTGATCGAGTCGGCGGTGGAGGAGTTCCTGCGGTACGAGAGTTCGTTCAGCGCCGCCGGGCAGATCGCGCTGGAGGACGTCGACGTGGAGGGCACGGTCATCCGCAAGGGCGAGGTCCTGCTGGTGTCGTTCTGCGGCGCCAACCGGGACGCGCGCCGCTTCCCCGACCCGCACCGGCTCGACATCACCCGCGACCCGAACCCGCACCTGGCCTTCTCGCACGGCATCCACCACTGCCTGGGCGCGCCGCTGGCCCGGATGGAGGCGCAGGTGGCGATCGGCGCGCTGGTGTCGCGCTTCCCGGAGATGCGGCTGGCGGGGCCGACCCGGTGGCGCGAGAACATCATGCGCGGGCTGCACGAGCTGCCGGTGGTGCTGGGCGCCGCGGCGACGCGGGCGTAGCCGGCGTGGACATCGTCGAACTGGCCGTGCCGGACGCGTACCGGATCACGCCGACCCGGCGGCCCGACGAGCGCGGCGTCTTCCACGAGACCATGCGCGCCCGGGAACTGGCCGCCGCGACCGGCCGGCGGTTCCCGGTGGCGCAGGCCAACCACTCGGTGTCGCGGCGCGGCGTCCTGCGCGGCCTGCACGGCGTTGCCGTGCCGCCGGGGCAGGCCAAGTACGTGAGCTGCCTGCGCGGCGCGGTGCTCGACATCGTCGTGGACGTGCGGGTCGGCTCGCCGGCTTACGGCACCTGTGCGGTGAACCGGCTCGATGCCGGGTCGGCCGTGGCCGTGTTCGTGGCCGAGGGGCTGGCGCACGGGTTCGTCGCGCTCACCGACGGGGCCACCGTCGGCTACCTGTGCTCCACCGCGTACGAGGACACCGAGCCGTACGAGCTGAACCCGCTCGACCCGGACCTGGCGCTGCCGTGGGGCTGCGCCGACCCGATCCTGTCGGCCAAGGACCGGGCCGCGCCGACGCTGGCCGAGGCGGCGGCGGCCGGGCTGCTGCCGACCTTCCGGCAGTGCCGGGACCTGTACGCGGCGGCCGACGCCCTCGCCTGACGGCCGTCGAGCCGGCCTCGAGCCGGCCTGGATCGCCGCAGCGTGCGATGGACGGCATGGCCGTATCCCGCCGAGGACTGCTCGGCACCGCCGCCCTGACCGCCGTGTCCGGCCCGCTGGTCGCGCCCGCGCCGGCGAACGCCGCTGTGCCGGGTGGCGCCCAGCCCGCGGTGCTGGTGCGCCCCGACGACCCCCGCTACGCCGAGCTGACCACCCGCGGCTACAACGGCCGCTTCGCCGCGACACCGGACGAGGTGTGCCTGGTGTACTCGGCCGGGCACGTGGAACGGGCCGTGGCGGCCGCCGTTCACGACGGCCGGCGGGTCACCGTGCGCAGCGGCGGTCACTGCTTCGAGGGGCTGGTCGACGACCCGGCGGTCCGGGTGCTGCTCGACGTCTCCGAGATGAAGGCCGTCGGTTACGACCCGCGGCTGCGGGCGTTCGCGGTCGAGGCCGGCGCCACGCTGGGCGAGCTGTACCGCGCGCTGTACCTGGGCTGGGGCGTCACCGTGCCGGCCGGGCTGTGCGTGGAGGTCGGCGTCGGCGGGCACATCGCGGGCGGCGGGTACGGCCCGCTGTCGCGCCGGCACGGGCTCAGCGTCGACCACCTGTACGCGGTGGAGGTCGTGGTGGTCGACGGGGCCGGCCGGGCCCGCACCGTGCTGGCAACCCGGGAGCCCGACGACCCGAACCGGGACCTGTGGTGGGCGCACACCGGCGGCGGTGGCGGCACCTTCGGCGTGGTCACCCGCTACTGGTTCCGCACGCCCGGTGCCACCGGCGCCGACCCGGCCCGGCTGCTGCCCCGGCCGCCGGCGCGGCTGCTCACCGGCGCCGCGTACTGGCCGTGGAACGGGCTCACGGAGGCGGCCTTCACGCGACTGGTGACCAACCACGGCGCCTGGCACGCCCGGAACAGCGGCGCCGACTCGCCCTACGCCGCCATGCACAGCACCCTGTACCTGCAGACGCCCACCGCCGAGAACATCATGCTCCAGATCCGGATGGACGCCACCGTTCCGGACGCGCGGCGCCTGCTCGACGAGTACGTGGCGGCGGTCGGTGCGGGCGTCGGCGTCCAGCCCTGGGTGAACGTCTCGGACGTGTTGTGGATGGAGAACACCCTGGCCCAGCGCAACGCGAACGAGGGCTTCGACCGGTCCAAGTCCAAGGGCGGGTACCTGCGCAAGCCGTTCACGGACGCGCAGGTCGCCGCGGTCTACCGGGCGCTGACCGAGCCCACGTTCCACGGCTGGGGCCTGGTGTACCTGGCGTCCTACGGCTGCCGGGTGAACACCGTCGCGGCCGACGCGACCGCGGTGCCGCAGCGGGACTCGATCTTCAAGACCTGGTACGCGGCCACGTGGGGCGACCCGGCCGAGGACGCGCTGAACCTCGACTGGGTGCGCCGCTTCTACCGGGACGTCTACGCGGCCACCGGCGGCGTGCCGGCGCCCAACGACAACCAGGACGGCTGCTTCATCAACTACCCGGACGTCGACGTGAAGGACCCCGCGTGGAACGCGTCCGGGGTCCCGTGGCAGCGCCTGTATTTCAAGGACAACTACCCGCGGCTGCGGCGCGTCAAGGCCCGCTACGACCCCGGCAACGTGTTCCGGCACGCCCTGTCGGTCGAGCCGGGCTAACGCCGGCCGGCCCGGTCGGTGGGGTCGGTGACGAGGGCGTCGATGCTGCGGGGGATCCAGGACGGGATCCCGCCCTCGGCGTTGACGCCCTTCTCCAGGAACGCCACGTTGTGGTAGACGTGCAGCCCGACCAGCTCGGCGTCCGGGTAGCCGCCGGTCGCGCCGGCGTCGGTGCGCTCCTCGTAGTGGATGCTGTCGATCAGCGACTTCAGCAGCGCCAGCGACGTGGTGCCCGCGGCCGGGTCGGCGTCGCCGCCGAAGCCGGGGCAGTACGACGTCCACAGGTCCTCGATGACGTAGCAGCCGCCCGGCCGCAGGTGCCGGAACAGCTCCGCGAAGCCGGCGCGCACGTGCGCGCTGACGTGGCTGCCGTCGTCGACGATCACGTCGAACGGGCCGTACGCCGCGAGCGAGGCCAGGAACTCCGGGTCGCCCTGGTCGCCGCGCAGCACGCGCAGCCGGGGCCCGCGCAGGCCGTGCTTCTCGAACACGTCGACACCGGTGATGACGCCGCGGTGGAAGTACCGCTTCCACATCCGCAGCGACTCGCCGCCGGCGTTCGGGTCGCGGTAGCCGCCGATGCCGATCTCCAGGACCCGGACCGGCCGGTCGCGCAGGTGCTGGAGGTGCCGCTCGTAGTGGGGAGCGAACCAGTGCCACGGTCCCCACTTGTCGGCGCCGTACCGGACGGCCAGCTCGTCCAGCGGTGGCCGGCCGGCGGCCAGGGCGCCCAGCACGGTGGCGGTGGCGCGGCTGGTGGCGGCGAGGACGGCACCGAGACCGCCCTGGTCCTTCACGTAGGCGTAAGCGGCGAGCACCTCGCGCCGGTGCACGAGTAGCTCGGTGCGGTGCGTGCCGGTGGTGCGCCCGTCGGCGGGGCCGTACAGCAGCCGCAGCAGCTGGGTCAGCTCGAACTCCAGCCGCGCGCAGGCGGTCCCGGAGCCCTCCGGCGTGGCGGTGACCGCCTCGCCGGCCCGGACGGACAGCGTGTAGACCAGCCGCCGCACGCCGTGCACCAGGTCCAGTTGGACGTCCACCGGAACGGGGTTGCCCGGCGGTGCGCAGCGGAAGACGAGCTCCTCCACGGCCAGCGCCGCGACCTCGCCGGCCCCGAGCGCGTCGACGACGTTGGCCAGCTCCGCGTCCCGGCCGTCGGCCGCCCGCACCAGCCGCTCGACCGTCTCCAGTTGCCGTTCGACGTCCTGGTCCGCCGTCACGGTGTCCACCGGCCGCATCCCCTTCGCCTCAGACGGTGCGGCGCCAGAACGCGCCGCACTCGTCGATGGTCTCGATCGGGTCCTCGATGCCGTGCTCGCCCCGGAACTCGTGGACCGCCTTGGCACAGGCCGGGATGAGGTAGTCGTCCACGATGACGAAGCCACCGGGGGACAGCTTCGGGTACAGGTGCGTCAGAGCGTCCATTGTGGACTCGTAGAGGTCGCCGTCGAGGCGCAGCACGGCCAGTTGCGTGAGCGGTGCGGCGGGCAGCGTGTCGCGGAACCAGCCGGGCAGGAACCGGACCTGTGCGTCCAGCAGGTCGTACCGGGCGAAGTTCCCCCGCACCGTCTCCATCGGGATCGCCAGCACGTCGTTGTGCTCGTGCAGCGCCATCCGCCAGTCGTCCGGGTGGCTGTCCGGGGTGGTCTCCGGGATGCCGGCGAACGAGTCGGCCACCCAGACGGTCCGATCGGTGACGCCGTGCGCCTTGAGTACCGCGCGCATGAAGATGCATGCCCCGCCGCGCCACACACCGGTCTCGATGACGTCGCCGGGGACCCCGTCGGCGAGCGCCGTCTCGATGCAGGCCCGCAGGTTGTCCAGCCGCTTCAGGCCGACCATCGTGTGCGCCACGCTGGGGCAGTCGACGCCGATCTGCCGGGCGTCGGCGCGGTAACCGTCGACGACGGAGCCGAGGGCCACCGGTGGATCCTCGTAGATGACGTTGGTCAGGACCTTCTTCATCAGGTTCAGGTACAGGTCGGCGCCGGTGTCGGTCACAGCAGTGCTCCAGGATCCTCGGTGCGGGAGACCCACGAAGGCGCGGGCTGTTCGGTGTTGCGGCCCTTCTCGACGACCGCCAGGTTGTGGTAGAGGTGCAGGCCGGTCACGGTGGTGTCGGTGTCGGCGGCCGCCCGCCCGCCGCCGGGCACCAGCTCCTGGTGGTTGAGGCCGTCGACCAGCGTCTTGAGGAAGCCGGCGGACGTGGCCGGGTCGTCCAGCCGCTCGCTGCTGCCGCCCCATCCCGGCCAGTAGGCGGTGCCCAGGTCCTCGATGACGTACAGGCCACCGTCGCGCAGGTGGGGGAAGAGCGCGCGGAACGAGACGATGACGTCGCGGCTGAGGTGGCTGCCGTCGTCGATGACGATGTCCAGCGGCCCGATCCGGTGGCCGAGCGTGTCCAGGAACGCGGCGTCGCCCTGGTCGCCCCGCACGGTGCGGACCCGGGGGCCGACGGGCAGGCGCGACTTGTCGTAGATGTCGAGCCCGTGGACGAGCCCACGCGGGAAGTAGTGCTGCCACATGTGCAACGACGCGCCGCCCTGGTCGGGCAGGTGGTAGCCGCCGATGCCCAACTCCAGCAGGCGGACCCGGTGGTCGCGCAGCGGCGCGAAGTGCCGCTCGTAGTGCGGCGTGTACCAGTGCCCGCCCCACTTGTCCGAACCGAACCGCACCGCCAGCCCGGCCAGGTCCGGCGTCGCGGCGGTGCAGGCGCGGACCAGCCGGTGCGCGGCCCGCCGGGCGGCCTCCTGCGCGACCCGCCACGGGTCGTCGGGCCGCCAGCTGCGCGGCCCGGGCTCGTCCTTGAGGAACAGCTCGCGGGTCGCCCCGGCGGGCGGGACCGCCGGCCCGAAGACGGCGCGGACGAACTCGGTGAGATCCTGCCTGAGCCGGACCCACGGGTCGGCGATCCAGCCGGGGGCAACCTTCGCCGCCGGATCGCCGACGGTGACCACGTAGCCCAGCCGGCCGCCGGGCCCGCCGAGGTCGACCTGTACGGCGACCGGCGCGCCGGCCACCTCGTCCAGGGCAACCCGCGTCATCACCTCGGCCAGCGTGGTGACGGCCACCGCGTCGGGATCCTCGCCGGCCAGCCGGTCCGCGGTCTCGTCGGGGGTGCCGTCGGCGGCGGCGAGCAGCCGCTCGATCAGGGCGTGGCCGGCGTCGCCGGCACGGGGGTCCTCGGTCACGGGAGATACGGTGGCCGAGCGCGCTCAACGTCGCGTCGAAGACCACTGGAGGGGTAGACCCCCGTCAACCGCGGGGAGCCGGCTCCCGTGGTGGACGCGCCGGCCGGCCCGGGCCAGCTCCTCCAGCGGCTCCACGAGCTGGGCCGGGCTGGGCCGGTCGGCGAGCTGGTCGCGCAGCGCCGCGGCCCGCCGCCGATAGCGCGGGTCGCCCAGCAGGCCCACCAGCCGCGCGCGCACCCCGGCCGGATCGAACGAATTGCCGTCCATGGTGTCGCCCGCGCCGGTGGCGGCCAGCCGCGCGGCGTTGGCCCGCTGGTCCGGGAAGAAGGGCAGGGACAGCTGCGGCACGCCGGCGGCGAGCGCGGTCATCAGCGAACCGGCGCCGCCGTGGTGGATCACCGCCGCACAGGTGGGCAGCAGGGCATGCAGCGGCACCGGGCCGGGCACCCGCACGTTGCCGGGCAGGTCGCCCAGCCGCGCCGCGTCGTCGGGGTGGACCAGGACGACCACCTCGACGTCCAACCGGGCCACCGAGCGGACCAGACCGGCCAGGTCGAACGACCCGGCACCGGCCATCTCGCGCAGCGAGTCACCGAACACCACACACACCCGGGGCCGGTCGGACGCGCGCACCGGCCGCGCCGTCCAGGCGGGCACCGGGCCACCGCCGTTGTACGGCACGTACCGGCTGGGCAGCCGTACCGCGGTGGTGGGCGGCGCCAGGTCCGCCGGGCACGGGTCGATCACGTGCTCGATGAGGTCGACCACCTCGGCGTCCACCCCGAGCCGCCCGAGCGTGCCGGCACGGTCGTCGGGGACCAGGTCGTACTCGGGCGGTTCGACGGTACCGACCGGCCCCCAGAGATGCACGGCGCAGGGCACGTCGGCCACCGCGGCGGTCAGCAGGCCGTGGAGGCTGGTCAGGTCGCAGACCACCAGCGCGGGTTGCCAGTCGCACGTCCAGCCGACGGCGTCGACCATGTTGCGCTGCAGCGCGGCGGCGACCTCGGCCCGGGTGCGGGCGAGGTAGGTCCCCAGGTCGCCGAACTCGGCCAGGCCGGTCAGCGGTTCACCGGTCACCGGGTGGGGCGGCAGCCGGTCGTGCGGCCAGCGGCCCAGGTGCACCTGTTCGAGGTTGTGCATGCGGTGCATGAAGATCAGGTCCCGGCCCGCCAGCAGCGGCACGGGTGTCAGGCCGGCACGTGCGACGGCCGGCGCCTGGGACGCGTCGCAGGCCACCCGCAGCTCGTGCCCGGCGGCCTGCAACGCCCAGCCGAGCGGCACCATGGGGAAGTAGTGGGACGACCAGTCCGAGACCGAGAACAGCACCCGCATCGCACGCCTCCCTGACCGTCCAGTGCCGACCCGGAAGGTTAGGACGGCCCCCTCGCTGCACGGTCTCGCCCGCCTCGAGCCGGCCGAGGTCGAGCCGAAGTGGATGCCGCATCGAGCGGACCCGCCGACCCTGTCGGCGTGACCATCAGCCACCGCGCGGGCCTCGACCTGGCGGCCGGCGCCACCACCGGTGACGCCGGCCGCATCCTCGTCTCGGTGCTGGCCCGGCACGGGCACGCCCTGTCCACGGCAGGCTTCCACGAGTGGTTCACCGAGCAGGCGCGGCGGACCTCGTTCACGGTCGAGCCGATCCCGTTCACCGCGTTGTCCGGCTGGTCCTTCGACCCGCGCACGAGCTTCCTCGTCCACGAGACGGGCAAGTTCTTCAGCGTCCAGGGGCTGCACGTGCGCCGCGACCGGGGCCTGGTGCCGCAGTGGTGGCAGCCCATCATCAACCAGCCGGAGGTGGGCATCCTCGGCATCGTGGTGCGTGAGATCGACGGCGTGCTGCACTGCCTGATGCAGGCGAAGGTGGAGCCGGGCAACGTCAACGGGCTTCAGCTCTCGCCGACCGTCCAGGCGACCCGCAGCAACTACACCAAGGCGCACGGCGGGGCGGGAACCGCGTATCTGGAGTACTTCGTCCAGCCCGGACGCGCCCGGGTGCTGGTCGACGTTCTCCAGTCCGAGCACGGCGCCTGGTTCTACCGCAAGCGCAACCGCAACATGGTCGTCGAGGTGACCGACGACGTGCCGCTGCGCGACGGGTTCTGCTGGCTCACCCTCGGCCAGCTCCGCGCTCTGCACGCGCTGCCCAACCTGATCAACATGGACGCCCGCTCGGTGCTGTCGTGCCTGCAGTACGCGGCGCGCGACTCGCTGCCGGTGACGCCGGCGCCGGGCGACGACTTCGCGGCGGCGTTGTGGCGCTCGACCGCCGTCGGCGAGGCGACCGGTTCGGTGTACACCGAAGGGGAGATCCTCACCTGGCTCAACGACGCCAAGACCGGGCAGATCCTCGACGCCCGGCGGATCCCGCTCGACGAGGTGGCCGGCTGGCACCGCACCGCCGACCGGATCGCCCGCCCGGACGGCAAGTACTTCAGCGTCATGGCCGTCTCGGTGCACGCGAGCAACCGCGAGGTGCACCAGTGGACGCAGCCGCTGTTCGCGCCGTGCGACACCGGCGTGATCGCGTTCCTCGTCCGGCGCATCGACGGGGTGCTGCACGTGCTGGCGCACGCCACCGTCGAGCCGGGCTACATGGACGTGGTGGAGCTGGGTCCCACCGTCAAGTGCGTGCCGGCCAACTACGACGGGCTCGGTGAGGAGTACCGGCCCCTGTTCCTGGACTACGTGCTCTCCGGCCGCGGCCGGGTCCGCTACCAGACGGTCCAGTCCGAGGAGGGCGGCCGGTTCTACCACTCGGAGAGCCGGTACCTCGTCGTCGAGGTGGACGACGACTTCCCGGCGGAACCGCCGGAGGACTTCCGCTGGGTCACCGTCGGGCAGCTGATCGCGCTGCAACGGCACAGCCACTACGTCAACGTGCAGGCACGCAGCCTCGTCTCGTGCCTGCACGCCTGCTGGTGACCGCCGACGCGGCCGGCCGGCCGCTGCGGTTCGGCGTCCTCGGCTGTGCCGAGTTCGCCTGGCGCCGGGCGCTGCCGGCGTTGGCCGCCGGCCCGCACAGCACCGTGGTCGCGGTCGCCGGCCGGGACCCCGGCCGGGCGGCCCGCTTCGCCGGCCGGTTCGGCGCCGAACCGGTGCACGGCTACGCGCCGCTGCTGGAGCGGGCCGACGTGGACGCCGTCTACCTGCCGCTGCCACCGGCGCTGCACGCCGAGTGGGTGGACCGGGCACTGCTGGCGGGCAAGCACGTGCTGTGCGAGAAGCCGCTGGCACCGGACCCCGCGGACGCGGCCCGGCTCGTCGCGTCGGCCGCGCGGCGCGGGCTGGTGCTGGCCGAGAACTACATGTTCGTCAAGCACGGCCTGCACGACGCCGTCCGGAAGCTGGTCGCCGACGGCGCGGTGGGTGACGTCCGCGCCGTCACCGCGGTGTTCGCGATGCCGCCCCGCGCTCCGGACGACATCCGGTACCAGCCGGCGCTGGGCGGCGGTGCCCTCGGCGACAACGGCGGCTACCCGATCCGGCTCGCCCAGTCGCTCCTCGGGCCGCGGCTCACCGTGGCCGGTGCCAGCCTGCGCGTCGACCCGGCGTACGGCGTCGACGTCGGCGGCGCGGCCCTGCTCGTCACCCCGGACGGCGTGGTCGCACAGGTCGCGTTCGGCATGGAGCACGGCTACCGGTGCGCGTACGAGGTGTGGGGCAGCCGGGGCCGGATCGTCGTCGAGCGCGCGTTCACCGCGCCGCCGACCCTGTCTCCGGTGGTGCGCCTGGACCGGCAGGACCGGGTGGAGAAGCTGACCCTGCCGCCCGACGACCAGTTCGCCGCCGCGATCGCCGCGTTCGCCGGTGCCGTCCGCGACGGCACCGACAGCGGGCTGCAGGGCGACGTCGTCGTCCGGCAGGCCGAGCTGGTGGACGAGGTGCGCCGGCGGGCCGTGCGGAGCCGGGCGTGACGGCCCGCGCGGTCGTGCTCGGCGGCACCGGTTTCGTCGGCCGGCACGTGTGCGACGCCCTGGCCCGGGCGGGCTACCGGGTCACCGTGGTCGGCCGCGGCCGAGCGCCGGCGCTCGACCTGTCCACGGCGTCCACGGCACAGCTCCATGCCGCCCTGGCGGCGGTCCGGCCGGCGCTGGTCGTCAACGCCGCCGGCGCCGTGTGGCGGCCCGACCCGGGTGAGGTGGAGCCGGTCAACACCGGGCTGGTCGCCCGCCTCGTCGACGCCGTCGAACGGTTGCCCGGCCGCACCCGGCTCGTCCAGCTCGGCACCGTGCACGAGGTCGGACCGGTGCCGCCCGGCACGCCGATCCGGGAGTCCACCCCGCCGCACCCGGTCTCCCCGTACGGGCGGACGAAACTGGCCGCGACCAGGCTGGTGCTCGCCGCCGCGGCGGCCGGCCGGGTCGACGCGGTCGTGCTGCGCACCGTCAACGCGATCGGTGCCGGCATGCCGGCGGCCAGCCTGTTCGGCGGGGTCGCCGCCGAGTTGGCGCAGGCGGCGCGCGCCGGCGCCACGGCGGTGCTGCGCACCGGCCGGCTGGCCGCCGAGTGCGACTTCGTCGACGTCCGCGACGTGGCCGCCGCCGTGTGCGCGGCGGCGACCCGGGCACCGGCCGGCGGCGCGCTGGTCAACATCGGCCGCGGCGAGGCCGTGCCGGTGGACCGGCTGGTGCGCGACCTCGTCGCCATCAGCGGCGTGCCCACGGAACTGTCCGACCGCGACGGCCCCGGCGCGGCCAACGCCACCGGCGTGCGGTGGCAGGCGGTCGACGTCACCGTCGCCCGCCGGCTGCTCGGCTGGCGGCCGCGGCGGCCGCTGCTCGATTCGCTGCACACCCTGTGGGCCGCGGCATCACCGGTGCCGGCCGCCCCGGCCTCGAGAAGGGAACCCGCATGACGGACATCCAGTCGCTCATCCTCGATCACGTCCGCAAGTTCCACCGGGAGCGCGAGCAGGGGCGCGGGTTCGTCCCCGGCGAGACGCCGCTGCTGCCCTCCGGCGCGGTGCTGGACGAGGACGACCGGGTCGCGCTGGTGGAGGCCGCCCTGAACCTGCGCATCGCCGCCGGGTCCAGCGCCGAGCAGTTCGAGCGGGAGTTCGCCCGCACCATCGGGCGGCGCAAGGCGCACCTGACCAACTCCGGCTCCTCGGCGAACCTGCTCGCGCTGACCGCGCTCACCCAGGCCGAACTCGGCGAGCGGCGGCTGCGCCCGGGCGACGAGGTGGTCACCGTGGCCGCCGGCTTCCCCACCACGGTCCACCCGATCGTGCAGAACGGCCTGGTGCCCGTCTTCGTCGACATCGAACTCGGCACCTACAACACCACGCCGGACCGGGTGGAGGCGGCGATCGGCCCGCGGACCCGGGCGATCATGATCGCGCACGCGCTGGGCAACCCGTTCCCCGTCGCGGAGATCGCCGCGCTGGCCGCCGAACGGGGCCTGTTCTTCGTCGAGGACAACTGCGACGCGGTCGGCAGCACCTACCAGGGCCGGGCCACCGGCACGTTCGGCGACTTCAGCACCGTCAGCTTCTACCCGGCGCACCACCTGACGTTCGGCGAGGGCGGCTGCGTGCTGACCGACAGCGTGCGGATGGCCAAGGTGGTCGAGTCGCTGCGCGACTGGGGCCGGGACTGCTGGTGCGCCCCGGGGTGCAGCAACACCTGCCAGCGCCGGTTCGGCCAGCAGTTCGGCACCCTGCCGTACGGGTACGACCACAAGTACACGTTCTCCCGGATCGGCTACAACCTGAAGACCACCGACCTGCAGGCCGCGCTGGGCCTGTCCCAGCTGGCCAAGCTGCCGGAGTTCGGCGCGGCCCGGCGGCGCAACTGGCAGCGGCTGCGCGACGGCCTGGAGGGTGTGCCGTGGTTGTTGCTGCCGCGGGCCACCGAGGGCAGCGACCCGAGCTGGTTCGGTTTCCTGCTGACCGTGCTCCCCGACGCGCCGTTCGACCGCACCGCCGTCCTGACGTTCCTGGAGTCCCGCCGGATCGGCACCCGGATGCTGTTCTCCGGCAACCTGACGCGGCAGCCGGCGTACCAGGGCGTCACGTACCGCGTCGCCGGTGAGCTGACCAACAGCGACATCGTCACCGAGCGGACGTTCTGGGTCGGCGTGTACCCCGGCCTGACCACCGAGATGATCGACTACATCAGCGGGTCGATCCGGGAGTTCGTGGAGTCCCGCCGGTGAGCGCGGCGGGTCAGGGCTTCTCCGCCACGAGCAGGTAGTCGCTGCCGACGGTGTGCAGCCGGCGGCCCCCGGTGACCCGCAGCCCGGCCTTCTCCAGCCAGCCGCGGCACTCCTCGACGGTGTACTCGGAGCCAAAGGAGGTCATCAGCGCGACGTTGAGGCTGGCGAGCGCGCTGTGCAGGTCCGGCTCGGCCTCGTCGAGCATCTGGTCGTAGACCACCACGGCACCGCCCGACGGCAGCGCCTCGGCCGCCCGTTCCAGCAGCACCCGGCAGCGCTCCGCCGACCAGTCGTGCAGCACGTGCCCGAACAGCAGCACGTCGGCCGGCGGCACCGGATCGACGAAGAAGTCACCGCCGTGGAACGTCACCCGGTCGGCGACGCCCAGCTGGGTCATGTACTCGTCGAACAGCGGCCGGATCGCGGGCAGCTCGAACACGCCGCCGGCCAGGTGCGGCCAGGCGCGCACGAGCTGAGCGGCGATGTTGCCCCGCCCACCGCCGAGGTCGACGAACGACCGGTACCTCCGCCAGGGCAGGCAGTCGACCAGAGCCGGTCCGATGAAGCCGTTGAAGGAGTCCATGTGCGCCAGGAAGCCGCGGGCGTCGTCGAGGTTGCGGTAGAGGTCCGCGAACGCGTTGTGACCCTCGTCGACGGTCTCCGCGCCGGTGTTCTCGCGCACGGCGTCGGACAGGTCGGCCCACGCCCGGTAGTGCCGGCGGCTGGCCACCCGCACCGCCGGGCCGAGGTTCACCTCGCCGGCCGGGCACAGGAACTCCGTCACCGCGGGGGAGTTGCGGTAGCGGCGGCCGTCGCGCTCCAGGAGTTCCAGGGCGACCAGGGCGAAGAGCAGCGACCGGGCCAGCCGTGGCCGCAGCCCGAGCCGCTCGACGATCTCGTCCTCGTCGGCCGGGCGGGTCGCCAGGAGCTCGAACAGGCCCAGCTCCACGGCGCAGTGGAGCACCTTTGCCTGCCGGTACGCGCCGTTGATGCGGGCGATCCTGATCCCGTCGGAGAGCGTCGGATCGGTCACCGTCATCGCACAGCCCCTTCCACGGATGTCGGCTCCGGCCGGTGAGCCGGTCGCGGCCATGGCCGCATTCCAACGGCCGCACGTCTCGCGCTGCTCAAGACTCGCTCGACCGGCGGAGATCGGGCCCGCGTCGATGCAACCGGCCGGGGCGGCCCAGGCGTATGACCCCGTGATTCAGGGTCGACGATGGAGGATCAGTGGCCGGTGACAGCGAGCGGTTCGAGGCGTTCTACCGGGGCAGCCGGCAGCGGGTGCTCGGGTGCGTCTTCCTGGTCACCGGCGATCTGGCCGAGGCGCAGGACGCCGTGCAGGAGGCGTACGTCCGGGCGTGGCAGCGGTGGCGCTCGTTCGGGCCGGACGCCGATCCGGAGGCGTGGGTGCGGCTGGTCGCCACGCGGGTCGCGATCAGCCGGTGGCGCAGCCTCCGCAGCCGGGCCCGCGCCTACCTGAGACACGGTCCGGAGCCGGCGCATCCGCCGCCCGGCCCGGAGACCGTCGACCTCGTCAACGCGTTGCGCCGGCTGTCGCCGGACCAGCGGACGGCCATCGCCCTGCACTACTTCGCCGGGCTGACCGTCGCGGAGATCGCCGCGGAGACCGGCGTCCCGACCGGGACGATCAAGGCGCGGCTGGCCCGCGGCCGCTCGACGCTCGCGCCCTATCTCGCCACGCCGTCGGAGAGGAGATCCGGTGACTAGGCTGCACGACCTCGTCATGGCCAGTGTGTCCACTGTGGACTGGCCCGACAGCGCAAGGATCCGGGCGCGGGTCCGGCGTCGCCGCGCCGCCCGCGTGGTCGGTGGCGGGCTCGCCGTCGTGCTCGTCGTCGCCACGCTGGCGTGGGCCTCCGGTCCGATGTGGACGGACGCCGAACCGCGGCCGGCCAACTCGCAGCCGATCGACCAGCCGCCGCACCCCGACCGGCCCGCCCCGGAACTGCTCCGGACCGAGGACGTCGGCCCGGGCTACGACGTCCACGCCTGGAGCAGCTACGGCAGCACCGTCGGCGGGACGCGCAGGGAGGACTACGTCCTGCTCTGGCCACCCACCACCCTCGACGGCTGCCCGGCCCGGATGGTGCGGGCGTCGGAAACGGTGCGGGTCCCGTACGGCCCGAACCCGAAGTCGCCCGACGCCATCCAGCACCACGAGGGCGGAGTCGGTGTCCGCGCCGATCCGGAGCCCGGCAACTTCGACGGCGTCAGTGTCGAGGAGGTCCTGCTCCGGTTCACCGATGTCGCGGCGGCCCAGCGGGTCCTCGACGAGGCACGGCAGACCGCGGTCGACTGCGCGTCGTTCACCGCCGGCCGGGCCCGGTACACCCTCGCGGTCAGCGCCGAGGGCTTCGCCGGAGTGGACTCGGTACAGGTCGACGTCACCGAGGAGCCGGCGACCGCGTCGACCGGCAAACCGGCGACGCACGCCTTCCTGTTCGTCCGCCTCGGCAGCATGGTGATGCTGGTGACGCCGACGCTCCAGGCCGACCCGGCGTGGCTGCGCGACATCGCCCGCACGGCCGTCGTCCGGTACTGCGCGGTGTCGGGCACGTGCTAGAACCGGCGGCGGCTCCTATCACCACCAGGAGGGCTGATACGGTGCCGAGACGCCCGGCACACCGACGACAGGCGGAAGGCCGTAGGGATGGCTGACGACCCGATTCTGGCCCGTCCGTATCAGGGCAGCACGACGTTCGGACTCCTCTGTGTGGCGTTCTGCATCGCCCTCTTGCTGTACGGCGTGTGGACCCTCTTCCTGCGGCGCCGGCGCTGAATGCGGCCACGCTGTTGGCGGGCCGACGGCTGGATGATCTCGGTCATGGGGTGCCGGAGCGTGGCCGTTGCTCCCGCGGGACCGCGATTCCGGGTGCCTCGAGCGTCGTACTCGCCGCATCCAGCATGGTCACGTGGTCGACGCGCCGGTCCTTGAAGAGGATCAGGAACAGAATCATCACGACGCCCGCGATGACGGCCGGGATGATCCAAATCTGGGTCCAATCATGACCGTCGTCGGTGGCGAAGTTGTCGACGATGGGGCCGGCCGCGAGCGAGCCGATCAGGATGCCCACGCCGTAGGTGGCGAGGGTGATGAGTCCCTGTGCCGCGCTGCGGAAGCGCTCACCGGCGAACTTGTCGGTGTAGATCTGTCCGGCGACGAAGAAGAAGTCGTAGCAGATGCCGTGGAGGACGATGCCCACGAGCAGCATCCAGAACAGGCTTCCGGCGTCGCCGAAGGCGAAGAAGACGTACCGGATCGCCCAGGCGGCCATGCCGACGGCCAGCGTCAGCTTCACGCCGATCCGCATCAGGAGGAACGGCATGAGCAGAAGGAACAGCACCTCGGAGACCTGCCCGAGCGACTGGACCGCCGCCGCGGACTTCACGCCCTCCTCGTTGAGGAAGAGGTTGGTGAAGTTGTAGTAGAAGGCGAGCGGGATGCAGATCGCGATGGAGGAGAGGAAGAACACGAGGTAGGAGCGGTTCTTCAGGAGGCCGATCGCTTCGAGTCCGAGGATGTCGCGGATCGAGGTCTTCTCGCCGCGGTGGGTCGGTGGGGTGGCGGGCAGGAAGAAGCTGAACACGCCGAGGATCAGCGACGCGACGGCGGCCATCCGGTAGGTCTGGCTGAGTTGTGCCTCCTGTTCCCAGGCCAGCCAGCCGATGATCACTCCGGCGACGATCCAGCCGATGGTTCCGAGGACGCGCACGGCCGGGAACTGCTTCTCCGGGCTTGCCATTTGCCGGAACGAGACCGAGTTCACGAGGGCCAGCGTCGGCATGTACAGGATCATGTAGACGAGGATGACCGGGAAGAACGCGCCGAAGGTCGACATCGTCGACGCGAGGAACAGCAGGGCGGCTCCGGCGAGGTGCAGGATGCCCAGCACCTTCTGGGCGGAGAAGAACTGGTCGGCGATGAGTCCGATGAAGAACGGTGCCGCGATGGCGCCGAGGGACTGGGTCAGGTAGGCAAGGCTGATCTGGCTTCCGGAGGCCTCCAGTTCTTCGCCCAGGAACGTGCCCATGGTGACGAACCAGGCGCCCCAGACGAAGAACTGCAGGAACATCATCGTGGAGAGCTTGAGCCGGGTCGCCCCACTGATCGTGCTCCCCGGTGGACCTGTCATAGCGGCCATGGTGTGCCTCCTCATCGAGGTGCCGGCCCCGTGGATGTCTCTCGGTTGATGTGTGTGCGGGGCACCGTCACCCAGCCGCTGCTGGCGGCGGATGCCAGAACGGCATCGGTGATGACGGCGGCGCGCAGGCCGTCGTCGAAGGTGGGAAGGCCGTCGGGCGGCTCGCCGGCGGTGGCGGCATAGACGTCGGCGACGAAGGCGGTGAAGCAGTCGACGTAGCCCTGCGGGTGGCCGACCGGGACGATGTTGTACCGGGCGGCGTCGTCGGTCGAGGACTCCGCGCCGCGCTGGACCAGGATGTTGTGTTCCCGCCCACCGACCCACAGCGAGTCGGGGAGTTCCTGGTCGAACTGCAGGGAGGCCCGGGCGCCGTCGAGGGAGAACCACAGCCGGTTCTTCCGTCCGGGTGAGACCTGGCTGACGATGACGCAGCCCAGTGCCCCCTGATCGGTTTCGAACAGAACCGTTGCTGCGTCCTCCGTGCCCGGCCCGGATCGGTCAGCGCCGCGGGGGACGCTCATCAGGCGGGCGACGAGCCGGGTGATGCGGTGCCCGGTGGCGAACTCGACGACGTCGCACCAGTGCACGCCGATGTCGCCGAAGGCGCGGGAGCCGCCGCCGAGTGCCGCGTCGGTCCGCCAGTTGCGATCTTCGGTACGCGACAGCCAGTCCTGCAGGTACGAGCCGTGGATCAGGCGCATCGATCCCAGGTCGCCGCGGCGCACCCGTCCGCGGGCGTCGCGGACCGTGGGGTAGAACCGGTACACGAACGGCACCGCCGCGACGACCGGGGCCGCGCCCGCCAGGTCGGCGAGCCGCTGGGCGCCGGCCACGTCGGTGGAGAGCGGCTTCTCACAGATCACGTGCTTTCCCGCGGCCAGCGCCCGCTCGGCCAGCGGCGCGTGCAGGTGGTTCGGGGTGCAGATGTGCACGACGTCGACGTCGTCGGCCTCGACCAGCTCCTCCCCCGACGGGGCCGCCCGCTCCGCCAGCAGCCGGGTGGCCGCGGCCGCGGACGACTCCGCGCTGGGGCCGGCGACGGCGGCCAGCACACCACCCGCCGCGCGCACCGCACGCGCGTGGACCTCGCCGATGAACCCGGCGCCCACGATTCCGGATCGGGGACGACCCGCCATGGGTATCTCCTCTCCGATTCACCCTGACCGGGGCGCGACGGCCGCGGTGCCGGCCGGGCGCCGCCCGTTCGGACGGCGCCCGGCTTCCGTTCTCAGACCGCCACGTCGGTGGGCGTCAGAACCACTTCATCGGACCCGCTGAGCGGCGGCAGCCCGCCCTCCGGCGCGTCGGTGTAGCTGGCGACGAAGACGCCGCGCAGGTTGCTCGCTCCGGCGTGGCCGGTGTCCACGAACGTCTGGATCGTGCCCGAACAGCCCGCCGTCGACGAGAGCGGGTGACCGTGCTCGTTGTGTCCGAGGATGTAGGCCACGGTGACCCGCGCGCAGTCGATCGGCGCGTCGTCCTCGACCGTCACCGTGAAGGTGACCGCGTCGCCGAACTGGAACGTGCCGCCCGCGGGCTCCGCGGTGAGCGTCACCACCGGAATCGTGTTCCCGACGACGACCCGCACCGACGCCGACGCCCGCCGGCCGGTGGAGTCGGTGACGGTCAGCGTCGCCTCGTAGACGCCGTCGCGGGTGTAGGTGAACGACGCGTTCTGCGACCGGGAGTCCACCCGGCCGTCGGCGTCGAAGTCCCACGCGTACCGCAGGGCGTCACCGTCGGCGTCCGCCGTTCCCGCGCTGCTGAACTGCACGGTCAGCGGCGCCAGGCCGGCCACGACGTCGGCCGCCACGACCGGCACCGGCGTCCGGTTGCCGCGGGTCCAGTCGATCCGGGCCAACTGGGCCTCCGGGTTCTCGGAGAAGAAGCCGTCGCCGTACTCCAGCACGTACAGCGCTCCGTCCGGCCCGAACTCCATGTCCATCGGGTTGTCGAACACGATGTCGGGCGCGACGGCCTCGATCGAGGTCACGTCGCCGTGGGTCAGCGAGAACGCCTTGACGTAGTCGCGGGTCCACTCGTAGAAGAGCGGCTTACGGTCGAACGCCTGCGGCCACTTGAACGGCGACCGGTTCCGCGCCGAGTAGTCGTACGCCGGGCCGGCCATCGGGCCGATCCCGCCGGTCCCCAGTTCGGGGAACAACGGGGACGCATCGTACGAGTAGTAGACCTCCGGCTGCTCCACCCGGGGCAGCACCCGTCGGCCGGTGTTGTACCGCGAGTCGTTCACCGGCGCGGCGCAGTTGAACGCCGGCCCCGCCGTCCCGGTGGCGAAGTCGTAGTCCCGGTAGGGAATGGTCGGCGTGACGCAGTACGGCCAGCCGAAGTTGCCCGGCCGGTCGATGACCATCCACCGGCCCTGACCGGCCGGCCCACGCTCGGCGTCGGGGTGGTCGGCGTCCGGCGAGTAGTCGGCCATGTAGACCTGGTCGGTCTTCGGGTCGACGTCGAACCGGAACGGGTTGCGCAGCCCCATCGCGTAGATCTCGGGCCGGGTCCGGGGCGTGCCCGGTGCGAACAGGTTGCCGCGCGGAATGGTGTACCCACCGCCGGGCTTCACCCTGATCCGCAACAGCTTGCCGCGGAGGTCGTTCGTGTTGCCGGCACTGCGGCGCGCGTCGAACGCGGGATTGCGGCCCTCGCGGTCGTCCAGCGGCGCGTAGCCGTCGGACTCGAACGGGTTGGTGTCGTCACCGGTCGACAGGTAGAGGTTTCCCTTGCTGTCGAAGTCGATCTGGCCACCGACGTGGCAGCAGATCCCGCGGTCGACCGGAACGTCGATGATCCGCTGCTCGCTACCCAGGTCGAGCGTGTTGCCGCGCAGCTTGAACCGGGACAGCCGCAGCGCACCCTTGAACCGGTCCCAGTCGGCCTGGGTGCCGGTGGTCGGCGCGTCACCCTCGTTGACGTTCGGGGTGGCCGGGTCGTCCACGGGCGTGTTCCCGGGCGGCGAGTAGTAGAGGTAGACCCACTGGTTGCGGGCGAAGTCCGGGTCGATCGCGACGCCCTGCAGCCCCTCCTCGTCGTGCTGGTAGATGGGGACGTTGGCGGCGATCGGGTTCAGCCCGGTGCGCGGATCGTGGATCCGTACCTGGCCGGTGCGGGCGGTGTGCAGCACCCGCAGGTCGGGCAGCACGGCGAGGCTCATCGGCTCGCCGGGCCGGTCGTTGAGGGTCACCTTCTGGAACGCGGTCTGATCGGCGGGCAGCGGTGGCGGTTCGTGGCCGGGGTGGGCGGCGGCGGGCGTCGCCGTCAGGCCGGCGAGCCCGGCCAGCGTCGCGGTCAGCACGGCGACGACGGTGGTTCTCCTCGGGTTCATGGCAATCCCCCTCAGAACCGGATGTTCCGCAGGAACCGGTATCCGACGGCCGCCGTGTCCAGCGCGTCCGCGGGCACCCGGGGAGCCGTGCCGGCGTCGTCGCGCTCGACGATGTACTCCTGGACCCCGGCCACGTCGGACTGCGCGAAGATCCGGCGGAAGTCGATCAGGCCCGTCCCGAGGTCGGCGAAGCCGCTGCTGAGGTTCATGTCCTTGCAGTGGAACTGGAGCACCCGGCCACGATGCGCGTGGATCACGTCGACCGGGTCGGCGGTGCCGCGCCACGACCAGTACAGGTCGACCTCCAGGTGCACCAGGCGCGGGTCGGCGGTCGAGGTGAGGACGTCGAAGCCGTTGCGGCCGGAGCCGTCGGCCAGCGGGAAGAACTCGAAGTGGTGGTTGTGGTAGCCGAACCGGAACCCGGCCTCGCGGGCCAGCGCGCCGGCCCGGTTGAGGTCCTGGGCGAACGCCCGCCAGACCGCGGCGTCCCGGACCGCGCCGCCGGTCGCGTCGGCGCCGAAGAACGGGTGCACGACGTAGCGACAGCCCAACGTGCGGGCGGTGGCGAGCGTGGCCCGCCACGCCGCCGCGTCGAACGGCTGCGGAATGCCGAAGTGCCCCGAGGTGGCGCGGATCCCGTTGGCGTCGAGCAGCGAACGGAAGGCCGTCGCCGTGAGGCCGGCGGTGCCGGCCACCTCGACCCTGGTGTAACCGATGTCGGCGAGGGTGGCGAGCGTGCCGGCCGGGTCGGCCGCGAGCACGTCGCGCACGGTGTAGAGCTGGATGCTGATCCGGTCGACGGGTACCCGGCGATGACCCGCGGGAGCGGACGCGGGTGCGGCCTCGGCGGGCGCCGCCACCGGGCCGCCGACGCCGACGGCCGCGGCCACCACGGCGCCGGATCGCAGGAACCCGCGACGGCCGAGTGACCGTCCGGTCTCGGTGGGGTGTGCCCTGTCAGCGTGATCGGTGAACATGGGCGATCTCCTTCCCGGCCCGCGCGGGGGCGGACCGCGACGACGTCGGCGCTGCGGTCTGGAGAGTGATGCATCAGCGGTGGAACGAATGGACTACGTGTCGTTGGCCGTCAACTGATGAAGGGCGCCATTGACGCCATTAGATTGCGACTCCAACCAACATCACCTGGACTCCCACGCACCGGCCGGATCTACCGCTCCCGGGGTCTGGAGGATCGGTTTTGTTGGACGTCAATATTTCTCCATACCGCCGATGGATGCAATAGCTGCGCGGACCAGGCGCCATCCGTGGCACCATCAACCTCGAACCCGAGCCTGCGCGACATGTGTCGGAGGCGTATATGACCACCGACGAGCGGACACCGGTCGGTCACAAGATTGCCGTGCTCGGCCCCATTCCCCGCGATCAGATCGTCACCCACACCGGTGAACGATTCGAGAAGTACGGATGTGCGCTGTACACCGCCGTCGCCCTCGCGGCGCTGCTGCGTCCCGGCGACACGATCGTCCCGATCTCACACGTCCGGCAGCGCGACGAGGGTCCGATCAAGGCGATCCTCGGGGCGTACCCGAACATCGACACGTCCGGGATAACGGCGACCGCCGACCAGGGCGACGTGATCGAGCTGCGGTACATCGAGCACAACCGGCGCGTCGAGCGGCAGACGAACTTCATGAACCCGATCCTGCCGTCCGACGTCGACAGGGTGCTCGACGCCGACGCGTTCGTCTGCGTCCCGATCACCGACTACGAGGTCGGCCAGGCCACGCTGCGGCATCTGAAGGACAACAGCAGCGGAACGGTGGTGCTGGACGCGCACGGCCCGACGACGACGCTGACCCGCAGCGGTGAGCGGCATCCGCGGGTATGGGCCGACCGCGACGCGTGGCTGCCGTACGTCGACATCCTGAAGATGAACCTGGAAGAGGCGAGCTCGACGTGGCTCGGCGAGGCGGCCGAGATCGTGGCCGACCCGCCGCGGCTGGGCCCGGTGGAACTGCGCGACCTGGCGCGGCACTGCCTCGACCGGGGCGTCGGATCGGTGTGCGTGACCCTCGACGAGCGTGGCTCCGTGGCCTTCTTCCGGGACGGTGCCGGCGGGGTGGCCGAGGAGTACGTCGACCGGATCGAGGTGGCCGACGTCGTGGACACCACCGGCGCCGGCGACTCCTTCGCCGCGGGTCTGGCCTTCGGCTACCTCGCCTATCACGACTACGTCAAGGCCTGCCAGTACGGCAACGCGATGGGCGCCCAGCGGTGCAGCGGCGCGGGACTGGACGTCTACCTGTCCCGCGAGGACACCGAGCGACAGATCCTCGCCACGTACGGCCCTCGACGGTAGGAGGTTCCGGTGGAGACGGATCACCGGTGGCTGGTCGTCGAGGACGGCTTCGCCCCCGCGCGCGCCAACATGTACGAAACGATCTTCACCACCGGCAACGGGTATCTCGGCACCCGCGGCGCTCTGGCGGAGGGCCATGCGGGTGCCCTGCCCGGGACGTTTCTGCGGGGGGTGTTCGACCATCACGACTCGGCCGTCACCGAGCTGGTCAAGGCGCCCGACTGGCTCGCGCTGGCCGTCGTCGTCGACGGCACCAGGTTGAACGTGACATCCGCCTCCGTCGTCCAGCACCGGAGAATCCTGGACATGCGGGACGGTTCGCTGTTCCGGGAAACCGTGTTCGAGGACTCCGACGGTCGCCGGACCCGGATCGAGACGGTCCACTTCGCCAGCGGCGCCGACGAGCACCTGTGTTGCCTGCGGGCCCGGATCACGCCGGAGAACCACACGGCGTCGATGACCGTCCACAGCGGAATCGACGGCACCCACTACAACCTGGACCGGCGGCCCGTCTACGCGACTCCGCCGCCGGACGATCCGCAGATGAAGTGGCACAAGTGGGCCAGGTCGAAACACCTCGACGAGGTTGCGCGCGTGGAGATCGCCGGCGGCGTCTACCTGGAGACCCGGACCATCGACAGCGGCATCACCATCGGCTACGCCGCCCGCACGACGGTGTCGCCGCCGGTTTCGCCGACGGTCGAGCAGCGGCACCGGCTCGTCGAGCAGGTGTTCCACACGCAGGTGCCGCCCGGCGACACGCTCACCGTCGACAAGCTCGTCACCATCTACACCTCCCGCGACGTGGCGGCGGCGTCCGTCCGGCAGGCGTGCCTGGACGACCTTCACCGCCATACCGAGGCCGGCTTCCCGGCGTGCCGCGAGCGCAACCGCGAGGCGTGGCGGGAGAAGTGGGCCGACTCCGACGTCACCGTCGAGGGCGACGCCGACATCGTCCGAGCGGCCCGGTTCAACATCTATCACCTGCTGATCGCGGCGAACGCGTCGGATCCGCGCGTCAACATCGGCGCGAACAGCCTCACCGGCGAGCGCTACCGGGGGCATGCCTTCTGGGACACCGAGGTGTTCATGCTGCCGTTCTACATCTACACCCAACCCGCGACGGCCCGCGCGCTGCTGCTGTACCGCCACCACACCCTCGACGGCGCCCGGCGCAACGCCCGCGACGGAGGTTTCCGTGGTGCCCGCTACGCCTGGGAGTCCGCCGACACGGGGGTCGAGACGACTCCACAGTGGACGGTGGACGGAGCGCACCGCATCTGGATGGGAGAGGAGGAAATCCACGTCACGTCGGCGGTCGCGTACGGCCTGATCGCCTACGTCGCGGCAACGGGCGACGAGGCCTTCATGACCGACTACGGCGCGGAGATCCTCTTCGAAACGAGCCGCTTCTGGGTCGACCGGCTGGAAGCGATGCCGGACGGCCGCTACGCCCTGAGCCGAGTCGTCGGGCCCGACGAGTTCCACGAGCACGTCGACAACAGCGCATACACCAACTACCTGGTGCGGTGGCACCTGCGGCAGGCGGCACACGTCTACGCCGGGCTCGCCGTCACCCATCCCCCCGAACTGGCCGGCCTGTCCGAGCGCATCGGGCTCCGACCCGACGAGGTCGAGGCGTGGCTCACGATCGCCGACCGGATCCGCCTACCCGCTGGGAACGACGACGGAGTGATCGAGCAGTTCGACGGATACTTCGGGCTGGAGAACCTCCCGGTGACCGTGGACGACAACGACATGCCGCAGTACCCGGCCGGCTATCACCACTACAACCTGGCCGGTTCCACACTGCTCAAGCAGGCCGACGTGGTGATGCTGACCTATGTGCTTCCGGACGAGTTCCCGGATCCGGTCAAGCTCGCGAACTACAACTTCTACGAGCCCCTGACCCTGCACAAGTCGTCCTTGAGCCCGGCGATCCACTCCATCATGGGTATCGAGGTCGGCGATCCCAGCCGGGCCGTCCAGTACCTGCGCCGGGCTGCGTTCGTCGACCTCCTCGACAACCAGGGAAACACCGAGGAGGGCATCCACATCGCGTCGGCGGGCGGCACCTGGCAGATCCTGGTCGCCGGCTTCGGGGGATTCCGGGTGCGGAACGGGCGGATGACGTTCAAACCGTGGCTGCCGCCGGACTGGAACGCCATCGCCTTCCGGCTCAAGTGGCACGGCAACACGCTGTCGGTGCGCGTCCGGCACACCTCCGCGACGTTCCTGCTGTCCGGCCCCACGACGGCCCACGAGGAGATCGTCGTCAACGACGAGCCGATCACGATGCCGGTCGACAAGGAAGTCGTGATCGATCTGGCGAAGACCGGTTCGTGACCGCGATGCGGCTGTCCGCCGTGTTGACGCACCTCGCTACCGGAGGCTGACGAGCCGGGCATCAATGCCGGTGAGCGCCTCGGCGGCACCCAATGCCAGCGAGACGCCGCGCCCGTCGCGGATCTGCGGGTCCTGCGGGTTGATCCGAATCAGTGCACCATTCGCGGTGCTAGCCAACTCCGCGTGCCGTCGCACCGTCTGCACCGCGCTGCCCGCGCCCAACTCCAGCACGACCAGGTTCGCCTCGCGCAGTCCGCGCCGCCAGGCGGTTAGTTCGTCCAGCCCGTCCCAACTGCGTGTGCCGACCCAGCAGGAGTCGCCGAACATCAACACGTTCGGGCGAGCCAGCCCGCCACAGTTGCGGCAGCACGGCAGCGGCCCGGTCGCGCGCATGCTCTGCGGGTCGACCTCCACCACCAGGCCGTCAGCGGGCCAGACGTCGTCCGAGCACGGCCGGACGCACTGCAGGTGATGGATCGAGCCGTGCACCTCGGCGACGCGGTCGAACCCTGCGCGTTGGAAGAGCCCGTCAATGTTGGAGGTCAACACCCCCATACCCGACGGCACCGCCGAGCCCCAGCACCACAACACCTCGAACCCGGCATGCGGAACGGCGCGGCGGTACAGATCGAGCCGATGCCCGTAGAAGCCCCACGCAAGTGTCGGATCGGTCACGAAGGGCGCCGGAGTGGCCAGTTCAGCGAACCCCACGCCGAGCTGCTTGAACGGCGGATATGCCCGCCAGAACCCACGGTCATCGCGGAAGGTCGGCAACCCCGAGTCCACACCCATCCCAGCTCCGGCACACACCAACAGCGCATCGGCATTGGACAACAAGTCCACAGCCCGATCCAACTCGCCCACGCCCCGGATAGTCCCGTTATATCGCAAGGCGTCTGGATGTGTCCGCTCCTCCAGCGCAGATCGCCCCTTGGGAGCAAACGACGATCGGTTGGCCGCAGGCGTCGTCCTGGCCACCGCCGCGTCAACACAACCGGCAGGTTGCCAGCGCCAGTGCGCGCCAGTGGGATATTCGGTCGCCGTGGACGTCGGAAGGCGTTAGAACCGGGGGATGGTCGAACGACGGCTGCCCGGTGGGCGCAGCTTCGGCGCCGTAGGCGTTGGCGACGAGGTCCGCCGCCCCGCGCAGCGGTGGACAGCGACCGTGCACTCGGTGCTGCGGCACCTGGAAGACGTCGGCTTCGACGGCGCCCCGCGAGCCCGCGGCTTCGACGAGCAGGGTCGCGAACGCCTGACGTTCCTGCCCGGCCAGACCTTGGGCGAGATCTCGCCATGGCCGGACTGGTTGCGCTCCGACGAAGCGCTCGGGCAGGTCGGTGCGTGGCTCCGGAGGCTGCACGACGCGACCACGACGTTCCGTCCGGCCGGCGACGCCGTCTGGTTCACCGGCCGGCCGTGGCAGCCGGGACTGTTGATCGCTCATCTGGACGCGTCGCCGTGGAACGCCGTGTGGGCCGACGGCGCCCTGGTCGGCTTCGTCGACTGGGACACCGCCAGCCCGTCCCGGCGCGAGGATGACCTCGCGTTCTCGGCGCTGACCTGGGTGCCCCTGCTCACGGCGGAGCTCGCCGAGCAAGCCGGATTCGGTGACGCGGCCGACCGGCACCGGCGGTTGCATCTGCTCCTGGACGCGTACGGGTACACGGGCGAGCGAACCGCGATCCGCGACGCGATCATCGGCCGGGTCGAGCGCAACGTCGCGATGATCCGGCAACTCGCCGCCGGCGGTGAGCCGACCTTCCAGCGCATGCTGCCGTGGGCCGCGGACCTGGAGAGGTCCGGGAACGAGGTGGCCGAGCTGCCCGACGAGTTCTGGCAGTGGCCGGGCCGCTGACGGACCGCGATCGGCCGAGAGGATCATCCCCAGTCCAGGTATCCGTCCTCGTCGACGACGGGTGCCAGTCCGGCGAACCGGCTGCCTGACTGCAGGGTAGTCGCGATCTCCGAGACGATCGTTGTGAGGTCGGACCAGGACGGCCGCCGTCGGCTGCGTCCTTCGGTCAGGTCGAAATGGAAGACCTCTCCGGTCACGTGGTCTACGACCAGTTCGAATCCGGTGTAGTCGGAGGCCACTGGGATCCAGGTCGGTTCCCACCAACCCTGCATGCCTTCGTCGTCACGGACCTGGGTCGCAAGCGTTGCGAGTCGTTGCCACGTTTCTGCGATCTGGGCGGTGTCGTTGATCGGGAAGCCGGGGCTCAACGGGAAGCCGCGGTCGTGACGGCCACTGCCGTTGTGCCATCGGAGCAGTGCTGTCACGTCGGGGTGCAGGTGGAGACCGATGGTGCTCTCCAGCGCCGCGATGTGGTCCGGACCGGCCGGTGGACCCAGATCGGCGAAGGCCGCAGGTGCGTGGTGACGTAGCCACTCGTCGATGTGTTCGAGGTTGTCGTCGATCGCCACCGGTGCCATCCCGCCTAGTGTCTGACCTGTTGCCAAGCTCACCAGGAAGATCATCCTGGTATCAGGGCCTCCGACTTTCCCGGGGTGGCTCACCTCCATTTCATAGACATCAGTTGATATGTCGACATCTGGATGCAATGCTTGCTGGGAGCGCTCCCACCCCCAGACCCGTCGAAGAACGGAGGACGTATCGTGCGTCCACGCCAGGTCGACCGATCCGGTCGGCGATCCCGCTCCGCCGCCCGCCAACCCGTCCGGGTGCTGTTCGTGCTGCTCACCATGGTGGTGAGCATGCTGCCCTGGACCAGCGCGGCCCAGGCACACGGCACCATCATCAACCCGCAAAGCCGCGCCTACCAATGCTGGAAGACCTGGGGAAATCAGCACATGAACCCGGTCATGCAGACCCAGGACCCGATGTGCTGGCAGGCCTTCCAGGCGAACCCGGACACCATGTGGAACTGGATGAGCGCGCTCCGGGACGGGCTCGGTGGCCAGTTCCAGGCCCGTACCCCCGACGGGCAGCTGTGCAGCAACGGCCTGGCCCGGAACGACAGCCTGAACCGGATCGGAGCCTGGAAGACGACGGCCATCAGCCGCAACTTCACCGTGCAGCTGTACGACCAGGCCAGCCACGGCGCTGACTACTTCCGGGTCTATGTCAGCAAGCAGGGGTACAACCCGACCACGCAGTCGCTCGGGTGGGGAAACCTCGATTTCATCACGCAGACCGGACGATACGCGCCGGCGCAGAACATCTCGTTCAACATCTCTACCTCCGGTTACACCGGACACCACATCCTGTTCGTCATCTGGCAGGCCTCGCACCTGGACCAGGCCTACATGTGGTGCGCCGACGTGACCTTCTCCTGATCGGCACGACCGGCCGGCCCGGGACGTCAGCCGACGTCCTGGGCCGGTACCCGCCCGCCCGACCAACCTGCCACGAGGTGGAAGCGATCATGATTGCCCGGGGAAGTTCCGCGGGGTGGTACCGGAACCGCTTCGTATGGGCGGCGGTGATCCTGGCGATGACGGCCGGCGCGGTCGCACTGGTCAACTCGGCCGGCTCGAAGCCGGAGCCGGCGGACCTGCAGAGCCAGATCATGACCCGACTGCGTACCACGCTCGAACAGGCGGACCCGGGCCAACACAGCCACGCCGGACACAACGCCCAACAGGCGGCCACCGGCGAGGAGGCGACGCCGGCGGTGATCTGCGGGGTCCGCGTCTACGGCTACGAGCCGGCCGGGGCCACCACGGTCGCCGACGTGAAGACCGTGTACGGCTTCCACATGTGCGGCGTCGCCGAGCCGAAGCGTCCCTGGGACGTCGCGGTCAAGCTCGCCGGCCCCGTGATCGTGAACCTGTCCACCGATCCTCCGGGCATCCAGGTCGTCGAAGCGACCGCCGAGGTCATGTTCGTCGACCGGCTGAAGGAGATGTTCCCGCCCAAGTATGCGCAGCTGGCGCTCAAGGAAGCCCTGGCCGACGCGGAAATGGCCAACCTGCGCCGCCGATACGACGCCGCAGCCGGGCTCTGACCGGCGCCCCCAGATTGCGTCCCCCACTCTGCTCAAGGAGCTGAACCATGTCGCGACGGCGTCGCCGCCCGGCCACCATGCTGGCCAGCCTGCTCGCCCTGGCTCTGTCTGCGCTCGTGTCACCCCAGGTGTCGGTGGCCGGCACGGCACAGACCCCCGCGGTGCCACTCACTGAACTGACCGTGGTATCCGAACAGGTGGCTTTCGGTCTGCAGCGTCCGATCGCCATCACCGGGCTGCCGGACGGCCGGATGCTGATCGCGGAGAAGGATGGCACCGTCCGCGCCTACCACCCCGACACCGGGCTGGCGGCCGAGCCGGTACTGGACCTGACCGCCCGGATCGACACCTCGGACAACGAGCGCGGCCTTCTCGGCATCACGCCCGCGCCGAACTTCGCGCGGACCGGGATCCTCTACGTGGCCTACACGAGCCTGCCGGCCGGCGCCCTGACCCTGGCCCGGGTGCCCCTCGGCGCTCCCGAGCGGTTGCAGGTTCTGCTCACCCAGGAGCACTCCGAGTACGGCAACCACAACGGCGGACAGGTCGCGTTCGGCCGCGACGGCTACCTCTACTGGTCCACCGGCGACGGCGGCTTCGCGAACGACCCGTTCAAGTCCGGTCAGAACCTCGGCACCCTGCTCGGCAAGATCGTGCGGATCGACGTCAACCGCGCCTGCGGGCCGAAGCCCTACTGCGTGCCGTCCGACAACCCGTTCGTCCGCACGCCGGGCGCGCGGCCGGAGATCTGGGTCTACGGGTTGCGCAACCCGTGGCGGTTCTCGATCGACCCGGTCGACAACTCGCTGTGGATCGGTGATGTCGGCCAGGGCCTGATCGAGGAGGTCGACCACATCCGCCCGTCGCAGCGCGGGGCGAACCTCGGCTGGTCCTGCAAGGAGGGCACGCCGGTCTTCGACCAGACGCAGTGCCGACCGGGCAGCCGGTACACCGACCCCGTCTTCGAGTACGAACACTTCATGACGGAGAGCTGCTCGGTGATCGGCGGGCCGGTGTACCGAGGGTCGCGGACCCCCGAGGCGCGGGGCGTCTACATCGCGAGCGACTACTGCGCGCCCCGCGTGTTCGCCATCCGCCCCAAACCCGGCGGCGGCTACGAGAACGCCGTCATCGGCACGTTCCCCACCCAGCCGACCGCGATCGGCACCGACGTGCACGGCGAGTTGTACGTGCTCAGCGACCTCCCGGGATTCCTGAGCCGGGTGCGGTTCGAGCGGGTCCAACCGGCCTCCGGCGGTGGCGTGGCGAACCGCTGAACCCCGGGCAATCCTCCGCTGACCTGGGCATTCGGTCCTCCCCAATTAGTGCCGACCGCGGTGGGAGAGATCACCGCGGCGGCACCGCCCGATACGGTCCCGGCCATGGCGGTGCGCAGCCAAGGACCTGCAGGCCAGGCCCGCAGGAGCGCCCCGGCGGCCGCCGCGATCGAGGAGGACCGGGTGACCCAGATCCAGCAACCCCCCGCAGCGACCAGACCGAATCCGGACGCTGCCCTGCAGAAGCTGCTCACACAGGCCGTCGACAGCGGCCTGGCGGTCCTGCGCAAGATCGACCCGGAGGCCGCGGCGGACCTCGACCGGGTCCGCCGCCGTGACGTCAGCCGTCCCTCGATCGTGGTCGTCGGTGAAACCAAGCGGGGCAAGAGTTCCCTGGTCAACATGCTGATCGGGGTACCGGGCCTGTCGCCGGTCGACGCCGCGGTGGCGACCTCGGCGTTCATCGAGTTCCGCCACTCCGCCACCCACGGGGCCCGCGCGTACCTGCCCGGCCGGGAGAACCCGGTCCCGCTCAGCTACGGCGACCTCCGCGACTGGGGCACGGTGCTGGGCCGGCTTCCGGACGGGCAGCGCCCGCCGCGGCGCATCGAGGTACATCACTCGGCGCCCCTGTTGCAACACCTGACGCTGATCGACACTCCGGGCGTCGGCGGCCTCGACCCGCTGCACACGCAGATCACCCTCGACGCGGTCGAACGGGCCACCGCGCTGCTGTTCATCGTCGACGCGTCGTCGCCGTTCACCAGGCCCGAGCTGGACTTCCTCGTCGAGGCCAGCAAGCGGGTCAACTTCGTCGTCTTCGGCCTGACCAAGTGCGACGCCTACCCGGGCTGGCGCACCATCCTGGCCGACAACAAGGGCCAGTTGCAGGCGCACGTGCCGCGGTTCGGGTCGGCGCCGTGGTACCCGGTGTCCGCCCGGCTGGCCGAGACGGCGATGTCGATGCCCGACGACACACGGGCCGAGCTGATCCGGGAATCGCGGATCGCCGAGTTGCAACACGCGCTGATCGACCTGGCCGCGAAGGGCCGCACATTGCAACTGGCGAACGTGCTGCGCTCGGTGCGCAGCGAGGTCATCGGGATCGACCGGGAGATCGGCGAGCGGATGAAGGCCACCGACCCGGACCCGGCCGACGTGCAGCGGGCCAAGGACGAGCGCGTGAAGGTCGCCGCCCGCAAGCGCACCGAGTCGCGGCAGTGGTCGCTGACACTGAACACCGAGACGCAGCAGGCCCGGGTCGAGGCGACCGCCCGGCTGCGCCGGTACATCACGAAGGTGCAGGAGGACTACCTCACCAGGATCGACAAGGCGAGCGGTGCCGAGCTGAAGTACCTGCCGCAGGAGGTCGACCGCTCGCTGCACGCGTTGAGCGTGCGTCTGTCGCACGACCTGGAGCTGTGCTTCCGCATGGTGGGTGAGCGGGCGCTGGCCCAGGTGTTCCAGCCGCACGAGCTGCAGTACGTGCTGCGGCACCTCAACGCCCGGCTACGGCACGCCCTGCAGACCCGGCCCCGCCCGGAGCGCGGCTCCGGCGACGGCGCGATGGTCGCGATGTCGAGCGCCGGGATCGCGATGATGGCCGGCCGGGCCGGCACCTACGGCGCGGGGATCGGTGCGACCGCATTAGGGATCACAAGTCCGGCGAACATGGTGCTGCCCGGCATCGGCATCGTGATCGGACTGGCCGCCGGCGCCTACATGATCTTCAAGCGGAAGTCGATGACCGACAAGCAGGGCACCAGACAATGGCTGCGGGAGGTACTCGGCGAGGCCCGTGCGGCGCTGTCCGACGAAATCATGCGCCGGTTCACCGGCCTGCAGCACGCCCTCACGCTCGCTCTGGACGAGGCGATCGAGCGCCGGCTCCAGCAGCTCGACGCGCACATCGCGACCATCGACAAGGCAATGGCCGAAGACAAGGCCGAGCGGACGAAGCGGAAGAACACGTTGGCGCAGGAACGGGACGACCTGCGGGCCCGGATCAAGCAGCTCGACGAGGTCCTCGTCCGGGTACGGGCATTGCTGCCCGCTGCGCCGGCCGAGGGTCTGGCGTAGGCCATGCGTGCCGTTCGGGTGGGAAGGTGCCCGCCCCGACGTGTTGCCGGGGCAGGCACCTCCCTGGCGATTACCGGCCGACCTGGATGATCGGCCCTCGACCGCTTGCCGGCAGATAGCGCGTGTCGCCGGCCCAGTTCACGGTATATCCGAGGCTGAGCAGGGCGGCCAGCGTGTAGGTGAGCCCTGGGCAGCGGGCCACACCGTCCGTGCCGGTGGTGGCGGTGCACAGATTCATGCCGTTGTCGGCGACGAACCGTACCGAACGCCCCACGACCGGTGCGCCCGTGTCGGTGCGTTCCACCTTCCCGGTGAGGGTCAGGATGTAGATGTCCACACCCGGCAGCAGCCGCACGAGGATCGGTGTGGCCGTGACCCTGGTCGGCGCGGCGATCACCCCGGTGGTCACCGACGCTTTGTTGTTGCCCGGTACCGGATCGACCGACACCGACGACACACTCGCCTCGTCGGTGAAGGTGCTGGCCTGACCGGTGTCGGTCACCGTCACCCGGACCGTCACGGTGCGGCTCGCGCCGACGCCGACCGGCGCGGGCCACGTGCAGGTCAACTTGTTGAGCGCCGAGTCACGGCCGCAGACGCCGCCGTCGGTCGCGGTCGCCGTGCCGAACGCGGCTTCCCCGGCGGCGGGCAAGGCGTCGACCAGCGTCATCCGGTCGGCGTCGGATGGTCCGGCGTTGGTGGCCTTGATCGTGTACTCGACCACCTCGCCGGCCGTCGCGCCCGGACGGGAACCGGTCTTGGTGACGCCCAGGTCGCTGACCGCTATCACCTCGACGGTCCGCGACGCCGCGTTGTTCGCGCCGTCGGCGTCCCGCCCGCCGACTGTGCGCACGGCGCCGGACGCCGTGATGGTGGCCCGCTGGCCGCGTCCGTTGAGGAATCCCGGCGGCACCGGCACCCCCAGTTGCACCGACTTCGACGCGCCCGGGTGGACGCGGCCGAGCGCGCAGCTCGGCCTGCCGGGCTCACCCGTGCAGCCGTCGGGAAGCGGTGCCGCCGCGGGCAGCGGCAGCGTCAGGTCGGCGGTGGTGCCGAACGCCGGTCCCGGGCCGTTGTTGCGCACCGACGGGGTGTAGACCAGCGTGGTGCCCGCGGGCACCGGCTCGGGTGCCGCCGTCAGGCTCATCGCCGCGTCGTGACCGCAACTCGCGTCGTCGGCATGCTGCTGGCAGTAGGCGGCGACCGCGGGTGTCACATCAACCGTCGCGACGGTGGCGCCACCCGGCGTCGCGAGCCGCAGTATCTCGGCCCTGCTGTCGTACGGCGCGAGAACCGGGTAACGACCGGGCTGGTCGAAGGACCCGACGCCGTGGGCGTACGCGGTCGCCGGGCTCGGCATCGTGGCCGACCGGAGTACCGCGCCGCCCCCTTCGGTGGTGACCACGAGATCGCGCCGAAGGTGCTCGGTGCCGGGCGTGGCGACGTTGGCGACCACGGCACCCGCGCCGGTCCCGGATTGCGATGACCGGAAGTCCACGTCGGCGACGAAACTGCGGGCGTCGTCGATGTATTCCGGGCGGGGCACGGGCTCGGTGCCCGGCTCGGTTCCTCCGGGCGCCGCCGCGGCGGCGAAACCCCCACCCACGACCAGCGTGACGACGGCGAACAGGACAACCGCCCGACGACGGCGTGTGGTGTGTGCGATTCGGCGGTTCATGTCATCCTCCTCAGCACTTCGCCTGGTCACAGAGCTCGAACACGTATTTCATGCGTCGCCTGTCGGCGCGACGGGCGAACTGGTTGTCCGCCATCAGGTCGTTCGTCGCCGGGTCCGAGATCCAGATGTCCGGGTCGGTGTCGGCGTCGCGGGCGGTGTCCATGCCCCGGCAGTCGGCGGCGACGCCATTGAGGTTGCCCACGTCGGCGGTGCAGGCGTCGAGGCTGAGATAGATGTTCGGGTACGGGTTCGGCTGGAAGTAGTCGACGCCGAACGGGTACTCGTCGGCCAGGCCCCAGCCCGCGTGCCCGGTCTCGTGAATGAACGCATCCGGCTCACCCGCCTCGGCGCTGAACACCCCACCGACCGCGCACTCGCGCAACGTGTTGATGTCGCCCGGAAACGGCGTCATCGGGTGCAGGATCGCCTTCACGTTGCCGAATCCGTAGTCGCGGCCGGTGTTGTCGGGCAGCGTGTGCTGGCAGGTTTCCAGCGCGCCGTTGCCGTCGAGGTCGCGGATGCCGCCGGTGGAGGCCCCGTCCCGGGCAAGCCAGACGTTGATCGCGCGCTGGTTGTCGAGGACGATCTGTTCCCGGTACAGCTCGGCGATCGCGGCCGCCGCGTGTGTCTGGAAGTTGGCGTCCGCCGCGCCGGCGGCGTAGACCGGGAAGTTCAGCAGCCCGCCGCCCGGGTTGGCCGGGTTCTGCGGTGCGCGCACCGTCGCCGGGAACAGCACGATGTCCAGGGCGTGCTCGCGGTCGCTGTTGAGCAGGACCGGCACCGCCTGTCCCTGCGGTGGATTGCCGACCTGCACCGTACGCCAACCCGAATACACCGGCACTCCGGCGTCCACGACGCGGCAGCCGTACGAGATCGTCGCTCCGTTGCCGGGAGCGATCCGGGTGGTGTTGAACGTGGTCTGTCGTCCCGAACTGCCGACGATCTGACGGGTCGCGCCACCGTCGGTGGAATACCAGACCTCGACCCGGTCGGCCAGCAACGTCGGCAGCGCCTGGCCGTCGGGCTGGTCGCCGAACGACTCCGCGGTGATCCTCACCTGCTGCCCGGCCTGCGGCCACAGCGGCGCGTGGCCGCATCGGACGTGCCTGCCCGGTGCCTGTGCGGGTTCGGTCACCTCGACCTTGAACTCGATGCCGGCCACGTCACCGTCGTCGGCGTTCCCGTTGGTCTGCACGACCTGGTTGCAGCTGCCGGAAACGTCGCCGGAGAACGTGCAGTCCCGGTCGACCGGATGCAGGTCGACGGTGATGTTGACGTCCCGGTCGCTGTCGTTGCTGGTCAGGTCGATCCGGTTGTCGTCGAAGTTCAGGCCGTCGTCCTCGTCGAAGATCTCGATCTTGACGGAGACGGTCGCCGCGGTGTGCTCGGTCGACGCGGTGGCCCGCCAGTTCGGGGTGATGAGCGACCGATCGGTGATCTCGCCGAACGACGTCGACGTCGTTCCGATCGTGGTGCGCCCGTAGAAGTCGGCGTCGCTCGTGAGGTCGATCGGGCCGCCCGGGCAGCACTCGCCGACCCTGGTGATCGTCACGGCGACGGTGAGGGGCAGCGCCTGCGCCGGCGCCGCCACGAGGACCAGTCCGGGCACGACAATCCCCGACGCCAGGAGGATCGTGCCCAGACGTCGGAACAATGACCGGTTCCGGGCGATGTTCGTCATTGTGCTGATCGTGGTGAGGGCAGCGAGTCTCGATCTGATGACCATGGGCTTCTCCTTCGGCCGCCTGATGGGCGATCCCATGGTCGTGAGGCTGCCTGTGCGCGGACCTTGCGCCGATCTTGCGGACGCCGATCACGTGTGATCAGAGTGGTGTGTCAGCGTCGGCTTCGGTGGCGGTGAGATAGGTCTGCACGGAGATGTCGGCGAAGTGCAGGAGTTCAGGTGCCGGTTTGCGGTCGGCCCGGCGGGGGGTGATCGACACCGGGACGAGGGTCACGGTCTGCAGCGTGTCGCCGGTCGCGAGGAGTCGACGCAGTGGCTCGGTGACGGTGACGTAGGTGTCCAATGGGGTCAGCGGATGTGGCGGGCGCAGGTCGGTCGGATCGGTCGAGGGCTCGGGGACGTCGCAGTGGCCTTCGTCGCCGTAGCAGCCGCCGTGGCCGAACGCGGTGAGTCGCCCGGCATAGCCCTCGTCCGGGGTGCGCGGGGTGTCGATGGTGGCGCCGGGGTTGTTGAAGAACAGGCGGGTTTCGTAGGAGGTGTCGGCGTGGTGGACGCCGGTGATCACGACGTCGGCGCGCGTGAACGCTGCGGCGCCGGCGTCGCCGGGGAAGGGCAGGCCCACGACGAGGGTCTGCTCGGACGCGCCGGCGTGGCCGGCTTCCGCGGTGACCATCAGAGCCCTCCTCAGCCGATCACTTGGACGGCGTATTCGTATCCCAGGGTAGAGATGTCCAGCATTTGACGCACCGTCACCGGGAACGGGGGCAGCACCCGGTCGAGGAGACGAGCGGGCGGGTTGATGCCGCGGGGGCTGATCTGCCACAGGTACCACAGCCGGTCGATCATGCTGTGGTGGGCGTAGAAGATCGGGTCGAAGGCCGCGACGGGAACTGCGGTCATGGCCCCGCCGACCCAGCCGTGCACGCCGCCGTGAATGCTTTCCAGCAGGGTACTGAAGCTGTTGAACGTGGTGGACCGCAGCGCCCGGGAAACGGTGGACGCCCGTGGCAGCTCGTCGGGCAGGTCCGGATCGCGGATCGTGGTGGGGTTGGCTCCGTCGGTGATCGCTCCGGGCAACCGGGCCCGAACCAGTGCCAGGTCGGCACTGTTCAACGTCACCGGACCCGCGGCCAGCGGGTTGGCCGGGCCGCCCGGACCGGCCCGGTATCCCGGGGGCAGGCCGGTGCTGTGGGCCTGGGTTGATGTCCAGTCCCACCAGGGCAGGCTCACCGTGGCCGTCTGGTCGCCGCGGGCGCGGCGCAGCGCGTCGACGAGGGCTCTCTCGAAGAAGTACAGGTAGGCACGGTGCCACGGCAGGAACAGCGACGTGCCGTGTTCGCAGTACGTCGGCAACGGCAGGCCGTGCACCCCGGCGTAGAAGGCGTACCCGCGTTCGTCGGTCAACCCGTACGCCGCGGAAAACGCGTCACGAAGATCGGTCAGCTCGGTCGTGGTCAAGGTCGAAGCGCTGCGTCGAATCCCCATACCGTCCTCATGCCAGCTCGTTAACGCTTGCGACAGCTACTCCGCCAGAGACGGCGAGTGACAGTCATGTGTCGTTGATCTGACGAGCTTCGGGTCGTTCCCCGACGGCGCGAGCGCGCGGAGTCCACGCAGGAACAGGTCGAGGTGATGGCGGGCCAGTTCGTGCTTGGCTTCGGCCGACAGCGGTCCCGGCAGGGGCCGGGCGATCCGGACGAGCATCATCGAGATGTCGGCGAAGACGACGTCGTGGGGGAGTGCCCCGGCGGTGTGGACCCGCTCGATCAGGTGCTCGACCGCGGTCCGTGACGCGTCGCGCAGCGGGCCGATCTCGGGATCGTGTTCGAGGTCGACGACGTCGAGCAGCATCGGCAGCACGGCCGGGGCGCGAAGTTCGAGGGCGTCGCGCAGGTACCGGGCCAGCGCGTCGAACGCGTCGGGTTCGGTGTCGGCGGCGCGCCGGGCCGCCTCGAGGGTCCTGCTCAGGGCTTCGGCGGCGACCGCCCGGTGGAGTGCGCTCCGGTCCGGGAAACGACGGTACAGCGTGGCGCTGCCGACGCCGGCCCGCCGCGCGATGTCGTCGAGGGGCACGTCGGGCCCGTGCTCGGCGATCATGTCGCGGGCCGCGAGCAGGATCTGGTCGAGATTCCGCCGAGCGTCGGCCCGCATGGACCTCGCCATCGACCTGCCTCCGTTCTGCCGTCCCGGCACAGGATAAGCCAGAACCGGGGAAAGATTCCCCACTTCCCTTGCGTCGGCTTTGCGGGCGTGACACGGTTGTGGGGGATCTTCCCCCGGTTAGAGCTTTGAGGAGACGCGATGAGCGAGCAGGTCCTCGACCTCGTCGAGCGATGGGCGCAGGCCGAGCTGCACGGCGACGTGGACGCCTACGACCGGCTGCTCACCGACGATTTCGTCGGCGCCGGACCGGTCGGTTTCACGCTCACGAAACAGCAATGGGCCGACCGGCACCGGCACCGCCTGCAGAACGACGAGTTCGAGGTGCTGGAACCACAGGTCCGGATCTACGGCGATGTCGCGGTCGTGAACGGCGTCCAACGGCAGCGCACGATCGCGATGGGCCGCGACGCGAGCGGATCGTTCCGGCTCACCCTGGTGGCGGTCCGCGACCACGATCGTTGGGCGATAGCGAACCTCCAGCTGAGCGGCCCGCTCCGCCCGGCCGAAGCCCCGTCCCCGTTTCCGCGCGTCTAGGCCTCCGGCCGACGATCGGTCGCGCCGCTGCCGACCCGCTGAGGAGACCACGTTGACCGCGGAACTGCCGCCCCGGCTGGCCCGGATGTCCCGGGTCCCGCTTCGGCTGCTCACCTGGGGTTTACCGATGCCACCGCTGGTGCTGCTCGTGACCCGCGGCCGGCGCAGCGGCCGCCAACGCGTCGCGCCCGTCGCACTCCTGCGCCACGACGGTCGGGAGTGGCTCGTCGCGCCGTTCGGGGAAACGGCATGGGTCCTCAACGCCCGCGCCGACGCCGAAGCCACGCTCCGGCGTGGGCGCCGCACACGCGCGGTGCGCCTCGTCGAGGTCGACGACGTCCGCAAGCCGGAGATCCTGCTCGCGTACCGCCGCCGGTTCCGGTTGATACCGTTCGTTCGCGAAGCGTTCGGCGCTCACCCTCGCGAGGGCGTGGCGGCATTCGGCCGCGAAGGCGCCCGTCACCCGGTCTTTCGGATCGAGCCGTAGTGCTCGAGGTCGACCGGCGGCAGCGGGTACCGACACTCGGTCAAGCCAGGGACCTGTGGTTGAGGTACGCGACGACTTCGATCGCCTCGCCGGTGTGGCGTAGCAGGTAGGACGACGCGAGCACCGCGGGGTCTCCGCCGGTGCGGCTCGGCGCCGACCACGTGGTGTGGACCAGCAGGTACTGCTCGTCGAGGCGATGCTGCGTCGCCGTTGTGAGTTCGGCGGAGCCGACGCCGGCATCGGCGAACATCCGGGCGCGCCGGGGGAGGCTGGCGAGGAACGCGGCTCGGGAGACCCGGCGGGCGCCGGTCGCGTCGGCGAACAGGAACGGGTCTGCGAACAGGTCGGCATCGGTGAGCGTCTCGAGCACTGCGCGCACGCGCGGCTCGACGTCGATGGCGGTCATTCAGGTAGGTCCTCTCGGAATGATTCGGCAGACCTACTGCGTCATGCCCTACGACAGCCGCGCCGGCTCTGGCGGTCGGGTACACACCGGCTGACGGTCACGGACGATGTGCGTTTTGCACGGGCCGGCGCTGCAGTACCCATCTCAGCTGGTGTTCAGGACACTGGTCGCGCTCGCCGGTCGTCCCGAGAATCGACGGCATGACAACAGATACCGTCACGGTCTCCGCGTTGGTTTCCGGCGGCACGGCGGAGATTCGACCGTTCCGCATCGACATCCCGCAGGACGTGCGCACGTGGTTCCGCGGCTTCCGGTAGTCACGCTCCGCGGTCTGAACCGGGCCACCCTGCACCGGCAGTTCCTGCTGGAGCGGGTGACCCGGACCGCCTACGACACGGTCGAGCATCTGGTCGGGATGCAGGCGCAGGAACCGCTGTCCGCCTACTACGGGCTGTGGTCGCGGTTGGTCGCGTTCGATCCCACCGAGCTGTCGGGGCTGCTCACCGACCGCCGGGCGGTGCGGGCGCCGCTGCATCGGACGACCATCCACCTCGTGACCGACGCGGATCACGGCCGCCTCGAGCCGCTGTTCCGCGAGATGCTGCACCGCCGGTTCGCCTCGTCACCGTTCCGGTCGGTGCTCGACGGCCTCGATCTCGACGAGTTCCGCGCCGCGGTGGCGACGCTGGTCACCGGGAACCCGCGCTCGCGGGCCGAACTGGCATCGCTGCTCGCGGGCCGGTGGCCCGCGCTGGACGCGGAGTCGCTCGGCTACGCCGTCACCCACCTGCTGCCCGTCGTTCAGGTACCGCCCCGCGGAGTGTGGGGCCGGTCCGGGCGTCCACTGTGGACCACCGCGGGGTCGTGGCTCGGACCGCCCGGTGCCGCGTCGGATCGCGAGTCGCTGGTACGTCGCTACCTGGCCGCGTTCGGCCCCGCCTCGGTGCGGGACATCCAGACCTGGTCGGGCCTGACGAGGCTCCGGCCGGTGGTCGAGGGGATGGAGCTGCGCCGGCTCCGTGACTGGCGAGGACGGGAGCTGTTCGACGTCCCGGACGGGGCGCTGCCCGACCCGGACACCCCGGCACCGGTGCGGTTCCTGCCGGAGTTCGACAACGTCCTGCTCGCCCACGACGACCGCACCCGGATCATCTCGGACGAGGACTACCGCCGCGGGATCGTGATCGGAGGCAGGTCGACGGTTCTCGTCGACGGGTTCGTGCACGGTACCTGGACGGTGTCGACGGCCGGTCTCGACGTCCAGGCCTTCCGACCGCTGACCCCGGCGCAACGCGCGGCGGTGGAAGAGGAAGGCATGCGGCTGCTGGAGTTCGCCGGGTCCGAACGGTCCACCGTCAGGCCGGCGGTTTATGTCGCGCATACACGTTCCTGAATACCGTCCCCGGCGATGGAGGGTGTCCTCCGCGCTGACGGGGGACCGGCGACAGGACGGGGAACCAATGGTGATGCAACGCAGAACGCGGGTACGGCGCGGTGTTTCGGCGTCCCTCGCGATGATCGCGACCGGAACGACCTGGGCGGTGGTGGGTCCGGGATCGGCGTCGGCCATCGAGCCGACGGCACCGACCGTCACCTGGGTGGCGTGTCCGGCGTACTCCGACGCGGTTCTCGACGCCGTCGTGCCCGGCCGGCTGGAGCAGACCCGGGCCCTCGTCCAGCGGATGGAGTGCGGCACGGTGAGCGTGCCGATGGACTACCGCGACCCCGGTGGCCGGCAGATCACCGTTGCCGTCACGCGGATCCGGGCGACCGATCAGGCGCACCGGCTCGGCAGCCTCGCCTTCAACCCGGGTGGCCCGGGCGGCAGCGGGTACCTGACGCCGGTGCGGGTGGCCGTCGCCAACGCGTCGACCGCGCGGCTCAACGAACGGTACGACCTGATCGGCTTCGATCCGCGCGGCGTCGGCAACAGCACGAAGGTGACCTGTGCGATGCCGCCGCCGGTCGTCACCCCGCCGGGGCCGCTGACCGAGGAGACGGCCCGGCGGCTGTACGACGCGGCGGCAGACGCGAACGCGGCCTGCGTGCGGACCGATCCCGCGTTCCTGGCCCAGGTGAACACCCCGAACGTCGCCCGCGACCTCGACCGGGTCCGGGCGGCGCTGGGAGAGCGGCGGCTGAGCTATGTCGGTGTCTCGTGGGGGACCCGGCTCGGCCTGGTCTACCGGACGCTGTTCCCGGCCGCCGTGGGCCGGATGTTCCTCGACAGCGTGCTGCCGACGTGGTTCGTCAACGACGCGCTGGACGACGGGCAGGCCGCCGCGCAGGAGCGGCAGTTCCTGCGGTTGGCGGCGTGGATGGCCGAGCGGAACGACGTCTACGGTTTCGGCCGGACCACCGACGAGGTGCGGGCGGCCGTCATCGACATGCAGCGGGACTACGACGCGAATCCCCGGACGTTCACCGATCTGCCGATGCCGCTCGACGCGGGCCTGATCGCCCAGGCCGGTAGCCAACTCGCCGTCAACTGGCCGATGTTCGCCGAGGTGCTCGCGCAACTGCGGGACGCGACCGGTCCCACCGCGCCACCCGCGGTCAGGAAGCTTCTGCTCGGCGGCGATCCGCGGCCCGACGTTCCGGCCGACATGCCGGAGCTCTACAACAAGACGATGGAGCAGGCGACGGTCTGCGGTGACGATCCCGCCCGTCCGGATTTCACGGCCGTGTGGGCGACGTTCCAGCGGCGGATCGCGGACAATCCGGTCGCCGGCCGGGGGCTGCAGATGAACCTCCGGTGCGCCGGCTGGTCGGTGCCCGGACACAGCTTCTCCGCCCGGCGCACGGGCGCCCCGGTGGCACTGGCCGGGCACCGCCACGAGCTCGTCACCCCGTACGAGTGGGCACTGCAGGCGCACGCCGTCGCCGGCGGCACCCTGCTCACCGTCGACGACGACGTCCACGGCTCGGTCTACCAGGCGGCCGACTGCGCCGACGACCTGCTGTCGTACCTCACGACCGGGCGGCTCGCGCCACAATGCGACGGCCTGCAATCCTGACCGACATCGCGGCGGGGAGGAATTCGAAGCCGGTCTATGCTTCAGGTGACGAGCACATAGGCGCTGCTTCGAGTCCCCAGGAGGATCCATGACAGAGCTTCAGCGATACCTCGCCGAGGAAGTCGCGGAAGACCTCGGTGACGGCATCATCACGCGAAGAGAGGCCATCCGCCGCTTGGGCCTGCTGGGTGTGACCGGTGCGGCGGCGACCGGCCTTCTGGCCTCGTTCGCCACCGGCGAAGCGGCTGCGGCCGATCCGGGCAACGAGGCCGATCAGGACAACGGGCGCTCCGCGTCGGAGACGACCTGGGCGCCCGTCGCCCGGGAGTCGATCACGTTCACCGGTCCCCGTGTGCCGCTGATGGCCGCCTGGGCGGCCGCGGCCAAGCCGCGCGGTGGTGTGCTCGTCATCCACGAGAACCGCGGGTTGACCGAGCACATCCGCACGGTCGCCGGTCGGTTGGCCGCCAGCGGGTACTCCGCGTTGGCTCTGGACCTCCTCTCGGAGGAGGGCGGCACCGGGGCGTTCCCGGGCGAGGCCGAAGTGGCGGCCGCGCTTGCGCAGATCCCACCGGAACGCTTCGTCGCCGGCATGAAAGCCAGCGTGACCGAACTGCAGCGTCGCGTCCGCGGCAAGAAGCTGGCCGCGATCGGGTTCTGCTTCGGTGGCGCCATGGTGTGGCGCCTGCTCACGTCCAACGAACCGCGTCTCGCCGCGGCCGCTCCCTTCTACGGACCATTCCCGGAGGGCGGCAACTTCGCGGGCTCCCGCGCGGCGGTGCTCGGGGTCTACGGCGGACTCGACGCCCGTGTCAACGCAACCCGGGCCGCCGCCAAGGCGGCCCTCGAGGCGGCCGGCCTGAAGCACGAACTCCTCACGTTCACCGAGGCCGACCATGCCTTCTTCAACGACACCGGCGCCCGTTTCAACCCCCACGCCGCGACGGAGGTATGGCGCCGGACGCTGAACTGGTTCGACGCCGCCCGCCACCGCGTCAGAGATTGAGTGCCGGGGACTCGTGTATCGCGGGCGTATCGAAAATCGCATACGTCATCGCAACAGTCCTCCGTCTTCAGTGGAGGAATGACTCATGACGGTGAATGGGACCGGCGCTCGCTGTTGCGGGGCGTCGCCGTGCTGACCGGGGCCGCGGTGGCGGCGCCGCTGCTGGGCGGGGCGGCCACCGCGCTCGCCGATACGGGTGACGCGGACGGGCTGTACCAGGCCGGGAAGTTCGAGGAGGCCGGCCGCGCCTACGAGGAGATCCTGAAGCGAGACCCCGCGAACCTGCACGCGGCCCGCCGGCGCGGCCTCGTGGCGCTGCTGGCCAACACGTTCCCCGAGGCCGAGAAGTATCTCACGATGGCCCTCGACCTGGCGCCCGACGACATGCAAACCAACCAGTTCCTGGGCGACTGCTACACCCGGCAAGACAAACTCGCCCAGTCCGTACCGTGCTGGCGAGCAGCCGGCGAAGACGCCTACGCCACCTGGTTCGCGGCGGTCCACGGCGAGGCGTATCAGATCCACGGCGACATCGCGCGGCTGAAATGGCTCCGGCTGGACCCGTCTCCGCTGGTGGAGGCCTCGGTCAACGGCGGGCCCACGAAGCGCTTCATGTTCTACACCGGTTCCCCGTACCTGAGCTTGTCCTCGACGGTAGCCAAGGACGCCGGACTGACCCCGGTCTACAGCCAGGAGATCGATTTCCTGGACGGCAGGATGTGGATGCACTTCGGGGTGCTGGACTCGTTCACGCTGGGCGGCATCGAACTGCGCAACATCCCCGTGGAGTGGTCGGAGTCGGACACCGTCTCGCTCGATGAACATGACCACGACGGCATGATCGGCACGTGGGTCTTCCACCACTTCCTGACCACGTTCGACTACGCGGGCCGATGGTTGATCCTGCGGCGCAAGACCCCCGAAACCACCGCGAACGCACGCGCCGACGCCAACCGGGCGGGCGTCAAGCCCCTGCCGCTGTGGCTGGGCCGCGAGGGCGCAAGCATCCACAGCAGGGGCAGCATCGACGGCTCCGGCCCACGGGTCGTGGGCGTGAACTTCGGCGGAACGGGCGAGATCGCCGCGGGCATGGCCGAAGAAACGGCCAAGCAGTTGCGGATCCGCATCGACTACGACCGTCCGATCCAGACCTTCGCCCACAGCCACCCGGCCGACGTCTACCCCTGTTACCCCAGGGCGATCCGCCTCGGCGTGGCCGTCGCCAAGGACGCCTACTCCTACGCGAACAAGCGTCGGTCGACCGTCAACCCCCTCGGGTTCGACGAGTTGGGCCACTTCCCCCACACCTTCTTCAAGCCCTACACCGTCACCCTCGACTTCACCGAGATGAACCTCTACATCGCCCGCGGCACGGCCACCTGACCGCCGCCGCGACCACACCGACGTCAGTTCTCGGCGGAGGGCGACACGGCGGTGGTGACCGTACACGGCAAGCGGGCGAACGCCGTCACCGTCGACCGCTTCTGGCGGGGCTACGACCGAGCGGAGATCACCCGGTACGACTTCTCCATCATGTCCGTCTGCAGCACCGACGCCCGCCGCGACGTGGTCTGCTACCAGAACAGCCACCCCACCGAGTACGCCCGCGGCCGGGCCGTGGCGCGGCTGCTGATCAGCGGCGGCGGGCTGTGAGCAGCGGCGGCTCGAACCAACTGGACTACACCCTGTACTCGGTGAACAACTTCGCCAACATCATTCGAGAACACGCAGAACGGCCCAACCTGCGCGGTGAGCAACGCGAACGAGATCGCCAGCCTGATCGACAACAACGGCTGACCCGGTCAAGCGGGCGCCCAGCAGCGTGGCGCCCGCTTGACCCGCCCTGAGTCACGCGCGCTCCTCCGGGGACCGGGTGGCGACGATCACCCGGTTGCCGTCCGGGTCCTCCACGATCGCCATCCGTTCGCCCCACTGTTGGTCCGTCGGCTCCTGCACGACCCGCACCCCGCCGGCGCGCAACCGGGCCAGGGCCGCGTCGCAGTCGGTCGCGTACACCCACAGCGTGATCCGATCGTTGGTGAGCACACCCGGCTCGTCCTGCCTGCCGACGCCCAACTGCGAGCCGCCGAACTGCAGCCCGACGTACACCGGATCGCCGTCCGGCGGAAACCGGTACGAGACCGTGCCACCGAGCAGGTCCCGGTAGAACCGGAGCGAGCGGGCCAGGTCGGGCGTCGACAGGATCGGAAAGACTTCCTCGAACATGAACTACCTCCTCCCACCGATGACGAACGGGGACGGCGCCGACTCGACATCCGGACCAGTGGTCCCGCATCGAAGCCGGCCACTCCGACGACCTCATCTGAGTCGGTGCGTGCCGGCCGGGTGCTCCTGCAACCATTTGCCGTGCTGTCCCGTGTCCCTATGTGATGACCGCGACAGATCGGATGGAGTGGATGGCGGGCACGGACGACTTCGATGCGTTCTACCTGGGTTCCGCCCGCCGCCTGCTGCGCTACGCGCTCGGTCTGACCGGTGACGTCGCGGACGCCCAGGACCTCGTGCAGGAGGCGTACGCCCGGGCCTGGCAGCGATGGCGACGGCTGAGCCGCTACGACGACGCCGAGGGGTGGCTGCGGCTGGTTGTCACCCGCCTGGCTACCGACCGGTGGCGGCGACTGGGCGTGCGCCGCACCGCCGCGTCAGCGCTCCGGCCACCGCGACCGGTCGAGCCGCCCTCGGACGACGTGGTCGTCCTCGTCGCCGCTCTCCGTACCCTGCCACTGCCGCAACGCCGCGCGCTGGCGCTGCACTACCTCCTGGACCGCTCGGTCAACGACATCGCCCACGAGACCGGTGCCAGCCCCGGCACGGTCAAGTCGTGGCTGTCGCGGGGTCGCGTCGGGCTGGCCGCGGCGCTGGGCGAAACGTTCACCGACGCCACCGCGGGAGGCCCCGATGCCTGTTGATCTCGACCGGCTCTACGCGGCGCTCGGCACCCACGCCGACGATCTGCCCCTGTCCGATCCCGGCGCGGTGCGCAGCCGCGGCCGGCAACGCAGCCGCGGACGGCACCTCGCGGCGGCCGCGGCGACCGTGATCCTTCTCGGCACCGCAACCGGGGTCGGCTGGATGATGGACCGCTCGGGTCTGCCCGCCCTGCAGGACCGGTTCATATCGGTCGAGCCGGTCGGGGCGGGCATTCCGATGCCGCTCGACCCGGCCAGCGAAGCGGGTTCCTACGGAATGGCATCGGTCGTGGGCCAACGGGCGTTCGGGGCCGGTCGTACACCCGACGGTCACCTGCTGGTCGGCGCCATCGACCTCGCCACCGGCGGGCCGGCGTGGCCGACCCGCGACCTCGGCCGCTGGGGCGACTGGATGGGAATGATCGCGTTGCCGCAGGGCGTGATCGTGATCGGCGAGCACGACGACGGCACCACCCCGGACCACGTCGCGATGGTGGTCGACCCGGCCAGCGGCACGCTCCGGTGGCAGGTCGGCGTCGATGATCTCCAGTTCGAGTACTTCGATTCCGCCCTGGTCGTCCTGTCCTCGGCGGACCGGCTGATCCGCGGCCTTGACTGGCAGACCGGCGCCGAGCGGTGGCGTAGGCCCATCGAACCGGGCGACGGCACCCGGATGCTCGGCAACCACTCGACCGGGGCGGTGCCCGCTGGGCGCGGCCCCTTTGGCCTCGCGACCGCCCCCCGCGATCATCGGCTGCTGGTGATCGATCCGGCCGGCACGCTGGAGGTCCTCGACGCACGGACCGGTGACCTCATCGCGACGCACCGCGAGGTCGGAGAACCGGCGGTCGGGGACAGCAGGTCCTACTACCGGGCCTACGACGGAATGCTGTACGGCATCTCCTCCGATACCCGGCCGACGCGGATCAGCGGGTTCGACCTCGACCGACCGGGTCGGACCCGCGCCCTCTACACGGTCGCGTCCGACGACCGTCGGATCGTGGACGCGACGCCGTGCGGCCCGCGACGGCTCTGCGTGATCAGCCACGGGTCGCCCGGAGCCGATCCGGGAACGATCCGGGCCGACATCGCGGTGATCGACGTGGCCACGGGCCGGCTCCTGTGGCGCCGTCAGGCGTCCAACATCCTCTACGCATCCGCGCTCGGCGACCGGATCCTCACCAACAACGGCCAGCTGTACGACCGCGACGGCAAACTACTGCTCAGCGTCCCACGCTCCACCGCGGGGTGGGTGAGGACCGCAACCCTGCTGCTCCTGTCCCAGCCCGACGTGACCGGAGCAGGCGCCGACGTCGAGGTCGCGGCGGTGTCGGCGAAGGACGGCGCCCGGATGCCCCTCGGCCGGATACCGGCGGTCGCCGGTTCCTGCTCCTGGAGCACCACGGTCCTCGTGTGCCCGACGTCCGAAGGCTTCAAGACCTGGCGATTCGCGACAAAATGAAAGCCGGGGCGGTCGTCGGCGCAAGATGTGAACCACGCCGACTTCCGGGCCGACACGTCGTCGGTCGCGCTCAGCCCGGGACGGAACCGACTACTGCGGCTCGGCCCGGCTCGGTGCGGTTCCGACGTACCGGATGCCGGTCGGCCGGATCTCGCCCCCGTCGGCGGCCGCCCACTCGTCGGCTTCGGTGGTCGGGTACAGGTCGGGGAAGAAATACGGTGTGCGGGCGGAGTACCGGGTGGTGAAACGGGCCTGCAGTGCGTCGCGGATGGCGTCGCCCCGGTGCAGGTGTTCGTCGCGCGTCCAGGCGTCGAAGTAGGTCGGCCAGGAACAGCCCGACGCCTGCCAGCGGTCGCGATGGTCGTGCAACCATCCCGGTTCGCCGGTGGCCGGGAGACGGGCGAAGCACCACCGGGCGGTCGCCTCGTCGAACGTCTCGCACGCCCATTCCACGACGATGACGACGCCGCCGGGGACGAGGGTCGTCGCGACCCGGTCGAGGACCCGGTCGAGGTCGCCGACGTGGTGCAGCGAGGTACAGGCCACGACGGCGTCGACCGGCCCGGTGGCGTCGTCGTGGTCCTCGAACGTGGTCTGCCGGTACCCGGGGCCGGCCGGGGCAACGGGGTCGATGCCGGTCGCGGTGTAGCCGTGCTGCTCGAGGGCTGGTACGAACCCACCGTCGGGGCCGCAGCCGATCTCGAGGACCCGGCTCGGTGCGGTCGGCAGATGTGACCGCACGAACCGCCACTGGGCGCTCAGCCACCGTTGCTGTGCCGTCACGCGGGCCTCCGATCGAGGAACGTCGTCAGTTCGGCGATCACGTCGTCGGCCTGCTGCCGCCACCCGGGAACATCGTCGGTCCTTCCACGCCTGCCGCGGTTCCGCGTCGGTCTCGCTGCCCTGACCGTCCACATCCTTGTACTGAAACTCTAGAGTAAGACTCTAGCTTCTACCAGGGCGCCGAACCAGCCGCGAGAAAGGTGGCGAGACGCGCGGCGAGCCCGGCGGGATTCTGGACGTGCATGAGGTGGTTCGCGCCGGGCAGTTCGAAGGACTCCGCGTGGGGGAGCAGGGCGCGCAGCAGGGCGTGTCGCTCGTCGAAGGTCGGGCTGACGTCCCTGCTCAGCTCGCCGACGACGAGCAGCACGGGACAGGTGACGGCTCGGGCCTCGGCAGGGCCGAACGACCATTTTCGTACCGCCGGCAGCTCCTGCCCGAAGAACGTGTCCGCGTCGGGCACGGCATGCGCGAGCGCGCCGGGCAACGCCGTGTCGAACAGGTCGCGGTAGCCCGCGCCGCAGACCCCGCGCATCCACCGGTCGATCGCTGCCGCCGGGTCGCCGTCGCGGTAGGCCAGCATCGCTTCCGCGGCAAAAGGTCCGCTCGGCACGGTGAGCAGTGCGGTCTCCAGCAGGGCGAGGCTGCGCACCAGGTCGGGCCGGTCGATGGCCAGCTGCAGAGCGATCGCGGCGCCGGACGAGTGCCCGACGAGGTGTGCCCGTTCGATCCCGAGGCACCGCAGCAGGACGGCGCAGTGGTCGGCCATGTGCGCGACGGTGACCGGCCCGTCGACGCGGTCACTGTCGCCGTAGCCGGCCCGGTGATAGCGGATGAGCCGGTAGGCGCCGGCGAGCGCCGGCTCGTCCATCAGGGTGGCGAACCAGTCGGCGCACACGCCTCCGTGGATCAGCACGACCGGTTCGCCGGCACCCCGCTCCTCGTACGCGAGCCCGCCCGCGTGGTTCCCTGACCGCCGCACGGTCATCACACCCGCACCCGGACCAGCAGCCAGGCGAACCGCCACCGCCCCGGCCCGCCGGGCGGTCCCTCGTTCTCGGCGGCGAGCAGGTCAACCAGGTCGCGGTCGAAGGCGGCCCGCGCACCGTCGCCGTCGAGGGCGGCCCGCGTCGCGATCACCGGCGGGAACGACGAACGGTACAGCGCGGCCAACTCGGCCGGCGTGCCGGTGAAGCCGTACTCGAGCGTCCGGTGTTCGGTCTCGACCGGTCGACCGTCGAAGAGCGCGCGGACCTGCTCGGGATCGCCCCACCGGGTCGGCGGCGGACCGACCGGTCGCTCGGCCTGGTAGCGGCCGAGCAGGTCGAAGAACCGGCCCACGCCGCCGTCCGGCGTCCAGTTGGCCAACGCCACCAGCCCGCCCGGCCGGCACACCCGCACGAGTTCCGCGGCGGTCGCCGACTGGTCGGCGGCGAACATCGCGCCGACGGCGGAGAGCACGACGTCGAACTCGCCGTCGGCGTACGGGAGCTTCGTCGCGTCACCCTCCACCCACTCGATGGGCAGGTCGCCCGCGGCGCGCCGACCGGCGTCCAGCAGCTCCGGGCACAGGTCGAGAGCGGTGACGCGCGCCGACGCCCGCGCCGCCGGGACGGCCGCGTTGCCGGTGCCCGTGGCCACGTCGAGGACCCGCTGGCCGGGCCGCACGCCAGCGGCGTTCACGAGATCGCGGCCCAGGTCGGTGATGAGGTCGGCGATCCGGGCGTAGTTTCCGAGTTCCCACATGCGATCAGGCTGCGCCGTGGCCACCGGGTCGCGAGGTACGAAGAATGGACTTCCCACCGCGGAACCGGCGCGCTGTTCACCATCGACCCGAAGAGCGGCCGGCTGCGGTAGCTTCCGGTCCGGAGGGTGCCCCCGATGTTGTACCGTCACGTGTCGATCGGCGCCGTTGCGCACGTCGACGCACCGGTACGCCTCACCTCGGCCGAGATCGCGCGGCGGCTGCGACCCGCGCGGGAACGCCTGGGCATCCGCCCCGACGTGGTGTTGACGGACGTGGCCGGCATCCGCGCGCGGCGCGTCTGGGACGGGTCCACCCAGGTGTCCGAGGCCGCGACCATTGCCGCCCGCAAGGCGTTGGCGGGCTCCGGTGTGCCGTCCGAGCGGATCGGCGTCCTCATCAACACCTCGGTGTGCCGCGACTTCCTGGAGCCGTCGACCGCGTCGGTGGTGCACGGCGCGCTCGGGTTGGCCGGTACGTGCGAGAACTTCGACGTCAGCAACGCGTGCCTGGCGTTCCTCACCGGCATGGACATCGCCGCCCGCATGATCGAGCACGGCGACGTCGAGTACGCCCTGGTCGTCGACGGCGAGACGAGCAACGGGATCATCGACGGCACGATCGAGCGCCTGAACTCGCCCGGCGCGACCGCGGACCAGTTCAGCCGCGAGCTTGCGTCGTTGACGCTGGGCTCGGGCGCGGCGGCCATGGTGCTCGGGCACCGCACCCTGCTGCGTGACGGGCACCGGTTCCGCGGCGGCGTGTCCCTTGCCGCCACGGCGTTCTCGCACCTGTGCCGCGGCAGCATGGACCGGATGGTCACCGACAGCGCGACGCTGCTCGACGAGGGACTGACGCTCGCCGCGCGGACCTTCCAGGTCGCCCGTGACGCGTTCGGCTGGGCCGGGCCCGAACTCGACGAGTTCGCGGTGCACCAGGTCAGCAAGGTACACACCGAGGGCCTGGTCGACGTCCTCGGCATCGATCCGACCAGGGTGCTCGCGGTGTACCCGGAGTACGGCAACATCGGCCCCGCCTCGGTGCCGATGGTGCTGTCGAAACTGGCCGAAACGGGCCGGCTGCGCAGGGGCAGCCGGGTGGCACTGATGGGCATCGGCTCCGGTCTGAACTGTTCGATGGCCGAGGTGGTCTGGTAGCGCCGGCGGTTCGTCGGTTAGCGGACAAAGGGCAGCCGTCGACGGGCGGATATCCTTCGATGCGTGCTGGCCCGAGTGCAGAGCGAAAAGCGGCCGTGACCCAGAAGGCCGTGACCCAGGAAACGGTTCAGGCACCCGGGTGGCGGGCCGGCACCGAAGCGCCCGCGTTCGATCCGGTGCGGATCGGGGCGTACCTGCGCCGCATCCGCGAGCCGCTGCACCTGGTGACCGGCCCGGACAGTGGCATCGGGATCGCGCCGGGCGGCGAGCCCATCGCGTCGGGCGGCGAGTGGCGGCTCACCGGCATACTGCCCGCGCTGTACCCGGAGTGGCTCGGCGACCGGGCGTTCGCCGCCGCGCACGGCGTCCGCTTCCCTTACGTGGCAGGGGAGATGGCCAACGGCATCGCCACGACCCGGATGGTCGTCGCGCTGGCCCGCGCCGAGCTGCTCGGTTTCTTCGGCGCCGCCGGGCTCGGTGTCGACCGGGTCGAACGCGCCGTCCACGAGCTGACGACGACGCTGGGCCGCGGGTCGAACTGGGGCGTGAACCTCATCCACTCGCCGGCCGAGCCAGAGCTGGAGGAGCGAGTCGCCGACCTGCTGCTGCGTCACGGCGTCCAGCGGATCTCGGCGTCCGCGTACACCGACATCACGCCGGCCGTCGCGCGGTGCGCGGTCACCGGGCTGCGGGTGGACCGGGACGGCACGATCGTGCGCCCGGTGTGGCTGTTCGCCAAGGTGTCCAGGCCGGAGACCGCGGCGGCGTTCCTGTCGCCGGTGCCGCAGCGCATCCTGGACGCGCTGGTGGGGCGGGGCCAGCTGACCGCCGACGAGGCATGGCTCGCCGCCCGGGTCCCCGTGGCCACCGATGTCACCGTGGAGGCCGACAGCGGCGGGCACACCGACAACCGGCCACTGTCGGCCGTCCTGCCGGCGGTTCTCGCGCTGCGCGACGAACTCAGCGACCGGTACGGATACCAGCAACCGGTCCGGGTCGGTGCGGCCGGCGGGCTCGGCACGCCGCTCGCGGTCGCCGGTGCGTTCGCGCTCGGCGCGGCGTACGTGCTGACCGGTTCGGTCAACCAGCTGGCCGTCGAGTCCGGCGTGTCCGACGACGCCCGGGCGTTGCTGGCGCAGGCCGACCTCGCCGACGTGGCCATGGCGCCGGCCGCGGACATGTTCGAGATGGGCGTCCGGGTGCAGGTCCTGCGGCGCGGAACCATGTACGCGATGCGGGCGGGCCGGCTGTACGAGGTGTACCGCGACCACGCGTCGCTCGAGGCGGTTCCCGCCGCCGCGCTGGCCGCGCTGGAGCGCGACGTCCTGCACGCGACCGTCGAGGAGATCTGGACCGAGACCCGCGCGTTCTGGCAGCAGCGCGACCCGGGACAGCTCGTCCGGGCCGAGCGGGACCCCCGGCACCGGATGGCGCTGCTCTTCCGGTGGTACCTGGGCAAGTCGAGCCGGTGGGCGATCGACGGGGACACCGGGCGGCGCACCGACTACCAGCTCTGGGCCGGGCCGGCGGTCGGGGCGTTCAACCGCTGGACGCGCGGCAGCTTCCTGGCCGAGCCGGGTGAACGCACGGTGACCCAGATCGCGCTGAACCTGCTGGAGGGCGCGGCCGTGGTCACCCGCGCACACCAGGCGCGCACGTTCGGCGTCCCGGTACCGCCGGAGGCGTTCGCGTTCGCTCCACGTCGGCTCGTCTGAGGATTTCGGGAGGACAACATGCAGGAGCCCGTGGCCATCGTCGGTGTCGCGGCGCTGCTGCCCGGATCGCCGACCGTCGCTGAGTTCTGGCGGGCCGTGGTCGGTGGGCGTGACCTGATGACGGACGTGCCGGCGAGCCGTTGGCTCGTCGAGGACCACTACGACGCCGATCCGCGCGCCGTCGACAAGACCTACGGGCGGCGCGGCGCGTTCCTGCCCGACGTCGAGTTCGACCCGCTCCGGTACGGCATCCCGCCGAACAACCTGTCGGCGATCGACACCACCCAGCTGCTCGCGCTCGTGGTGGCCGAGCGGGTGCTCGCCGACTGCACGGGCCGACCGGTCGACCCCGAGCGGGTGAGCGTCATGGTCGGCGCGTCGTCGCTCGAGCGGATGGTGGAGGCGTCGGCCCGGCTCCAGCGGCCGGTGTGGCTGCGCGCGCTGCGCGAGCACGGCGTGCCCGACGACGCGGCGCGGTCGATCTGCGACCAGATCGCCGCGCACTACGTGCCGTGGCAGGAGGAGACGTTCCCCGGACTGCTCACGAACGTGGTGGCCGGCCGGATCGCGAACAGGTTCGACCTGCGCGGGGTGAACCACACGACCGACGCGGCGTGCGCGAGCTCGCTGGCCGCCGTGTACAACGGCATCGCGGAGCTGCGCCTCGGCCAGTCCGACCTCGTGGTCACCGGCGGCGTCGACACCATGAACGACGTCACCATGTACACGTGCTTCACCCGGACGCCGGCGCTGTCGCCGACCGGCGACTGCCGGCCGTTCGCCGCCGACGCCGACGGCACGATGCTGGGCGAGGGCCTGGTGCTGTTCGCGCTCAAACGGCTCACCGACGCCGAGCGCGACGGCGACCGCGTGTACGCCGTCATCCGCGGCGTCGGCGCATCGTCGGACGGCCGTGGCGCCGCCATCTACGCGCCCGTGCCCGACGGCCAGGCCCTGGCGCTGCGGCGGGCCTACGCGGCGGCCGGGTACGGTCCGGAGACGGTGGAGCTGGTCGAGGCGCACGGCACCGGAACCGGCGCCGGCGACACCGCCGAGTTCGCCGCGCTGCGTGCGGTCTTCGACGCGTCGGGCCGGGCCGACCGGCAGTGGTGCGCGCTCGGCTCGGTCAAGTCCCAGATCGGCCATACCAAGTCCGCGGCCGGCGCGGCCGGGTTGCTGAAGGCGGTGCTCGCGGTGCACCACAAGGTGCTGCCGCCGACCATCAAGGTCGACCGGCCCCATCCCGACCTCGACGTTGCGCGCAGCCCGTTCTACCTCAACACCGCGGCCCGGCCGTGGGTACGCGCGGCCGGCACGCATCCCCGGCGCGCGTCGGTGTCCAGCTTCGGGTTCGGCGGGACGAACTTCCACTGCACGATCGAGGAGTACCCGGGTGGCGTCGTTCGCCGGATGCCGGCCGCACCGACCGAATTCGTCCTGCTCGGTGCGGAGTCCACAGTGGACCTTCGCGCCCGCGTCGGTCGCCTGGACACGGGCGGCGACCTGG
>NZ_BOPG01000052.1 GCF_016863635.1 Virgisporangium aurantiacum | reverse complement strand
CGCCGCGCGGACCCGGGCCGAGTTCGACCCGGCGGCGCCGGTGCGGCTCGCGGTCGTGGCATCGGACCCGGACGACCTGAAGGCGTTGCTCGCCGCGGCGGTGACGGGACACCCGCACCCACAGGCGTACCTCGACACCGGACCGGCATCGCCCGGACGGGTCGGCTTCCTGTTCCCCGGCCAGGGCGCGCAGTACGTCGGAATGGGCGGCGACCTCGCGGTCCACCTGGAGCCGGCGCGCGTGCCGTGGGACCGCGCGGCCGGTCTGGACGACCTCGACGGCGGTGCGCTGCACCGGCTCGTGTTCCCGCCCCCGGCCTTCACCGACGCCGAACGCGCCGGACAGCAGGCCGCGCTGACCGCGACCGAGTGGGCACAGCCCGCGCTCGCGGTCCACAGCCTGGCGCTGCTGGCGGTGCTCGACGCCGTCGGGCTGGCCGCCGATCGCCTGGCCGGGCACAGCTTCGGTGAGCTGGTGGCGCTGCACGCCGCCGGCGCGTACGACGCCGACACGCTGGTACGGCTGGCCCGCCGGCGGGGCGAGCTGATGGCGGGCGAGTCCGCCCGCGGTGCCATGCTCGCGGTCGCGGGCGACCGGGCGAGCGTGGCTTCGGCGATCGCGGGCCGGCCGGACGTCTGGCTCGCCAACCACAACGGCTCCCGGCAGGTGGTGGTGGCCGGAACGGCGGACGCCGTCGACACGGTCGCCGGGCTTCTCGCCGCCCGGGGCATCGGCACGACCCGGCTCAACACGGCGACGGCGTTCCACACCCCGCTGGTCGCGCCCGCCTGCGAACCGCTCCTCGGATATCTGCGCGGCCTGGACGTGCGCCCGCCGCGGCGGCCGGTGCTCGGCAACGCCGACGCGCGGGAGTACCCGGCCGACCCGGACGCGGTACGGCAGCGGCTGGCCGACCAGCTCGCCCGGCCGGTCGCGTTCGTCGACGTGGTCGAGGCCATGTACGCCGCCGGCGTCCGGACCTTTATCGAGGTCGGCGCCGGTGCGGCCCTGACCGGTCTGGTGGGCCAGATTCTCGCGGACCGGCCACATGCGGCGGTGCCGTTGGACCGGCGTGGCCGGAACGGGCTCACGAGCCTGCAGGAAGGGCTCGGGCGGCTGGCCGTGCGCGGCGTCGCGATGGATTTCACGGCGCTGTCCGCGGGGACCGGTGCGGGGACGCCGGTGGAGCGGGCGCCGCTGTCGAGGTCGACGGTGCGGCTGAACGGCGGGAACTACGGCCGGCCGTACCCGCCCGCCGCCGGCGGACCGCCGCCCCCTCCGCCGGCCGTTCCGGTGCCGACCCCGCAACCGATGGTGGCGCCTCCGGCCGTGGCATCTCCGTCCACTGTGGACGCTGACCTGCTGCGCGCCGTCGAGGACGCGCAGCGCCAGATGGCCGAGGCGCAGAGCGCGTTCCAACGCGCGATGACGGACAGCCACCTGGCCTACCTCCGGATGGCCGAGACGACCATGGCCGGCCTGCTCGGTACCCCGGTCGGTGAGCAGCCGGCCGGACCACCGCCGATGCCACGCGCGCCACTGGCGGCACCGGCACCGCCACCGGTGACTCCGACGCTGGCGCCGGAGGTGGCGGCGCCGGAGGTGGTGGCGCCGGGCGACCGCGTGCCGTCCGTCGGGTCCACAGTGGACACCGGAGTGGACGCCGGCCCGACCGTGCCTCCCGCCGGGGACGTCGCCGAGCTGCTGCTGTCGGTCGTCGCGGACCGCACCGGGTACCCCGTCGATATCCTCAACCTGGACATGGCGCTGGACACCGACCTCGGCATCGACTCGATCAAGCGGGTGGAGATCCTGTCCTCGGTCCGGGACCGGGTCGGCGACGTGCCGGCCGACGAGTTGTCCGCGCTCACCACGTTGCGGACGCTCCGCGAGATCGCCGAGCGGTTCACCGGAACGCCGGGACCAGAGCCGGGACCCGAACCGACCGCCCTTGCCCGGCGCACCCTGCGCCTGGTGACCGCGGCACCCAGCGGCCTCGCGATGTCGGGCCTGAGCGCGGGCCCGGTGGCGGTCACCGACGACGGACGCGGCATCGCGCCTCTCGTCGTCGCGGGGTTGCGGCAGCACGGCATCGAGGCCGACGTGGTGACGCGCGTCCCGGCGGACGTCGGCGGTGTCGTCCTGCTGGACGGGCTGCGTGCCGTCGCGTCCCCCGAGGCGGCGACAGCGGTGCAACGGGCGTCGCTGCGGGTGGCGTCGACCGTTGCCCGGCGGATGGAGGCGGCCGGTGGGGTGTTCGTCACCGTCCAGGACACCGGCGGCGACTTCGGTGTCGCAACCCCGGCCGACCGGGCGCGGGCCTGGCTCGGCGGCCTCGCCGCCCTGGCCCGCACGGCGGCGAAGGAATGGCCGAAAACGGCGGTCAAGGCGATCGACTGCGCGACGGCCGGCCGGACGGCGGCCGACGTCGCGGCCTCGGTCGTGGCCGAGCTGATCGGCGGGGCCGGCGCATCCGAGGTCGGGTTGCGGGCGGACGGAACCCGCGTCGTGCCCGAGCTGTGCGACGCCCCGGTCGGCGTCGCGGACGGCCCGGAGCGGATCGGCGCGGAGCGGATCGGCGCGGAGCGGATCGGCGCGGGGCGGATCGGTCCGCACTCGGTGGTCGTGGCGACCGGCGGCGCGCGGGGGATCACCGCGGCCGGGCTCGGGCTGCTCGCCCGCCGGTACCGTCCCCGGCTCGTGCTGCTCGGCCGGACCGAGCTGTCGATGGACGACGAACCACCAGCCGCGTACGAGGACACCGACGAGGGCACCCTGCTGCGGCTGCTCGCCGCCCACCGGCCCGGTACGCCGGCGGAGCTCGCCGCCCGCGCCCGCCGGGTACGGGCGATCCGCGAGGTCCGCGGCACGCTCGCCGGGTTCGAGCGCGACGGCGTGCCGGTGCGGTACGTGCCGGTGGACGTGCGCGACGCCGAAGCGGTGGCCCGCGCGCTCGACGCGGTGCGCCGCGACTGGGGACCGGTGACCGCCGTCGTTCATGGCGCCGGTGTCGTGGCCGACGCACGACTCACCGACAAGACCGACGAACAGGTCGCGACGGTCTTCGGTACGAAGCTCGACGGGCTGCGCGCGCTGCTCGCGGCCACCGCCGCCGACCCGGTCGACGTGCTGTGTGCGTTCTCCTCGGTGGCGGCGGTGTTCGGCAACGCGGGCCAGGCCGACTACGCGATGGCCAACGAGACACTCAACCAGGTGCTCGCGGCCGAGCGGGCCCGGCGCCCGGACTGCCTCGTCCGCGCCGTCGCGTGGGGGCCGTGGAACGGCGGCATGGTGACGCCGACGGTCGCCGACCGGTTCCGTGACGGTGGTGTGCCGCTGGTCGACCCCGAAGCCGGCGCGCACGCGTTCGTCGACGAGCTGGCCGCCGAGCCGGAAGGCAACGTCCTGGTGATACTGACGGCCGACGGGGGCGGCCCGCCGGGGAGGAGCGCCGACGCCGGCATCACGGCCGAGGTGACCGTGACCGAGCGGGGCTACCGGTACCTCGCCGACCACCGGGTCAACGGCGTCGCGGTGGTGCCCGTCGCCACCGTCGTGGGCTGGTTCGCCGGCGCGGCCCGGGCCTGGCGTCCCGGCGCGGAGCGGATCGTCCTGCGCGACCTGCGGGTGCTCGACAAGATCGCACTGCCGGCGCTCGCCGACGGCGGCCACCGGCTCGTGCTCCGCGGGCACGGCGCCACCGCTGCGGACGGCCCGGCGCTGGACCTCGACCTGCGCGACGACGCCGGCAAACCGCATTACCGGGCGAGCGTCGCCGGGCCGTCGGCCGACGCCGTGCCGCCGTTGGCCGGTGACTGGCCGGTGCCGGCGAACCTGGCTCCGCTCGACGGCCCGTACGGCGGCACCACGCTGTTCCACGGTCCGGCGCTGCGGGCGGTGCGCGGCACACCGAGGGTCGGCATCGGTGGCGCGGACGGCGTCGTCGCCGGGGCGCGCGTTCTCGGCTGGCCGGCCGGCATCGGCGAGGCCGGCATCGGCGAGGTGGACGTCGCGGCGGTCGACGGCGCCCTCCAGCTCGCGTTGCTCTGGGCCCGGCAGGCGGGCGCGGGCGACACCCTGCCGATGGCCGTCGACGAGGTCCGGCTGCACCGGGCCGGCGCGGTCGAGGGCGAGGTGCGCTCGGTGGTGCGGGCGGTACGGGTCGACGACGCCGGTGCCATCTGCGACGCGGCCCTCGTCGACGGGTCCGGGCTCGCATACGTGGAGTTGCTCGGCGTCCACCTTGTGAGGCGTCCGGCGTGATGGAGGAGCCGATCGCGGTCGTGGGGCGCGGCTGCGCCGTACCGGGCGCGCTCGACCCGGACACGTTCTGGGCCAACGTCGCGGCCGGCCGGTGCGAGCTGGTACCCGGCGCGGGCTACGGGCGGGTCCGCGGGTTCGACGACGGGTTCGACCCGTCCGGTTTCCAGGTCGGCCCCGACGAGCTGATGGGGCTCGACCCGCTGTTCCGCTGGGTGCTCCACGCCGGCCGGCAGGCGTTGCGCGAGGCCGGGTACGACACCGCGCCGAAGCCCCGGGGCGGCCTGGTGCTCGGCAACCTGTCGTACCCGACCACCGGGCTGGCCCGCCTCGCCGAGCGGGTGTGGCGCGGGGAGGAGCCCGCGGACGGCCGGGACCGGTTCGGTTCCGGGCTGCCCGCACATCTCGCGGCGCACGCGCTGGGGCTCGGACGCGGCGGCTTCGCGCTGGACGCCGCCTGCGCCTCGGCCCTCTACGCGGTCGGCATCGCCTGCGACCGGCTGCGCGATCACGCCGCCGACCTCATGCTGGCCGGCGCGGTCAGCCGGTCGGACCGGACGCTCATCGCCGGCGGGTTCCGCGCGCTCGGCGCGTCCAGCCCGACCGGCCGGAGCCGGCCGTTCCACCGCGGCGCCGACGGACTGGTGCCCGGCGAGGGCGTGGTCCTGTTCGCACTCACCCGGCTGAGTGACGCGGTCGCGTCCGGGCTGCCCGTTCTCGGCGTGATCCGGGCGGTGGGGCTGGCCAACGACGGTCGTACCGGTGGGCTGCTGGTGCCCGCCGAGGACGGGCAGGAGCGGGCGATGCGGCTCGCCTACGCCCGGGCCGGCGTCGCGCCGGAGTCGGTCACGCTGGTCGAGTGCCACGCCACGGGCACTCCCGTCGGCGACGCGGTCGAGGCGCGCAGCGTGGGCCGGGTGTTCGGCGGCTGCGACGACCTGCCCATCGGGTCGGTGAAGTCGAACATCGGGCACCTGCTGACCGCCGCGGGCGGGGCCGGGCTGCTGAAGGTCCTGGGCGCGATGCGGGCCGGGGTACGCCCGGCGTCGTTGGCCGCCGACGACCCGATCGGGGCGCTCAGCGGCACACCGCTGCGGCTGTTGCGCGACGCCGAGCCGTGGCCGGCCCCGCGCCGGGCCGGGGTCAGCGCGTTCGGGTTCGGCGGCGCGAACGCGCACGTGGTCGTCGACGGGTGGGATCCGGACGCGTGGACACCGGAACCGGTGTCCGCGCCGGTTCCCGACGAGCCCGTGGTGATCACCGCGATCGGTGCCAAGGTCGCCGACGGCGCGGACGTCACCGATCTGCGCCGCGCGGTCCTCACCGGCGACGACCGGCGCGGCCCGCGAGCCGGCATCGACGTGGCCCTGGCCGGCCTGCGGTTCCCGCCGCGTGACCTGGCGGCGGCGCACGCCCAGCACGTCCTGCTGCTGGAGGCGGCCCGGGAAGCCAGCGCCGGTCGGTCCCTGCCGCGTGAGCGCACCGCGGTCATCGTCGGTATGGGCGTGGATCCGGAAGTGGCCCGGTACGCGACGACGGCGCCCGCCGACGCTCCCGCGCCGACCGCCGCGGACGTGCTGGGCACGATGCCGAACCTCGTCGCCAACCGCGTCAACGTGCAACTGGACGTGGCCGGTCCGAGCTTCACCGTCTCGGCGGAGGAGGCGTCCGGACTCACGGCCCTGGACCTGGCGACGCGCGCGCTGCGACGCGGTGAGGTGGACGTCGCCCTGGTCGGCGCCGTCGACCTGTCGTGCGAACCGGTACACCTGGCCGCACTGCGGGCCCAGGGCCGGGACCGGTATCCCGGCGACGCGGCCGTCGTCCTGGTGCTGGAGCGGCGCGCCGACGCCCGGCGGGCCGGGCGCCCGGAGATCGCGGTACTGGACGCGGCGGACGGTGACGCCGACCTTGTCGTCGGTGCCGGCGACGGCGCGTTCGACCCGGCCACGCTGTTCGGGACGGCGCACGCCGCGCACGGTCTGGTCGCGGTCGCGGCCGGGGCGGTCGCGGTGAGCCATCGGGCCGTCCCGCGGGCCGGCGCGCTCGCCCGGCCAACGTTCGCCGACCTCGCCTGCCGGGTCACCGTCGACACCCTCGGCGCGGCCGAAGCACGCGTGACGCTGCGCTCCGGCGGCCCGGCGCAGCCGTGGGTCGCCGGTCCCGTCGGGCGGCTGCGGGTCTACTCCGGTGCCGACCGGGCCGAGGTCGTGGCCGCGCTGACCGCCGGTCGCGAGTCGGCGGGCGGTCCGGCCCGGCTCGCGATGGTCGTCGACGACGACGCGTCCACGACCGTCGTCGCCGCCCATCGATGGTTGACCGAGGGTGGCCCGCAACCGGACGGGGTGGCGTACCGGGACCGGCCCCTCGACGACACGGTCGCCTTCGTGTTCACCGGCGGCTCGGCCTCGTACCCGGGCATGGGTCGCGAACTCGCGCTCGCCTTCCCGCACCTCGCCGGGCGGGCCGCGACCTCGGTCGACGCGGCCGACGGCGCCGGCGTGCTGGCCCGGATCTGGGGAGCCGCCGTCCTCGCCGCGCTGCACGTCGACCTGACTCGGGACGTGCTCGGCCTGCGCCCCGACGCGGCGGTCGGCTACTCGTCCGGCGAGTCCGCGGCGCTCTGTGCGCTGGGCGCCTGGCGGGACCCGGCCCGGCTGCTGCACGACCTGCGCGCCAGCGACCTGTTCAGCACCGGCCTCACCGGCGAGTTCCGGGTGCTGCGCCGCGCGTGGAGCGAACGCGGTCTTCCCGCGACCGACTGGGCGAGCTACCTGGTCGGTGCGCCGGCGGCGCAGGTGCGCGCGGCGTTGCAGGGTGCGGCGTCGGTGCACCTGATGATGGTCAACGCGCCCCGCTCGTGCGTGGTCGGCGGCGCGGAGGTCGAATGCGCCCGGGTGCTCGCCCGGCTCGGCAACGCACCCGTGGTACGGCTCGACTACCCGATCGCCGCGCACGTGCCGGAGCTGACCGCCGTCGCCGACGAGTACCGCCGCCTGCACCTGCGCCCGACCCGTGACGTGCCGGGCGTGCGGTTCTACAGCGGCGCGACCGGTGAACCGTACCGGGCGACCGCCGAGCGCGCCGCGGACGCCATCCTGGCCCAGGCGACCGGGACCGTCGACTTCGTCCGGGTCGTCGAGCGGGCCTACGCCGACGGGGTGCGGGTGTTCGTCGAGCATGGGCCGCAGTCGCGGTGCACCACCTGGATCCGGCAGATCCTCGCCGGACGCGACCACCTCGCGGTGGCGCTGGACGCCCCCGACGGCCGGGCCATCGGTCAGCTCTGCCACGCCGTCGCCGAGCTGACCGCCGCGGGCCTACCGGTTCGCGCCGAGGCGGTGCTGGACCATCTCGCCGCGGCGTCAGGCCGGCCGGCAGGTGCGCCCACCGCGACCGTGCGGCTCGCCGCCCACCCCGCCGAGCGCCGGCTGCCCCGCGCCGACGAACCGGTCGCGATGCCGCGCGCCCCGACGCTCCCGCCGGTACCGGTGTCACCGCGACCGGTAGCGGCGCGACCGGTGTCACCGGTCGCGCCCCCACTGGTGACACGGCCCGGAAACGGCGCCGCGCGGGTCGTCGCCGAACAGTTCGCGCGGGTGAGCGCCGTACACCGGGACTTCCTCGCCCACCAGGCCCTGAGCCACGCGCGGTTCGTCGAGGCCGGCCAGCGGAGCCTGACCGCGTTGCTCGCCGCCAGCAGGCACGCGGCCACGCCCGTGGACCGGCCGGCCCGGGGCGGGCCGCCGTTCGACCGCGCCGACCTCGAACGCCTCGCCGCCGGGCACCTCGCCGACCTGTTCGGCCCGCGGTTCGCCGCGCTCGACGGCCGCCGCCGGCTGACCCGGTTGCCCACCCCGCCGATGCTGCTGGTCGACCGGGTCACCGCCATCGACGCCGAACAGCTGTCCATGGGCACCGGCACCATCCGGACCGAGACCGACGTCACGGCCGACGCCTGGTACCTGGACTCCGCCGGACGCATGCCGGCCGGCCTGATGGTCGAGGCCGGACAGGCGGACCTGCTGCTGATCAGTTGGCTCGGCGTCGACCTGCAGCACGGCGGCGACCGGACGTACCGCCTCCTGGGCTGCGAACTCACCTACCACGCGAGCCCGGCCGCGGCGGGGGAGACGCTGCGGTACGAGATCCACGTCGACGGCCACGCCGAACACGACGGCGTCCGCCTGTTCTTCTTCCACTACGACTGTTACGTCGGCGACCAGGTGCGGATGACCGTCCGCGACGGCCAGGCGGGCTTCTTCACCGACGCCGAACTCGCCGACACCGCCGGGCTGCAGTGGGATCCCGGCGTCGACCCACCCACCGGACCGCCACCGGACCCGCCGGTCGCCGGTGTGCACCGTCGCCGCTTCGACCGGGACGCGGTACGCGCGCTCGCCGACGGGCGGCCGGCGGACTGCTTCGGTCCACAGTGGACGGTAACCAAAGCGCACGTGCGCAGCCCCCGCATCGACACCGGGCGGATGCTGCTGCTGGACACCGTGCCGCACCTCGATCCCGGCGGCGGCCCTTGGGGGCGTGGCTACCTGCGTGCCGAGACGCCGGTCGCGTCCGACGACTGGTACTTCGACGGGCACTTCACCAACGACCCGTGCATGCCGGGCACCCTCATGTTCCAGGGCGGTGTGCAGGCGATGTCGTTCTACCTGGCCGCCCTCGGGTACACGATCGAGCGCGACGGGTGGCGGTTCGAACCCGTGCCCGACGAGCCCACCGTGCTGCGGTGCCGCGGCCAGGTCGCACCCGGCAGCCGACGGGTCACCTACGAGGTGTTCGTGCGGGAGCTGCGGGCCGGGCCGTACCCGACGCTGTACGCGGACGTGCTGGGCACCGTCGACGGCGTCAAGGCGTTCCACGCCCAGCGGGCCGGGGTACGGCTCGTGCCGGACTGGCCGCTGGCGCAGCGGAAGGACACCCCGTCGAACACGGAGGATGGCGGCATCGTCGTCGGCGGTGTCGTCCAGGACCACAGCGCTCTCCTCGCCTGCGCCCGGGGACCGATGGCGCGGGCGATGGGGGAGGCGTACCGGCGGTTCGACGTCGCCGGCCGGCGCGCACCGCGCCTGCCCGGCCCGCCGTACCACGTCATGACGCGCATCGTCGCGGTCGACGGCGAGTTCGGCGGCATGGGCACCGGCGCGGCCGTGACCGCCGAGTACGACGTGCCCGGGGACGCCTGGTACCTCACGGAGAACGGCGCCGCGACCATGCCGGTGGCCGTGCTCATGGAGGTTGCCCTGCAACCGTGCGGCTGGCTCGCGATGTACCTGGGCAGCGTGCTCGATTCCGACGAGGCGCTGCTGTTCCGCAACCTCGACGGCACCGGCACGCTACGCCGGGAGGTGCTGCCCGGCACGCGGACGCTGCGCACACGCGTGGAGAACCGCGAGATCTCCCGGTACGGCGGCATGATCATCGAGTCGTTCTCGGTCACCTGCACGGCCGTCGGCGGCCCGGCCGACGGGGAGACCGTCTTCGATCTGGAGACGGTGTTCGGCTTCTTCCCGCCGGCCGCGTTCGTCGACCAACCCGGGCTACCGCCGACCGCGGCCGACCGGGCCCGCCTCACGCAGCCGGGCGTCGGCGTCGACCTGAGCGGCCGCCCGGCCCGGTACTTCGGCGGCACCGCGCGGCTGCCGGGACCCCGGCTCGTCATGCTCGACCGGGTGACCGGGTACGTCGCCGACGGCGGCACGCACGGCCTCGGCTGGCTGCGCGCCGACAAGGACGTCGACGCCGACGACTGGTACTTCAAGGCGCATTTCTTCCAGGACCCGGTGCAACCGGGATCGCTGGGCGTGCAAGCGATGTGCAGCCTGCTGCAGTGGTACCTGCTCGAACGGAACGCCGACGCGGGCCTGGCGCGGCCGCGGTTCGAGCCGGTCCGCACCGGCCACCCGGTGACGTGGAAGTACCGCGGCCAGGTCGTGCCGACCGACACCCGGCTGACCGTCGAGCTCGACGTCACCGCGTTCGGCACCGACGAGCGGGGCCGGTACGCCACCGCCGACGGCTGGCTGTGGGTCGACGGGCGACGCATCTACCACGTCGCCGGCCTCGGCATGCGCGTCGTCGCCGGACCCTGACCGCCCGGTCACCGGTGTGTCGCGCGGTGAACCAGGCCGGCGAGCTCGTCCGCGAACGTGGCCTTCCACTCGTCGATCTCGGCTCCCGACCAGTTCAGCTGCTGCGGCAGGTACTCCCAACCGATGCGCGTCGTCCCCCCGACGATGGAGCATTCGAGGTAGAGCGGCGGTTGTCGCACGCGACCCTCGGGATCCCACAGGTCGCCCAGCGGAGACTCACGCAGGGAGAAAAGACCGCCGGCGCTCTGCGTCGGCGCCTCTCCCTGGAAGTTGAACCCCAGCGTCGGGGCCGGCGCGTTCAGGAGGCGGTTCCGCACGTTCGGATCGTCGGCCAGCAACGTGAGGGCGTCGAACGACATGCCCGCGGAGGGGACACGGGTGAGCCGCTCGGCCACGGCGGTCACCGTTTCTTCCGGGCTCTGGGAGGCACTGTCCTCGAAGGCGAGCGGGAAGGTGCAGTGCATGTCGCCGACCGTGCGCGACAGGTCGAGGCCGTGCACCGCCGTCTGTCTCCCCGAGCTGAACAGCTCGATGACGAGCCGACCGCACCGCCATCGGCGTTGAGCGGTCCGCAGCAGTGCCGCGAGCAGCGTCGTCGCAATAGGTGCCCGCGAGCCGCCCGGCCCGCCCATCCGCACGGTGCGGAGCGCGCGCGTCTCATCGGGTCCGAGGTGTTGGCGAGCGAATGCCAGGTCCTTCATCATGATGTCCGGATGCGCCCGTGAGTCGTAGGCGGCCGGTGGCGGCACCGCGAGCTGCTCGCGCCAGAAATCCAGATCGGCGGTCGCGTCGGCGTTCCCGAAGTCGTTCATCCAGCGGGAGAACTCCTCGAAGCGCGCCGACGTCCGCGGCAGACCGTGTTCCTCCGGCTGGCAGAGGCGGTCCAGATCGTCGACCAGGATGCCCAGCGTGATGCCGTCCATGACGAGGTGGTTGACGGTGATGAAGAGGCGTTGCCCCGAACCGGTCTCCACGAGAAGGAGACGCAGCACCGGGCCGTTCTCCACGCTGAGGCGGCGATGCTGTTCGTTGAGCAGCGGCAGAAGAGCATCGGACCCGTGCACCGTGACCGACTCGACGGCGAAACTCCCCTCGATGTCGCCGTAACGCTGGACGAAGCGGTCGTCGGCCCGGCGGAACCGCAGGCGCAGCGCCTCGTGCCGGGCAACCAGGGCGGACGCGGCGCGGCGAAGCTGCTCCGGCGCGAGCCGCCGACGCACATCGAGCATGACCGCGCGGTTCCACCAGTCCCACTGTCCCCGCTGCAGGGCGACCGTCTGCCCGGCGCTGAACGGGACGTCGCCCGCGTTTGACTCGCTCGTCACCAGGCCCGCCGCTTCGCCCGGCGCGGAGGGAGCGAGTGCGAACTCCCGCACGACCGAGGTCGCCACCGCCCGCAGGGTCGAGCCGTCACCGACGCTCGCCGGTGGTACGCGCGCCCCGGTCCGGTCCTCGATGCGCCTGGCCAGATCCATCAACCCGAGGGAGTCGAGGCCGAGATCGCGGAGCGGCAGATCCACCGGCACGTCGTCCGGACCGGTCGACTGCAGCATGGCGGCGACCTCTGTCTGAAGCAGGCGGAGCACGTACTCCGCGCTCTGCTCCGCGTCCCCGATGCTTTCGACCGTCGCGGGGGTCCTTTGCTGTCCGGAGAGTGCCGACGATCGCAGCGAGCCGTCGGCCCATCGCTGCCGGCATTCCCCGCGCCGCAGCTTTCCGCTGGTCGTCTTCGGAAGACTGTCCGGCTTCATGAGCAGGACCTCGTGACACTGCACGCCGCAGTGCGCGGCCACCGCGGCGCGGATCGCGGACACCGCGCGGTCAAACGGGATCGGCTCTCGGCTCTGGAGGTGTTTCCTTCGCACCTCCGCGGCCACCATGACCCGTTCGACGCCGTCGACCCGTACCCCGAAGGCGACCGCGTTGCCCGGCCGGAGGATCGGGTCGGCCGCCACCACCGCCGCCTCCAGATCCTGTGGATGGATGTTGCGACCGCCGATGATGATGAGGTCCTTCAGGCGGCCGCAGATGAACACCTCGCCGTCGTCGCTGACCACCCCGAGGTCACCGGTGCGCAGGAACCGTCGCCCATCGTCTTCCCGGGTCGCCGGTCGGGCGGCGAAGACGGCCGCGTTCTCCTCGTCGGTCCGTCCCCAGTAGCCACTCGACACGCTCGGGCTCGACACCCAGAGTTCGCCGACAGCGCCGGGTGGCCGCGGCCGCCGCGTCACGGGGTCGACGGCGATCACCGTCACGCCCAGCTCCGCGTCGGGGACGCCGCTTCCCACGAGCGTCACCACGGGCGCGTCCGGTGCGGGCGGCGCGATCACGCCGTCGCGGTCCAGCACGGCGCGGTCCGCCCGCAGCAGCGTCGGCTTGCGGCCGACCTGACCGCAGACGAACAGCACGGCCTCCGCCATGCCGTAGACATTGCAGAACGACGCGGGATCGAAGCGCATCCGGGTGAGCTCGGCTTCGACGCGGTCCATCGTCGCCGGGAGCATCGGCTCACCGCCCTGGAGCGTGGCGCGCAGCGACGAGAGGTCGAGTGTCCCGTCGTCCCTGTCGGCGCCGCGCAGCACGTAGTCGTAGCCGAAGTTCGGCCCGGCGATGTGCGTGCCGCGATAGCGGTCGATCGCCTCCAACCAGAGGCGGGGCGCGGCGAGGAAGGTCATGGGGGAGAAGGCGACGCAGCGCGCGCCGGTGTACATCGCGTTGAGGATCCCGCCGGCGAGCCCCATGTCGTGGAACAGCGGCACCCAACCGACGAGCACCGACGTGTCGTCGACTCGTGTGTTGCGCGCGATCAGTTCGAGGTTGTGCACGAGATTCCGGTGTCGCACGACCACACCCTTGGGTGCCGACGTCGAGCCGGAGGTGTACTGGAGATACACGATGTCGTCCGGGCCGAACGTATTTGCCGCGCGGGCGAGTGCGGCCGCGGCCACCGTCGCCCCGGCGCGTTTGATGCGGTTCGCCAGGAGCCAGGAGAGTTCGGGCCAGCCCGGATTCCCACGGCCCCGCACGCGGTTCGCCACCGACGCGAGTCGTGTGAGCGCGCGGTACTTCGCATGCGTGAGCGCGACGCGCGCGCCGCTGTCCTCGACGACATGACGCAGCTTCGGCAGTTCCCGATCGAGATACCTCGGATCGGGACTCGCCACCGGGACGGCGATCGCGCCGACAAGCATGCAGCCGAAGAAGCTCGCGACGAACTCGAGCCCATCGGGCGGAAAAATCAGGAGGACGGGATCGCCGGGCCCGACCCCGGCCGTTCGAAGGAACTCGGCGGTCCCCGCCGCCCGCCTCACGATCTCCTCGCAATCGGCCGAGTCCACCTCCTTCCCGTGCCGATCGAGAAACGAGTAGAGGGGCGTTCGAGGAGCGACGTCGAGGCGCTCGACCATCGTGGTGAGGAGGCTCGCGTTCATCCGTGTCTCCGACGAAGTCTAGGAGTGGCAGTGTCAAGCCTCGCCTGCCTAGGCTATGGCAGCCGACCGATCCGTTCAACGAGCTATCGCCCGGTACAGCCGGAAGAACCGGGTGGCCGCGATGCGTCCGTTGTCACGCCTGGTGCGGACGTTTCGCCGTTCTCCGTCGCCGGCCGGGAACGAGGCGTAGGTTGCTCCTCCAACGTGCGGGCGCCGAACGTGGGAGGTCGCGATGGTCGGGTCCCTGACGAATACGGCGGACGCGGCCGCAGCGAAGCAGCCGCAGGTCGTGCCGGGTCTGCCGGTCATGTCGGCGCTCGCGCTGGTCCTTCTGGTTGCCGGCGCGATCACGATGGGCGAGACGGACCGGCTCGTGACCGGCGCGCTCACCCCGTCCGGGGAGAGCCGTTCGGTGACCGACGTGGTCGGTATCGGGGCCTGGGGCGGTCCGGAGGCATGGACGACCTGGCTGGAGCTCTCCGAGGACCTGCGGCGATCTGTCGCCGGGTGGATCTTCATGCATGCCCGGTTCGACATCGCCCTGTACGTGGGCTACTGGCTGCTCCTGCGTCCTCTCGTGAAGGACATCCGCGTGGCGGGCGCCGCGTTGTGGACTCTGCTCGCAGTCGAGACCATTGAGACCGGTCTGCTCTGCGCGGCCGCCGCACTCCTGTGGTGGGGCTGGGTTCCGGCGGCTGTCCGATGGGCGCTGGTCGGCGTCGCGACCGTGAAGTGGTTGACCGTCGTCGTGCTCGCCATCGCGGCCGTGGCCGACGAGGCGCTGCGGAGGAGGATCGGTGCGGCCACGCGGCTGGTGGGCCGAGCGGTCTGGGAGCAGCGCCTGTCGTTCGTGGTCGTCGCCGTCCTCAGCGTCCTGTCCCTGGTGCCGCTCCCGGACATCTGGGACCAGCTCCCGGATGTGCAGCGCTCCTGGCTGGACGGCAACGCGAGCGACTGGCTGCACCCGGTCTACGCGGTGTTCGTCACCGTGCTCGTAGCCGTGTGCTTGTTCGTCATCGGTCGCCTGCGCAGCGAACGGGTCTGGACGACGTACGTCGGCGTCGGCTCCGACGGCCGGCCGGAGCCGCCCAGGGACCTCGGCAATACGTGGTGGCTGTGGTGGTTGGCGGTGTCGGTGGCGACGCTGGTAGTCGCGGTCGTTCTCGTGCTGCTGCCCGGCGACGGGACGGTCGGCTGGTGGAACGTGGGAGTGGTGGCCGCGGTTCCGGTCCTCATCGTCGGGCTGTCGATCGTCGTGGAGCGGACTTCCAAGGGGCGCCGGGATCCGGAAGAGGTCGATCCGGAAATGGGTCGCCGTCGTGCGGAACAGACATGGCGGACCGGTGACGTGCTGGCCGTGTCGATCCTCGTCGGGTCCGGTCTCGGTCTCGTCCGTTCGTTGACCGCCCCGATCCTGCTGGGCCCGGATGAGAGCCGTCTCAACGTCTGGCTCATCCGCTTCGCCGTGTTCCTCGTCGGTGTCATCGTGGCGGCGGTCGGGTTCCCGCTGGCCGCCGTGGGCCTGTGCAAGCTGGACGGGAAGGCGCTTGCCGACGAGGAGAGGAAGCCTCCCGTCGAGGACAGGAAGGTGGCGGTCCTGCGGCTATTGCGCCCCTCCGACAACGGGCCGCGTAGGGCACCGCTGCAGACCTCGGCCGGCTGGGTGTTCTTCCTCACCGCCATCGCGATGATCGCCGCGTTCGTCCTCGTGCCGCTCCAGATCAGCCGGAGCCTGGGGGTCGTCGCGTCGACGGTGCTGGCCCTCGGCACGTGGGTGGTCGTCCTCGGGTTCGTGATCGTCCACCTGCAGCACTACCGGCCGCCGGCGGTCCTGGAAGCGTTGGGGATGCGCAGCACGCCGGTCCTCACGATGCTCCTCGTCTTCCCGCTGATCGCCTCGCAGGTCGCCAGCGACCCCGACCTGCACGCGGTGAGCGGCCCGCCCGGTGGACTGCCGGCCGCTCCGCCCGAGCGGCCGACGCTGTCGCAGGCGTTCACCGACTGGCTGAACCGCAGCAAGGACTGCGACCGCACCGTCGGCGGGCAGACCGTCCGGCCGATGGTCCTGGTCGCCGCCAGCGGCGGCGGCATCCGCGCGGCGATGTGGACCGCTGGCGTCCTGGAACGGCTCCGCGACAGCGGCCCCTGCGGAGCACAGTCCGTCTTCCTCTCCAGCGGCGTCAGCGGCGGATCGGTCGGGCTGGTCCTCGCGCGCGGGGACACCCCGACCCTCGACGCCGAACGGCTCGCCGAACCGCATGGCCTCGCCGCCGTCCTCACCGGCACGCTCGTCGGGGACCTGTTTGCCGGCAGCACCGGTCTGCGGGTGCCGTCGTGGTCACTGTCCAACCGGGACGGCAACGAGCCGGCCGGCCGCGAGCGCTGGCGGTGGCGGGACCGAGCCGGACTCATGGAGGCAGTGTGGGAGTACCGCGTCCCGTCGCTGACCGGACGCTTCGACGCATCCGTCCGCGGACCCGGTGGCGTCCTCGTCCTGAACTCCGCGGCGGCCGGCCGGGGGTGCCGGGTGTTCATCAGCCAGGTCTCGCTGAACACCGGCATCGGGGAGACTGCCAGAACGGGTGACGACGCCGGCCGGCGGGAGGCCGATCCGGCCCTCTGCCAGGGCCAGACGAACGACCCGCCGGCGTCGATCGACCTGCAGGACGCCTACGGCAACTGCACGCCGGACATGTCCTGGGCGACCGCCGCGATGCTGTCCGCCCGGTTCCCGACCATCACCCCCGCGGGCCGGGTACCGCCCACCGCCCGGGTCCTGCCGTCCGGCACCGAGGAGTGCGGCCCACGCCCGGACCTGCAACTGGTCGACGGAGGGTACGCGGAGTCATCCGGCATCGGAACCCTGGCCGACATCACCCCGGTGCTCCAGCAGATCGTCCGCAACCACAACACCACCCGCGGCAGCGGACTGCCACTGGTGGTGCCGGTCGTGCTGTACCTGGAGGACGAGACCCGCCGGGACATCGTCTACAAACCGCCGCCGCTGGCCGCCGAGGTGGTCGTCCCGCAGGCCGGGACCAAGGCAAAGGAGCTCCAGATTTCCTCGGGCACCTGGCTGCAACGCATGGCCGGCATCATCGCCGACCCCTGCCCGCCAGTCGAACGCGAGCCCTGCGAGGACATCGTGAAGTCGGTACGGAAGGACCTGTCCGAAGGCATCATCATCGCGGCTCCACTGACCAAGCCGTCGGTCGAGGCGCCGCTGGGCTGGACCCTGTCGCAGGACAGCCGCAACCGGCTCAAGGAGGAGATCGCCGCCGAAGGATGTCCCAGCGCCCTGCCCGGCAGGTACGCGTGTCTCAACCAGCTCATCACAATGCTCGACGCGTGACACGCGGGCGTCGAAGGTGCCGCACGGGCATCACCGTGGCCCGTCAGCCGAGGCGGATCAGGCGGGCGGGGCCGGGACCGGCGACGGTCTCCAGCGCGACCGGCCACGACAGGGTGCCGGCGCTGTCCAGCACCCAGCGGACGTCGTACCGGGTGAGGAGCTCGTGGCGGCGATCTTCCGCGGTGCCGGCGGCCAGCAGCTCCCGGTTGTCGGCGCGGCGGCGCGCGGCGTCGGGCAGGGTCGGGTCCGGCCACGGCGGCGCGACGAACCGCACGCCGCTGCCGAGCAGGTCGCGGGCCGTCCACAGGGTGTCCTCGGCGTCGAGGTCGAGCAGCAGCACCTCACCGGCGCCGACCCGGCCGGTGATCCAGGAGTGCCGGTCGGCGAACGCCGTGACCGGCTTGTCGACCCGCGCGACGGCGAGGGCATTGGCGTGCTGCAGGTGCACGCTCCAGCAGCAGGCCGCCACGACGAGCACCGTCCACGCGCCGGCCAGCACCCGGAACCGGCCACGCAGCGCGGCGACCAGCTCCACGGCCACGGCCACCTGCACGGCGATGAGCACGACCGGCCACATCCTGCCGAGCGCCCAGTGCCCGCTCACCCATCCGGCGCCGACGACGGCCAGGGCCAGCGCGACCATGGCCGCGAGCGGATCGAGCGGGTCCCGGCGCAGCCGCAGCACCAGCGCCGGCAGGCCGAGCAGGAGCGGCGGCCCGTAGGTGCGCAGCACTCCCGAGTACAGCGGCCGGTGGACGCCGTCCAGGTCGCCGGCCGCGAGGGCCACCTCGATGACGTTCGAGTAGGGCCAGGCCAGCACCACCGCGGCGGCCACCGCGACCGCTGCCAGCACCGGTACCGGCCGCAGCGACCGTAGCCGCGACAGGGCGAGCGCCACCGCGCCGAGCACCGCGGCCACGGCCGTGAACGGGTGCACGATCGCGACCACGCCCAGGAACCCACCGGCCGCGGCCCAGCGCCCCGGCGTCGGCCGGTCGAACGTGTGCCACAGGTACGCCCACCAGCACAGGGTCAACGCGAGCGCGACCGTGCTCGGATACGCCACGATCAGCGGCAACCCGGCCAGATTCACAAAGCCGCTCCAGGTCGGCGCGGCCTCGCCCCACAGCAGCAGCACCATCGGCAGCGCCACTGCTGGTGCCCACGGCGACGCGCTGAAGACGCGGACGAACCGGTGTAGCCCGAACAGCAGCAGCGCGAAGCACACCGGCGCCGCCAGCCGCAGCGTGTCCACGCCGGACAGCCCGGTCAGCAGTCCGACGAGGCCGAGCAGCACTGTGTACGGGGTGTTGTACGGGTTGCCGGTGTGTGCCCGCACCATCGGGTCCGCGGGCCGCCACAGGTGCTGCCGCAACTCGTCGACGACCGCCGCGTGCAGCCCGAAGTCACCGGCCCACGGCGCGCGGTAGGCGACCAGGCACGCGAACAGGAACCCGCCCGCCGCCACCGGCAGGTACGGCGCCGGGACGAGGGCGGGACGCATGGCCGGTCACCCTACCCAAACCGCCCCGCCGCCGTCCGCCGCGGGGTTTGTGCGGTTTCGTAGGCCGGCCGCGTCGTGCGGCAGGAGCTTCCCCTTCCCTGACCCCAGCTCCCGGCACCCGGTGGGTCGAAAGCCGTAGGTACCTCCCCCGGTCGGGGGATCCCCCACGGGGATATTTACGGCCTCGGCCGGTGGCTCGGTGGAGGCCTTCTAGCAGGGCAGTTGGGTGAAGACACCCGCTGTTGACCATGGTTTGGGCTGCCTAGGGTAACGCCCACACCGTCACCCGGAGTGCTGCCTGGGTTTCGGCCCGGCTTGCGGGCATGGTGAACGCGACGGTCTGTGGGGTGGCGGCGAGGATCCCGGTGATCCAGGTCGTCATGTTCCCGATCACCGTGGGCAGGCCGCTTGCGGCGGATTTGCGGCCACTGCCGCGGATGCCGACACGGCGACCGTCACGCCGGTGATGCCGGCGACGGTCAGCAGACGGATTGCGGTTCGATGCACAGGGTCGCTGGTG
>NZ_BOPG01000051.1 GCF_016863635.1 Virgisporangium aurantiacum | reverse complement strand
CCGGACCCAACTGGCACCGCGGGTTAGCTGCCCGGAGCGGCGGCGTATCGGTCAACCGCCGGTCCGACGCCGGTACCGGTGCGGGCGTGACCGGGCAGGAGCCGGTCTGGCCGAAACGCGGTCCGGTACCGGTGGCCACGCGGACCGTCCCGAGGCGGTACCGCGGCAGGACCGCGGCAGGACCGCCGTGATACCGCCGAGGCCGCCGCCGGTACCGCCGGGACCGGTCACGGAACCGGTCCGGTGACCGGCAGGCCCGCCGACTGCGGTACCGGTCACGCGGGTCGACCGGGCCAGGACCGCACCGGTCACCGCGCCCGACGAGGAGACCGCCGGCCGGGTCATGACTCAGACGGGGATCGGGCCCGCCCATTGAGCACCCAACTGACCCCAACTGGATCCGCGACCGGTTGGGTCAGTTGGGGTCAGTTGGGTACCCGCCCACCGGCAGTTGGGTGCCAGTTGGGCCATCGGTTGTTGCGCACGTATCCCGACGCGGGACACGTACGACAACCCTCCACCGTGATGCGGCGGAAACCTACCGGGCGTGGGTGGACTCCCGGTCGAGGGGGAATGGCCCTGGTTCCGGCAGGTCGACCGACTCGGTCACGCCTACCCGGGTGTGGAGGCGGCGGGCCCAGGCCGGGGCCCACCAGTTCGCGGAACCGGCGAGCTTCATCAGCGCCGGCACCAGTGTCGCCCGCACGATGAAGGCGTCGATCAGTACCGCGATCCCCAGGCCCAGGCCGAACATCTTCATGAACGTGATGCCGCTGACGACGAACGCCAGGAACGTGATGGACAGGACCAGAGCGGCGGCGGTGACGATCGGGCCGGTCCTGGCCAGGCCGGAGACGATCGCGGTGCGGTTGTCGCCGGTGCGGTCGTAGTCCTCCTTCATGCGGGCGAGGAGGAATACCTCGTAGTCCATCGAGAGGCCGAACGCGACCACGAACATCAGCAACGGCATCGCGACGTCGGTGAGGCCGGTGGGGGTGAAGTTGAGAACGCCGGACAGGTTGCCGTCCTGGAAGATCCAGACCATGATGCCGAGCACGGCCGTCAGGTTGAGGATGTTCAGCGCGATCGCCTTCAACGGGACGAGGAAGCTGCCGAACATCAGGAACAGCAGGACGAACGTCGCCACGGCGATCCAGAGGCCGGCCCACGGAACGATGGAGAAGATCGCGTCCTTGGTGTCGACGAGCTGGGCGGCGCTGCCGCCGACGAGCGGGTCGAACGGCGGGTCGAGCGCACGCAGTCCCATCACAAGCTTTTCCGCTTCGGGCGACATCGGGGTCACCGAGGGAACGACCTCGAACCACTCGCCGGCGTCGGTGACGTACCGGGCGGACTGCCCGGTCGGTCCGGCGACGCGCGTGCCCGCGGCCCACGTGCCGTGCCCGGAGACGACCTGGGCGACGTTGTCGATGCGGGACACCTCGGCGACGAACGCCGCCACGTCGGCGGGAGCCGGAGAGCCGGAAATGACCACCGGGAACGCCTCGCCGGTGAAACCGAAGTCGCGCTGGATCTTCTCGGTCGCGACCCGCGCGGCGTCGTCGGACGGGAGGACCCGGGCGTCGGGGTTGCCGAACTGCACGCCGAGCAACGGGATGCTGAGCACCGTCAGCAGCGCCAGCACCGCGACGGTCACCAGGCCGGGCCGGCGGATGACGCGTTCGGCCACGGCCGCCCAGCGGCTCGACCCGCCGTGTGCGTCGCGCTTCATGCCGGGCAGGCGCCACGCGTCGATGCGGTGACCGAGGACGGCGAGCAGCGCGGGCAGGGTGACCACCGCGGCGAGCACGGCCACGAGCACCACGCCGACACCGGCATAGGCGAACGACCGCAGGAAGTACAGCGGGAACGCGACCAGCGCCAGCAACGCCACGGCCACGGTCACCCCCGAGAAGACGACGGTGCGGCCGGCCGACTGCACGGTGCGGGTGGTGGCCTCGTCGACGGTGAAGCCGGCGGCCAGTTCCTCCCGGAAGCGGGAGACGATCAGCAGCGAGTAGTCGATGGCCAGGCCCAGGCCCAGCGCGGTGACGAGGGTGATGGAGAACACCGACACGTCGGTGAACAGCGTGATGACCCACAGCACGAAGAAGGCACCGAGGGCCGCGGCGGCACCGACGACGATCGGGAGCACGGCCGCGACGACCCCGCGGAACACGAACAGGAGCAGCAGCAGGGTCAGCGGGATCGCGATCAGCTCGGCGAGCGTCAGGTCGTTCTCCAGGTTCGTGCCGAGCGCCTCGCCGATCGCGGCGGCGCCGCCCACTTCGACGGTCACCCCGTCCCTGTCACCGGAAAGCTCCTTCCGGACCTGGTCGACCGTCGCGTTCACGGCCTCGTCGTCGCCGTCGGCCCGGGCGAGCACCAGCGCCGAGGAGCCGTTCCCGGACCGCAGGGACGGCGGCGGATCGGGTTGCCAGTACGACACGACCTGGCTGACACCGTCGACGTCGGCGAGGGCGGTGGAGACGGCCGCGCCCGCGGTGGCCGCCGCCGGGGCGTCGACGTCGCCGCTGTCGGCCGTGACGACCAGTATCAGGTTCGGCGAGCCGGCGCCGAACTCGTCTTCGAGGAGTTCGGTCGCCCGGGCCGAGTCGGAGCCCGGATCGTCGAAGCCACCGGTGGACAGGCTGGCGAAGACCCCGCCGCCGAGAACCGCGGCGACGATGAACACCACGAGTGAGCCGAACAGCACCAGTTTGGTGCGTCGGACGACCAGCCTTCCGAGTGCGGCGAACATGACGGGATCCCTCCGGGTGCGCCCGGTCGGTCCGGGCGATGCGGAGAAAGTTATGAGTTGACGGGTACCGATGTCCTCGGACCGGAGTGCCCGATCGGGTCCGCCCCCGGGCCGGTCGCGAGGGGTCTCTCCTCCTGTGGGAGGAGGCGCGGCGGCACCGTGGTCTGAACCTCCGTGGCCGCCGCTGACCTATATTCCTGCCATGTCCTCACCGCTGCGTGACCGTGGCGAGTTCGTCGTCGCGGCGGCCGTTCTCGGCACCGGTGCGGGCGTGCTCAACCTCGCCTACACCGCCGACTGGGGCTGGATCCTCGGTGTGCTGATACTCCCGGCGATGATCGTGCGGGTGTTCTGGCGCTCGATGCCGGGCTGGCTGCTGATGCTGTGGGTGGGTGTGCCGACGTTCATCGGCGACCTCGCGGTCGTCCACCAGAGCGCGTACCTGGTGGTGACCGTCGCGTTGGCGGTGGTCGCGGCCGGCCGGCGCAGCCGGCTCGACACCGTGGTGATGGCCGCGTGCCTGATCTCGCCGTTCGTCATCTGGGTGTTCGGGACGCACAACTGGAACCGCGGGATCGGCGCCTGGCTCTGGGCCGGCGGGATGCTGATCGGCTGGGGGTTCGGCCACGTGGTCGGCCAGCAGTGGGCTCTGATCGCCGAGCTGGAACGCACCCGCACCAGGCTGGCCGAGTCGGCCGTCGCCGCCGACCGGCAGCGCATCGCGCGCGACCTGCACGACCTGGTGGGGCACAGCTTCAGCGTCGTGCTGCTCCACCTGTCCGGCGCCCGGATGATCCTCGACACCGGGCCCGCCGACACCGCGCCCGCCGACGCCGCGGATGCGCTGCGCCGGGCCGAGGCGGTCGGCCGTACCGGCATGGACGAGCTGCGCCAGGCCCTGATGCTCATGCACCAGGGCACACACCCGCCCATCCGGTTCGGGCCGGGCGAACTCGATCGGCTGGTGGCCCTGTACCGCGCTGCCGGTATGCGCGTCCATCTCGAGGTCACAGGAGAATTGGACGGTGTCGCGGCCGCACCGCGCATCGTCGTGTACGACGTGCTGCGGGAGGCGCTGACCAACGCGGCCAAGCACGCCGGGTCACCGGCGGCGACGGTTCGCATCGGCGTCGACCGGGACCGGGTCACCGTCAGTGTCGAGAACGCGCTCGGTGGCGGTACGACGTCGTCCGGATCGGGCCTGGGCCTGGTCGGGCTGGAACACCGGGTGGCGGCCATCGACGGGACGTTCGAGGCGCGGCCCGAGGGTGGCCACTGGGTCGTCCGGGCCCAACTGCCGCGGCGCCTCGCCGGTGTGGCCGCGTGATCCGGGTGCTGCTGGTCGACGACCAGCCGATGGTGCGGGCCGGGCTCGGGCTGATCCTGCGCAGCCAGCCGGACATCCAGGTGGTGGGAGAGTGCGGCGACGGCAGTGAGGTGCTGTCGGCGGTCACCCGATGCACGCCCGACATCGTGTGCATGGACGTGCGGATGCCCGGCGTCGACGGCGTGGAGGCGACCCGCCGGCTGCGCGCCGCCGACGGCCCGCCGGTCTGCGTGCTCACCACGTTCGGTGACGAGGAGGTGCTCTGGTCGGCGGTTGACGTCGGGGCGGCCGGGTTCGAGCTGAAATCGGCCACACCGGAGAACCTCATCGAGGCGGTGCGCACGGTCGCGTCCGGCGGCACCTGGATCGACGGCACCCTGCTCGGGCCCATCCTCGACTCGTACCGGCGGATACGGCAGTCGGTCAGCCCGGACGGCCGCGTCGAGTCGCTGACCGAACGCGAGCTCGACGTGCTGCGTCTCATGGCCCGGGGCGCTTCGAACCGGGAGATCGCCGACCGGTTGTTCCTCGCCGAGACGACCGTCAAGACGCACGTGGGCGCGCTGTTCACCAAACTCGGCGCACGGGACCGGGCGGCAGCCATCGTGTTCGCCTACGACGCGGGGATCGTCCACCCGCGACGTTGACAGAACCCACCCGCAACTCAGGCTGGGAGGTCCAGCGCGGCCGTGAGGTTGCGCTCCTCGTCGGGGGTCGGTTGGCGGCCGGCCAGGTAACGGCGCTGGTGCGCGCGGGCGGCGTCGAGCGCCGCGGCGTTCAGCGCCTCGATGGGGACCTTCGCCTGGTACCGGCTGTCGACGCGGAGCGTGGTGGCTCCACCGTCGCTGTGGAACTCGTACACGCCCTCGCCGCGAACCCACAACGCGTTCTCCTCGAACGCGTCCACGGTGATGCGGTACCCGTCGTCGTCGGTGCGCTCCACGGTGTAGCGCGCCGCCTGCGTGAGCGGCCCGACGGCGGGCAGTTCGACCCGCACCTCGGATATGAACCCGTTGGTGGCGGGACCGCCCGAGCGGAACCGGAAGGTGGCGCCGGGGAACAACTCGTCGTTCTGCGCATGCACGTTCCACCAGACGGCGGCCGCCGCCCGCGGCGCGATCCGGCCGATGTCGACCCACAGCCGGACACCCGGCATGCCGTCGCCCGGATCGGGCAGCAGTTCCTGACGCGGTCCCGCGCTACCCGGCTCTTCCATGGACGTCGGCTCCGATCGGTTGTGGTGTCGCGGCTCAGATGCGTCCGCGGGGATCCGGTAGGCGGAAGACGACGCGTGGTTGGGGCGTCGGGTCGACGCTCCAGGGCGCGGCGACCTTGACCTCGCCGTCGGTGCGGGCCGGGCCGAAGACCGTGATCGTCAGTGGCAGGGTGGTGCCCGGCGTGTAGACCGCATCGGTGTACCGGATGTTGCAGGCGGTCACGGCCCGGCACACATGGTTGGGCTGGTCGTCGGGGCCTTCGATCCTGATCTCGGTGGCGGCGTCGGTCTCCACGTCGATGTCCAGCTCGGTCAGCTGCTGCGGGCCGTTATTGGTCAGGGTGAACCGGTACTCCACGCCGACATTGTTGCCGTTGCGCCAGATCACCTCGTTCGAGTCCACCGCCAGCGCCAGGTCCGTCGACGGCCACGGCTGGGTGCCCGTCACGGTGTTGTCCCTGGTGCGTGGGTCGGTCGCGCCCGGGCCGGCCCCGACCGTCACCGAGTACGCCGTGCCGGGCGGGGCCGACAACCGCACCTCGAACTGGCGACCGGTGTCCTCGGGTATGGCGGCCGAGATGGTCATCTCACAGGTGTCCTCGGCTCGGCAGACCGTGCCCCCGCTGGCTCCGGCGTCGAGGATGTTGATCTGGCCCGCGCCGGTCGCGGCGACCGTGACCCGGAAGGCCGGCATGTCGTCCGGGCCGTCGTTGCGGGTGAAGAACGTGTGGCTCACCGTCACGCTGCTGCCGTAGGCGTACATGTGCTCGAAGGGTCCGGCGGTGAGGTCGAGGTCGCCGCGCGGAGCGGCCGCGGCTTCGGCCCGGACGGTGACCACCGTCAATGTGAGGGTCACGAGCGCGGCGAACGCGACGGCGGCGGCGCGGGCAGGGCGACGTGGCAGCCTCATCGACATTCGCGAGATCGTATCGGCTGGGTTGGTGCGGCCGGGGGATCAGAAACTGCCCGAACGGACATCGCTTGGGGCCGGCCACGCGGACCAGCTTGGGCATCACGCCCATCCGGGACGTCAGGGATGCCTCGGGGAATCCCACGGATGTGATTCGGGGAGGCTCGCGGCCACACTCGCCCGGTGGACAACATCCGACGGATCAGGTCTGCTGGCCTCGGCGCCGGCATGCTTGCGGCCACGGTGCTTGCCGGTGTGCTCGTGCACGACGTCATCCCGCCTGCCGACGCGTGGCTGGTCGACCACGCGTTTGCCGCACCCGGCAGCCGGCTGGCGGCCGTGGCCACAGCGATCGGCGGTGTGGGGACGCTGTTGTGCCTGGGCGCCCTCACGGCCGGGGCCGTTGCCGCCGCGGTCGTCCGGCGACGCGCCGGCCGCGGCGCGGGTTACGTCGCCCGGGTTCTGGTCACGGTGCCGCTGGCGGCGTCCGTCCTGCTGTTGCAGGGTCTGTTCCTGCGGCCAGGGCCGCCGCAGCAACCACAGGCGGGGACGTACCCGAGCGGGCACGTCGCGGTCGTTACCGCGATCGCGTTCGCGGCCGTGCTGCTCTACCGCGAACTGGGCCAGGGCTGGCACCGGGTCGCTCTCGGCGGGGCGCTCACCGCGGTGACGCTCGTCGCCGGAAGCCGGATCGTGCTCGCCGAGCATTGGCTGCTCGATGCCGCCGGCGCGGTTGCGGGGGCGCTCGGGATCGGACTGCTCGCGGCCGCGGTGCTGCGCCTCGGCCCGGCCACGCAGGTCCCGGTACGGTCGGCCGGCTAGGCCGCTCACGATCCGGCCTCCCGCTAAGGTCAACTGCATGGCCGACGATCTCCTGGACCGTCACAACGACGCCAGCCACCGGGCTCGCTACGACGTGTGGTCGGCGTGGGGCACCGTCGGTACGCACGTCGTCGCGCCGATCGTCAATCCCGCGTTCATGGGCGGCACCCGCTGGCCGGGCCTTCGCCAGGCGCACCTGGTGGTACGCAGAGACGGCGCGGTGCTGGTGGCGAGCGACGGCCTCGCCGACCCGGCCGAGTGGTCAGACGCGGATCCGACCAACGGGCTCGGCGTCGAGGCGTACGCGATCACGGGTGACGACATCGGCGACAGCGTGGACGTGATGCGCGTCGGCGTGTCGTGGCTCGGCGCCATGGTCCGAACCGTGTCCAACACGCTCGCCGCGGAGGGCTGGCCGTTGATCGATGCCCTGACGCGGTACCGGATCATGACGATCGGTCTGACCGACATCCTCGGCGCCGAGCGCGAGCGCTGGGTCGACGACGGCGGTATGAGCGTCGCCATGCTCGGCCTGACCGACCCCGAGATCGCCGACGTGGTGCCGGGTCCGTTGTCTCCGATCCGATTCCTGAACGTCAAGCTGCTGACCCGGCAGGAAGCGGACTTCTGCGTCGAGGACGAGCGTGGCTCCGCCGCCGCACGGGCCGAGCTGGCGCGACGCTTCGCCGCGCAGGGCAACGTGCTTCGGTCGAGCCTCGCCCGGGAGTCCGTGATCTAACACGCGCGAGGAAACGGAAGCGTGGACGAGTACGACCTCATAGACGCTGGCCTCTACCTGTTCGACTACCGGCGGTTCCACGAGCGGGTCGTGCCTGCATTCCGACGGCTGCACGCCGACGACGACGTCGAGCCGTGGCTCGAGACGGCATGGCGGTCCACACGGCGCCAGCCGTCGCTGGTGCCTCGGTTCACGCGGCACCTCCGTGAGGTCACTGCAGAGCTGATGGCCAGCCCGGACCTGACCGGCGATCTGCCCCGTGAGCTGATCCCGGCACCGACACGACGCCCGAAGCGCCGACGTTCGCCGATCGACCGTTCGGCGTCCCGGCAGGCGGATTGGCCCATCGAGCACGAGGCTGTCCGGGACTGGCTGGAATGGCGCGATCTGCAATATTTGTTGCAGGTGGCGGTGGAGGCGACCTGCCTCGGCGATAGCGTGAAGCTGACCGGCCACACCGTGTTCGACGCGTGCGTTGATGGTGATCGGTATCAGTCGTTGTACTACGACCCGGATGTCGTGCCATTGCGGGAGTGGCTGGAGGAGCGGGCTGTCGCGTGGGTACAGGATTACGATCACAACTGGGTCGGTATCCGCGGCTGGCTCGACCCTGACGAATCCTGGTTGCTGGCTGAAGGTTTGGCCAAATACCGACCGGTTCACGATGCGGCCACCTTCGAGGCGATCGAAGCCGCCCGCGTCGACGGCAGCGCACCCTGTTCTGACGGGGGCAACCACCCGTGGCGGCTGGCCACGATCCGCGCCGTCGCTCAGCTCGCCGCCGGCAGGGGCCACGGCGTGCTGTGGGGATGGGACCTGACGTCGAACGGGTGAACGCCCGATACGCACCCAGAGGTGGCGAAGGTCGGCGCCTGGCGATCTGATCTACGGTGGCGCTGGCCGGTTCGGCGGAGACGAATCGGGGTAGCATGATTCCGTCGCCCAGGACCCCGGTGGCAGGTCCGTCGATCACGGACCGGTCGGCCACCAGGAGGTCATGTATCAGGGTGGGCCTCCTCTCGTGATCCCCGCTCCATTCGCGATGAACCGCGTCCACCGACTGTTTATCTGACGACGATCGGCGCGGTGTCCATTGTGGAGCGTCGAGGTGAGGAACACGCAATGAGGCGTTACCCCCTGTCCGTAGCCGCTGCTGTCCTGCTGACCGGTTCACTGATCGCCTGCGGCGGTGGCGACGCCGACACCAGCAAGGCCAACCAGGCCCGCGGTGCCATCAAGATCTGGCTCTCCAACAACAAGGAGGAGGTCGCCTGGGGCGAGGCGATGGTCGCGGCGTGGAACGCCGCCCATGCCGACGAAAAGGTGACCGCCGAACAGATCCCCGCGGGCCGCACCTCCGAGGAGGTGATCACCGCGGCGATCACCGGGGGCAACGCGCCCTGCCTCATCTTCAACACCGCCCCGGCGGCCGTGCCGGAGTTCGAGAAGATGGGCGGCCTGGTGCCGCTCGACGACTTCCCGGACGGCGTGTCCTACGTCCGCGCCCGCAGCGGTGATGTCGCCGAGCAGTACGCCTCCCCGGACGGCAAGTTCCGTCAACTGCCGTGGAAGTCCAATCCCGTTCGCATCTTCTTCAACAAGAAGCTGTTCCAGCAGGCCGGCCTCAACCCCGACGGCTCCTCGCTGAACTCGTACGCCGGATTCCTCGACGCGTCTCGGAAACTGGTGGCCACGAAGGCGGCCCAGGCGGCGATCTGGCCCGCACCGTCGAACGAGTTCTTCCAGCCCTGGTTCGACTTCTACCCGATGTTCGCGGCGGAGACCGGCGGCCGGCAGCTTGTCGTCGACGGCAAGCCCACGTTCGACTCCGCCGAAGGTCGGGCCGTCGCCGGGCTCTGGCGCACGATGTACGACGAAGCGCTCGCGCCACGGGAGAAGTACACCGGCGACGCGTTCGCCGAGGGCAAGGCGGCCATGGCGATCGTCGGTCCGTGGGCGATCGCGGTGTACAAGGACAAGGTGGAGTGGGGTTCGGTGCCGGTGCCGACGTCGGCCGGAAAGCTCGCCGATCAGATCTGGACCTTCAGCGACGCCAAGAACGTCGCGATGTACAGCAGTTGCGCGAACCGGGGAACCGCCTGGGACCTGATGAAGTTCGCCACCAGTACCGAGCAGGACGGCAAACTGCTGCAGGCGAGCGGCCAGATGCCGCTGCGGACGAACCTGCCCGCCGCCTACCCGGACTTCTTCACCGCCAACCCGACCTATCGCGCTTTCGCCGACCAGGCCGCGCGGACGGTCGAGGTCCCGAACGTGCCGAACAGTGTCAAGATCTGGCAGACGTTCCGGGACGCGTACAGCGCCAGCGTCATCTTCGGACGGGAGGATCCCGCGGCCGCGTTGGCGAAGGCGTCCACCGAGATCGCGAAGCTGGCCGGCGGTAAGTGAGGTGACCGTCGACGCGGCGCCCGGCCGGTCGCGGATCCGGCGGTTCGTGGGGCGCCAACCGGTGGGTGCACTTTTCACCGCCCCGTACCTCGTCTTCCTCGCCCTGGTCGTCGCCTATCCGCTCGGCCTGGCCGTGTGGATCTCTTTCCACGACTACTTCTTCACGGCGCCGGGGGTACCGGTCGACCGTCCGTTCGTCGGGCTCGACAACTACCGGGCGGTGCTGACCGATCCGGCCACCCGGCGCGCGTTCGTCAACATCGGCATCTTCCTCGTCATCAACGTGCCGCTGACGACGCTGCTGTCGCTGGTGTTGGCGACCGCGCTCAACGCCGCGATCCCGTTCCGGACGCTGTTCCGCACGGCGTTCTTCCTCCCGTACGTCACCGCGAGTGTGGCGGTCGTGGGCGTGTGGCTGTGGCTGTTCAGCTCGAACGGTCTCGTCAACGCGCTGCTCGGCCCGTTGGCCCCGGAGCCGTCGTGGCTGGTGAACCGCCACCTGGCCATGCCGCTGGTCGCGTTGTTCGTGACCTGGAAGCAACTGGGGTTCTTCGTGCTGCTGTACCTGGCCGCGCTGCAGAGCGTCCCCCGGGAACTGTACGAGACCGCCGGTGTCGACGGCGCCGGCCGACTGCGGACCTTCTGGAACGTGACCGTTCCCGGCGTGCGGCCCGCGACCACCCTCGTCGTGATTCTGGCGACCGTGACCGGCGCCAACCTGTTCACCGAGCCGTACCTGCTGACCGGCGGCGGTGGACCCGACGGCGCGTCGGCGTCGCCCGTGCTGATCATCTACCAGCGGGGCATCCAGCAGGGTGAGCCCGACTTCGCCGCCGCCCTCGGCGTGCTGCTCATGGTGCTGGTGCTGGGCATATCGATGATCAACCGACGTCTGATCGAGCGGGAGTGACAACGGTGGCGATCACACGTGGGCGACGGCCGTGGTGGGCCGGTCGCGCGGCCCGGCTCGCGGTTCTCACGATCGGCGCGGTCGTGTTCCTGTTTCCCTTCTACTACATGCTTGTCGGGTCCTTGCAGGCCGAACCACGATCGGACCTCGGCGGCGCCGCACCCGACCCCGGCAACCTGACGACGGCGAACTACAGCGGCATCAACGCCGCGATCTCGCTGGGCACCACGCTGCTCAACTCCGTCATCTTCGCCGGCGGCGTCGTGCTCTGCACCGTGGTGTTCGGCCTGCTCGCCGGCTATGCGTTGGCGGTGCTGGACTGGCGGGGCCGCGACAGCGTGTTCGCGATCGTGCTGCTGGTCCAGATCGTGCCGTTCCAACTGCTGATGATCCCGCTGTACATCCTGATCGTGCGGTCCTACGGCCTGTCGGACTCGTACCTGGGCATGATCCTGCCGTTCGCCATCAGCCCGGTGGCGGTGTTCGTGTTCCGTCAGTTCTTCCGGACGGTGCCACGCGAGTTGTTCGACGCCGCGCGCATCGACGGCGCCAGCGAACTGTCGGTGCTGCGGTTCGTGGCGACCCCGTTGGTGAGACCGGCGCTGCTCACCGTCGTGCTGCTCACGTTCATCGGGCCGTGGAACGAGTTCCTGTGGCCGTTCCTCATCACCAAACAGCAGGACATGCAGCCGCTGGCTGTCGCACTGGCCAACTACATGAGCAACCTCGCCGGCCGCGAGGCCAACCCCTACGGCGGCATCCTCGCCGGTGCCTGCGTGCTCGCCGCACCCCCCGTGGTGCTGTTCGCCTTGTTCCAAAGCCGCTTCACCGCTGCTGAACTCGGCTCCGGAGTGAAGGGCTAAACCACCGGAGGACCCCGTGCGTCCCGTCGCTGTTCTGCTCCTGATCGCCGCTCTCACCGTCCCCCAACAGGCTTCCGCCGCGGCACCGACCGCGGCGGACCCGGCGGGTCGGTTGACCAACCTCGCGCACCTCGACTGGCTCCGCGACACGGTGACTCCACCCGGTCAGGCCCGGCACACCACCTACCGCCTGGACCGCGAACCCACCGTCGGGGTGCTCTGGACCTACGCCGACCGCGACCCCGACGGCAGCTACCGACGGATCGGCGGCGGCCGGTACGACCCGGCGTCCGACACGTACGGTCAGGGGGCGTTCAATGCCGACGACGTGTCCCGCGCCGCCGTGGTGTACCTGCGACACTGGCGCGCGACCGGGCGGGCCACCAGTCGCGACGCGGCGTACCAGTTGCTGCGCGGGCTGACCTACCTGCAGACCGCCGACGGGCCGGACGCGGGCAACGTCGTGCTGTGGATGCAGCCCGACGGCACCCTCAACCGCAGCGCCGACCCACCCGAGAGCCCCGACCCGTCCGACAGCGCCGACTCGTACTGGCTCGCCCGGACACTGTGGGCGCTCGGCGAGGGCTACGCCGCGTTCCGGCAGGCCGATCCCCGCTTCGCCGCGTTCCTTCGGGACCGTCTGAACCTCGCGGTGCATGCCGTGGAACGCCAACCGCTGGCGCGCTACGGGCAGTGGTTGCGGATCGACGGGACGCCGGCACCGGCGTGGCTGATCGCGCAGGGCGCCGACGCCACCGGCGAGGCGCTGATCGGGCTCGCCGCCTACGTCGAGGCGAGCGGGGATCCGCACGCCCGCGCCGTCCTCGGCCGGCTCGCCGAGGGCGTCGCGGCGATGCGGGCGGGCACCGCCCGGACGTGGCCGTTCGGTGCGATCCTGCCGTGGGCGTTGTCCCGTTCGGTGTGGCACGCCTGGGGCGGACTGGCGCCGGCCGGCCTCGCCCGCGCGTCGACGACGACCGGTGTGGAGACCTTCCGGAACGCGGCGCTGGCCGACACCGCCTCGTTCACGCCGCACCTGCTGATCGCGGCCGGGCCGGAGAACGGCTGGTTGCCCACGCCGGCCGACCGCGTCCAGATCGCCTACGGTGCCCAGTCCCGGGTCGAGTCACTGCTGAGCACCGCGACGGCGGCCGACCGGCCCGGGCTGGTCGCGGTCGCCGGGATCGCGGCGGCGTGGTTCTTCGGCAACAACCCGGCGGGGACGGCGATGTACGACCCGGCGTCCGGCCGGACCTTCGACGGCGTCGACGGGGCGGGTGTGGTCAACCGCAACTCCGGCGCCGAGTCGACCATCCACGGCCTGCTGGCGATGCTCGCCCTCGACGCGGCACCCGCAGCGGCGACGATCGCGCGGACCGCGACCGTCCGGGAGCGACGGACCTGGTCGATGGTGGAGGCGGAGTCGGGCACGCTCGCCGGCGACGCGACCGTCTACCGGCCGGCCGAGGCGTGGACCGGGGAGAGCCTCTGGAGCGGGGGAGCGGGAGTTCGGCTGGGCACGGGCGGATCGCTGTCGTTGACCCTGTCCGGGGCCGGCCTGGTACTGCCCGTGGTGGAACTGGAGCCGGGCGCCGGCACCACCCGGTGGAGCACCGGCGGTGTGGTCCGGCACGGTGACGTGGGGGAGCAGGGCGACTCGCCCGCGCCGGGCCTGCTGACCGTGCGTACGCTGTCCCGTTCCACGGGATCCGGCCCGCTCACGGTCACCGGTCTCGATCGAACGTCCATTGTGGACGCGGTGCTGGTCCAGCCGGAACTCGAATGGCTCGCCCTGGGTCAGCCGTCGTCCCGGCACGCCACCGTCATGGTCCGCAGCTTCGCGGAGTCCGTGCGGCGGGTGACCGTTGCGGTGCCGGGCGGCGGGCCGGCGCTGGTCAGCGGGTACGACCACACCGGACGACTGGTCACGAGACACACCGCCGGCGGATCCGGCGTCGCCCTCGTCGTGGCGCCCGGCGGGTTCACGATCGTCCGTCGATGACCTGTCCGCCGGAACTACTCGTTCGCCCACGGCTCAGACCCATCCACGGTGGGCTGCCCGCACACCGGCCTGGAACCGGCTGGTGGCGTCGAGCTCCACCATCACCGCCGCCACTCGACGGGCCAAGGTTCGCGGGCTCATGTGGAGCCTGGCCGCGGCCCGCTCGTCGGTGAGGCCCTCTCCGAGGGCACGTACCACGTTGTGGTGCTCGCCGTCGAGCCGCGGAGATCGTCGAACGGACCCGATGTGGGTCCGTTCGACGGTCGCGGCCCAGAGTACGTCGGCAGCGGCGCAGAAGGCTTGGGCGATGACCGGGTCGTCTATCCGGGTGAGCCGGTCGGCAGCCCGATGATCCGGATCTCGACGGGGCAGGTAGACCACGGTCCGGTCACGGACGACGACGAGGTAGGGCAGGGGCACGGATGTCTCCAGCGCCGCACCGCCGACCAGGTCGACAAATCCGGCCGGCGACGAGTCGTCGGTCGAGTCGTAGAGGATGCGCACGGCGAGCCTCGGAGCGAGCCGGCCGAAGACGTCCAACGCCACGACTCGGGCCAGCCTGCCCGGCGTCGGCGTCAGCACCGTGAGCTCCCGCCGGGTCATCTGCTCCAGCTCGACCGCGAGGAGCCTGCCGGCCGCCCACGTAGTTACGCCGTATCTTCCGCTCACTGGGATCCTTCCACGGCAGCGTCGCTTCGGGCGACGCACCGGGCGTCTCCACCCGGCAGGATCGCGCGGCCGACTGGTCCGGCACTGGCCTGTGACTGGACCGGAGCGTCGCCCGGGGTGGTCGCCGCAGACCCTGACCGCGTTGCACGTATACCGCAGGGTTGGCGAAATCAGGGTGCGCCGGTCGGAAGCTGGCGAATACCTGCCACCCATACCGATCGTCGACGTTGCGGACGCGGCTATTCCTTACCCTGAGCGCACATCCGCCGCCGGGGAAGGGATTACGCATGAACATCAGACGATGGCTCCCGCGCCGGGGGTTGCTGATCGCGGCGATGATGGCCGCGGCGGCGGCGGTGGTCGTTCCCGCAGCACCGGCTTCGGCAGCCGTCTTCTGCACCATGTCGATCGGCACGCCGCTGCTGAACGGGGGAGTGATCACCGCCAACTCGTTCGTCAACTGCAGCGACTTCACCCCGACGGTCAACCTGTCGCTGTTCCTGTACCGCGACGGGGTACTGGTGGACCACACGCTCACCGGCGGCACGGGGGGCGCGGGAGCGATCGTGGCCGAGACCTGCCGCCCCGGCACGTACCAGGCGACGGCCTCGGCCACCATCTGGTACCCGCCCGGCAACATTCCGGGAGCCGAGACGATCAACCGGTCGACCGGGGCCATCTCCTACAACTGCCTACCGACGGTGGTCGTGGCCAACCCGGGCGCCCAGACGACGCTCTACCCGGACTCCGCAAGTCTCCAGATGACCGCGTCCGGCGGGAGCGGCCCCTACACTTGGTCCGCCACCGGGCTGCCCACCGGACTGTCGATCAACTCCAGCACCGGCCTGATCAGCGGTCGGCCCACCGTCCTCGCCCTCTATTCGGTCACGGTGAGGGCGACCCCCGCCGGTGGCGCCAACCCCGGCAGCGTCACGTTCTCCTGGCGGGTCCGGCGGGAGGCCTGCCCGACATGCTGACGACCCGACACTGACGATCCGGCGGGCCGAGTGACTCTCGGCCCGTCGGACCTGGTTTCACGATGCCGGTGACCGTGCATGAGTTGTCAGCCGACCGCGAGTCTCAGGGACGGCTCACACATGCTGGTCGAAGAGGATCGGGTTGCCGTCGGGATCCACTATGACGAAGCTGGCGGGCCCGGTGCTCGACTCGTCGGCGGCCGTGGTCGGTTCGATTCCGGCTGACCGGAGGCGGCGCTGGAGTTCGCGCACGTCGGTGAAGTCCGTCAGGGTGTTGCCCTTGCCGTCCCATCCCGGGTTGAAGGTCAGCAGGTTGCGTTCGAACATGCCCTGGAACAACCCGATCGTGACGGGGCCGTTCTGGAGGATCAGCCAGTTCTGGGCGGGGTCCCCGCCGAAGACCTCGAAGCCGAGTTTCTGGTAGAAGGTTCGTGAGGCTGCGAGGTCCTTCACCGCCAGGCTCACGGAGAAGTTGCCGAGGGTCATCGGTTGCTGGGTCGTCATGGTCGAGACCCTATGTTGGAGCGCGCATGGACGACTTGTCAGATCTTGCGAACCTGGACTATGTCAACCGGGTCAACCGGGCGATCGATCACGTGACCCGCAGCCTTGGTGAGCCGTTGCAGCTCGATGAGGTGGCACGGGTCGCCTGCTTCTCCCCCTTTCACTTCCACCGCATCTTCCGTGCGCTCATGGGGGAGACGCTGCACTCGTTCGTCAAGCGTGTGCGCCTTGAACGGGCGCTGTACCTGATCTCGCACCACGATGGATCGTCGCTGACCGACATCGCGCTGAGGTGCGGCTTCACGTCCAGCTCCGAGTTTTCCCGGTCGTTTCGCAGCCACTACGGAGTGCCGCCGAGCGCGTTCGAGATCGAGCGGTTCCGCCGGACGCGCCGCGACCAGATGCGCGATGCGCTGGCGCCCGACGACCGCGATCGCCTCGAACGCTTGCCGGTCGGCGAGAATCCCGATGGCTTTGCCGTCCGGCTGCGCGAGCTACCGGCGCGTCGCATGGCGTATGTGCGGGTTCTCCGTCCCTATGAGGGGGATCGGGTACGGGCCGCGACCGCGCGCATGGTGGCGTGGGCGAAACAACGCGGGCTAGCCGGTGGAAACTGGTTCGGCTATCAGTGGGAAGATCCCGAGATCGTTCCGCTCGATCGGTGCCGTTACGACATCGGTCTGGAGATCCCGGCCACGGCCACCGTCGACAGGGACATGAACGTGACCGTGTTTCCGGCGTTGACAGTTGCCGAGATCGACATCGCCGGCCCGGTCGAACTCGAGCTGCGTGCGCTCGACTGGCTCTACGGGACGTGGCTGCCGCGCAGCGGCTACGTGCCGGACCATCAGCCGGGCTTCGAGGCATTCGACGGCGAGCCGTTCGCGCACGGCGACGAGCATTTCGAGCTGCGCATCCAGCTGCCGATCCTCGCGGCTGCCACACCTCTGTAGACGCGACAGCGCCAGCGGCGTCGATCGACCAACGCGCGATCAGCGCGGCCCCCGGCCTCCCCGGTGTCGGTCTCGGCATGTCTATAATCGACATCGGTCTATCAATTGGGATCGGAATGGGAGCGTTCATGCGACCGACTCGTGTCTGGTCCCGTACAGCGATCGCCGCCACCGTCACCGCTGTCGTCGCGTCGACCGGCGTGGTCACGACGGCGCTGACCGCGCACGCGGCCGCCGGCTGCCGGGTGACGTACAAGGTGACGAGCCAGTGGCAGGGCGGCTTCGGCGCGAGCGTGGACATCACCAACCTCGGTGACTCGGTCAGTGCCTGGCGGCTGACCTGGTCGTTCACCGCCGGGCAGACGGTCACGCAGTTGTGGAACGGCTCCGTCACCCAGACCGCGGCGCAGGTGGTGGTCACCAACGCGGCCTGGAACGGCGGCATCTCCACCGGAGCGACGACGAACGTCGGATTCGGGGCCACCTGGAACAACGCGTCCAACCCGGTACCGACCGACTTCGCGCTCAACGGCGTCGCGTGCACCGGCAGCACGACCAACCCGACCCCGTCGGGCTCCACGAGTACGCCGCCGACCGGCGTCCTGAACCAGGTCAACACGGTGAGCAGGGTCCGGGAGTCCGGCAACGCCGTGCAGTTCACCTGGCCAGGAACGTATTTCGAGGGCCGGTTCCGCGGCACCGGCGTCGGGCTGGTTCTCAACGACTCCAACAACGACTACTCCGTCCAGGTCGACGGTGCGACGGTGGCCACCCTTGTGACGCCCGGGCAGACCACCCACTGGGTGCGCGGACTGGCGGGCGGCGATCACACCGTGCGGCTGGCCAAGCGCACCGAGAGCCCGTGGGCCGCGGGAGAGTTCGGCGGCCTCGTCGCCGACACCGGCGGCTCGATCCTGGCCAGGGCCACGAGGCGCACCCGGCAGATCGAGTTCATCGGCGACTCGTGGACCGCCGGTTACGGCGACATGTCCACCACCCGCGACTGCAACAGCAACGGCGGTGTCACCCGCAACACCAATGCCGACGTCGCCTTCGGCGCGCAGACCGCGAAGGGCCTGAACGCGGACTACCAGACCATCGCGTGGTCCGGCATGGGCATGGTGCGCAACTACGGCGGCCAGAACACCACCTACAACCTTCCCACCGGCTACTACGACAAGGATCTGCAGGCGCTGTACAACAGCACCGTGTGGCCGGTGCCGAACACGTGGCGGCCCCAGGTCGTGGTGATCGGCCTGGGCATCAACGACTTCTCCACCGCGCTGACCTCCGGTGAGCGGTGGACGACCGTCGACGCGCTCGCCGCTGACTACCGGACGGCATACCAGGCGTTCCTCGACAGGCTGCGGACCCGGTACGGCACGGGCACGTACATCGTGCTCACGTACCCGGACCTGTCCTACATGACCACCGCGTTCGCCGACTCGGTCAAGCAGATCGTCAAGGCCCGCAACGACGCCGGCGACGCCCGGGTCTCATCGCTCTACTACGACAACAACGCCCTCGGCATGGACCTCCTGGGCTGCGACTGGCACCCGTCCCAGCGCGACCACCAGATCCTGGCCACGGCGCTGACCCGCCACCTGGCGACCCTGCCGCTCACCTGGTGACGGCTGGAGCCGCCCGCCCCTCTACGGATGGCTCGGCATCGATAGGGTGGCATGAATGGGGATGATGAGCGATCTCGTGGCGCGGCGTACCGGCCGGCGAGCGTGAGCGCCGACACGGACGACGGCTCGCCGGGTGGGGCGTCACTGGCCGGCCTGGGCGCTCGGGCCGGGCGGGGTCCGCGGCCGGCGCAGTCGGATCGGGTGCGGCAACAGAGTTGGATCTTCGCGGGCATCGCCATATTGACTGTGGTGGCGGGTGTGTCGCTTGTGTATGGAAAGCACGTGCTCGGTGGTCCGGAGTCCCGGAAGACGCTGCCGGTGGGGCAGCCCATCAAGATCTACTATTCGGATGGTTCGACCGAGATGGCGCAGGCCGGTGCCGACAATCGCACACTGGTGCCGTTCGACAAGCCGACCGGGCATGTGCTGCACAACGTGATGGACGAGTTGAGCAAGCTGCGCGAGACCGACCGCAACATCGCCAGGGCCACCGCGCCGGGTCCGGGTGAGTCCAGGGCTCAGGCGATCATGAGCAGTGGTCTGAAGATCATCACGACGATCGACAAGCCGACCCAGGACGCGGCCGAGTTGTACGCCGACGTGGGGAAACCGGACTCGCCCCTGTACGGAGTTGCGCGGAACGTCCAGGCGGCCCTGGTGGCGGTGGAGCCGAACACCGGTCGGGTGATCGCCTACTACGGCGGCCCGACGGGCGCAGGTATTGACTACGCGGGTGCGCCGGCCGACCCGGTCCTCGACGACGGCAAGATGAAGCTGGCCGGGTACCACCCGCCGGCGGCCTCGTTCATGATCTACACGCTCGGCGCGGGTCTGTCGGAGGGCGTCTCCGTCAATTCGTACTGGAACGGCACCTCGCCGCGGCAGTTCCCCAGCCGGACCGGCGGGAACGCGCTCAGGAACGCGACCGCCGAGGGCGTGTGCCCGTCGTCGTGCCCGTTGTGGCAGGTGACGGTCGACTCGCTGAACATCCCGCACTTCGCCCTCACCCTGCGGTTGAGGAACCAGGCGGCGTCGGTGCTCGACTTCGCGCGGGCGGCAGGAATCCGGTACATGCGCGACGACAACGGCCAGGTACACGACCTGAACTCGGCCAAGGCGACTGAACTTGCCAGCACCGGCACCAACAGCGGCAACACGGCGTTCAGCACCGAAATCGGCTTCGGCCAGTACGGTGTCACGGTGCTGGACCACGCCAACGGCGTCGCCTCCCTGGCCGCGGGTGGCAACGCCGCCAGGGTGCACTTCATCCGTGAGGCGTGGCGGGGCAGTAGAAAGGTCTACGACGAGAGCGTCAAGCTCACCCCGATTCCCGGCTACAGCCCGCAGATGGCCGCCGACGAGGCGTGGACCCTGCAGAAGGTCGCCGACAGGTACGGCTGGAACCCGCCAGGTCGCAAGGTCGCCGCGAAGACCGGTACGTGGGAGCTCAGCCGTCCGGACTCCAGGGGTGCCAACGCGCACTCCTGGACGGTGGGTTACGCCGCCGCCGCACGCGGAGACCAGGACCCGGCCAGGAACTGGAACGGATTGGCGGTCGCCGTCTGGGTCGGCAACAAGGCCGACGAGTTGCCGATCAAGCTCAAGGACGGCAAGTCCATGCAGGGTTCCAGCGGTGCCGGCCAGATCTTCGGGGCGTTCATGAAGGCGTCCACCGAGGGCAAACCCGTCGGCGTTTTCCCCGAGCCACGTTTCGTGGGTGACGAGGACGCGGGTGACGCGGGTCAGCAGGTCCGCGGGAACTAATCCGTCGGTCGGACACAACCGGTTCGGGTCCTGGGGTACTCAGGTATGGCTGGGAGGCCCGGTTGCGGAATGAACGAGAGTTCGTCGAGTACGTCCAGGCCCGCATGGAGTGGCTGCGCCGGCTGGCGTACCGCCTGTGCGGGCAGTGGTCGGCTGCGGACGACCTGGTCCAGGAATGCCTGGTGGCGCTGTACCGGCACTGGCGGAAGGCGTCGGCGGCGGAGTCGCTCGACGCATACGTCCGGGCGATGCTGGTGCACCGGTACCTGGCCGAACGGCAGCGGTCGTGGACCCGCCGGGTCAGGCCGGTGGCCGAGGTCATCGGGGCCTCGGCGGCGCCGATGGCGGACGCCGAGCACCGCGTCGACCTGCTGGCCGCGCTGGAGAAGCTCTCCCGGGGGCAGCGGGCGGTGCTGGTCCTGCGCTACTGGGAGGACCTGGACGTCGCGCAGACCGCGGCAGCGCTGGGGTGTTCGCCCGGGACCGTGAAAAGTCAGACCTCGCACGCCATGGCGGCGCTGCGCCGACTGCTGCCGAACTACGGACCGGGAGGGTCGGACGGGCAATGAGAGATCTCTTCGCCACGCTGCCGGACGACGCGCCGCCGCCGTTGCCGCCCGGCTATCTGGACAGCGTGCTGACACGGGGCCGCCGTTCGGACCGGCGGCGGCGGGCGGGCGTGGCCCTGGCCTGGGTGCTCGTCGTGCTTCTGGCGGCGACCCTGGTCATACCCGGCACACAGCTGCTCAGCCGGCCGGCGACCCCGTCCGACCGGCCGAGCCTGCCCGACCGCTTCGCCGGGTACTCGGTGCTCACCGGCACCGTGTCGAAGGCTCCCGCCGGACGCGCGATCGCGTTGTACGGATATGGCAACGGCGAACTGTTCAACATGTTCCAATCGCTGGTCGTCGGAGCCGACGGGGACACCTACCGGCGGGTGGACGCCCTGGAGGGCCGGGGCAAGCCGACGGCGTTGCTCGCCCCGGACGGCACCGGCGTGCTGCTCGGCGACGACCGCGGCGCGACCGGGGACCTGCTCCTCGTCGACCTGACCACGGGCAGGGAGCGGTCGATCCCGATCGGCGACCCGGTCGGCGTGCGGCTGCTGGCCTGGTCCCCCGACGGGCGGTACGTGGCCTACAGCGCCGCGCCCGTGACCCGCACCGACGAGTTCGGCACCGTCAAGTTCGTCGAGCCGCAGGTGGCCCGGGCCGGCACGCTGCGCCTGCTCGAACTGTCGACCGGACGCAGCACCACGGTCGCGGCGATCACGCCGGCCTGGACGGCGGCGTTCGCTCCGGACAGCCGCCGGCTCGCGGTCCAGGTCGACCAGAAGGCCCACCTCATCGACCTCGACGGCCGCGAGTTCGGCAGCGTCGACATTCCCGCCGGACGCGAGTTGGCGGCCGACGTCGGCTGGTCACCGGACGGCGGCGTCCTCGCCACCGTGCCGTGGCTCGGCAACGGACCGAAGGACGTCGCGGGCGGAACCGGACACGGCGTGTTCCTGTGGAAGGCCGGCGCCGTCGAGTTCGTGCCCGTCGCGGACGCCGGCCCGGTGCCGGCGACGGTCCCCGACGTCGTGCAGGTCCTCGGCTGGCGTTCGGCTGGCGCCGTCATCGTCGCGACGGTCGATGCGGACGGATTCGTGTCGCTGGCGGAGGTACAGGTCGCGACCGGCACCCGCCAGGTACTGACCCGCTTCGACACCGGGCGCAACTGCGAGCTCGGCTGGGAGACCTGCCACGTCTTCGACCTGCACCTGGCCACCGGTCTCCTGCTGTCCGACCTGACCGTCCGCAACGCCGGGCGGGCACGACGCGGCCCCTGGCCGGCCCCGTTGACCATCACGGTGTGCGTCGCCGTGCTCGGGAGCGGGTTCCTGCTGTGGCGCCGCTTCCGCCCGGGATCCGCGAAACCCTGACCCTGTCGCGACACTGTCGTACGGCTGACGCCGTCGTCGCCGGCCTTGATCGAACTCCACCCGTGGCGCCAAACTGGGCGCCGTTTACGCAGCGACATCCGGTGGCGGCGACGGTGCTGACCGGCCACGAGAGGGCAGTCCGATGACCGAGAAGCGCGACAACGCACTGTCGGCGAGGTTCGCCACGTTCAGGCGAGCCGTCTCGACGGCGTTCCGGGCGCCGACGGCCGGCGGGGAACTCGCCGCGGCTCGAGCCCGCATGGTTCGCCGGCGGACGTCCGTCGTCGCGGCGGTCGCCGTCGTGGGTACCGCTGTCGCGGGGATCGCGTGGTGGGCGGCGCCGGCCGATCGGCACGGAGCGTCGGCCACGGCGACGCCGTCCGCAGGAACGTCGTCGAGTACCGCCGCGTCCACCGGGCCGGGCTCTCACGAACCGACGGTCCCACCGTCGACGACCGGGCCGGCCCGTAGCCAGCCCGGCAAGATACGCGGGACCGACTGGAGGAACGCCGCCGTCCAGGGTCTCAAGTTCTGCCTGGAGGTGGTCGACGACGTCGTCGAGTTCCGCAACGGTTCCAACGGATTGGACATCCCTTGCAAGATCCTGCCCGGTGGGGCGCGGCCGGTGTACGCGGAGTTTCTGGTCGAGGAACCGGCCAACCGGCCGGCCACCGAAGACGCGCTGGTGTTGGTGGAACTCGGCAATCCGGACGCCGCACGCCAGCAGGCGCTCGTACCGGTGGCCCTGGGCGCCGACGGCCGGACGCTCGTCGCATGGCCCGCGATCGAGGGCGACCAGCCAAGTCCGATGGGTGATCAGGTCATGACGTTCACGTCGTACCACGTCGAGCAGGACGTCGTGGTGGCCACGGTCAAAGGGTTGGACGGGACGCCGGAGACCCGCCGCTACCGCCAGGCCGGCATGTTCGGACCCTGGGAGCGGTTCTAGTCTGGACGAGGCGGAGCAGGACCCGCCGGGCACGGGTACCGGGGTGCCGCAAGGCACGCGACGCTGATCGAGAGAGGCTCATCGAGTTGCAGACCGACCCGGAGGGCCTGGCGTTCGAGGCCGCCACCGCTGCGTTGCGGGCTGCCGCAGACGAACTCCCCGACCAGCCGGTCATCCTCGTGACCCAGACAGCCAACACGCGCTCGCTCAGACTCGCTGCCCGCCTGGGATTCCAACCGGTCAGCACCTTCAGGGAGTACGACGCCGAACAGACCCTGGCCCTGGCCAGCCTTCACTCGTTCAAAGCCTGAACCGCCGCCTGGCCGCGGACGTCGCGACGGTATGCTTTGGCGGGGTAACGCACGGTAGCCGAAGTCGGATTCCGGACGATGATCGCACACCGTCGCGATCTGCTCACTGTGAGCGTATTGTGCATCAGTGCGCGCTTTGATGGTCGTCGGGGGGTGCACGTGGACATCGAGAAGCGTCAATGACGGCGCGGTACGACATCTTCGTCAGCTACTCGACGACGGATCGTGACGTGACGGAGCCGCTCGTCGCCCGGCTGCGTGACGACGGGTACCAGGTGTGGTTCGACGACGCCGAGATGGTCGGCGGCAGGCCGGTGCTCGGCCAGGTGTCCGACGGGTTGCGCGACGCCAACCACATGATCGCGTGCCTGAGCGACGCGTACCTCGACGGCGGGTGGACCCGGCACGAACTGGATGTCAGCATCACCGCCGATCCGGCCAACCGGGGCGGCCGCACCCGGCCCGCCTGGATCCGTCGGGGCAGGCTGGACGCGCCCAACTTCCTGAGTCAGCTCTACATCTGCGACCTCAGCCGGCCGGAGCGGTTCGAGGCCGAGTACACCAAGCTCACCAAGGACATCCGGCGCCTGCGTGACCACGGGCGACCGGCCCGCGCCGAGACGGACGGGCCGGACGAGGAGGCGGTGGCGCGGGCCTGCGACCGCGCGCTGGAGGCCGTCGACGACCCGAGCCGCACCCTGTTCCTGCTCGGCCAGGCCACCGAGCTGCTGCTGGTCTTCCTGTACCGACGGCACATCGGCGAACCGCCACCCGCCGGCACCCTCGACTGGGTCCTCGAACGGCTCGTGCGGTCGGCCCTGTTGCCGCCGGAGGCGTACGCGCCGCTCGCGCTGCTGCACGAGTACCGGCGTCAGACCGTCCGCGGCGGCATCCACGAGTTCGCGATCACCGTCGAGACGGTCGTACCTGCCCTGACCGCCCTGAACGCGCTCAGCCAGGTGTTCTTCGGTGACCGGAGCCGCCACTCGACGGGCGAGGACCTGTGGGCGGTTCTGCCGCACGGCGACCACACCACCGAGCGTCGCATCCCCGGCACGGCGTACCACCTGCGGGAGCCGCCGTTGAGCCAGAACAGCCTCGGCCCGCTGTACGCCGGACGCGACGCCGACCAGAACGAGCTCACGGTCAATCTCGTGCTGCTGCCCGAGTCCGCCGACGACCGGTTCTTCGAGGAGGTCTCGCGGTTCACGCGGCTGCGGGCGGTGGGCATCGTCGCCCCGCTGGCGGCGGGCCGGATCATGGTGCACGACGAGCGGCGGGCGCTGTACATGATCCTTCCGTCGCTGGAGGGGACGAGCGCCCGCGATCTGCTCGAACACCTCGGCCCGTTGCCCGAGCGGGCGGCCTACGAGTTGTGCGCCGACGTCGCCCGCGCCCTGGTCGGATTCCATCAGGCGGTGCCGCCGTTGGTCCACGGTGACGTCAAGCCGGCCAACATCATGGTCGACCGGTTCGGTCGGGCGGCCGTGCTGTGCGTCGGGCGGCAGGTGGCGTCGGTGGCCACGCAGAACGTCGGCGGCCGGATCGACTCCTACTTCTTCGCCGACCGGGACAAGCGCTCGGGCCGGCCGCTCACACCGCAGACCGACCTGCACGCCCTGCACTCGGTTCTGCGGTACCTGCTGACCGGCCGGTACCCGACCGCGTCGGAGCCGGCGGGGGAGGAGGTGGCCGGGGTTCTCACCCAACTCGCCGGCTGCCACACCGCCCTGGACGCGCTCAAGGTGCTGCGCGCGGCGGCGGCCAACGGCAACGGCCAGGGGCTCGCGTCGGTGGTCCACGGCTACCGGCACCGGTACGGTCGGCCCGAACCGGCGACACCGGCCGGTGGTGCTCTCGACCTGGTGGACAGCTGCCCCATCGACGCGCACCGGGCCTGGCCGCTGACCGGCGAGCGGGTCCTGGTCTGGGAGCGCGGCAGCGACACGCTCAGCGTCGTGACCGGAACCACGTTGCACTGGCGCGACACCACGCCGATCGCGGTCCGCAGGGTCGCGCACGGCGTCGACCAGCGGCTCGCGGTCGGCGGATGGGAGGGCGAGGTGCGCCTGTTCGCCGGCGGCGACGGCGTCACCTCGACCCGGCTCGACGGTGCCGTCGGCGACCTGCGGTTCACGGACACCGGCCTGGTCGCCGGGTCGTGGAAGCGCTCGCTGCGCTACCTGAGGACCGACGGGACGACCGAGGACCTGGTCACCGGCGAGCGGGGGGTGCACCGGATCGCCGTGGCCGGCCGCTCCGAGCGATTCACCGTCGTGGACCACTCCGGGTCCCTCGCGACCTACGTGGGCACGCGGCGGGTCTCGACGGAACCGGCCCGGGAGCCCGTGCGCGACATCGCGTACGCGGGCACCCGGCTGGTGGTCATCACCGACGAGGCGCTGACCGGCATCCGCGTCGACGGCTCGCGCGGCGCGCCGGTCGCCCATCCGGGCGCGTTCCAGTTGCTCCCGGCGCCGGTGCCGGGCTGCTGCGTGCTGGTGTCGCTGACCGGCACACCGGACGGGTCGGTGACGGCGCGGGGCTGGCTCGTCGACGAGGAGGAGCGGCTGCTGCCCTACTTCGCGCTGGCACCGGGCGACACGCTGCTGTCGCTGAGCACCGCCGCCAAGCGCTACACCGTGAACCGGTCGTCCGGCGGATGCGCGTACTGGCGCGGCGGCGCCGAACTGGTCGCCTGGCCCGACGCCGTGAGCGCGACGGTGAGCGAGGACGGGCGCCGCATCGCGGTGTGCCGTCCCGGCCGCGTCGAGTTGTACGAGGACGCGGCATGATCCGCGACGTGACGGTGCTGCTCGACCGCATCGCCGAACTGGAACGCCGGCCCCGCCGCGCGCCGGTGCGCCTGGCGCTGGCCGAGGCCGAGTTCCGCGTGGCGATCGCACCCGGCACACCACCGTCCGAAGCGGTCGAGCGGCTCAACCGGGCGCGCGACTACGACCCGTACCAGCCGAAGCTGCATCTGCACCTCGGCCGGGTGCTGCACCGCTCGGGCCGGCGGCGCGCCGCGGTGGCCGCCTACCGCCGGGCGTTACGCCTGGCGCCGTCCAGCCGGCGGGTGCATCTCCTGCTGGCGTCCGTGCTGCTCGATCTCGGCCGGGCCGAGCGGGAGCTGGGTCAGCAGATCCTGGAGACGCTCGCCGGTGGCGCGCCGGACGAGCTCGCGGCGCTCGGCGCCGCCATCGACGAGCTGCTCGTCGAGCCGACGTCCGGCCCGCGGCCGGGGGCGGACCGGGGCCGGGCCCGCCGGCCGCGGCTCCGGGACCGCCGCCGCCCGGTCGCGGCGGACGTCTGGCGGCCGGCGCTGGTGGCGCAGCTGTCCCGGCCAAAGCCGGTCCAGGCGCAGGTGCGGGCTGCGATCGAGGCCGGCCGGCCCGACGGCGACACGGGCCGTGGACTGCCCGAATACGCGCTGGCCGGCCTGCTGCTGCTGGTCAGCGGCGAGCCGGTCGGCGACGTGCGACGTCTGCTGGCCCACGTCGACGGGGCGAACCATCCCGCGGTGACGCTGTTGCGCACGGCACTCGACCTGGCGGAGACGGATGACCCGGCCCGCTTCGTCGAGTCGGCCGTGGTCGCCGTCGAGGCCGGTCTGGTGCCCGGCGAACTTCTGGCCTGGCTGCACTTCCGCGCGTTCGGGCCGGACCGGCTGCCGGCGCCGGCCGGAATCGACATGCTGGAGAGTTATCCCGAGCGGATCCGGAGCATGCCGGCGTTGCGGGAACTGCGCATCGCGATCCTCGACGCGTACGCCCGCCGGGCCTGGTCGGACGACCGCGTCGACGAAGCGAAACTGCTGTGGCAGGAAACGGTCGGGCTCGATCCCGGCCGGATCCCGGTGGCCGTGAACCTCGCCCTCGTGGCGGCCTCGACGAAGGCGGCCGGGGAGTACCGGCCGGCATGGGACCGGTTGGCGGAGTTGCTCTACCTGCAGAGCGCCGCGATCGGAGACGTGCGCGTGCACGTCGAGGACCGCGTCACCCTGCACCTGACGGTGGCCCGCCAGAGCCGCGGTCGACACTGCGCCGGACCGGAACACCAACTTCCGAGCCAGCAGGAGCTCACCCACTGGATCGCCGACCCCGACGTGCTGCTCACGTGGTTGCGCGAATGGGACCTGTACTACCTCAACGCACGGTTGCGCTTCCGGTCTCCCGCGCATCTGCTCGGGGTGGCACCCGACGCGACCGCGACGGCGGTGGCCGAGGCCCACGACGCCCTCCGCGCCCACCTGGACCGGGTGTCCGGCGCGCACGACTGGGTCGGCCTGCCGGTCTTCGCCGAGCTCGCCAGGGATCTGCTGGCGGGGGCCGTGGACCGGCTCGCGCGGCGCCGCGACGGCGATCGCGACGCCGCCGACGAGCGCGAGCAGGCGGATGCCGACGCGCTGCTCGACGACGCGTTGCGACGGGCGACGACGCTGCACAACCTGGCCGTTCTGGTGGCTCGGCAGCCGGGTGGGCGGCCGTCCTCGCTCGGCCCGGCGATCGCCCGGTGCCAGTCCACGCTTCCCCTGCCGCTGCTCCAGCCGCACTGCGTCGACAGGGGTGTGCTGGGACCGGACGAGCGCCTCGCCGATGTCTTCGAGCGCGATCTCGTGGTGTTGGCCAGCGCGGCGGCCGGGGAGTCAGCGGACGACGCGAGTGACGCGGACCTCGCCGCCCGGCTGGCGGAGGTGGAGCAGTACGCCAGCCTGCCGCCGCGCCGACTCGGGGTGGAGCGGCAGCGGTGCCTGCTGCTCGATCGTCTCGGCCGGCACGACGACGCCTACAACGAGGCGGTGGCCGCGCTGAGCGGGCGTCTCCCCGATGCCGAGGAGGAGGCCGCCGAGGCGATGGTCGGGCTGATCGACCGCATCGCGGCCCGGGCGATGCCCGGCGAGTTCAGTGGCCGGGTCATGGCCGCGGACCGCATCGTTCCGCAACTGCGCGCCGCGATGACCGCCTACCCGTCCGCGTTCCTGCCGCGGGCGCGGCTGGCGGCGCTGCTGATCCACCTCGGTGGAACCGCGCGGCTCCGGGAGGCGGAAAGCGTCCTCGAGGAGGGCATCCAGATGGCACTCACGCGAGGCGTTCGGGACCGGCTCACCGAGCAGCTCGCCCGGATTTCCCGCGCCCGGGCCGACGGCGACACGGATCGGCGGTGACCTGGCTTGTTCATGGTGGATCTGGCGACCGACTCGCACTACGCGCTGCTCGGCGTGGCCCCGGACGCCACGGTGGCGGACATCCGGGCCGCCCGCGACACCCTGATCCGGCAACTGCGCGAGCGGCAGCGCCGCGAGCCGACGAACCGCGACGAGCTGATCGAACAGCAGAAGGCCATCAACGCGGCCGGCGAGGACCTGGTCCGGCCGACGCGGCGCGAGCAGTACGACCGTACCCACGCACACCTGCGGCTGTTCAGCGTCCGGGTGGCGGCCGCGCCGATGTTCGTCGACCGGGCGAGCCTGCTCGACGCCATCGCCCGCGCGGTCGAGGCGCACCTCGACGCGGCCGGCGCACCGGTCCGGCCGGCCACCGATCTGGACCGGTTCGACTTTCCCGACGACCTGACCCCCGATCCCCTGCTCGACGACCTCACCCCGCCGCGTGACGAGGAGGAGTACCCATGGCCTTCCACAAGGTGATCGGCATCGATCTGGGCACGACCTATTCCGCCGTGTCCGTCTGGGACGGCAAGGACACCCACGTCATCGAGAGCGCGTTCGGCGCCCGGACGATTCCGTCCGTGGTCGGCCTCGACTCCGAACGAAACGTGATCGTCGGCGCACCGGCGCAGGACCGGCTCGTCAAGGACCCCGAGAACACCATCATCGAGGTCAAACGCGAGATGGGTACGTACGAACGCAAGCCCCGCGGGTCCGGCGACCCCGGCGTGCCGCGGCGGATACCGTTCCGCGGCCGGGACTACCTGCCGCAGGAGATCTCGGCGTTCATTCTCATGGAACTCAAACGCCAGGCGGAGCACTACATCGGCGAACCGGTGCACGACGCGGTGATCACCGTGCCCGCGTACTTCAAGGAGCCGCAGCGCGGCGCCACCGAGGACGCCGCCCGGATGGCGAGGCTCAACGTCCGGCGCCTGCTCAACGAGCCGACCGCCGCCGCCGTCTGCTTCGGCGCCGACAAGGTCGAGGACGACCGGACGCACACCTACGCCGTCTACGACCTCGGCGGCGGCACCTTCGATGTGTCGATCATCCAGGTCAGTCCGGGCAACGTCAGCGTGGTCGGCACGGGTGGGGATCCGCGGCTCGGTGGCGGCGACTTCGACGACCGCATCGTCGAGCACGCGCTGCAGGAGATCCGGGCCCAGTACGGCGTCGATCTCAGCGGCGACCGGGCGATCCGGCAACGGATCAAGCGCGAGGCGGAGATCCGCAAGCGCGAACTGTCGGTCGCCAACTCCACCGTGCTGACCCTGCCCTACCTGACGCCGACCCTGAGCCCGGACATCCGGATCACCAGGGCCACGTTCGAGTCACTCATCCGCGACCTGCTGGACCGGTCGTTGGACTGTCTCGACGAGGCGATCCGTTCGGCGCACGACAGCAACGGTGTCGCGGCGGACGAGATCGAGCAGGTGCTGCTCGTCGGCGGATCCTCCCGGATCGCGTGCATGCGCACGATGCTCGCCGAACGGCTCGACCTGGACCCGCGTGACATCCGCAGCGACATCAGCCCCGAGGAGGTGGTCGCCCGCGGCGCCGGCCTGGTGGCCCGCGACTGCGTGGCCGCGGACGCATACGAGGGCGCGGAGATCGTCATCCCGACGGACGACGCGGACGGGGAACGCGCCGCCGAGAACGTCGTGCTGCAGGACGTCACCAGCCACACGCTCGGCGTCCTTGCCAATCAGGGTGACTTCATCCCCATCCTGGCCAAGGAGAGCCGGTTGCCCGCCGAGGTCACCGACGACAACTTCATCAACGGCGAGCGGTTCACGGAGGTCGACGTCCTGATCTACCAGGGCGAGCGACCGGTCGCGATCGAGAACGACCTGATCGGCCGGCTTCCGATCAAGCTGCCCGAGGCGCGTGAGCGTGGCTACTACCGCTTCTCCGTGACCTTCGCCCTCGACGTGCACGGACTGCTCAACGTGGCGGTCAAGTGCCTCAACGACGGCCAGATCTGGAAGACCGACCTGCAATGCGACCTGCGGGCCGGCCGCGAGCAGATCGAGCAGAGCGCCCGTCACCTGGAAAGCGTGCGGGCCGGCGACGACGACCTGCCGGAACCACCTCGGCGGGCCGCCCCGATCGAGCCGCCGCCGGACACCGTGCCGGACGAATATCGCAGGATCGCATCGCGGGCGCACGAACTGCTCGGCAAGCTGGATGCCGCGGAGCGCGCCGAACTCGGGGCCGCGTACACCGCGTTCGTCTCGGCGGTGACGGCGAACTCGCCCGACGTCGACGACCTCGGCGACGAACTCACCGACGTCTTCTACCGCGTGAGGCCGAGGTAGCCGTGGAAGGGCCGGCCGGGATCACCCTGACCGCCGAGATCGGGCCCACCGATCGGGGCGTTCTCTGGCGCGCCACCCGGCACGGCGACGGCACCCGGCTCATTCGGTTCGTGGACCCGAGGTTCTGCGACGAACGGTTTCGCCTCGCGCTCAAGAACCTGCGCGAGCATCCGTGCGCCGCGGCTCTGGAGATCGTCGGTGAGGGATGGTCCGGCGCGCACTACTACATCGAGTACGCCCTCACCCCGGATTGGCAGACGATGGAGGAGTCGTTCGCCGCCACGGCGCACCGGTGGTACGCGCGGCTGCCGGCGCTCGTACGGGTCTGCGACGCGCTCGCCACCTGGCAGCGCAGCCGCATGCTGCCGCTCGGCTTGAGCGTGCGCAGCATCGGGTTGGCCGGCGACGGCACGCCGACACTGGTCCCGTGCCCGCCGGTCACCCTGTCCTCCGCCCGGGACCTGTTCGGGTTGGACGCGCCGGTACTGGCGGCGACGGCGCCGGAGACCGTCCGCCGGGTCCAGCTCAACCCGTACGCCGAGGACTGCTACGCGCTCGGCGTCCTGGTGGCGCAGGCGCTCGGATTCCCGACGACCGGAGCCGTCATCGACGACGAGAGCCGCGTCGAGGCACAGGCGCGGGGTGCCCTGCTCCTCGCCGCGCTGGAACGGTCCACAGTGGACACCTTTCTGCGGGACACTCCGCCGCTGCGGCAGCTCATGCAGACGGTCGCCCGGTACCGGCATTCCGTGCCGGACGCGCGGCCGCCGGACGCCGGTGCGATGCGTGCGGCGCTCGAACCGGTCGCCGACCCTGTCGCGCTGGCGAGGGCGCTGCGCGCAGCCGGCAGCGACGGCGCGCTGGACGTGTTGACCCGCTCGTTCGACAGCTCGGCCGCGTCCGCGATCCGCTGCCGGGAGGAAGCCGCCGCGATCTGTCAGGAGGACGGCGACTGGGCCGCCGCCGTCGCCTACCTGGACGAGGCGATTGCCATCGCCCCCAACCAGCTCAGCCTCCGGGAGGGACGCTGCGAAGCGCTGTGGCGGTTGTTCGCGGTCGCGCCCGACGACGCCTTCGAGCCGGCCGACCGGCTGCTGGAGGACATCCAGTTTCTCACCCGCCTGGCCGAGCGCCGCGACATCGCCGGTCTGCGCGGGCGGGCCGCAGCGGTGCACCGCGGCCGCGGCGACCACCACGAGGAGGCGGCGGAACTGTACGCGGCGAGCAGGGCGGACCCCGAGAACGTGGCCCTGCTCGTGGAGTACCTGCGCTGCCTGCTCGACCTCCGCGATCCGGACTCGGCGACCCGGGTGGCGCAGACGGCACGACGCCGGATCGCCGGCCTGGTCACGGCAGGACGCATGATGGAGGGTGCGGCACACCGATGGAACGCACGCATCGACGAACTGCTCGGACAGCTTCCCGCCTCGTGACGGTGCTGGCGGCGGCACTGATAGCCGTCGGGTGCACCGACGACGGCCCGGGGGCCGCACCGGCGCCCGCCCCGTCGACCGTTGCCGTCCCGCTCCCGGCCGCCTCGCTCGCACCGGGCAGCTACGAGGTGCTGATCCGCGGCAGTGGTACCGAGCTCGCGACCACGATCGTCGTGCCCTCCGGTCCGCCAGCGGCCACCGAGCCGGCGGGGCAGCCGGACGGGTCCGCGTGGTGGCTGCTCCTCGTCGTGCTCCTGGTGACCGGCGGCGGCGCGGCGTTCGTCCTGGCCCGGCGCGGCGGCGCACCGGGAGGGGCGAGCGCGTTGCGCCTGTCCGGCGGCTCGACCCGGCGGTACCACGAGTTGCTGGCGATGCTCGACGCCGGTGAGTACGCCCGTGTCCTGCCGGAGCTGACCCGGCTGGAGGGCACGCTGCCGGACCGGCTGCGCGACGACGCCCGGTTCTTCATCGCGTTCGCGCAGTACCAGCTGGGCGACCTCGACCCGGCCGAGCACCTGTTGGCGACGCTGCACCGGGAGTCGCCCGACGACCGCGAGGTGGGCTACCTCCTCGCGTACGTGCGTACCGACCGGCGCAACTTCGACGGCGCGGCCGCGGTGCTGGAGGCGGTCGAGCGGGCCGACCGCCTCGACGGCGACCGCATCCGCCGGCTGTACAGCGTGGTGACGTACCAGCGGGCCGCTGAGGCCCTCCGCGACGGACGCGTCCGCGAGGCGGCGGACCTGTTCGAGAAGGTCGACCGGCTCGGCGGCCTGCCCGGCCAGGTTCCGGCCGACCTGCGCGGCCGGCACGCCCTCCTCGGCGTGCAGGCGTTGCTGAGCAAGGAGACCGAGGCCGCTCGCCGGCACTTCCAGGCACTGGACACCGTGCCCGCGGACGCCGAAGCGGCGGACTCCGACGAGATCCGGGCCACGGCGCAACTCGGGCTGGCCCTCGCCGACTGGATCGAGTTCGGCTCCGCCCGCGCCGACGCCATCAACCGGCACCTGAACGCGGTGCTCCGGAACCTCGCACCGGATGCGCCGACGGTGCTGGAGTGGACCGACCCGACCGAGCAGCTCACCGAACGGCTGGCCGGGTTGGCGGCCAGGCGCGCGAAGGCGCCGGAGCAGGCCGAACGCGACCGCACCTTACGCGATGTCCACCTGCTGAGAGCGATGCTGATTCTGCGGTACGTGGCGGACCTGGACGGCGTCGACGTGCGCCGGCGTGACCGGTACCTGGACCTCACGCTCGGCCGCCTGGCCTGCGCCCGGGAACTCGATCCGGAGTTCGCCGACGTCTACATCGTGGCCGGCATGCTGGGCCACCACCTGACCACCGGTCCGGCGGAGGCCGAGTGGGCTGCCGCGTTGCTGTCGAGAGCCAGGCAGCTGGGTGCGCGCGATCCCGAGCTGATCCGCGCGCTCAAGCACCTCGAGCGGCGGGCGCCGACCACCCGTGACGACGTGGACCTCTACCTTCAGGAACTCGACCGGTTCATCCACGACCCGGTGATACGCCAGCAGGTCCGCCATGCCCTCGCCGCGCGGATGGCCCGGTACGGCAAGTTCCCGGACTGGGAGGTGGCAGCCGAACCGGAACCGGAACGGGCGGCGACCCTGCCCGAACTCGTGGATCGGGCGGAGTTGCACGCCGCGCGGCTGGACAAACTGATCGCCGCCGCGCCGGACCGACAGGACCGGGCCAACCTGGAGGAGCTCGCCCGGTTGCACGACCAGCGGGTCCGGGAACTCGCCACCCTGGTCCGCACCGTCGAGACCGCGGAGGCCGACCTCCTGGCCGGCCTGGGTGATCTGCTCCTGGACGAGAACGGACGGTGACCACAGTGGACAGACCACGACCCGGCGAGCTGACCCGCGCGGCTCTCCTCGACAAGCTGCCCGAGCCGGCGCTGGACCTCGACGACGACGCGGCGGCGGCAGGCGTGCGCCGCTACGAACTGCGCCGCTCGATCCTGACCATCGCCGAGCTCGACCACGGTAGCGAGATCCGCATCGTCCGGGCCGCGGCCGACAGGCTCGGCCGCGCCGCGGAAGCCGAGGAAGGGGTGTAGATCAGCCATGGACCGGCCGGGCGGATTCGAATACGACAACGAACCGATCGATGACGCCGACCGTCAGCAAGCCGAGGAACTGCGCGCGAGCCTGTACCGATCGGACGCCTCGCCCGCGCAGAACACGGAGACGGCCGTCCGGCACCTGCTCGACCAGGCCGCACAGCGGATCGCCGGAAAGCGGTACCAGTCGGCCATCGCGCTGTTCGACGAGGTACTCGGCCTGGCGCCGACCAATGCGCAGGCTCTCGCCGGCAAGGCGAAGTGCTACCTGTGCCTGCACAACCTGCGGCCGGCGCTGGACGCGGCGCGGGTGGCCGCCCGCCACGCCGACACGCCGGAACTCGTCGACGCCGTGCGCGCGATCCACGACGAGTGCGTACGCGCCCTGTCCGACCGCCATCTGGAAGCGGCCCGGCAGGCGTTGCGCAGCCGGCAGTTCCAGCGGGCGGTGGACCTCGTCGAACACATATCCGGCGTGCGCGCCGACGATCCGACGTTCGTCGAGATCCGCGCCTACGCGCACGACCGGTTGCGGCGTAGCCTGCCACCCGACGAGCGCCGCAACGGCGGCCCGCGCCAGAAGCTGGTCCACGACGAGCTGCAGCGGGTGCTGTCCTGGTTGACCAGCGACGAACTCGACCAGGCCGATGACGCGCTGACCCGGAAGCTGTACGCCGAGGCCGTCACCGTCCTCGACCGCGCCAGCCGGATCGATCCCCGGGGCGTGCGGGTCGCTTTCCTCGGGGCGATCGCGATCTACCAGCACGTCGCGGCCGACCTCGAATCCGCCTTCGACGACCAACGGCCACCCGACCTGGCCGCCGCCGAGGCCAACCTGCGCCGCGCGGTGGAGATGGTGGAGTTCGTGGCAGCGGATCCGCTGTATCGCGAGGACTGCGTCGCCGTCCGCGAGAACGTCGACCGGCTGGCCAGGATGGTGGCCGACTTCCGCGCGAAGCGGGCCAGGGCCCGGCCCGTCAACGAGTGCGTCCGGCGTTTCAACGCGATCGCCGATATCAACCTCGGCCGGACCATCCCCTACCAGCAGGCGAGCAACCTGAAACGGACCCTCGCATCGCTCGCCACGGACGTGGCCCGGCTCCGCCCCAACTACGACTCGCGCTCGCAGGAGGCGCGAACGCTGGCCGATCTCGCAAAAGCGACCGCCGAACTGCTGCGCCAATTGAACGATGTCATCTGACACCGAGCACCACCCGATTCGCCCGCACCCGCACGAACGTCCGGCCTCTGTTGGTGCTGGGACAGCCACCGCCTCGCCGAGGCGCTCGCCGGGGAGGAGTGATCCCCCTGAGCTAACCAACCACCGGAGCACATGTGACCGCGGACCCGGAAAACCCGTGTCCGCGGACCCGGCGGCCGACTGTCCGCCCACCCGGATCACCCGATGACCGTTGACGGGTAGCACCGCCCCATCGGGGACAGCGCCGCCATCTTCTGGGGACCACCCCCGCATGCGCGGGGATGGTCCGCAGTGACGGCCCTGGCTCCGCGAGGAGTATTCCTGCTCCCCGCGCACGAGGGGATGGTCCCGACCGCACGGGCACCGGAGCCGAAGGCGTTGTGCTCCCTGCGCAGGGATGGTCCCCAAGGGTCGCCTGGACATCGAAGCGGCGCGCCCGTGCTCCCTGCGCATGCAGGAATGGTCCCAGATGCGACGGACCACTGTGGAAGGTCGAGCCGTGCTCCCTCGGCTCGCTGGGCGAGGTCGATGATCGATGGTCAGGCCCTCGACGAGGCGGTCACGGGCCTCCTTGCGCACGAGGGACGCGAACGTCCACTGATCGGCACATGCGAGGTTCCGCCGGCGTGCTACGCGAGGGCGGTGTTCCGGCCAGTATCAGCGCGCCGATGGATCCGGTCCGGCGGTGGCGCTCCCGTACGGACTCCTGCGCGGGCCTGAGCCCGGCCGCTCCATCCGTCGCCAGTCGAGCCACTGTGAATCGGCGGCCTGCGACTGGTGGATGAGTTCGACGGACTGTTCCGGAACGCCGCAGAGCGCGCACCACGGTTCGACATCCGCGGCGGACCAGCCGATCGCGCGCGACCGGTGCGCAACACCTTCTCGGTCTTGGGGGAGGAGTGCATCGATCCCCACGGATGTCAAAAGTGTGCCACGTTCATCGCCCTCCGCTGGGGCGCGGCAGAACTCTGACATCACCCTCCGGCGAGTTTCGGCGTATATCCAGGACTCGCGTACCTCTGCCGGGCGGCGGTTACATAGTTGGAACGGTCGAGAAATGTCAGAGTAATGACGCGCGACCAATCTGCTCTCACCTGCAGCAGCCGGCTGCACCTCGCTGGCGACACCGGGATGGGCGCTCGCAACGCCGCGGCTCGGCCCGGGACATGAACATCCGCACGATCCGCTGTGCCGCGACCCCGGCGTCACGCCTCCTTTACCAGGAACGGAGTTCCTACATATGTCCACCACCAGCAAGCGGCTGCGCACGCTCGTGGCCACGGGCGCCTTCGCGACGACCGTCGCCCTCGTGCTCGCCGGCTGTGGCGCCCGCGCCGGCGACGACACGTCCGGCGACAAGCCGGCCGCAGCCAGCTGCGTCGACACCTCCGGCAACACCATCAAGCTCGGCTTCCTCAACTCCCTCACCGGCGGCATGGCGATCTCGGAGAAGACCGTCTCCAACGTGCTGCACATGGCCGCCGACGAGATCAACGCCGGCGGCGGCATCCTCGGAAAAAAGATCCAGTACGTCCAGGAAGACGGCGCCACCGATTGGCCCACCTTCGCGGAGAAGACCGAGAAGTTGCTCACCCAGGACTGCGTCGGCGCGATCTTCGGCGGCTGGACCTCGTCGTCCCGCAAGGCCGTCAAGCCGGTCGTCGAGAAGAACAACGGCCTGTTCTTCTACCCGGTGCAGTACGAGGGCCTCGAGGCTTCGCCGAACATCTACTACACCGGTGCGACCACCAACCAGCAGATCATCCCGGCGATGGACTTCCTCGCCTCCAAGGGGGTGAAGAAGCTGTTCCTCGCCGGCAGCGACTACGTCTTCCCGCGCACCGCGAACGCGATCATCAAGCTCTACGCGGCCAAGCTCGGCATCCAGATCGTCGGCGAGGAGTACGTGCCCCTCGACAAGGACGACTGGACCACCCAGGTGGCGAAGATCAAGGCGGCCAAGCCCGACTTCATCTTCAACACCATCAACGGCTCGTCGAACGTCGGCTTCGTCAAGGCCTACTACGACGCCGGCCTCACCGCGGCGACGACGCCGATCATCTCGGTCTCGATCGCCGAGGAGGAGGCGCCGGCGATGGGCCACGAGGTCACCGGCCACTACGCGTCCTGGAACTACTTCCAGTCGCTCAAGACCGACACCAACCCGAAGTTCATCGAGAGCTGGAAGGCCTACCCCAAGAGCAGCGGCGTCACCTCCGACCCGATGGAGGCCGCCTACATCTCGCTGTACCTGTACAAGGCTCTCGTCGAGGCGGCCGGCTCGTTCGACGTCGACGCGGTGAACGCCGCGGCGAAGAAGAACACCATCACGTTCGCCGCACCGGAGGGCACCGTCACGCTCGACGGCGACAACCACCACATCTCAAAGCCGGGCCACATCGGCCGGATCAACGCCAGCAACCAGTTCGACATCGTCTGGTCCTCCGACAAGTTCATCGAACCCGACCCGTTCCTCAACGGCTACGACTGGTTCCCGGCGAACATCCGCGACCAGCTCGTGAAAGCCGCGGGCTGATCGCCTCCGGGGTTGCCTGCCCGCGGCGGGCAACCCCGGCTTCCACGACATAGAGAGTGAGAGCATGTGGACGCATTAATCTCACCGCTGCTGAACGGCAGCGCACAGGGTGCGCTGCTCCTGCTCGCCGCGCTCGGCCTCTCGCTCACGTTCGGTCAGATGGGCGTGATCAACATGGCCCACGGCGAGTTCCTCATGATCGGTGCCTTCACCGCCTACCTCGTGCAGCAGGTCATCGACTCCAGCGACGTGTCGATCCCGGTCGCGCTGCCGGTCGCGTTCGTCGTCGCCGGACTGTTCGGCCTCCTGCTGGAGGTCGGCATCATCCAATGGATGTACCGCCGGCCGCTCGACACCCTGCTCGTCACGGTCGGTGTCAGCCTGATCCTGCAGCAGGCGGCACTGCAGATCTTCCCGTCGCAGGGCGTCCCGGTGGAGAAGCCGGGCTGGCTCGACGGGCAGTTGACCGTCCTCGGCTACGACTGGCCGCTGCGGCAGGTGTTCACCATCGTGCTCGCGGCCGTCTGCGTCGCCGCGTTGTCGGCCTGGCTCAAGTACACCTCGTTCGGCCGCCGCATCCGGGCGACCGTGCAGAACCGGGACCTCGCCGAGACCGCCGGGATCTCCACCCGCACCGTCGACCGCCTGACCTTCTTCGTCGGGTCGGGGCTGGCCGGGGTCGCCGGAGTGGCCGCATCGCTCATCGGCGGCACCAACTCCCAGATGGGCGTGCAGTACATCATCCCGGCCTTCCTCGTCGTCGCCGCCGGCGGCATCGGCCAGCTCAAGGGCACCGTCGTCGCCGCGTGGGCGGTGGGCGTCGTCCTCTCGTGCTTCGCCTACTGGACGACCGGCAGCCTCGCGCAGGTGCTCGCCTTCATCCTCGTGATCGTCTTCCTGCAGCTGCGCCCGCAGGGCCTGTTCACGGTGCGAACCAGGAGTCTCGCATGACCAAACTGAAGTCACGGCTCTCCCTCGTCGGCATCGGGGTGTTCGCCGTCCTGCTCCTCGCGGTCGCTCCGCTCGTGCTCACCGATCACTGGCTCGGCAACCTCGGCAAGTACTGCTGCTGGGCGATGGCCGCCGTCGGCATCGGCCTGGCGTGGGGCCGGGGCGGGATGCTCGTGATGGGGCAGGGGGTGTTCTTCGCCCTCGGTGCCTACTCGATGGCCATGCACCTCACGCTGGAGACCGCCGGTGACGGGGTCCCGGGGTTCATGGTGCTCTACGACCCGCTCGCGCCGCTCCCGGCGTTCTGGGAACCCTTCCGCAGCGCGGCGTTCACCCTGCTGGCGATCGTGCTGCTCCCGGTGATCGTGGCCGGCACCCTCGGCTACGCGCTGTTCAAGCGCCGCGTGAAGGGCGCGTACTTCGCGATCCTGACGCAGGCGCTCGCCGTCGCGCTCGCCACCCTGATCAGCTCCACCATCCGCGAGACCGGCGGCGACACCGGGCTCAGCGACTTCAAGTACTTCTTCGGTTTCGTGCTGGACGACCCGGCGAACAGGACCCTGGTGTACCTCATCACGGCCGCGCTGCTCGTCGTGTGCCTACTCGTGGTGTGGCAGCTCTACCGCAGCCGCTTCGGTGAGCTCCTCGTCGCCACCCGCGACGCCGAGGAGCGCGTGCGCTTCCTCGGCTACGACCCGGCCAACGTCAAGCTCGTCGCCTTCGTCGTCGCCGCGCTGATGGCAAGCATCGGCGGAGCGATGTTCGTGCCCATCGTCGGCATCATCACTCCGGCCGAGATCGGTGCTGCCGCCTCGATCCTCATGATCGCGGGCGTTGCCTTCGGCGGCCGCGCCTCGCTCTTCGGCCCCGCGATCGGCGCGATGGCGGTCGGGTGGGGGCAGTCGAGCCTCGGCTCCACCTGGCCCGACGGCTGGACCTACATCCTCGGCCTCTTGTTCGTCGTCGTCATCCTCTTCCTGCCGAAAGGACTGTCGTCGGTGCTCGCCAGGTTCACGACGGCGCGCCGCAGCCCCGGCAAACAGGGCGAACCGCCGGCCGCGGCGACCCCCGCCCTGCAACTCGAGGAGGCCAGGTAATGACCGGCGCCTCGCTCGTCGTCACGGACCTCCACGTCGAGTTCTCGGGCTTCGTCGCAGTCGGCGGCGTCTCCTTCGACGCGCACCCCGGCGAGGTCCGGTTCCTCATCGGCCCCAACGGCGCCGGCAAGACGACCTGCATCGACGCCATCACGGGGCTCTCTCCGGCCACCGGGTCGGCGCGGCTCGGCGAGCAGGAACTGCTCGGCCGGCCGGTGCACAAGATCGTCCGACTCGGGGTCGGCCGCACGTTCCAGACCGCGAGCGTCTTCGACGAGCTCTCGGTGCTGCAGAACCTCGACATCGCCGCCGGACGCCACCGCCATTCGGCCTCGCTGCTGCGGACCCGGCGTGGCGTCGACCCGTCGATCGTGCAGGCGCTCGAGGAGACCGGACTCGACGGCGAACTCGCCACGCCAGCCGGCATCCTGTCGCACGGCCAGAAGCAGTGGCTGGAGATCGCGATGCTGCTCGTGCAGGACGCGCGGGTGCTGCTGCTCGACGAACCCGTCGCCGGCATGAGCCAGGACGAACGCACCGCGACCGGCGAGCTCCTGCAGCGCGTCGCGGCGAAGCGCATCGTGCTGGTGGTCGAGCACGACATGGACTTCATGCGCCGCTTCGCCACGCGCGTGACGGTGCTGCACCAGGGCAAGGTGCTCTCGCACGGCACGGTGGCCGAGGTGCAGGCCGATCCCACGGTGCAGGAGGTCTACCTCGGCACCGCGGGAGCCGCGACCACGGCCGCCATGGCGGCCGTGCAACTGGAGGAAGACTGACATGCTCGAGCTCACCGACATCGAGGCCGGCTACGGGCGCACGCGGGTACTGCACGGCGTCACGGTGCCGGCCGGGAAGGTCGTGGCCGTGCTCGGCCACAACGGCGCCGGCAAGACGACGCTGCTGCGGGTCGCGATCGGGCTCATCAAGCCGACGAAGGGCCGCGTGTTCTTCGACGGCGAAGACATCGCGTCGCTCGCCCCCAACAAGCGCGTCGCTCGCGGCATGGCGTACGTGCCGCAGGGTCAGCAGGCGTTCGGCCAGCTCACGACGCTTGAGAATTTGCAGCTCGTCGCCGACGGGCGCCGGCGCGGCAAGGCCCTCATCGACGCGCAGCTGGCCCGCTTCCCCGCACTGGAGCAGTTCGCGGCCCGGAAGGCAGGACTGCTCTCGGGCGGGCAGCGCCAGCAGCTCGCGATCGCCCGCGCCCTCATCACCGAGCCGAAGTTGCTCATCCTTGACGAGCCGACCGAGGGCATCCAGCCCACGATCGTCGCCGAGATCGAGCACACCATCGTGCAGCTGGCCGGCGAGGGCATCAACGTGCTGCTCGTCGAGCAGCACATCGGCTTCGCCCTCGAAGCCGCCGAGCGTTACGTCGTGCTCGCCTCGGGCTTCGTCACACAGACCGACCAGGGGGGCTCGGCCGCCGTCTCCACCGTGCGAGCCGCCATGGCGATCTGAGCCGACACGACCGGCTTTCCGGACCGCAACGCGGACGTAACACCGGACCGGGAGGATGCCCCACGCGTAAGGGGTGCCATTGTGTCGACGGACAACGCGCGCGCGGCCGCGGAGGACAGCCTCGAGGACTACGCCTTCCGCTATGTGCCGCGTACCTTCCGGCGCTGGAGCGCGGCCTCCGTCGGCGCGACCGCCCTCGGGTCCATCGCGTTCCTCGCCGATTTCTCGATCGGCGCGAGCATCGGCATCGACCACGGCACCGCCAACGCCGCGCTCGGCATCCTGTTGGCGTCGGTCATCATCGTCATCGTGGGCGTGCCCGTCGCCTACTACGCCGCCCGCTACAACCTCGACCTCGACCTCATCGCCCGTGGCTCGGGATTCGGCTACTACGGCTCGATGATCACGACCGTGGTCTTCGCGGGCTTCACGTGCATCTTCTTCGCCCTGGAGGGCGCCATCATGGCGCAGGGGCTGCAGGTGGCGACGAAGATGCCGCTGTGGCTCGGCTATCTCATCTCGACGGTCGTCGTGATCCCGATCGTCATCTACGGCATGCGTGCGCTGGAGCGCCTGCAGTTCTGGACCACGCCACTGTGGCTCGCCCTCGCCCTACTGCCGCTGCTGTGGATCCTCATCTCCGACCCCGAGGCGGTGCGCGCCTTCACGTCGTTCACCGGCAACTCCGACGGCTCGGTCAGTTTCGGCGCCGTCGTCTCGAGTGCGGCCGTGTGCTTCGCCCTCACCCCGCAGCTGGCCGAGCAGATCGACTACATCCGCGCCATGCCGCCGCGCACGCCGTCGAACGCCCGCTCGTGGTGGACCTCGTTCGTGTTCGCCGGCCCGGGCTGGGTCATCTTCAGCGGCACCAAACAGGTGATCGGGGTGTTTCTCGCCGTCTACCTCCTCGTGAAGGTCGAACCCACCCTCGGGCACCAGGCGACCGAACCGGTCAAGCAGTTCGTCGGGATGTACCAGGCCCTCATCCCCGACTGGCTCGCGATCGTCCTCGCCCTCGTGCTCATCGTGGTCGCGCAGGTGAAGATCAACGTGACGAACGCGTACTCGGGCTCGCTCGCGTGGTCGAACGTCTTCACCCGAATGGCGAAGCACTACCCGGGTCGCACGATCTTCGTCCTGTTCAACCTCGTGATCGCATACGCGCTCATGATGCTGGACGTCTTCACGCTCATTTCCTTCGTGCTGAGCCTCTATGCGAACGTCGTCATGGCGTGGCTTGTGACGATCGCCACCGACATCGCGGTCAACAAGTGGGTGCTGCGCATCTCGCCGCGCTTCCCCGAGTTCCGCCGCGGCATGCTGCACGACTGGAACCCGGTGGGGCTCGTGTCGGTGGGCCTCGCGTCGGTGCTGTCGCTGCTCGCGTTCGCCGGGCTGCTCGGCACCGCCGTCAAGCCGTTCTCGGTGCTCATCGCGATCGGTGTCGCGTTCGTCGCCACGCCGGTCATGGCCCTCGCCACGCGGGGGCGTTACTACCTGCGCCGCCGCTCCGACGGCATCGACTCCCCGCTGTTCGACGACGACGGCAACCCCTCGGGCGAGCGGCTCCGCTGCCATGTCACCGGGTATACGTTCGAGCGGCCGGATATGCTGGCCTCGGCCGAGCGGGGACCGCACGGCGAGGTGCAGTACGTCTCGTCGCTGGCGCTCACGCTCGACGATTCCGATCGCTACGTGCTCCCGCCGGAAGCCGCCAGGCCCCCGCACTGGGCGACCGCGCGGGGGAGGGGGACGTGATGGAGGAGTCGGTCGACACCGCGACCGCCATTCTCGCGAGCGCCGCGGTGCTGCTGCGCGAGCACACGTTCGACGACATCTCCTATCGTGCCCTCGCCGACGAGGTCGGCATCTCGGAGCGCACGATCTACCGCCAGTACCCCACGCGCGCGCACCTGCTCGCCGCACTTTCGAACTGGATCGAGCAGACCTGCTTCCCGCTCCCGCCGTTCGTGACCGTGTCCGATTTCCGCGCCGCCGTGCACGAGCGCTTCCGCGCCTACGACGCGTCGCCCGCGTACGCGTACGTCGGCGCACGGGCGTCCGCGATCTCGCCGACGCTCGACGCCGAGCCGGCCTACATCACGCGTGCGATCGAAGCGATGCTCGACGTGACGGCGCCGACGCTCAACCGACGGGATCGGCGGCGGGTCGCGGCATCCCTGCGCTACTTCTCGTCGGCGATGTTCTGGGCGCGGCTGCGTACGGGGTTCGACCTCGACGCCGGCGAAATCTGCGACGCGTTCGATCGCGCCGTGGGCACCATGCTCGCGAGGCTGCCCGACGCGACGTGGGCGCAGCCGTGAGCGGATCGACGGCCGTCCCGGCGTTGACCGGCACACAGGCGGCGATCCTCGCCGCCTACGCCGAGCTGATCGAGGAGGTCGGCAGCGACGACGTGTCGTTCCGGCTCGTCGCGCGCCGGGCCGGGATCGCCGAGCGCACGGTGTTCCGCAACTATCCCACGCGGGTCGAGCTGCTGCTGGCGACCGCAACGTGGATCGAGGCGACGGTGTTCGTCCGGGAGGAGTCGCACTCGATCTTCGACATCCCCCTCGCGATCCGCGACGCGATGCAGCGGTACGACGCGCGGCCGGAGCTCGCGCACGTCGTCGCCGAGACGGCAATGCGCGGCGTCAGCGGCGCGGCGCCGTCGCTCGGCCGGGCGCACCTCGAGCGGCTGCTGGATGCCGAGGTGCCGTCTCTCGACGCGGCGCAACGCAGAGCGGTCATCGTGGCGCTTTCCCACCTCGACTCCGCCGCGACCTGGGTGACGTTTCGCCGCGAGTTCGGCATGGACCGGCGTGACATCGCCGACGCGGCCGCGTGGGCGGCGGAGGCGGTGCTCGACAGTATCCGCGATCGCGTCGCCCCGTAGGCGCCACACTGGTTGGCGGGGACGATCACGCACGTGGCGAAGCGGTGGGGCATCCCCAGGGGGCACACCCCACCGCTTCGCGAACCTGGTCAGTTCACTGATAGATGCACGTGATTGGTGTGGTCGCAGCTCGGACTACCGCACTGGCCACCGTACGTCTTCCAGCTTCCCGTCGCGGTCTGCCAGATCCGCTTGAACCAGATGACGTACAGGACGTTGAGCGCCTTCGCATTGGCGATGTAGAAGTTCGCAAGCCTCTCGCCGTAGTCCTTGTCCGCCCCTGAGGCGACGCCGGCGAAGCCCTTCGCGTTGGCGGCCCAGTCGCAGGCGCGACCCTTCGGGTGCTCACCGCCGTCCTGCTGGCTGCGGTAGCACGACACGTAATGGTCGAAGCCGGCCGCCTTCGTCTGGTTGTAGGCGTAGAGCAGCACGTTGGTGACGCAGCCGCCTGTTCCGGACGGGTCCTTGGTGTTGCATCCGCCGGACTTCCCGCCGGGACCCGCCGGAACCTTCGGCCCGGATCCCGCGGACGCCTGACCGGCACCGCCGACCGCCGCCTCCGCCTCCTTTTTCTTCTTCTCCATCAGGGCCAGCTGCTGCTCCTGTACGGCGACCTCGGCGTCGAGCGACTTCTTCTGCTCGTTCAACTCCCGGTTCAGCTGGTTGTAGGCCCGAATTCTCTTCGAGTTCTGTAGCGCCATGGAGTTGGCGGCGGTGGCCCGGTCGATGAACTGATCGGTCGAGACGCTGGACAGCAGCTGCGCGGTGGTCGCCAAGCCGTTGTTGCGGTAGGCCGCCACGAACAGTTCGCGCGTGGTTACTGATAGCGCGTCCACACGCTGTTGGGTCTCGGCGATCTTCGCGGTGAGCTCCGCCTGCCGCGCCCGGGATGCGTCGAGGGCGTTTCGCGCGTCGACGTAGCCGCGGTTGGCGGAGTCAAGGGCCGCCCTCAGCGCGTCCGGGGTACCGCCGTTCTCATCCGGTTCGGCGGCGGCGGGAGTCGCGAAGAACACCGCCAGAATCGCGGGAAGCACCGCGACCAGCCACCATCGCCGACTGCGTTTGTCGGTCACCATTCGGTACAACTGTTCCTTCCCTCGGCCGCCGACCGGGTTAGCTGACGGGTTCGGGACGGAAGGTGTCCCTACCGCTTGCGCGGATTCACCCCGATGTGCTCGGGTCCCCGGCTCGCCCGCGGGCGATTGGGCGGCAGCTACCACCGGCACCGGGGGCGGGGGCGCCACCGAAGGCGTAGCCGTGGGCCAGGTTAACGGACGTCGGGCCGACGGTGCACTCCCGGTGCCCAACCGCTACGCAACGCCAGCCAGTCGACACGAGCCGCTATCCCGCAGCGAGGTGGATGTCGCCACCCCGAGCACGGGCGCCGAGTCCTCGGCGGCGCCGGTGCTCACCGCGGTAGGGATCGAAAAGTCGTACCGGCGGGGCTGGTGGCTGGCATCTGCTCCTGGCGGGGGCACCGGCCCAGGCTGCTGGCCTACCACCGGCGGTCCGAGCCGAGGGGGGTGCAACTCCTCGCCGTGCGATACCGGCCCGGCCGGCGGATGCCGACCGGGCCGGTGTCCCATCTCAGCGGCAGGCAGATCCGTTGAGGGTGATCAGCTCCGGCGAGGGGTTGGGGCCGCCGGGAGTGGTGGCGTTGAACCCGAAGTACACCGTCTGCCCCGGCTGGATCCGCAGGTTGGTGGTGGTGTTCCTGACGGTCACCGTCGCGCCGTCCTGGGTTGCCGTCGCCGACCATGCCTCGCGCACCCGCTGGCCGCCGAGGAACGCGAACCGGGTGGTCCACCCGTCGATCGTCGTGGTGCCGGTGTTGGTCAGGGTGATCTGGGCGGTGAAGCCGCCGCCGCCCTGCCATGGACCGTAGTTCGTGTAGGTCGCGCCGCACGAAACGCCGGCGGCCGGCTGGCCGGTGCCCTGATCGGCGAGGAACGACGACACCCAGGCGAGTGCCGAGTTCCAGTTGATGGCCACCTCGTTCGTCGCGTACGACTCGATGTGGTCGACGTAGCAGAACATCGGCTTGCAGCCCTCCAACAGGTCCCTGGCGAAGGGATCGTCGAGGCCCGCGTTGGCGCCGCCGGCGATCGAACCCGCGGGCGGGTGCGGCAGGCTGGCGTCGGCCTGGTTGGCGAAGATTCGGCTGTGCTGGTTCTGCGAGGACTTCTCGCCCCAACCGGTGACGTACGACTGGTTCAGCGCGTTGCGGCCGAAAATATAGTCGACGCCCTGCAGCGCCCCGTCCCGGTACTTCGCGTCGCCGGTCAGGTCGAACGCGGTCGCCAGCACCTGGACGTTGTTGAGGATGTTGCTGTTCCCGCCCCAGAAGTAGCTGCCCGCGTTGCCCGGCATGGGCAGCCCGTACGCCTGCGCCTTCAGGGTCGCCAGGTAGCGGTCGGCGGCGTCCGCGACCGACTGCCGAACGCGCTGCCGGTCGTTCTGCGGGAGCAGGTTGGACACCGTGGCGAGGTCGAGCCGGCCGAGAGCGGCGGTGCTGCCCCAGCCGAAGCCGGTGGCGGCGAAGACGTCGCCGGTGTGGTGCGGGCTGGCCTGTACATCGGCCAGGTACGCCGGCTCGGCGGTGCTCAGGTACAGCTCGGCGGCGGCCCAGTAGAACTCGTCGCTGACGTCGTTGTCGCCGTACCCGCCGCCACCGCCGCCGAGGTCCTGGGCGATCTTGGCGGGGTTCGCCTTCGCCGCGGCGTATGCCGTGCGGGCCACGCTCAGGCACCGGCCGGCGAAGGTCGCGTCGTAGGGGGCGAACAGCCGCGCGCACTGCGCCGTGGTGGCCGCCAGGTTGAGCGTGGCTGCGGTCGACACCGGTTGCAGTTCGCGCTGCTCGGGGTCGTCCTCGGGTTGCATCGGGATGCCGGTCCAGTTGGCGTCGTGCATCTTGTGGTGGGCCATCCCGGCGAACGGCTTGCCGGCCGGGACCTGCATCCGCATCAGGAACTCCAGTTCCCAGCGGGCCTCGTCGAGGATGTCCGGCACCTGGTTGCCGCGCTCGGGCACCCGCAGCGTGCTGTCCGCCAGGGCGGCGCCGTGCCCGGCGGTGACAGCGGTCTTGGTGCGCTCGAAGGTGCTCATCAGCTGCTGCACGGCGATGCCGCCGTTGACCACGTACTTGCCGTGGTCGCCGGCGTCGTACCAGCCGCCGCGGACGTCCAGCCGGTAGTCGCAGGCGTTGGCGCGACACGGAACGTCGGTGTCACCCTTGTTGGGAGCAATGCCGAGGTGACCGGCGGGGCGCGCGTACTGCGCACCGACCAGGTTGCCGTCGATCGCGATGCCGCTGCGCTGGATGTAGAAGAACTGCAGGGCGTCGGAGCGCAGCTGCTGGTAGACGGTGCCGGAGATGTCGAACGGGTGGCTGGTCTGCCCGTCGGCGACCAGGGTGTACCCGCTGCCGGCGGTGCGGAAGGAGCCGAAGTCGATGCTGTGCACGTTCTGCCCGGAGGCGGCGTCGACACCGCGCGGGGTGCTGGTGCCGCTGGCGACCACGTTTCCACCGGCGTTCTTCAGTTGCCAGGGGAGGGCAGCGGTGGCGTCGGTGACCACCGTCGCGTTCTTCGGTCCGGCGGGCAGGTAGCCGACCTGGTTGACCCGGACCCGCGGCCCGGTCTCCGGCACGTAGGGCGGCTCCTCCTCGCCGCCGACCAGGGAGACGTTGTCGAGGCAGAACGTGTACGTCGCCGCGTTGCCACCCACCTGGAAGGCGACCTGGCCGGCGTCGGTGTCCGCGGAGGCGGTGAAGGTGTACTCGAAGTGCTGTGGGCTCGCGGTGAGCGCGACGTCACGGGACAGGAACGAGGTGTATGGCTCGGCGCCGAGCTGCACGTTCGCGCGGACGGTGGCTCCCGGCGCGGCGGACGCGTCGAACGCGAACGTGTACGACGAGCCCGCGACCAGCGGGATCCCGTTCTGCCCGATCCCGGCGTCCCAGGGGTTGGCCAGCCCGCCCGGCACCGCCGAGCACAGCCGCCCGTCGTCCACGCCGGTGGAGGTGGTGCCGTACGAGTACCAGCCCGCCGTTCCCTCGGCGAAGTCCCCGTTCTCGATCTGTTCCGGGCCGTCCGGCGGCGCGGCCTCGTCGCTGGTGAGGCTGACGTCGTCGAGGCAGAAGGTGAAGTCGTCGGCGCTGCCGCCGAGCTGGAAGGTCAACGTGCCGTTGGACGAGTCCAGGCCGCCGGTGAACTCGTACTCGAAGGTCTGCGCTTCGGCGGTGAGGGCGACGGCCTGCGACAGTGCCGTGGTGTACGGCGCCTCGTTGAGCTGGACGTTTGCCCGTACGGTGACCGCTCTGCTGGCCGACGCGCGGAAGCTGAGGGCGTATGCGGCCCCGTCGATCAGTGGCACACCGTTGTGGCCGAGACTGACGTCCCAGGCGTTGGCGGTCCCGCCGGGGATCTGAGCGCAGAGCCGGCCGTCGACGACCGAGATGGGCGCGTTGTCGGTGGACCACCAGCCGGTGGTGCCGGAGGTGAAGGTGCCGTTGGGGATGTGCTGGACCGGCTCGGCGGAGGCAGGCACAGCTGTCAGGAAGTTCAGCGCGAGGGTCGCAGCGGCGCCTACCGCGAGTGAGGCGGTGACCCGTCGCCGTCGATGTGGATTCACAGGGGTCCTTCCAACCGGGGGTGGGAGCGCTCCCACGGCACGATTGTCACCAGCCGATTGATCGGTGTCAATCAAGTCGATCGATACCCGGCCCCGGATCATGAGGCCACCGGGACCACGGTGCATTTCCGGCCCACGGATGTAAATCGGGTGACGTCGGTGATCATCGCCGCGACAATGCCCGACGTGGATGAGGTCAAGGTCGTCGTCGCCCACGACGAGCGCGCGACGTTGCGCGTCGGCGATGTGTTCCTGAAGGTCGACTCCGATCAGCGGCGCATCGACGTCGAGGTCGAGGCGATCGCGCTGGCGCCGATCCCGACCCCGGAGGTCCTGTGGCGCCAGCCGAACGTCCTCGCGATCTCCGCCGTCCCGGGTACGACCCTCGGCGTCCTGGGCAAGCCGTCGCCCGCGTCGCCGGCGGCGTGGGCCGCGGCGGGTGCCGCTCTACGGACGCTGCACCACGCGCCGCTGCCGCCGTGGCACAGTCCCAGCCCCGAGGAGAACGCCGAGATGCTCGACCGCGAGTGCGAACTGCTGGTCGCGAACGGCCTCCTTCCCGCCGATCTGGTCAAGCGCAACCGCGAGGTCGCCGAGGCCGCGCTACGGCCGTCGACTCCGGTGTTCACGCACGGCGACATGCAGATCGCCCACGTGTTCGTCACCGGTGACGAGGTCACCGGGGTGATCGACTGGTCCGAGGCGTCTCAGGGCGACGCCCTCAACGATCTCGCCAGCCTGACGCTCGGCCACGAGGAGCACCTCGGCGACGTCATCGCCGGCTACGGCGCCGACGTCGACATCGAGGTGATCCACGCGTGGTGGTCACTGCGGAGCCTGCGGGCGGCCCGCTGGCTGATCGAGCACGGCTTCGACCCGTTCGCGCCGGGCTGCGAGTTCGACGTGTTGAGAGCCAGGATGTGACCAATCGTCGCCCGAAGGAACCGCGGGTGAAGCGACGGTGAGTTGGCACACGAGCGACCTCGCCACCAACACCCTCGGCGGCACCTCGATGGCGGCACCGCTGGCAGGTGACCCGCGACATCTGCCCGACCCGCTGACCGAATCCTGAAACCGCGTTCAGGGTTGGCCGCCGTCGCTCTGGCACGCTCTGCGTCATGCGGATACTCGTGGTGGAAGACGAGGCACGCCTTGCGGAGAACCTCCGCGACGGGCTGGAAGCCGACGGCTACACCGTTCACACGGCCGGCGACGGGATGACCGGGCTGCTGCTCGCACGCCGATTTCCGTACGACGCGATGGTGCTCGACCTGCTGCTGCCGCGGCTCAACGGCTACCAGGTCTGCGCGCGCCTGCGCCGCGACGGCAGCACGGTGCCGATCCTCATGCTCACCGCGAAGGACGGCGAGTACGACGAGGCGGAGGCGCTCGACACCGGCGCCGACGACTACCTCACCAAGCCGTTCTCGTACGTGGTCCTGCTCGCCCGGCTGCGCGCGCTGCTGCGCCGCGGCGGCGCCGCCCGGGCCTCGACGGTCACGGTCGGCGATCTGCACCTCGACGTGACGACGAAGCGGTGCCGCCTGCGCGGCACCGAGATCCCGTTGACCAGCAAGGAGTTCGCGGTCCTCGAATGTCTCGCCCGCCAACCCGGCCGGGTCGTCGCGAAGAGCGAGATCCTGGACGAGGTCTGGGAGCGCGGCGACGACGGCGATGTCAACATCGTCGAGGTCTACATCGGCGGGCTGCGACGGAAGCTCGATGTCACCGGCTCGCCCGGGCGGCGCAGCATCGAGACCGTACGCGGCGCCGGGTATCGGATGGCGCCCGATGCGTGACGGGTCCCGTCTGTGGCGCCGGCTCTTCTCCGTGCGCACCCGCGCGGCGCTCGGCGCGGCGCTTGCCACCCTGGCCGTGTTCGCCGCCGGCGGCTTTCTCGTCCGCGGCGCGGTGGAGCGGGACCTGGGGCGCAGCGCCGTCGAGGCGGCGAAGCGGGACGCCGACCTGCTCGCGGTGCGGGTGAGCCGGCAGACCCATTCGCTCGACTCCGGCGCGTCGTACGCCATCGTCGGCGCGGACGGCCGGGTCTGGTTCCGGACCGGCATGTTCTCCGGCAACGGGCCGCTCGGCGGCGCGCCGCTGCCGGCCGCTCCCGGCGACCAGGCGGACTACGAAGTCCGCATGAAACCCGTCCGGTTACCCGCGTGGACCGCCGGCCCCGACCCGTACTACGCCGACCTGTCGATGACCCCGCGCACGCTGTCGGTGGCCACGAGTGTCACCGAGATCGTGCCCGCCGACCTCGTCCGCGAGTTCCTCGTGCCCACCGGTGCCTCGGCTCCCGACCAGCCGCCGCAACCCGCGCAACGCTTCACCGTGTACGTGGTGCGTTCACCGCAGGCGGCCGACACCGCCGTCGCGTCGGTCACCCGCACTGCCGCGTGGACGCTGCCCGTCGCGGTGCTGTTCGTCACCGCCGTAGCCTGGTTCGCGGCCGGACGCGGGCTTCGGCACGCCACCCTCGAACGGCTCCAGCAGGCGCTGGCCGAGCAGCGCCGGTTCGTCTCCGACGCGTCGCACGAGCTGCGAACGCCGCTGGCCACGCTGCGCAGCTCCCTGGAGATCGCGCTGGCCCATCCGGAGCGCCGCGACTGGCCCGCCGTGGTGCGCGCCGCCCTCGCCGACACCGGCCGGCTCCAGCAGCTCGCCGACGACCTGTTGCTGCTCGCCCGCCTCGGCCCCGACGCGCCGACGGCCGGCCGCGTCGACCGCTTTCCGGTGGTCGACCTCGCCGGCATCGTCGCCGAACAGGTCGGCGAGCGCACCCACGCCGGCTCGGCGAGGATAACCCTGCCCGACACCGGGCCGGTGTTCGTCCGGGGCGCGGAGCTCGACCTGAGCCGCGTCGTCCGCAACCTGCTCGACAACGCCGTACGGCACGCACAGCGTCACGTTGCCGTGGAACTGACCACGACGGACAGGACCGCTGTGCTGACCGTGACCGACGACGGCCCGGGCATCCCCGAGGCGGATCGCGAGCGGGTCTTCGGTCGCTTCGTGCGCCTCGATCCGGCCCGCGACCGCCCCGACGGCCCGGCCGAGCATGGCGCCGGGCTCGGCCTCGCCATCGTGCGGGGCGTCGTGACCCGCCTCGGCGGCACGGTTCGGGTGACCGGTCCGGCGACGCTCACCGTGCAGCTTCCCGTTCAGCAGGACGATGACCACGTGACGTAGGAGATGAGCGGGTACAACTGCGGGTCGATGACGACCGGTACCCCCGCGTCGGCGAGGTATATCTGGTTGGTCCTGGTCATCTGGGCTCCCGGGATGTTGGGAGTGGTCAGGATCAGGGTGCCGAAAGCGGTGTAGAACCGCAGCGTCGTCCACCACACGTCGGTGGGCGAGTTGGCGGTCCGCGTCGCCTCGAAGATGTACACCCAGGTCTGGCCGGAGCCGTCGGGAATCGAAATCCGTGCCTTGCTCCGCATGTCGAACGGTGAGCCGGTCGGGGTGTAGCCGCCCAGCATCGTGCAGTCGCCGATCCGCCAGTCGCTCGGCAGCGGCGCCTCCCACACGTTGTTCGACGACTGGAAGCTTCCCGCCGTCGTGGTGAAGCCGCTCGCGGCGTAGGAGGTGCCCGGAAGTACCACGATGCCGGCGGTCACGCCGGCCAGCAACGCGACGAGCGCGCCGAGAAGTGTTCTTCGCATACGAGATCCACCTTTCTCTGGTCAACGGTCACCAGACAGGCGTTCCATTGCGTTCCATTCCGTTCCGATCGCGGCACCGTCACCGGTCTTCCGAAGCAGACGCTGCTAGGCCGGTGGCAGCGCCGGGGGACCGTCGGACCGGCTGCCGGGGACGATCCCGCCGCTGATGATTCGTCGGTCGCGGACGGCGGCCTTCGCCTCGGCAACCGAGCGGGCCAGCGCGGCGAGGGCCGGAAGTTGCAGACCGCTTGGCCCGTAAACGAGGTGCGCGACACTGACCGCGAACCAGGGTGCGGCCGGGCCGTGCAGCATCATCGGGTCGCCGACCTGATAGCGCAGCACGAACAGCAACTGCGCCATGTCGCCCTGGAACTCGACGATGCCCTCGTGCCAGAAACTCAACCACCGGCCGCCGTAGTCACACAGAAAGCGTTTGTTGGTGAGGATCGTCCGGACGTGTGCGTGATCGCGCCACTGGGTGGCGGCCTGCGCCGCCGCGCGCGACTTCGCGGACGAGTTCGCGATCGCGTTGGCGGCCAGCCCGGCGGCCACGAACGTCGCCGAGCCCAGAAGGAACATGCTGCTCCGCTCGTACGTCACCGACATGCCGTAGTAGCGGGCATAGCCGAGCACTGCTTCGGCGTACGGCAACTCGTCCGGCTCCAGCCGAACCGCGCCGGGCGGCATGACGGTGAGGTCACCGCCGTTCTGGAGATGCTGGTACAGCTGGCACGCGCTGGCCCACCCGTCGCGCAGGGCCTGTTCGAGTTGACCGTCCATCGTGTACTCCTCTCAGCGGCCCGGCTCGTGGCGCCGCAGCGCCCATCTGGTGGCGCCGGTGACCACCACTCCCTGCAGCGCGAGGACACCCATCGCCCACCACCACGCTCCCGCGGTGTGGTTCCACAGCGCGTCGGCGCTCGGATCGAGCGCCAGCGAGCGCAGGTCGACACTGGCCGCCGCTGCCGCGTATCCCCACCGGGACGGCGCCAGCCAGGACAGGTACTCGACACCCTGGCGACCGACCACCTCGAACAGCCCGCCGCAGAGCACCAGTTGGGCCATCACCAGCCCGACCAGGATGGGCATCGTCTGCTCGCCGGTGGAGACGTACGCGCTGACCAACAGGCCGGTCACGGTCGCGACCAGGGCGGTCACCCAGACCACCACGACCGACTCCAGCAACGGCCATGGCAGCGCCAGCGCGTCCTCGGCCTGCGTCCGCCCAGCCAGTCCCACCGCCACGAACAGCGCGGCCTGTGCGCCGTTCACCACGGCGAACACCAGAAGTTTCGATCCGAGGTACGCACCCGGCGCAAGCCCGACGGCCCGTTCCCGACGGTAGATGGGGCGTTCCCGGACCAACTCCCGGACGCCGCCGGCGAGCCCGAAGAACACCGCCCCGATGACGAGGACGACGAGTAGCTGCGACGCCTCCGCGCTGCGCCCGAGCGGGTTGTCCGGTTCGGCGAATCCGTCGTCGCCGGGGATCACATGGAGCAGCGCGGCGAGGCCGAGTGGCAGCCCGAGCAGCAGCACCGCATACATGCGGTCGGCCAGGGTCACCGCGGCCATCCGCCGGGTGAGGATCACGAGCTGTCGCAGCCGGCTCTGCCGGGGCGGCGGCGCCTCGGTCGGCTGTGCCGAAGAGACGGCCTGTTCGCCGGAGGTCGGTCGCGGCGTCACCGTGGCCGCGTGGCGTGCGGCCCAGTCGTCGGGGTCGTCGTAGACCCGCTTGAAGACGTCGGCGTATTCGTCGGCGCCGAAGAACCGCAGCAGGTCACCGGGCGGCCCGAAATAGGCGACCCTGCCGCCCCGCCCGAGCACCAGCACCCGGTCGCAGACGTTGAGGTGCAGCGGGCTGTGGGTGACCACGACGACCGTACGGCCGCGGTCGGCGAGGTCCCGCAGACTGACCATCACGTCGCGGTCGAGCGCCGGGTCGAGCCCGGAGGTCGGTTCGTCGAGGAACAGCAGCGAGGGCTCGGTGAGCAGTTCCAACGCCACCGACGTGCGCTTGCGCTGGCCGCCGGAGAGGGTGTCGATCCGCTGGTCGGCCTGGCCGGCCAGACCGAGCTGGGCGATCACCTCCTCGATGCGCCGTTCCCGCTCCACCGCCGTCACGTCCGACCCGAATCGCAGGGCGGCCGCGTACCGCAGGGCCCGGCGTACGGTCAGTGCCGAGTGCAGGATGTCGTCCTGCGGCACCAGGCCGATCCGCTGGCGCAGGTCGTCGTATTCCGCGTACAGGTCGCGGCCCTGGTAGCTGACAGCGCCCTCGTTCGCCGGGCGGTACCCGGTCAGCGCGCCCAACAGGGTCGACTTGCCGGCACCGCTCGGGCCGACCACGGCGAGCAGGCTGCACTCACCGAGCGCGAAACTGACATTGTCGAGCAACCGCTTGCCGCCCGAGACGGTGACACCCAGCCCGTCCACGTCGAGCGAGACCCGGCCGGTGTCGACGTACTCCCGTAGCTGCGTGCCGTCGACCACGAGCTGATGCCGCCCGAACGACAGCAGGTCGCCCGGGCGCAGGTCGGCTTCGGAGAGCCGGCGGCCGTTGACGAACGTGCCGTTGTGGGTGCCCAGGTCGACGAGCTTCAGGCCGCCCGGGGTGTCCAGTAGCTCCGCGTGGTAGCGAGACACCTGCAGGTCGTCGAGCACGATGTCGTTGTCCGGGGCGCGCCCGATCCGGGTGCGCCGCGCGGCCCGGTAGGTCGCGGAGGGCATCCGGCCGGCCTCGAACCGGGACCCGGAGGCGGCCGACCCGGGCCGTGCCGGTCCGGCCGCCGCGGCGACCGTCATCGGCAGTGCGCCCGCCCCGACCGGCTCCAGCCGAAGGGTGACCGAGGGCCCGTCGGCAGCACCGAGTCGCACCTGGCACGGCCGCGCCAGGTCGAGCTCGTCCACCCGCACGCCCGCGGCGTAGGTACCGTTGCGGCTGCCCAGATCCCGCAGCCGCCAGCCATCGGGCAGGTACTCCACCTCGACGTGTTCGCGGGACACCCGGGGATCGTCGACGACGATCCGGCACAACGGATCCCGACCGATGCGCAGCACCGCCTCCTCCGGCGTGATCCTGCGTTCCCCGTCCTGCGTTCCGATCAGCAGTGCGGCGCCGGTCATGTACCGCTCTTCGGGAGCCGCTGCGCCATCGCGGTGGCGAGTTGGAGCACGTCCGACTGGTAGCTGCCGTGGACAAGGTCCATGAAGGTCTGCCCCGTCACCACGACCTCGATGGCCGCCTGACCGCTCCGGACGAACACGATGGCCAGCTTGGTGTTCCCACTGTCGGAGTAGACCCCGAGCGCTTCGTCGCCGAGCTTCGGAGTCTGCATCTCCGTCCACCCGCATCGGCCCGCTTGGGTGCGCAACGAGGCGAAGAAGACCTTCGCCTCGTCGCCGTAGAAGCCGGCGACGGCCGAACTCACGTACGGGTAGCCCTCGGCACCCAGGACCTTGAAGCTGTTCGTCTCGGCGCCGGCGATGGCGTCCCCGGCCACCGCGCCGTCGGCACACATCGTCAGCTTGGCCAGCCCACCCTGAAGATAGTCCTGGTCGGACCTCGAGTTGATCGAGTCGGGCGATGCGCGCATCACCCCGGCGATGTCACCTACCGAGACCAGCGCCGCCCGCAGCTCCGTCACCGGCGGCGGCGGCTTGCTCTTGTCGATCGACCGGGTGGGGCGGGCGCCGGGACCGCTGCCGGACAGGCCGCCGCCGTCCTGCGTGGCCGCCCCGAACTTGTAGAGGGAAAAGCAGCAGCCGGTGAGGACCAGCAGCACCACGCCGACGATCACGAGAGCCACCTTGCCGCCGTTCTTCTTCGGCGGGGGTGGGGCGCCCAGGTAGCCGCCGGCGGTCGGGGCGAGCCGCGGTGGGCCGAGACCGCCGGGCGGCATCGGATAGCCGGCCGGGCCCGACGGCGCGCCGGTCGGCGGTCCGCCGAGGCTGCCCGGCGGCATCGGATAGCTCACCGGTCGTGGCGGCGCACCGGAGCCGGGCGGCACCGGGTATCCGGACGGAGGCGCTGCCGTGGTGGGCGGACCCGACGGCCCGAAGCCGGCCGTCGTCTGCAGCGGCGCCGCTCGCAGGGCCCGGACCCAGTCGGCGGCCCCGGCGGGACGCGCGTCGGGTTGCACCGCGAGCATCGCGAGGATGCCGCGCACCTCCCGGTCCCGGCCCTGTCCGAGGGCCGCCCTCAGTCGCTGCGTCATCCCGTCCAGGTCGCCGGGCACCGGCGCCTCGCCGGTCAGCGCGTAGTAGACGGTGGCGCCCAGCGTGTACCGGTCGGTCGCCGGGGTGTATTCGCCGCGGGCCAGTGACTCCGGCGCCATGAACGGTGCGGTGCCGAAGATCCGCGAGGTCCGGTCGGTGCTGCGCAGGCGTACCAGCCCGAAGTCCACCAGGTACACCCGGCCGTCGGCGGCGAGCAGGACGTTCGCGGGCTTGATGTCGCGGTGGATCACCGGGGCGCCGTTGGTGTCCCGTCCGCTGTGCAGGTGGTCGATCGCCTCGGCGATCGGCTCCAGCGGCGCCAACACGTCGAGACCCGTGAGCTCGCCACGTTCGAGGGCTTCCTGAAGGTTGCGTCCTTCGATCCACTTCATCACGAAGTACAGCCGCTTCCCGGTGCCGACGGCTCCCTGACCGGCGGGGTGCGGTGGCGGGCCGAGGAAGACCTCCTTCACCTTCACCAGCGCCGGATGCTCCAGGTGCGTGGCGAGCGCGGCCTGGAGCCGCAGCTCGTCGAGATGGCGCTCGGCGACCGAGTCCTCGTCGATCCGGATCACCTTCACGGCATAGGAGAACGACTCGGCGCCGTGACGTTCACGGGCCAGCCAGACCTCGCCCTCACCGCCGGCCGCTCGCCGTTCCACGAGCTCGTACCGGTCCAGCGCGTCGGCCGGGCCGACGAAGCCCGGGCCCCCGTCCATCGACACCAGTTCACAACCATTCTCTTGCGCCGGGCAAAGTCCGCCCACCGTAGCGGCGCATCGGCGCCGGCACCGAACCGCTGTTAGAGAGTTGTGAGCGGGCCGGGGCGTGTATCAATGACCCGTGGAATTCGGAATCCTGGGGCCGGTCGAAGTCCACGATCGGGGACGGCTCCTACCGAGCGGCAGCGGGCGGGAGCGGCTGGTGCTCGCCACCCTCCTGGTCAACGCCGAGCGGTTGACCCCCACCGAGTTGCTGGTCGCCCGGCTCTGGGACCGGCCACCGGACTCCGCGAAGGCGCAACTGCACAACCTGATCAGCAACCTGCGGCGCCGGTTCCGCGGCGCGGACGCGTCCCTGATCGAGACCAGGCCGGCCGGATACACGCTACGCCTGGGGCCGCACCGGCTCGACCTGGCGACGTTTCGCGGACTCGCCGAGCGGGGGCGTGCGGCGGCCGCGACCGGCGACCACACGGTCGCGGTGGCGCTGCTGGACCAGGCACTGTCGCTGTGGCGCGGGCCGGCGTTGGCCGACGTCGCCGACGCCCTCGCCGGGGAGGTTCGCGCGACCCTCCACCAGGAGCGGCTCGCCGCCGCCGAGATCAAGCTGGACGCCGCACTGGCGCTCGGTGACTACGACGCGGCGCTGCGCGATGTCGAGCCGCTGGTCGCCGATAATCCGTACGCCGAGCGGCTCTACAGCCGGCAGATGCTGGCCCTCGCCGGCGTGGGTCGCCGGGCCGAGGCGCTCACCGTCTACCGCCGCGCGCACCGGCGTTTCTTCGACGACCTGGGCGTGGAACCGGGGCCGGCGCTGCGCACCACCCAGCGGCGGATCCTGCGTGGCGACCCGTTGGGGACCGCGATTGCGACGGCCGTGCGACCGGTGCCGCGCCAGCTTCCACCCGCCGCGCCGCTGACCGGTCGCGGTCAGCTGCTCGACCGGGTCGTGCGGGAACTGGAAGGCACGGCACCGGTGGTGTTGCTGGTCGGGCCGGGCGGAGTGGGTAAGAGCGCGCTGGCGGTGTCGGCGGGTCACGGGCTGACCGCGGTGTTCTCGAACGGGCAGCTCTACGCCGACCTGCGCGGCAGCCACGACCAACCGGCGGACCCGTACCGGATCCTCGAGCGGTTTCTGCGCGCGTTGGGCGTCGACAGCGGCCAGATGCCGACAGACCCGGAGGAGCGGGTCACGTTGTACCGCAGCCATCTCGCGGACGGCCGGACGCTGGTGGTGCTCGACGACGCCGGTGACGAGCCGCAGGTGCGGCCGCTGCTGCCCGGGGCGGGCGGCGTGGTGGTGACCTCGCGGCGGCAGTTGGGGGCGCTGCTGACCGCGGTCCGCGTCGAGGTGCCGGCGCTGCCGACCGAGGAAGCGGTCCGGTTGCTGGCCAAGGGCGCGGGCGCTGCACGCGTCGCCGCCGAGCCCGAGGCGGCGCGGGAGATCGTGCGGCTCTGCGGTGGGCTGCCGCTCGCCGTCTGCATCGCGGCGGCCCGGCTCGCGCCACGGCCGGACGCCACCCTGGACGAGTTCCGCCGGCGACTGGCCGCGCACCGGGGCCGGTTGGACGAGTTGACGGTCGGCGACCTCGATGTTCGGGCCAGCATCGCGCTGAGCTGCGACGCACTGCCGGCTGACGCGCGACGGCTGTTGCAGCGGCTGGGCTCGTTCGCCACGGCCGACTGGCCGGAGTGGGTCGCACAGGCGCTCCTCGACGTGACGCCCGCGCAGACCCGGAAGCTGGTCGACGAGCTCACCGACGTCCATCTGGTGGAACCGCTCGGTCTCGACATCGTGGGCCAGCGTCGGTACCGGTTGCACGAGCTGGTCGCCGAGTATGCCCGGGAGCGCCACGCGAGCGACGAAACACCGGTCGAGTGGGCCCGGGCGCTGGAACGGGCACTCACCGGCTGGCTCGCGTTGGCCGGTGAAGCCGACATGCTGCTGGGAGACCCCGCGGGCGAATGTGACGAGGGCGTCGCGCCGCCACCGGACAGCGGGGTGCACGCGGTGCGGGCCAGCCCGCTCGACTGGTTCGAAACCGAACGCGCCGGCCTGGTCGTCGCGGTCGACCACGCCTCCCGGTCGGAGCTACCGGACATCGCCGGCGCGCTCGCGCTGCGCCTGTCGGCCTTCTTCTGGCACCGGTGCTACGCCGACGACTGGGAACAGGTGCTCCACCAAGCGATCTCGTGTGTCCGTGCGTCCGGATCGGACCCTCTCCTCGCCCGCTTGCTCGACGGGCTCTTCAAGGCCCACCTGCACCGCGACCGGTACGCCCAACTGCCGGAGATCGCGGCTGAGCACCTGGCCGTGGCGGGCCGGCTCGGCGACCCGGAGCGACACGTGGTCGCGCTCAGAAACTCCGGCCTGGCCGCGTTGCACGCCGGGCGGGCGCGTGAGGCTTTCGACCGACTGGAACAGGCGGTGACGGAGGCCCGCGGCCCGGCGGTCGCCGATGGGCTGCTCTGCGACTGCCTCGACACCCTCGGCTTCGCTCTGTGGGAGGTGGGTGACGCCGCAACGGCCGTGCCGCTGCTGGAGGAGGCAGTCGCCCTCGACGGTGCGCCGGGCAGGTCGCTGCGGACCGCGCTCCACCGCTACCACTACGGGCTGGCGCTCACCGACATCGGCAAGCTCGATGACGCCGAGCGGGCACTGGGCGCGGCGCTGCGGACCAGTCAAGAGGTGCGCGACGACCTGGGCACGGCGTACGTCGAGCAGGCGATGGCCGACGTGGACATCCGGCAAGGTCGGTGGAGCGACGCCGCGGCCCGACTCGACCGGGCGCTCGTGGCACACCAGAAGCTCGGGCGACCCGACGGCCTCGCCGAGACGTTGCGGGCCCTGGCCGACCTGGCCGCGGCCGAGGGACGCTGGGCCGAGGCGCTGATCCCGTTGCGCCGGGCCCTGGACGTCTGGCGCGGCACGGGTTCGCAGCCCCAGATCGTACGGGTGCTGGCCCGCCTCGACCGGATCTCGGCCGCTGCCGGCGACGAAGCCGCGGCCGCCACCTACCGCGCGGAACGACGGTCGGTCCTCGCCGCGTTGAACCTCGACGAGGCGTCGATGCGGGTTCCGCCGTTCCTGACCGACGACGGCCCCGAACGGTCGATGCCCTCTGACGACCGCTGAGCCCGTGTTCCAGGAACGCGTCCGCGTGGACGCACAGGTCGAGCTACGGGACGGGGTCCGTCAACCCGGCCCGTTCGCCCACGGCCGCCGCTTCGGCGCGGTTGGCGACGTTGAGCTTGCGCAGGATGTTGCTCACGTGCACGCTCGCGGTCTTCGGGCTCATGAACAGCTCCGCGCCGATCTGCGCGTTGGTGTATCCGTGGGCGATCATCCGGAGGACGTGCCGCTCCCGGTTGGTCAGGCGGTAGGGGTCGGCCGACGCGGCCGGTGCCTGCGCCGGCTTCTCGTCAAGGGAGATCCGGGAACGCCGGGCCAACCGGTCGATGGCGGCGGTCAGGGGCGCCATCCCGTTCGCCGCACCGGCCGCCGCGCGTAGCGCGTCGACCGCGGTGGTCGAGTTGCGGGACGTGGACAGCAGCGCCTGCGCCTGCCGCCACAACGCGTACGCCCTGCGGTGCGGGCGGCCGAGCCGCTCCCAGGCCTCGGCCGCCTCGGCCCAGGCGTCCGGGTCCGGTACGCCACGTACCCGCGTCAGCTCGGCGTACCAGTCGGCCCGGTCGCCCGGCACGGTCGCCAGGAACGGGTGGTCGCGAAGGGGCCGGCCCGGCATCCGCTCCTGCGCGGCCACGAGCCGGTCGGCGGCGTCGAGGGCGCTCCGTTCCGCCTCGTCGTCGCGACGCGCCCGTGCGGTCTCGGCCAGGTCGGCCGCGGCCCGGGCGCCGTGCGCGAACAGCTCACCGCAGAACTGCTCCACAGCGCAGCCGGCCAGCAGCGCCAGCGCCTTCTCGACCCGGTCGAGGGCCATGGCGGGGTCGCCGGCCCACAGCGGTGCCCGCGGCAGGAGCCGCGTCCGCTCGTACACCCACATCCGCGGACCGGTCAGCTCCAGCAGGTCGACCGCGCGGGTACGAGCCAGCGCGACGTCGACCGCGCCGCGACAGATCTCCACCTGCGCCTGGCACAGGTGGAGATTCCAGTCGTCGAGCCGCGGCTCGCTGGCACAGACGTCGGAGAGGACGGCCGCCGCGGCGTCGACGAGGCCGCGTTCCAGGAACGCCTCCGCCGCGTTGTGGTGCAGCACCGCGCCCGAGTAGCCGGCGGCCGCACCCGCCCGGTGGGCCCGTTCGAGGCCCTCCAGCGCAACCCGTTCCGCCTGCGCCAGGTCGCCCATCTTGAGCAGCGCGTTGCTGAGGCTGTCGGCGATCAGCAGGTCGACCCGGAGACTCAGCTCGCTGTACCGTCCGGAGTGAACCCGGGCACGGTCGAGCAGGGCGAACCCGTCAGCGGGATCACCGTGCAGGAACGCGACGTCGGCGAGCCCGATGAACGCGTAGGCCCCGTCGAGAACGTCTCCGCACCCATCGGCGACGTCGAGGGCTCGCCGGAAGATGGGCTCGCTTGCCCTGTCGCCACTGTCCATCCACATGAACCGCGCGTAGTCAGCGAGAAAGCGTGCGTACTCGGCCGACCGGGGCAGCTCCGCGTAGGCGCGGGTGGCCTCGTCGAAGATGGCATATGCGGTGCCGGGCGGCGCTTCCCGCGGCGCGATGACGCCGCGGTACCAGGCGGTCCGGTGCAGCACGGCCGCCAGGAGCGCGCCGCTGGCCGGGCCACGGAGTTTCGCGTACGTCTGCTCGGTGACCGTCCCGGCGTCCAGGTCGCGGCCGCACGCCTGGAGCGCGTCGATGGCCCGGATCCGCAGCCATCCCGGTTCCACGCCGGACTTCTCCGCCGCGTCGGGCCGGCTCTCCGCTATGCCGGTCGCGCGTTGCCAGAGGTCGGCGGCCTGCGAGTACGCGCGCATGCGGTGGCTGTGCTCGGCGGCGGCGAGCAGCGACGCCAGTTCGTCGTCGGGGCGGCCGGCGGCGGCCCAGTGTCCGGCGATCTCCGCCGAGAGCGCCGGGTCGTCGACGGCCTGTAGCGCGGCGGCCATCCCGGCGTGGATGTCGCGGCGCTCGTCGGCCAGCAGGTCGACGGCGACCGCCTCGGCCAGCAACGCGTGCTGTGCCCGGCATCCCAGCTCCGGACGGCCACTGTCGGGGAGCGCGAGCCTGGCGTCGACCAGTTCGTGCATCGCCGCCGCCACGTCTGCCGGCGTCATGCCGGTGATCCGCGCGACCACCGTCTCCGCGACTGGCCGGCCCGCGACCGCCAGCACCGCGAGGACCGCGCGGGCCGGAACGCTGACCCGGCGTGACCGCGCGACGAGCAGTTCGGCGAGTGCCCGGGGCGGTTGACGGGCGAGTCCGCCGCCACCGCTGGCCGCGAGAAGCTCCTCCGCGAAGTACGGGTTGCCCTCCGTGCGCCGGTGCAGTTCCTCGACCATGGCCTCGTGCGGTGTGCCGCCGGTGGCCATTCCCGCCAGCTCGGCCATCTCCGGACGGGACAGGCCGGTCAACTCCAGCCGAACGGTCTCGGGCCGGCGGGCCTGTTCGAGCCATCGCTCGACCGGCGGGTCGAGGGGAGCCTCGTCGCTGCGGCAGGTCACGATCAGGGTGAGCGAGCCGTTGGACGAGGCGCGGAGGTACGTCAACAGATCGAGGGTCGCCGCGTCGACCCAGTGAAGATCTTCGACCACCAGCACGACGGGACGGCTGCCGGCGACGCGGGCCAGCACGAGATCGACCGCCGCGAACAGCCGCTGCCGTTGCCACTCGCCCGCGGGGAGCAGGTCGGGGGCGGCCGCCCGCCCGACCACCTCCGGCACGAGCCGGGCCAGCTCGTCCAGGGCGTAGGGCGGGAGTTCGGCGAAGGCCGGCCGGCCCAGAGCCGTCGCGAGGCTGCGAAGTGCCTCGATGACCGGCAGGAGCGGCAGGCGCAGGCCGAGGGGCAGGCACGGTGCCTCGACCACGACCGCGCCGGTCTCCCGGGCCGCGGTGGCCGCCCGGGCGACGAGCCGCGTCTTGCCGATGCCCACCTCGCCCGTCACGAGAACGAGCCGACGCGCCTCCCGGACGGCGAGCGCGAGCCGCTCAAGCTCGTCACCCCGCCCGACGAGACGCCTCACCCCCATGCCGTCAGCAAATCGTCCACGGTCGATCGGGTCAAGGTGATTGCCCGTCGGAGCTGAGGAACCTGCCCGGTCCCCCTAAGGCTCCGCGCGGGCGGCGCATGGGCGATCTTCCGATGCGGTGCGCTCCGGCTCCGCGCAACCGTTGCCGTCATGTTCAGACGTCGCTTCCTCGTTTCCGGCGCCCTCGGTGTCGCGGCCGTTCTCTCCGGCTGTTCCGCCGGCAAGGACGAGCCGTCAGGCTATTCGCTCGGCGTCCTCGTCATGGCCCAGGCCGAGATCATCGACGCGATCGTGGCGGCGTTCACGAAGACCGTGCGGGCGGACGTCGCCACGGTGCGCTTCGACGTGAAGAACGCCAACGGGGACCAGTCACTCATCGCCAGCATCGCGCGTGACTTCGCGGGCTCCAGTCACGACGCGTTCGCCGTCATCGGGACGCCGGCCGTCGTCGCACTCGCGACACAGGTGACCGACCGGCCGATATTCGCGCTCGCCATGGGTGATCCGGTCGGCGCCGGGGTGGCGACGAGCCTGGACAGGCCCGGAAAGAACGTGACCGGCAGCATCGACTTCGTCGACCCGGCGCTCATCCTCGGTGACCTGCGCGCGCTGCACCCGGGTCTCGGCACCATCGGTACCCTCTACGATCCGTCCAACCAGGCGATGCAGGTCTGGACGAAGGCGTTGCGGGCCGCCGCCAGCGCCTCGGGCCTCACGGTGGCGGAGTCGACGATCGCCTCCACCGCGGAGGTCGCCCAGGCCGCACGGAGTCTCGACGGACGCGCCGACGTGGTGCTGCTCGGGCCCGACGCGCTGGTAGCGGCCGGCATCGATGCGATCGGAGCCGCCACCACGAGCGCCCGGCTCCCTCTGTACGTGGTCGGCGGCGACACCAGGACTCCCGGCATCGTCGCCAGCCTCGGCCCGGACTACCCGCAACTCGGCGTCTCGGCCGGGGTCAACGCGGCGAAGGTGCTGCGCGGTGCCGACGTGGCGTCGACCCCGTTCACGACACCCGGAGCGGTGTCCATCGTGCTGAACCAGGCCCGCGCGGCAGAACTCGGCATCACCGTCCCGGACGCGCTGGCCAACCGCGTCGTCAAGGCCTGATGCGATCCATGCTCGCCAACACGCTCATCGACACGCTCGTCACGGGGCTCCCGTTCGCTCCGGCGTTTCTGGGGATATTCCTGGTGCTGCGGATCCGCGCGGACTTCGACCTGACCGTCGAGGGCAGTTTCGCGCTGGGCGCCGCGGTGACGGCGGTGACCCTCGTCGCGGGGGTGCCGGCGTGGCTGGCCGTCGCGGCCGGAGTCGTGAGCGGCGCGCTCGCCGGACTCGTCACCGCGCTGCTCAACCTTCTGCTCCGCATTCCGGTTCTGATGGCCGGCCTCATCATGAGCATGGGGCTGTTCACCGTCACGCTACGGACGCTCGGCCGGCCCACGGTCAGCCTGATCGGCGAGGAGACCATCTTCGCGGGGGTGGCGGCGACGCCGGGCCGCGCGGCCGACCTCGGTACGTCGGCGGTGCTGCTGGGCATCGTCGTCGTCGTGTTCGCGGCCGTCGTCGCGTTCCTGACGAGCGAACTCGGCCTCGCGCTGCGGGCGAGCGGCGCGAACCCCCGGATGGCGCGCGGCCAGGGCGTCAACGACAACGCCCTCCTCGTGTTGTCGTTGATGCTCGCCAACGGGCTCAGCGCCCTCTCCGGCGGCCTGGTCGCGCAGGTTCAAGGATTTGCCGACGTGAACATGTCCTTCGGCCTGTTCGTCGCCGGAGCCGGGGCGGTGCTGCTCGGCGCCCTGCTGGTGAACCCGGGCGGGTCGCAGGTGATGCGCATGGCGGTGGCGGTGCTCGTCGGCTGCCTGCTCTACCGGCTCGTCCTGGTCTGCGCGTTGCGGTTCGGCCTTCCCGCGGGCGACCTGCGGGGGGTCACCGCGCTCACCCTCCTGCTGGCGATCGCGGCCCAGGCGCATCTGGCGCCCGTCCTCGCCCGCTACCGCGTCGGATCCCTGGCACCGGAGGCGACCCGTGTCTGACGGTCTCGAACTCGCCGGGCTGCGGCTCGTCCACAACGCCGGCCGGGCCGACGAGGTGGTTGCCCTGCGGCGGATCGACCTGACCGTCCGGCCGGCGGAGTTCGTCACCGTGGTCGGCTCCAACGGCGCCGGAAAGAGCAGTCTCCTGCAGGCCCTGTCCGGTGCGGTGCGGGCGACGGCGGGCACCGTGCGGCTCGGCGGCCGCGACATCACCCGGTGGCCGGCCCACCGGCGTGCGTCGCTGATCGCGTACGTCGTCGACGACCCACGCCTCGGCAGCGCCCCGGACCTCAGCGTGGAAGACAACCTCGCGCTCGCGATGGGACGGGGCCGCCGCCGCGGGCTGCGCCCGAGCCGCACAGCCGCACGCCGTCGCACGATGCGGGACCGGCTCGCCCGGCTCGGACTCGGGCTGGAGAACCGGCTGACCGACCGTGTCGGCCTGCTCTCGGCCGGCCAGCGGCAGAGCCTGACGATGGTGATGGCCGGGCTCAGCGCCCCGCGACTGCTCCTGCTCGACGAACATCTCGCCGCCCTGGACCCCACCACCGCGGCCCGGGTGCTCCACCTCACCACGGACCTGGTCTCCACGGTGGACTGCGCGACGATCATGGTCACCCACGACATGGAACACGCCCTCCGCACGGGCGACCGGCTGCTGATGATGAGCGACGGACGTACCGTCGCGGACCTCCCACGGGAAAGGAAGAACGGAATGTCCACACAGGACCTCATCGACCTCATGGAACACCACGGCGACCGCGGCGTGCTGCCGGAGCGGGCCTGATGGACACGCCAGCCACCCTCGACGAGATCCGCGAGGCCGCTCTCGCACGGCTCCCGGTGCCCGCCCGCGACTTCCTGGAAGGCGGCGCCGGCGCGGAGACCACGCTGCGGCGCAACCGGCGGGCCTTCCAGCGCTGGGCATTCGTGCCCCGGGTGATGAACGGCCTGCCGGCTCCGACGACCGCGACCCGGTTCCTGGGCGTCGATCTCGCGCTTCCGGTGCTGACGGCACCCTTCGGCGCGGACGGGCTGTTCCATCCGGACGGGCAGATCGCGGTCGCCCGGGCCAATGCGGCCGCCGGCACGGCGAGCATCGTGCCCGAGGCGGGCACCCACCCACTGGAGAAGGTCGCGACGGCGGTACCCGGCTCGGCCGCGTTCGGCCAGATCCATCCACTGGGGACGGACGACGGCTTCCTCGACATGGTGCGCCGCTACGAGGACGCCGGCTACCGTGGCCTCTGCGTCACGTGCGACGTTCCGATCGGCGGGTGGCGCGAACGGAACCTCCGCAACCGCTACCTTCCCGACTACGCCCTGTTCGGTGGGAACTACGCGACCATCGAGCAGGCCCTCGGCCAGCTCGGCCAGCTCCTCGCGCCGGAGGCCCCGGTGTGGTCGTGGCACAAGCTGGCCACGCTGCTCGCGCGGAGCGCCCTGCCGTGGATCGCGAAGGGAATCATGACCGTCGACGACGCGCACGCGGCGGTCGGGGCCGGCGCGAGCGCGCTGCTCGTCTCCAACCACGGTGGCCGCCAACTCGACGACCAGCGCGCCTCACTGGACGCGCTTCCCGAGATCCGCGCCGCCGTCGGCCCCGACGTCCCGATAGCGCTCGACAGCGGCGTGCGACGGGGCACCGACGTCGTCAAGGCGATCGCGCTCGGCGCCGACGTGGTCGTCATCGGCCGGCTGGCCGCCTACGGCCTCGCCGCCGGAGGCGAGGACGGAGTGGTACGTGTACTCGAACTCCTCCGCACGGAGATCTCGACGACCCTCACCCTGCTCGGCTGCGGCGGCCTTACCGACCTCAACCGGGACGCGCTCGTTCGGGTCGACGCAGATTGATCCCTGCTGCAGAACGGTCAGTGGACGGTCAGTCCCTGGCGGAATGCCCTGTGCGCGCTTCGCCGCACGAGGTGCGGGCCACCAATGCCGGATCGAAGACGTGCTTGACCGGCTCAGCGAGGCGTTCGACTATGAGCTCGGCCGCTCGCCGGCCCATCTCGTACGCGGGTTGGGCGACGACGGTGATCCCGAGCGCGGCGGCCCAGGGGAAGTCGTCCATCGTCAGGAATGCCATGTCGTCGGGGATGGCGACGCCGCGAGCGGTCAGTGCGGAGTGGACCGCGACGGTCAGGCGGCCGGTGGTACAGACGATCGCGTCCAACGGCGTACCGCGGCTCCGTGCGCCGGCGACCAACGAGCTGAGGGCGTGGCTCACCTCGGTCTCGGTCTCGGCCACGGCCACCGCGTCCGCCGGCAAGGGCAGACCGAGTTCGGCGAGCGCCCGCCGCAGCCCCGCCGTGCGTTCGAGCTGAGATTGCCGGCTTCCGGACGTGATCACGCCGACGCGAGACCGCCCGCACCCGGCCAGATGCCGGGCCATGAGCCTACCGGCCTTGCGGTTGTTCAGGCTGACCGAGTGCAGGCGAGGCGGCGGGTTCCGCACGGTGCGCGCGACGACGACGCAGGGCGTGCCGCTCTCGGCCATCCGTCGAGTGCGGCCATCGGTCGTCTCGCCGGTCGTGACGACAAGCCCGCGCACCCGCTGTTCGTCCATCGTGCGTACCTGAGCGACCTCGCGGTCGACCTGGCGAAACGTGTTGGCGAGCAGCACCAGACTGTCGTTGGCGGCCGCGACCTCGTCGACGCCGCGGATCAGGTCGAGGTAGAAGGGGCTGCTCAGGTCGCGGATGACCACTCCGATCGTGCTGGAACGGCCGGCGAAGATGCTCTTTGTCAGCGCGTTGGGGGTGTAGTCGAGACGTGCGACCGCTTCCCACACCTTGGCGGCTGTCGCGTCGGTGACGGCGCCGCCGTTGAGGACGCGGGACACGGTGGCCGTGGACACACCGGCGTGTGCGGCGACGTCGCCGACGGTTGCTCGCTTCGTCATGGTTCCGCTGGGCCCGTTCATTCAGTCCGGACGCCGACCGGGCGGCGACAGTCGACCATCCCGGACGACGATCTCACCGCCGATCATGACGGTCCACACCCGGTCGAGCGCCGCCGGGTCGGTTACCGTCAGGTCGGCGATGGCGGCCGGCAGCACGCGGCCGCGCCGGGGTGCCAGGCCCGGGATGGCGTCCGCGACGTTGGCGGTTGCCATCGCGATGGCCGCCGGCAGGCTCACCATGCCGGCCTTGGTGGCTCGGTCGATCGCCAGCAGGATCGGGTCGTGGTGGCCGCCCGCGTAGTCTGTCGAGATCGTGTCGACCAGTCCCGCAGAGAGCAACGCGTAGAGCAGGTCCGGGCCCGTGGTGAGCCGCCGGGCGCCGAAGGTGTCCAGAGTGGACACGTCCACGATCGAACCCATCTCCTTGAGCCGCGTGGCGTGCTCGACCGCCTCGCGCAGTTCGAAGCTGGAGTGGTTGGAGTGCCCGGCGATCAGTCTCACGTCGGTTTTCGCAATGGCGGCGACCTGGGTCATCGAGGCGGCCGCGTTGTGCACCAACACGGGAACGTCCAGCTTGCGGGCCAGTTCGGCGGCCTCGGCGAGCCCGTGCAAGGCGATGTCGAAGGCCGGCAGCACGATGCCTGACACGATCGCGCGGATGTCGTCGACCGAGAGCATGCCGGTCAGTCCCGCCGCCGCCAACGCCTCCTCGACAGCGTCGCGATCGAACGCCGACGCCGAGATGTGCCGACCCAGAACCGCGATCTTCAGCTCGTTCGCCTGCCGGGGTGTGATCGTGATGCCGGTGCGTTTCTCGACCGCCGCCGGAATGTACAGATAACTCGCCCCGCCCCCGCCAAGGGTGTGTCCCGCACCGATCTCGCCGAGTGCGACCGCGCCGGCATCCATCGCCTGCCGCGCGGTGAACCTGCGGTTGGCCTCGGTGAGACCGCCGCCGTCGGCGACGGTGGCCGCCTGCAGGCACGCCGGCGTGTTGCACGAGGCGAGCCTGACGTTGATCGGGTGCGCTTCGTCGGTTCTCGCCAACTCCTCGGCGGTGACGAAGCCGTCCGCACACAGCACCGTCGTCGTGCCCTCCAGCAGGTGCCGGTCGAGATTGGCGAGCACCCGCTGGTGCGGCAGACCTTCATGACCGCTGGGGAACAGCGGACCGTACGCGGTCCCGTGTGTGTGGTTGTTGATCACACCGGGGATGACCAGCTTTCCGGTCGCATCGAGGATCTCGTCCACGGTTCCGTAGACGTCGCCCGGTCGTGCGGGGACGATCTCGCGGACGATGTTGCCCTCGACGATGATGTCGACTCCGTGTTGCGGCGGGGTACCCCGGCCGTCGAGCAGGTCGCAGTTGTTCAGGACGGTCGTCCGCACGATTCCTCCGTCACCGGCTCGCTGATCGGAGCCGCTCGAAGCGGAACGGGCCCAGGGTGTCACCGGGCTCCACGCCGATTACCTCGGCGGCGACGAGGTCGCCGGCGTGCGCGCACAGGGTCGCGCCGCTGTGCGAGACCGCGAAGTGGAAGTTGGGCAGCTCGACCGCCCGGCCGAGTACCGGTAGGCCGTCGAGGGGAATGGGCCGTTCACCCACCCGTACGCTCTCCACCGCCGCGGCCTGGATTCCCGGATACAGCGCACGGGCCGCCTCCAGCACCATTTCGACCGCCGCCGGGTCGACGCCGGCCACACCGGTGTCGGACCCGGATACCGCCCCATCGAGATCGTGGGTGTGCAGCAGCAGCCGTCCAGCGCCGTCCGGACGCAGGTGGACACGTGGGGCATGGATGACCCGCGACACCGAGACCGCAACCGGCGAGGTGTAGACGAGTACGCCACGGGTGTTGCGCATCGGCAGAACCAGCCCGGCAAGCGCGGCGACGTCGCCAGCCCGTGGCCCCGCACAGTTCACGACCGCGTCTGCCGGGATCTGGCGTCCCGAGGCGAGTCGGACGGTGCGCACCAGTCCGCCGGCCAACTCCAGGCCGGTGACCGCATCGTTTCGTACCAGATCGGCACCGCGGGCCATCGCGCGTGAGAGCAGGTGGCCGACCAGGCGCGTCGGCTCGATCCAGCCCTCGCGCGGAAAGTAGGCGATCTCGTCCGCCGGCAGCGCGGCGGGATCCATGTCCGGTTCGAGGCGCAACGCCTCCGCCCGGGTGAGCCAACGCGCCTCGTACCCGATGTCCGACACTCCCGCGACCTTCACCCGCAGCGCCTCGCGTTCGGCCGCACCGGCGGCCCACTCCACGTTGCCGCCCTCGTGGTACCAGTCGCTGTCGGCCACCTCGGCCGCCAGTCTCTGGTGCGCGTGCATGCTCATGACACTGAGATCGTGGTACGCCCGCGGTTTCTTACCGCAGGAGTTGATCCACGAGAACGTCGCACCGGACGTGCCGCCCGCCGGCGCACCGGCGTCCACTACCGTGACGCGGGCACCGCGCCGCGTCAGCGAGGCGGTAACGGCCGCGCCGTAGACGCCGGCCCCGACGACAACCACATGTTGAGGCATCCCGCCCCCTTCGATGTAACTAGTTACAAGAGACCATGCGCGCATTGGTGAAGTCAAGAACCGGCATCCGTCACCTGACGGGGAGCGGGTCGCTCCCCAGGATTCTGCGGTGCAGGCACTGGAGTTCGCGTCCGGGATCGACACCCAGTTCCTCGGCGAACCGTCGGCGCAGCCGGCCGTAACGGTCGACGGCCTCGGCGCCGCGTCCGGCCGTGTGCAGCGCCCGGATCAGCATCGCCAGGATCGGTTCGTCGAGCGGGTACTCGACCGCGAGGTCGGTGAGGTCGTTGACGATCGCGCGGGCGTTGCCGCGGACCAGTTCGGCCTCCGCCCAGCCGAGCACGGCGTCGGCGCGTTGCCGTTGCCACGCGTCGCGGCAGCGCGCCGCCCACTCGCCGGGCAGGCCCGCCAGCGGCTCGCCGCGCCAGAGGTCGAGTGCCTGCCGCAGCCGCGCCGGTGGGTTCCCGGCCGTCGCCGCGCCGGTGACCAACGAACGGAACCGGGCGAGATCGACCCGGTCGGGCGGTAGGTCCAGTACGTAACTACCGGCCCGGCTCAGCAGCGCGCCGTCGCGCGGACCGGACGACGCCCGGTCGATGACCTTGCGGATGCGTGACGCGTAGACGTGTACCGCGTGTCGACCCTGAGCGGGTGCCTCGGCACCCCACACCCGGTCGATGAGTGTGGTCACCGGAACGAGCCGGCCGACGTCGACGGCCAGTGCCGCCAGGACGGTCCGCTGCCGCGGGCCGCCGGCGTCGACCGGCTGATCGTCGCCGCACCACACTTCGACCGGTCCCAACAGACCGATTCTCACACTGCCCCCCATGCATGCAGTTCCCCCATGCGCGCCCCGGCCGGGTCACCTGCGGGTTGAGCATTCTGCAGGCCCGATGAGAGGCGCTCCGCCCACACTCGTGACTCACCTGGCAACGCGTCAATCGATGGTCGCGATCGTGCAGAAAGGAGCAACCTGGTGTGTCGCAAAAGGCCGGTGGGCCGGTGGGTCCTGCCGCTGCTGGTGTGTGCGGCGCTCGCCGGCTGCGGATCCGGACCGGCGGCAGAACAGGGCGAGCCGTCGATCGGCACGCCGACCGCGGTGGATCTCGCCACCCTGGCGCTGCCGATCGACGCCTACCGGCCGGACCCGCAGCAGGACCTGAAGATCCGGCAGGCGCAGGCGGTGCTGTTCGCACGGTGCATGGCCGAGCGCGGGTTCCCGGTCGACGATCCGCTTCCGTCCGAAGTGGACGACGAGCGCAATCGCGACCGGTACATGCTCGGAGATCCGAAAGCCGCGAGCACCTACGGATACCACCCCACCGAGACGCCGGACACGCGGCCGGCGGCGCCGGTGTCGGCCCGGTCGGCGGAGTTTCTCAACGCCGCCAGCGGCAAGGGCCAGTCGACCGTGAACGGCAAGCCGGTGCCGAAAGGTGGCTGCGCCGGCGAAGCGGCGCGCCAGCTCAACGGCGGCGGGGAACCGGACGGCGGGAAGGTCGTCAGCGAGATCCGCGCCTGGAGCTGGAGCCGGTCGCAGCAGGACGGCCGCGTGGTGGCGACGTTCGCGGCCTGGAGCCGGTGCATGGGCGCGCAGGGTTACCGGTACCGCACGCCGCAGGACGCCAACGACGATCCGGCGTGGTCGAGCGCCGAGGTGACGCCACGGGAGATCGCGACCGCCGTCGCCGACGTGCGGTGCAAGCAGGAGGCGAAGGTGATCGACACCTGGGCGGCAGTGGAAGCGGCCTACCAGAACCGCGCCATCGACGAGCGGGTCGAGCGGCTGCGCGCGGTCAAGACCGAACTGGAGACGCGGGTGCGGACCGCCACCGAGGTACTCGCCCGTGCGTAGGCACCAGCCCGGCCTCGATCGAGCGCCGGTCATGTCATAGGAGGATGTCGTGAATATCAAGGGAATCGTCGCCGCCGTACTGCTCGGCGGGGCGGCCACGGTCGGCGTGTCGACGCCGGCCCTCGCGGACTACTGCGGCGACGCGCTCTGCGTCTTTCAGAACCCGAACGTGACGGGTCCGGTGGAGGGGTTCAACGTCGCCGACACGAACTTCAACAACGGCAACCATTTCAGCAACGGCGTGAACACGAACGACAACATCAGCTCGATCGACAGCTGGACGAGCTCGTCGGCGCGCTTCTACACCGCCTCGCTGTGGCGGGGGAACTACGAGGACATCGCGTCGTGGGCCACCGTGAACCAGGTGCGCTACGACGAACAGTACAGCTCGTTCCGCTACCTGGTCTGACCCGTAGGTGACGCCTGCGTCCGTGCCGCCTGAACCGACACGGACGCAGGTCCCCACCGTACCGTCGAAGGGACAGTGATGCCGGACGTGCGCGGGCGGCGCCGGGCCGTCGTCGCGGCCGTGCTGGGCAGCACGCTGCTGTCGACCGCGGGACTCATCGGATCCACGGCCGTCAAGTCACCGGCCCAGATCGCCGCCGAGACCCGGCCGCCGGACCCGTCGGTGCTCACCGCGCCGGTGGAGCGGCGGGTGCTCACGCAGACCGTGACCGCGCGGGGAACGGTCGCGGCGTCGGCCACGGTCGAGGTCACCCCGGTCGCGGCCGCGGCCGGCACCGGGGCCCAGGTGGTGACCGCGGTGCGGGTCGCGCGCGGTGCGACGGTGGAGCCCGGCGACGTCCTGCTCGAAGTGTCGGGCCGGCCGTTGATCGCTCTGCCCGGCACGGTTCCCGCCTACCGCGACCTGCGTCCGGGCGCCGCGGGCGACGACGTCCGGCAGCTTCAGGAAGCGCTGCGGACGCTGGGCCACTACGCCGGCGGCGACCGGGCGGGCCGGTTCGGACCGGCCACCAAGGCGGCGGTCCGGAAGCTGTACGCGGCGGTGGGACACGAGGCCGCCGACACCGGCGGGCCGGGTGGCGTCGCCGACCAGGAGGCGCTGTTCGCGGCGCAGGACGCCGTCGACGTCGCGCAGCGCGCGGTCGACACGATGGTCCGGAGAATCGCCGAGGGCCACCCGGAACCGTCCACCGCGGGGGCGGGGGAGGAACCGCTTTCCGTCCAGCTCGCCTACCTCCGCAAGACACTCACGCGGGCGCAGCAGGCCTACGCCGACCTCGTCGCGCGGACCGGCCCCATGATGCCGCTCGCGGAGTTGGTGTTCCTGCCGTCGTTCCCGGCCCGGGTGAGCCAGTTCTCGGCCGCCGTCGGCGATCAGGTCAAGGCGCCGCTCATCACGCTCAGCGCCGGCGCGTTGCGGGTCACCGCGCGCCTGCGGCCCGACCAGGCGCCGGTACTGAAACCCGGCCTGCGGGTCGAGATCGCCGGCGAGGGGATCGCGGCGGCGGCCACCGGTACCGTCACCGCGGTCGGCGGGGTCACCACCGATGCACCGGCCGAATCGCAGGGGCAGGCGGCGCCGGCGACGCCGTACCTGCCCGTCGTCGTGACGCCGGCGGGTCCGCTCGACGCACAGTGGGCGGGCCGGGACGTCCGGCTCGTCATCGTCGCCGCGCAGACCGCGGGCGAGGTTCTCGTCGTGCCGCTGTCGGCCGTGTCGTCGGCCGCCGACGGCACCACCTCGGTGTCCACAGTGGACGGAGCGCGGATCCCGGTGACCCCGGGCCTGTCCGGCGACGGGTTCGTCGAGGTGGTACCGCGCGAGGGCGGGCTCGAACCCGGTGACCGGGTGGTGGTCGGCCGGTGACCGCGGCGATCGAGCTGACCGGGATCGGGGTGACGTATCCCGGGCCGCCACCGGTCCACGCGTTGCGTCCCTGCGACCTCACCGTCGCCGCCGGCGAGCACCTCGCGGTGGTCGGCCCGTCGGGGTCGGGAAAGTCCACGATCCTCAACGTGCTGGGGCTGCTCGACCGGCCGACGGTCGGCCGGTACCGGCTCGACGGCACCGACGTCGGCGCACTCGGCGACCGTGACCGGACCTCGTTGCGCGGTCACCGGATCGGGTTCGTCTTCCAGTCCTTCCACCTGCTGCCGTTGCGCAGCGCAGTGGAGAACGTGGCGCTCGGGCAGTTGTACAGCGGGGTGCGCCGGTCGGCCCGACTGCGCGCGGCCGCCGAGGCGCTCGACCGGGTCGGCCTGGCCCACCGACGTACGGCGGTGCCTGCCACCATGTCCGGCGGCGAGCGCCAGCGGGTGGCGATCGCCCGCGCGCTCGTCCACCGGCCCCGCGTCCTGCTCTGCGACGAGCCGACCGGAAACCTCGACACGGCCACCGCCCGCGATGTGCTGGCGCTGTTCGCCGGGTTGCGCGACGACGGCATCACGATCGTCATGATCACGCACGACCCGGACGTCGCGCGCCGCGCTTCCCGGGTCGTGACCATCCGGGACGGGGTCCTCGATGCCGCGCCGGTGTGACCGCGTCGTCGAACCGTCGCGACTGCGCGGCGCCGACCTGGTGGCCGAGGCGCTCGCCGGGATCCTGCAACGGCCGGCGCGGTCCGTGCTCACGATGCTCGGCGCGATCCTCGGCATCGGCTCGTTCGTCGCGGTTCTCGGCCTCACCGCGACGGCGGGCGGCCAGATCGACCGCCGGTTCACCGTGCTGGCCGCCACCGAGGTGACGGTCGACGACGTCGGCACCGGCGACCACCTCGACACCGCGATCTCGTTCCCGCCCGACGCGGGTACCCGGATCCACGCGGTGACCGGCGTGGTCGCCGCGGGCGTCTGGTGGCCGGTACCCACCCGCGGCGTCCGGGTGACGACCGGTCCGGCCGGCCCGGCGTCCGGTCCGACCGACGACGGCGCCGGCCTGACGCTGATGGCGGCCGACCCGGGCGCGCTCGTCGCGATGCGACCGCGGATGCGCACCGGGCGGCTCTTCGACGGCTTCCACCAGTCCCGCGCGGAGCGGGTCGCGGTGCTCGGCCGGGCCGCCGCCACCCGCCTCGGCCTGACCCGTCTCGACGCCGCACCGGCGGTGTTCGTCGACGGCACGCCGTTCACCGTCATCGGAATCATCGACGACCTCCGCCGGCAACCGGAGGCGTTGCTGTCGATCGTCATTCCGAGCACCACCGCGCTGGCCGACTACGGGCCGCCGGTCGAGCCGCGGGCCCGCATGCTCATCGAGACCCGGCTCGGCGCCGCGCAGGTGGTCGCCGCACAGGCGGCGGTCGCGCTGCGTCCGGACGCGCCGGGCCGGTTCAAGGTGACCGCGCCACCGGACCCGAAGTCGTTGCGCAACACGGTCGCCGGCGACCTCAACGCGCTGTTCCTGTTGCTGGCCGGTATCTCCCTCGCCGTCGGCGCGATCGGCATCGCCAACACGACCCTCGTGGCGGTGCTCGAACGGACCGGTGAGATCGGCCTGCGCCGCTCGCTCGGCGCGCGGCGGCGACACGTGGCGGCCCAGTTCCTCACCGAGTCGACGGTGCTCGGCACGCTCGGCGGCCTGATCGGCACGAGCGTCGGCGTGGTGACGGTCGTTCTGGTGGCGCTGGCCCGGCACTGGACGGCGACGCTGGAACCGGCGACCGTGCTGCCGGCACCGCTGGCGGGCACGGTGGTCGGCCTGGTCGCCGGTCTCTATCCGGCGCTACGCGCCGCCCGGATCGAGCCGGCCGAGGCACTACGCCGGTAGCGCGCCGCGCCCGACGTCCTCCGACCGCGGCAACGACCGGCCGAGTTGCCATCTGCACCGCCTCGCCCCCGGCCCCCGTGTCCTGGTCGACCGCCTCCTGGTCCACGACGAAGACCGACCGGAAGGCGACGGCTCCGGCTCGGCCATGTCGTGTCTCCATCTGTCGAAACTGGGCAGCCTGGGCGCCGGTGCGGGTGTCAGGTCGCGAGTTGCGGCCCTCGGGTGCTTGTCGGGTTCATCAGGTGGCTCGTCGCCGCCCAGGGTCCGCTGGCGCCGGCCGGATTGTCGTTGGGCGTTCGGCCACCGTAGCCAGTTCGCGTGCGCTGGGCCGGGTCCGTCGGTCGCGGGTCAGTGTCCAGCGAATCACGTCGGCCAGGCCCGACGGGACTCTGGACGTAGTCATACGACCGCTGGGGTCTGGGCGGCGGCGAACATTTGCCAGCGCGGACGCTGACCTGGGTGTTGGCGGGTGAGCCCACTCGCCCGGTCAACTGTACGCCGTTTCACTGTCGGCGCAGTCTTGGCGCTGGTCATCCCGGCAGCTGGTCGTCGGGCCGGGACGGGCGAAGCGGCGTAGAGTCGGCATTGTCGCTCGGGACCCCGGTGGCCGATCCAGTATTTCGCTGGTGACGGCAGCATCCTCGGCGGTTCGGCGGCAGATGATGAGTGAGTCGGCGACGCCGGTCTCGGTGCGTCCACCCGAGGCAGGGGCGGCGGTCATCGACAGTTTCCGGTCGGAGTTGACCCGGGGCGGGCAGGTCGTGGATCCGGCTACCTGGTCTGGTTCGGTTCCGGTCGCGCGGGGGATCGCGCCGCGGGTGCGGGTCGGGCGTAGCCGGTGGTTCAACCTGCTCTGGTTGCTGCCGATCGGGTTCGTGGTTCTCCTCGTGGCGGTGGCGGTGGCGAAGGGCCTGCGCGGGATGCCGGTGGTGCGGGAGTTCATCTCGCGGTATCCCGGCACGGTCGAGCCGACCGGTCGGGCGTCGGGTACCGGGACTCCGCTGTGGGTCGGTGTGCAGCATTTTCTCAATCTGTTCCTGCTGCTGTTCATCATGCGGTCGGGGCTGCAGATCCTGTCCGATCATCTGCGGCTGTACTGGACCCGGCACAGCACCCCGGGGCCAACTGGGTGGTGTTCTACTCCCTCGGCGACGGACCGGATTCCGGCGTCTACTACGACGCGCATCCGATCGAGCAGATGGGCAATCACCTCACGATCGGCGGCCTCCAGCGGTCGCAGCAGTTCCACCGTCCAGGTTCTGCACGGGCGGGTCCGCCTCGTGGCCGGTGACACGTCGTGGGACGGCAGCGCCGGAGATCTGCTGATCGTCCCGGACTCCCGGCACAGCCTCGAGGCCCTCGACGAAGCCGCGGTACTCCTCACCGTCACCAAGGACCTGTAACGACCGCACCACCACCGTGTCCTTGGTTGTGCGGGGGCGAGTGCTTGTCGACGGTCACGGCTCCCTTCTCACGGGCCGATGTCAGGAGCTGTCGATGATCTGGTCGGTCGGTAGTCGGGGAGCGTGGTCCGGTCGGGCGTCGTTCGGGTTGACGGTGCCGAGGCGTAGGACGAGGTGTGGGTATCCGACGCTGGACAGCAGGACGCGCATCGCCTGTCGGGTGCTGATCATTTCGATGGTGGCGCTGAGGGGTAGTAGGGAGGCGCCGATTTCGGTGGCGGTGAGCCAGGCGGCGGATAATGCCTCTCCGGCGTGGAGCCAGTCCAGGGGTTGGTCGGCGTGGCCGTAGAGGATGGCGAATGTCGCCGTCCGGTCGTGTCCGTCGCCGATCGGCAGGTCGCCGTGGTGGCCGAAGTCGCGGCCGGGGACGGTGGTCTGTGGTGGTCGCGCGGGGATGGCGGTGTCGGGGATGCCGGTGCCGGTCGGGCGGGTGCCGCCGGTCCAGTACGCGAGTTCCGCCTGCCACCGGGCCTCGTGGAGCTCGGTGTGGTGGGCGTGGTCGGCCGCTGTCGCGAGGTCGATGACCTGGTCCCGGCTCAGGACGTGGAGCGATGTGCCTTCGGCCTGGACGGCTCTGGTGATCGCGCGTAGCTCGTCAGGTCCGATCCGGGGACCGGACAGCGGCCGCCGGTCGGTGTGGCGCAGACGGATGGCCTGCGCGCGGCGCACTGTCGGCGGATCGACCCGCGCTGGGCCGTCCGCCTGCAGGTGTGCGAGGTGTTCGGGGTGTGCGGGGTCGGGTATGCGGGTCACGGTGGCGCGCCAACCCTGCGCGGCCAGGCTGACCCGGGCGTGGTGCAGGGCGGCGCCACAGCTCAGCGTCGCCAGGCGTGCGTCGGGGTCGGCGACGTCGAGGAGGCGGCTGGGTTCGAGGTGGAGGTCGAGGCTGTCGCCGGTCATGCGCCACTGCCACGGCTGGGTGTTGTGGATCGACGGGGCGAGGCCCGCCGAGGCGACCGCAGCGGACAGTGCAGCGGCCAGCGCAGCGGCCACTGCCGGGGAGCCGGCCCGGACGTCGGTCGGATGGGGAGCTGAGTCGGGGGTCATGGTGGTCCCTTCTGGTTGTCAGAGCCAGTCCTTGTGCTTGAAGGTGGCGTAGAGCGCGGCGGACATGGCGGCGATCAGGGCGGTGGACAGCAGGACACCCCAGTGGGTGCCGCTACCGGGGTAGGGGAGGTTCTGGCCGTAGAAGCCGGTGATCGCGGTGGGGACGGCGATGATCGCGGCCCAGCTGGTGGAGGACGTGGTCGTAGGCGTCCTGGAAGTAGGGCGCCATCGCCTCGCCGACGGTGGTCAGGTCACGGCGTAGCAGGGTGCTGAGCACGTCCCGCATCGGCAGCACCACGCGGCGGACTACAACGAGGTTCTTGCGGAGCTGGAACGAGCGGCGCTGTACTGCTTGGATTTGCGACCGATGCTCCTCGAAGAGCAGATCGTCGAGCTGTTCGATGCCGTCGTCAAGCTGTTGTACGGCGGCGAGGTGGCCGTCGACGAGGTGATCGAGTAGGCCGTGGAGCAGGAACGCGACGCCGTGCCGGGTCAGGTCGGGTGCGGCATCCCAGCGGGCAAGCACCGAAGCCATGTCGGACCGGTCGTCGTGGCGGACCGTGATCAGCGCTTGGCCGGTGATGAACGCGGCGATCTCGCTGGTGTCCACCCTGGTGGCGTCGGCGTCCAGGGTGACGGCGTAGGCGCTGAGAAACAGGTGGGTCGGGTAGTGGTCGAGCTTGGGTCGCTGGGACTGCTGCAGGGCGTCCTCGATGGCCAGTTCGTGCAACCCGAACTGGGTGTCGACCATGGCGAAGTCGGCGGGTGTCGGCCGGCACAGGTCCAGCCATACCACCGTGGTCGGATCGGTCAGGTGCCCGGCGATGGCAGCGACGGGAACATCGTGCGATACGCATGCCCCGTTGCGGTACAGCCGGGTCCGGGCCCGAGCGTTGGATCCTGGCCGCTGCTCGGGCTCATCGCGGTCGATGGCGCCCGGATCGACGGTCACCTGGTTCGGGGCGGCGGTGGCGGCCGGATCCGCAACAGCCGTCCGCTGGCCCCGATCCTTCATATTGGTGTTCCTCCTCGGCGCCGATGCGGTTGGCCACCATGTGTTTGACAGCGATCCACACGATTGTCATGAAGATCCTCTCCCGGGCCAGCTCAGGGCGAGCGGTCGGCGTATTGGTCCACAGTGGACCGGGGACCGGGTAGTGCCTGCGGGGTCCGTCGCCATCAGCGACAAGGAGAGCGCTCGATACTCGATCCGGCCGTCTCGGCCCTGATCGGTGGAGGCGTCCACCGGCGGCGTGCTGCGGCCACCGGGGTCTGGAGCGACAACCTCACTGTACGCCGACCAGTGCCGGACCGGGCGGCCCGGCGCGATTGCTCCCGGCCGCTGCGCGCCCGCACCGAAGCCTGTCCATAGGCGTATGGTGAGGTTGTCGTTCGGGATCCCGGTGGTCGTGTCAACCTCTCCACCATCGATGCGCCAGGAGCCGCGCAACAGCGCCGTTCCGCACTCCGTCCGATGTGTCATCCAACCTGCGAGCGTTTATGCGACGTGGGTATCTGCTCAATGAGCACCTTGAAGGAATGTGAGTGCGATGGTCGACATCGCCCGGAACCACCGATCCACCGAAACCCCCGTCGGCACGCTGGCACCACCGCTGACCGGTCCGATGCCGGCCGGCCCTCAGCCCGCCGACGCGGGACATAACGCCCCGACCGGCCGCGTCCGGCCGGAGGACCGCGCCCCGACGCGGCACCCGAGCATCGACCCGAGCCCGCGAGAGGCCACGGCGGCCCGCTACCTGCTGGCCGGTATCCGAATCGCCCTCGGCTGGGTCTTCCTGTGGGCATTCCTGGACAAGGCATTCGGCCTCGGCTTCGCCACCCCGTCGGAGCGGTCCTGGTTCAACGGCGGCAGCCCCACCAACGGCTTCCTCAGCTCGGCCAAGGGACCGTTCAACGGCTTCTACCACAACATCGCCGGGACCGGGATCGCCGATGCACTGTTCATGACCGCCCTGCTCGGTGTCGGCCTGGCACTGCTGCTGGGCATCGGAATGCGCATCGCCGCCGGCGCCGGAGCACTGCTGACCATCATGATGTGGACCGCCGTGCTACCCCCGACCACCAACCCGTTCATGGACGACCACCTGGTCTACGCCGCCATCCTGATCGTGCTGGCCCTGCTCGGCGCCGGCAACACCCTCGGACTCGGCCGCCAATGGGCAGCAACCCCGCTCGTCCAACGCGCACCCTGGCTCAAGTAGACCGTATCCCCGGCCGCCGGAGATGACGCCGGCGGCCGGTGGGGACCTACCCGTTGAGGCCGTTCTGTGAGGGCGTGGCCCAGGCCCTGGGCTTCGGTCGGGTGGGTCAGGAGGTGGAAGCGGCAACTGGTACGACTCCCACCCGGAACGAGCGGCGTTGCCGCTCCTCCGTTTCGGTAACGGGCCCGGAGAATACCGTCGACCAGGCCCACCGACCCGCCTCCGGGGTCAACATCGGTCAGTCGGGCGGTCCAGTCGCCGTGGACTGGCCGTAACACGAGAACCCAGCCGCGTCACTTGACGATTACGGCTCCCGGCGTTG
>NZ_BOPG01000050.1 GCF_016863635.1 Virgisporangium aurantiacum | reverse complement strand
TAGGCACCACAACTGCAAGATCGACTCACGGCTGGGGTGCATCGGGCGCCTGTCGGCCGGGCGATGGGGACCGCGGGCCGGCTCCACGAGTCGATCTTGCAGTTGTGGTGCCCCTCGAACGGGGGCAAATGCGGGCGAACAAGGCACCACGACTGCAAGATCGACTCGGGAGGACAGCGCTCGATTGTCGATCTTGCAGTTGTGCTCGCCGAAAAACGGGCGAATTCCGACGAAAGGGCGGGCACAACTGCAAGATCGGCGACGTTGGGGTCACCACCCAGGGGCGTGTCTGGGGAGCCGGGCGTCACGCCGCCTTTGGCGTCCTAGGAGGCTAGGGTGGTTCCCCCCGGTCTGGCGGTGGCGGCGATGGGCGGCCGGGCGGGCACTAGCCTCGCGGTATGAACTGGTTGGAGGTCGTCGGCTGGGCCGGATCGGCGTTGCTGGTCTGGTCGTTGCTGCAGACCGCGATCCTGCGACTGCGCCTGCTGAACCTGGTCGGCTGCCTCATTCTCATCGGCTACAACGGTGCCCTGCACGTGTGGCCCATGGTCGGGCTCAACGTGGTGCTCACCGTCATCAACACGATCCACCTGTACCGGCTCCTCACGACCCGGCACGACGACCGTGAGTACGCGGTCGTGCGGGTGGGCACCGACGACGAGTTTCTCGCCCACACGATGCGGGTCCACGGCGCCGACATCGCCCGCTTCAATCCCGGCTTCCGGTGGGACGCGTCGGCGCCGGACCGGGCGGCGTTCCTGGTCGCGCGCGGCGACGAGGTGGTCGGCGTGATGGTGGTCCACCTGCTCGGCGACGGCACGGCGAACGTCGAACTCGACTACGTGACCCGACGGTACCGTGACCTTACCCCGGGCGAATTCGTCTACCGGCGCAGCGGCCTGCTCGCCGGGCTCGGCATCCGACGGGTGACCACACCCCCCGGAATGGTGGCGCCGTACTACGACCGGCTCGGCTTCCGCCGGGACGGCGACGCCTACGTCCTCACGATCTAGTCGACGTGGAGGACGATCTTTCCGGCGACGCGCCGGTCGAGAAGAGCCTCCATCGCGCCGGGCGCGTTCCGCCAGGAGTCCTCCAGGACGATCTGGCAGTCGAGCCGTCCGTCGGCGACCAGCGCGCACAACCGTCGCAGGTCGGACACGGCGCTGGCGTGCCGGGCGAGCTCGTCGGGCATGTTCAGCGTGTAGATCCGGGCGCCGGCCGCGCGGTCGAAGCGGGACGCCCGGAACGTGACGGTCTCCTCGTCGTCCTGCGTGGCGATGTTGACCACGATGCCGCGCGGGGCCACGTGTTCGATGGCCGCCCCGAACGTGGCGCCGCCGACCCCCTCCAGCACCACGTCGAACTCCCCGTCGAGGCGGTCGACCACGTCGTCGGCGCCGAGCCGGCGCAGCGGTCCGTCGGCGGCGGCGCGGTCACGGACCAGGGTGGTGACCCGGGCCCCGGCGAGATGGGCGAGCTGGACCGCCAGCCGGCCCGTGCCACCGGTCGCCCCGGTGACCAGCACCCGCTTGCCGAGGACCAGACCGGCCACCTCGAGCATGCGCAACGCGGTCAGCCCGGCCGTGGGGAGGGCGGCAGCCTGAGCGTCCGAAACAGCGCCCGGAACGGCATCCGGCAGCGCGGTCAGCGCGGACGTCGGAATCGCCGCGAGCCGTGCCCAGGTGCCGCCGCGGCCCTCGATCAGGCCGACGACCCGGGTGCCGACCGCGGGACCGGTACCGTCCGCGGCGGCCCGTTCGACGATTCCGGCCGCGTCCCAGCCGGTGACCGAGCCGTCGGGCAGGTCGGGCAGCCGGGTGACCTCGCCGCGGTTCAGCGAGAACGCCCGCACCGACACCACCGCCTGGTGCGGCAACGGCACCGGGTCGGCCACCTCGCGCAGCACGGCGTGCGGTGCGGTCGCCGACGAGACCAGAGCGATCACGTGGTGGCCGCGAACCGCTGAACCTGCTCGGTCGTGCCGGCGACGATCAGCACGCCGTTCCCCGGCACCACGGTCTCCGGCGCCGCGAACACGAAGTCGGTCCCCTGTGCCTTCACGCCCACCACGGTCACACCGTAGGTCGCGCGGAGGCCGGCCTCGGCCAGGGTCCGGCCGGCGGTGTCGCGGGGGGCGCGGGTCTTGGCGATCGCGAAGCCGTCGTCGAGCTCGATGAAGTCGAGCATGCGGCTGGTGATCAGGTGGGCCACCCGCTCCCCCATCTCGGCCTCGGGATAGATGACGTGGTGGGCGCCGACCGAGCGCAGGATCTTGCCGTGCTTGACCGAGATCGCCTTGGCCCAGATGTCGCGGACGCCCAGTTCGCTGAGCGCGAGCACGGTGAGCACGCTCGCCTCGATGTCGTCGCCGATGCCGACCACGGCCCGGGTGAACTCCTGGACGCCCACCTGCAGCAGCGCGTCCTCGTCGGTGGCGTCGGCCTGCACCACGTGGGTGAGCTCGTCCGACCACCGCTGGACGATCCCGGCGTCCTCGTCGATGCCGAGCACCTCGTGACCCAGCCGGAGCAGCGACTCGGCCACCTGCCCGCCGAACCGGCCCAGCCCGATCACCACGACGTTCTCGTTCTCAGCCAACGATGGGTCGCTCCTCCGGATAGCGGTACTTCCGCTGGCGCGTGTTCAGCGCCAGCGCCGAGGCGACGGCGACCGTGCCGACGCGACCGACGAACATCATCGCGATCAGCACCAGTCTGCCGGAGTCGGACAGGTCCGCGGTGACACCGGTGGTGAGGCCGGCCGTGCTGAACGCCGACATCACCTCGAACAACGCCCGGTCGAAGGCAACGTCCGAGGTGACGCCGAGCAGCAGCAACGTGCCGCCGGCGACCGTCGCCACGCCCAGCAGCGCCACCGTCGTCGCCTGACGCTGGGTCGACTCGGCGATGCGTCGGCGCCCGACCACGACGTCGCGCTCGCCCCGCACCTCGGTCCAGATCACGTAGGCGAGCAGGAAGAACGTCGTCACCTTGATGCCGCCCGCGGTGCTCGCGCTGCCGCCGCCGATGAACATCAGGCCGGTGACGATCGCGGTGGTGTCCGGATTCATCGCGCCGAAGTCGACCGTGTTGAACCCGCCCGACCGCGGGATCGTGCCCTGGACGAACGCGGCCAGGATCTTCCCGGCGACGTCGCGCGGCCCGAGCGTGCCGGCGTTGCCCCACTCCAGCACCAGCACGGCGACGAACCCGACGACGAGCAGCACCACCGTTCCCCACACGGTGATCCGGGTGTGCGTCGACCACGCGGCCGGGCGGCGCAGCTCGCGGCCGATCTCGTGGAGCACCGGGACGCCGATGCCGCCGACGATCACGCCGAGCGTCAACGGGACGCAGATCCACCAGTCGCCGACGAAGCCGACCAGGCCGTCGCTGCGCAACGAGAAGCCCGAGTTGTTGAACGCCTGCACGGCGTCGAACACACCCTCCCAGGCGGCCCGGCCCGGCGGGACGGCGTAGGCCGACCACAGCCGCACCGCGACGAACGTCGCCATCACCGCCTCGGCGGCGAACATCACGACCGCCGCGAGGACCAGCACCGCCCGCACGTCGCCGTGCGCCAGCCCGGTGCTCGTCTCCGCGCCGGCCATCATCCGGCCCCGCAGCCCCAGCCGTCGCGACACGACCAGGCTCAGCAGGGTGGCCAGCGTGGTGATCCCGAAGCCGCCCAGCTGGGTGAGCGCGGTGAGGAACACGTGCCCCGCGCCGGACCAGTAGGTGGCGGTGTCGACGGCCGTCATGCCCGACGTGGTGATCGCCGACGTCGCGGTGAACAGGGCCGTCATGAACGGGGCCGAACCTGGGCCGGCACGGCAGACGGGCAGCATCAGGAGAACGGTTCCGGCGGCGACCGCGCACACGAACGCCACGGACACCGTCCGGGCCGGATGCGGACGGGGCCGGAGCACGGGGCAGTCTACGACGAAGGCGGCTGGGGAATCCGGGCGACACCACCGAAGGCGGAGACGTCCGCCAACGCGGGCCGGGGCGCGTCCGGGTCGGCCGGCCGCCAGGCCGTCACGGGACACACGCCGGGCGGCACCAGGTCGAGGCCGGCGAAGAAGCGTTCGACCTCGGCCCTGGACCGGAGCCGGACCCGGTCCTCCCGCCGGTCGGCGCGGGCGTTGGCGGCATCGAAGATCGCGATCCGCTCGGGCGGCATGAAGTCGGTGGTCGCGTTCGTGAGCACCAGGTAGCTGCCCGCCGGGAGCGGACCGGTCAGGCGCGACACCAGGCCGTACGGATCGTCGGTGTCCAGGATGAAATGCATGACGGCGACCAGCAGCACCGCCACCGGCCGGTCGAGGTCGAGCGTCGACCGCACCTCGGAACTCCCGACGATCAGGTCGGGCTCGCGCAGGTCGGCGTCGAGGTACGCGGTGCGGCCCTCCCGCGTACCGGTCAGCAGGGCACGCGCGTGGACCAGCACGAGCGGGTCGTTGTCGACGTAGACGACGCGCGCGGTCGGGTCGACGTCCTGCGCGATCTCGTGGGTGTTGTCGGGCGCGGGCAGGCCGCAGCCGATGTCCACGAACTGCCGCACGCCGGCCTCGGCCGCCAGGTACCGCACCACCCGGCCGTGGAACCGGCGGTTCTCCAGCGCCCCGATCCGCACCGACGGCATGAACTCCTCGATCATGGCGGCGGAGTCGCGGTCGGCCTGGAAATGGTCCTTGCCGCCGAGCCAGTAGTTGTACCGGCGCGCCGGATGCGGCCGGGAGACGTCGAACCCACCGTCACCCATCATCGAAGCCTATCTTTCGGGGTCGGATTCATGGGGCCGGATCCACGGTGTCAGGACCGGCTGAGCCAGCCGGGGACAGTCAGACCGGACTCGTACGCGAGGATCACCAGCTGCGCCCGGTCGCGGACCTGGGTCTTGGTCATGATCCGGCTGACGTGGGTCTTGGCGGTGGCCGGGCTGAGGACCAGCCGCGCGGCGATCTCGTCGTTGGACAGGCCGGCGGCGACCAGCGCCATCACCTCCCGCTCCCGCTCGGTGAGCGCCGCCAGCCGCGGGCCCGGGTCGGGATGCCGGGCCCGGGCGGCGAACTCGGCGATCAGGCGACGGGTGATCGCTGGCGCGATCAGCGCGTCGCCGCGCGCGATCACCCGCACCGCGTGGATCAGCTCCGCCGGCTCGGTGTCCTTGACCAGGAAGCCGCTCGCGCCGGCCCGCAACGCGTCGTACACGTAGTCGTCGAGGTCGAAGGTGGTCAGGATGATCACCCGGACGTCGGTCCTCGCGGCGATCTCGCGGGTGGCGGCGATGCCGTCGAGGCCGGGCATCCGGATGTCCATGAGGACGACGTCGGGCCGCACCTGATACGCCAGCCGGACCGCGTCGGCGCCGTCGACGGCCTCGCCGACCACGTCGATGCCGTCCTCACCGTCCAATATGGACCGGAACCCGGCGCGGACCAGGGTCTGGTCGTCGGCGAGCAGGATCCGGATCACGCCGCGACACCCAACGGGAGGCGGGCGCTGACCCGGAAGCCGCCGGCCGGGCCCGGTCCGGTGGCGAGCGTTCCGCCGAGGGCCTCGGCCCGCTCGGTCATGCCGGTGATCCCGGCGCCGGCCGGACCCGGTGCGCCCGTCCCGTCGTCCTCGATCTCGACGACGACGGCGTCGCGGTCCGGACGGACCCGGACCACCGCGGCGGTCGCGCCCGCGTGGCGGGTGACGTTCGTGAGCGCCTCCTGGACGATCCGGAACGCCGCCAGGTCGACGTCCGGCGGCAGCGGCCGGGTCTCGGCGAGTTCCGCGCGGATCTCCAGCCCGGCCCGCCTGGCCGTCGTGACCAGATCGTCGAGGCCGTCGAGACCGGGTGCGGCGACGGGACCGTCGGTGCGCAGGATGCCGATCGTGCGACGCAGTTCCTGCAGCGTCTCCCGGCTCGCCTGCTTGATCGCGGTGAGCGCCTGCGTCGACCGGTCCGGGTCCGGGCGGTGCAGCGCGGCGCTCGCCTGCACGTTGATCATCGAGAGGTGGTGACCGAGCACGTCGTGCAGTTCGCGCGCGATGCGCAGCCGCTCCTCGGTGGCCCGGCGCCGGGCCGCCTCCTCGGCGCGCTGCTCGGCGGCGACGGCGCGGGCCCGCGCCTCGGTGAGGTAGGCGCGCCGGTTCCGGGTCACGCCGACGATCACCGCCACCACCCACCCGGCGTGCAGCAGCGTCGCCCCGTTCCCCCGGGTGTTGACGTCGGCGACCGCGAACGCGACCACCGACGCCGCGCCGAGCCCGAGGGCCACCGCCAGGTGCCCCTCGTCGACGACCGTGTAGAGCGCGACGACGAACACCAGCATGATCGGGCCGGGCCGGTGCAGCAGCGCGCCGTAGGCGGCGATCGCGGCCAGCGCCGCCACCCCGACCGCGACCGGGTACCGCCGGCGCAGGACCAACGCGCCGGTCGACGCCAGCACGACCAGTGCCGCCGCCACGTCGGCGGGGCTGTCGACGCCGTGCGACTGCACGATCAGGCCGCCGAGCGCGACGACGCCGACGGCGACCTCGGGAACGCCGCGTCGCATCATGGACCGAGCTTATGCTTCTCGATCGGGGGAGGGCACCGATGCAACTGCCGGCGCTGCGCGCGGAGAACCTCACCAAGCGGTACGGGCGGGTGCTCGCCCTCGACGCGCTCGACCTGGAGGTCCGCGCGGGCGAGGTGTTCGGCTGGTTGGGGCCGAACGGCGCGGGCAAGTCCACCACGATCCGCCTGCTGCTGGGCCTGGCCCGGCCGACCGCCGGACGGGCGATGGTGTTCCACGTCGACGCCGCCGACGTGACGGTGGCGCACCACCTCCTCGCCCACGTGCCGGCCGACGTGGCGTTGTGGCCGCGGATGACCGGCGGGGAGATCCTGGACCTGCTCGGCAACACCGGTCCCGGCGTCGACCTGAAGTACCGGGCCGAGCTGATCGAGCGGTTCGAGCTGGACCCGTCGCGGGTCGCCGGCACCTACTCGACCGGCAACCGGCAGAAGGTCGCGTTGATCGCGGCGTTCGCCACCCGGGCGCCGGTGCTCGTCCTCGACGAGCCCACCAGTGGCCTCGACCCGTTGATGGAGATGCAGTTCCGCCGTGTGGTGATGCGGGCCCGCGCCGACGGCCGCACCGTGTTCCTCAGCTCGCACCGGCTCGCCGACGTGGAGGCGGTGTGCGACCGGGTCGGCATCCTGCGCGCCGGCCGGTTGGCCGAGGTCACCACGGTCGGCGAACTGCGCACGCGGCACCGCACCCGGATCACCGTCACGTACGACGGCGACCCGCCCGACCTGGGCTGGGCGGCCGGCGTCGACGACATCGAGCAGACCGGGCCGTCGGCGCTGACGTTCACGGTGAGCGGGCCGCCCGGTCCGATGCTGCGCGAACTGGCGGCGACCGAGATCACCGCGATCTCGGTGCGCGAGCCGACGCTCGAGGAGGTCTTCGTCGACTACTACGGCACGGCGGCCCGGTGAGGACGGCCGAGCGCGCCGTCGTCGGGCTCGCGCTGCGGCAGGTCCGCCGGGGCACGGCGGTCGTCGCGACGGTCGCCGCCGGCGCGTCCGTGCTGGTGATCGTCAGCTATCACGGCCTCTTCGCCGGCAGCGACGACCGGGCCGCGCTCGCGGCGGTGGCCGCGAACCCGGCGATCCGCACGCTCTTCGGTCCCGCGCCCGACCTCGACGATCCCGGCGCGTTCGCGGCCTGGCGCACCGGGACGCCGCTGGCCGTACTGGTGGCGGCCTGGGCGCTGGTGACCGCCGTCCGGATCACCCGCGGCGAGGAGGCGACCGGCCGGTGGACCCTCCTGCTCGCCGGTCGCACGACCCTCGCCGCCGTCGTCGCCCGGCACACCGCCGTGCTCGCCGCCGGCGCGGCGGTCATCGGCGCGGCCACGGCCGTCGCGCTGGCCGCGATGGGTCCGGGTGCCGGCGGCGCGGCGCTGTTCGGGTGCGGGATCGCCCTGGTCGGCGCGTTGTTCGCCGGCGTCGGCGCGACGTGCGCGCAGGTGTTCGCGTCGCGGGCGGCGGCCACCGGCGCGGGCACGTCCGTGCTCGGCGCCGCCCTGCTGACCCGCATGCTGGGCGACGGCGTGCCGCACCTGGCCGGCCTGCGGTGGGCGTCACCGTTCGGGCTGATCGCGGCGACCCGGCCGTTCACCGGCGACCACCTGCTGCCGTTGGCCGTGCTGGCCGCGATGGCGACCGCGGCGTGCGGCGCCGCCACCGCGCTGGCCCGCCGGCGCGACGTCGGCGACGGGATCCTCGTCGTGCCGACCGTCCGCGCGTCGCGGCCGTGGCTGCTCGGCTCCGTCGGCGGTTTCGCGGTGCGCGGCGCGCTCGGCGTCACCGCGGGCTGGGCGGTCGCCGTCGGCGCCGGCTTCCTGCTCATGGGCGCGATCGCGGACTCGCTGACCGGGTTCCTCACCGCCAACCCCCGCCTCGCCGACCTCGCCGCCCGGGGCGGCGTCACCGGCCTCGACCGCACCGAGGGCTACGCCGGCGCCATGTTCGGGCTGCTGGCCGTCGCGGTGAGCCTGTACACGGTGGTGCGCACCGCCGGGCTCGCCGCCGAGGAGACCGGCGGGCGCCTGACGCTGCTGCTCGCCAACCCGGTCGCCCGCACGAAGATCCTGGCCACGCACGCCGCCGCCACCCTGGGCGGCGCACTGATCCTGCTGACGGTGGCGGCCGTCGGAATCTGGGCCGGCACCGGCTTCGGCCCGGACGATGCGGCCGCCGGCACCGGCGGCGCGCTGACCGGCCCTGGCCGCGCTCTGGCCGCCGGCACCGGCGGCGTGCTGGCCGGGCCGGGCGCCGCGCTGGCCGAGCCGGGCGCCGTGCTGGCCGGGCCGGGCGACGCGCTGGCCGAGCCGGGCACCGCGCTGGCCGAGCCGGGCGCCGTGCTGGCCGGGCCGGGCGCCGGTTCCGGACTGGGCCTCGGCGACGCGCTGGCCGGCGCCGGGAACGTGTTGCCGCTGGTGGTGCTGAGCCTGGCCGCCGCTGTGCTCGCGCTCGGCGCGGCGCCTCGGCTGGTCGCGCCGGTCGGTGCGGTGCCGGCGGTCGGCGGCTTCCTGCTCAAGGCCGCCGGGACCGCGATGGGCGCTCCCGGCTGGCTGACGGGCATATCCCCGTTCACCCACCTCGCCCCGGTCCCCCTGACCCCGCCCAACTGGGCCGCCGCCGACGCGATGCTGGCCGTGGCCGCAATCCTGTCGCTGGCCGCCACCCGCGCCTACACGGCCCGCGACCTCCGCACGTAGGTCTCCCCGCGATCTTGGACTCCCCGCGGTGCCCCAGGCCCGCACGCAGTCCAAGATCGCGGAACGCGGTCAGCGGACGCCGACGGTCTGGCGGTCGGGGGCGATGACGCCGACTACGCGGTCGAGGTCGCGGGGGTAGGGCTGGCCGAGGTACTTCATGGCGATCCGGTCGATGATCTCCCAACCTGCGTCGCCGTCGATCCATTCGACCACCCGGCCGCGGACGAGCACCGGCTCGAGCGGGTTCTCCGCCGGCGCCACCGACAGGGCCACCCGCGGGTCGCGGCGCAGGTTGCGGGCCTTCTGGGAGCCCGGGCCGGTGAGGAAGACGAGCCGGTCGCCGTGCGTGCCGACCCAGAGCGGCACCGTGTGCGGCGAGCCGTCGGGCAGGACGGTGGCCAGGTGGGCGATCGGGGTGCCGTCGAACGTGTCGCGGACATGGGGGTCGAGCATGGCGTCCTCCTCTAAGTTCCTTTAAGGAACTCTAGCATTCCTTCCGGGAACCGAGGAGGTGACGCCGATCAAAGGGGATATCGTCAGCCGGGTGACAACGGTGCACGACACGGCCCGGTTCGCGGTGGTCGTCGGCGCCCTCGGCGTGGTCTTCGGCGACATCGGGACCAGCCCGATCTACACGCTCCAGACGGTCTTCAACCCCGAGGACCCGCATCCGGTGCCGGTCTCGGACGCGAACGTGTTCGGCGTCGTCTCGTTGATCTTCTGGTCGGTGACGATCATCGTCACGGTCACCTACGTGCTGCTCGCCCTGCGCGCCGACAACGACGGCGAGGGCGGCATCATGGCGCTGATCACGGCGCTGCGGCGGTGGAAGTCGCCGCGCGGGCGGCGGACCGTCGTGGCGCTGGCGGCCCTGGGCATCTTCGGCGCGGCGCTGTTCTTCGGCGACAGCATGATCACGCCGTCGATCTCGGTGCTGTCGGCCGTCGAGGGGATCAAGGTCGTACGGCCGTCGCTGTCGAGCCTGGTCATCCCGGTCACCGTCGTGATCATCGTGGCGCTGTTCATGGGGCAGCGGCGCGGCACGGCCGCCGTGGGCCGGGTGTTCGGACCCGTGATGATCGCGTGGTTCCTGACGATCGGCGCCTGCGGCGTGGGCGGCATCGCGCAGAACCCGGACATCCTCAAGGCGCTGTCGCCCACCTACGCGGTCGCGTTCCTGGCCGGACACTTCCACATCGCGTTCTTCTCGCTGGCCGCGATCGTGCTGGCGGTCACCGGCGCCGAGGCGCTCTACGCCGACATGGGCCACTTCGGCCGGCGGGCGATCACGCGCGGCTGGGTGATCCTGGTCTTCCCCGCCTGCGTGCTCAGCTACTTCGGGCAGGGGGCGGTCGTGCTCGCCGACCCGGCCAACATCAGCAGCCCGTTCTTCCTGCTCGTCCCGGAGTGGGGCCGGTGGCCGATGGTGCTGCTGGCCACCGCCGCGACCGTGATCGCGTCGCAGGCGGTGATCACCGGCGCGTTCTCGGTCGCGGCGCAGGCCGCCCGGCTGGGCTACCTGCCCCGGCTGCGGATCGCGCACACGTCGGAGTCCACCGCCGGCCAGATCTACGTGCCGTGGATCAACTGGCTGCTGATGGTCTCGGTGCTGACGCTCGTGTTCGCGTTCCGCCGCTCGTCCGCGCTGGCGTACGCGTACGGCACGGCGGTGATCTGCACGATCACGTGCACCACGCTGCTGTTCTTCTTCGTCGCGCGGTCGCGCTGGGGCACGCCGACGTGGCTGCTCGCGCTCGGGGCCACGATCCTCGTGGCGCTGGATCTGCTGTTCGTGGCGGCGAACCTCACCAAGCTGCTGCACGGCGCGTGGCTGTCGCTGCTCATCGGGCTCACCGCGTTCACCGTGATGACGACCTGGCAGCGCGGCCGGCACATCGTCACCGCCGAACGCGACCGCAAGGAGGGTTCGCTGCGGGAGTTCATCGCGCGGTTGCACTCCGAGGAGCTACCGGTCCGGATCGTCCCCGGCACGGCCGTGTTCCTCAACCGGGGCCGGGACACGGCACCGCTGGCGTTGCGGGCCAACGTGGAGCACAACCACGTGCGGCACGAGCACGTCGTCATCATGTCGCTGACCACCGAGCCGGTGCCCCGCGTCCCCGCCGCCGAGCGCATCACCGTCGATGGCCTCGGCTACGCCGACGACGGGATCACCCACGTCACGGTCCGGCACGGCTACATCGAGTCGCCGGACGTGCCGGCGGCGTTGCGGATGCTCACCGCGGAACAGACCGAGGGCCAGATCGACGTCGACAACGCCCGCTACTTCCTGTCGAAGATCGAGCTCCGCCCTGGCTCCGAGCCGACCATGGCCAACTGGCGCAAACGGCTGTTCATCGCGACGTCCTACATCACCGCCGACGCGGCCGAGGCCTTCGCGCTCCCCCGCGACCGCACGGTGATCATCGGCAGCCACATTGACGTGTGAAATTACCGGCGCGCCGCGTCCCGGAGCTCGACGCCCAGCGCCACCATCGCACCCGCCGCACCGACCGACGCCAGGCCCAGCAGGAGATCGACGAAGTCGATCCGCCAGATCAAGGTGTCGACGCCCACCACTCCGACCACGAGCGCGACCACGATCACCACGACGGCGACCCCGCGCCGCGCGCGGGGCGACCGGCTCCGCCCGCCGGACCCGGCGACGATCCCGGCCACCGACGCCACGATCCCGACCCCCGGCACCAGCACGACGGCCGAGCCGCCGCCGAAGGCGAGCACCCCGACGATCACCAACGCCAGCAGACCCACGGCGGCCAGGCCGATCGTCAGGTGCCGGTTGCCGTGCCTCCGCGTCACCGGGGCAGCATACGTGGCCCGCTCACCGGCGTTCGGCCTCCGCCGCGCGTCTCAGAAATTCGTTGTAGCGGGCCAGGTCGTCCTCTTCGCCGGTCTCCTCGGCCCGGTCGGCCGCGCGGTCCAGGCGGCGCTGCTCGCGCTCGTCGGCCCGGATCCACCGCGCCACCAGCAGCACCAGGATGACCACGGCCGGCGCCTCGCCGAGCGCCCACGCGACGCCGGCGCCGAGCCGCTGGTCGGCGAGCAGGTCGCCGGCCCACACCGGATGGACGGCCGTGTACCAGCGCTCGGCGACGACGGTGGTCGCCTGCAGCAGGATCACGCCGAGGAACGCGTGGAACGCCATCCCGGCGAAGTGGACGATCACCAGGATCGGCGGCGCGATCCGGCGGCGGCCGGGGTCGACGCCGATCAGCACCCAGAAGAACAGGAACCCGGCCGCGACGAAGTGGGTCAGCATCGCCAGGTGGCCGAGGTGGCTGCGCATGAGCGGGTCGAGCAGGTCGGTGAGGTACAGGCCGTAGAGGCTGACCACGTAGATCGCGAGCGCCACCAGCGGATGCGTCAGCAGGCGGGTCGGCCGGCTGTGCAGCGCCAGCAGGAGCCAGTCGCGGGCGCCGCGCACCCCGGGGTTCCGCGGCGGCTTCAGGGCGCGCAGCGCCAGGGTGACCGGCGCGCCGCCGACCAGCAGGATCGGCACCACCATGCCGAGCACGAGGTGCTGGATCATGTGCGCGCTGAACAGCACGTAGGCGTAGCGGGCCGGGCCGCCGACGGTCGCCACGGCGAACACGAGCAGACCGGCGAGCCAGCAGACGGTGCGGGCCGGCGGCCACCGGTCCCCCGCCCGGCGCATCCGCGCCACCCCGACCAGGTACGCGGCGGCACCCACCACGACCACGGCGAGCAGGAGCGCGTCGGGCAGCGGCGGCCACAGCAGCGTCCGGCCCGAGATCGGCGGCGGGGCGGCGAAGCCGAGCAGGTCGGTCACCGGGTCGGGGTCGACCGGGTCGGTGGGCTCCGGCGTCGGCGTCCGGGACAGCGCCACGGCGACGCCGATGGTCGCGCCGAGGACCGCGAGTTCGGCCGCTGCCACGCGTCGGAAAGCATTCGGTGCGCCGGCGGCGAGCGCCGGCAGCGTCCGCGTTCGGTGCCACGCGCCGAGGACGCCCACCGCGACCAACGCCACCACCTTGACCACCACGAGCGTCCCGTAGCGCGACTCCCGCAGCTGCTCGACGGCGCCCAGCCGGATCGCCGCGCCCGCGACGCCGGTGACCGCGACCGCCACCCAGCAGGCCAGCGCGAGCCGGCTGTAGGCGCGGGCGGCCACGCCCAGCACGCGATCCGACCGCAGGGCGAGGAGCGCGCTCAGCCCGCCGGCCCACAGCGCCGCCGCCAGGATGTGGATCGCGATGCTGGTGACGGCCAACTGGTGGTTGCCGGCGCCGGCGGCGTGTCCGGTGAGCGCCGGCGGCAGCGCGGCCACGCACGCGGTCACCGCGATCACGCCGGCGCCGGTCCGGGTCAGAACCATCCAGGACGCGACGGCGACGGCCACGGCGAGCCCGGCCTGCACCAGCGCCGCCCGTCCCGACGGCACCGACAGGGCGAGGCTGCGGACCGAGGTGCTCCCGACCTGGTCGAGGGGCTGGCCGAGCAGGTCGGACACGGTCAGCACGAGGAGGGCGAGGTTGGCGAGCGCCCAGGCCAGGGCGAACCAGGCGACGCGGCGCAGCAGCCGGTAGCCGGCCGGGCCGAGGAGGGTCCGGTCCAGCCCCGGCAGGAGGAACGCCGCGGTCACCGTCCAGCCGACGGTCACCGCGCCGGTGACGTCGACCGCGGCCCGGACCACCGGCAGCCCCCACGCCGTCACCGGCCCGGCGTACGGCAGGCCGGCGTACGTGCGGCCGGTTATCGCGCCGCTCCACCAGGCGGCGAGGAGGAGCGCGCCTATCGCGGCGGCTGGCGCGATGGCCCATCTCGCTTTCACGACCTATGGTCGGTCCCGGCCCGCGGATGGTTCCCAGGTGTTGGCCCACCGTTCCAACGGCGCCAGCGTGACGAGCAGCTTCCGGCCCTGCGCGGTGAGGCGGTACCCGTCGTCGGCCCGTTCGACGATCGCGGCGTCCCGCAGTTCGGCGAGCCGTTCGGCGAGCACGCTCGACGAGACGCCGTCGCAGCGGGCCTGCAGCGCGCGGAACGTGGGGACGGCGTCGCCGCGCAGTTCCCACAGCACGCGCAGCGTCCACCGGCGGCCGAGCAGGTCGAGGATCGCCATCACCGGTCGCCCGGTGCGGGATCCGCGGACGGGGCGGCCGGGAAGCGGTGTTGTCATGCGGTCCCCTTGCTTCTTTTTTCAAAGCATTGATGTTAGCGTGCGGCGCATGCTTCGGAATCCGAACCAACCGCGGCTCGCGACCGACGACGTCGACCCGGCGGTCGTCGAGGGCCTCGGCCCGCCGATCGCGCTGTTCAAGGCGTTCGCCCGCCGACCCGAGCGGGCCCGGGCCATCCAGGGCTGGGGAAGCTACTACCTGTCCCGGAAGTGCGCGCTGACGCTGCGGCACCGCGAACTGGTCATCGACCGGACGACCGCGCTCTGCGGCGCCGAGTACGAGTGGGGCATCCACATCGCGGTCTTCGCGGCGAAGGCCGCCCTCACCGACGCCCAGGTGTCGTCGCTGGCCACCGGCGGCGCCGGCGACAGTGCCGGCGACGACTGCTGGACCGACCCGGCCGACCGCGCGGTGATCGCCGCCGTCGACGCCCTCCACGCCCGCCACGACCTGACCGACGACGAGTGGGCCGCGCTGGTCGACGCCGTCGGCGAGGACGGTGCCGTGGACCTGATGCTCGTCTGCGGCTGGTACCACGCGATCTCGTACGTCGCCCGGGTGGGCCGGTTCGCGCCGGAGCCCGGTCTCAGCGGTTGACGGGGTGCAGCACGCAGTCCCCGCAGTAGCCGCCGCCGGGGACGCGGTAGTAGAGGCAGCAGTTGGCACGCCGCAGCCGCCACGGCGGGCGCACGACCGTCGCCTCCCCCGCCAGGGGTGGGCGGGCCAGCAGGCGCTCGACGATCCGTCGCGCCCGGTCCACGCCGGAGCCGTCGCGGGCGCCCGCGCCCGCGCTGATGCCCGCGCTAGTGCCCGCGCCCGCGTTCGCGCCGATGCCCGCGCCCGCGTTCGCGCTGATGCCCGCGTTTGCCAGCACCGTGACCGCGCCGCCCAGTGCCGAGGCCACGTTCCCGCGCAGGACCTTCGGCGACAACCGGAACCGGCGCCGGAACGCGGCGAGCAGCGGCCCGATCAACCCGTCGACCACGATCTCCCCGAAGGCCTCGGCCACCGCGTCGTCGTCCGCGTCGACGGTCGCGACCACCCCGATGCCGGCGACGGCCACCGGAAGCGGCCCACCGTCGACCGCCCGCCACCACACCTGGTCCCGGCGCGGGGCCGGCAGGTCCGCCCCGAACGCCACGGCCGCCAACGGCGCCGACACCAACCGCGAGAACACCCCGAGCGACCACACGGACGCGGCGACCCGCTCCGGAACCGCGTCGGGCCCCGTTCCGGACGCCAGCGCCCGCCGCACCACGGCTACCCGCCCGGCCAGGACCTCGGGCTCGTCGAGTTCGGCGAGCGGCCGCCAGTCGCCGGTCGGCCCGGGCAGTTCGTCCCAGGCGAAGTACGGTCCGATCGTCGCCGCCGCCTCGAGTGCGCGCACAGCCCACCTTCTCCGCCGTGTCAAGAGTTCCAACCTCGCATACGCTCGCCGCGCGCGCCGGCCACACCTCGGCTGCGCCGGCGCGACACCGTTCACAACCGCAGGCGGCCGGCCGCGCGGAGGACCGTGAGCGCGTCGGCCGTGACCCACGGGTTGGCCCGTCGCGTGCTCGTGCCGCCCCAGTCGACGCAGTCGTTGTGCAGGGCGATCTCGGTCGAGACCCGGTAGTAGCGGGCGTGCGCGGGCCAGCCGTCGGCCACCCGCAACGATTCGAGGAGGTCGAGCGCGTCGGCGCTGCGCGCGTCACCGATGAAACCGGCCCCGGCGACGGCCTTCAGGCCACCGAGCACGTCGTAGTGCCAGTAGAGCGGGTAGTGCAGTTTGGCGTACTCGGGCCGGATCAGGTCGCCGGTGCTGATCCGGTAGGCGAGGCGGCGGGCGAGCAGCACCTCGGCCGCGCGGCGGGCGGCGGCCGTTTCGCCGTGGGCGGCCAGGCCACGCATCGGCAGCAGCGTCTCGGCGAACGACGAGGTGGCGGCGGCGGGGTTCTTGTCGCAGTTCCAGCCGCCGTCGGGCCACTGCCAGTGGAGCAGGCGTTCGGCGAGGGCGGCGCAGCGGTCGTCGGCCAGGCCGAGGACGTGCAGGAACCACAGGGCGTTGCCCTGCTGCGACGCGCACCGCCGGTACCGGCCGCGCATCACCGGTACGCCGCGCCGCCGGTAGACGCCGGCCTTCGCGGTCGCCTCGAACTCGACGTAGAACGACGGGTCGAGCCACGTGTCGAGGACGCGGTCGCGCAACGGGCGCAGCGCCGGATCGCCCGGCGGGTACCCGAGGTCGGCCAGCGCCGCCAGCGCCCACTGCGCGCCCTGCCACTTGGCGTAGACATTTGCCGACCCGCACGGCGCCAGCAGCCGCCGCACCCGGTCCGACCGCCGGATCTCCTCGCGCAGGTCGGGGTCGTCGTCCTCGCCCAGTACGTGCGTGCGGACCTTCCAACGCACCGACGGCTCGTCGGACGCCAGCAGCTTCTCCACGATCGACGCGTGCACGGGTCCATCATCCACGCATCCGCTAACATCGACGGCGGTCGCTTTATGGGAGGTGTCATGCGGATCCGTCCGGTGGTTGCGGTGGTCGCGCTGGTCGCGCTCTTCGCCGGGGGCGCGGTGACGGCAACGGGACGCGCGTCAGCGGCGCATCCCCCGGCACCGGTGCACACCGCCGGCCGGGTGAAGCCGTCGAACGGCGGCCTGCTGTACAGCTGGCCCGGCGTCTACTTCGAGGGCCGGTTCCGCGGGACGTCGGTGGGCGTCACGCTCGACGACCCGGCCGCCGACTACGACGTCGAGGTCGACGGAGCCGTGGTCGCCACGCTCGTGACCCCGGCGGCCGGCACCCACCGGGTCTCCGGGCTGGCCCGGGGCACCCACCGGATCCGGGTGGTCAAGCGGTCCGAGAGCCCGTGGGCCACCAGCAGCTTCGGCGGGTTCGTCGCCGGACCCGGTGGCGCCATCCTCGCCGCACCGCCGGCCCGGCGCCGCCAGATCGAGTTCATCGGCGACTCGTACACCGCCGGCTACGGCAACATGTCGGCCACCCGCACCTGCACGTCCGACGAGCTCCACCGCACCACCAACGCCGATCGGGCGTTCGGCGCGCTCACCGCGCGGCGGTTCGGCGCCGATTACCAGACAAACGCGTTCAGCGGACGCGGAATGGTGCGCAACTACAACGGCAGCGACCCCGGCACCGACTACCGCACCTACTACGAGCGGGCACTGCTCGCCGTACCCGGCGACGTGTGGCCCACCCGGGGCTGGCGGCCGCAACTGGTCGTGGTCGGGCTCGGCATCAACGACTTCTCCACGCCGGTCAACCCCGGTGAGCCGTGGACGGCGGAGACGCTGGCCACCGCGTACCGCGAGGCGTACCAGGGGTTCATCGACACGCTCCGGGCCCGGTACGGTCCCCGCGCCGTGATCGTGGTCAGCGCGACCTACGTCTACAACACCACCGCGCTCGCCGACGCGGCGCAGCAGGTGGTCGCCGAGCGCAACGCCCGGGGCGACGACCGCGTCCGGTACTGGTACTACGGCAACGAGGGTCTCGACTACGGCGGCTGCGACTGGCATCCGTCCCGCGCCGACCACGAGGTCATCGCGAACCGGCTCACCGAGTTCGTCGACACGCTGCAGTTGCGGTGGTGACATCGACGTCACCCGCCGGCGGTCGTCCGGTCGGTGGAGCCGCGCGGCCGCCGGGCCGGACGGTAAATTGCCGGGTGTGACGGAGCAGTTCCGCACCACCCGGTGCTCCCTCTACCGCGACGGCACGGTCCTGCGCCTGGTCGGCGACATCGACCTCGGGAACTGGGTGGGTGTCAGCAGCCGGGTCGCCGCGGAGGTGGGCGCCGGGGTCGTCACGTTGGACCTCACCGAGGTCCACTATTTCGGCGCCGCGGGCGTCCGGGTCGTGCTGACCGGTTTCGGAGCCCGGTCCTCCGGTGCGACCCTGGAGGTCCGGTGCGCGCCGGCGGTGTTCCGCGTGATGCGGATCAGCGGCCTCGTCGGTACCGACGGCCTCGAAGTGACGGAGTACGGCCAGCAAGGAAGGGCAGGGCGGTGACGGGTTTCAGACACGCCGCGCTGATCGTCGATTCCGACGAGAGCCTGCGGCACCGGTTGATGCCGGCGCTACGGGAGAACCTCGACCGGAACGCGCCGGTGTTGATGGTGGTCGGCGCCGACACCCAGCGGATGGTGCGCGCCGAGTTCGGTACGTCCAGCGACCGGCTGGAATGGGGCGACACGAGCGCCTACAACCAGCGGCTCGGGTTCGTCTACTCCGGATTCCGGAGCTATCTCGAGGCACAGCACGCCGCCGGTCGGCGGGTGCACGTGGTCGCCGAGCCCGACCTCTCCGTCGGCGTCAGCCGCGACATCCCGTTCGACCGGGCCGCCGCCTACATGTCGTTCGAGGCGATGTGCAACAGCGCCTACGCCGACTTCGGCTGCCCGATCACCTGCATCTACGACAGTCGCCGGCAGCCCGAGCAGATCATCGAGAACGTGCGCACCGTGCACAACCACGAGGTCACCTCCGACGGCGACGTGGTCAACGACCGGCACGTCCCGCCGGCGGAGTTCCTGGCCGCCCGCAACGGCGTCCCGTTGCCCGCACCGCCGCGACTCACCGACCTCGACCTGCCGGTGCGCCGCGCCGGCGACCTCGGCGACCTGGCCCGCGCCGTGGCCTCGTGGGCCGGCAGCCGCGAGTTCACCGACCTGGCGATCGACGACGTGGTGATCGCCGTGGTCGAGATCGCCACCAACGGCCTGGTCCACGGCATGCCCCCGGTGCGCGTGCGCGCCTGGTGGCAGGGCGACACCCTGGTCGCCCAGGCGGACGACGCCGGTGGACGCCCGCTGCCCGCCCTGGCCGGCTACCTGGCGCCGGGAACGGACCCGGCCGCCGGCCGCGGCCTGTGGCTGGCCCGCCAACTGGCCGACGTGGTGTCCGTCCACACGGGGCCGGGCCTGACGTCGGTGCGCCTGCACTTCCCCCACGAGGTCACCCACCGCAACCCCGCCTGACGTTCCGGACGGGGATCGTCCGGAACCGGTCCTACGGTGCTGGGTATGACGGACACCCCCTGGGAACCCCCGACCGCCGGCACCGAGGTCGAGCACGTGGTCGGCGCGCTGGAACGGCTGCGGGCCACGTTCCGGTGGAAGGCCGACGCCCTCGACGCCGCGGGCCTGCGCACGACGATCGGAAAGTCGACGCTGACCATCGGCGGCCTGCTGAAGCACCTGGCCGTGTGCGAGGACAACATGTTCGCCCACCGGCTGAGCGGTGAGCCGATCGGCGAGCCGTGGGCGTCGATGGGCTGGGACCAGGACGGCCCGTGGAGCTTCACGTTCGACACCACCGGCCTGTCGCCGGCGGACCTGTACGCGTTGTGGGACGGCGCGGTGGAGCGTTCGCGACAGCGGCTCGCCACGGCACTGGAGAAGGGCGGGCTGGAGCAGGAGGTGTGGCTGTCCTGGCCGGACGGGCAGCACCTCAACCTGCGCCGGCTGCTGTGCGACCTCATCGAGGAGTACGGCCGCCACACCGGGCACACCGACCTGATCCGCGAGGCGGTCGACGGCCGGGTGGGTGAGGATCCCCCACCCGGCTGGCGACCGGTCACGACACCGGGCTGACCCAGGTCGACTCGTCCTGGACGTTCGTGAGCGTGACGCCCTCCAGGATCCTGCGCATCTCGCTGTCGGGCAGCAGGCCCTCGCTCGACACCTGCACCAGGACCTTGCCGTTGTCGAAGTAGCGGTTGCAGAAGCCGGTCAGGCAGCTCACGCCGGGCGACGACGTCGGCTGGTTCGAGTTGGCCGACGGCACCACGAAGATCGCGAAGCTGCCCGTCGGGTTGCCGCCGTCCGGGTTCTCGAACGGGCCGGTCAGGCCGGTGGTCGGCTGGGCCGGCTTGCTGTAGAGCAGGCCCGCGTGGTCGCCGGCCCGCGCCGACGAGATGCCGTTCAGGCCGGTGGTGGCGTGCACGCCGACCTCGGTGAGCCCGTAGCCGGCCGGCACGTAGCCCAACTTGACCGGCACCTTCGCCGGGGTGCGGGCCTCGGTCCGCAGTCCGGCGGCGAGGCGACGCAGGTCGTCTGCCGACGGGTAGGTCGTGTCGTCGGAGCGGACCGACAGCACGGCCCAGGCGTTGTCGGCGTGCTGCCAGGCCAGCGTCCGGGTCATCGGCCAGTTGCCGGTGGTGTCGGTGACCTCCAGGCCGGGGCGGCCGCCGATCGTCACCGGCTGGGCGCCGGCGAGCTTCGTCGGGTCGTAGGCGCCGGGACGGTAGACGGTCAGGTAGGCGTACAGGTCCTTGGCCGGGTCGGGGCGGTAACCGGGGGCGCCCTTGTCGCGGCCCGGGATTTCGGTGGACGGGTCGGCCGGCTTGTCGTTCGACGTCAGCCCCTCGGCGTACACGGGGGCGAGTTCGTACGCGGTCGACACGTCGATCGGCGCGGCCACCGTGAGCCGCCCCACCGTGTAGGTGCCGAACGTGAACGTGAACGGCCCCACCGGTCCGGCCGGCGCGGCCGCCGGCGCGCCTACGGAGTTCGGCGCGCTGGTCCCGGTCCCCCCGGAAGTGAACGACGGGACGACCACCGCGGCCGCGACGCCGAGCCCGACCACGACGGACGCCGCGCCCGCCACCGCCCGGCCGAGCCGCCGGCGCCGTTGCGCCCGCTCGCCGGACGCGACGATGTCGTCAACGCCGTACCGCAGCGGGGGTGGGTCGGACGTCACCACGTCCACTACGTCCCGCATCCGCATCGATCGTTCCTCCAAGTTCTGATTCATCAAGGACCACACCTCCCGCGGCCAGGGCCGCCCGTAGACTCACCAGACCCCGGCTCGTCTGGCTGCGGACGGTCGGCGCGCGCACGCCCAGCACGTCGGCGGCCTCCTCGGCCGACATGCCGAGGTAGTAGCGCAGCACCAGCACCGCCCGTTGCCGCACCGGCACGGCCTGCAGCGCCGCCTGGACGCGCAGCCGCTCGTCGGTGGCCAGGCTGGGATCGGCGAGCTCGACGTCCGGCATCGCGTCGCCGGCCGAGCGTTCCCGCCGCCACCACGGCCGGCGGGTCTCGTCGATCGCCGCCCGCACCACCATCGTCTGCGCGTACAGGTCGGGCCGGTCGAGGCTCGCCCACCGCGGATAGAGCTTCGTAAGGGTGTTGGCCACCGCGTCTTCGGCGGCGTGCCAGTTCCCGCAGGTCACGAACGCCAGATTCCGCAGCGACGCCATCCGCGACGCGACGAACTCCCGAAACCGGTCATGCTCGTCTGGAGTCAACCCGGGGTCTCCTTCCCGCCGCTGATAGGACGGTCGGTCACCCCGGAAACGATGCACGGTTCAGGTGCGGTATTCCCAGAGGCGGTTGAACAGCGGGTCGTCGAGGTTACGGTCCGCCGCGACGTTACCGGCGAACGGACGGGCGGTCGTGGCGGCCGGCGCCCACGGGGCGTCGGCGTTGTAGCCGGCGTCGATCGCGGACTCGCGGATCACGAGTTGGCCGTTCGGGGAGACGCCGGGCAGGTAGCCGGTCGCGCCGGCGCTCTGGTCCCAGGCCCGGCCGAGGTGTGCGGTCGGCGCGGCGTCGTAGCCCGCGTCGGTGGTGATGAGGCTGTGCCGCACCAGGAACCCGAACGGGTTGGCGGGGGCGGTGCTCGGCGCGAACACGACGCCGTCGGCGGGCTTGCGGGTCGACACGGTGCGGAAGTGGACGCGCTCGAACACGGCGACGGCCCGCCCGAACACGAAGTCGGTGTCGCCCTCGACGTAGCTGTCGCGCACGACGACCCGCGCGATCCGGGCGATGTCGGCGGCGTTGGTGTGGAGGGTGTCCTGGCGGCTGATCAGCCGCACCCGCTCGACGAGCGTGCGGTCGGCGTCGGTGCGCAGCGCCAGCGCCTGGTGCGTCCCGGCGAGGTCGGGCAACGTGTTGACGATCGTGAGGCCGGCCAGTTCCAGCCCCACGCTCTCCGACCAGACCACCGACGCGCACAGCCCGACCGTCGCCTGCGTCCGGGTGGCGCACGACCGGTACATCGCCCACGCCGGGTCGCCCTCGGCGTACCGCTGCCCGTCCGGGTTGACGGCCGCCGCCCACGCCGCCGGGGTGACGCCGGCGTCGATGGCGAACTCGATCCGGACGTCACCGACGCCGTAGACGGTGAGCGGCGGGCCGCCGGCCGGGATGAACACGGTGCCGGTGTACGTACCGGGCCGGACCAGGACGTACCGGCGCTTGTCGCCGCCGAGGCGGTACGCGGCGTTCACCGCCGCCTGCACGCTGTCGCCCGGCCGCACGACCACGTCGGGCCGGACGCCGTGCGTGCGCACGGGACCGGGGCGCCACGGGTCGACGACCGGCGCGGCGATCGGCCCGGAGTGCTCGAGGTAGGCCGCCGGGGTGAACCGCGCCGCCTCCGCCGCCGAGAGAATCGGCCGCGTGACGGTGCCGGGCGCGGCCCTCCCGCCCGCGTGCGCGGAAGCGGCCGGAGCGAGCGCGAGCAGGGTGACGGCGGCGACCGCCGCCGTCGAGAGGCGGGCGACTGTGGACACGGGAACCCCTTAGGTAAGCGCTTTCCCGGCAGCCTGGTAGCAACGCCGATCGATGTCAAGCCCCCGGCGTTACGATCGGCCCCATGACCTTGACCGCAGGTGACGTCGACCGGTTCGAGGCCGCCCGGCCGCGCCTGGAGGCGATCGCGTACCGCCTCCTCGGGTCCGCGGGTGAGGCCGAAGACGCGGTCCAGGAGACGTTCCTGCGCTGGCAGGCCGCCGAAGCCGGCCGCGCGGCCGGCGACGGGAGCCGCATCGAGGTGCTGGAGGCCTGGCTCACGAAGGTCCTCACCAACCTGTGCCTCACCCAGCTCACCTCCGCCCGGGCGCGCCGCGAGACCTACGTGGGCCGGTGGCTGCCCGAGCCGCTGCTCGCCGGCGACCCGATGCTCGGCCCGGCGGAGACCGCCGAGCAGCGCGAGTCGGTCTCGTACGCCGTGCTCACGCTCATGGAGCGGCTGGCACCCACCGAGCGGGCCGTGTACGTGCTGCGGGAGGCGTTCGAGTACCCGCACCGCGAGATCGCCGCGATCCTCGACATCACCGAGGCGGCCAGCCAGCAGCACCTGCACCGGGCCAAGGCGCACCTCACCCGGGAGCGGCCCCGCGTGGAGATCGACGCGGCGGCGGCCCGGCGCATCGTCGAGGAGTTCCTGGCGGCGGCCACCAGCGGGAAGACCGAGCCGCTCGTGCGCCTGCTCACCGCCGACGCGATCTCGGTCGGCGACGGCGGCGGCAAGATCCCGGCACGCGTGAAGGCGTACGAAGGCGCCGTCGCGGTCGCGAAGTTCCTGTGGGGCATGTTCAAGCCGGGCCCGGCCAAGCGCGCGATCCTCGGCGACCGGGCCGAGGTCTACGCGTCGACCGTCAACGGCGAGCCCGCCGTGGTGGCCGTCGCCGACGGCCGGGTGCTGGGCGTCATGTGCCTGGAGGTCACCGCCGACGGCATCGTCGCGGTCCGCAACCAGGTCAACCCCGACAAGCTCGACCGCGCCACCGCGCGCTGGAAGGCCACCGGGGAGCCCGCCCTCACCCTCGTGTGGTGACCTGCTTCACACCTGTCAGGAACCGGCGCGCTACCCGGTTCAAGGGGCGACCCCACAAGACAGGAGCACGGACATGCAGCACCGCATCGTCGTCCTCGGTGCCGGATACGCCGGCGCCTTCGCCGCCGGCCGCCTCGCCCGGCGGCTGCGCCGCGAGGACGTGGCCATCACGCTCGTCAACGCCGAGCCCGACTTCGTCGAGCGGGTCCGGATGCACCAGGTGGCGACCGGCCAGACCCTGAAACCCCGCCCGTTCCGGGAGATGTTCGCGGGCACCGGCGTCGACCTGCGGTTCGCGACGGTCACCGCCGTCGACGTCGACCGGAAGACGGTCACCCTGAGCGATGGAGTCGTCGAATACGACACGCTCGTCTACGCCCTGGGCAGCCGCTGGGCCGACCACGGCGTCACCGGCGCCGCCGAGCACGCGGACCAGCTCGCCAGCCGCCCGGGCGCGCTGCGGCTGCGCGAACGGCTGGCCGCCCTGAAAGCCGGCCGGCCCGTTGTCGTCGTCGGCGGCGGCCTCACCGGCCTGGAGGCCGTGACGGAGATCGCCGAGGCCCGCCCGGACCTCGACGTCGCGCTCGTCGCGCGGGGCGACCTGGGCGACTGGCTCTCGCCCAAGGGCCGCGCGCACGTGCGAAAGGTGTTCACGGGCCTCGGGATCACGGTGCACGAGAACGCCGCCGTGAGCGCGGTGGAAGAGGACCACGTGGTGACCGACCAGGGAACCGTCCCGGCCGCGGTCACCGTCTGGACGGCCGGGTTCACGGTGCACCCGATCGCGGCGGCGACCACCCTCGAAACGAACACCGACGGCCGGATCGTGGTCGACGGGACGATGCGCTCGGTGTCGCACCCGGACGTCTACGCGATCGGCGACGCCGCCCTGGCGCGGGGCGCCGGGGACAAGCCGCTGCGCATGTCGTGCGCGTCGGGCCAGCCGATGGCGTGGCAGGCCGCCGACTCGATCGCCGCCCGCCTCACCGGCGGCCGGCTCCCGCACGCGCCGCTGGCCTACTTCAACCAGTGCGTCTCGCTGGGACGCAAGGAGGGGCTGATCCAGTACGTCACCGCCGACGACCGGGCCCGGAACGCGGTGCTGACGGGACGGTTCGCCGCCGTCTACAAGGAGCTGATCTGCAAGGGTGCCGCGTGGGGCGTCGCCAACCCGATGTACGGCCTGCCGGCCCGGCGCCGCCGCGTCACCACGGATCCCGCAACCGCCCCGCGCCCGTAGGGGAGGTTCGTTACCCTCGCCGCGTGGGAGCTTGGACGGTCGCCGTGATCGCGACGACGTTTCTCGTGCCGGTTCCGGCGGCGACGACACCATCGGCCGCGCCCGTGCCCTGCCCCTACCAGTCGCTGCCGAGCATCCCGCCCACCCCGCCCGCGACGATCCGCACCGCGGGCGGCCCGCTCTGGGGCGGCGACCAGCTCGGCGGCACCGGGCTGGCGGTCCCGTCGGGAGTGGCGGCTCCCCCGGCGGTCGCGGCCACCACGTGGGTGGTCGCCGACCTCGACAGCGGCGCCGTGCTCGCCGCCTGTGGCGCGCACGTGCGGCGCCGCCCCGCGAGCGTCCAGAAGCTTCTCCTCGCGGCGACGGCGCTGCCGCTCCTGCCGCCCGACCAGGTGGTCGAGGCGACGCCCGAGGACCTGGCGCTGCCGTCGGACAGCTCCGCGGTCGGCCTGCTGGTCGGCGGGAAGTATCCGGTGTCGACGCTGTGGTACGGGCTGCTGCTGCAGTCGGGCAACGACGCCGCGAACGCGCTGGCCCGCATGGCCGGCGGGCCGGGTGGCATCGCCGCCGGCGTCGCCGCGATGAACGCGGAGGCCTACCGGCTCGGCGCCGAGGACACGCACGCGTCGAACCCGCACGGCCTCGACGAGCCCGACCAGTTCACCAGCGCCTACGACCTCGCCCTGATCGCCCGCGCCGACTTCGCCCGCGAGGACTTCGTGCGCTACGACACGCTCGACCGGATGCAGTGGCCGGCGCAGCCGCCGCGCGACCCGACCGGCTACCAGATCCAGAACGAGAACCAGCTGCTGAAGAACTACCCGGGCGCGCTCGGCGGCAAGACCGGCTTCACCGACCAGGCCCGGCACACCTACGTCGGTGCGGCCCAACGCAACGGCCGCCGCCTGGTGGTCACGCTGATGGGCGCGGAGGTCGTCCCGTTCGGACGCACCTGGAAGCAGGCGTCGATGCTGCTCGACTGGGCGTTCGCTGTTCCGTCGGCCGCGCAGGTCGGTCACCTGGTGACGCCCGACGAGGTCACCCGCGAACGCACCCCGCCCACACCGAGCGCCGCGCCCGGTCCGCACGGCACCGCCGCCGGCCCGGCCAGTCCGGTGTCCGACTTCGGGTCGGCCTGGGGCATCCTCGGCGCGCTGATCGCGCTCGCGGTCGCGGTGCTGGGGCTCGCGGTGGTCAAGGTCGTGGCGTTGGCGCGGCGCCGTCGGTCGCGATATCGGAGACGGGCACAGGGCGCGCCGGTCCGCGACGTCTAAAGCCCGTAGGGCACCATGGTCGTCGATGGTCACGACCGCGCCCCCTGATCGGGTCACCCGCCTCGCGCGCTGGCTCACCGAGATCTTCGCCCCGCCGGTGCTCGTCGCCGTGCTGCCGATCGTCGTCGGCGTGCACGCCGGCCGCACCGTGGCGTCGGGCCTGGCCTGGGGCCTGCTCGCGACGCTGTTCGTCGGCGTCGTCCCGTACGCGGTCGTCATGTACGGCGTCCTCCGCGGCCGGCTGAGCGACCGGCACATCGGCGTCCGCGAGCAGCGCACGAAGCCGCTGGCGCTCGGGCTGGTGTCGGTGCTCGTCGGCATCGGGGTGCTCGCCGCGTTCGGCGCGCCCCGGGAGGTCACCGCGCTCGTGGTCGCCATGTTCGCCGGCGGCGTGGTGGCCACCGCCATCAACCACTTCTGGAAGCTGAGCGTGCACGCCGGCGTCGCGGCGGGCACCACGCTGGTGCTGGTGCTGGTCTTCGGCCCGGCCATGTGGGCGACGGCCGTGGTGGTCGCGGCCGTGGGCTGGTCCCGCGTCCGGCTCCGCGACCACACCACGGCCCAGGTGGTCGCCGGCACGCTGATCGGCGCCCTGATCTCGGGAGCCGTGTTCGGCCTCCTCCGCTGAGTCCGCTCATCGAAAGTTTCCGATAGTTTCGACACTCGCTGGCGGGCCGATGTCACGGTATTGACGTCGGCCGATCCGTTGCAACAGACTGTGCGGACCCCCATTCGGGAGCGCTCCCATCCCCCCTGGCCGCCGAAAGTTTCGGGATCGGGCGCTCCCTGTCCGTCACGCTTCGCGTGAAAGCGAGAGGAGTGCCCCGGTGACCATCCACTCGGGCAGAACATCCGTCATCGCACTCGCGGTGGCCGCGCTCGTCGCCACCGCAACGGCCATCGTGACCGTGGCCGGCACCGCCCCGGCCGCGCAACTCGCCGCGTCCACCGTCGAGAACGAGGGCGCCGACTGCGCGGTCCCCGCCCTTCCCGACGCGGGTTCCCTGCCCACCAACGCCCGGCTCCCCGACCCGTTCCGCCGCCTCGACAACTCGCGCATCACCACCACCGGCGACTGGCGTTGCCGCCGCGAGGAGATCAAGCGCCTGGCCGAGAAGTTCGTCTACGGCGAGAAGCCGGCCAAGCCGCAGAGCGTCACCGGCACGGTGTCCGGCAGCAACATCACCGTCAACGTCAGCCACAACGGGCGCAGTTCCAGCTTCTCCGCGTCGGTACAGCTGCCCAGCGGAACCGGGCCGTTCCCCGCCGTCGTCGTGCTCGGTGGGTTCGGCGCCGACACCGCCGCGATCCGGGCGGCCGGCGCGGCCGTCATCAACTACGACCCCTACGCCGTCGGGCGCGAGGGCACGCCACGCAACAACAAGCAGGGCGCGTTCTACAGCATCTACGGCAACACCAGCCCGACCGGCCTGCTGATGGCCTGGGCGTGGGGCGTCAGCCGGATCATCGACGTCATCGAGTCGTCGGGCGGGACCGTGCTGCGGGCCGACGCCACCGGCGTCACCGGCTGCTCCCGCTTCGGCAAGGGCGCCTTCGTGATCGGCGCGTTCGACCAGCGCATCGCGCTCACCATGCCGATCGAGTCGGGCACCGCCGGCGTGCCGATCCTGCGCGGCGTCCCCGGCGAGGGCGCGCAGAGCCTCAGCAGCGCCTACGGCGAGCAACCGTGGTTCGGCGACGCGTTCGGCACGTTCACCGGCAGCCCGAACCGGCTGCCCGTCGACACGCACGAGATGGTCGCGATGGTGGCGCCGCGCGGGCTGTTCGTCATGGACAACCCGCACATCGCGAACCTCGGCCCGCGCTCGGCCAGCGTCGCCGCGCTCGGCGGCGCCGAGGTCTACAAGGCGCTCGGTGCCGGCGACAACATCACGTACTGGTCCGACGTCGCCGACGGCACGCACTGCGCCAACCGGCCCGAGTGGCGCACGCCGCTGCAGCAGAACATCCAGAAGCACCTGCTGCGCACCGGCAACGCCGCGGGCGCGATGCGGATCTCGTCCCGGGCACAGGGCAACCTGGCCGAGTGGCGAGACTGGACCACGCCGAACCTGGGCCAGTCCCCCAGCAATCCCCCGAGCTCGCAGCCGGGCTCACCGTCGAGTTCACCGCCCGGCTCGCCGTCGAGCCCGCCGCCCGTCGGCGGGTGCGCCGCGTCGGTGTCGGTCAACGCCTGGACCGGCGGCTTCGTCGCCACCATCCGCGTCACGGCCGGCGCCAACCCGATCAACGGCTGGACCGTCGCCATGACCCTGCCCGCCGGAGCGACGATCACGAACAGCTGGAACACCACCCGCACCGGAGCGAGCGGAGCCGTTCAACTCGCGAACGTCTCCTACAACGGCCGCCTCACCGCCGGCCAGAGCACCGAGTTCGGCTTCCAGGGAACCGGCTCTCTCGGCACCCCACCAACCACCTGCACCGCCACCTGAAATCCAACGACCGGAACCGGTGGGCACTCCCGAAGGCGGGAGCCCACCGGTTCCGCGTATTCAGGGGAGGGGTGCAACCTCGGAGCCGCACCGCTGGTCCTTCTGCGAGACCTTCACCCGAGGGGAGAGCGTGTGGATGCCGATGACGATCCGGAAGACGGTGTGGAAGACGCCGTGCGGCAGGCGTACCAGGTGCACTACGGGCGGCTCGTGGCGCAGCTGTTCGGCCTGATCGGTGACCTCGCCGAGGCCGAGGACGCGGTGCAGGACGCGTTCGCCCGCGTGCTCACCCGGCCGAAGGCGTTCCTCGGCGCCGAGGACCCGGAGCGGTGGCTCCGCGTGGTGGCGCTCAACGTCGCCCGCACCCGGTACCGGCGCCGCTGGGTGTTCGACCGGCTGGTCCGCGCGGGCCGGGTCGACGTGACGCCGGCGGCCGTTCCCGGCCTGTCGGTCGACCGGGTCGAGCTGCTCACCGCGTTGCGGCGGCTGGCACCGCCGACGCGCGAGGCCGTGGTGCTGCACCACCTCGCCGATCTGCCGGTGCTGGAGGTGGCCGCCACGCTCGGCGTCCCCGTGGGCACCGTGAAAGCACGACTCGCGCGCGGCCGCACCGCGCTGGCGCGCTTCCTGGCCGTGGCCGATCCCTTCGAAAAGAACGACGATCCCGAGGAGGTGCGCCATGCCTGAGGGCCACTTCGCCGGGCTGCGCGAATACACCGACGATGCCGCCCGCCAGCCCGATTTCGAGGTCATCCGCCGGCGCGCCGGTCGGGTCCGCCGGCGCCGGCGCAACGCCGCGGCGTCCGTCGTGGCCGGGCTCACGGCGGCGGTCGTGGCCGCGGTCGGCCTGACGACGGGACCGGGTGACGGGCAGCAGCCCGCCGCCACGCCGACACCGACGCCCAGCGTCGACATGAACGCGGGCTGGCCCCGGTGGACGGACGTCGTCGCCGCGAAGGCCGACGAGCTCTACGCGGTCTCCGAGCGCTGCCGCACCTGCGGTCCGGAACTGCACGTGTCCGCCGACGCCGGTCGCACCTGGAGCCGCCGCGCCGTTCCACCGTCGACGACCCCCGGCGCCGACATCCGGCCGAGCGGCTTCCTGGACGCGGTGGCGCCCGGTGTCCTGCTGTGGTCCGATCGTCTGATAGTGACCATCCCGGAGTCGGGGGCCACGGGAGCGGTGGACGCGTACGAGTCCTTCAAGTCGGCGTACGACGGGCGGACCGTGAGCCCGGAACAGCGGTTCTGGATCACGCGGGACGGTGGACGCAGTTGGCAGCGGCCGGGCGTCGACGAGCAACCGGTGGACGCCGTGCCGGCCGGCACCCGCGTCGTCGACTGCGGCATGGTCAAGGAGGAGACGCCGTGCCGCCTGTACGCGGTGAACCCGGAGACCGGGCGGTTCGCGCCGCTGGCGAACCAGCCCACCGGCGTCCGGTACGCGCAGGGTTGGCTGGGCCACCAGGTCGACGTGCCGGTGAGCGGGCGGTTGTGGGTCCCCGGGCTGGATCCCGCATCCAACAAGCCGGCCATCGCGGCGAGCCCGGACGGCGGACGCACCTGGACCACGCACGTGTTCACCGACGGCGTGCCGGCCCAGGACACGCTGCGGTTCGTCGCCACCATGTACCTGCCGGCGGTCGCGGCCGGCGACGGCGCCACCGCCTACGTGCTGACCTACCGCACCGACCTGAAGCACGACGCGTACCGCACCACCGACGGCGGCGTGACCTGGGAACGGGTGCCCGGCGGCCCGATTCCCGAGGTGCCCGACGCGGGCTACGTGACCGCCGACGGCGCGCACGTGGTCAAGAACGGGTCGGACTTCCGGGTCTTCCGGCCGGGCGCCGGCGGCTACGCACCGGTGACGCTGAGCGGCTACCCGGCCGACGTGCGGCGGCTGACCCAGGTGACCTCCCAGCAGGCCACCGGCCGCTACGTGGTCACCTCGGGCGAGGTCCTGAGCGTCTCCGACGACGGCTGGACCTGGCGCACGGTCGACATGCCGTAGGGAACGCGGTCGGGTCGGCCACAGCACGTTGGTGGCCGACCCGACCGTGCGGGTCAGATGACGCAGCCGTTGACGTCCTTCGTGCCCGAGAACGTGTACTGGTCGACCCAGGTGTTCGTGGCGTTGTACGCGTCACGGCCCTTGATGTGCAGGCCGTAGGCGTGTCCGGCGTCGATCACCACGTACGTGCTGAGGCAGGCCTTCGGACCGAAGTTCGCCGCCTCCCGCGCCTTGACCTTGGTCGCGTCGGCACAGGTCAGGCCGCTCGGCTCGTGGCAGAACAGCGCGTCGTACTGCCCGACCACGATGATCACCGGCACCTTGATGGCAAGCGTGACCGCGGGTGTGCGGGCCGCGCCGATGCTGGTGCGCTCGGTGAGCGTGGCCAGCGACTTGACCGACTCCTCGTACGCGGGCATCGCCGTCTCGACACCGGGGGTGTACAGGAACAGGTCGTCCCGGGTACCCGGAATCGTGGTGATGTAGCCGGCGGGTAAGCCGGACCCGGCGAACTTCGGGTCCGACGTCGCCGCGTACAGCGAGTTGGCGAACAGGGTGACGGTCGGCGCGTAGGTCGTCATCAGGAACGAGCCCAGCACCAGGTAGTTGGGAATGGTGCCGGACACGGTGGAGGTGCCGGCGAGATACTGCAGGATGGCCGCCCCGAACGAATGGCCCACCCCGACGACAACGGGAAATGCCCGGCCGCCGATCGTTCCGGCCCGGAGCGCCTGCACGATCTGCCCGACGACATACGCGTGCGACTGCACCGTGAGCAGTTCGGGTGCGGGTTTCTGGCTGAGCCCGGTACCCAGCCGGTCGATCGCGAACGTGGAATATCCGCGACTCGTCGACGCGAACACGTGGGAGTTCGTGTTCGGCGACTGCGACGAGTTGAAGAGGTTCTGGTCGTACGTGATCCCGGCGACCATCAGTTGGATGGTCTGGTTCCGGGAGGCGTTGTCGGATCGCAGGCAGAGCCGGCCCTCGACGACGTACTTGGTCGGATTCGAAGCCGACAGGAAGACCGGAACGGACTGCTGGGAGCAGGTCGCCCAACCGGGATCCTCCGCACGCGCGGCGGCCGGCACGACAACAATTCCGAATATCGTCGCGAGAACCGCAGAAACCAGCAATCGAGTGATTTTGGACATAGCGATCCAGTTCTATGAATGAATGAATGGGCCACCGGATGGTAGGGCCAGCCGGTTATTCCGGAGGCCCGCCGGCACAAACCGGGACGCGTGACAACACAACGGTTTCGCCCCGCCCACCGCATTCATTCAATAAAACCGAATTACTGTTAAGTACTGGAATACAGTCGCAGCACAGGGTCTATCAGACGTAAATAAGCATCGATATTCAACGCGACTGCGGCAATCGGAAATTCTTCCCGCGTCCAGTGGTGGCCGAGGGCGGCGGCACGACCGGCCCGATGTCGCCGTCGGGCGCCTCGTCGAGGTCGACGATCACCGGGGCGTGGTCGCTGGGGCCGGTGCCCTTGCGGGCGTGCCGGTCGACCCAGGCCGCCCGCACCCGCCCGCTGACCGCGCCGGTGGCCAGCACCAGGTCGATCCGCATGCCGAGGTCCTTGTGGAACATGCCGGCCCGGTAGTCCCAGTACGTGAAGACGCGCTCGGTGGGCCAGCGCTCGCGCACGACGTCGTGCAGGCCGAGCGACTGCAGGTCGGCCAGCGCCTGCCGCTCCGGCGGCGTGACGTGGGTCTGCCCCACGTACGCCTGCGGGTCGAACACGTCGGCGTCGGTGGGCGCGATGTTCACGTCGCCGCAGACCACCGCCGCCTCCGGACCCGCACCGACCACCTCGCGCAGCGCGGCCAGCCATTCGAGCTTGTACTTGTAGTGGTCGGAGTCGGGCTCCCGCCCGTTCGGCACGTACACCGAGTGGACCCGCACCCCGCCGCACGTCGCCGCGACCGCCCGCGCCTCCGGATCGGGGAAGCCGGGCGCGCCGGCCACCCCGTGCACCACGTCGTCGAGCCCGACGCGGGAGATGATCGCCACCCCGTTCCACTGCGCCTGGCCGAGGTGGGCGAAGGCGTATCCCCGGTCGGCGAGTTCCGACTCCAGCAGCGTGGCGAAGGCGGCGTCGGTGAGCTTGGTCTCCTGGACGCACAGCACGTCAGGCTTCCGCTCGTCGAGCCACGGCAGGAACCGGGGCATCCGCTGCTTCACCGAGTTCACGTTCCAGGTCGCGATCCGCATCACCCGACGCTACCCGGGAAGGCACGGCCCACAACGCGACCACGCCCACCACCGCCACGGCGACCGCTCCGCCGACCAGCAGAACCGCCATCGCGGGCGTCGGATCGTGCGGTGCCCACCCGGCGTACGCGGTCGCGGTGACGGCGCCGAACGCCGCCGCGTACCCGGTCGTGGCCACGGCCATCGCCCACGCCGCCGCCCGCGCCCGCAACCGCCCCGCGTCGAGCAGAATCGCGAGCACGCCGAGCACCTGGATCGCGTGCAGCCCCACGGCGTGCGCGAGCTTGGCGCTGCCGGCCGCACCGAACAGGATGTCGTCGGGCACCCGCCCGGTGGCGTCGACCGCGGCCTCGCCGATCGCCGCCATGTCCTTGCCGATCGCGCCGGCGACGAGCACCGCCGCGAACCCGGCGACGACCGCGATCCGCGTCGCCGCGCTCCCCCGGAACCGCACCAGCGAGGCGACCAACGACCACAGCACGCCGAGGGTCAGCACGATGATCGTCATGCCGATCACCGACCAGACCGCGCTGTCGAACGCGGTTGCCGCGTTGAAGTGCGACGGGACGCCGCGCCAGCGCTGCATCGTGATGAGAGCGACCTCGAGCACCAGGCTGGCACCGACGAGCCCGGCCGGCACGGTGACCCACCACCGCTGCGCCTGCCGGCGTAACGCCCACACCATCGACCAGAGCAGCAGGCCCATGGAGAGCCCGAAGACCACCGGCTTGCGCCAGGACACCGGCCCCCACCAGGACCCGCCGTCGACCAACGCCACCACCAGGTGCACCGCGCCCGACGCCAACAGCAGCGTGCCGGCCCACCACAGCAGCCGCTGGAAACCGTTCTGTGGACGGACCGCCCGCCACACCGTGCCGACCATGACTCCCCCTTCGAACACCTGGCCGAAACGGTAGGTCCGAAGGTAGCCGCGCCGCGTCCCTCCGTGGAGGTCACCTCGTGTACCCCCACGGGGGTACGCGCTACATCAGGCCGGCCCGGTACGCGAGCACCACCGCCTGCGCGCGGTCGCGGGCCTCGATCTTCTGCAGGATCCGCTTCACGTGGGTCTTCGCGGTGGACTCGGCGATCACGAGCAGGTCGGCGATCTGCTCGTTCGACAGGCCCTCGGCCACCAGCCGCAGCACCTGGACCTCGCGCGCGGTCAACCGGCCGAGCCGCTCCCGCTCGGGCGATCCGGCCGCCGGACCGGGCCCGCCCGCCACGAAGTGCTCCACCAGCGCGCGGGTCACCGACGGGTCGAGCAGCGTGTCGCCACCCGCGACGGTGCGCACGGCGTCGACGAGCCGCTCCGGCGACGCCCGCTTGAGCAGGAACCCGCTCGCGCCGGCCCGCAGCGCCCGCCAGACGTAGTCGTCGTTGGGGAACGTCGTCAGCACCAGCACGCGCGTCGGCAGCCCGGCGGCGACCACGCGGGCGGTGGCCTCGATGCCGTCGATGCCGGGCATCCGCACGTCCATCAGCACGACGTCCGGCGCCAGCGCGCGGCACAGGTCCACGGCCGCGATCCCGTCGCCGGCCTCGCCGACCACCTCGAGGTCGGGCGCGGCGCCCAGCACGACCGCCACGCCCGCCCGGAGCAGGGCGTCGTCGTCGGCCAGCAGAATACGGACGGTCACGGCCGCGGCTCCGCAAAATCCTTGTGGACCGGGAGCAGCGCCCGCAGCACGAAACCGCGGCCGGGTGCCGGGCCGTGCTCCACCGTTCCGCCGAGCACGCTGACCCGCTCGGCGATCCCGAGCAGTCCGCGGCCCGGTCGGTAACCCGCACCCGGCCCCCGCCCGTCGTCGCGGACCTCCACGACCAGCGTGCTCATCGCGTCCAATCTGATCCTGACCGTGGCGGAGCGCGCCCGGCCGTGCTTGAGCGCGTTGGTCAGCCCCTCCTGCACGATCCGGTGCGCCGAGAGTTCCAGCCCGCGCGGCAGCCCCCGCGCCGCCGAATCCGTGCCCGATGTGCCGCCGAGAGAGGCGTCGAGCTCGACGCGCACCGCCATCCCGGCGTCGACCAGCGGCCGCACCACCGTGTCGAGGTCGTCCAGGCCGGGTTCCGGCTCGTCGTCGGACCGCAGGACGCCGAGCACCCGGTCGAGTTCGGCGAGCGCGTTGCGCCCGGTGCGTTCGACGCTGACCAGCAGTTCGCGGGCCCGGTCGGGGTCGGTGTCGAGCACCACCCGCCCGGCACCGGCCTGCACCAGCATCGTGTTGACGGTGTGCCCGATCACGTCGTGCAGTTCGCGGGCGATCCGGACCCGCTCGTTGATGACCGCCTCCCGGCGCACCAGCCGCCGGTAGGCCTCCATCTGCTCCCGCCGGCGCGCGACGGCGTACCCCGCCGCCCAGGCCAGCAGCCACACCACCACGACGCCGACCGCGCTCGCCACCGAGGAGCCGTTCTCGTGGGCGAAGTAGGCCAGGACGCCCGGTACCAGGATCACCGGACCCACCAGTGCCCGGCCCCGGCTCGCGTGGAAACCCAGCGCGTACAGGCCGATCAGGTTCGCGTACGGCGTCAGCTGGCCGGGCGAGACGGCGAGCGACTCGACGACGAGCCCGGACGACCCGACCACGTACGACCCGAGCGGATAGCGCCGGCGCGGGACGAGACTGCCGGCGATGACCACGCTGAGCACCACGGCGAGGGCGAGCCGGTCACCGCCCTCCGCGACCCGGATCGCCACCATGGCCACCAGGAACGCGGCGGCGAGCGACAGGTCGAGGGCGACCGCCCACCGTGCGGTGAGCGGTCGTCCGAGCCGGTCGAGGATCCGTGTCAAGCCCGGCGCACCTCGTAGCGCAGATGCGTCACCAGCGAGGTCCGGCGGGCGGAAACCTGGGTCAGTTCGGTGCGGGCGGTGCCGGTGAACAGCCGCTCGCCCCGGCCCAGGAGCACCGGCGTGACGTGCAGGCGCAGCTCGTCGACCAGGCCGGCGGCCAGGAACTGGTTGACGGTCGCGGCGCCACCGGCGACCGACACGTTGCGGTCACCGGCCGCCTCCCGGGCCAGCCGCAGCGCCTCGTCGATCCCGCCGGTGACGAAGTGGAACGTGGTGCCGCCGGCCATCTTCTCGGCCGGACGCTCGTGGTGGGTGAGCACGAACACCGGGGCGTGGTACGGCGGGTCCTCGCCCCACCAGCCCCGCCAGGTGCGGTCCCACGCGCCGCGCCCCGGCCCGAACATGTTGCGCCCCATGACGAACGCGCCCGCGTCGGTGATCGCGTCGAGTTCGTCCTTGTTCTCCTCCGCCGCCTGGGTCATCCAGTCGGTCAGGCTGGTGAACGCGTCGTCTCCGAACGGCTTCTCGAGGCTCTGGTTCGGCCCGGCGGTGTATCCGTCCAGCGACGCGGCCATGTCCACGACGACCTTGCTCATCGGGGTGATCCTCTCCCTCAGGGGTGGCTTCACCCGTCAGACGGAGCCGCGACCGCCTTCTCTACATCTCTTCTACCAGGCTTGGGCCGGCGGCGTGGTCGGCGGTGTCGTCGGCGGCGCGGTCGGCGGCGCCTGCAGGCCGATCTCGTAGGCGAGCATCCCCGTCGACAGCGGTTCGACGCGGGCGCGAAGATCGGCGTACGCGGTGAGGGTCAGCTGCGAGGTGAGCACGGCCACCGCCCCGCCGATGACCACCGAGATCACCGACGTCAGGAGCGCGCTGCCCAGGAGCGCGCCGGTGGTGACCTCGTCGGGCAGGTCCGACCCGAGCGAACCGGCCGAGGCACCGGTGATCGCGCTGACGACCCCGTCGATGATCGACGCCAGCACGCTGGCCGCGATGGTGAACCCGGCGATCGTCGCGACGCGGGCCACCGCCGCCCCGAGGTCCCGGTGGAACAGGCTGAAGCACCGGCCGATCACGTTCGTCCGCTCGAACGCGACGACCGCCGGGATCGTCACGAACACCGCGTACAGGTAGACCGCCGGCAGGATGCACGCGCAGACTCCGGCGATCATGATGAACCCGGCGGTGATCTGCCAGCCCAGCAACGGGAACATGCGGCTGAGCGCCTGACGCAACGCCGCGCCGACGTCCGGCTCGGCCCCCGTCGCCACGGCCACGCCGATCCGCATGCTGGCGAGCGAGACCAACGCGGCCACCAGAATGGCGATGAACGCGCCGAGGAACGTCAGCCCGATCACGCCGAGGAACAGGCCCAGGTCGGGGGCCGCCTCGGGGTCGTTCTCGATGGACTCCGTCAACTCCGAACTGGCGGTGAGCGCCCAGATGAGGAACGGCACCTGCACGATGAGCGCCGTCACGCCGCCGATCACCTGGAGCACGGCCAGCGGCCGCCATCCCACCTTGACGATGGTGGTCGCGCGGCGGAACCATCCGTTGTAATCCGGGCTGATCAACGGGTCGTAGCCGTAACCGGGAGGGCCGTCGGTCGGCGCCGGCCCGAGCGGCGGGATGGCGTAACCACCGCCGGGCACACCGCCCTGCGCGGCAGCGGCCGGATCCCACGGATTCTGCGAGCCGTAGGGCTGCTGCGGGCCCGGCGGCACCGCCTGGGCCGGCGGCACCGGCTGGCCCGGCACCGCCTGAGTCGGCACCTCTTGGCCCGGCACCGCCTGGGCCGCCTGGGCGGGCGACTCCGCCTGGGCCGGGGGCTCGGGTGACGGTTCCGGCTTGGCCAGCGGCACCGGCTCGGCCGACGCCTCCGGCTCGCGCGGCAACTCCGGCTCGCGCGGCAACTCCGGCTCGGCCAGCGACACCGGCTCCACCGGGACCGGCTCCACCGGTACTGGCTCCACCGGGACCGGCTCGACCAACACCGGCTCCGCCGACGGTTCCGGCTCGCGTACCGGCTCCGGCTCGCCCGACACCGGCTCCGGCTCGGCCGCCGACACAGGCTCGACCGACCCCGCCGACGGCTCCGGCTCGCGCGCCGGCTCCGGCTCGGCCGGCGGCACAGTCGCTGCCGGCCCGGCCGGCGACTCCGGCTCAACCGGCTCGCGCGGCGGCTCCGGCTGGCCCGGCCCGGCCGTCGGGTCGGGCTGTTCCGGCTGGTTCGGCGGCGTCGTCACAGTTGGTTCCACCCTCGTTGCTGTGGCGCCACACCGGCGCGGAGACGAATGTTGTCAGATCCGCGCGATCGCCGCGATCCCCCTTCCGTAACTATTCGGGCATCGATCGTCGGACGTCGATGAACGGGAGGATAGACACCTCCCCTCGCGAAGATCGTCGGCGGCGTAGGGTGCCGGCATGGCGGATCTGTACGAGTTCGTGCTGGCGCTCGACCTGCGCGACCTCACGCCCGACGAGGAGGCCGAACTGCGCTGGCACGTCGGCGCGGGCGAGCGGCCGGAGCGCCTGGTGTTCGGCACCGGCGCGTACGTGGAGACCTGGCCGCTGGGCGACCCGGGCGATCCCGACTGCGAGTGGGAGAAGGCCGAACCGGAGGCGCTGTTCGCGGCGACGGGCCCGGCGCACCGCATCGGCGGCGCGCTCGTTCAGCGGCTGGAGACCCGCGACGACGGATGGGCGTTGACCGTTCGCCAGGAGCTGCACCCCGACCAGTTCGCCGCGGTGCGGGCGCTTCTCGACCGGCTCGGCCCGCGCGCCGCCCGCGACGGCTTCGTCGGCTACCTCAGGTTCTACGAGAATACCGACATCACGGCTCTGACCGTCGACAATGGACAGATCACGTGACGCGGTAGTACCGGACGCCGTCGTTTTCGGTGCGGTCCAGGCGGCCGGTGCCGGCCAGCACGTCGAGGTGCGCGGCGGTCTCGGTGACGGCGAGGCAGCGGCTCAACAGGTCCAGCTCGTCGAAGGCGCGACCGCGCCGGGTCCACCGCAACCGTTGCGCCGTCTCGAAGGCCGTGCCCGCAAGCGCGTCGAACGTGTCGCGCAGCCGCACGTCGTGATGCTCGATGAGCTCGTCGACGCGGGCGTGCACGCTCGGCCCGACGTGCCCGTGCGCGGGCAGCAGCCGGCGGTCGGGCAGCGCGCGCACCAGGTTCAGCGAGTCGAGATAGTCGCGCAGCGGCGACTCGGCGGGCACGGGCTCGAACCCGATCGACGGCGTGATCCGGGGCAGTACGTGGTCGCCGCAGAACATGACGTCCCGATCGGCGTCGACGAACACCAGGTGACCACGGGTGTGCCCGGGCGTCGGGTGCGCCTGCCAGGACGCGGTGGCGAGGTCGACCGTCGACGGCGCCTCCAGCCAGTCGTCCGGGTCCTCCCACTCGCTCGTGTCGTGGTGGACCGACACCTCGGACAGCTCCTTGGCCAGCGCCGCGGCCCCGCACAGCGTCAACTGGTCGCGCAGGCCGCCGGGCCGGTCGGGCGGCGACGACTGCACGACGCGCAGCGACGGCCGCTCGCCGATGCCGAGACCGACCCGGATCGACGGGTGGTCGCGGCGCAGCCGCACGGCGAGCGTGTAGTGGTCGCGGTGCACGTGGGTGACGAGGATCCGGCTGATCCGGCCGGGGTCGGCGTCGAGCGCCCGCAGCGCCTGCTGCATGACGTCGAGCGCCTCGGGCACCACCCACCCCGAGTCGACGAGCACCAGCGCGTCGCCGTCGCGCACCGCGTACACGTTCACGGCGCGTAGCCCGTCGGACGGCATGGGCAGCGGGATGCGGTACAGGCCCGGCATCACCTCGTAGACGCCCGGCGCCGTCCAGTCGCGCTCGGGGTCGTCGGGAACCGGGTCCATCCCGGCAGTGAACAGCAGACCGGGAGCACCCGGCACCCGTTTGTGTGCAGTGTCTCCCTACGAGGGACGGCCGTCTCAGGCCGGCGTGAGCCGGAACACCCGCAGTTCCCGGCCGGCGCGCCGGTCGTACGTCTCGTACGCCGGCCACACCTCGGCCAGCAGCGCCCACAGGTTCTCCCGGTCGGCGCCGCCGCACAACCGGGCGCGCACCGGGATCCGCTCGCCGTCGACGTCGACGATCGCGGACGGCTCGCTCAGCAGGTTCGCCGACCACGCCGGATGCCCCGCCTGACCCCAGTTCGACCCGACCACGACGAAGTCGGCACCGTCCCGCGCGTACAGCAGCGGCTGCTGCCGGGGCAGCCCGGAGCGGCGGCCGGTGGTCGTCAGCAGCAGGGCCGGCGTGGCCGAGTCGCCCGACAGCGACCACTTCCCCCGCGTGCGGCGGCGCACCCACCGGTCGAGCGGCGTCACCTGCCGGCCGAACCAGGCGAACCACCGCTGGTGCCCGAGCCGCCGCAGCAGCTTCGCGTACCGCACCCGTACCGACACGGCTACCGGTCCAGCGCCAGGCTGACGAGGGTTTCGCCGGCACCGTCGACGCGGCCGGTCGGTACGAAGCCGAGCCGTTCGTAGAACCCGGCCGGCCCCCCGTCACCCGGCACGTAACTGGTGAGCAGTTCGGTCGCGCCTTCGGCGCGGACGAGCTCGACGACCCGCCGCACGACGTCGGCGCCGTAGCCGCGGCCCTGGTGCCGGCGGTCGATGAGCAGCTTCCACAGGAACCACGGCCCGACGATGCCCGGCGGTTGCGGGTCCACGTTCCAGCTCAGCATCACGAACCCCACCGGTTCCGCACCCGCGTAGACCGCCCGGTACCACGGGTTCGCCTGCGGGTACTTCACCGCGTCGTCGAGCGACTTGCGCACGGAGCTGACGAACCGCTCCTGCTCCGGCGCCACGCTCAGGGCGAGGACGGCGTCGCGGTTGTCGTCGGCGATCTCGCGCAGCGTCACGGCCATGCCGGCAGCGTAGGACCGCTACGCGGGTTCGGGAACCCCGTCGGGTTCGCCGGGGCCGCGGCCTGGTTCGACCGGCGGGGGCGGCAGCGTGTCCGGGGTGTCCGGCAGCAACTCGCCGGGATCGTCGGGCACCGGCTCGTTCGGGTTGATCGGCGGGTACTCGTCGGGATCGGGACCTGGCAGCACCATGAGCCACTATTGCCCACAGCGGACGGCCGGCAATCTACAGCGCCTGGAAGAGGTTGCGCATCGCCAGGATCGACGACCGCACCTCCTGCAACAACTCGGTCGTCGCCAACGGCCGGCCCCATTCCCGCATCGTGGCGTCGTCGTACCCGACCGTCTCGATGCCGCAGCCGTACCGCTTTCCCAGCAGGCGCACGGCGTCGCAATGCTGATGCCGCACGTAAGGATCATTGGTGACGACGAGCAGCCGGTCGGTCGGCACCGGCGCTCCGACGTGCTCGGCCCACCCGAGAAACGTGTCGGCGGTGTTGGCCCGGAGCGGCGGGCGGCTCGACGCGGCGGCCAGCACGTGCACCTCGGCCACGCCCGGCCGGTCCACCGTCCAGCTGCGGTGCCACCACCCGTCGCCGGCGCGTTCGGCGGTCGGTTCCGCCGGCAGGCCGAGGAACTTCCGCAGCCCTACCAGCATCATGTCGGCCTCGGTCTCGACCGGGTCGAGGCCCAGCCGCAGGCCCTCGCGGTACTCGCGGTCGTCGCGGTGGCGCAGGCTGCCGAGGCCGGCGACGGTGCGGGCGGTGACCCCGCCGCCGGTGACGAGCTCGGCCGCGTACCCGCTGCGACCGAGCGACACGCGGATGCCGCCGCCGAGCACCACGACGTGGTCGTAGGCCGGGTGCGCCGGGCCGGGCGAGCCGCCGAGGCCGAGCGTGCGGATCAGCGACCGGACGCGGCCGTCGAGATCGGCGTCGTAGTAGACGCGTTCGGTGTCGAACCGCTCCTTCGTCCCGCCCCGGAAGTCCCACACCTGTGAGAACTCCGCCACCCGGTCGAGCACCGACGCCAACGGCCCGGCCGGTACCACGCCGCCGAAATGCTTGACCAGTTCGGCCAGTTCCGGAGACGTCACCCAATCGTTGATCGACGCGGCGACGGCTTCCGCACGCGGGCCGCCGGGATCGCACGGGGGCAGGGGGATGGGATTGGTCACCCGCGCTGGCACCTCCTCGCCGCTTTCCGGGTCAGCAGACTACAAGAAGGTACGGTGGGGTATCGGGTGGAGGTGGGGCCGATAATCGCGCATGCAGTCGGGCGCCGGAGTGGGCAGGCGGTAGGCCTGCCGGCGCTCGCGGCACTGCTGCTGGCGTCCTTCTCGATCGCGTTCTCGATCGCGCTGTTCACCGCCGTGGCCGGCCTTCCCTGCGGCGGCCACCCACCTCTCGGCGCGGCGATGTCGGGGCCTGGCGCGATGCCCGCGCAGGCAGCCGCCCACGGGTCCGCCGACCTCGACGTCTTCTCCGGATACCTGCAGGCGACACCGGCCGCGGAGTCGCCCGGCGTGTTCGCGGTCACGGCCGGCGGCTCCGGACCGCTCGCGCCCGGCGCCGAACGCCATCAGCGGGGACGGGCGCCTCCTCACACGGGTTGACCTGTCCGTCACGCCCGCACCGCCTGTGTGAGGAGAACTCCGTGTCACCCCTGAGCACCGTGCGCGAGAGCACGGTCACGTCGCCGCCGCGCGCGCCCGAGAAGCGCTACCTCTACATGGACGTGCTGCGGGCGGCCGCGCTGGTGCGGGTCGTCGTGTACCACGTCCTCGGCTTCGCCTGGATCCCCATCGTCTTCCCGGCGATGGGCGTGATGTTCGCGATCGCCGGTTCGCTGATGGCCCGGTCGCTCGACCGCGGCAGCGGCGTACGCGTCCTCCGGTCGCGGGTGCGGCGCCTCCTGCCCGCGCTGTGGGGACTGGCCGCGCTCGCCGTGCCGGTGATGCTGCTGCAGGGCTGGTCGTCGGCGCCGGCGTCGAAGCTGGGCTGGGGCGAACTGGTGTGGTGGATCGTGCCGCTGCACACCCCGCCCGGCGGCGGCCGGTGGGGCTGGAGCTTCACGGTGATGCTCTGGTACCTGGTCACCTATCTGTGGTTGGTGCTGCTGTCGCCCGTCCTCCTGATGATCTACCGCCGGTGGCCACGACTCTCCCTGGCGGTCGCGATCGCCGTTCCGGTCGCGGTCGACCTCGGCATCCTCGCGCCCGGCGGCTACCTCAGCGACTCGATCTGGAACGTCACCACGTACGCGTGCTGCTGGATGCTGGGCTTCGCCCACCACGACGGCCGGCTGCGCCGCCTCACGGACCGCCAGTTCTTCCTCTCGGCGGCGACCCTGGCGGTGGCCGGCGCCGGATCGGTGCTGTGGTACGGCCTGCACACCGGCACGTTCGACCTCAACCACGTCCCGGTCGGGCGCAGCCTGTGGTCGGCGGCGTTCGTGCTCGTCGTGCTGCGGTTCGAACCGAAGCTGACCTGGATCTCGGCCCGCCGCTGGGCCACCACTCTTGTGGCGGCGGTCAACCGGCGCGCGGTGACGATCTACCTGTGGCACCTGCCCGGCGGGATCATCGCGCTGCTCGTCGTGGAGCGGTTCGGGTTGAGCGGGACGAGCTGGTGGGCGGCGCTGCTCGCGTCGGTCGGGGTGATGACCGCGGTGGCGGTGCTGGTGTTCGGCTGGATCGAGGACCTGTCCGCCGGCCGCCCGGCCCGGCTGTTGCCGTGGACGCGTTCGCCCGCCTCCGCGCCCGTGTCGCCGGCGCCGGTCTCCGCGCCGGTCTCGCCCCCGCCGGGCGCCGGCCTCGCGCCGGTCTCGCCCGCGGCCGTCTCCGGCCTCGCGCCGGTGCCCGCGGCCCGGCCGGTCCGGCCGCGGTTGTGGAGCGGCCCGGCGGTGGTCGGCCTCGTCGCCGTGCTCGCCCTCGGCGTGACCGGCGTGGCCGTCGCCGGCCCGGGCACGCCCACCGCGTCGCAGCAACGCCAACCGCAACCGCAGGAGACGCGCTACGTCAGCGACATGCCGTACACCGCGATCGCCAACGGCCTCGGCCCCGTCGAACGCAACCTGACCAACGGCGGCGACGAACCCGAGGACGGCGGCCCGATCGAGGTCGACGGCGTCACGTACGAGCACGGCCTCGGCGTGTACGCGTTCAGCCGGATCCGGGTCACCCGGCCCGCCGAGTGCCGCCTGTTCACCGCCGTCGTGGCGGCGATCGCGCCGGTCGGCAACACCGACCCGGCCCGCATCGGGTTCACCGTGTGGGGCGACGACCAGCCGCTGTACCGGTCCGGCCCGATGAGCCCCGAGGTCGGCGGCCGCCACCTGTCCGTCGACGTCCAGTCGGTGCAGCGGGTCGAGCTGGTGGTCACCACCCGCCGCGACGGCGGGATTCCGGCGACCGCCGTCTGGGCCGACGCCCAGTTCCAGTGCTGAGTGCGCTGCCGGCCCCTTGACCCGCGGTGGGGCCGGCGGGCAGACTGGCCGAGGAAAGCGCTTTCCTCACCCCCGCCGGAGTGCGCCACGCCATGAGCGAACACAGCTACCGCGCCGCCATCGTCGGTACCGGTGCGATCGCCGGTGCCCATGCCACCGCGCTGCAGGAGCACGCCGACCGGGCCCGGCTCACCGCGGTCGTCGACGTCGACGCCGGGCGGGCACGCGCGTTCGCCGAGCGGTGGGCGGTACCCACGGTCGCGCCCGACCTGGCCGCGGTGCTGGCCGACGGCGTCGACCTGGTGCACCTGTGCACGCCGCCGTCGACGCACCTGCCGCTGGCCCTGGAGTGCCTACGGGCCGGCGTCACCGTGCTCGTCGAGAAGCCGCCGACGTTGTCGCTGGCCGAACTCGACACGCTCGTCGACGCGGCCGCCGCCGGCAACGCCCACCTGGCAACCGTGTTCCAGCACCGGTTCGGGGCCGGGGCCGCGCGGCTGCGGGCGATGACGGCGGCCGGGGATTTCGGACGCCCGCTGCTGGCCACCTGCGACACGCTCTGGTACCGCGACGACTCCTACTACGCCGTCCCCTGGCGCGGCAACTGGGACACCGAGGGCGGCGGCCCCACGATGGGTCACGGCATCCACCAGTTCGACCTGCTGCTGTCGGTGCTCGGGCCGTGGGAACAGGTGACGGCGGTGGCCGCCCGCCGCTCGCGTCCGGTGCGGACCGAGGACGTGTCGATGGCCCTGGTCACGTTCGCCGACGGCACGGTGGCGTCGGTGGTGAACTCGGTGGTGTCGCCGCGCCAGACGTCCGACCTGCGCTTCGACTTCGAGTACGCGACGGTGGAACTGTCGCACCTGTACGGCTACACCGACGACGACTGGACGGTCACGCCGGTGCCCGGGCACGAGGCCGTCGCCGAGCGGTGGGCGCGGCAACCGTCCACTGTGGTCGGTGGGCACACCGGCCAGGTCGCCGCCGTGCTCGACGCGCTCGACGCGGGCCTGCCGCCACCGGTGACCACCGCCGACACGCGGCAGACGATGGAGTTCGTCGCCGCCGTCTACGCGTCGGCGTTCACGGGCGCGCCCGTCCACAGTGGACAGATCGACGCCAGCAGCCCATTCGCCCGACGGATGAACGGAGCAGGAGCCCCATGGGAAGCGGTACCGACCCGGTGACCCTCGAGCTGGACCACGCGATCGACCGGTCGGTGAGCGTGACGGCCGGCGGCGTCACCCTGTTCACCTACGTCTACCGGCCCGGCACCGCGCAGCGCGAGTCGCCCCGACCGTACGTGCACCCGCTGCGCACGCTCGGCGGCGACCTCGTGTCGGCGTTCCGCCCGCACGATCACGTGTGGCACAAGGGGATCAGCCTGGCGCTGCCGTTCGTCGGCGAGCACAACTTCTGGGGCGGCCGCACGTACGTGCACGGGCGGCACTACGTCCAGTTGGAGAACAACGGCAACGCCGACCACCGCGAAATGGTCCACCTGGGCCGCACGAAGGACGGCGTCGCCGAGCTGGCGCACAGCCTCGACTGGTTCTCGCAGCAGGGCGCGCCGGTCATCACCGAACACCGCGCGATCACCGGCCGGGTCGCCGACGGCACCAGCTGGGTGCTGACGTTCGAGACCGCGCTCACCAACGTCAGCGGCGACACGCTGGCGTTCGGGTCGCCCACCACGAAGGGCCGGGAGAACGCCGGCTACGGCGGGCTGTTCTGGCGCGGGCCGCGGTCGTTCACCGGTGGCGTCATCCAGTCACCGGCCGGTGCGGGCGGCGACGAGCTGCGCGGCACCACCGCCGAGTGGTTCGCGTTCCGCGGCCGGCACGACGAGACCGACCGGGCGTCGACCGTCCTGATCGTCGACGACTCCGACAACCCGCGGCACCCGCCGCAGTGGTTCGCGCGCAGCGAGCAGTTCGCGTGCCTGAACCCGGCGCCGTTCTTCAGCGAGGAGCTGGACCTTCCCCACGGCGAGACGCTCGGCCTGCGGTACGCGGTGGTCGTCACCGACGGCGACCACGGCGACGACGGCACCGCCGCGCTCGCCGCGCACGGCCGGGCCGCGCTCGCGGGTCCCCGCCTGATACCCGCCACGGTGCCGTTGTGACCGCTTTTCCCGGCGGCACCTCGGTGACGCGGCTGTCCGTCTACACCGGACAGTGCGCCGACGGGCTCGCCGGCGGCACCCCGCACCTGCACACCGCGTCCACCGAGGCGTACGTGGTGACCGGCGGCAGCGGCGCGCTGCAGACGCTCGACGCGTCCGGTTTCCGGGAGACGCCGCTGCGCGCCGGCTCGGCCGTCTGGTTCACGCCGGGCGTGATCCACCGGGCGATCAACCACGGCGGCCTGGAGGTGGTCGTGGTGATGTCGAACGCGGGGCTGCCCGAGGCCGGCGACGCGGTGATGACGTTCCCGCCGGACGTCGTCGCCGACGCGGACCGGTACCGGGAGGCGGCCCGACTGCCCGCCGACGCACCCGACGGGGCCGTCACCCGCCGGCGCGACCTCGCCGTCGACGGGTTCCGGCGGCTGGTGGCCGGCGGCGGGCCGGCGCTGAGGGAGTTCTACGGGCACGCGGCCGCGCTCGTGCGTCCCGCGGTCGGCCGGTGGCGGGAGCTGTGGGACGGCACCGTGGCGGCCGAGACCCGGCGGACCGCGACCGTCCTCGACGCCCTCGCCGGCGGCGACGGCGGCCACCTGCGCGCGGGACGGGTGCGCGAGTCGCCGCAGAGCGCCGAGGCCGGCTGGGGCATGTGCGGCCGGCTGCACACCCACGACGTGCGCTGAGGCTCTACCGGGGGCGCTCGGCGTCCTGCAACCCGGCGCGGGCGGCGTCCTCGGCGGCCGTGGCGGTGCCGAACCGCGACCGCGACCAGCCGTACTCGTCGTCGACCAGAACCACCGTCGTCCAGCCGCCGCCGAGGCAGTACGGCCCGCCCCGCACATCGGCGACGAGCCGGTACCACAGTTCCGGTTCCTCGTGCCGGAGCAGTTCGCCCGCGTCGGCCACGAACACGTACCGCCGCCGGCTCGTTCCGCCCTCGCCGAGCTGGTGGAACATGTCCTCCCAGCCCCGGCTCGCCGGGTACGGCAACTGCAGGGCGGCCACGAACTGGTCGACCGCGCGGGCCGCGGTGGTGCAGGCCGCGCCGAGCACCAGCCGCACGTCGGCGTCGGTGAACTGCATCTCGTACCGCAGGTCTTCGAGCAGGTGGGCACCGAGCTCGACCGCGTACGCCCGGCCCTTCCGGCTCGACACCCGCCTGATGACGGCCGCCACCTCGCCGGGAACCTCCGTCATACCGCCGGATCCTACGCCGCCCGCAGACCTTGCCGAAAACGTTTTCGTCGGGCACAGTGGTTGCCCAGACATTGGTCAATGTCGATAGCCGCAGCCCTCCGCCAGGGTCACCTCCCCGCGGCACCGCCTGCCTCGAATGGATGGTGCGTTCCCCCATGAGCCGTAACAGACGGGTGCTGCTCGCGCTGGCGCTCGCCCTCGCGACCGTCGCGAGCATGATCCTCGCGCCGGCGCCGACCCCCGCGACGGCCGCCGTCAAGGCCGTCTACATTCCCGCGCGGTGGACGCAGACCGGCGAGGTGCCGTGGGCGTCGAACCGCAGCCGGGAGTCGACGAACTTCATCCTGCTGTGGGGCGAGAAGTCGGGCACCAACCCGGTGTCGGCGCCCTCGCCCTACACCTTCGACCCGAACAGCATCATCACGCAGTTGGAGAACCTGTACTCGTTCTACGTGAACACGATGCAGTTCACGCCGGAGACGGGCCTGCTCGCGCAGTACAAGATCATCGTCATCGTGACGAACACCTGGAACCGCACGGAGCTCAACGCCTGGGCCACCGGCGGTTCGGTCGACGGCACGGTCGGCGTCATCAACATCGCACCCGGTGCGGCCCTGCCCGGATCGTGGGGCCTGGCGCACGAACTCGGGCACGTGTTCCAGAACTACACGTTCCTCGGGCGGTCGGGCTCCGGGTTCACCAACGCGTCCGCGGGCACGTTCTGGGAGACGAGCGCCGAGTTCATGGCGATGCAGGCGCTGCCGACCACCGCGGCCGGCGACCTGACCCGGTGGCTGCGCTCGGAGAACCTGTACTACAGCAGCAGCCGGCACCACTACGGCAACTGGATGCTGGTGCAGTACATCAAGGACCGCGACGGGCTCGCGATGTTCAACCGCATCTGGAACGAGGCGCGCACGAGCGAGCACCCGCTCGAGACGTACCGTCGCATCACGGGAATCAGCCAGACCGAGCTGAACCGGCGCGTCGGCGAGTACGCCACCCGCACGGTGACGTACGACTTCGGCAACCGGTCGACGCTGATGCCGTTCATCAACAACGTGTACGGCGCCGGATTCCTCAACGCCTACAACGGCGGCAACGTCGAGGCGGTCAACCAGAGCCTCGGCCACTACCGGATGAACCCGCGCCAGGCGCCGTCGGACTACGGCTTCAACAAGATCAAGCTGGTGCCGTCGGCCAGCGGCGGCCTCGTGCAGGTGCGGCTGAAGGGCCACGCCGAGACCGGCGCGAGCGGCTGGACGTTCGGCCTCGTCGCGACGCGCAACGGGAGCACCCCGCGGTACTCGTCGCTGTTCACCGGAACCGACGGGCAGATCGACTTCCCACTGCAGTCGGGCGAGACCGACGTGTGGCTGGTCGTCACCGGCACGCCGACGGCCGTGCCGCACTACGCGTTCCTCGACGGCTACAACAGGGCGCGCCGCTTCCCGTACGAGTTCCGGGTTTCCGGCGCCACGCCGAGCGGGTTCGAGCCCGGGTACGTGAAGCCGGCCGCGACCGGCGGCGGGCACTGGCACGCCAACGGCGGCGGCTGGGTGTCGAACAACGCGAACGTCGCGTCGACCGCGTACGTCGGCCCGAAGGCCGCGGTGTACGCGGGATCGGTCACCGGCAACGCGCGCATCGAGGGCCTCGGTTGGGTCAACGGCGGATCGGTCAGCGGCAACGCCGTGGTCAGGGACAACGCGCTGATCCAGGGCGGCGCCAACCTGTCCGGCAGCATCGTGGTCGGCGGCGACGCGGAGTTCGCGATCGCGTGCAGTTCCGGGACGTACCTCGCGTTCAACCCCGACCGCGGCTGCAACGGCGCCGGCGGCGAGGCCGACGTAAACCCGTCGTTCACGAACTTCGCCAGCGCCGACCTCGCGATCGGCGGCGGACCCACGAACCCGCCGCCGACCGGGAACGTCAACGTCGCGGGTGCGGCGACGCCGTCGGCGTCGTACACGTCGGCGTGGGAGTCGGTGAACGCGATCAACGACGGCGTGGAGCCGACGTCGTCGAACGACTCGACCAACCCGCGGTGGGGCACCTGGCCCAACAGCGGCCAGCAGTGGGCCGAACTCACCTGGGGCAGCGCCGTCACGATCAACCGCACGCAGGTGTACCTGTTCGACGACGGCCAGGGCATCGACCTGCCGTCGAGCTGGAAGCTGCAGTACTGGACCGGCAGCGCCTACGCCGACGTGCCCGGCGCGAGCGGGTACCCGGTGGCGGCCAACGCGTACAACACGGTCACCCACACCACGATCAGCACCACGCGGCTGCGGGTCGTGTTGCAGTCCACCGGAACCAGCTCCGTCGGGCTGCTGGAGGTCAAGGCGTTCACGCCACAGTCGTGATGCGCTGCCACGGAATCTGCGCGGCGAACCTGGTCAGTTGCTCGATCCGGTCGGCGACCAGGTCCGCCCGCGCCGGCGTCTCCGAGACGCCGTACAGGTAACCGCCCTCGATCCACCAGGTGGTGTTCGGCGACGGCACGCCCGCGAGCATGTGCGCCACCGGATGCACCGGCCGGTCGGTGGGCGTCCCGGAGCGCACGGAGTCGACGTCGGCCTGGGTGATGTAGGGCAGCGGCGCGGGCAGGAACACCGTCCACGCCGTCTGAACCTGGTCGGTGAGCCGCGGGCGCCGGCGGGCCCGGTCGTACGCGACGCACGTGAGACCGTTCGCGGTGGCCGTCACCGTGCCTTCACCCGTCGTGCCGGACGCCTGCGTGGGGACGCCGATCAGCCGCGTCGCCGTCACCGGTCCCCCGACCGGAACCGCGACCTCCGGCATGAACCGCCACCCGCGCGTGGCCGCGATCTTCTGCCGGCGGCCGAACCGGCGCGGCGCCGGAATCCTGCGGTAGATACCGACTCCGAGCGCGACGATCCCCGCCTCGGCCGCGAGCGTGGCGCCCGTGACGACGATGTAGTGGCCCTCGAAGACGTGGTTCGCGGCGATCAGCAGGATGACGCCGACGAGCCCGAGGAACACCTGGCCGGCCCGGATCAGCCGCTGGTCGATCAGGTACCCGGCCGCGCTGACGACGATGGCGACCGCCAGGAACCCGAGCGTCAGCGCGAGTCCGGGTTGCAGCCCCGCGCCCCGGTCGAGCGTGAACGACAGCGCGAACCCGCCGACGATGCCGAAGATCGCGGCGATCCGGATCAGGGTCCTGTCCTCCAGGCTGGTCTCCGGTCCGGGCCGGGCGGGTGCCTCGCTGTCGTGCGGCGGCCGGCCGATCGCCTGGAAGACCTCGACGAGCCGGGCGTGCACCGGGTCGGCGTCATCGGTCCACTCCATCGCGATCGGCGCGTGGCGCCCGTCGAGGGTGGTGACCTTCGCGAGGTGCGGGCGCTTGTTCGGCAACGAGAGCACCGTGAGCCGGTCGACCTCGGCCCAGGTGGCCGCCTCGGTGCGGCCGTTGCTCGTCCACACCAGACCGCCGTGGTAGACGTAGGTGACGCGGAATCCGCGGAAGATCTCGAAGAACCCGAGCCCGATGACGAAGAGGCCGCCGAGCACCGCGAGGACCGCGCCGAGCGCGAGCGCGCGGATCTCCGTCTTCCCGGCGAGCCAACCGAGAAGCGCGGCGACGCCGAGCAGCACGACGCCCACGACGGTCCACCCGAAGAACATCACGAACGGGTTCTCGCCCTTGCGGGTCAGCGCGTGGGCGCCGAGGCCGCGGGCCGCGGCCAGCGCCTCGACCTTGGCCGGCGGACGCGCGACGGTGCTCTGTTCCATGGCCCCTCCCGTGATCTGTCGATCGGCCGTGAAGGCGACAGCGTAGCCCGTCAGAACGGATGGAAGTCCTCGAAGGGTGGCTCGACCGGTTCGGGGATCCGGTACGCCACGCACCGCGGCACGAGCTCCGCCGTCGGATCGTTGCCGACGTGCTGCCGGCTGCCGCCGGCGAACGCGTCGGAAACCGTTGTCCAGCCGAGGTTCCGCTCGAAGTAGCGGGCCGCCGTGCGCACCGACGGCGCCCAGTTGTCGTCGAGGACGACGAGCCCGCCCGGCCGCACGAGCTTGCGCAGAAAGTACAGGTCGACGAACACCTCGTGGTACCGGTGGCTGCCGTCGACGAACGCCGCGTCGGCGACGAACCCGTCGGTCACCAGTCGCGGCAGCACGATCGACGACCAGTCGCGCACGAGTTCGGCGACCGTGTCGAGCCCGGCCGACCGCAGCTGCTCCCAGCCGACGTCGGAGAACGCGGTGTCCTGGAAGGGATCCACGATGACGTGCCGGGGGCGCTCCGAACCGACGGCGACCAACGCCTCACCGATCGCGAGCGCCGAACCGCCGTACGCGAGCCCGATCTCCACCACCGTCGCGGCGCGCTCGGTGATGAGCAGATCGCGGAGCAGGTCGCAGTCGTGCGCCGGCAACGCCACCGTGCGGAAGTCGTTGTCGTCGCGGGCCCACGGTGGACCGTCGCGCTCCAGTTTCTCGCGCACTTCCCTGATTCGCACCCCGCGAGTCTAGGAGGCGAGCCGCGCGGCCGCCTTCCGGAGGACGCGGGGCACCAGGAACCGGTGGACGGCCGACAGCGGCCGCCACACGACGGGCGCCAGCCACCGGTCGTAACGGAGGAGCGTCGCGAGCGCCACCTGCCCGTCGGCGACCCGCACCACGAGGTTGCCCGACATGAACCACGACCCGGTGGCGAGCCGGATCCAGTCGTCGCCCCGCCCGTCGATCCGCCAACCGGCCACAGTGGACGGTGACCGCCCCGGCAGCAGTCGCAGGCCCAGGAAACCGCGCCAGATCAGGCGTTCGGCCGGGCTGGGGACGTTGCCGAACATGGCGCGCGCCCATTGCTCCGGGGTGGCGTCGGTGGCGGTGTTGTCGACCGTGAACCGGTCGGCGTAGTCGATGCGGGGCAGGGAACTCAGCGTGCGCTCGGCCACGACCATCGCTCGGCCTCCTATACGGTAGCGTATATGTGCAGGCTAGCGCTGTTATACGGTCCCGTATATAGATGGTGAGGCGAGGCACATCGTGGGTACGACGCGCACGTCGCGGGAGCGGTGGATCGAGGAGGGGCTGCGGGCGCTGGCCGACGGCGGGCCCGACGCCGTGCGCGTCGAGGTGCTGGCGAAGCGGCTCGGCGTCACCAAAGGGGGTTTCTACGGGTCCTTCGCCGACCGCGACGCGCTGCTCGGCGCCATGCTCGACACCTGGGAACGGGAGAGCACCGACGAGGTGCTCGCCCGCGTCGAACGGGAGGGCGGCGATCCGCGCACCCGGGCCCGGCGCGCCGGCATGCTCACGTTCTCGAGCGACCGCCTGCTGCCGATCGACCTCGCGGTGCGCGACTGGGCCCGGCGCGACGAGGCGGTCGCCGAACGCCTGCGCCGGGTGGACAACCGGCGCATGGGGTTGCTGCGCGAGATGATCGGGACATTCTGCGCCGACGTCGACGAGGTCGAGGCGCGCAGCCTGATCGCGTTCTGCGTGGCGATCGGCGGGCACTTCCTCGCCGCCGACCACGGCGACCGCACCCGCGGCCAGGTTCTCGCCCGCGCCGCGGACCTCATCCTGGACCGGCCCAGGCCCGGCTGAACGTGGGACTGTGGCGACCGCCGCCACCGGGCACAATGCCGCCCATGAATGATCCCCGGTTCGCGCCCGACAGTTGGGCGGTGCCGCGGCACCCGCAGGTCCCGCCCGGTGTTCCGCCGCCGGAGTTGGTGAAGCGGATCCCCGATCAGCAGCCGCTGGTGCTGAAGTCCCGGTTCGGTCGCTTCTTCGCCGTCTTCGGCACGCTGTTCCTCGGTTTCCCTTTCGTGGCCCTCCTCGGCGCCTCCGTCCTGCTGTTCGCCGCCACCGGCATCGGCTTCGGCGACCTGTCACTGATCGTGTTCGCGGCGTACGGATTTCTCGCCGTCTTCGGGCTCTTCCAGATGACGATCCTGATGAGCATGGGCATGGCCGGCGGGCCGGTGCTCGCCGCCAACACCGAGGGCCTGTGGATCCGGGCCCGCAAGTGGCCGGCGAGGTCGGTGTACCTGCCGTGGCCGATGGTCGCCCGGATCTACCCGCGCCGCTGGCTGTGGGACCGCGCGATCTGCGTCGTGGCCCTCGATCCGCGCGCCGGCAGCCACGCCGGCGTGTTCGCCCGCATCGACATGGCGATGCAGAACGCGTTGCTCGGCAGCCGGCTCACCGCGTCGACGTTCTACAGTGGACGCCGCGCCGACGACGTGCTGATGGAACTGCACCAGCTCTCCGGCGGCCGCGTGTACATCGGCTAGCGCGGCGGAACCCGGTCCCGCGCCACGGCGTCCTCGAGCGTGTCGGCGAACGAGTCCGGATCGCGCGTGCGCACGAACGTCCGCACGGCGTCGTAGAAACCCTCCTGGAACTCCGGGCTCATCGCCTGTCCGTGGGTCACCGACATCAGCACCGGCAGGTTCCACAGGTCCGCCGACGCCGCCCGCTGGTAGGCCGGCAGAGCCGAGACGTCGACGTCGCGCACCACCGGCACCGACCCCTTCGCGCGGCTGAACGCCGCCTGCACCGCGGGCCGGCCGATGACGCTCAGGAACGCCAGCGCGTTGCGGGCGTTGTCGGCGCGGGTCGCGGCGACGAACACGTCGACGACCGCGAGGAAGCCGCCACCCGTGCCGGGGAAGGGCACGACGCCGAAGTCCGTGCCCTCGCGACCGCCGCCGGCGACGAGCTCCCCGTACGCGGAGTCGTTCATGGACGCGAACGCGCACCCGCCCGACGCCAGCTTCTTCATCGCCGCGTCCCAGGTGAGGCCGTCCGCCCGCGGATCGGCGTAGCCGAGCAGCTCGCCGAACGAGCGCAGCGCCGCCTGCACCCGGGAACCGCGCCAGTCGAGGGTGTCGCCGGTCAGGTCCCGCCAGCCGTCGACGCCGACCGCGCTCAGGAGCACGTTCTCGAACAGTTCGACGGTGGTGAACGGGTCCCGGGCACCGAGGCACAGCGGCGTGACGCCGGCGTCCTTGAGCCGCCGCAGGTCGTCGAGCAACGCGGTCAGCGAGTAGCCGGCCGCCGGCACCGCGACGCCGGCCTTCGCGAGCGTCGCGAGGTTGAACCACAACACGTTGCCGCGGTGGGCACCGGTCGGCATGCCGTACGGCCGGCCGTCGCGCAGCAGCGAGCGCGCGATCGTCGGGTGCATCGACGCGGCGTCGAACACCGACGTCACGTCGCGCACCACGCCCCGCTCGGCGTAGCCCCGCACCGCACGGCCGGCGAACGTCTGCCAGACGTCCGGCGGGTCGTTCTTCTGCAACCGCTTCGCCAGCGCGACGATCGCCTGCGACCCGGCCCCGCCGGCGACGGCCGCGTTGACCGGGTCGACGCCCGGGTTCTCCGTACGGAACGCGGTCAGGAGGACGTCGAGCGCGGCGGCCTCCGAACCGGACGTCCACCACGACACCACTTCCAGGTCGTCGGTTGCCTTGTCGGTGCTCGTCGGTTCGTCGCCGGTGCAGCCGCCGACGGCGAGAACGATGGTCACGAGGACGGCGAGCCGCGCTCTCATGAGGTCTCCCCCTCCCCCCGCAGCGAGTACAGCGCGTACAGCCCGACGACCGCGAAGCACACGGCCGGGACGATGAACGAGAACGCCGCGCTCGTCTCGTCGACGAGCTTTCCCTGCACGAGCGGCATGACGGCACCTCCGACGATCGCCATCACCAGACCGGCGGCGCCGAACTTCGTCGCCGGGCCGAGGCCCCTGAGCGCGACGCCGTAGATCGTCGGGAACATCAGCGACAGGCAGAAGGACAGCGAGACCACGGCGATCACACCGGCCAGGTTCGGACTCGCCATCGCGAACCCGCACAGGCCGACCGCCACGAAGGCGAGCACCGCGAGCACGGCAGTCGCCCGCACCCGACCGATCAGCCACGTCATGAAGAACCGCGACCCGAGGAACACGAGCAGGCTGAGCTGCAGGTAGAAGCCGCCCTTCGCCAGGCTGCCGCCCAACGCCTGCTGCACGTACTGGATCAGGAACGTCCACACGCAGACCTGGGCCGCGACGTTGGCGAACTGGGCGACGACGCCGTAGCGGTAGCGCCCGGTGCGCCAGAGCACCCCGAACAATCCCCGCGTGCCGCCCTCGTACGGCCCCGCGTCCGGAAACTCCTCGACGATCGGCGGCGACTTCTGCGTGAAGATGACCAGCCCGATGACCGCCAACAGGACGCACAGGCCGAGATACGGACCCATGACCGCGCCGAGTTCACCCGCGCGGACCTCGTGCAGTTCGTCCTGGGTCAGCGACGAGATGTCGACCGGATCGGCGAGCTTCGGGAAGATGAGCGTCGCCGCGAGCAGGACGCCGAGGTTCGTGCCGACCGGATTGAACGCCTGGGCGAAGTTCAGCCGCCGCGTGGCGGTCTCCTCGGGGCCGAGCGACATGACGTAGGGGTTGGCCGACGTCTCCAGCATCGAGCACCCGGCGGCCATCGCGAACAGGGCGACCAGGAACGCCTCGTAGGTCATGATCTTGCTGGCGGGATAGAACATGAACGCGCCGGTCGCGGCGAGGCCGAGCCCCGTCAGGATCCCGACCTTGTAGCCGAACCGCTGGTTCAGGAACGCGGCCGGGAGGGCCAGTAGGAAGTACGCACCGAAATAGGCGAGTTGCACGAGCGACGCCTGGAACGTGCTCATCTCGAAGATGCGCTTGAAGCCGGCCACCATCGGCGTGGTCAGATCCTGCGCCACGCCCCACGCGGTGAAGCACCCGATCAACGCGACGAAGAGGACGACCATTCCGCGGCCGATCAGTGGCGGGCGGGCTTCCCTGTCGACGTCACGAGCCACAATCGCCATCGGGGGGCTCCTTCCGCGAGGGCGTGCCCTCAGCAGTCAGACGCCTACCCAATGTAATCATGATCGACACACTTCACTGTGCCGATTTACGGGTTAGCTCGGCCCGCGCTAGGAGACGGCCTTCAGGTGGACGGGCTTCGGACGGAGATCGGCGCGCCACGCGGATGCCAGGTCTTCGATGGGGAGGCCGAGCACGTCGCTCAGGCAGGCGACCGTGCCGAACGCCGGGGTCGGGAGCCGACCGGTCTCGATCTTGCGGAGCGTTTCGGGCGAGATGCCCGCCGCGTGCGCGATCTCGTCGAGGGGGCGGTCACCGCGGGCGGTCCGCAGCCGGCGGCCGAGGTGCTGGCCGGCCTCGATCTGCTGGGGCGTGAGCGGGTTGCGAACCACGCCACAAGGATAGGACCGGTATTTTAATCCCGCCACCTCTGGTATTAAAGTACCGGCATGATCGAGCTGAAGTCGCCCGCCGAGATCGAGAAGATGCGCGTCACCGGAGCGTTCGTCGCCGAGGTTCTCACGAAGGTCGGCGCGCGGGCCGACGTGGGCGTCAACCTCCTCGACCTGGAGCAGCACGCGCGCGACCTCATCCGCGAACGCGGCGCGGAGTCCTGCTACTGGGACTACGCCCCGTCGTTCGGCCGCGGGCCGTTCCGCAACGTCATCTGCCTGAGCGTGAACGACGCGGTGCTGCACGGCCTGCCGCACGACTACACGCTGCTCGACGGCGACGTGCTCAGCATGGACATCGCGGTCAGCATCGACGGCTGGGTCGCCGACTCCGCGCGCACCGTGATCGTCGGCACGCCGGACCCGGCCGACCAGCGCATCATCACCGCCACCGAGGAGGCGCTCGTCGCCGGCATCGACGCGGCGCGGGTCGGCAACAAGCTGGGCGACATCTCGGCCGCGATCGGTGCGGTCGCCGACCGGTACGGCTATCCGGTCAACACGGAGTTCGGCGGGCACGGGCTCGGGCGGACCATGCACGAGGCCCCGCACGTCCCCAACAGCGGACGCGGCGGGCGCGGCCTCAAGCTCGTGGCCGGGATGACGCTCGCGCTCGAACCCTGGTGGGCCCGCACCACCGGCCGCATCAGGTACGACGCCGACGGCTGGACGATCCGCTCCGCCGACGGCTCCCGCACCGCGCACTCCGAGCACACGGTCGCGATCACCGACGACGGGCCACAGGTGCTGACCGCGCGCGCTGCGTGAGCACCACACACACCAGCACGACGGCCGCCGCCACGATCGACCAGCGGGTGACCGTCTCCCCCAGCAACAGCGCCGACCAGGCCAGCGTCAGCACCGGCTGGGCCAGTTGGATCTGCCCCACCCGGGCGATGCCGCCGCGCGCGAGCCCCGCGTACCAGGCGAAGAACCCCAGGAACATGGACACCACGCTCACGTAGGCGAACGCCGTCCACTCGGTTGTGCCCGCGTGCGGCGGATCCGCAACCGCCGCGACCACCGTGACCGCGACGGTGGCCGGCAGCGACAACACGAGCGCCCAGCAGATCGTGCGCGCGCCGCCGAGTTCGCGGGCGAGCACGCCGCCCTCGGCATAGCCGAGGCCGCACAACGCGACCGCCGCGAGAAGGAACAGGTCCGCGGTGGTCAGGGCTCCGGCGACGGCTCCGGTGGCGGCAAGGAATACGAGGACGGCGAGCAGCCCGCCGCCGCTCGCGACCCAGAACAACGGCGGGGGCCGTTCGCCGCCCCGCAGCACGGCGAACACGGCCGTCATGGCGGGCAGCACCGCGATCACCACGGCCGCGTGCGCCGACGTCGACGTGGTCAGCGCGAGCGAGGTGAACAGCGGGAACCCGACGACGACGCCGAGCGCGACCACGGCCAGCCGGCGCCACTGGTCCCGGGTCGGCCGCGGCGCTCCGGTCAGGCGCAGGTACCCGACGGCGAGCAGCCCGGCGCCGACGGCGCGGCCGAACGCGACGAACCACGGGTCGAGGTCGGCGACGGCGACCCGGGTGGCGGGCAGCGACATGCTGAACGCGAGCACGCCCAGGGCGCCGTACCCGAGCCCGGCCGTTATCGTTTGGGGCGCGGTAGCGCTACTCTGAACCCTCATGAATGACGGTAACGCCACCGACCGCGTTATCCAAGATCTGCGGCGGCTGGTGATCGACGCGACACCGGGTACCCGGCTGCCGTCCGTGCGCGAGCTGACCGCCCGGCACCGGGCGTCGCCGGTCACCGTCGCCGAAGCGGTGCGGCGGCTGGTCGCGCAGGGGCTGGTCGAGACGCGGTCGGGTCGCGGCACGTTCGTCGCGGCGCGCCCGTCCGGCGACGCCCCACCGCCCGACCTGGCCTGGCAGACCGTCGCGCTCGGCCCGCGCCGGCCGGGCGAGTCCGAGCTGCAGGCGTTACTGGCGTTACCGCCCGCCGGCGCGATCCCGTTGTCCGGCGGCTACCTCGATCCGGATCTCCAGCCCACCGCGGCGCTCGGCGCGGCGCTCGCCCGGGTCGCCCGGCAGCCGGCGGCGTGGCAGCGCGGTCCGGCGGAGGGACGCGCCGACCTGCGCGCCTGGTTCGCCCGCGAGACCGGCGCCGGCCTGCACGCCGACGACATCGTGATCTGCGCCGGTGGCCAGGCCGCGCTGTCGTCGGCGGTCCGCTCGCTGGCCGAACCCGGCGACACGCTCCTGGTCGAGTCGCCGACCTACCTGGGCGCGCTGGCCACCGCCCGGGCGGCCGGGCTGCGGGTGGTGCCGGTGCCGGTCGACGCCGAGGGCGTGCGACCCGACCAGCTCGCCGCCGCGTTCGCCCGCACCGGCGCGCGGCTGTTCTACTGCCAGCCGCTGCACGCGAACCCGCACGGCGCGAGCCTGGCCGGGCACCGCCGGGCCGACGTGATGGCGGCGGTCCGGGCCGCCGGCGCGTTCCTGATCGAGGACGACTACGCGCGCGACCTGACGATCGACGGCGACCCGCCGCCGCCCCTGGTCGCCGACGATCCGGACGGGCACGTGATCTACGTGCGGTCGCTGACCAAGACCACCGCGCCCGGCCTGCGGATCGCGGCGATCGGCGCCCGCGGGCCGGTCGGTGCGCGGTTGCGCGCCGGGCGGCTGCTCGACGACCTGTTCGTCGCCACGCCACTGCAGCAGGCCACGCTGGAACTCGTCACGGCGCCGGCCTGGTCGCGGCACCGGCGGACGCTGCGGCTCGCGCTCCGCACGCGGCGAACGGCCCTGGTGGACGCGCTGCGCCGGCACCTGCCCGGTCTCCGTTACGGGCCGGTTCCCCGCGGTGGCATGCACCTGTGGGTCCGGCTGCCCGACGGCGTCGACGACGTCGCCGTGGCCACCGCCGCCGCGGCGTCGGGCGTGGTCGTGTTCCCCGGGCGTCCCTGGTTCGCGGCCGAGCCGCCGGCGCCGTACCTGCGGCTCACGTATGCCGCCGCACCGCCCGACCGGATGGACGAGGCGGTGCGGCGACTCGCGATGGTCCTGGATTCTCGTTGACCGTGGTCAGTCCGACGGGCGGCCGACCCCTTCGCACGGAGCGGTGCCGCCGTCCGACGGATGTGCGGGCGTGGGCGTGCCGACCGGTGCGTTCACCCGCGCCCCGCATACCGGGCACCTGCTGACGATGTCGTCCATGCCCGCTGCGATACCCAGATCCGGATTCGCCGAACCCGACGGCGGCCGCCGGTCAGGTGTTCGTCGCCTCCAGGACGGCGCGCATCCGCGCCAACGTCTGGCGCATTCCGGCACGCAGTTGACCGGCCCGACGGTCCACGATCTCGGCCGCCTCGTCGGGATGGGCGTCGGCCTGGGAGCGGGTGCCGCTCATGCCGTCCGGCAGATGTCGGAACGACTGCGTGATCCGACAGGTTTCCGCGGATCGCGCGAGCACGGTGAACGCCCACTCCGACGCGGCGGTCCCGTCGAACCGGTCTCCCACGACGTAGGCGAAGTGCTCACCGGGGACGAGCGCCGTCACCGTGCAGGTGCGCGTCCACACCAGTTCCCCGCCGTCGACGGTCACCCGGTTCGTGCCGTCGAAACGGGCACCGACCGCCGGGCCGGTCGCACCGTCGAGCCAGTGTGCCTCCGCGCATTCGGGGCTGAACTCACCGATGCGCTCGATCGTGCACACGAGTTGCCAGGCCGAACCGGCGGGGCACGCGACGGTCACCGACTCCGACACCGCCAACGCGCTGAACAACTCCGTGTTCCGGTCCAACGGCGTCGGTCGACGTTCGGGTGGATGCGTTGCCACCGGGCATTCCTACCATCCCTGGGGCCCCGCCCGGGGTGCGGGTAGAGTGGGCCATTGACAGTCTTCATGGGGGGCCGATGTATCCGAACTACGGCAATCAGCAGGGGCAACAGCCCGGCCAGGGGCAGTGGGGCCCCGATCCCTACGGCCAGCCCGCGCCAGGCCCCGGATACGGGCAGCCGCCGACCTCCGGGCCCGCCTACGGCCAGCCGCCGACGTCCGGGCCGGGGTACGGGCAGCAGCCGGGCTACGGTCCGTCGCCGTACGAGCAGCCCGGGTACGGCCAGCCACCGCCGCCCTACGGCCAGCAGCCTCCCTACGGGCAGCAGCCTCCCTACGGGCAGCAGCCGCCCCCGTACGGTCAGCAGCAGCCGCCCTACGGCCAGCCCGGTTACGGCGGCGGCGGTTATCCCCCGATCGGGCCGCAGCCGGTGCGCCGCAGCAAGATCGGCTGGATCCTCGGTGGCGCCGCCCTCGTGCTCGTGCTCTTCGTCGTCGGCATCATCGCCGCCGTGCAGTTCATCGGCGGGCCGAGCGGCGACAACACGCCCGAGGGCGTCGTCGACCGCTACCTGGCCGCGAGCCAGGACAACGACCTCGACGAGGTGAAGAAGAACAGCTGCGCGAAGGACGTCGCCACCATCGACCGTGCCCGCGCCGAGTCGCGCGACGTCAGCGGGGCCACGGCCGGCGGCAAGCTGGAGAGCTGGGACATCGGAAGCGCCAACGTCGCCGGCGACAGCGGCAAGGTCTCGGTCACCATCAAGGGCGAGAACGCCAGCGGCAGCAAGGTCAGCAACACCATCCAGATCCCGGTCGTGCGGGAGAGCGGCACGTGGACGGTGTGCATGAGCAACCTCGTCACCGGTTCCTGAGGAACCCTCTCGGCGGGCACATCGTGATCAGCGGCGGCAGCATGATCCGATGACCAGACCTGGCAGACTGCGGGGGTGCTTGAGGTACGGGGACTGAGCCGCTGGTTCGGCGAGCTCCGGGTGCTGTCCACAGTGGACCTCCACGTGGCCGCGGGCACGGCCACCGCGGTCGTCGGCCCCAACGGGTCCGGCAAGACGACGCTGTTGCGGTGCGTCGCCGGGCTCGACCGGCCCGACGAGGGTGAGGTCCGCCTCGACGGGCGACCGGTCGACGAGACCGATCCCCGCGTGCGCGCGGCGGTGGCGGGCGTGCTCGACGACGTCGACTTCTTTCCGGACCTCTCGGTGGTCGAGCACCTGGAACTGCTCGCGTTCGCGCACGGCGCGCCCGATCCGGCCACCGTCGCCGAGGTCCTCGACGCGCTGGGCCTTACCCCCGCCCGCGACCAGCTACCGGCGACGCTCTCCAGCGGCCAACGCCGCCGGTTGGCGCTCGCGTCGTGCTTCGTGCGCCCGCGTCGCCTCCTGCTGCTCGACGAGCCCGAGCAGCGCCTCGACACCGCCGGCCGCACCTGGCTCGCCGAACGGCTCAACGCCGAGAAGGCCGCCGGGCGCGCCGTCCTGCTGGCATCGCACGATCCGCTCCTCGTCGACACGGTCGCCGACCACACGCTGACGCTGTGAGCACTGCCGGCGAGGTGCGGCGCCGGCTGCGGCGGGCGCGGTCCGCCCATCGCGAGACCTCTCTCGGCGCGGTCCTGACCGATGTCTACATGGTCGCGCTGCTCGTCGCCGTCTACGGGGCGTTCGCGGTCACAGCGATCCGGCGCCACCTGCGGCTGCCCGCGGCCGGGTCGCCGGCGGAGAGCGGCGTCCGGGCGTGGCTGCTCATCGCCGTGGTGCTCGTGCTCGGCGGGCTCGCCTGGGCGGCGGTCCGCGACCTCGGACCGCTGTACGTCACCGGCGCCGCCCGGTACTGGGCCGCCGGCGCACCGGTCGACCGGGCCGGGTGGCTGCGGCCCGCGCTCGGCTGGGTCGCGTTCGTGGGCGCCGCGTGCGGGGCGTTGTTCGGCGTGGGGGTCATGCTGATCGGTGACACCGGATGGGGGCTCGGCCTCGCCGCGACGTTCGCCGGTGCGGCCCTCCCGGCGGCGGCCGTCGTGGCACAGGCGGCCACGGCAACGGGCGCGGCCAGACCGACGACGACCACCGGGGACAGAGGCACGGACACGGGCACCGGCAGACGGGCGAGCGGTGCGCCGGGGCGCGGGACGGCGATCGCCCTCGCCGGTTCGGGGACGACGATCGCGATCGGGGTTGTCGTGCTGGACGGGCTCGGCGTCTCCGTGTCCGCGCCCGCCGTCCCCCTTTCCCTGCTCACGGTCGTCGCGGGGTTGGTTGCGGTGGGCACCGGCGTCGCCGCACTGCGGCGGCTCGGGCGGCTCGACGCGGCGGCCCTCAGCGGCGGGGCGCAGCTTGCCGACGCCGCCACCGTGTCGCTGGTGCTGTTGCAGCCGGCCATGTTCAGCGACATCGTCGAGGTCCGGCGCTGGCGCCGGGTCGGGAGCGTCCACAGTGGACCGCTCGGGCCACCACCGTCCATTGTGGCCGGTCGCGACCGGCTCCGTCGATTGTGGACGCTAGTGCGCGCCGACCTGCGGCGCCAGGTGCGCCGGCCGGGTGGGGTGCTGGCGTGGGCCGGGCTCGGGGTGGTGCCGTACGCGATGACGCTCGTCGCACCGGGCGGCGCGGCGCCGGCGCGCGTCGTGGCAGGTTACCTGGCGACCGAGCGGCTGTGCGCCGGCCTCCGCACGATCTGCCGCTCCGCCGCCCTCCGTCGGCTGCTCGGCGGCTCCGACCTCCTGCTCCGGCTGAGCCACCTACCCGTGCCCGCCGTGGCGTTGGCTCTCTGGTGGCCGGCGACGCTGCCGGCGTCCCCGATAAACCCGGCCTGGGCCGAGCCGCTGCTGGCGGTCGGCGTCCTGGCGGCGGCCTACCGGGCCGCCGGCCGCCGCCCGACGCGCTACGACGGCGCGGCGGTCGACACTCCGTTCGGCATCGTCCAGCCCGACCTCGTCACCCAGATCGTGCGCGGCCCCGACCTGGTCGCGGCGCTCGCGCTCGCCGCGTTCACCCTGAGGTGACGCCCGGGCGATCGGTGCGCGGGCTCGGCGCTAGGGTCGGCGGATGGCCGATGAACAACTGCTGCCCGACACCCGCCGTGCGTTGCGGCACCGGCTCGCCACCGCGCAGGTGGAGGGGCGCGCGCCGGCGATCGTCGCGGGGGTGGTGCGGGGCGGGGACCCGCGCTGGTTCGACGGCATCGGCGATGTCGGCGACGACGCGCCGGGCACGGGCTTCCGGATCGGGTCGATCACGAAGACGTTCACCGCGGTGCTCGTGCTGCGGCTGCGCGACGAGGGGCGGCTCGACCTCGGTGACCCGATCGGCCGCCACCTGCCGGACACCCGGCCCGGCGACCTGACGATCGCCCAACTGCTCGCCCACTCCGGCGGGCTCGTCGCGGAGCCGCCCGGGGCGTGGTGGGAGCGGACGCCGGGCACGCTCCGCCCGGACCTGCCGTCGATTGTCGGTGACGACCCGGTGGCGCACCCCGCCGGACGCCGGTTCCACTACTCCAACCCGGGGTACGGCCTGCTCGGCGGGCTCGTGGAGCGGCTGCGGAAGAAGCCGTGGCACGAGGCGCTGCGCGACGAGATCCTCGACCCGCTGTCCATGCGCGACACCGGCCTGGCGCCACCGGAGAACCACGCGCCCGGATGGGCGGTACACCCGTGGGCCGACGCGCTGCTGCCCGAGCCGGCCCACGACTACGGGCCGATGAACCCGGCCGGCGCGCTCTGGTCGACGGTCGCCGACCAGTGCCGGTGGGCGTCCTTCCTCCTCGACGGCGACGACCGCGTCCTGGAAAAGGAGACGCTGGCGGAGATGCGCCGCCCGACCGCGCCGCCCGAGTCCTTCGATCCGGCCGCCGGCTACGGGCTGGGGCTCCAGGTCAGCCGCCAGGACGGCCGGGACCTGATCGGACACGGCGGCTCGGTGCCCGGTTACCTCGCGTCGCTGTGGGTCAGCCGGGCCGACGACGTCGGCGTCGTGGTCATGTGCAACACGACCGCGGGCGTCGCGATCAGCGGGCTCGCCACCGACCTCGTGCGGATCGTCGCCGATCGGGAGCCACGGATTCCGGCGCCGTGGCGGGCCGTGTCGGATCCGGACCTGCTGGAGATCGCCGGGCCCTGGTACTGGGGACCGGCACCGCTCGCGATCCGGGTCCGCGACGGGCGGAACCTCGAACTCACCGGGCTCGGCGGGCGGGCCCGGGCGACCGCACTGCGGCCCGAGGCCGACGGCACCTGGACCGGGCTCGACGGCTACTACGCCGGCGAGCGGCTGCGCGTGGTCCGGGCCGACGACGGTACGGTGACCCACCTCGATCTGGGCACGTTCGTGCTCACCCGGGCGCCATATGAAGGACCGGTGCCCGGCGGCGTCGACCCCGACGGGTGGCGGCAGCGGTGATCGTCGACGTCCACGCCCACCTCGCCGTCCCGGAAGCCGACGCCCTCCTCGCCGGCACGCCGGGGTTCACGCGCTGGCTCGCGACCGAACAGGCCGCCCACGCGCCGGAGAGCGTCGACCGCAACCGCGACCAGATCGCCCGCATCGGACCGCGCAGCACCGACGTCGACGCCCGACTCCTCGACATGGACGCGATGGGCGTCAGCCACCAGGTCGTCGGGCCGATGCCGCGGCACCACTACTGGGCCGACCGGAGCCTCGCGGAGCGCTTCACCCGCGTCACCAACGAGGCGGTCGCCGGACACTGCGCCGACGGCAGGCTCACCGGGATCGGCACGCTGCCGCTGCAGCACCTCGACCTCGCGGTCACCGAACTCACCCACGCCGTAAACGATTTGAAGCTTCGAGGCGTCAGCGTCTCCACGCACGTCGAGGGGCGGGAGCTCGCCGACGCGCGGCACGACCCGATCTGGGCGTGCGCGCAGGACCTCGGCGCGGTGGTGTTCGTCCACCCGTGGGGCTGCACGCTCGGCCCCCGGCTGGCGACCCGGTACCTCGGCAACACCGTCGGCAATCCGGTGGAGACGGCGGTGGCGTTGTCGCACCTCATCTTCACCGGTGTGCTCGACCGGTTCCCGCGGCTGCGCATCGTCGCCGCGCACGGCGGCGGGTACCTGCCCACGTACATCGGCCGGTCCGACCACGCGTGGGACGTGCGGCCCGACGCCCGCGGCTGCGAGAGAGCGCCGAGCACCTACCTGCGCCGGATGTGGTTCGACGCGCTCGTGTACACGCCGGAGGCGTTGCGGCACCTGGTCGAGGCGGTCGGACCCGAGCGGGTGATGCTGGGCACCGACTACCCGTTCGACATGGGCGTCACCGATCCGGTCGCCCGTCTCGATGCCGCGGGCCTGCCGACCGACCACCGTGCCGCGATCGCGGCCCGGACCGCCGCCGCCCTCTTCAGAATCGAAGGACACCAATGAGCGAGCATAGCGAGCGAATCATCAGCTCAGTGCAAGGCGAACTAATCGCGGAGCGAAGCGGAGCGATCGCGTGAGCACCTGGCCCACCGGACAGCGGATCGCCGTCGCCGTCAACGTGATGTACGAGCAGTGGTCGCCCGGAACGGCGCCCGGGATCGGCCCGGTCGGCAACCCGTTGCCGAAGGGCGCCACCGACTACCAGGCGCTGTCGTGGGCCGACTACGGTCACCGCACCGGGATCTGGCGGTTGCTGGAATCCCTGAAGCGGCACGACGTAAAGGCAAGCGTCTACCCGAGCGGCATCCTCGCCGAGACCGCGCCGGACACGCTGCGGGCGATCGTCGACGGCGGGCACGAACTGTGCGGGCACAGCTGGTCGCAGGACGTCATCGCCGCTACGCTCGACGAGGCGGAGGAGCGCGCGGTGATCGCGCGCAGCGTCGAGGCGCTGGAGACCGCGACCGGCGTGCGGCCCACCGGCTGGATCAGCCCCCGCTGTACGCCGAGCGCGATCACCGCGCGGCTGCTCGCCGAGGCGGGCTTCGGCTGGTTCGGTGACGTCTTCGACGCCGACCTGCCGTACCTCATCGACACCGACGCCGGCCCGATCGTCGGCGTGCCGTTCGACCTCGACGTCAACGACATGCCGTTGCACATCCGGTACGGCCAGCCGCACCGGGCGCTGGTCACCGCGTTCCGCGACACCCTCGACGCCCTGCGCGCCGAGGACGGACAGTCCTATGTGGACGTCACCGTGCACGCCCACGTCGCCGGGCGCCCCGCCGGCCGCGCGGCGCTGGCGGAGATCCTCGAACACCTGCGGGAGACCGGCGACTGCTGGATCGCCACCCGGGGTGAGATCGCGGCGACCGTCATCCGCTGACGGCCGCGACCCAACCGGCGACCAGCCCGAGGTCGGTGGGGCGGTGGACGGCGACGAAGCCGTACGGGCGGTCGAACACGACCTCGGTCAGCGGCACCTCGTGCGGCTCGCGGGTGAACCCGGCCGCCACCCACATCGACACGGTCGCGGCGGCCGCCGTGAACCCGGACTGGTCGAACTGCGCCATGACGAACTGCTGCGCCTGGTCGACCTTCAGCACCTGCGACGCGGAGCCGGCGAGGTCGGCCTCGGGCAGCCCGAACAGCGCCCGCCGCTGCAACAGGTCGTGGACGGTCCGGATCGTGAACGGCGGCGCCTGCACCCGGTACACGGGACCGGTGCCGGTCGACGCGATCCGCCCGACCCGCACCGCCGAGCCGTCCGGTGGCGGGCCGGCGTCGGCGGCCGTCCACAGTGGAGTGTCGCCGAGCGTCGCGAGGGCGCCGGCCACCACGGTGCCCGGGTCGGCGGCACCGAGCACCAGATGCACGTCGACCTCGCCGGCGCCGCGGACGATCACCCGGGTCAGGCCGCCGGCGGTCACCGCGATGTCGGCCGGGTCGACCGGCGCGCGGAGCCCGGCGAACCGGCTCCAGGGTCCGCCCGCCGGCGTGACGCTCGTGACCGACATCCGGTGCCGCCAGCCGGTCTGCACCAGCAGCGTGCCGATCAGCAGCATCCGGGTGTCCTCGTCCGGGCCCTGCGGCAGGGCGGGCAGCAGCCCGGCGGTGCGCTCGCTCAGCCACGCGTCGAGGGCGGCCTTGTCGGCCGTCGCGTCGCCGGTGAGGGTGCCGTGCGCGTGCGGCGGCAGCTCGTCGAGCCAGAACGGGTCGGGCACCAGGTCGCGGTTCGACCAGATCCCGAACGCGGCGCGCACCCCGTCGGTGCCGTTCAGCAGGTCGAGGAGGTCGCGGGCCGCCGCGCCACTTCCGGCCGGGTCGACGCCGACGGCCGTCGCCAGCGCGGCGCGGAGCTCGCCGTCGGCGCCGGCCGCGAGCACGGCCAGCATCGGCCACACCGCCGGCGCCGCGAGCGCGAGCGACCGGCCGTCGAGCACGTCGGCCGCCCACCGCGCGGCGAGCCCGTTGACCGCGCCGATCGAGGTCTCTGTGGTCATCCGGACACGGTATCGCCCAGCAGTTCCGGCAACGGGCGGGCGTGCACCACGTCGAGGCGGGACACGGCGCGGGTCAGCGCGACGTACAGGCGGTTCGCGCCCCGGGCCTCGGCGGCGACGATGTCGGCCGGCTCGACGACCACCACGTGGTCGAACTCCAGTCCCTTCGCCAGGGCGGCGGGCACGGCGGTCACCCTGGCCTCCCCGCCGCCGGTGTTCACCGGGATTCCGGCCGCGCGGAGCCCGGCCACCACGGCCTCCAGGCCCGGCGCGGTCGCGATGATCGCGACCGATCCGGCGTGGTTCAATGCCGATCGGACGCACGTGAGCGCGGCCTTGATCAGGGCCTCTGTCGCGTCGGCCGCTTCGTGTACGCGGAGCGTGCCGTCGGACCGTACGGAGTGGACGGTCGGCACGGCGGCACCGAGTGCCGGCCGGAGCCGGTCGGCGTATTCGAGCACGACCGCCGGCACCCGGAAACCCGTTGTCAGCTCGACGATCGGCGCGTCGGGCTTGCCCAGCGACGCCAGGTGCGCGGACCAGTCGGCGGCGGCCCACGGGGTGGTGCCCTGCGCGAGGTCGCCGAGCACGGTCAGCGATCCGTGCCGGCTGCGGCGGGCGACGGCGCGGCACTCCATCGGCGAGAGGTCCTGCGCCTCGTCGACGACGATGTGCCCGAAGCCGTCGGGATGCTCGAGGAGACCGGCGATCTCGTCGAGCAGCACCAGATCCGCGGCCGACCATTTCGGCGCCCTCTTTGCCGGTCTCTTCGCCCAGCGGATCGCGTCCTGCTCGGCGGCGGTGAGGATGCCGTCGGCGGCCGGCGCCGGATCGGTGAGGACCGCGTGGAGCACCTCGGCCGGTTTCACCTTCGGCCACGCCGCGTCGAGCGCCGCGGTGACGGTGGGCCGGCGGCCGAGCCACTGCAGCACCGACGCGTTGGGCGAGTCGCCGCGCGCTTCCAGCTGCCGTTGCAGCAGCGCGACGACGCGCGCCCGCAGCCGTTCCCGGCCGGCGGCGTAGGGCAGGTCCGCCGCGAGCACCGTCCGGACCTCGCGCGCGATGACGCCGCCGGACACGCGCAGCACGGTCGAGCCGTCGTACACCACGACCTGCTCGGCGGGCCCGCCGACGCGGGCGTAGAGCGCCCGGCGCAGCACCTCGGCCATCCGCGCGTCGTGCTTGACCCGTGCGGCGTCCGCACTGTCCACGGTGGACGGTTCCGCATCGGTGAGGACGGCGTCGAGGGTGTGCTGGCGCACGTCGATCTCGCCGAGCGTCGGCAGCACCGCGGCGATGTGGCTCAGGAACGCGGGGTTCGGCCCGACGACGAGCACACCGGTGCGGCGCAACTGGTTGCGGTGCGCGTACAGCAGGTACGCGGCGCGGTGCAGGCCCACGGCCGTCTTACCGGTGCCGGGGCCGCCCTGGACGCACAGCGAGTCGGCCAGGTCGGTGCGGACGAGCGCGTCCTGTTCGGGCTGGATCGTCGCGATGATGTCGCGCATCGGTCCGACGCGCGGGCGCTCGATCTCCGCCCGGAGGAACGCGCCGGTGCCGGCCTCCTCGCCGCGGTCGAGGTGCTCGTCCTCGTATCCCGTCAGCCGCACGGGCGGGTGGGGCGACCAGCCGAACCGGCGCCGCACCGTGACGCCCTGCCGGTCGCGCGCGCTGGCCCGGTAGAACCGGGCCGACACCGGCGCCCGCCAGTCGATGACCAGGGTCTGCCCGGACTCGTCGGTGATCCGGCGCCGGCCGATGTGGTAGCTCTGCTTCGCGTGCTCGCCCGCGTCGGGCCCGTCGCCGAACCACAGCCGCCCGAAGTAGAGCGGGCTGTCCGGTTCCTCGGCCAGTTCCTTGACGTGGCTCTTCAGCATCCGCCCGAGCACCTCGGCCGTGTACCGGTCGCCGGCGATCTGCGCGCCGGTGGCCACCCGCATCCGCGCGTGGTCGAGCATCCAGGCGAGTGCGCGCCGGGTGCGGGTCAGGTACTCCTGCTCCTCCGTGATCACAAGCGAAAGTGTAACCCGGTTAAAAAAGTTACCGTGTTACTATTTTCGGGTGACGGGTCTCCGCGAGCGCAAACGGCAACGCACCCACGACACGGTGTCCACGATCGCGGTCGCGATGTTCCTGGAGCACGGGTACGACCGGGTGTCGGTCGCCGACATCGCCGCCGCGGCCGACATCTCGAAGCCCACGCTGTTCCGGTACTTCCGGTCCAAGGAGGACCTGGTGCTGCACCGCTTCGCCGACCACACCGGCGAGGCGGCCCGGGTCGTGCGGGCCCGGCCACCGGAGCGGTCGCCGCTGGGCGCCCTGCTCACCCACGTCCTCGACGGTCTTTCCCGCCGCGACCCGGTCACCGGCCTGAACGACCACCCGGAGGTGCTCCGGTTCCACGACCTGGTGTTCTCGACGCCGGCGCTGTCGGCGCGGGTCAACGACCACGTCGCCGGCGAGGTCGCGGAGCTGGCGGCCGCGCTCTCCCCCGCCGCCGAGCTCACCGCGCGCCTCGCCGCCGCGCAGATCGTCGCGGTGCAGCACCTGCTCGCGCGCGAGAACTGGCGTTGCCTGAGCGACGGCGAGACCGCCGACGCCCGCCACCCGGCCGCCGTGGCCGACGCCGAACACGCCTTCGACCTGCTGGCGGGCGGCCTGCGCGCGTACGCCTAAAGTGACCGCCATGGAGCGGTTCGGTTCGGTCATCCGGTTACGGCCCGAGCACCGGGACGAGTACCTTCGCCTGCACGAGCGGGTGTGGCCGCAGGTCGAGCAGACGCTGCTCGGGGCCAACATCCGCAACTACACGATCTTCCTCCACGGCGATCTGCTGTTCGGCTACTACGAGTACGTGGGCACCGACCACGCCGCCGACCAGGCCCGGATCGCCGCCGACCCGGTGACCCAGCAGTGGTGGCAACTGACCGACCCCTGCCAGGAATCCATCGCCGACCCGGGTTCGGGCCAGTGGTGGGCCCCGATGCGCGAGGTCTGGCACCTCGACGACTAGGCGGGGTGGACGGTTACCGTGGCCGTCGCCTGTTTGTCGGTGCCGGAGACCTGACCGGGCACGTCGAAGGTGCCTGGGGATGCGTAGCGGGACGGGTCGACCGCGTCCCAGGTGACCGGGATTCCGCTCTGTCGCGAGCCGTCGTTGTAGGCGACGGTCACCGTTGTCGGAAGCGTCGGTGCGGCACCGACCACTGTGGACACTGCCACCGGGTCGATCGTGTTTATCTGGACGGGGTCGGGCCCGCGCACCCACACGTGGGCCGTGGCGGTCAGGGTGGTACCGGCGACGAAACCGGCCACGGTGAAGTCGCCGATCGTCGAGAGGCGGGCGGGGTCGATCGAGGTCCACGTGACCGGGACCGGGAGACGGGCGCCGTCGGCGTAGGTGACGTCGACCGTGGCCGGCAGCGTGGGCATGACGCCGACCCGGGTGCGGGCGTCGACGGTCTGGATGGAGGTGGCCGCGGCGGCGAAGACGCGCCACTCCGAGACGCCGACCGCGGAGTACGCGGTGCCGGCGGCGTCGGGTAGGGCGTTGAACGTCGCGCGTAGCGCGGTGGTGGTGACGGCGTCGAACGTCACCTGGTTGGTGCTGCCGGACACGGCCGGGTCGAATCCGGTGGCGCCGGTGACGTCGGTCCACGTCGTGCCGTTCAGGTACTGCAGCGTCCACGATTTCGGCACGGCCACGCCGACGCCGCCGGTGGTGCTGTCGGACCAGAAGTCGATCGACGCGCGGTCCACCCGCACCGGGGCCGGGAAGTCGTACTGGAGCCAGCGGGTGGCCGGTTCGGCACCGGTCCAGGTGCCCCACAGGTCCACCTGGGCACCGCCGGTGAAGAACGGGGGCTTGCCGTCGTTCACGGCGTTGACGTTGTTCCAGCCGGCCGTGTAGCTCGCCGACGGCGTGGCGGTGGCGGCGACGTTGATCTCGCCCTCGGTGAGCGCGGTGCCGTTCACCACGACGTCCTTTGTGGACGATTCGGCTCCGGTGCTCACGGTCAACCGCAGCGTGTACCGGCCGGACTTCGTGAAGCGGGCCACGGTCGTCGGGTTGTCGGCCGGGTCGAACGCGACCGCGCCGCCGTCGGGTGCCTCGACCACGGACCAGGCCGCGGTGACGGCGGTGCCGGGTTTCCCGTCGTCCTGGGCGAGGCCGATCAGCCGTGCCGAGCCGGCCTGCGTGTACGACGAGTCGATCCACGCGTCGGCGAGCGGCGGCGCGTCGGTGGCGCCGGGCGGGCGCACACCGGTCCCGAATGCCTGTATTTCCTTGATGCCGGTCTTCGCGCCCGGCGCGTGCTGCACGGTGATCCGCAGCCGCTTCGCCTCGACGGCCGGGAACCGCACCTGGTTCAGGTTGCCGCGCGGGTAGGCCGGGGTGCGGGCCTGCTTCGGGACCGTGCGCCAACCGTGGCCGTTGTCGTAGGAGACGGTGAACTGGGCCGGCGGCGCGTATCCGGGGACGGTGGCCGAGGTCGACGAGTTGTAGAAGTACACGCGGACGTCGTCGATCTTCTGCCTTCCGCGCAGGTCGATCTCGATCGAGTCGGACGCGTTCGGCGAGCCGGCCGTTCCCCAGAACGGCTCGTTGATGGTGGTGCCGTTGACGGCGCCGGCCGCGCCGCGATCCGGCGCTTCGAAGGTCGCGGTGACCGGGCGGCCCTCGGCGACGTTGCGCGCGCCGGTGCCCGGACCGGTCTCCACGCCGGCCTTGCGCATGACGTCGGCGATCCGCGCGCCGGCGGGGAAGCGCACGTCCTGCGGTGCCTGCACCGGAACCCGGCTGCTGTGCCGCACCCGCACGCCGGGCGCCGCCTGCACGCGTCCGGTGGCCGGGTCGTAGACGATTTTGCCGAGCCGGTCGGCGGTGAACGCGAGCCGGCCGTCGAGGTAGACGGAGTAGCCTTCCGGCCCCCCGTAATAGTTCTGGCCGCCCGGCGCGTCCCAGACGATCGTCAGGTCGCGGTCGCGATAGCGGATGTTGTTGGCCGTGAAATGGTCCCAGCCGATGTCGATGGGGTCGAGTTCCACCTTCGCGTCGTCGCGCGGGCGCAGGCCCATCGCGTCTTCGATGACGGTGAAGTTGGTGGCGCCGAGGATCGTGTGGTGGATCCAGGACCGGTAGCCGATGCTCTGGCCGGCCGCGGATCCGTTGGCCCAGAACTCGTTCTGGTCGGGGTACCGGTTGTCGCCGTTGTTCTGGTAGTGCGCCCAGGCGTTCCAGTACAGCAGCTTCTTGTACCACTCGGCGTCCACATAGGACGACGGGTAGTTCCGCAGCACCGAGGCCAGCATCCGGAACGTCACGGTGGAGTTGATGACGGAGAAGTTGTTGCTGCCCGGCTGGCCCTGCTCGGCGGCGGCGGCCTTGTCGGCCTGGTTCGCCGTGGTGAACGGGAAGATGGGGTACTGCGCGTCGTCGGCGAACAGCCGCAGCGCCTCGACGTAGGGCTGCGTGTAGTCGGGGTCACCGGGCTTCGGCATCAGCCCGACGGCGTAGGGGTAGTAGTTGTTGATCTCCTTCCACGGCACGAGCTGGTTGCTCCCGACGTGCCGGTGCTTGAGCAGGTTGCCGTAGAGGCCCATCTCGTCGGGCGTGCTTCGCGCCGGCTCCCACAGGTATCGCAGGACGGCCTGTTTCACCCGGAGGGCGAACGCCTCCATCTCCGCGGCCTTGGCGCGGTCGCCGGCGACCCGGTACGCCGCGGCGGCGGCCTTCGCGTTCGAGTACAGGTAGGCGTTCTCGGCGCGGTCGAGGTAGCCGTCGCGCCAGTGGAACGACACGGCGTCGGCGTCGTTGCCGGTCATGGCGCCCCAGTTGTACTCGATGAGCCCGTTGCCGTCGAAATCGTAGGCCTCCTGGAGACCCTTGACGTCGTACTCGGCGTACTCGGCGAGGTTGCGGGCGATGCCGGGCGGGCCGCCGTGCAACTGGTACGAGCGCCACGCCGCCTCGGAGATGTACTCGGTGTAGCTGTTCGACCAGTTGGCCGGGTCACCGGGGTTGTCGACGTACTTCGAGCTCTTCGCGACCTCGCCGGCCGACACCCACGGCCCGTACGAGTAGACGGGGTCGCGGAAGTACTTCAGGTCGTCGACGAACATGCCGACGGTCAGCACGATCGCGTTGTTGTAGCCGAGCACGCCCTCCATCGACGTCGGGAACTGGTAGTCGTTGCCGGGGAGGTCGGCGTCGAGGAAGTTGTAGCGCATGAGCCACCAGCGGTAGAACAACGTCTTGTCGATGTTGTTCTCCGGGGTGTCGAGATAGGGCACGTTGTCGGCCCACCACCGGTTGTACGCGGTGACGTGCTCGGTGAACGCCCGGCGCGGGTCGAGGCCCCGGTACCGCTGATACTCCACTGTGGACGCCGGCTGCTCCCGCGTCACGAATCCGAGCTGGAGCTTGGTGACCACCGGGCCCGACGCCGGAACCGCGAGCGTCTGCCGCAGCGTGCCGTCGACCGGGGTGAACCCGTCGCCGGAGAAGCGCGGGAACAGCGTGGTGAGCTTGTTGAAGGCGGGCACGGCGCCGGTCAGCTCGACGCCGTCGGCCGTGCGGGCGAAGGGCGAGGACGCCGTGAGGGTGACGGTCCGCGCGGCGCCCGTCGTGCTCGACAGCTCCACAGTGGACACCGCGACGTTCGCGTCGGTGATGTACTTCGTCAGCACGACCGTGAGGCCGGCGCCGGTGAACACGCCGCGCCAGTAGCTCGGCGTCTGGCGGCGCTGCGCGGGGTCCTCCGCGAGCGTCACCCCGGAACCGTCGACGGACGCCGCGATCGTGTACGCGCCCTGACCACCGGCGACCGTCTCGATGTAGGCGACCTCGCCGCCGAAGCCGAGGACGCCGGGCCGGTGGGTCTTCATGAAGACGGCGCGGCCGCGGGAGAACAGGTAGCCGTTCGCGTCGCCGTTGCCGCCGCCGGGCTGGTTGCCGGTGCGGGCGAGCATGCGGTCGACCCAGAAGTCGTTGCCGGGGCTGCCGCCGGCGCCCGCGGCCACGTCGGCGTCGAAGATCGCCCGCAACTGGTTGCGGACGTGGTAGCCGGTGCGCTCGTCGGGAACGGGGTTCGCGTCGCCGGAGAACACGGGGTACGGCGTGTTCGCGTTCGGCGCCGCGTGCGCGGCCGGCGCCTGCGCGAACGCGGCCAGCAACAGACCGATGGCGGCGGCACTGAGAACCCTGCGCGACGGCATGACGCCACCTCTCGACGGTTCCGAAAACCTTTTCGGGAATGCTTGCAGCGCGGTACGGTCCGTGTCAACGGTCGATATTCAGATGGGTCGCTCGATGCTTCCGAAACGCGTTTCGGCGGCCCACCGCCTGGTCCGATGACCGCCAGACGGCGGCGCCCCGACCGGGCAGGATGATCTCCGTGTACGACTTCGAGACCTCCTACCGGGCGATGTCGAGTCGGGACGGGCGGTTCGACGGGCGGTTCGTGGTCGCGGTGACGAGTACCCACGTGTACTGCCGGCCGAGTTGCCCGTCGCGGACCCCGCGGCGGGAGAACTGCCGGTTCTTCCGGGTTCCCGCGGCGGCCGAGGCGGCCGGGTTCCGGGCCTGCCGGCGCTGCCGGCCCGACGCGGAACCCGACTCGGCCGAGTGGAACGTGCGCGGCGACCTGGTCGCCCGGGCGCTCCGGCTGATCGGCGGCGGCGCGGTGGACCGGGAGGGGGTGACTGGACTGGCCCGCCGGCTGGTGGTCAGCGAGCGGCACCTGCACCGGCAACTGGTGGCCGAGGTCGGCGCCGGCCCGCAGGCGTTGGCGATCAACCGCCGGGCCCGGGTGGCGCGGATGCTCGTCGAGTCGAGCACGCTGCCGCTGGCGGAGATCGCGTTCGCGGCCGGGTACTCCAGCGTCCGCCAGTTCAACGAGGGCATGCGGACGGCGTTCGGGCAGCCGCCGAGCGCGTTGCGGCGGAGCAGGCCCGCGGACGCTCCGGGCGACCTCGACGTGCGGCTGCGGTACCGGGCTCCCCTGCCGGTCGGTCCGCTCCTGGACCGGCTCGCCGCCCACGCGGTACCCGGCGTCGAGGCGGTCGACGCGGACCGCTACCACCGGACGCTGCGGCTGCCGCGCGGCTCCGGGGTGATGACGGCGGAATTCGGCCCGGCGCAGACGGGCGACGCCGGCTCGGCTCGGGCGGCGAGCCGGGGCGAGGTGACGGTGCGGCTGTCGCTGGCCGACCTGCGCGACGTCACCGCCGCCGTCCAGCGGTGCCGGGAGATCCTGGACCTCGACTGCGACCCCGCCGCGATCGGCGCCGAACTGGGCACCGACCCGCTGATCGGCCCGCTGGTCCGGGCCCGACCGGGGTTGCGGGTGCCGGGGTGCGGCGACGGGTTCGAACTGACCGTCCGGGCGCTCGTCGGCCGGCGGACGTCGATACTCGTCACCCGGTTCGGGACGGCGCTCCGGACGCCGGACCCCCGGCTGACGCACCTGTTCCCGACGCCGGCCGCGCTCGCCGACGCCGACCTGGTGGCCGCCGGACTGGCGCCGCGTCGCGCCGCGACGGTGCGCGCGCTGGCCGGGGCCGTCGACGCCGGTGACATCGTGCTCGACCGCGGCGCCGACCGGGCGGAGTGCGTGGCGGCGCTGCGCGCGGTCAGCGGGATCGGACCGTGGACCACCGCGTACGTCGCGATGCGGGCGCTCGGCGACCCGGACGTGTTCCCGCCCGGTGATCCGGGCCTGCGCGACGCGGCGCGACGACTCGGCCTGCCGGCCGGCCTCGCCGCCCGGGCGCGGCACTGGCGGCCCTGGCGGTCGTACGCCGCCGTGCACCTGTGGACGTCCCTGTAGTTCCCCCATTTCGACGAGTCGCCCGCGAGGAGCAGCCACGATGCGGCGGTACCTGCATGTCCTGAACACGACCGACTTCCGCCGGCTGTGGGCGGGCGCCACCGTCTCCACGCTGGGCGACGGCATGACGTTCGTCGCCCTGTCGTGGCTCGTCCTCTCCGGGCCGGGCGGCACGGCCGCGCTCGGTCTGCTCGGAATCTGTTACACGGCACCGGTTCTGGTGGGCGGGTTGGCCGTCGGGCCGCTGCTCGACCGGTTCGACAAGCGGATCGTGCTGATCGCCGACAGCCTGCTGCGCGCCGCCGTCGTCATGTCCGTCCCGGTGACCGCCGCGCTCGGCGCGATGCCGGACTGGCTGCCGTTCGTGGTCGCCGCCGGCTACGGCCTGCTGAAGATGGTGCCGCTGGCCGGATTCCCGGCGGCGATCCCGCAACTGGTCGAGGAGGACGACCTCGACGCCGCGAACGCGTTGGAGTCGTTGAGCTTCAGCCTGGCGATGGTGATCGGCCCGGCCGCCGCCGGGTTGCTGATCGACCGGATCGGCGCGGCCGACGTCCTGCTGGTCGACGGCGTCTCGTTCCTGCTGTTCGCCCTCGCGACGGCGACGGTGCGACCGCTCTCCCCCGCCACCACCCCGGGTGATCGCCGGCCCTCGCTGGGGTTCCTGGCGCGGGACCGGGTCATCGTCGGCACGACGGTCGCGTTCATGGCCTTCAACGTCGCCGTGGGCATGCTGATGGTCACCGGCCCGTGGCTGGCGGGCACCCGCCTGCCCGGAGGCGCCGCCGCGTTCGGTGCCCTGCTCTCGGCGCTGGCGGTCGGCGAGATGGTCGGTGCCGCCGTCGCCGGTCACGGCCGGCCGGGCGGACAACCGGACGCGGCCAGGGTCCGCGCCATCGGCACCGTACAGGGCGCGGCCGCGCTGGCGTTCCTGGCGCTGCTCGCGTCCCCGCGTCAGGTGCCGGTGGCCGCGGGCTTCTTCGCCATCGGCCTGCTCAGCGCGCCGATGACGGTGTGGGCACAGTCGTTGCGGATGCGCCGCATCCCGCCGGCGCTGCACGGGCGCGCGTTCGCCGGGCTGCGCACGCTGATGCAGGCGACCCCGCCGATCGGCGCCGCCCTCGTGACGCCGCTGCTCGTCGGCTCGCACCTGGCCGTCGCCGCCGTCGCGATGACCCTGATCGCCGGGCTGCCGGCCCTCTACCTCATCGCCGGACGGCCGGTGCGCGACAGCGCGGAACGGCTAGGGTCGGTCGGGTGACGACCGTCCTCTGTGTACCGCAGTGGCAGGGTTCGGCCTCGGGTTCCGCCCGCCGGTTGGTGGCGGGTGCGCACCGGGCCGCCGAACTCGTGCCGGCCGACCGGATCGTGGTCGCTCCCGTGCTGGACTCGGCCGGGCAGCGGGAGTCCGGGGTGAGCGCGCTCGACGTCCTCGCGGCGAACCTGCGCCGGATCGGCGACGCGCATGCCGGCATCGACGACTTCGTGCTCACCGTCGGCGGCGAGTGCTCGGTCGACATCGCGCCGATCAGTGCCGCCCGGGCCCGGTACGGCGACGCGCTGACCGTGCTCTGGATCGACGCGCATCCCGACGTGTACAGCCCGGAAACGCTGCCCTCGGGCGCGTTCCACGGCATGGTGGTGCGCGCCCTCCTCGGCGACGGCGACATCCCGGCCGCGCTCGTTCCGGAGCACACCCTCGCACCCGGTCAGATCGTCATCGTCGGCGAGCGCGGCGGTGCCGGGTCCGAGCACCGGTACATCGAGGCGACCGGCCTGCGCCGCTACGGCGTCGCCGACCTCGAACGGGCGTTCGCGGACGTTCGCGGCCCGGTCTACGTCCACGTCGATCTCGACGTGCTCGATCCCGCCGTGTTCGCGTCCACGTGCTACCCGGAGCCCGGCGGCCCGGACCCGCGCCGCCTGGCCGCGCTGATCGCGGGCCTCGACGGCGTGGTCGGCGCGGCGATCACCGAACACGCGCCGGCCGACGGGGTCAACCCCGCCGAGAGCGACGTGATCCGTCTTCTGGGCGCAGCGCTGACGAGAGGATGACGCCGGCGATCTCCTCCGCCGTGTCCACCGCCGAGTCGAACGTGTGGTCGGCCGGCATCGTCGGCTGCAGGTCGCGGAAGCGGCGGTGCACGCCGTGGTGGAAGTCCGGGTCACGGGACAGGCCGCGGGTCGGATCGGCCTGTGCCCGCAGGAGCGTCACCGACACCGGTGCCTCGATGACGACCCACAGGGTGACCGCGCCGGTCGGGAGGTGACGGGTCAACGCGGCCCGCTCCCGGTCGTCGAAGAACGGGCCCACCGCGATGACGTGGTCGACGGGCGAGCGCATCCACTGCCCGACGAGCGCGCCGTGCGCCTCGTGCGCCGGGAACCACAGGCCGGCGGCGGCCGCGCCGGGCGGGCCCACCATCGCCGCGACCTCGTCGACGTCGGCGATCACGACCGTGCGGCCGCGGGCGGTGAACCCCTCGGAAAGCCGATCGGCGACGGTGTTCTTGCCGACCGCCAGCGGGCCGGTGAGGACAACGAGCTGCGGCGTGGCCATCTCCCGAAGATCCCCCATCGGACGGCCCCTGACATCCCCGTTACGGCCAGATCCCGCCATTCTGTCAGCGGCCCGGTACCGCGGGCAGGGCCAACGCGACCGCGAGATTGCCGTCGAGGAACATGAGGCCGCGGCGGCCGAACTCGCCGAAGGCCTCCTCGACGGCCTCGACCGGCCAGGTGAGGCCGAGCTTCGCGCGGACGGCGGACGCGGTGGTGGGACGGTCGACGCAGGCGAGGTAGAGGTCGGCGAGCGGGCCCTCGAACGTGTACGTACCGCGGCCGTCCGGTGAACGGTTGTCGAAGATCTGGACGAAGCCAGGCGTGGACCGGTACGTCAGCGTCGCGGTGTGCCAGGCGGTGTTCCACGCCGAGACGGCGTCGCGCAGGGACTCGTAGGCGCTGTCGGGCAGGGCGTCGGGCAGGTCGTAGTCGAAGAAGTAGGCCATCCGGTCGAGGTCCACAGTGGACGGATACACCAGGCGGTAGCTGGCCTCGGGCGTGCGGCGCGGAATCGTCGTGAAGAGCGGGCTGAAGCGCTCCAACCAGATCCGGTCGACGCTCGCCGGCGGCTGCAGATGCACCAGGTGCGGCGCCGCAAGAGCCTGACCGGCGTAGTCCGTCTCGCATTCACCGGGGAAGCCGCACAGGATGCTCCACGCCACGTCGACGCCGTAGTAGCGCGCCCACCGCAACAGGTTGACGTTCTGCGCGGCCCGCACACCCTTGCGCATCAACCGGAGCACGTTCGTGCTCAGCGATTCCAGGCCGGGCTGCAGATGCGTCACGCCGGCCCGCGCGAGGAGGCGGACCTGCGCCCGGGTGAGGTTCGCCTTCACCTCGTAGAAGAGCTGGTAGCCGTCGTCGGCCAGGGCCGGTACCAGGGTGGTGAGGTAGGTCGGGTCGAGGATGTTGTCGACGGCGGCGAACCGGAAACTGCGGTGGCGACGGGCGAGCAGCGCGAGTTCGGTGCGCACGCGGTCCGGTGACTTGGACCGGAACGCCATGGTGGATCCGTTGAGCCCGCAGAACGTGCAGTGGTGTTTCGCGCCCCACCAGCACCCGCGGGCCGACTCGAACGGGATCCATCCGGTGTCGCGCGGCAGGTCCAGGGCCGCGAGCCGGTCGAAGTACTCGGTGTAGTCCGGCGCCGGCAGCTCGTCCAGCCGGTCGTGCGGCGGAGCCGGCGGCGTCGCCGAAACCGCGCCGCCCGCACGGCACACGACACCGGGCACCGCGGCCGGATCGGTGCCGTCGGCCAGCGCGCGCAGGACGGCCGGGAACGCGGTGTCGGCCTCGCCCACGACCGCGAGGTCGACGCAGTCGACCGACCGCACGAGTTCCGGACCCATCTCACCGTCGAAGTTCGCGCCGCCGAACAGCGTGACGATGCCGGGATACCGCTGTTTGAGCCGGCGCGCCAACGCGAACGACGCCGCGTTCTGCTGGTACGTCGAGCTGAACCCGACGACGTCGACCTCGTGCCACGGCTCCGCGAGAAGCAACGCGTCGAGGAACGCGGGCACCTCGTGGTCGCGGATGTGCCGCAACCGCTCGGGCGGCAGCGGCAGCTCGGGCGACTCCAGGAGCGTCCCGGAAGGATCCGGCGCGGAAGCGCCGAACGCCTCGACGGAGAACAGCCACTCCCCCACCAGCCGGCTCCGGTGCCCGGCGAGGCGGACGTAGTCGTCGACACCGACGCGCGCGGCGAGGTCGAGGTTCGCGTGCAGCGTGCGGACCGCGAACCCGTGCTCCGCGCCGATCGCCGTCAGCAGCCCCAGCTGGATCGACGGCCGGTCGATGTCCATGAACGGCATCGACACGAGGACCGTGCGCATGTGCTCAGCGATGGACCTTGTGCAGCCGGATGTGCACGCCGTGGCTGCTCGACGCCGGCTCGAACGCGGCGGCGAACTGCGAGCCGATCAGCTGCGAAGGCTCCACCGGCTCGGTCTCGGTCTCGATCTCCTCCTGTGCGGCCACGACCAGCATCGGCGCCTCCACCTGCTCGTCCATCGCGTCCTTGAGCTCCGTGACGAGCTGCGACAGCAGTGCTTTCAGCGCGTCGGTCGCGGTGATTCCGTCGGGAGTCTCCGTAAAGCTGTTCAGATCCTCGAGGCTGACGGACAGCTCGCTCATGCATACCTCCAGAGAGTCACGATGACCCTACGGTCTCGGCGTCAAGGCGGTCGAGGTTTGCGCGTGTCGTATCCGCGTCCGGGTGACCCATCTGAGTGAAGATGTCCAGCGCGGCCAGCCACATGACCCGCGCGGCGTCGGGGTCGCCGGCGGCGCGGTGCACCTCGGCGAGCGACACCATCGTGTCGGCCTCGTTGTACCGGTCGTCGAACTCGCGGTACAGGTCGATCGTGGCGCGGTAGGACTCGATCGCGCGGGTGTGCTCGCCCAGCCGGTGCAGCGCGTAGCCGAGGCTGTCGCCCGTCTCCGCCTGGCCGAGCCGGTCGCCCAGTTCGCGTTGCAGCGCCAGCGCCCGGTCGCAGTAGGCCACCGCGTCGGCGTACCGGCCAAGCACGGCGTGGGACCAGCCGACGGCGTTGAGCGCCCGCGCCTGCCCGGGCCGGTGCCCGGCCGCCTCGAACAGCTCCAGCGCCCGTTGGGCGTGCTCCAGCGACTCCTCGTGCCGGCCCTGCCGGTCGCGCAGCCAGCACAGGCTCCGCTGGGTGTGCGCCTCGCCGACCGGGTCGCCCGCGTAGGCGCGCAGTGCGCGTCCCAGATAGGTCTCCGCGTCGGTGAAGTTTCCGGACCGGACGTGCGCGTTGCCGAGCGACCGGTGGGCGACGGCGATCAGGTGCGGGTCGCCCAGCCGGTGCGCGGCCGCCGACGCGATGCCGAGCACGGTGATCGAGTCGCGCCAGTGCCCCTGGTACCCGAAGAAGCGGCTGAGGATCCAGCCGAGCGGGCACAGGTGGTCGTCGAACCCGCTCGCCTGCCGGATCACCGCGAGCAGCACCGGATACTCGGCCCGGAACCACGCCAGCGCGTGCGCGCGGTCGTCGAGCCGGGCCACGTCGACCCCGCCGGGGACCGCGGGCAGCGGCGCCGGATTGTCGCGGTACGGGTTCAGCAGGAGATCGGCCGCGTCGGCGCTGTGCGTGTAGTAGCCGATCACCCGCGCGAGCGCGGCGCGCCGTTCCGCGTCGGTGTCGACGTTGTGGGTCAGTTCGGTGGCGTACGCGCGGAGCAGGTCGTGACACGTGTACCGGCCGGGGACGTGCTCGGTGAGCAGGTGTCCGCGGCAGAGTTCGGCGAGCAGCGGCCGGGTCTCGCGCGGTGGGCGTCCGCACAGGGCCGCGGCCGCCGCGGTGGCGATGTCGGGACCCGCGTGCAGCCCCAGCAGCCGGAAGAGGGTGCCCGCCGCCGGGTCCAACTGCCGGTAGGACCACGAGAACACCGCCCGCGCGTCGGTGGTCCGGTCGGCGCCGGCGAACTCGTCGAGCCCGCCCCGGGCGGCGCGCAGTTCGGCGGCCAGCACGCCCAACCCGAACCCCGGGTTCATGGCGGCCCGGGCGGCCACGATCGCCAGCGCCAGCGGCAGCCGCGCGCACAACCGCACGATCTCGTCGACCGCGTCGGGCTCGGCGGCCAGCCGGTCGGCGCCGAGCCGGCGCGCCATCAGCTCGCGGGCCTCGGCGGCGGACGGCAGGTCGAGCGTCAGCGGGTGCGCGCCGGTGGTGGTGACGAGACCGGTGAGCCGGTTGCGGCTCGTGACCACCGCCATGCAGCCGCGCGCGCCCGGCAGCAGCGGACGCACCTGCTCCTCGTCGTGGGCGTTGTCGAGCACCACCAGCACCCGGCGGTTCGCCAGCAGGCTCCGGTACAGCCCGACCTGTGCCTCCAGCCCGTCCGGGATCCGCTCCGCCGGAACCCCGAACGCGTCGAGGAACCGGTGCACCGCCTCGGCCGGCTGCACCGGCGCGCCGGTCGCGTCGAAGCCCTGGAGGTTCACGTAGAGCTGGCCGTCGCGGAACCGGTCGGCGACCCGGTGGGCCCAGTGCACGGCGAGCGCGGTCTTGCCGATGCCGGCCGTGCCCGATACCGCGGCGGCCGAGATTGACGCCGAGCTGGACGCCCCGTCGAGCACGGCGTCGAGCTCGGCGACCTCCGCCGTGCGACCGCTGAACCCGGAGACGTCGGGCGGCAGCTGCGCCGGCGATACCGGTTCGGGGAGGGCGGCGACGATCCTGACCGGCGGGGTGGCGGGCTCGCCGCCGCGCAACAGCGTCTGGTGCAGCGCCCGCAGTTCCGGGCCCGGGTCGGTGCCGAGTTCGTCGGCGAGCCGCTCGCGCAGGGCGGCGTACCGGTCGAGCGCCTCCGCGGCGCGTCCCGCCGCCCGCAGCGCCTCCATCAGGCAGCCCTCGAGCGGCTCCACCAACGGGTGCTCGGCGACGAGATCGGGCAGCGTCGCGATCACCGCCGCCGTGCGGCCGAGCCGCAGTTCCGCCTGCGCCCACTGCACGGCGGCGTCGAGCCGCCGGCGCTGCCAGCTGGAGCGGATCTGGCCGGCCCAGTCGCCGGGCAGCGCGGCGAGCGGCGTGCCGCGCCACAGGCCGAGCGCCTCGGCCAGGACCCGCGCCCGGTCGGTGTCGGACGACTGCGGGTCCCGGCCCCGGTCGACCAGGCGGGCGAAGCGGTGCAGGTCGACCCGGTCGGGGTCGACCGTGAGGACGTATCCGGCATGTCGCCGTTCGACCCGCTCGTCGGTGCCGCTCTTTTTCAGCATCTGCCGGATCCGACTGAGGTGGGAGTAGAGGACGTTCCGCGTTTCGGCCGGTGGGTTGTCGCCCCAGATGCGGTCGATCAGCGTCTCGACGGTGACCGGCCGGCCCGCGTCGACGAGCAGGGCCGCGAGCACCGCCTGCTGCCGTGGCGTACCGACGTCGAGGGGACGGCCCGTGGCGAGGGCCTCCACTTCGCCGAACAACCGGAACTCCACCATTGACCACCCGTAGTCAGCACACTACCGAGAATGCTGACCGGTCGCGGCGTGGCCCGCAAGTGAGAAAACCTTGTCGGATAAGCGTTACCCGTCGGGTTCGTCGATGAACAGGAACCGGCGCGGGTGTCCTCTCAGTCGGTCTTGGGCAACATCACCGCGCCGGTCTGCGGCGTCCACGTGATGGTTCCGTGTTCGAACGTGCTTCCCCGGCGCTCCGGCGTGCCGCGGACGTCGCTGACGGGGTAGCCGAGGCGCCCCGCCTGCCAGCCGAGTTGCGCCCACAGGTCGCGGATCTGACCGTGGACCTCGTGCGCGCCGAGGTCGGGCCGCCAGTAGATGGAGCCGCCCTCGAAGTGGTTGAAGCGCCCGTTGCCCGGACCGCAGCCCAGTTCGTCGGTGACCGGGTAGCCGAGGAAGCCGCCGTGCCCACCGCACCGCGCCCACTTCACCCGGATGTCACCGTGCACCTCGAACGCGCCGTGCTCCGGCGTCCAGTAGATGGAGCCGTTCTGGAAGTCGCGGACGCGGCCGCGCCCGTCGGGCAGGGACATCTCGGCGCTGCCCGCACCCTCGTCCACCGGCTGGCCGAGCCACTGGTTCTGCCTCCACTTGTCGTCGATCGCGCTCATCGTCGTTCTCCTTCCGGATCAAAGGTGTCCCGCGGACCGTGCGCTCACGGGGACAGCGGATCGCGGGCCCAGAACAGGTCGTGCCGCGTCACCTTGCCGTCGACGACGGCGGTGCGGCTGACGCCCACGTCCTTCAGTTCGAACGGCCGCTGGCGCCCGGCGCGGTCGATGAACGTCTCTTTCCTGGTGGTGCCGGTCGGCGCCCAGACGGTGGTGACCGTGTCGCCGTCGACGGTCATCCGCTCGATGGTGAACCTGAGGTTGTCGTAGATCTCGTGGTACTGCGCGATGTGGCTGGTGACGGCCTCCGCGCCGCGCATGCGGTGCGGACCGCGGGAATCGCCGCTGAACGCGAGGAACACGCCGTCGTTCGACTCGTACCCGTCGGCCACGATGTCGCCGACGGGCGTGCCGGAGCCGCTGTTCCAGCCCTCTTCGATGAACCGGCGGACGACGCACAGCCGTTGGTCCTCGGTCATGGGTTTCCTCCTCCTGAGGGAGCGGTGACGATCTGGTTCTCCACCACGGGAGAACGGTCGCCCGCCGATCTCAACGGGAACCTTGCGCCGACCTTGCGGGCTAGTGTTCGCGGGTGGACCTGACACCCCTGAAGACGCTCGACCACACCGTGCTCCTCTGCCGGAACCTGGCCGAGATGAAGACCTTCTACCGCGACGTGCTGGGCCTGCCGATCGAGACCGAACGGGAGAGGTGGATCGAGTTCCGGATGGGGTCCACGATCCTGTCGCTGCGGCCCCGGGGCGTCGCTCCGTGGGGCGACGACGGGCCGGCGGTCGACGGGTCGGCGGGCGTGCAACTGGCGTTCCGCGTCCCGCCGCCCGCGGTGGACGCGTGGCACGCCGACCTGATGGCCAGGGGCGTGCGCGTCCTCCGTGGCCCCACCGACCTGACGGAGTGGCGGCACCGCACGCTGTTCTTCGCCGACCCGGAGGGCAACGTGCTGGAGATCTACGCCGAGTACTGAGGCCGGCTCAGCGGGCGCGGGCCAGGCGTTCGCGGACCTCGTCGAAGTGCCGGCGCACCGCGTCCTCGGCCGCGGCGGGGTCACCGCCGGCCAGGGCGTCGACGACGGCCCGGTGCCGGTCGGCGAGCGCATTGCCGTCGGAGCGCCGCTCGCCGACCTGGTGTTCGGCGCGGGCGTAGGTCTGCCAGAACACGCGCACGAGGTCGCGGGCGAGCGCGTTGCCGGCCGCCTCGCAGATCAGCTCGTGGAAGCGGCGGTCGGCCGGCGCGGAACCGGCGCCGCCGGACCGCATCGTCTCCACGCATTCCCGCAACGCCGTCACGGTGTCGGCCGGGACGCCGCCGCCCGCGAGGCGACGGGCCAGCCCGATCTCGATCATTTCGCGGACGTCGAGCAGGTCGGCCAGGGTCGACACGTCCCGGGCGCGGAAGGTCAGCCACGGCAGGATCGCGTCGGCGCCGGCCAGCCCCACGAACGTCCCGTAGCCGTGCCGGACCTCGACGATGCCCTGCGCCTGCAGGGTCTTGACGGCTTCCCGCAACGGGCCCCGGCTGGTGCCGAGATCGGCCATCAGCTGCGCCTCGGTGGGCAGCGGCGCGCCCGGACGCAGGCCCTGCCCGACGATGAGGTCGACAACGGCCTGGGAGACCTCGGCACTGCGCGAGATCCGCGCCATGGTTGTTGCCCTCCTGATGGTCCTGGTGAGCCTACGTCCTACAGGTGGATGATCTGGCCGTCGTGGCCGGGCTCGGCGGCACAGGCGGCCAGGCGGCGGCGCAGCTCGGGGCCGGGCGGGTTGGCGTGGCCGAGGCTGACCGCCACCACCCGCGTCCCGGGTCCGATCGCGCCGTGGACGCGCAGATCGTCCACTGTGGACGCGAAGTCGGCGAGCGTGTGGTGGTGAGCCGACGCGGGGAGGTCGCCGTCGTTGCAGTCCAGCAGGACGAGGTCGAACTCGTGTGACCGGCACGCCGGCGGCAGCGGCGCCGCCGTGTCCCAGCCGATGAGGACCCGTCCGTCCAGGATGTGGAGCAGCGCCGGGCCGACGCCGTCCACGCCGGCCCAGTGGTTGGCGGCGACCGCCTCGACCGCGTGGCCGCTTGCCAGGTCGGCCTTGTCGCCGGCGCGCAACGGCGTCCACGTCACCGGCTCGGCGGGATCCACCCAGTGCCGGCACAGGTCCAGCGCGGCCGGCGGTCCCGCGATCTCCAGCGGTGCCACCGACGCGCCCGCCGCCATCGCCGCCTGCCGCCACAGCAGCAGTTGCGGGTCGGCGTGATCGGGGTGGGCGTGGGTGAACAACACGGTGCGGACCCCGTGCAGCGAGACGCCGCGGTGCAGCGCCGTGCCGGCGTCGACGAGCAGGGCGTCGTCGATCAGGGCACTGGTCTGGCGGCGCGGCTCCGTGCGGGCCCACGCGCAGGAATCGCAGACGCACCAGGGGTTCGGCCAGCCGTCCCCGGATCCGGTGCCCAACAGCTCCACCCGCACGCCGGGCATGATACGTGGCCGGAGCGGTCGCTCCGGCCACGCGTCCCACGGTGGTGTCAGACCCAGGCGTTGTCGTACGCCTCGACGACGACCGCGCAGCCGGACGGGTAGTCACCGCGGCTGTTCACCAGCAGGGCGACGTCGACCTGGATGTCGAACGACATCACGCATCCGCGCATGCCCCGCCCGCCCGACATCGCCCACACGGCACCGTGACCGTGGTACGTGCCGTGCGCGCCGCTGTACGCCTTGAGACCCAGGCCGCCGTCGACCATCAGCGACCGCGCCGCCGGCGACACGAGCGTGTTCGTGTAGCGGACGTGCGAGATGAACGACGCGATCCCGTTGGCGGACAGGTTGTAGCCGAAGCCGCCGCAGCTCTGCGTGTAGTCCGCCGGACCCCAGCCGGCCTTGCCGTCCAGCGCGTACAGCTTCGTGGGGTTGGGATCGGTGTTGGCGCAACCCACCTGCGTGCCGGCGAGGGCCAGCACGGGCTTCAGGTACGCGAGGAACACCGTGCCGGTGAGGTAGTCGATCTGGGCCGGCGTGACGTTCGGCGGCGGGGCGTCGTAGAGCGGGCTGAGGTCGACGCCGTACGCGATCTTCGGGACCATGATGCGGAAGATGCTGAAGTTCATGTTCGCGTACTTGTAGCTCTTCGACCCGAGATCCTGCCCGACGGCGATGCGGATGTTGCCCCACGAACCGGTCGACTTGCCGGCGGTGGTGCCGGTGGCGGTCTGGTAGTTCTGCAGCAGGCCGCTGGTGTGCGTCATCAACTGGCGGAACGTGATGGCGTCGACGCCGTTACCGCGCTGCCACGTCGCCGGCAGCCACGGCCCGATCGGGCTGTCGACCGAGATACCCTTCTGCTCCAGCAGCCGCAGCGTCGCCGCGGCCGTCACCGGCTTGCTGATGCTCGCCACGGTCATCGCCTTGGTCGCCGACTGCGGCGTCACCGGGTTGTCCGGCGCCACCCGCGCGAAGCCGACGCCGGCCTGCCGGTCGAGCTGTCCGGACTTCCCGATCGAGTACGCGTAGCCGACGGTCTTCCGGGCCAGGGTCGCGCGGAGGTTACGCTCGAACAGGTCCATGTCGAACGTCTTGCCCGGCGAGCCGATGCCGCCGATGCTCTCCTCCTCGTCGTCCTCCTCCGGCTCCGGCGCGGTGACGGGCCGCTCCAGCCCGGCGAGGCTGCCGTCGGCGGCGAGCGGCGCCAGCGGCACGCGCCGGTCGACGTCGTCGACGAGGCGGGCAAGCTCGGGCGAGAGGCGCGCCTTCACTACGGCGAGTGGGTCCGCTGCCCCCGCTGTGCTGGGTGTTGTGGACGTTCCGAGGCCGATGGCCAACGCCGTGACGGCGACCATCATCCGATGGCCGGTGCGAATGGTGCGCATGTGGTTCCTCCGTGGTGTCGCAGGTGTGCGATTACGGAGGAATGAGCCGCGGCGCGGCCGGCCACCAACACTTTTCATCCGGAAATTTCGGAGATTCCCGTCCATGTCCGTCACGCATGCACGACGCTCGATCCAGTGCGCTTTTCGACCGCCGACCCACACCGGATCGAGCGCCCGCACAACCACAGGTTGTGGCACGGGTTGTTTGATCTCGCCCCGGGGGCGCTGGTGGGATCCGTGCATGGACACACGTTTCCGGCGGCTGTGGGCGGCGTACGCCGTCAGTGCCTACGGCTCCGGGATCGCCTTCGGCGCCCTGCCGCTGATCGCCGTGCTCGTGCTCGAGGTCGGACCGGCCCAGGCTTCCCTGCTGTCCGCCGTGGGTCCCGCCGTCGGCGCGCTCATCGCCGTACCGCTCGGACCGTGGATCGAGTTTCGCCGCAAGCGACCGGTGCTCATCGCCATGGACCTCACCCGGTTCGCCGCCATGCTCACGGTCCCGCTCGCCTACGCCTTCGGCTGGCTCGGATTCGCACAACTGATGGTTGTGTCAGCGGCCATAGCGGCGGCCAGAATAGCCTCGACCGCGGCCAGCGGGGCGTACCTGAAGGCGGTCGTGCGGCCGGCGGCGCTGCTCACCGCCAACGCGCGCCTCGAGTCCACCACCTGGAGCGCCATCGCGGTCGGGCCCCCGCTGGGCGGCGCGGCGATCGGCGCTGTCGGCCCGATGATCACCGTCGTGGTCGATGCCGTCAGCTACCTGCTCTCCGCGTTCTGTCTAAAAGCAATAGATGACCGGGATACGCCCCCACCGCACGGAAATCCGAGCCGCTTGCGGGCCGCGGACCTGCTCGACGGCTGGCGACACCTGCTCACCCACCCGGGACTGCGCCCACTCTTCCTCAACCAACTGCTCGTCGCCGGCCTCATCATGGCCACGGAACCGCTGCTGGCCGTGCTGCTCCTGCGTCACCTCGGATTTTCGCCCTGGCAGTACGGCCTGGCGTTCGCCGCGCCCTGCCTCGGCGGGCTGATCGGCTCGCGCCTCGCCCGCCGGGCGGTGGCACGGTACGGCCGCGACCGGATCCTGCGCACGGTCGGGACGCTGCGCGCCGTATGGCTAATCGGCCTCGCGTTCGTGGGGCCGGGGGTCGCCGGCCTCGTGACGGTGATCGCCGTCGAGCTCGCGATCATCGTCTGCATGAGCCTCTACACGCCGGTGCTCGCCACCTACCGGCTCGACAACACGCCCACGGACCGCGTCGCTCGGACGCTGACGGCGTGGTCGATCAGCAGCGGCGTGTCGATCGCGGTGCTCAGCGCGCTCGGTGGACTGCTCGCCGCCGCGACCGGCCCGCGCACGGCGATCGCGGTGGCCGGGGTCCTGATCCTGGCGACGCCGTTGCTGCTCCCTCAGGTCTCCCGGGGGAGGCGCCAGATCCGCACGCCCGACGGCCCGACGCAGCCGGCGTAGCGGACGCCGCGGGTGCACGACGCCGTGCCGATCCAGCCGGTCGCGCGGCCCACCATCGTCACCCGGCCCGAGGCGTGCGCGACCGTCGACACCAGCAGTGTCCCGCCGGACGTCTGCTGCACCAGGAGGCTCGCCCCGTCCTCGAAGCTGGCGAGGAACCAGCCCCGGTAGTCCTGCGACCGGCGGCCGGTGCGCAGGTCGTACACCTGGGTGCCGGCGGGTCGGGGCAGGATCGCCTCCCACGACACGATCAGGCGGTCACCGTTGACCATGAACAGGTCGCTGCGGCCCCGGAAGCGGACGGAGCCGGAGGCGAGATCGGTGACCGTCAGCGTCCCCGGTTCGGAGGCGCAGCGGTAGCGCTCGCCGCAGAACGAGGTGGTCTGGGTGTCCTGGCTCCAACTGGTCGTCCCCGTGGCGAGGTCGTACGCCACGGACACGCGCGGCTCGCCGGCCGGCGGCTGCTGGTGGACGACCACGACCCCGCCGGTGACGGAGACGTGCAGCGGCCGCCCGACGAGCCCGAGCCGCGTCTCGTGCCGCGTCTCGCCGGTCGCCGGGTCGCTCAGCCGCAGCCGCCCGTCGAGGGCCAGTTCGACGACGCGCGGAGCACGGCCGGCGGGTACCTCCTCGGTGCCGATGAGCACGTCGGGGGCGACGGTGCGGGTCCAGCGCGACCGGCCGGTGCGCCGGTCGACCGCCTCGATCCGGCCGGCCGGCCAGTCCGGCGCCGCGGCCCGCCGCGTGCTGATCACCGAGCCGTCGACCGGGTCCAGCACCACCACGTCGGCACCCGGGTCGAGGCCCAACCGGTCGAACGTGGCCGGGCCGGGCACCGCGCCGCCGCCCTCCTGCCGGTCGGTGACCACGGCGACGTCGGCGCCGATGCCCAGCAGACCGGTGCCGGGCCGGGTCCACAGCATGTGGCCGGTGCGCGGGTCGCGCCCCTGGACGGCGTTGCCGGTGGCCTGCCCGTCGGGGGCGGGGTCGTACACGGTCATGGTCAGCAGGGTCGGGTCGGCGTCGAGGACCGGGACGGGGTATCCGCCGGGGAAGTTCGCCGTCCACAGCGCGCCGGCCCGGCCGGGTCGGTAGGCCTGCAGGCGACCGCTGCGGATCCGCTGGGTCGTGAGGTAGGCGGTGTCGTCGGCACCGAAGTGCAGCGAGGTGTTCTGGTCGCGCTGGGACAGCACCGGGTCCCATTGCCGGGGCGTGGCGGCCGCGCCGAGCGTCAGCAGGGTGACGGCCGCGACCAGGGCGGGCACCAGCCAGGTGGGCGGCCTCGGCGGCCAGCGCGGCGGCGGCTCCGGCTCGGGCTCCCACGGCTGGGCGTACCCCAGTTCGATGACGGCACCGCCCATCCACCCAGGATGCCCCATCAGTCCGTCGCGTGGACCGGGCCTGAGGTCGAGGCGCCTACGATCGTGGGGTGCCGAAGGAAACCGGCCGCAGGCCCGTGGCGACGAACCGCCGGGCCCGGCACGACTACGCGATCCTGAAAACGTACGAGGCGGGCATCGCGCTGCTCGGTACCGAGGTGAAGTCGTTGCGCGCGGGCCGGGTGTCGCTGGCCGACGCGTTCGCCCAGGAGCACGACGGCGAACTGCTGCTGTACGGCCTGCACATCGCGGAGTACAGCCACGGCACGTGGACGAACCACGCCCCTCGCCGCATCCGGAAACTGCTGCTGAACCGGGTGGAGATCGACCGCATCCGCACGAAGGTGCGCGAGGACCGGGTGACGCTGATTCCGTTGTCGATCTATTTCAGCAACGGGTGGGCGAAGGTGGAACTGGGGCTGGCGCGGGGGCTGCGCTCGTTCGACAAGCGGCAGGTCCTCGCGGAGCGCGACGCCAACCGGGAGATCGCGCGCCAGTTCGGCCGCCATGTGAAGGGCCGCCACGTGCAGGGCCGCCGCCCGTAGCTGCCCGTGTCCGGCGGGGATGTTAGCTTGCCCGGAGATCAACCGAGGGAGCACCATGGGCGCGTCGCAATGGGACTACTACGTCGCGTATCAGCCGGACCTGCAGGCGGCGCTGGACGCGTTGCGGCAGCACGTTCTCGACACCGGCGACTACTGGTGGGCGGTTCCGTACGAGTTCGGCAAGTCCGCCGCCGATTTTCCGAACCGGCCGCAGACGGAAGACGAGCTCTGGGCCGCGGAGGAGGTGCAGGAGGCGGGCACGCACTCGATCCTGGACGTCGATCGCGTGCTCGACACCGGCGAGAAGCCCGACTACGGAACGGTCGAACCGGTCGGCGCGGCGGAGGCGCTCGACCTGATCGGTACCGCCACGCTGACGCGGGACCACGTCGGTGCGCTGTGGTCGCTCGTCCGGGAGCGGTCGTTCGGCCGGTGCGCGGTGCTGCACGACGAGGCGGGCGTGCCCACGGAGATCTTCTTCTTCGGTTACTCCGGCGACTGAGCCGGCGGCCGCGGTCGGGTCGCCAGCAGCAGGAGGAACCCGAGCACGCACAACCCCAGGCTCATCACGTACGCCAGCCGGTAGCCGTTCGACTGGGCCAGCCCGAAGAGCGGGCCGGCCACGATCTGGCCCATCGGGAACGTGTTGGTCGACATCGTCGTCGCGTGGCCGGGGCGGTCCGGCATGAGGTCCTGCACGTACGGGATGCCCAGGGCGGAGATCGCGGCGATGAACAGCGCGTTGAACAGTTGGGCGGCGGCCAGCTGCCACACCTCGTGGGACGCCGCGGCCATCGCCTGGTAGGCGATCCCGGCGGCCGCGCCCAGCAGGATCAGGACGCGCAGCGGCACGCGTGTGGAGAGCACGCCCAGCCCCAGCATCAGCGGGATCTCCAGCGCCGCGCACAGCCCGAGGATCAGGCCGGCGTCGGTCACCGTGCCGCCGAGTTCCTCGGTGGTGAACAGGGCCACCGCCTGCCCGCCGAGGTTGAGCGGGGTCTGCAGGAGGACGAACGCCACGATCGTCAGGAGGATGGTGAATCGGAGGCCGGCGGCCGGCCCGTCGGCGTCCGTGGACGCCGGGGCGGGGGCGGGCGCCTCCGCGTCGGGCAGCCGGAAGGCGACCACGGCGGCCAGGCCGTACATGGCGGCGGCGGCGCCGTAGACGAGGGGGAAGCCGCCGACGGCCAGCAGCGCCGCGGCAACCGGCGGGCCGGCCACCCACGCGATCGAGAAGACCGTGCGCAGCACGCTGATTCCGAGCGCCGCCCGCTTCGGGTCGCGCTGCGCCAGCACCTCCCGCGCGAACGCGAACGTCTGCGGGAACAGCACGCCCGCGGCGGCCGTCGCGGTGACGGTGACGGCGAGCAGCACCCAGTAGTCGCGGACGACCGCGGTGAGTCCCATGCCGATCAGCCCGGCCAGCGACGCGCCGACCATCAACGGGCGCCGCACCGGCCACCGGTCGGAGACGCGTCCCACCGCCCAGGCCGCTACCACGGCCGACACCGGGTAGGCGACCAGGATCACCGTCGTCTGTACCGCGGTGGCGTGCACCTCGGTGGCCAGGAACAGCGAGATGAACGGGACCACCAGCGAGTTGGCCAACCCGACGATCAGGAACACCAGCCCCAGCGGTGCCAGCACCCGCCGCCCGCCCGTCACCGTCCCCGTCGTCATGATCGGAGACGGTACGGCCCGCCCAGGTCAGGGTGCGAACAAGGGCGCCAGGTCGACGTAGATGCGGTAGTCGGTGACGAGACCGGCACCGTCGCGGGTGAAGATGGTGACCCCCGGGACCCGCACCGCGCCCCCGTCCCGCCGGTCGTACTCGACGACGAGCTCGGCCACGGTGTCGGCGCCGCTCTCCCAGCGGTTCCGGAGCTCGTGGCGCAGGCCGTCGATGCCGGCGAAGAAGGCGCCGACGGCGGCGGCGATCGCGGCCGGCCCGACGATCGGGTCGGCGTTGCCGAAGACGAATCGCCCGTCCGGGGCGAACAGCGCGGCGAAGCCCTCGGCGTCCCGCTTGTCGACAAGGGTGAAGACGTGGTCGGTGAACATGGCCACAGGACACCGGACCGGGCCGGACAACGCCATACGTAGATTTCCGTACGCGGTTTGTCCTTTTGCGTCCCGGGTAGCTGACGGGCGTGGAGACGGGTTTTGCGCGGCGCACCCTCATCGTGATCGGGCTGGTCCTGGCGACGGTGGCGGTGCTGTTCCTCGCCTACGAGACGCGCCGCGTGCTGACGTGGATCGTCATCTCGGTGTTCTTCGCCGTCGCGCTGCATCCACCGGTCACGTGGGTCACGCGGCGGATGGCGTTCCGGCGCCGGTGGCTCGGGACGCTGCTGGTGTTCATCGTGGTGTTCGTCGTGCTCGCCGGGCTGGTCACGCTGTTCGTGGTGCCGCTGGTGAACGAGGGCGCCCAGGTGGCGAAGGACTTCCCGCGGATCGTCGAGGACGCCCGGAACGGTCGCGGGCCGGTCGGCGGCCTGATGGAGCGCTTCCACGTGGTGCGGTACGTGCAGGACAACGCCGACAAGATCCGCGAGTACGCGTCCGGCCTCGGCGCGCCGACGCTGGCGTTCCTCACCGGGGTCGCGACGACCGTCGCCGGCATCGTGACGATCTTCGTCCTGTCGTACCTGATGGTCCTGGAGGGGCCGCGGGCGGTCGACGCGTTCCTGACGCTCGTCGACGACCGGCGCGCCGAGCGGATCCGTCGCGTCGGACGCGACTGCGCGCGGACCGTCACCGGGTACATCAGCGGCAACCTGATCATCAGCCTCGTGTGCGGGCTCCTCACGTACGCGGTGCTGATGGTGCTGGGCGTCCCGTACGCGGGGCTCATCGCGTTGTTCGTCGCGCTGGCCGACCTGGTCCCGCTCGTCGGCGCGACGCTGGGCGCGGTGGTCGCGTCGCTGGCGGCGTTCACGCAGTCGGTGACCGCGGGCGTGGTGACCGTGGTGTTCTTCATCGTCTACCAGCAGTTGGAGAACCATCTGCTGCAACCGGTCGTGTTCGCCCGCACGGTGAAGCTCAACCCGCTGACGGTGCTCATCGCGATCCTGCTCGCGGTGGAGCTGGCCGGGATCCTGGGTGCGTTGCTCGCGATCCCGATCGCCGGGATCCTGCAGATTCTGGCCCGGGACATCTGGGACGCCCGGCGCGGTGGGCTGAAGCCCGAACCGACGGTCGGTCCGGAGGAGACGCCGGTCGATCTATCGCCGCCCGGGCGCGAGCTGCCGGCGCCCGGGACCGACGGCGGCGACGAGGGACGCGGCGCCGCAGAGCGCGGCGGTCCAGACGAGGCTGGCGCCCGGGCCGGTGCGGTCGGCGAGTAGGCCGGCGAGCCAGGGACCGGCCATCTGGCCGGCGGCGAAGACGACCGTGAACGCGGCCAGGACTCCGGTGACGCGCCCGGGTGGCGCCCCGGCGCGGACCAGCCCGGTGACCGTGGCGGGGACGGTCATGAAGACCGCGCCGTAGGCCACCGCGGACAGGACGACCGTCGGGGGGACCGGTGCCAGCAGGGCGAGCAGCGCGGCGGCGGCGATGATTCCCAGGGCGAGCGACATGTTCCGCTGCAGCTTCGGCGCGGCGACGACGGCCAGGCCGAGCAGCGTCCAGGTGAGCGCGGTCTGCGCGGTGGTGGCGTCGCGGTCGGCCAGGTAGGCGGACAGGAACGTGATGTAGGCGATGTAGCCGGCGGCGAACAGCAGGTAGGCGACCGCGACCGTCCACAGTGGACTCTTCGGCGGCCGGCCGTCGTCCGCGACCGGGGCCGGTTCCCGGGTGGCGCCCCAGCTCACCGCCGCCGCCACGCCGGCCGCGACGGCGAGCACGGCCCAGGCCAGCGGCCAGCGGTCGGGACGGCCGGCGAGCAGCGTCGGCACGACCGCGCCGCTCAGCGCGATCCCCACGCCCGTCCCGGCGAAGAAGACCGCGGTCGGCGCCATCACCGCGCCCGCGATGAACACCAGCGCGCCGCCGAACCCGGCCACCGCGCGGGCGGCGAACAGCGCCGCGTAGTCCGTCGTCGCGGCGGTGGCCGCCAGCGCGAGGGCGCACAGCACCATGCCCGCGCGGAACGTGGCCGGCAGGCCGACCCGGCGGACCACCGCGGCCGCGGCCAGCGCGCCGACGAGGTAGCCGAGGCCGTTCGCCGTGGTCATCGTGCCGGCGCGGGCGAGGTCCCAGTGCAGGTCCCCGGTCATGGCCGGGAGGATGAGACCGTAGGCGAACCGTCCGAGCCCGAGCGCCGACGCGGTACCCAGGGCGAGGCGCGCGCTCACAGGTTCCGGCCGAGGAAGTCGATCACCGTGCGGGCCAGTTCGAGGCGGTGGTCGGACAGCGCGTGGTCGGTCGGGAAGACGTGGTGCTCCGCGGTCCGGTACGCCGCGACCAGCGGCGCGTGGTGCAGCTCCGCCGGGGTCACCGGGTCGCGACCGGTGCCGATCAGCAGCACCGGACGGCCGGCGAGCCGCGGTGCCAGGTCGGCCAGCCGCCACGCCGGCCCGGCCGCCTCCATTTCGGCCACCAGCGCCGCGCCGCTCGTCCCCCGCAACGGGAGCAGGTCCTCGTCGAACGCGTCGACGTACGCCTGCCGCGCGTGTTCGTCGGCCCGGCACGCGGCGGCCGCGACGCCGAAGTCGAAGCCGGCCACCGAGACGACCGCGGCGACGGCCGGGTCGGCGGCGGCGGTCATCAGGGCGGCGAACCCGCCGAGGCTGTGGCCGACGAGGGCCACGCGGTCCGCGTCCAATGGATGCCGGCCGCTGCGGACGGCCGTGACCACGGCGGCGGTGTCCTCCAGGACGTGTCGCCACGACCACGACCCGCCGACGCCCCACGACCCCCGGTAGTGGAAGACGAGCGCGGCGTACCCGGCCCGGCGCAGCGCCTGGGCGAGGTCGAAGTTGCGCTCGTTGCCGGGAAAACCGTGCAGCACCACGACGACCGGGTGCGGCCCCGCGCCGGCCGGCAGGTGCAGGACGCCGAGCAGGGTCTCGCCGTGGCTGTCGAAGGTGACGGCGGGGGTGCTGGCGTCCATGCGTGGTCCTCGCTCCGTGATGGTACCGATCGGTTCGACGTCACCGTACAGGGCGATCGAACCGAGCGGTACCATCTGTGACATGCCCGTCCCCAAAGGCGCCACCCTCGACCCGGCCTCGACCCGCGCGGCGATCCTCGACGCGGCCACCCGGCTCCTCTACACGCGCGGGCTCGACGGCATCGGGGTCACCGAGCTGTGCACGACGATCGGGGTGTCCAAGGAGACGCTGTACCGCCACTTCGGCTCGAAGGACGGGCTGGTGCTGGCGGTGCTGCAGGCCCGCAGCGACCGGCTGGTCCGCTGGCTCGACGAAGCCGCGGCCGCTGCCGGGGAGGACGCGTTCGACCGGCTCGCCGCCGTGTTCGACACGCTGGGACGCTGGCACGCCGAGCCCCGCTTCCGCGGCTGCGCCATCCTCAACGCCGCCACCCAGCACCACGACGGCGCGGAACGCGCGCTGGCCGCCCGTCACCTGGACCGCCGCCTCGACCTGCTGACCGGCATCGCCACCCGGGCCGGCGCCACCGACCCGGAGGCTCTGGGGCGCCAGCTGCTGACGCTCCTGGTGGGCGCGACGGTCCTCGCCGACCACCACGCCGCTCCGGACGCCGCCGAGGTGGCCAAGCACGCAGCCCTCACCCTGTTACGCGCCGCACGGTAGCCGCCTCGACGCTGTCGCGGCACCCGGCGCGGTAGGCGCATCCGGCGCAGTAGGCGCGTCCGACGCGATCTTGGACTCCGTGCGGGCCTGGGGCACCGCGGGGAGTCCAAGATCCGGCAGGGGCGGGCACCGGCCGAGGCGAAACCGCAGAGAAGTCTTTGCAAAATTCTCTTTGCGGTTTACTCTCGGTGCATGGCAGCGAACCCCGGCAACCCCACCCCGCCGCCCGGTGGCTGGCCGGCCGGCATCGACCCGGCCCGCGACCTCATCCTCACCCCGCGCCGCCTGCGCGGTCTCGTGCACCCGATCCGGGTGCGGCTGCTGAACCTGCTGGAGTCCGACGGGCCCGCCACCGCCTCGCAGCTCGGCCGCCGCATCGGCGAGTCGAGCGGCACCACGAGCTACCACCTGCGGATCCTGGCCGAGCTCGGCTTCGTCGAGGACGACCCCGAGCAGGGCAACGGCCGCGACCGGTTCTGGCGCACGCCCTACCGCCGGTCGGGGTTCAGCTTCCGCTCCCCCGACGACCCCGGCGACGACGAGACGATCGGCCTGGGCATCCAGTACGTGCGGCTCAGCGTCGACGCCGCCAACCGCCGGGCGATGTCCTTCGTGGACAGTCTGCCGTCCCGGGTCGAGGAGCTGCACACCATGCCGTGGACGTTCAGCGAGATCTCCATCGAGGTCACGCCCGAGGAGGCCCGCGCGTTGTCCGCCGAGGTCACGGCCGTCGTGCACCGCCATCTCCGCGCGGCCGGGGCGCCGCCCAGAGGCGACGGCGCGGAGCGCGCCGTCTTCCAGTTCCAGCTGCTTCCGGACGAAGAGGTGACGCCGTGAGCCGGCGGGCGCCGTTCACGGCGCTGATCAGCGCGTACGTGGTATCGGTGGCGGGCACCTCGATGTCGGCGATCGCCATTCCCTGGCTGGTGCTCACCACCACCGGTAGCGCGGCGCGGACCGGCGTCGTGGTGTTCGCGCAGCTGCTCCCGTACGTCGCCGCCCAGATGCTGGCCGGGCCGGTGGTCGACCGGTTCGGGCTGCGCCGTTCGTTCGTGTGGGGCAACGCGGCGGCGGCCGTCGCGATCGCGGTCATCCCGGTCTGCTACGCCCTCGACGTCCTGACGCTGCCGGTGCTGATCGGGCTGGTCGTGCTGGTGGGTGTGCTCCGCGGCGTCGCCGACTGCGCCAACGGGCCGCTGGTACCGACGACCGCCGAGGTCGGCGGGATCCCGCTGGAACGGGCCGCCGGCCTGAACTCCGGCGCCAACCGCGCCGCGCTGCTGCTCGGCGCGCCGCTCGCGGGCGTACTGGTGACGCTGTTCGGATCGCCGGCCGTGATCGCCATCGACGCGGGCACGTTCGCCGTGGCGGCGGCGGTCGCGGCGATCTGGGTGCGGGTCCCCGAACCGCCGCCGGCCGAGGCCACCGGCGTGCGCGGCTACCTCCGCGACCTGGGCGAGGGCCTGCGGTTCGTCCGCGGCGACCGGTTGCTGCTGGGCATCATCACGATGGTCGCCGTCACCAACCTGCTCGACCAGGGGCTCGGCGAGGTCATGGTGCCGGTGTGGGTCCGCGACGAGATCGGCACCCCCGCCGTGCTCGGCCTGATCAGCGGCGTCGGTGGTGGCGGGGCGGTGCTCGGCAGTTTCCTCGGCGCCTGGCTGGCCCCGAAGCTGCCGCGCTGGTCGATGTTCAGCGTGTCGTTCGTGCTGAGCGGCGCGCCCCGGTTCGTCGTCCTCGCCCTGTCCGACTCGCTGGTGCTGACGCTGACCGTCTGGTTCGTCGCCGAGGTGTTCAGCGGCACGATCAACCCCATCCTCGGCGCGGTGGCCTACGAACGGATCCCGACCGAGCTCCGGGCCCGGGTGCTCGGGGTCGTCCGGTCGTCCGCCTGGCTGGGCCTGCCGTTCGGCGCCCTCGCCGGCGGCTACCTCACCGAGGCGTGGGGCCTGACCACGGCGCTGTGGGTGTTCGGCGCCGCCTACCTGCTCACCACGCTGGCCCCGTTCGTCTTCCCGTCCTGGCGCGAACTCGACCGTCGTCCCGAGCCGGCCGCCGACGCCCGCGAGGCTATTCCGGCGGGATGACGCCTTCCGGCGGGATGACCGTGACGCCCGGCCACCGCTCGTGCGGCCGGTGCCGGTCGAGCCGGGCCCGGGACTGGTCGACGCCGATGCGCCGGGGATTGCGCCGCCAGACCCCGTCGAGCAGATCGGCCAGCCCGAACGGCGCGCAAACCTCGAGGTCGCCCGTCGCGGTGAGGCGGACGGCCACCGCCGTGGCGGTCTCCGGCCACGTGCCGACGGCGTCCCCGATCGACGTCAACGGCTCGACCGCGCCCCCGCCGAACCGGGCCGGGTACCACGTGTGCACCGCCGCCTGGTTCTTCGCCTCCCACGGCACGTCGGGCAGCCGCTGCCGCAGCCGCTCTGTCACCCGGTCGTCGTTGGCGCGGCTCAGGTCGTGCGGATCGAAGAACGCCACGTCGACGTCGCGCACCCGCGCCGGCTCGAACCCGGACCCGTACCGCTCCCCCCAGACCAGGTCACGGAGCACCCCGGCGCCGACCCACGCGCCCGGCTCGAAGCGCGCCGCGTCAAGCACCCGCATGAGCCACGCGCTCCCCCGAATCAACCCCTCCACGATGCCGACCCTACGCAGCCAGCTGTCGATCTTGCAGTTGTGGTGCCGGGTTGCGGGTGGTTTGCGCTGGTCTGATGGGCACCACAACTGCAAGATCGACGGGGGGCTTGCGGCGGCGGAGGGTGGAGAGCGCGATTCCCAGCAGGATCGCCGCACCGCCGGCTAGTTGCGGCGGGCCCACCGGGTCGCCGAAGGCGGCCACGCCCAGCGCGACGCCGACCAACGGTTCGAGGTTGAGGAAGGCGCCGGCGATCTCCGGGGAGATGCGCGCCTGTGCCCACGCGAACAGCGTGAACGGCACCAGCGTGCCGCCGATCGCCAGGCCGATCATCGCGGCCGTCGGCGCCACGCCGGGGGCGGTGGGCGGCGCGCCGTCGAGGGCCAGGGCGAGGGGCAGGGTGCCCACGGCGGCGGCGGCGAGTTGCACGGCGGTCACCGCCACCGGGTCGCGGCCGGACAGGAGCCGGGGCTGGGTGACCATGAACGCCGCGGAGAACAGCAGCGACAGCACGACCAGGGCGTCGCCGGCGAGCGTGGCCGTGCTCCCCGCGTCTGCTCCGATCACCGCCACGAGGACGACGCCGCCCAGCCCGAGCGCGAAGCCCAGCCACGCCACCGCGCCGACCCGCGACCGGCCGAGCGCGACCATCAGGAGCGCGACCAGCACGGGCATCGCCCCGATCAACAGTGCCGCGTGCGACACGCTGGTCCGCTGGATGCCGGCGTTCTGCAGGACGATCACCGCGCCGTACCCGGTGACCCCCGACACCAGGATCCCCGGCGAGACGGCCCGGCGCAGATGGCGCCGTCCTACCCAGGCGAGCGGCAGCACCGCCAGCGCGAAGCGCGCGACGGTCAGCCAGGCCGGGCTCATGCCGGTGAGGGCGACCTTCGACAGCGGCACGGTGGTGCCCCAGAGAAGGCCGGACGCGGTGAGGGCGAGCAGGGTGGAACGGTGGTTGGTGCGCATGCTCCCGATGATCCACGGCGACTGTGGCATATAGATCGGATCTGACGCTTGACTGAATTATATTCAGCAGAATGGCCGTAAAACTTGACGACGTTGACATTCTGCTGCTCCGCGAACTGCAGCAGGACGCCGACCGCACCAACGTGGAACTCGCCCGCATCGTCGGCCTGTCCCCCGCCGGCACGCTCAACCGGGTGCGCCGCCTCAAGGAGACCGGCGTCGTGCGGCGCATCACCGCCCGGCTCGACCCGGCGCAGGCGGGCTTCCCGTTGCAGGTCTATCTGTCGGTGACGCTGGCCCGGCACGATCCGCGGGCCAACCGCACCTTCGAGGAGACGGTCCGGGCCATGCCGCAGGTCATCGCCGCCGACTGGGTGGCCGGCGAGATCGACGCGATGCTGCTGGTGGTCGCCCGCGATGTCCCCGAACTGCAGCAGGTGCTGGTGCGCCTGTCGACGCGCGGTGCGCAGCGGCTGACCACGCTGCTGCGCCTGGAGGAGATCAAACCGGCGTCGCCCCTGCCGGTCTAGTCGTGGACGCGGCCGAACTCGCCGAGCGGGTCGCTGGCCGTGCCGTGGATCGCCCGGATCCGGCCGGGCAGGTGGCTACCGATCGGGGTGCCGGCCAGCAGCCGGGCCGTGAGGTACGGGTCGAAGCCGTCGTACCAGCCGAGGAGCCAGTCGACGTACCGCCCGTGGGCGCCGAAGTAGGGGACGGTCCCGTCCTCCGTGGTCACCATCCGGACGAGCGGTTGGCCGCCGTCGCGCAGGCGCGCGGCGTCGTCGGCACACACCGGCACCCGGCGGCGCGCGCCGCCACCGGGTGCCCACTCGACCTCGGCCGCGGCCGGGCCGTGCACGGGGCTGAACACGCACGGCGGCTGGTCGCCACCGAGGACGGCCCGGTTCGCCCGGCCCAGCGCGAGGGTGGCGGCCCGCAGGTTGTCGGCCCAGTTCTCGTTGGCGGCGAACCGGTCGGCCGCCTGCTCGGCGACGCGCAGGTCGGCCGCCGCGGCCGCGTCTCCCGACGCGTACACCCGGGCCCGTACCGATTCCAGGTCCTCGCGGAGGACCGCGGCGATGGCCGCGCGGTCCCGCTCCCAGTCGGCCGCCATGCCGGCGAGCATCGCCGTGCCCCGGGACAGCCGGACCCCGACCGCCACGGCGGCCAGCACGACCGCCCCGCCGACGATCACGGCGACGACCCACCAGTCCACCCGGTACCTCCCGAACCCGATCATGCGGCGGCCGAGCTTAACCCCAGGTCAGCTAGGTGCGATAGACGCGGACGTAGTCGAACACCGCCTGCGCGCCGGCGCCGCCGTGGGAGATCAGCCCGATGCGCGGCGTGGCCGTCGCCGGGAAGGTCCACGTGCCGCCCCACGACCAGGTGCGGCCGTCGGTGCTCCAGCCCGCGCGGTACCGGTGCTCGCCGCCGACGACCGTGTGCGCCAGCCGCAACCACGTCGTCTCCGCCGGCGGACCCTCCACCATGCCGCCGTACGAGAGGCGGCCGGCGTACGGCAGTTCGCGGCCGAACTCGAGCTGGCGGGTGTTCCAGATCGCGACGTGGCTCAGCCGGGCGAAGTCGTCGTCGCCGGCGTACACGATCAGGCCGGCCTGCTGGTAGTTGCGGACGGTGTCGACGCCGAGATCGATGCTCAGCTTCGTCTCGACGACGTAGTCGCCGCGGGGCGCGTCGCGGACGAGCACGGCGGCGGTGTTGCCGGTGCCGACGAGGTCGGCCGCCTGGGTCGGCCAGCGCAGGGCGCCGCCGGAGACCACCGCGCGGTCGTCGCGCCGGATCCACGTCCAGCCGGGTCCGACGTCGGTGCCGGCGAAGTCGTCGGTGACGACCGCCCGGCCGGGCCGGGGTATCGGTTGTCCATTGTGGACGGACGGCCAGCCGCCGTCCCACGACAGGCGGTCGACGAGCATGGGACGCCGGTTGATGCCGTCCGTCCCGTTGAGGTACGGCTCGTTGCGGTCGATCGCGTGGTACACCAGCCAGTCCCGGCCGGCGGCGTCGGTGACCACCGCGTTGTGGCCGGTGCCGATCCACCGGTCGCCGGTGGGCTGGATCACCGGCGTGCCGCCGACGCGGCTGGTGAGCAGGGATACGCCGGCCCGGTCGACGAACGGACCGGTGGGCGTGCGGGACCGGCCCGCGAACACGCTGTACCCGGTGGTGGGTCCGGCGCAGCAGTTGGCCGCCGAGCCGAACAGGTAGTACCAGCCGTCGCGGCGGACCACGTAGGCGCCCTCGTACCGGTTGTCGATGGTCACCTGGGTCGGCGTGCCGGCGACGGCCAGGCCGTCGCGCGTCAACGGGACCACGTGGATGCCGCCGAAGTACGACCCGTAGTACAGCCACACGTTCCCGCGCGCGTCGACGAGTTGGGCCGGGTCGAACGTCCACAGGAAGCCGCCACCGGCGGCCGGGCGCGGCGCGATCAGCGGCGCGCCGCTGTCGGTCCACGGACCGAGCGGGGACGGCGCGGTGGCGACGCCGATCGCCGAGTCGTCGCCGGGGTTCAGGGTGGTGTCGGTGACGGTGTAGTAGAGGACGTACCGGCCGGCGGTGTAGCGGATGTCGGGCGCCCACAGGCCCGCGGTCGCGGTCGCCCACGCGGGCCGGTTCCCGGGCGAGAACGCGTCACCCTGGTACGTCCAGTCGACCAGGTTCGTCGACCGCAGGATCGGCAGCAGGTGCGGCGTCGTCTCGCCGGCCTTCAGCGGGTCGCTGGTGCCGAACGCGTAATAGGCGCCGTCCCTGCCGCGCACGACGGCGGGGTCGGCGAACGTGTCGGCGGCGGGTGCCGACACCGGGTTGCGGGGCGTTCCCGCCGCCGCTTGCTGGGAAGGAACGAACAGGCAGGCCGCCATCAGCGTGACGGCAAGGAGTCTCTTCATCGGCGCTCCTCGGGTAGCGGTTGCGGGGCCGACGTGGGACCGTGCACGACGGGACGGCCGTCGGCCCAGGTGACCTCGTCGAGCCAGAGTTGGCGGCCGGGTGACACGGCGCCCTCGGCGCCCTTCGGCCAGGCGTGGTACAGCAACCAGGTGCGCCCGGCGTGCTCGACCATCGAGGCGTGGCCGGGGCCCGACGCTGTGTCGCGCGAGACGAGCACGGGGTTCTCCGGTGCCTTGACGCACGGGCCGAGCGGCGTGTCGCAGACCGCGTAGCCCTCGGCGTAGTCGGCGGAGCCGTAGTCGTTCGCGGCGTAGAACAGGTACAGCTTTCCGTTGTGACGCCACAGGAACGGGCCCTCGACGACCCGCCCCTCCCACGGTTCGGTCTGCCTGAGCAGTTTCGCCGCCGCACCCTCCAGGCGCAACCCGTCGGCCGACAGGCGCTGCGCGTAGATCCAGGTGTCGACGCCGATCGCGTTGCCGTCGTTCTTCCACACCAGGTACAGCGAACCGTCGGTGTCGCGGAACGGGCCGGCGTCGATGGAGCCGCCGAGGTCGGCCTGGCAGAGCAGCGGACCGGTGCCGGCGGCGGTGTACGGCCCGCCCGGCGCCGTGGCGGTGGCCACGGCGACACACTGCCGGCCGGAGGCCCGGTCGGCGACGGTCACGTACATCACGAAAGCGTTGTCCGACAACGCGATCACCTCGGGCGCCCACGTCTTCCCGGCGTCGGCCCAGTCGGGCAGCTTCGGGAACGCGTCGCCGTGCGGCGTCCAGGTGACCAGGTCGGGCGAGGTCATCACCGGCACGTTGCGCCCGCCGGCGTTGGTGTGCACCAGGTACCAGGTGTCGCCGGCGCGGAACGCCTGCGGATCGGGCGCGTCACCGGCGTACACCGGGTTGGTGAACGTCCTCACCGGGGGATCCCCGTTCCCTTGTGGGGACGGGGATCCCCCGCATCCACCCACCGTGAGGAAGACCAGACCGGCAACGAGCGCACGTCTCATCCCTTCAACCCGCTGCGGGACACGCCCTCGATGACGTACCGCTGCGCCAGCACGAACAGCAGCAGGGCCGGGACGCTCGCCAGCACCGCACCCGCCATGATGACCGGGTAGTCGGCGATGTACGCGCCCTGGAGCAACCCGAGGCCCGCGGGAAGCGTCAGCCGGTCGGCGCTGAACAGCACGTAGACCGGCCACAGGAAGTCGTTCCAGTTGCTGAGGAACGACAGCACGGTGAGCGTCGCCAGCGCCGGCTTCGACAGCGGCAGCACCACCCGCAGGAAGATCTGCCACTGGTTGGCCCCGTCGAGGACGGCCGCCTCCTCGAGTTCCCGGGGCAGCGACAGGAAGAACTGCCGCAGGAAGAACACCCCGAACGCGCTCGCCGCGCCCGGCACCACCACGGCGGTCAGCGTGTCGAGCCAGCCGATGGTGTCGGCCACGAGGAAGTTGGGGATGATCAGCGTGGCCGGCGGCACGAACAGCGTCGCCACGATCAGCGCGAACATCATGCCGCGGCCCCGGAACCGCATGCGGGCCAACGCGTACGCCGCCGTCGACGCGGTCACCAGCACCAGCGCCGCGTGCAGGGTGGCGGCGAGCATGCTGTTGAGGAACCAGCGCAGCACGGGATTCTGCGAACCGGGCTGGAACAGCTGCTCGTAGCCGTAGGTGGACACCGGGTCGGGCAGCCAGGTCGGCGGGCTCTGCTGTGCCGACGAGTACGCCTTGAACGACGTGATCACCATCCACAGCAGCGGGACGATGAACACGGCCGTCAGGAGAACGACGACGGCGTAGAACAGGATGCGACGCATCAGTCCTCCCGGTACCGGAAGATCCGGAAGTTGGCGAGGCTCACCAGGATCAGCATCAGCGTGAGCGTCACGCTCATCGCGGCCGCGCGGCCGGCGTCGTTCTGCCCGATCCCCCGCTCGACGATGTACATGACCACGGTACGCGTCTCCTCACCCGGCGCGCCCTGGGTGATCAGGTACGACTGGCCGAACATGTTGGCCGAGGCGAGGATCGTGGTGGTGACGACGAACAGCAGCACCGGCCGCAGGCCCGGCAGCGTCACGTTGCGGAAGCGCTGCCACGCGTCGGCACCGTCGACGGTCGCCGCCTCGTACAGCTCCCGCGGGATGTCCTGCAGCCCGGCCAGGTAGATGACGGCGTTGAAGCCGCACGTCCACCACACGGTGACGCCCACCAGCGACACCCACGCCCACGGCGTCGACGTGACCCACGCCGTCTCCGTGCCCAGCAGGTGGTTGACGAAGCCGAGGTTCGCGTCGAGCAGGAACCGCCACAGGAGACCGATGACCGCGACGCCGAGCACGTACGGCGCGAAGTACACCGCGCGGAAGAACGTGCGGCCGGGGAACGACCGGTTCAGCAGCAGCGCCATCCCGAGCGGGATCAGCACGAGCAGCGGCACCGACGCGACGGTGAAGATCCCGGTCGCCCGGACGCTGTTCCACCAGTCCTCGAACACCAGCGAGTCGGAGGTGAACAGCTCGGTGTAGTTGTCGATCCCGACGAACGGCTTGTTGGGCAGCTGGAAGTCCCACTGGTGCAGGCTGAGCCACACGCCGAGGAACACCGGCAGCAGCCCGAACACGCCGAAGATGACCAGGTACGGCAGGAGGAACAGGTACGGCGTGGCTCGGCCGTGCGCTCTCACGTCCCGTACTTCTTGCGGTTGTCCTCCAGCAGCTTGTCGGCCTTGGCGGCGCCGTCGTCGAGGGCCTGCTTCACCGGCTTCTTGCCGAGGATCGCCTCGTTGAACGCCGTGTAGAACAGGTTCGTCACGTCGCCGATGCCGGGTGCCGCCGGCGGGAACGCGGCGTCGGGCAGTTCGGCGGCGAGCGTGTTGACCTCGGTGAGGTCCTTGAACTTCGGGTCGGTCAGCACCGACTTGCGGGCCGGCACCTGGCCGCCGGCGGCCCAGTCGAGCGAGTGCTGGCTGAGCCAGTTGATGAACACCTTCGCGCCGTCGACCTTGTTGCCGTCGGCGCCGCGCGGCTGCTGCACGATCGTGAAGTTGTGCGAGTTGGCCCACACCGACTTCTTCGACCCGATCTGCGGCATCGCCGCGACGCCCCACTGGATCTCGGGGCTCTTCTTGAGGTCGTTCACCTGCCAGATGCCGTTGACGTTGAACGCGTTCTTGTTGCTCTTCAGTGCCAGGTAGTCGGCGTCCTGGCCGACGTTGGCCGGCGAGTGCCCGTCGGCGACCAGCTTGGCGCACCAGCTGACGGCCTCGACCGCCTCCGGCGAGTTGAACGTCGCCTTCGTGGCGTCGGCGTTGTAGAGCGAGCCGCCGAACTGGTAGACGAGCGAGTACCCGGTCATGCCGCCGGTGAACTGGAACGGGCTGATCCAGAAGCCCTGGATCCCCTTGCCCTTCAACGCGGCCAGCGCCTGCTCCACCTCGGAGCGGTTCGTCGGCGGCTTGTTCGGGTCGAGGCCGGCCTGCTGCAGCAGCGTCTTGTTGTAGTAGAAGCCGACCGGGTGCATGTCGAGCGGGATGCCGTAGCGCTTGTCCTGGAACATCCCGCCCTTCCAGACCGTGGGCGCGAAGTCGGATTCGGTGAGCTCCAACGCCTTGGCCACGTCGTCGACGGGCTGGATCACCTTGCGCGCGGCGAACGTCGCGAGCTGGTCCATGTGCATCACGGCGATGTCGGGACCATTGCCGCTGGAGACCGCGCCGGGAAGCTTGGCGTAGTAGTCCTCCCAGCGGTAGGTGGCCACGGTGATGGCGATGTTCTGGTGCTCGCCGTTGAACTGGTCGACGAGCTTCTTGAAGATGTCGCCGTCGCCGCCGGTGAAGCCGTTCCAGAGGTTCAGGGAGACCTTCGGGCCGGTGTACTCCTTGCCGCCGGTGTTCGAGCCGGCGGGCTTGTCGTCGTCGTCCCCGCAGGCGGCGAGGCCCAGTGCTGAGACACCCAAACTGGCGCCGATACCGGCGCCCATTCCTAAGATTCGGCGGCGGGACAGGTTCATGGCGGGACCTCTCCTAAGAGGTGGTGAATCGGATCAGGTTCCAGGACGCGGCGCGGAGCCGCACGGACGACCGTCCACTGTCGACGGTCGGCAGGTCGTGTGCGATGGGAGTGACGCGGTCGGGCGCGGCCGCGTCGTTGACGGCGTCGGAGGCGTGGATGGCGAGGTGCTCCTCGCCGTGTGCGGTGTCGAAGGCGCGCAGGTCGAGGTCGAGGGTGAGGTCGCGGTCGCCGCGGTTGACCGCGAACACCGTCAGCGCGCCCGTCTCCTCGTCGTGCGTGGCGACGGTGTCCACAGTGGACACGTCGCCGTATCTTTTCGTTTCGTGGGTCGGCCCGGTGGGTTCGGTCCGCAGCACCGTGCCGCGGGCGTGCCGGGCGGTGAGCGCGAACGGGTGGAAGATGGTCTGCCGCCAGGCCGGGCCGTTGGTCCCGGTGCGGATGGGCGCGATGACGTTGGCCAGCTGCGCCTGGCACGCCACGCCCACCCGGTCGGCGTGCCGCAGCAGCGTCATGAGCAGGTCGCCGACCACGACGGCGTCGGTGGCGGTGTAGGTGTCCTCGATGAGGGCCGGCGCCTCGACCCAGTCCCGGTCCATGTCGGTGCGCAGCCGGGACTGGTACCAGACGTTCCACTCGTCGAACGAGATCTGCAGTCGGCGCTTGTGCCGCTGCTTCGCCGCGATGTGGTCGGCGGTGGCCACCACCTCGCGGATGAACGCGTCCATGTCGACGGCCGAGGCGAGGATGCTGGCCCGGTCGCCGTCGGACGGGTCGTAGTAGGTGTGCGCGGAGATGTAGTCGACGAACTCGTAGGTGTGTTCGAGGACGGTCGCCTCCCAGCCGGCGAACGTCGGCATGCCCCGGTTCGAGCTGCCGCAGGCGACGAGGCTGATGGTCGGGTCGATCAGCTTCATGGCACGCGCGGTTTCGGCGGCGAGCCGGCCGTACTCGTCGGCGGTCTTGTGGCCGACCTGCCACGGCCCGTCGAGCTCGTTGCCCAGGCACCACAGCTTCACGCCGTACGGCTCGTCGACGCCGTGCTTGCGGCGCAGGTCGGAGAAGTGCGTGCCGCCCGGGTGGTTGGCGTACTCCAGCAGGTCGCACGCCTCCTGGACGCCGCGGGTGCCGAGGTTGACGGCGAGCATCGGCTCGACGCCGGCCTCCCGCGTCCAATGCATGAACTCGTCGAGGCCGAACGCGTTGGTCTCGATGGACTTCCAGGCGAGGTCGAGGCGGCGCGGGCGGTCGCCGGCCGGGCCGACGCCGTCCTCCCACCGGTACGAGGAGACGAAGTTGCCGCCCGGGTACCGCACGACGGAGACGCCGAGCTCGCGGGTGAGCTCCAGGACGTCGCGACGCAGGCCGAGCGCGTCGGCCTCCGGATGGCCGGGCTCGAACACCCCGCCGTAGACGCAACGGCCCATGTGCTCGACGAACGACCCGAACAGTCGCCGGTGGGCGGGGCCCACCCGGAACGACGGATCGATCGTCACCCGCGCTGTCGTCATCGGCACTCCACCTTCGTCGTCGATGTGGGTATGGTTTTACAACGTTGCATACAACGTTGTAAAGAGGGCTCGACGTTGTACAGTGCTCGCGTGCGGCACAGGCTGAAAGACGTCGCCGAACGCGCCGGCGTGTCCGTGAAGACCGTGTCGAACGTGGTCAACGGGTACGAACACGTCCGGCCCGACACCCGGGCGCGGGTGCTGGAGGCGATCTCGGCGCTGGACTACCGGCCCAACATCAGCGCGCGCAACCTGCGCCGGGGACGCACCGGGATCATCGCGCTGGCCGTCCCCGAACTCGACATCCCGTACTTCGCCGAACTGGCCCGGCACGTGGTCACCGCCGCCGCCCGGCACGACTGGACCGTGCTCATCGACCAGACCAACGGCGACCGCGAGCAGGAGCGCCTGGTCGCCGGCGGCATCCGCGACCACCTCATCGACGGGCTGATCTTCAGCCCGCTGGCGCTCACCGGCGCCGACCTCTCCCCCTCCGCCGAGGCGCCGCCGATGGTGCTGCTGGGCGAGCGGGTCGACCACGGGCCGGCCGACCACGTCGCGATCGACAACGTCGCGGCGGCGCGCGACGCGACCGCCCACCTGATCACGCTCGGACGCCGGCGCATCGCGGCGGTCGGCGCCCAGCACACGGCCGAGGCGGCCACCGCGCGCCTACGCCTGGCCGGCTGGTCGGCGGCGCTCACCGCGGCCGGCCTGCCCGCCGACCCGGCCCTGGTCGCCCCCGCGCCCTCCTGGCACCGCGCCGACGGGGCCACCGCCGTCCGCGACCTGCTCGTCGGTGGCCGGCGCCCGGACGCGATCCTCTGCTTCAACGACACCCTGGCCCTCGGCGCCATCCGCGCCCTGCACGACGCCGGCCTCCGCGTGCCCGACGACGTGGCCGTGGCGGGCTTCGATGACATCGAGGACGGTCGCTACTCGATCCCGACGCTCACCACGGTCGCCCCCGACAAGGCCGACCTCGCCCGGGTCGCGGTCGACCTGTTGGCGGCCCGGGTGGCGGGCGGCGACACCGGTCCGCCGCAGGAGCAGACCGTGCCGCACCGCCTCATCGTCCGCGAAAGCACGGGTTAGCCGGGGATGTCGATCCAGGCCCGCACGGCCTCGTGCGCGTCGGGGGTGGCCGGGTCGAGGGACGTGTCGTCGACGAGTTGGACACCCGTGGTGCCGTAGGTGACCGTCACGACGCGGTTGACGGTGCCGACGATCTCGCCCCAGTGCTCGACCGTCTCCCACGAGCCGCGGGTGTACTTGTACTGGACGACGGTGCCCTCCAGCACGGGCAGCGTCACCTCCCACAGGTCCGGGCCGACCCGCGTCATCGCCACCCGTCCGGGATCCCACGGCCCCAGCTCGGGCAGCGACCCCGGCATGTACACCGTGTCGGCCGGCGGGGTGGTGGACGGCACGCGGACCCGCCACGTCACCGTCACCGGCTGCGGCACGGTGGTCTGCACGACCTCGTTCGACGGCACCGACCGCGCGGCGCCGACGACCGCCCGCACCACGTAGGCGTAGGTGGTGTCGACGGTGACGCCGCTGTCGGCGTACGTCGTGGTGCCGGCGGGCACCGTCGCGACCGGGTCGCCGTAGACGCCGTCGGCCGTGCGGCGGAACACCTGGTACGACGCGCCGGGAACCGGGTCCCACGCCAGGGCCACGACCGAGCCGGCGAAGCGGGTCACCGTGAGGTTCGCCGGTGCCGGCACCGCGCCGGGCGTGTGCAGCAGCCGCACGGTGGTCCGCTGCCCACCGACCGTGACGACCACCGGGCCGTCGCCGGTCAGCCGGGCCTGGAACCGCACCGTGCGGGTCGACCGGGGATCGACGCGCACGTACCGGGTCTGGCTGGTGCCCGGCGCGGACATCGTGACGTCGGCGCCGCCGGGCACCGTGCCCCGGTTCTCGACCGTCGCCGTGATCGTCACGATGTCGCCGCTCTCCACGGCCGCCGGCGCGTCGAGCGCGGTGACCCGCGGCCGCGGTTCGACGTACCGCGGCAGGGCCCGGTCCGCCCTCGTCGCGGGGCGGAACCGCACGGCCTGCCCGCCGCTGCGGTCCATCGCCGCCACGAACGTGTCCCGGGCGGTGACCAGTGACCGGTTCACCGCCAGCGGCGTCGGATCCGTCGCGTAGTCGGTCGCCGCGGCGTCGGTGTACGACTCGGCGACCCAGTCGCCCCGGCCGAGGAAGTCCAACCGGTACCGCAGGGCCTGCGCGCGGTCACCGGTCATCGCGCCGACGTACCACTCGGCACCGGACCGGCGGGCGGTGACCAGGTGGTCGCCGACCGCCGCGGACAGCGTCCGGCTCTCGTCCCACCGGGCCGGCACCCGTTCGACGAACGGCAGGCCCGGCGTGCCGGCGTAGTGCTCGGGCAGGTCGGCGGCCATCTGGACGCCGGAGAAGTAGTTCACGTAGTACGACAACTGCTTGGCGACCGTGGTGTGCACGCGCCGGTCGAAGCCCTGCGGGTCCCAGAGAATGTTCATGATGCCGGGCGTGTAGTCCATCGGTCCGGAGAGCATCCGGGTGAACGGCAGCGTCAGCGTGTGCTCCGGGGTGTTGCCGGCCGAGAACGCGTCGTACTCCTGGCCGCGCATGGCTTCCCGGGACAGGGCGTTGGGGAACGTGCGCACCTCGCCCGTCGCGTGGACGCACTCGTGGCAGACGACGTTGATCCGGTGCCGCGCGGCCTTCTCCAGTACGAGGCGGTAGTGGTTCACCGACCGCTGCGAGTACGTGTACTGCCCGGGGATCTGCCCGACATAGCCGGTCTTCAGGTAGTGGACGCCGAGGCGCTCGTAGAGGGCGAACGCCGCGTCGATCTGCGCCTCGTAGTTGTCGAGGCTCGCGCCGGTCTCGTTGTGCGCCACCCACTCGACGCCCTTCGACTTCCCGTACGCGACAACGGCTTCCAGGTCGAAGTCGTCGGCCGGTTCGGTGAAGCTCTGGTCCGCCCAGGAGCCCTCCCAGCCCTTGTTCCAGCCCTCGGTGAGCACGCCGCCGATCCGGTGCGCGGCCGCGAAGTCGATGTACTGCTTCGCGCGGTCGGTGGTGGCGCCGTGCCGGGGACCCTCCTCCCACGTGTACTGCTGGTGCTGCAACGCCCACCAGATCCCGACGTACTTCGTCGGACTGATCCAGGAGGTATCGGTCTGACAGATCGTGCAGGGCGGGTTGAGGTTCTCCAGCAGGTGCGAGTCGACGAGACCGGCGGCGTCGCGGCTCACGGTGAGGACCCGCCACGGCGTGGCCCGTCCGGTCGTGGTCACCACCGCCGCGGCCCGGTCCGGCGTGGGGGTCAGCGCGGCCCGGAGGCGGCCGTCGGCCTTGACCAGCGTCATCGCGGCGTAGTCGACGAGGTCGGCCTCGTGGATGGACAGGTGCGTGCCGTCGCCCCAGCGGAACGTCGCCGGGGTCATGGTGTCGCCCATCGCCCGGTACGGCGTGGCGCGCCACAACTGCTCGTCGCCGTCGTAGGCCAGGCTGCGCGGCGTCCACCAGGCCGCCGGATCGCCGGCGAGGGCGAACTCGGTGACCTCGTCGACGATCTCCAGCGTGCGCAGGCCCTCCTGGTCCGGCACCCGGTAGCGGAACGCGACGCCGTCGTCGTAGGCGCGGACGATCAGGTCGAAGCGGCGTCCGTCGGCCTGGCGCAGGCCGACCGTGAGCTCGCGGTGGTGGTCCCGCACGACGCTGTCGGCGCCCCAGACCGGGCGCCAGGTGTCGTCGCGGGTCCGGGTGGTCGCGCGGGTCACGCTCACGGCGTCACCGATGGTGGACCCGTCGGTGAGGCGCAGCCCCAGCTTCGACGGCTCGACGAGGGTGCGGCCGTTGCGGGTCACCGAGTAGGTGAGGTGCCCGCCCGTGGTGCCGACCGCCAGCGTCAGCCGGCCGTCGGGCGACGAGACGCGGGCCGCCGGACCGGATGCCGCCGCCGCGGGCGTCGGGCTCAGGGTGATCAGCAGGGTGAGGACGGCGGAAGCGGCGGCTGCCTTCATCGGTCGCTCCGATCATGGGCCGAAACCGGTTGCGTGCGTCGCAGTCTTCTCCCATTGATGGCCGTAAGTCAACGATGACCATGAGGCACGCAACCGGTTACGCTCACTGCCGTGACCGGACCACTCAACATGGCCGACGTCGCCGCGCTCGCCGGGGTGTCGAAGGCGACCGTCTCGCGGGTCCTGAGCGGGGCGCCCGGGGTCTCCGACGAGACCCGGACGCGGATCAAGGCGCTGGTCAAGGAGCTGTCGTACGTCGTCTCGCCGGACGCGTCCCGGCTCAGCCGGCGCGCGAACGGCCGGATCGCCGTGGTCATGCCGCACACGACCAGCTGGTTCTTCGGCGCCGTCCTGGCCGGCATCCTGCCCGTCCTCCGCGACGCCGGCCTCGACGCGCTCGTCTACCAGGTCGCCGACGGCCGGGAGTTCTTCGCCGACCTGCCGGCGCAACGCCAGGTCGACGCCGTGATCGTGGTGGCGTTCCCGGTCACCGGGTTCGAGCGGCGCCAGCTCGACCTGCTCGGCGTGCCCGTCGTGGTGGCCGGCGGCGCCCTGCTCGACCACCCGAACGTCCGCATCGACGACGTCGCCGCGGCGCGGCAGGCGGTCACCCACCTGATCCGCTCGGGCCACGACCGGATCGCGATGATCAACGCGGCCGTGACCCCGGAGCGCCCCTACTCGCCGCCGACCGACCGGCTGCAGGGGTACCGCACCGCCCTGGCCGGCGCCGGCCTGCCCGCCGACCCCGACCTCGTCGTCGAGCTGCCGTGGAGCGGCACCATGGGCGCGCACGCCATGGACCGGCTGCTGAGCCTGGAACGGCCGCCCACCGCCGTCTTCGGGTTCTCCGACGAGGTCGCGGTCGGCGCGCTCCGCAGCCTCCGCCGGGCCGGCATCCCGGTCCCGCGCGCCGTGTCGGTGGTGGGGATCGACGACCACCCGATCGCCGAGCTGTGCGACCTGACCACGGTCCGGCAACCCGCCGAGGAGCAGGGCACCGAGGCCGCCAGATTGGCCCTGTCCCTACTCGGCGGTGGTGACCCCCCGCAAAACCCCCACGTCACCCTGCCCACCCACCTCGTCATCAGGGCGACCACCGGCCCCCTCGACCCCTGACCCGCCTCCCTTTCCGGATCTTGGACTCCCGAGGGTGCTGGAGCACCGCACGGAGTCCAAGATCGCGAATGGCCACCGGGCGAACCGCACGTCGACCCTGTCGTGATCAGAGCGTCACGACGGTGCCGTCGCGGCGGGCGCGCTCGGCGGCCCACACCACGCGGTGGCTGGCCAGGGACTCGGTCGGGCCGGTGGTGATCAGGTCCGGGTCGGCGGTGGAGAGGGCCGCGAGGAAGGCGTCGACGAGACCGGCGTCGCCGCCGCCGTGGCCGCGGGCGGCGTCGGCGCCGTCGTGGGGGACCTCGACGGTTTCGCCGGTGCCGGTGACGAAGTCGTAGACGTACACCCGCTGGCCGTCGGTCTCCAGGTAGCCGCGGGTGCCCATGATCCGGGTCTTGCGGTCGGACATCGGGGTGAACGCCGACACGGTGATCGACGCGGTGACCCCGCCCTCGTACTCGATGTTGACGACCTGGTGGTCGACGGCGTCGTTGTCGCAGGCGTAGACGCAGCGCCCGTACGGGCCGTCGCGGAGGGCGGCGTCGACGGCGTCGGCGGTGAACGTGTCGACGACGGTGCCGAGCGGCCACCGCTCCCGGTTCGGGTTGCCGAGGCAGGAGTTGTAGAGGCGGACCGCCGAGTACGGGCAGTCGGGTTCGACGCGGCAGGTGACGCACCGGTCGCTCGCGCCGGGCGGGGCCTGCTCGGGCCTGAAGTGGAAGAGCGAACCGAACGAGGAGACGCGCACCGCCCGGCGACCCACCACGTACTGCAACCAGTCGACGTCGTGGCAGGCCTTGGCCAGCAGCAGCGGCGTGGCCCGGTCGGCGCGCCGCCAGTTGCCGCGCACGTACGAGTGCGCGAAGTGCCACCACCCCACCGGCTCCAGGTGCTGAACGGCGACGAGCGCTCCGATGCGTCCAAGAAGATCTTTGACGAGACGCGTGTGCGGGGTGTACCGCAGCACGTGGCACACCGCCAGCCGCACGCCGGACCGCTCCGCCGCGGCGGCGATGGCCAGCCCCTCCTCCTCGGTGGGCGCGACCGGTTTCTCCAGCAGGATGTGGTAACCGGCGTCGGCGAAGGCGACCGCGGGACCCACGTGGTCGCGGTCCTGGGTGGCGACGACGACCGCGTCGGCCAGCCGCGGGCGGGCGGCCAGCGCCGTCCAGTCCTCGAACACCGCGTCGGCGGGAAGGTCGTACTCCCGCGCGACGACCTCGCGACGCGCCGCGAGCGGTTCCGCGACCGCGACCACCCGGGCCCTCCCCGTGCCGGCCGCGAGCCGCGCGTACTGCTGGCCACGGTTGCCGGCACCGACGACCGCGAGCGTCACCTGGTCGCTCATCTCCACCCCCACGTATTGACGGATGTTGACATCGTGGCCGACGACCGAAACCATCAGAGGGCTCAGGGCCTCCCCGCACCCGCCACTGGCACCGGAAGGATCCCCTGATGCGCCCCTCGTTCCGTACGGCTCTGGCCGGCGCCGCCGCGCTGTTCCTCGTGGCGGTCCCCTTGATCGAAGCACGGGCCACCGTGCCCGAGCCCGTCACCACGCCGGTCACCGGAAACTCGACCTACTTCGACGGCCTCGGCTCGCCGTACGGCGGATGCGGGCTGCCCCAGGCCGAACTCGACAGCCAGGACTTCGTCGCGCTGAACGTGTACGACACACCCGGTGACTACAACTTCTACCCGCGACCCGTCACCGACGCCACCAAGAAGGGCATCTGGAACAACGGGCTCAACTGCGGACGGTTCGTGGAGGTGTCGGTCGGCGACTACTGCACCGGCGTCAACGACGGTGCGCCCGGGCAGGCGTTCTGCCGCAACGGTTCGTGGGTTGCCGACGCGTACAACGGCGCGACGCTGACGATGCTGGTCGCCGACAGCTGCGGCGACTCCAACGCCTGGTGCCGCGACGACCGGTACCACCTCGACCTGTCGAAGCCGTCGCTGAGCCGGTTCACCCGCAACGGGTCGCCGGTCGGCAGCCTGCTGCCGAACAACTTCAACAACCGGCGGATGAACTGGCGGTTCGTGCCGGCGCCCGGCTACACCGGCGACATCCGGATCGGGTTCCTCCAGGGCGCGCAGCGGTGGTGGCCGGCCATCTCCGTCTCGCACCTGGCCAACGGCATCCACGGCGTCGAGTATTTCGCCGACGGCGCCTGGCGCACGGCGGCGATGAACGGCGACATGGGCCAGTCGTACGTCATCGGCGGCACCACGTCGGGCGCGACCGACTTCCGGATCCGGGTCCGCGACGTGGCCGATCAGTTGATCAACAGTGGACGGGTGTACTCGTTCACGCTGCCGGCGGCGTGCGGGAGCCAGTGCGGGGCGGCGTACACGAACGTCAGCTACACGACGTCCACCGAGCCGTCGACACCGCCGTCGACGCCGTCGTCGTCCCAGCCGCCGTCTTCGCAGCCGCCGTCTCCTTCCTCGGGATGTACCGCGACCTATGCGATCACCGGGCAGTGGCAGGGCGGGTTCCAGGCCGAGGTGACCGTGCGGAACAGCGGCACCGCCCCCATCGCCGGCTGGCGGGTGACCTGGACGCTGCCGTCCGGCCAGTCGATCACCCAGGTCTGGAACGGCAGCCACACGGTGGCCGGCGGCACGGTGACCGTCACCGACGTCGGCTGGAACGGCGCCCTCCGCGCCGGCGCGACCGCCGCGTTCGGCCTGACCGCGACCTCGTCCGGGACCCCCGCCGTGCCCACCGTGGGGTGCGCCGTCAGGGCCTGACCGTTCGCAGCAGCGCGTCGAGCACGTCGCGGGTGTGCGGCTCGTCGAGGGTCTCGCGGATCCACGCCTCGGCACCGGCGCGGTCCGGGTTACGCAGGTTCGGCTCCAGCCAGTCGGTGGCGGCGATCTCCACGATGTGACCGAGCTGGGCGATGAGCATCGTGAAGTCGCCCGGTTCGGTGACCGTGGCGGGGCCGCCGGCCGCCGCGTACGCCGACATCAGCGCGCGGGCCCGGCCCGGGTCGGACCGGCCGAACTCGAACAGCGCACAGGCGAGTTCGTGACCGGGGTCGCCCGGCCCGCTGTTCTCCCAGTCGATGACGCAGATCCCACCCTGCGCGGTGGGCAGGACGTTGTCGGCCCACAGGTCGCGGTGGCAGGTGCGCACGTTCGCCGGCGGTCGCAGCCACGCTTCGAGGGCGACCAGTTCGTCGCGCAGCGCCGCGAGCCGCCCGGCGAACGGCGCGCCGGCGGCGTCCAGCCGTTCGACCAGCCCGTCCCAGCCTTCCGCGCCGATCGGCTCGGTGTACCAGGGGTCGACCGGGCCGTCGGTGGGCGGGCCGGCGCGGTGGACCGCGGCGATGGCGGCGCCCACCAGGCCGGGGTCGAGGCCGGGATCCGGCCGGCCGAGATCGACCCACCCGTAGACCCGGACCTGCCGCCCGCCCACGCGGGCGAAGATCCCCCCGGCGGTGGTCCGTCGCACCACCGGCGCCGGCACGCCACCGGCGACCGCCGCTTCCTGGAAACGGGTGGACGGGTCCATCGCGCCCTCGTCGGTCTCGTGGAACGGCACCTTGACCGCCCACGCGCCGTCGACCGTCTCGAGCCGCCACACCTCGCCCTGCTTCCCGCGGGCGACCGACCCGTCGGACAACGCGACCGCCCGCCCGAGCCCGAACCGGTCGGCAAGTTCGTCAGCGTCCACGCCGTACTACAACACACCGGAGCGGCCGCCCGCCGGGCTTTTCCGGCGCCCCGCTACGGTGCCACCCCGCCGTCGCGAGGTTCGAAAATTGGACTTCCGCCACCGGCGCCGTGCACCCCACCATGGGTCATGCGCAGTTACGGCCAGTACTGCCCGATCGCACTCGCCGCCGAGGTCTTCGCCGAGCGGTGGACGCCGATCATTCTCCGGAACCTGCACCTCGGCTGCCACCGGTACGCCGAGATCCTCGACGGCGCACCGGGTCTGCCGCGCAGCGTCCTGTCGACGCGGCTGCGCACGCTCGCCCGCACCGGCGTCCTCCGGCGGACCGGCACCGGCCGGCGGATCCGGTACGAGCTCACCGACTGCGGCCGCGAACTCGTCGACGTGTGCTTCGCGCTCGGCGCGTGGGGTGCCCGCTGGATGCACGTGCGCCCCGAGGACCAGGATCCGTACCTCGCGCTGTGGACCGTCGCCCGCTGCGTCGACCCCGACTCGCTCCTCCCCCGCGGCCGGGTCGTCGTGCGGTTCGACCTCACCGACGGCCGTCCACCGCACCGGTTCTGGCTCGTCGTCGACAAGGCCGGCAACGAGGTGTGCGTCGATCCGCCCGGCCATGCCGAGGACGGCGTCGTCACCACCGACACGGCGTCCCTGATCCGGTGGTACGCCGGGGAGGTGACGCTGGGCGCCGCCCAACGCACCGGCGGCATGACCGTCGCGGCGCCCCGTTGGCTCGAACGCGAACTGGTGCGGTGGGGTCGTTTCAGCCCGTACGCGCACGTCGCCGCCGGTTAGCCCAACGACGTCAGCGCGGCCCGGAGGTTCGGCAGCGGTCCGATCCGTTGCGACGTGTCGCCGCCCTGCGGCGTGCCGGTGGCCTTCAGCAGATCGTTCAGCTGCCGCGCCGTCCACAGTGGACGACCGGTCGCCTTCAGGTACGACTGCAGCGCGGCCACCGCGCCCGTGACGATCGGGCCCGCGCCCGACGTGCCGCCGAACGACCGGGTGTAGCGGATGTTGATGTTCGCCGGTGCCGTTCCGCCCTGCAGGTTGCCGTTGCTGCCGGTGGTGGTGATGTTGTGGCCCCACCCCTGCACGTCGACCCGCGAGCCGTAGACGGAGAAGCTCAGCCGCGAGTGGTTCGTGCTCGACCCGGCACCGACGATGATGGCACCGGAGTCGCGGACCGCACGGGTGAACCGGCCCTGGAACTCGGCGCCGTCGAGGTTCTCGCCCCCGTTTCCGCCGGTGGCGACCACGACCACGCCGAGGCGGGTCAGCAGCGACGTGGCGTCGAAGACCGACTGCACCCACTCCGCCGGGACGTACCGGGTGCCGCCGTTCGGCCCGGTCGTCTGCTGCTCGATGAGCACCACGTCGCCGGGACCGAGCAGCGTGCCGAGATGCGACAGCGCCGCGCCCGGGCGGTACGTCACCTGGCCGCTCGACAGGCGTTGCATCGGCGAGATGCCGAACATCGCCGCGTCCGGAACACCGCCGGTCACGCCGAACCCGTTGTCGTCGGCCACGAGTTCACCGAAGACGGCGGTGCCGTGCTCGTCGGCGAAGCTGGTGTTGCGGGGGAACTGGGTGCCGCCGAGGTCGCTGGACCAGTCCAGCCGGAGGTCCTCGTGGAACGGGTTCCAGTCGTACTCGAGGTCGACGACGCGGGTGCCGGCGCCGCGCGAGCGCGGGTCCTGGCGGGCGCGGTCGGCGTCGACGCCCTGCGGCGCGGGCCGTTGGTAGCCCTGCATCCCGGTGAAGTCGGGGGTGGCGGGCGGCGGCGCCGGTTCCGGCGCGGGGTAGGCGTGGGCGACGGCCGGCAGCGCGGTCAGGTCGGCGAGCGCCTTCGTCGGGTCGGCGTCACCGGGTAGCGTCAGGTGGTACCAGGAAGCCATGTCCGGCACCGGTTGCCCGGCGCTCAGGGGTGCGAGCGCGGTCAGCGTCGGCTCGGGCAGCAGCGGCGCGAGGTCCACGGCGCGGTGCCGGCTCAGCACGCTTCTGACCGCGGACAGGTCGGCGCCATGCGCGCTGCGCACCGCGGCACCGGAACCGCGCACCGACAACGTCTCCTGGAACTTCACCTCGAGCACGACGGCGGCCGCGACGGTGCCGGAACCGGCGACGGCCCGGCCGTCCGGGAGCCGGCCTTCGAGGGTGAGGCGCGTGGTGGTCGCGGTCAGCGCCCTGCTCGCGCGCAACGCGGGTTTGTCGAAGAACACGGTGACGTCGGTGCGGCCGTCGCGGTCGGCATCGGTGACGCTGGTGAGCGGCTGGCCGTCGGCCCACCGGGCAACGCCGACACCGGGTCCGACTCGGAACGTGTCGGGATCGATCCGGCTCACGTCGACGGTCGTCGTGCTCAGCATCGTGAGGGCCAGTTGGCCGTCGCCGGCGAGGTTCACCGTGCCGGGTGCCCGCACCGGCACGGTTTCCGGAGCGGCAGGGGTGGCGGCCGACGCCGGTGCGGCCAGAATGCCGGCGGCGGCAACGGACATCAGGGTCAGGGTCGCACGCATGTGATTCTCCAGGCTCAGGGGCGCAGGTCGGGTTCGGCGGCGCGGGCGGCGGTCAGGACGGACGTCTGTTCGGCGGCGCTGAGCAGCCCGCGTCCGCGCCAGGTCGTGGTGACCTGCTGCACCTGCGCCACGAAGGCCGGATGGTCCGCGAACGGGGCACGGGCCCAGACGGCGTCGAGGAAGCCCTCCCGGTTCGGCACGCCCGAGTTGCGGGTGCCGAACACGACGGTGGGCTCGTTGCGCCGCACGTAGAGGTGGTGTGCCTGGGTGTCGCCGAGGTAGAGCGGGCGCAGACGCAGGCCGTTGCTGGTGAACTGGTTCGGCGCGCCCGCGACGGGTGGCAGCGCGATGCGGCCGTCCAGTTTGACGTTGGCGTAGAGGGAGAAGTTCAGCAGGCCCGTGGTGCTGCTGACGGCACCGAGCAGCACCGGGCCGTGGCGGATCGCCTGCACGTCCGCGCGGTCCACTGTGGACTCCGAGCGCGTCGTGAACGGAACCGCGATCCGCACGGTGTCGCCGTCGCGCCACTGGCGGCCGGCGAGCAGGTACGTGCCGGGCGGCCTGGGCCCGGTCTGCTCGACGCCGTTGACCCACAGCCGGAACCCGGTCGCCCACTGGGGAATCCGCACGTGCAGGTCGAAGGCGGCGGTCCCGCCGATGGTGAGCGTGCTCTCCTGGGCGCGCGGGAAGTCCGTGGCCTGGGTGACCGTCACGCCCTTCTCGGTCCACCGCAGCACCGACCCGACGAACAGGTTCACGTACAGCGCCGAGTGATCGGCGGCCCGGAGGTAGATGGTCTCCTGGTACTTGGTGTGGTTCTCCAGACCCGTTCCACCGCAACAGGTTCCGATGTTCCCGAACGAACGCACGTTGCCCGGCGACAGCGGCACGAAGTAGGTGACGTTGGGGCTGCTCGTGCTGTCGGCGTCGCGCCGCGACCCGAGGATGTGGTTGACCAGGCCGCGTTCGTAGTACTCCAGGTACGCCGGGTCGGGGTCGTGGAAGAACAGGTTCCGGGCGACGCGGAGCAGGTTGTACGTGGTGCACGTCTCCGCGCCGTTGCCGCCGATCGAACCGGCGATGTTGCCGCGCGGCTGGAACAGTTCGGGGTTCGAGTTGGCCGCTTCGCCCGCCGTCGCCGGCCACGTTCCGCTCGTGCCGCCGTGCGCGTACATCCGGTGCGGCACCACCATGCGGTAGAAGTTCTCGGTCACCGTGCGGTACTCGGCCGTTCCGGACCGGTCGAACACCCGCAGGTAGCCGAGGAACTGCGGCACGTGCGTGTTGGCGTGCAGGCGGGTGAGCGTGTCCCGGTTCTCCAGGCCCCGAACAGCGCCTGACGGTTGTCGAAGCACATCGCGGCCGTGAGGTACTTCTGCTGGCCGGTCAGCGCGTGGAGGTCGGCCAGCACCTCGTTCATCGCGCCGAACTCGCCGGCGATGTAGATGGCCCACATCCGGTTCAGCGTCGCGCGTGGAAGGACCGACAGTCTACTGTGGACCCAGTCGCCCATCCTCGTGACGACGTCGAGCGCCTGCGTGTTGCCCGTCAACAGGTACGCGTCCAGCAGCCCACGCATGATCTTGTGGCAGGTGTAGTACGGCGCCCAGATCGTCGGGTAGGTGGCGAACGACTCCAGTTGCACGAACTGGGTCTCCGGGTACGCGGCCAGGAAGCCGGGGTGGCTGAACCGACCCGCCATCGCCTGCTGGCACTGCGCCAGCCCGGCGACGATCTGGTCGACCTTGTCCTTGTACACGGCGTTGGTCGAGGCGGCGGCGCACTGCGCGAACATCGTGAGCAGGTGGCCGCTGAAGTGCCCGCGCAGGTTGCCGGTCGCGTCGTCCCAGCCGCCGGGCGGCGCCGATCCGGACGGCGTGGGCAGCCCGGCGGTGACGCGGAAGTTGTGCAGCACCCGGTCGACCGGGTAGGCGGCGGCGTAGCGCAGGACCCGGTCGCGCTTCCCGGCGAAGACCGTGCCGTCGGCGATCGACACGCGGTGCAGGGGGAAGGGGCGGACGACCCAGCGCGGGTTGGCATCGAGGAAGGCGGTCTGCGGCGGCTCGGCGGCGGCGGTGCTCACAGCCGCGTTCACAGCCGCTGCGGCCGGTTGGGCGAGCGCCGAGCCGGCGACGGTGACACCGGCAGCCTTCAGAAAGTCGCGACGGTCGGGCACAGTAGGCACCTTTCACGGTGGCGTGAACTACTGGCCCGGTACGAGTTCGCGCGGAGACGGTTCCCACACCGTACCGACTCCATCGCCGCATTTCCAGATAGAGATTTGTCGATCTGAGACCCGGGTCGGCCCGGCGGCGGCTACGCGGCGCGGGTGGCGCGGAACCGGAACGCCCGCGGGTTCACCGACGTGCGCACGTCGCTGAACCCGGCCGTCGCCAGCCGGCCGGGCAGCGCGTCGGGATCGACGGGCGTCATCGTGTCGGCGACGTGGTACAGCCGGAACCGCAGGCTCACCCGGCTGTCCGACCCGGCGAACACCCCGCCGGGACGCAGCACGCGGCGCGCCTCGGCGAACAGGCGGTCCTGCGCGGCGGGGTCCGGGAGGTGGTGCAGCATCGTGAAGCAGACCACCGCGGAGAACGTCCCGTCCGCGAACGGGAGCCGGGTGGCGTCGCCGCGTACGACGTCGAAACCCTTGCCGCGCAACCGTTCCGCGAGCGTGCCGTCGATCTCGACCGCCGTCAGCGCCGGGGCGCGGGCCGCGAGCAGGCGGGTGGTGACGCCGGGGCCGGGCCCGAGTTCGAGGACGGCGTCGCCGAGGTCGACCCCGTCGAGCGCCCACGGCAGCAGGGCGTGCTCCACCGTGCGCGACCACCGGGCCGACCGGCAGTACCACATGTGCAGACGGTTCATGGCGGGCACGCTACGGTGATGCGGTGCCCGTCCGGAACACGACAGCCAGCCAACTGATATCGCAATCCGGCCAACTCGCCGGATCGGTCGACGGCGGCATCCTCGTCGGGTCGTTCCGGTTCGCCGCCGGCCGGCGGACGCCCACCCACGTGCACGCCGACCACCAACTGGTGTGGGCGCAGTCCGGCGTCCTGCACGTCACCACCGACGGCGCCGGTTGGGTCCTGCCGCCGACCCGCGCGGTGTGGGTGCCGGCCGGCGTCCCGCACACCACCGGCGCCAGCACCCCGGCGACCCTGCGCAGCCTGTACCTGCCGCCGGACTGCCCGGTGCGGTTCGCCGAGCCCACCGCGATCGCGGTCGACGACCTGCTGGCCGCGCTGATCGTCCACCTGGCCCGCATCGACCTGCCGGCAGCCGCCCGCACCCGCGCCGAGGCCGTGGTCTTCGACCTGGTGACGCCGGCCCGCGCGGGCGTCGTCCACGTGCCCATGCCCCGCGACCCCCGTGCCCTACACCTGGCCGAGACGCTGGTCGCCGACCCGGCCGACGCCCGCGACCTGCCCGCCTGGGGACGGCACGTGGGCGCCAGCACCCGCACGCTGGCCCGCGTCTTCGTGGCCGAGACGGGCCTGAGCTTCGCCCGCTGGCGCACGCACGTCCGGCTGCGGGCCGCCCTGGTCCACCTGGCCGACGGCGTCCCGGTCTCGGCGGTGGCCGGCCGCGTCGGCTACCAGACGCCGAGCGCGTTCGTCTCGGTCTTCCGCCGCACCCTCGGCGTCACCCCCGGCCACTACCTGACCCGCTGATCCCCCGCGTCACGCGTCGCGACTGGTGAGGAGGACGCCGGCCAGCAGCAGGGAACCCGCCGCCCACGCGGCCAGGACGCCCAGGCCCTGCCAGGGGCCGATCGGGAGGTCGTCGAGGCCCTGCGTGGCCTGGATCGCCAGGCCGGCGTTCGTCGGGGAGACCTGTTTCAGGTGACGCGCGAAGTCGGCGTCGGAGACGGCCAGGGCGACGATCGGGAAGACGTACAGCAGGGCCAGTACGGCGCCGATCGCCGTGGCCGAGTCCCGCACCAGCGTGGCGATTCCCAGGCTCAGCAGGGCGATCAGCGTCAGGTAGGCCACCGAGCCGACGGCGGCGCGGAGCACGGGTTCGGAGCCGAGGTCGGGGGCGATGAAACCGTTGCCGGGCAACAGGTTCCGGCCGGCGAGCAACGACACGACGACCGCGGGGACGGCGGCCACCACCATCATCGCGGTGACCGTCACGGCCTTCGCGGCGAGCACCGCCAGCCGGCGGGGCGTCGCGGTCAGGGTGAGGCGCATGGTGCCGCTCGCGTACTCCGTGCCGACCACGAGCACCCCCAGAATGGCGGCCACCGCCTGGCCCAGCGTCACGCCGGTGAGGCTGACCTTCGTCGGGTCGAGCGCGCACCCGCGGGCCGGGCAGGTGGTGACGGCCGAGGCGAAGACGCTCACCGCGGCGGTCGTCACCACCACGCACAGGATGAGCCAGACGGTGCCGGGAGACGTGCGCAGCTTCGTCCACTCGCTTCTCAACGTGTTCACGCGTCGGCCTTCCGCAGCCGGTACCAGGCGCCGGCCATCGTCAGCGCGATCCAGCCGACCAGAACCGCGAAGCCGGCTCCCGGCGCCAACGGGAAGTAGCCGCCCGCCACGGTGTACAGGTTGTCGACCTGTGTGTACTCGCGGGTGCTCTGCTGCACCGCGAACGCGGCCGCCGGGGTGACGCTCAACAGCCGGTCCCCGACGCGGTCGGAGAGCACGGTGACCGCGAGCAGGTACGGCAGCACCACCGTCACCATGGCGAGCGTCACGCCGACCGCGCTGCGCCGCACCAGCGCGCCCAGCGCGACGCCGAGCACGGCCGCGGTCGCCAGCAGCGCGGCCGTGCCGAACACCATGCGGACCACCGTCGCGGTCGGGGTCGCGGAGACGTACGCCCCGTTGCCGACGAGCACCGCGCGGCCCGCGGTGACCACGACCGTCGCCGCGACCAGGCCGACGGCGAACGCCACGGCACCGACGACAGCGGCCTTGGCGGCCAGGATCCGGCCGCGGTGCGGGCTCGCGGCGACCGTGGTACGGATCAGGCCGCGCCGGTACTCGGTGGTGACCGACATCGTCGCGACGACGAGCACGAACACGAGACCGAGGAACGTGCCGACGAGCGTCTGCGTCAGGCTCAGGCCGAGACCGTTGGTGCCGGCCACCGCGGGAGCGATGTCGCCGGACCCGCCGGTGAGCGTGAACCCGTCACCGGAGCGCTCGACGGTGCCCGGTGGCGGTGCCGCCGGACCCCGGTCGCCGCCGCGGCCGATCTGCTCGCCGGCCCAGTCGCCCGCGGCCCACCCGCCCTGAGTGTCAACGCTTTCGAAGGTCGCGGCGGCGGTCGACGGGCCACCGGACGCACCCGTGAGGCCGACGGCCTCGCGGCTGATCTCCGTGTACTGCGGCGACGTCAGGAACAGCCCGGCCTCCACTGTGGACGGTAGCCCCGGCACGCGCACGGTGGCGACCGTCGACCAGGTGACGCCGTCGGCCGACGCGGCGCCGGTGACGGTGTCGCCCGTGCGGGTCAGCCGCAACCACGGTCCGCCCGACCCGGCTCCGTCATAGGTGAGGTCGTGGGTGAAGTCGTACTGCATCCGCACCCCGTGCCCGCCGGTCGTCATCACCGCCGCGTACGACGAGCCCTGCTTCACACCGTCCTTGAGGATCAGGCCGGCCTTGGCCCACGGAACCAGCCCGGGGCGGCTCGGCGTTCCGGGGTCGAACGACGGCAGTTCCCCGGTGAACGACGCGACCCGCGCGGTGATGCTGCCGTCGCCGGTCAACGACCGGTGGGCGAACGTGAAGGAGTCGGTGACCTCCTCGCCGCCCGGCCCGACCGGCAGCGAGCACGTGTCCGGGGAGCAGGTGCCACCGGGACCCGGTGCCAGCCCGAGCCCCACGATCACCACGAACCCCAGCGCCATCGTCACGACCCAGCCGCGGACGGTGCGCAGCTTCGTCCATTCGGCGTGCAGTTGCCGGATCATCGCGGCACCCCCTGGTACTCCACCGCATCGCGGGTGAGTTCGAGGTACGCCTCTTCCAGCGTGGCCCGGTGCGCGGAGATCTCGGCGAACGGCACCCCCGCCCGGGTCAGGTGGGCCACGACCGTCTGCGCCGGCAGGCCCGCCACCACGAGCGTGTCCGGTCCGGTCACCGTGACGCGCGCACCCGCGTCACCGAGAACCGCCGCGGCCCCGGCCACCGCGCCTCGCACCGTGACGCGACCGGCGGCGACCGACGCCAGCAGGTCGGCGACCCCGACGTCCGCGATGACCCGGCCGCGCCCGACCACCACGACGTGGTCGGCGACGTCCTGCAGTTCGCTCATCAGGTGACTGGAGACGAGCACCGCGCGGCCCTCGGCCGCGAGCGACCGCAGGAACCCGCGCATCCAGATGATGCCCTCGGGATCCATGCCGTTGAAGGGCTCGTCGAGCATGAGCGCGGGCGGATCGCCGAGGAGGGCCGCGGCGATGCCCAGCCGCTGGCGCATGCCCAACGAGAAGCCGCCGGCGCGGCGCCGGGCCACGCTGTCGATGCCGGCCGTCCGCAGGACCGCGTCGACCCGGCTCGCCGGCAGCCCCTGCGAGTGCGCGAGCCACAGCAGGTGGTTGCGCGCCGTGCGGGACGGTTGCAGCGCGCCGGCGTCGAGCAGCGAGCCGACCGTGCACAGTGGACGCTTCAGCTTCCGGTAGGGGACGCCGCCGACGAGCGCGGTGCCCGCGTCGGCCGAGTCCAGCGCCAGGATCACCCGCATGGTGGTGGACTTGCCGGCACCGTTCGGGCCGACGAACCCGGTGACCCGTCCGGGCGGGACGGCGAAGGACATCCCGTCGAGGGCGAGGGTCGCGCCGAACCGCTTGCGCAGCCCGGCGACCTCGATAGTCGCGTCAGTCATGGTCGTCGGTTCTACGCGGCGGCCGGTGTCGGCGGCGTGTCGCCGGGTGACACCCCGTTGGCACCTTTCGTTTGGCATGGTGGACGGGTGCGCGTACTGGTCGTCGAGGACTTCGGGATCCTGGCCCGGACCATCGGGACGGGGCTGCGCCGTGAGGGCATGGCGGTCGACGTCGTCGGTGACGGGATCGCGGCGCTGGAGCGGCTCGGCGTCGTCCGGTACGACGTCGTGGTGCTCGACCGCGACATTCCCGGCGTGCACGGCGACGACGTGTGCCGGCGGATCGTCGCCGACCACTCGTCGTCGCGGGTGCTGATGCTCACCGCCGCCGGCACCGTGGCCGACCGGGTCGACGGTCTCGGCATGGGCGCCGACGACTACCTGCCCAAGCCGTTCGAGTTCGCCGAACTGGTGGCCCGGATCCGGGCGCTGGGCCGGCGGCCGACCACCGCGCTGCCGCCGATCCTCACGAGCGGCGACCTGACACTCGACCCGGCCCACCGGGTCGCGACGCGGGCCGGCCGCCGGCTCGACCTCAGCCCGAAGGAGTTCGCCGTGCTCGAATGCCTGCTCGCCGCCGGTGGCCGGCCGGTGTCGGCGGAGGCGCTGCTCGACCAGGTCTGGGACGAGGCGGCCGACCCGTTCACCACCGCCGTGAAGACCACCGTCCGCCGGTTGCGGACCAAACTCGGTGACCCGCCGGTGGTGCACACCGTGCGCGAGGCCGGCTACCGGATCGGCATGTCGTGAAACTGCGAACGCGACTGACTCTTCTGTACGCCGTGCCGTTCCTGTTGTCGGGCACGCTGCTGGTGGCGATTCCCGTGCTGCAGTCCCGCTCGTCGTCGCCGGTCGGGTCCGGTAGCGGGCCGCCACCCGTCGAGGTGGAGACGCCCACGCAGAACCGGATCCTGATCGCCGCCGTGATCGCGCTGGGCCTGATGGTGGTGGTGTCGGTGCTCGCCGGGTGGCTCGTCGCCGGGCGGTTCCTGCGTCCACTGTGGACCATCACCGCGACGGCGCGCGACATCTCGGCGAGCAACCTGCACCGCCGCCTGGGCCACCTCGGCCGGGACGAGTTCGCGCTCCTGGCCGGCACCCTCGACGACCTGTTCGAGCGGTTGCAGGCCGCGTTCGTGTCACAGCAACGGTTCGTCGCCAACGCCGCGCACGAGTTGCGGACGCCGCTGACGGCCGAGCGGACGCTGCTGCAGGTCGCCCTCGCCGACCCCGACGCGAGCGTCGACTCGCTGCGCGGGGCGTGCGAGGAGGTGCTGACGCTGGGACGGGCGCAGGAACGGCTGATCGACGCGCTCCTGACGCTGGCGACGGGTGAACGCGGCATCGAACAGAGGGAGCCGCTCGACCTGGCGACGATCGCGGCCGAGGTCGCGGCCGACCGGGCCGAGACGACGCTGGAAACGGCACCCACGGCCGGCGATCCGCGCCTGGTGGAGATCCTCGTCGCGAACCTGGTCGACAACGCGGTGCGCTACAACGTCCCCGGTGGCCGCGTCGGCGTGGCGACGTCCACGGTGGACGGTCGGGCCCGCCTCACGGTGACCAACACCGGGCCGGTGGTTCCGCCGGGTGAGCTCGCCCGGCTGTTCGAACCGTTCCAACGTCTCGGCCGGCAGCGCCTGCGGCATCCGGACGGCCACGGCCTGGGGCTGGCGATCGTGCGGGCGATCGCCACCGCACACGGCGCGGCGCTCACCGCGCACGCCAACCCCGGCGGCGGCCTGACCGTCACGGTCGACTTTGGCCCGTGACGGTGGCCCAGTAGTCCGCGACGCGGTCGGCGCTCGTGGTCACCAGGCCGAGGTAGCCGTCCGGGCGGACCAGGGCGAGGGTGCCGTCGGCCATGTCGTAGGCGGCGCGCGCGTGGCCGTCGGGGTCGACGATCCGGTAGGCGCGCACGGCGTCCCCGAAATCGTGCCGGGGAATTGACGTTCCGAACGCCAGCAGTGTCCAGTGTGGACCGTGGAACAGGTCGAACAGGCGCACCGCGTTTCCGTCTACCGTGACCGGCGCGTCGGGCGCGCGGTCGCCGGCGACGGTGGCTCCCGGGTGCTCGCGGTCGTCGCGCGACAGCAGGCCGTCGCGGTAGTTCAGCGTGAGGCCCTGGACCTCGGGACCGCGCACGTGCGCGTCGGCGTCGCCGCGCCGGTGCTTCTCCAGCAGCTGCGTGGCGAGGTCGAGCGCGGCGCGGGCCGCCTTCATCCGCTCCGGTTCGTAGCTGTCGAGCAGGATGTCCGACCCGGCGGCGAGCTTCCAGCCGAGGTTGTACGCGTCCTGGATCCCGGTGTTCATGCCCTGCCCGCCGGTCGGCGGGTGGACGTGCCCGGCGTCGCCGATCAGGAACACCCGACCGTCGCGGAACCGCTCCGCCAGCCGCGTGTTGGACCGCCACGTCGTGTGCCAGGTGACCTCGCGCACGACGATGTCGTCGCGGCCGGACGCCTCGGTGATCGTCCTCTGTAGATAGTCGCGGATCGGCTCGGCGGCGTCGGTGGGCGGCCGGGCGGTGACGACGAACAGGTCGGTGCCGGCCAACGGCACCACGCCCGCCCCGCCGTCGCCGATCGGCCACACGCGGCCGTGGTCGCGGGTGATGCCGTCGATGCGGGCGTCGGCGAACAGCACGGTCGTGGCCTCGTCGGTCTCGCCGGGGAACGGGATGCCGAGTTTCTTGCGGACGGTGCTGCGCCCGCCGTCGGCACCGACGAGATACCGGACGCGCACCCGCTCGCCGGTGCTCAGGGTCGCGGTGACGCCGTCGTCGTCCTGGGTGAAGTCGACCAGCGCGGTGCGCATCTCCACCTCGACGCCCAGGGACGCCAGCCGCGTACGGAGGATCTCCTCGGTGCGGAACTGCGGCACCATCCAGATGTTCGGGTACGGCGTCGACGGGGTCGGGTCGACGGGCGTGCTCATCTCGCCCTCCCAGACCACCTCGTCGCCCTTGTAGGCGCGCATCAGCGTGCCGAGGTCGCCGTTGGCGAGGACCGGGTCGAGCACGTCCAGGTCGGCGAAGACCTCCAGCGTCCGCGGCATGATGCCGTCGGCGCGCGAGCCGCCGAAGAACGCGTCGGCCTGGTCGACGACGCGGACCGCGACCCCGCGCGACGCGAGCGCGATACCGAGCGTGAGACCGGCGGGTCCGGCACCCACCACCAGAACGTCCATGATCTCCCCCTGTTCGTATCACGTACGACTGATTCGTACGTCGTACGACTAAGGTAATCGGTACGGTGTACGAATGGCAAGTGAGGGACTGATCTGGACCCGCCCGGAGCCGGGCTCACGGCGTCCGAAATTCACCCGCGACCAGATCGCGGCCACCGCCTTGGCCATCGCCGACGCCGAGGGGTTCGCCGCGGTGTCGATGCGCCGCATCGCCGCCGACCTGGGCGCCGGCACGATGACGCTCTACTACTACGTGCGCACCAAGGACGAACTGGTCGCGCTCATGGACGACGCGCTCATGGGCGAGGTGCTGATCCCCGCCGACGAGTTCCCGTCCCACTGGTTCGAGGCGATGACGGCGATCGCCGAACGCACCTGGGACGTGCTGATGCGTCACCCGTGGGCGCTCTCCTCGTTGCAGAGCGCGGCCGTCGGCCCCAACGCGATGCTGCACTTCGAACAGTCGCTCGCCGCGCTCGCCGACACCGGCCTGAGCGCGCCCGACCGGTTCGCGCTGATCGCGTGGGTCGACGACTACATCCACGGCAACGTGCTGCGCGCGGCGGAACTACGCTCGCCGAACGCCGTCCCGCCCGACGACGAGCGCATCGAGGAGGCGGTCCGGTTCGGTCAGAGCCAGCTGGCGACCGGCCGTTTCCCCCACACGGCGACCCTCTTCGGCGACGAGGACCCGCGCACCGCGTTCCCGAAACTCCTCGGCGAACGGACCGACCGCGAACGCTTCCGCGACGGCCTCGCGATGCTGCTGCGCGGCGCCGCCGCGGAACTGAACCTGAGCCTGGGCTAGCCCTTCCTGCCTCAGCCTGTGCTAGACCTTCCTGCCTCAGCCTGTGCTAGACCTTCTTGCCGATGCCGGCGGCGACCTTCAGCGCGGTGGCGGCCTCGGTCTCCTCGGGCCACCAGTCCTGCACGTCGACCAAGCCGGGGTCGAGGAGGTCGAAGCCGTCGAAGAACGGCCGGATCTCGGCGCGGGTGCGGAAGCACATGGGCTGCGGCGAGCCCACCGAGATCTCCTCGAGCTTGGCCTTGGCGGCCGGGTCGCTGCCGTCGGTGCAGAACTGCGACAACGCCATGTAGCTGCCCGACGCCATGCGGTCGCGGTAGCGGGCGACGATGCCGGCCGGGTCGTCCCCGTCGGCGACGAGGTGGAACAGGCCGATGAACAGGATCAGCACCGGCTTGTCGAAGTCGATCAGCTCGCGCACGTGCGGGTTGTCGAGGATCCGCTGCGGCTGCCGCACGTCCTCCTGCAGCGAGATGACGCTCTCGTGCGAGGCGAGCAGGGCATTGTTGTGGACGTACACGAGCGGGTCGGCGTCGACGTAGACGACCTTGGCCGCCGGGTTGATGGCGTGGGCGGTCTCGTGCACGTTGGGCGAGGTCGGCAGGCCGCTGCCGATGTCGAGGAACTGGTCGATCCCCTCGTTGGCGGCCTTCTGCACGATGCGGAGCAGGAACCGCCGCTGCGCCTTGCCCAGCGCGGGAAGATCGGGGGCGAGATCGATGACCGCCTGTGCGGCGATGCGGTCGACCTCGAAGTTGTCCTTGCCGCCGAGCACGTAGTCGTACGCGCGGGCATGACTCATGACGTTGGGGTCGAAGCTGGGTTCGTCCGTAGCCACGACGCGCACTCCTCAACGATCGACGGTGACCCGTTGATCGTATCCCGCCCCGATCGACGGCCGTCCCGCTGCCCCGTCCACACCCCGGGCCGGCGGCTCGTCCATTCTTGACGGATCTTGGAATCTGGCCGTGATCCGTGCGGTGCGGCGCAGTCTTATGGGAGACAACGGTCGGTTCCAACAGGACTTTGTCTCCCAGATCCGGGCTCGGATCGCCTCTCGGCCACGGTCGGCGACCGTCAAAGTTGATCGAGGAAGATCAGGCCTGTTCTGGCGGGTCTCTTCTTCCTCGATCAACTTTGACGGTAACTCCTGGTAATGTGCGCCCCCATGGGTGGGCGATCCGGGGCCTGAGGCCGCCGCGGCCACCCAAGGCGCGGGAGTCGATTGTGCCGGGTGGCTTCCCCGTCGGAGCCGGTTTACTCGCCGCGACGCAATCGATAGAGTGATCTCGATATAAGCGGGGGGATCACCGACGGGGGAAGTCTGGTGCGTCGAAGGATTGCCGTCATCACGGTCGGCGTCGTGTGCGCCTCGTTGCTGTCCGCCGGGATCGGGAACGCGCAGGAGCCGATCACCACCTCCGGTGCCGGTGCGGTCAGCCTGAAGTCCGGTTGGGAGATCCAGTCGTCGGCCGTCGTCGGCAACGACGGTGCCGCCATCTCCGATCCCGGCTACGCGACCGACGGATGGCTGCCGATCTCGCAGCCGCAGACGTTGATGGCGGCCCTCGTCGAGAACGGGCGCTACCCCGACGTCTTCCGGTCGAACAACCTGGCCGCCGTGCCGAAGGACCAGTTCGCGGTGAACTGGTGGTACCGCGACGAAGTGCGCCTGCGTCCGCGCGACGGTCAGCGCATCTCGCTCGTCATGAACGGCGTTCTCTCGCGCGCGAACCTGTGGGTCAACGGCACGAAGGTCGCCGACCAGTCGCAGCTGCAGGGCGCGTACTCGCGGTTCGAGTACGACATCACCCCGTACGCGCGCGACGGCGTCAACGCGATCGCGCTCGACGTCTTCCGCAACGACGTCAGCTCGGCGACCGGTTACCTGACGCTGAACATGCTCGACTGGAACCACGCCTCCCCCGACAACTACACCGGCATCCAGTTCGCGCCGCAGCTCGCGATCGACGGCCCGGTGTCCGTCCGCGACGCGCACGTGGTGCAGGACAACGCCGACGACCTCAGCACGTCCGACCTCACCGTCAAGGCCGACGTCCGCAACAACACCGCGACGGCGCAGAAGGTCGACGTCACCGCCACCATCAGCGGCCCGCACCGGTTCACGGTCCGGCAGGCCGTCGACGTGCCGGCGAACAGCACCGTGAAGGTCAGCGTCGGCCCGCTGCACATCGCGAAACCGGCGGTGTGGTGGCCGCACCAGATGGGCGGCCAACCGCTGTACCACCTCGACGTCGCCGCGAAGACCGGCAAGAAAATCAGCGACCGGTACGGCCAGGACTTCGGCATCCGCACCGTCACGAGCCATCTCACCCCCGTGGTGCCCGGACAGACCCTCGGCTCCGCCGGCTACCGGCAGTACGTCATCAACGGTGTGCCGTTCGTGGTGCGCGGCGGCGGCTGGTCGCAGGACCTGTTCCTGCGGTACGACAGCGGAAACGTGCGCAACCAATTGAAATACATCAAGAACATGGGACTCAACGCGGTCCGCTTCGAGGGCAACCTCCCGCCCGACGACATGTTCCGGCAGATGGACCGCGAGGGCGTGCTCGCCCTGCCGGGCTGGCAGTGCTGCGCCAAGTGGGAGCAGTCGTCGACGCGGTGGAGCGACGAGACGAAGGCGAACGCCGCCAACCAGGCGACGTTCGTGGCGCAGTGGCTGCGCAACCACCCGAGCGTCGTCTCCTTCTGGCACAGCAGCGACAACGCGCCCGACGCGGTGAAGGAGAGCATCTGGCTCGACGCCTTCAACGCGGCCGACTGGCAGACGCCGCAACTCGCGTCGGCCCAGTACCGCGCCTCGCCGCGGATGGGCCAGTCGGGGAACAAGGAGGGCCCGTACAACTACGCGCCGCCCGCGTACTGGTGGGAGAACGGTCCCGTGATGGCCAACCAGCCCGACGCGTTCACCAACGCCGGTGGCGCGTTCGGCTTCAACACCGAGGCTGGCCCCGGAAACACCGTGCCCACAACGGATTCGCTCAACCGGTTCCTGCCCGTGGAGGACCAGAACAAGATCTGGGACCCGGCGAGCACCACCGGCCCTACCTCCGGTCCCGACATCTACCACACGAGCCCGTTCACCACCTACACGGCGATCGGACGGATGGGCCAGTACAACACCGCGCTGTGGAACCGGTACGGCGCCTGGTCCGACCTCGCCTCGTACCAGCAGGCCGCGCAGGCCGGCGGGTACGAGATCACGCGCGCGTTGTTCGAGGCGTACATCGGCAACGCGAAGGACCCGGCCAACCCGAGCACCGGTCTCATCTACTGGCAGATGAACAAGGCGTGGCCGTCGCTGCAGTGGAACCTCTACGGCTACGACCTCGACCAGTCGGGCGTGTTCTTCGGCGCGAAGAAGGCCAACGAGGCCGTCCACGTCATGTACTCGTACGCCGACGGCTCGGTGCGGGTCGCGAATCTCACCAACGTCGAACAGCGGGGACTGCGCGCGAAGGCCGAGTTCGTCGACCTCGACGGCACGGTGCGCGCGGTGCACGAGACGGCCGTGGACCCGTTGGCGGGTCAGGACGTCCGCACCGTCCTCACCCCGGCCGTGCCGGCCGGCATCTCCACGACGTACTTCCTCCGCCTCACCCTGAAGAACGGCCCGAAAACGGTCAGCCGCAACGTCTACTGGCTGTCGACGAAGCCCGACCGCGTCGACTGGGCCAACACCATCGACGAGGGCGACGGCGCCGCGTTCGAACCCGGCGGCTACGCCGACCTCACCGGTCTCCGGTCGCTCGGCGCGGCGTCCGTCCGCGTGCGGGCGACGACGCTGCGCCTCGGCGCCGACGACATGACCCGGGTGACCGTCACCAACACGAGCGACCACCCGGTCCCCGCGTTCATGACGCGAGCCGACATCCGCCGCGACACCGGGACCGGTGACAACCAAGTGCTGCCGATCCTGTGGAGCGACAACGACATCACGCTGTGGCCGGGCGAGAGCCAGACCATCGTCGCCACGTACCGGCACGCGGATCTGAAGGGCGCCCGCCCGGTGGTGACGGTCGCCGGATGGAACGTCGCGCCGCAGGTGGCCTAGAGGCGCGGAAACACCGGTTGCGGCCGACCGCCCGACGCCAACTGTTCCCGCAACCGACGCGCGCCGCCGGGAAGGAACGGCTCCAGCTCCACCGCGAGCGCACGGCACGTACCCACCAGCGTGCCCAACGTCGCATGCGCCGTCTCGTCGGAAAGCGCGGCCTCCCACGGCCGCTCGGCCTCGATCAGCCGGTTGGCCGCGTCGACCACCGCGCACAACGCGCCGGTCGCCGCGCGGAAATCGAAGCGGCGCAAGGCGTGGTCGATGCGATCGCACAGTTCGGCGCCCGCCGGCAAAAGACCATGTGACGCGCGCAGAGCCGCCGCCTTCTCCCCGTCTACCCGGTTCACGAGCGTCAGCGTGCGATTGACGAGGTTGCCGAGCCCGTTCGCGAGATCCTGGTTCGCCCGGTGCACCAGCCGATCGGTGGTGAACCCGGTGTCGCCGACCCGGGCGACGTCCCGCAACAGCCACCAGCGCACCGCGTCCACCCCGAAGCGGTCGACCAGGGCGACCGGATCGACGGCATTGCCGGCGCTCTTGGCCACCTTCGCGCCCTCGACGGTCAGGTAGTCGTGCACGAACACCGCCGTGGGCAACGGCCGGCCGGCCGACAGCAGCAGGGCCAACCAGTAGACCGCGTGGAAGCGCACGATGCCCTTGCCGATGACGTGCACCCGCTCCGACGAATTCGCCCACCACCGTTCGTAGTCGGCGCTGTCGCCGAGCGCGGTGACGTAGTTGGCCAGCGCGTCCCACCAGACGTAGACGACCTGGTCGGGGTCGTCGGGCACCGGGATGCCCCAGCCACCGGCACGGGCGGCCGGCCGGGACACGCTGAAGTCGGCCAGGCCGGCGCGCACGAACGCGAGCACCTCGTTGCGCCGCGCCGCCGGTTCGATCCGCACCCGCCCGCTCTCCAGCACGTCGAGCAGCTCCTTGCCGTACCGGGAGAGCCGGAAGAACCAGTTCTCCTCGCGGACGCGCTCGGGTGCCACGCGGTGCTCCGGGCACACTCCGTCGTCCAGTTCCGCCTCGGCGTAGAACTGCTCGCACCCGGCGCAGTACAGCCCGTCGTAGCCGCGGCGGTAGAAGTCGCCGGCGGTGGCGCACTCCCGCCACAGCCTGGCTACCCCGTACCGGTGCCGGTCGTCGACGCCGGTGCGGATGAAGTCGTCGAACGACAGGTCCAGCGGCTCCCGCAGCGCGGCGAACCGGGCGGCGTTGGCGTCGACGAACGTCCGCACGTCGACACCCGCCGCGCGGGCCGCGGTGACGTTCTTCAGCGCGTTGTCGTCGGTGCCGGTGAGGAACCGGACCGGTTGCCCGCGCAGCCGCCGGTGCCGCGCGAGCACGTCGGCCTGCACCAGTTCCAGCGCGTGCCCGACGTGCGGGGCCGCGTTGACGTACGGGATGGCGGTGGTGACGTAGAAGGTCATGGTCTCCCTGCTTTCTTTTCTGCCTGCCGGCAGCGGGAGACGACGGAACCAGACCCCGCGCGACAGGGTCTGGCCGGTGAGAAGTGGTGCTAGCGCACGCCGGAGAGCCCCGCGAAGGGGGCCATCATCCGGTTACCGTTCGGCTGCACGGTTCCATGCTGCCAGAGCGCGTGCCGCGTCCGCACGCCCATTACCCAGTCCAGACGCCCGCGACCTCCGGCGCGATCCGGCGTCCCTGCGCCATCGCCGCTTCGGTGGCCGGCTCCCAGCGCGAGGTGTCGAAGACGTTCGGGCCGAGGGCGGCCATCGCCTCCGCGTCGGGAGCGACCAGGATGACGCGCGACCGCTCGCGCAGCGCGTCGATCTCCGCGGTGGGCGCGCCGCGCATCCGCACCGGCGCCAGCGGCGCGAGGACGACCACCCGGGCGGCCGTCGACGCGAAGTCGGCGTTGGTGCCGGAGCGGACGCCACCGTCCATGTACCGCGACCCGTTGATGGTGACCGGCGGGAAGAGGCACGGCACGGCGCAACTCGCCGCCACGGCGCGGTTCAGCGGGACCCCGGACCGGCGGTCCCACGCCATCGGCCGGCCGGTGGCCGTGTCGACCGCGGTGATCAGCAGTGGGCGCTCCGGCCACTCGTGGCCGGGCAGGCGCCGCGACAGCGCGTCGACGTACCGCTCCTCGGCGATCACGTCGGCGGCGACGGCGAGCCGGCCGACGCCGGCCCGGATCTCCTCCGGCGTCCGGTTCTCGTCGCTCAGCAACGCGAACGCCTCGGCGCCGCGCGCCCAGTCGGGCCGCATCGGCGGATCGGTGGCGCCGAGGCGGGCTTCGAGGCGCTGTGCCCGCACCGGGTCGACGCCCGACGCGAGCAGCGCGCCGGTGACCGAACCGGCCGACGTCCCGACGATGAGGTGGGCCCCGGTGAGGTCGACGCCGGCCTCCCGCAACCCGACGATCAGGCCCAGGTGCCAGGCGATTCCGGTGATGCCGCCGGCACCGAGCACCAGGGCCGTCTCAGTCACGCTCCCAAGCCTAGGTCAACAGGTCTTGACCCAGGAGCACTCGACCTCGTCGCCGGTGGAGGATGGACCGCCGCCGGCACCAGGGGGGTTGGCACTGGCGGCGGCGTTCTGGGGGGACGCGAGCGCGACGGCCACGGCGTCGAGCAGCGCCGAGACCCCGCCGAGGGAGTTGTTGTTGATCATCGAGAAGACCAGCTTCCGCCCGTTCGCGTCGGTGACGTAGCCCGACAGCGCGCTCACGCCCGTCAATGTGCCGGTCTTGGCGTGGACGTTGCCGGCGGCCGGCGTGCCGACCATGCGCGACCGCAGCGTCCCGCCGACCATGCGCTCGCTGACGCCCGCGATCGGCAGCGCGTCGTACCAGGTCTGGTACCAGGGCTCGGCGCGCGCGGCGAGCAGCAGCGTGGTGATCTGGTGGTTGGTGAGCAGGTCCTGCCGGCTGAGCCCCGACCCGTCCACCTGCCGTTGCACCGTCATGTCGACGCCCAGCGCGGTCAGCGCGCCCGACGCCGCCGCGAGCCCGGCGGCCCACGAACCCTGCCCGGCCGCGGCCCGGCCCATCTCCTTCAGCAGCACCTCGGCGTGCATGTTGTTGGACAGCTTGAGGAACGGCACCAGCAGTTCGCCGAGCGTCATCGACTCGTGCGCGGCCCTCTCGGTGGCGCCGGCCGGGGTGGCGCCGTAGCCCGTGGACCCTTGAACGCGGACGCCGTGCCGCTTGAGCGCCTCGCGGAAGATGGTCGCGGCATAGGAGGTCGGGTTCCAGACGGCCATGTAGTCGCGCGACACGGCGGCGCCGACCGGCGTCGACCCCGACACGACGAACGTGTTCGTGCCGTGCTCACGGTTGAAGGAGAGGGTGTTCGCCGATCCCGCGGGTCCCGTGGTGGCCCGGTTCACGAGCGTCACGTCACCGACCGCCGGAACCACCGACAGCGCCGCCGGTTGCCCGGCGACCGCGCCCGGCCGCGCCTCGATGATCACGGCGCCCGGGTCGTAGTCGGTGTCGGGCGCCACCGTGAGCCCCGAGATCGACGCGGCGTACGACTGCGGTTCGTCGTCGGTGGCCCAGTCGTGGCCGAGGCGGTTCGCGTCGAACCAGGTATCGTCGGCGATCAGTCGCCCGGTCACCAGCCGGATGCCGCTGTCGGCGACCGTCTTCGCCAGGGCGTCGTAGTCGCCGGCGAGGAGCGTCGGGTCGCCGCCGCCCTTCAGGTACAGGTCGCCGGCGAGCACCGGCCCGCGCTGGCGGCCGGTGCCGAGCACCCGCGTGTGGAACCGGTGGTCGGTGCCGAGCACCTCGAGCGCGGCCACCGACGTCAGCAACTTGTTGTTCGAGGCGGGCACCAGCCGCTGGCCCGCGTTGCGGCTGTAAATGACCGACCCGTCGGCGGTGTCCCGCACCTCGAGCCCGACGGTCACCCCGGCCAGCCGCGGATCGGCGAGGATCCGATCGAGCGTGTCGACGATTCCGGCAGCGCTCGGCAGCGCTCCCGCCGGTGGCGGCGCGGCCGCCCCGATCGCCCCGACGGTGGCCAGAGCAAGGCCCAGGATCATGAACTTCCGCGGACGCCGCGCCATGGGACGCCTCCCCAGTTTCCAACAAGAATCCTCATCATTCCACACAGTCGCGCTCCGCGGTGCCCCGTCCCGCCCCCGTGTGCCCCGTCCCGCCCCGCCCCCGCGCCCCGCCGTGCCCCGCCGTGCCCCGCCGTGCCCCGCCGTGCCCCGCCGTGCCCCGCCCCGGCCGCCGCGATCTTGGACTCTTTGCGGTGCTGTAGGCCCGCACGGAGTCCAAGATCCACGAATCGGGCCTGTGCCGGCGGGGGCAAAGCGCGCAAATCACCGGGTAGCCGGTTGCCGACGCGGAAGTGCGAGAGCGTCAGGGGCGGCAGGCGCCCAGATGGGCGTGGGCGGCGGCGGACATCGCCGGCGCGACCTCGCTGATCGCCATCCACGCCGCCCCGCCCGCGCTGTTGCCCGCGACCACCGGCACCCGCCCGTACCGCGCGGCGATCCGCCGGCTGACCTCCCGCTGGATCGGACCGGGCGCCACCAGCAACTGCCCGGCCAGCACGATCGGCACGTCGCCGGGAACGCCCGAGCCGCCGAGGCCCGAGCCGCTGGCCTGGCCGCCCGCACCGGCCAAGCCGACCGCGCCACCGCCCAAGCCGACCGCGCCACCGCCCAAGCCGACCGCGCCACCGCCCAAGCCGACCGCACCACCGCCCAAGCCGGCCGCGCCACCGGCGAAGCCGCCCGAGCCGACCGCGCCGCCGCCCAGGCCGGCGAAGCCGCCCGAGCCGGGCGCGTCGCCGCCCGAGGCGGCTCGGGTCAGGGTGGCCGGGAGGTCGTCCACGGCGGCGGCGAACGTATCCACGAGCAACCGCACCGAGCGGTCGACGATCCGTTTCGCCACCCGGTCGCCGGCCTCCGCGGCCGCGGGGACCAGGCCCGCGAAGCGGCGCAGCGCGATCGGCGGCTGGGTGTACACGGCCTCGCGCAGGGTGGCCAGCTGGTCGGCGCGGTCCGGGGGGACGCGGTCGCCGGCCACCGTGCCCAGCACCGCCGCGCGCAGCAACGTCGGCTCGCCGCGGCCGTCGAGTTCGGCCAGGACGGCGCGGACGGCCTGGCGGCCCAGCCAGAAGCCGGAACCGTCGTCGCCGACCAGCCAGCCGTGGCCGTCGATGCGGTGCTTCACCTCGCCGTCGGCGATCCAGGCGGCGATCGTGCCGGTGCCGGCGATGAGCACGGCCCCGCGCCGGGCGCTCGTGCCGGACGCGAACGCCACCACGGGGTTGGCCACCACCCGGACCGGGCAGCGGACGCCCAGCCGGTCCCACGTGCTGCGCAGCGGGTCGGGGCCGGTCAACCGGCTGTAGCCGGCGATGCCCAGCACGGCGCCGGCCAGGCGGGCGGGGTCGGTGCCGTCGAGCGCGCCGGTGACGGCGCTCGCCAGGCGGTCGGTGATCAGGTCCATCGGGTAGGCGGACGGATTGGCGCCGGCCGCCCGGCCGGTTCCGAGTATCTCGCCGTCGGGCGCCGCGAGCAGGGCGGATACTGTACTGGCCTCCGCGGAGATACCCAGCACCAGTGAGGCGGATCCCGACCCAGCCATCGCGTCCCCCGTCATGATCGAGCCCCGTTCATGATCGAGCGGTGTCTATCACAGAAAACCACCTGGTGGAGCCGGAGGCCAGATGCTACGAGAATTCCACATACTCACACATGGAGTCTTGACCGATTCTCACATGATCTGCCACCGTTGCCGTTATGGCTGACCCGGACGAGGGGTCCGGCGTCGTCCGCTACGCGTCCGACCTGATCCGCCTCGACACCACCAACCGCGGCGCCGGCGACGGCAACGAACGCCCGGCCGCCGAGTATGTGGCGGAGCGCCTGGCGGCCGCCGGCTTCGAACCGGTCCTGCTGGAAAAGGCGAGGGGACGCACGAACGTCGTCGCCCGGATCGCCGGCAGCGACCCGACGCGCGACGCGCTGCTCGTGCACGGGCACCTCGACGTGGTCCCCGCCGATCCCGCCCAATGGCGACGACCGCCGTTCTCCGGCGACGTCCACGACGGCGAGGTCTGGGGGCGCGGCGCCATCGACATGAAGGGCACCGTCGCGATGGTGCTGGCGGCAGTCACGGAAGCCACCGCGCCGCCGCGCCGCGACCTCGTACTCGCGTTCACCGCCGACGAGGAGGACACCGCCGAGTACGGCGCCGGTTGGCTCGTGAAGGAGCACCCGCACCTCTTCGAGGGCTGCACGGAGGCGATCGGCGAGTCGGGCGGCTACACGATCCACGCCGCGCCGGACGTGCGGGTCTACCCGATCGGCGCGGGCGAGCGGGGAACGGCGTGGATGCGGCTCACCGCGACCGGGCGCGCCGGGCACGGGTCGCGCGTCAACGCCGACAACGCCGTCACCAAGCTCGCCGCCGCGATCACGCGGATCGGCGCGCACCGGTGGCCGCTGCGCCTCACGCCCGTCGTGCGGACGGCCATCGCGCAACTGAGCGACGCGCTCGGCGTCCCCTGGAACGGTTCCACAGTGGACGGTCTGGAGGAAGCCCTCGGCGCGGCCGCTCCCCTGGTGATGCACACGGTGCGCAACAGCGCCAACCCGACGGGCCTCGCCGCGGGCGGAAAGGTCAACGTCGTGCCGGGTACGGCGACCGCGCTCGTCGACGGCCGCGTGCTGCCGGGGACGCTGGCGGAGTTCGAGCGGACCATCGACGAGCTGACCGGCGCCGACGTCGGCTGGGAGTACATCCACCGCGAGGTGCCGCTGGCCGCGCCGATCGACTCGCCGACGTTCGCCGCGATGCGGGCGGCACTCGAGGAGGCCGACCCTGGCGCGCACGCGGTGCCCTACTGCATGGCCGGCGGCACCGACGCCAAACAGTTCTCCCGGCTCGGCATCGTCGGGTACGGCTTCGCGCCGCTCCGGTTGCCGCCCGGGTTCGAGTACCACGCCATGTACCACGGGGTCGACGAACGGGTGCCGGTCGACGGACTGGAGTTCGGCACCCGGGTGCTCGACCGCTTCCTGTCAACCTGCTGAAGGGCTCACGCGTGACGGTCCGCCCCGCCCCGACCGAGCCGTACGTCCGCGAGGTTCACGGTGTCCGCACCGACGACCCGTACCGCTGGATGCGCAACCGCGCCGATCCGCGGCTACGACCGCACCTCGCCGCCGAACGCGCGCACTACGACGAGGTCAGTGCCGGCTGGCACGACCTGCGGTCGGCGCTCGGCGCGGAGTTCGCGGCCCGGTTGCCGATCGAGGAGGACCCGGTCGGGTACCGCCGCGGGCAGTACGAGTACGCGGAGCACACGCCCGTCGGCGCCGAGCATCCGCAGCTGCTCAGAAGAAAACGGGACAGCGACTTCGAGGTCCTGCTCGACGGCACCGCCGTGGCCGCCGGCAGCAAGCATCTCCGGTACGGCGTGTGCGACCCCAGCCCCGACGGCAGCCACCTCGCCTACTCCGTCGACGTCACCGGCAACGAGGTCTACGAACTGCGGTTCCGCGACACGGCCACCGGCGCGGACCTGCCCGAGCGGATCCCGCACACCTACTACGGATCCGGCTGGAGCCTCGACTCGACGACGCTGTTCTACGTCGTCCACGACGCCAGCTACCGGCCGTACCGCGTCCACCGGCACGTGCTGGGCACCGATCCGGCCACCGACGCGCTGGTGTACCAGGAGGACGACGAGCGCTTCCACGTCGACGTCGCCACCACCCGGTCCGGCGCGTACCTCGTCGTCACCACGAGGTCGCGCGACACGAGCGAGCAGTGGCTGGTGCCGCTCGCCGCGCCGGAGACACCCGCCCGGCTGATCGAGCCGCGCCGGCATAACGTCGAGTACTTCGCCGCGCATCGGCCGGAGAGCGACGAACTGCTGCTGCTCACCAACGACGGCGCCGCGGAGTACCGCGTGGTGCGGGCGCCGGCGACCGGTCCCGGCCGGGAGAACTGGGTCGAGCTGATCGCAGGGTCCGACGACACCCGGCTGCGCGAACTCGACGTGTTCGCCGGCCACCTGGTGCTGCGGTGCCAGCGGCGCGGCGTCGGCTTCCTGCGGGTGGTCGCGCCGGACGGAACCGTGTGCGACCACCACCCGCCGGACGAGGCCGGGCTCATCGAGCTGTACCCGCCCGGCCCGTACGACGTGACGTCGGTGGTGGCGTCGAGCGAGTCGCTGGTGGTGCCGCGCCGCTGGTGGCGGATCGACCTGCGCACCGGCGCGCGCGACCTGCTGCGGGAGACCCGGGTGCCGGGCTACGACCCGGGCGGCTACACCACCACGATGTCCTTTGTGGACACCGAGGACGGCGAGCGGGTCCCGGTGACGATCGCGCACCGCGTCGGGACGACGCCCGACGGGAGCAACCCGTGCCTGCTGTACGCGTACGGCGCGTACGAGCGGTGCGCCCGGCCCGGATTCTCCGCCGCCCTGCCCAGCCTGCTCGACCGCGGGTTCGTCTACGCGATCGCGCACGTGCGCGGCGGCGGCGAGCACGGCCGCCGGTGGTGGCTCGACGGGCGGCTCGCCAACAAGCACCACACGTTCAGCGACCTGATCGCGGTCCGGGACCGGCTGGTCGCCGACGGGTGGACCGACCGCGTCGTGTGCCGGGGCCTGTCGGCCGGCGGGCTGCTCGCCGGCAACGCGTACACGTTCTGGCCCGACCGGTGGGCCGGGGTGATCGCCGAGGCGCCCGCCGTCGACGTGCTCAACCAGATGCTCGACCCGAGCGTCCCGCTGACCGTGAACGAGTACGACGAGTGGGGCGAGCCCGCGCGGCGGGAGCAGTTCGAGTGGATGCGCGCGTACGTCCCCAACGAGAACATCACCGACCGGCCGCGCCCGCCGCTGCTGGTCACCGGGATCCTGCACGATCCCCGGGTGCTGGTGTACGCGCCGGCGCGCTGGGTCGCCGGCCTGCGGGCGGCCGACACCCACGGCAACCACATCCTGTTCCGGGTGGAACTCGGCGCCGGCGACCACAAGGTCCGCAGCCGGGTCGGGTCGCTGGCCTACGAGGCCGAGGTGTTCGCCTGGGTCCTCTCGGTGGCGCTGGCGCCGGCAACCGCCGCGACGTAGTGGCAGGCGACGCCCGCCTGGTGCACCAGCGGGAGGTCGACGGTGCGGCACTTGTCGTCGACGCCCGCGGCCGCCGCCGCGCCCGACTGGAGCACCGGGCAGCGCGGGTGGAACCGGCAGCCGCGCGGGATGCGCGTCGGGTCCGGCGGCTCGTCGACGAGCACCACCGGTTCGTCCACTGTGGACTCCGGAAGAACCGACAGCAGCGCCCGCGTGTACGGGTGCTTCGGATCGCGCAGGATCTCCTCCACCGGTCCGCTCTCCACGATGCGGCCGAGGTACATCACCGCGACCCGGTCGGCGATGTTCCAGGCCAGGCCGAGGTCGTGCGTCACCACCAGTGCCGACAGCCCCTCGTCGGCGCGTAGCCGCAGCAGCAGCTTGAGGATCTCGCCCCGTACGGACGCGTCGAGCGAGGCCACCGGTTCGTCGGCGACGAGCAGCCGCGGCTCCAGCACCAGCGCGCCGGCGATGACCACGCGCTGCCGCTGCCCGCCGGAGAGCTCGTGCGGGTACCGCTGGAAGAAGCGCTCCGGTGGCCGCAGGCCCGCCCGGGCCAGCGATCCGGCGACGACGGCGCTCTCCTCGCGTCCCTTCAAAGCCGCTTTCCCGTGGATGCGCAACCCCTCCGCGACCGCCTCGTAGACGGTGTGCCGCGGGTTCAACGCGCCCGTCGGGTCCTGCAGCACCAGCTGCACCTGCCGCCGGTACGCCTTCAACGCGCGGCTGCCGTACCGCACCGGCGCGCCGTCGAACTCCACCGAACCCCGCAACGGCCGCTCCAGGCCGAGGAGCGTGCGGACGAGCGTCGACTTGCCGCAGCCCGACTCGCCGACCAGCGCGACGATCGAGCCCTCCGGCACGTCGAGGTCGACCCCGTCGACCGCGCGCGCCGGCGCGCCGCCCCACCGGCCGGGAAACTCGACGTGCAGGTCACGCGCCGCGAGCAGCATCAGTTCTCCTTCACGTGCACGCAAGCAGCATCGCGCCCCGGTGCCGCGGACCACAACTGCGGGTCCACGTCCGGGCAGATCGGCACCGCCACCGGGCAACGCGGGTGGAACGCGCAGCCGGTCGGCAGATCGGCCGGGTCGGGCGGGTCACCCGGCAGGCCCTGGGGATTGCGACGCGCGTCGTCGTCGCCGATCCGCGGGAACGCGGCCGCCAGCGCGCGGCTGTACGGGTGCTTCCCGTCGGTGAACACCTCCCCCGCCGGGCCCTGCTCGACCACCCGTCCCGCGTACATCACCGCGAGCCGGTCGCAGGTGCCGGCGAGCACCGACAGGTCGTGGCTGATCATCAGCAGGCTGATGCCGCGGTCGGCCACGAGTCCACCGATCAGCCGCAGGATCTGCGCCTGGATCATCACGTCGAGCGCGGTGGTCGGCTCGTCGGCGACGATGAGCTTCGGCGTGCACGCCAACGCCATCGCGATCATCACGCGTTGCTTCTGGCCGCCGGAGAGTTCGTGCGGGTACGCGCGGCCCTTCCCGGCGCCGAGGCCCACGTCGTCGAGGAGTTCCGCCGCCTTCACGCGGGCCGTGCGCCGGTCGCCGCCGTGCACGAGGATCGGCTCCGCGATCTGTTCCTCGACGCGGCGCACCGGGTTGAGCGCGTGCATCGCGCCCTGGAACACCACCGACGCGCCGGCCCACCGCACCGCCCGCAGTTGCCCGAACGACATCTTCAGGACGTCGTCGCCGTCGAACAGGATCTCGCCGCCCAGCGCGGCGTTCGCCGGCAGCAACCGCAGCAGCGCGAGCGCCAGCGTGGACTTGCCGCAGCCCGACTCGCCGGCGATGCCGACCTTCTCGCCGGGGGCCACGCTCAGGTCCACCCCGCGCACCGCGGGAATGTCACCGCCGCTCGTCTTGTACGTGACGGTGAGGCCGCGCACGTCCAACAGCGGGCTCATCGGGCCCGCAACTTCGGGTTGAGGACGCCCTCGATGGCCCGTCCGCACAACGTGAACGCCAACGACACCACCGCGATCGCCACCCCCGGCGGTAGCAGGATCCACCAGTTGCCGGCGCTGACCGCGCCGATCTGGCGGGCCAGTTGCAGCGTGGTCCCCCACGACACCTTCGTCGGGTCGGACATGCCGAGGAACGCCAGCGTCGCCTCGGCCAGGATCGCGCCGGCGACCGACAGCGTCGTCTGCGCCAGCACGAGCGGCATGACATTCGGTAGCACGTGCCGCGACATCACGTGCCGGTTCCCGCCGCCGAGCGCCCGCGCCCGTTCGATGTACGGCCGCGCCTCGACCGCGAGGGTCTGCGCCCGTACCAGGCGCGCGGTGCCGGGCCACGACGTCACCCCGATCGCGACGATCACGGTGGTCGTGCCCGGCTTCAGGACGCTCGCCAGCGCGGTGGCGAGCACCAGCGTCGGCAGCACGAGGAACCAGTCGGTGACGCGCAGCACCACCGCCTCGACCCAGCCGCGGTAGTGCCCGGCCAGGATGCCGAGCAACGCGCCGACCGCGACCGACATGAACGTCGCGAGAAACCCGACGGCCAACGAGATCCGGGCGCCCCAGATGGTGACGTCCACCATGGACCGTCCGTACCCGTCGGCGCCCAGCCAGTACTCGCTGCTTGGTGCCTGGCGCGGTTTCGCCGGCGCGTTCGTCGCCGACAGGTCGGCCTCGCTGATGAACAGCGGTGCGGTGAGCGCCAGTCCACCGATCACGACGAGGATCCCGAGCCCGATCAGCCCGGCCTTGTCGCGCCGGTACTCGCGCCAGAACGAGGCCAGCGACCGCCGCCGGCGTTGCCACGCAATCGTCGTCATCGGGGCCGCACCCTGGGATCGAGGATCGGATACAACAGGTCCGCCACGAGGTTCATCGCGATCACCGCCGCGGCGAAGAAGATGAACAGCCCTTCCAGGAGCGGCGCGTCGGGCACGGTGAGCGCCTCGTAGAACAGCGAACCGAGGCCGGGCCAGGAGAAGACCGTCTCCACCAGGATCGCGCCGGAGACCACGCCGCCGAGATTCAGGAAAATCAAGGTGACCGTGGGCAGCAGCGCGTTCGGCACCGCGTGCCGCCTGCGCACCACCGCGTCCCGCAACCCCTTGGCCCGCGCGGTCACCAGGTAGTCGCTGCCCATCTCGTCCAGCAGCGCGGCCCGCATGATGAGCACGTACTGGGCGTAGATGACGGCCACCAGGGTGACGCAGGGCAGCACGAGGTGGTGCAACGTGTCGAACATGCTGGGGAAGAAGCCGTCGACGCCGGCCGAGTGCATGCCGCCGGTCGGGAAGAACGGCACCAGCGTGATGAGGATCAGGCCCAGCCAGAACGTCGGCACCGACCAGAGCGTCAGCGCGATGCCGGTGTTGAGCTTGTCGCCGAGCCCGCCGCGGTGCCACGCGCCGGTGATGCCGAGCCGCAGGCCGATCGCCGCCGACACGAGCGTCGCGGTGCCGACGAGGAGCACGGTCGCCCACAGGTCGTCACCGATCAGTTCGGTGACCGGCCGGTTGTACTGGTAGGACTCGCCCAGGTCGCCCCGGAACACCCGGAGCAGGTAGTCGCCGAACTGGGCGGCCAGCGGCTTGTCCAGCCCGTACTGGCGGCGCAGGTCCTCCAGCTGCTCGGGCGAGACGGGGCGGTCGCGGGTGAGCGCCCGGACCGGGTCGCCGGGCAGGATGCGGAACAGGAAGAAGCCGCTGAACACCACCGCGAGCAGGCTCACGAGGGCGCCGCCGAGCTTCGACAGGACGTACCGGAGCCAGCCCGTCCAGGCCCGGTTCGACGCGGGCCGCGCCGCCGGAACGTCCGGCGGCGCGACCTCGATCGCCGTTTCGACCGACACGGACCCTACTCGCGCTCGTCGGCGGTGCCCCGGCGCCGGCGCACCACGACGAACCCGACCACGGCGGCCACGAGCACCACCGCGACGGCGATCAGGATCGGCACGGTGGCACTGCCGCCGTCGTCGTCGCCCGACGCCGCGGACGTCGGAACCGCGGACCAGAAGGCCCAGTACCCGTCCTGGTTCGCGTAGGTGCCGTTGTCACCGGGCATCTTCTGCATCGAGGTGACGGTGCCCTTGCGGAACGCCTCCAGCACGTTCGGGTAGTACAGGACGTTGATGTAGGCGTCGGTGTACAACTGCTGCTGCGCCTGCTTGATCAGTGCGGTGCGGGCGGCGGTGTCGTACTCGGCGAGCTGCTTGTTGTAGAGCTCGTCGTAGGCCGCCACGCACACGAAGTTGTCGCCGGGGAACGCCGCGCCCGCGGTGGCCGGCCGGGCGCCGCAGGTGTGCAGCGCCAGCACGTAGTCCGGGTCGGGGTTGGTCTGCCAGCTCGTGAACGCGAGGTCGTAGTTGCCGGCCTGCAGGGTCGCGCTCTGGGTCCCCGACTCCACAATGGACGGAACGAGGTCGACGCCGATCTGCTTGTACCACTCCTTCATGAACGTGGAGTTCTGCGTGTCCGCCACCCGGCTGGTGACGCCGAGCACCCGCAACGAGAACGGCTTGCCGTCGGGGGTGTTGCGCATCCCGTTGGCGCCCTTGGCGTAGCCGGCCTCGTCCAGCAGCTTGTTCGCCGCGGCGAGGTCGAACGTCAGCTTCGTCGTGCCGTCGGGGTCCCAGTGGTTGGTGGTCCAGATCGGCGGCAGGTAGCCGCCGCCGGGCGTGCCGTAGCCGCCGAGCGTCTTCTGCACCAACGCGTTCGTGTCGATGGCCCGGGCGAGCGCGTGCCGCACCTTCTGGTCCTTGAGCGCCGGGTTGGCGTCGCCGAACGCCTGGCCGCCGGTGGTGGTGGGGCCGGGGTTGATCGCCAGCGCGTAGAAGCGCTTGCCCTGGCCCTTGTTGAGCGTGAGGTCACCGTTGCCCTGCAACGACTCGTACTGCGCCGGCGTCATGTCGGAGACGAAGTCGATCTCGCCCTTCTTGAGCGCCTCGACCTCGGCGTCGATGTCCTTGAAGTAGCGGTAGACGATCTTGTCGAACTTGGGTGCGCCGCGCCAGTAGTTCTTGTTGGCGGTCAGCTCGATGTACTCGCTCTTCTTGTAGTCGGTGAGCTGGAACGGCCCGTTGCCGACGATCGGGAACTGCGTGTCGTTGTTGAACTTCCCGATCTCGGCGACCTTGCCCGTCCACACGTGCTCGGGGACGATCGGCACGTCGAGCGCCAGCATCGTCGACTGCGGCTGGCTCAACTCGACGACGAGCGTGCGGTCGTCGGGCGCGGTGACCGTCTTGAAGTTCTTGACGAAGTTGCCGTTGGCCTTGGCCGCTTCCCGGTTGCTCTTGATGAGGTTGAACGTCCACGCGGCGTCCTTGGCCGTCACCGGCTTGCCGTCCGACCACGTGGCGCCCGACCGGATCTTGTACGTCCAGGTGAGCTTGTCGCCGGAGGTCGACCACGACTCGGCGAGCGCCGGGACGACGTGGCCGTCCTTCGGGTCGTAGTTGGTCAGGAAGTCGTACATCTGCCGGAACAGGCCGGTCGGCAGCGCCCGGATCGCGAGGAACGGGTTGAGCGAGTCGACGGCACTGATGGTTCCGACGGTCATGGTCTTGGGCCCGGCGGCGCCGGTCTCGGCCGCGAGGGCCGGACCGGTCACGGACGGGACGAGCAGCAGGCCGGCCACGACGGCGCGCGCCATCGCGGACAACGGGCGACGGATTATCGGCATGGGCATCCACCGTTTCTCACACTGGGTCGGCCCTCGACTGGTCGGCATCGGGCCGATCGATCTCCGCCGACGTGTGGCGTGTTTACCATCAGACGTGAAAATCGGTCAACATCCCACATGCTTTGCGCAACATACCACAGGCGGTGACGTGGCCTGACGACATAAGGTGGACCGGCGATCACCGCCGGAGGGAGGGAGGGCCCATGACGGACGAGGCGCTGGACGCGGCCCTGCCCGAGGAGCGGCGGCTGCTCGTCGCCGCCCAGGTGCGCCGCGACACCCGCGTGCGGGTCGACGACCTGGCCCGCCGGTTCGGCGTCTCCGGTGAGACCGTGCGGCGCGACCTCCAGGTGCTCGAGGAACGGGGGCTGCTGCGCCGCGTCTACGGCGGTGCGGTCGTCACCGAGCCCGAGCTGGCGACGGTGCGCACCGACGTGCCGGCCGACGGCGGCTCGCCCGTCCACCGGCGGATCGCGGCGCTGGCCGCGACGCTCGTCGAGCCCGACGACACCGTCACCCTGCACGGCGACCGGCTGATCCAGCAGGTCGCGGTCGCGATGACGGCGTCGTTCGCCGGTCGCGTGCTGTGCGCGAGCCTGCCGGTCGCCGCCGAACTCGCCGGCCGCGCGGGCGTCGACGTGCTGATCGCCGGTGGCCAGGTGCGCACCGCCGACCTGGCCTGCGCCGGCCCCGTCGCCGAACAGTTCTTCCGCCAGTACTACGCCGACAAGGTCTTCCTGTCCGCCGCCGGCATCCACCACCGCGCCGGGCTCACCCAGCGCCTCCTCGACGACATCGCCCTGCAGCAGGTGATGATCGAGCACGCCCGCGAGTGCTACGTCCTCGCCGATCCGGCGAGCCTCGGGCGCACCGCGGTCGGCCGGGTCGCGTCCACCGGCGCGATCACCGCCGTGGTCACCGACGGCAGCGCCGACCCGGCCGAGATCCGCGCCCTGGAGCAGACCGGCATCAAGGTCCTCGTCGCCCAGCCCGACCCCGACGCCGACTGACGTATCTTGACCCCGTGACGACCCTCCTGCCGTTCCTCGCCGTCATCGGCCTGCTGACGATCACGCCCGGGATGGACACCGCGCTGATCCTGCGCACCGCGGCGGTCGGCGCGCCCCGGCGGGCGTGGGGCGTGGTGGCCGGCATCCAGGGCGGCACGCTCGCGTGGGGCGTGCTCACGTCGGCCGGTGTCACGGCGCTGTTCACGGCGTCCCACGTCGCGTACGAGGTGCTGCGGTGGGCGGGTGCCGCGTACCTCGTCTGGATGGGCGTCACCATGATCCTGGCCAGCCGCCGCCGGGCCGCGCCGTCCCCGACCACCGACGCCAACGCCGACGGCTTCGGGTCGGGCCTCCGGCGCGGCCTGCTGACCAATCTCCTGAACCCCAAGATGGGCGCGTTCTACGTCGCGCTCCTCCCCCAGTTCATCCCGGCCGGCGCCGCGCCGCTCGCGTACGGTGTGCTGCTCGCGGGCATCCACGTCCTGCTCGGGACGGCGTGGTCGGCGATCCTGATCGTGCTGGCGAACCGCCTCCGGGCGACGCTGCAACGGCCGCTCGCCCGCCGGATCCTCGACCGCGTGACGGGGACGGTGATCGCCGCGTTCGGCATCCGCCTCGCCGCCGGCCACCACTGACCGGGCACCGAGGCACCGGCGGCGCAGCCGCTACCCGACACCACCCACGTCGACGGCGACCTCGGCCCGGTCGGCGTGCTTCAGCGGTGACAGCCACACCACCACGGCGCCGAACACCAGCACGGCCGCGGCGAACACCGCCGCCGCCCGCGGGTCGACGGCCTCGGCGAGCGCGCCGCCGACGAGGGCGCCGACCGGCCAGCCGATCCCCCACGAGAACACCCGCGCCACCGTGTGCACCCGGCCCTGCAGATGGTCCGGGCTCACCTGCTGCCGCATGGTGATCTGCGCGATCGCCACGATCATGTAGGCGGTGATCCAGGCGCCGATCACCGCCGCCGCGACGAGCCAGTGCGTCGACAGCGCCACCGCCACCCCGCCGGCGGCCGACAGCGGCAGGAACACCAGCGTCGTGCGGGCCGGGCCGAGGCGGGCGTTCACGCGCGGGAACAGGACGCTGCCGACCACGCCGCCGGCGCCCCAGGCGACGAACAGTATGCCGATCCGCCCGTCGTCGGGGTCGACGCCGAGGGTGCGGTCGGCCCACGGCACGAGCTGGCCGACCATCGCCCCGCCGGCGAGACACTGCACCAGGCCGGCGAACGTGAGCACCCGCACGCCGGTGTGGCCCCAGACGAACCGCAGGCCCGCGCGCACGTCCGTCCACAATCGACGGTCACCGGTCCGCCCGCCGGTGGAGAACGGCCGCGCGATCGCGCGGATCAACAGCGCCGACACCACGAACGACACCGCGTCGACCGCGATCAGGCCGGCCGCCGGAAGCACCACGAGCGCCACGCCCGCGAGCATCGGCAGCGCCAGGTCGGCGAGGTTGGACGCCGCGAACAACGCCGCCTGCGCGCCGGCGATGCGGTCGCGGCCGACGATCGCCGGCAGCGCGCCGACGCTGCTGGCGTCGAAGAAGACGAACATCGTCTGCGCCGCCAGCGCGACGAGCAGGACGTGCGGCGCGGTGAGGACGTCGAGCGCGTAGGCGAGCGGGATGCTGGCGAGCAGCGCGGCGTTCACCAGGTCGGCGACGATCATCGTGCGGCGCCGGTCGCTCCGGTCGGCGATCGCCCCGACGACCAGCCCGACGCACAGGTACGGCGCGGCCTCGGCGACGGTGACCAGCGCCGTCCAGAGCGCCGATCCGGTGAGCTGGTACACGAGGACCGGCATCGCGACGACGGTGACCGAACTCCCGCAGAGCGACGTCAGCCGGGCCAGCCAGTAACGCCGGAAAGCCGGGTCACGGCGCAACGGAAGCGGTTCGACCGGGATCGATGCCGTCACCGCCCGAGCCTACCGCGGTAAGATGATCTCCACCGGCGTACGAGGGGGAGCAGCGTGGAGACAAGGCCGTTCGGGTCGACCGGAATCGACGTCAGCGTCATCGGGCTCGGAGCGTGGCAGCTCGGCCGGTCGGAGAACTGGCCCGACGGTCCCGACGAGACCGAGGCGGTGCGCATCGTCCACGCGGCGCTCGACGCGGGCGTCACCTTCATCGACACCGCGCCCGGCTACGCCGACGGCGCCAGCGAGGTGAACATCGGCCGGGCGCTGGCCGACCGCAAGGGCGCGGACGTGGTCATCTGCACCAAGTTCGGGTACACGCCGGAGGGCGGAACCGACTGGTCGGCCGACGCCATCGAGGCGTCCGTGGAGCGCAGCGCCCGCCGGATGAACGTCGACCACGTCGACGTCGTGGTGCTGCACAACCCGCCGGCCGAGATCCTCGACGGGTCGAAGAGCGACCACTACGAGGTGATGCAGCGGCTCGTCGACAAGGGCACCATCCGGTCCTACGGCTCGTCGGTCGACTGGGGCGCCGACATCGACCTGGTGCTGACCACCAGCGACTCGACGGCGCTGGAGGTGCGGCTGTCGGCGCTGTACCAGGAGCCGTGGGCCGCGATGGGTCGGGCCCGCGACAAGGGCGTCGGCACCATCATCAAGGTGCCGCTGGAGTCCGGCTGGCTGTCCGGCCGGTACACCGCCGACAGCGAGTTCACCGATGTCCGGTCGCGCTGGACGCGTGCGGACGTCGCGCTGCGGGCCGGGCTCGTCGACGAGTTCCGGGCACTGCTGCCGGCCGGGGTCGGCGTGGTCGAGGGCGCGTTGCGGTTCCTGCTGGCATACGACGCGGTGTCGACGGTCATCCCGGGCAGCAAGTCCGTCGCGCAGCTGGAGTCGAGCCTGCGGGCCGTCGAGGAACCGTTGCCGGCGGAGGCGTTCGCGGCGATCCGCTCGTGGTACGGGACCCGGCTCGACGGGCAACCGCTGGACTGGTGACCCGGGACGGGTGCCGTCACTCCGGGGCCGTCACCGGCCGCAGCGCGGCGTGGCGGACCTCCGCCTCGGCGTGCCGCCGCAACGCCCGCAGGTGCTCCCGCCACGGCGCCGGCCAGCCGGCCTCGGCGCCCAGCGCGGCGACCAGCGCCACGGCGAGCAGGCCGGCCGCCACGTCGGGCCGGCGCGCGAGCGTCGCGGCGGCCTCGTCGACGCTCCCCGGATCGAGCCCGGCGAAGGTGGCGAACGGGATGCCCGCGGCGACGGCCGCCGCGGTGGCCGGCAGCCCGTCGAGCAGGTCCGCGAGCGCGGCCAGTTCCGCGCCGAGCCCGGGGCCGGGCCACGGCAGGACGGCCGCCAGCCGCGCCGCCTCCGGCACGAACGACGGGTCGGCCCGCAGCACGTCGACCGTCCGCCGCACCGGTTCCGGGTGGCGGCGGCAGGAGGCGGCGTTGCCCACCAGGCCGTCGACGAGGTGGCGCAGCCGCTGCCGGGCGGGCCGGTCGCGGGTCGGCTCGGCGTCACTGTCCTCAGTGGACGATGCGACGAGCGCCCGGGTGACACCGGGCAGCACCGCCGGCACCGACCCCCACACGGCGGGCAGGGTGAGTGCCGCCATGGCGTCGGCCCACGGCGTCGCGGGCACAAGGTCGGTGACGGCGGCGGCGAGGTCGTCGGCACAGCCGGGCTCCCACGGAAGCCACGCGGGCAGCGCGATGTAGGCGTGCCGCACGACCGGCGTCTCCGGATGGTGGACCAGCCCGCGCACGACCGCCGCGTAGCGGGAGCGGTAGGCGACCGGCATCGAGTCCGGCTCGACGTCGGCGAGGCTCCCGGCGAGGTAGCGGTCGCCGGTGGCGGCGACGCCGTCGAACGTCGCCCAGATCCGGTTGTCGGCGGGCCAGTTCCGCAGCGCGGCGGCCAGCGCGATCCGCACGTCGCGGTGCTGGCCGGTGCGGTGCCAGGCCGCGAGCAGCGCGTCGACGGCCCCGGGTGGCCGGGTGGCGGCCAGCATCCGCGCGGCCTCCTTGCGCACGGTGATCTTCGGCGCGTCGAGCGCCGCCGCGAGCACGGCAGTCAGGTCGCCGGGCCGGATGCCGCGCACGCACCGCCCGGCGGCGAAGATGGCCACCCGGGCCCGGTCGCCACCGGCGTGGTCGAGCAGCACGGGCAGCGCCTCGGCCGGGACGTCGCTGTGCCCGAGCCCGGTGAGCGCCGCCTCGACGACCGGCACGTGGCGGGCGACGAGCAGGCCGGCCACCGCCGTCGGCCCGCCGGCCGGGGCGGGCACCGCCGCGAGCACGCGGGTGAGGGCCGCCCGCGACCACACCTCCAACCCCTTGTCCCCGATGCCCTTGCGCAGCAGTTCCGCGTACCGCGCGATCCGGCCCGGCGTCCAGGCGGCGACGGTGCGCGCGTCGAGGGCCGGGATCCAGCGCGCCTTCCGGGTGCCGAACCGGCCCTTCAGCGGGCGACCGGCGAGGATCAGCGAGTCGACCAGGTCGGGCCGGCGGCGGGCCAGCACGTCGAGCACCGGGGTGAGGGTGACGAGCGACTCGTCGCGCCGCACCAGTTCGGCCGCGCGCTCCACCCGCGTCGTCGGCGGTTCGAGCCACAGGTGCACCGCCTGGGTGACGATCCCGTCCTGCTTGGACCTCGTCGCCGCCTTCACCAGTTCCTGCAACCCGGTGACGGCCCAGGCCCGCCGGCCCAGCGCCCGCGCGACCGACAGCGCGGCCGCGGGCTGCCCGCGGTCGACGGCGGCCACGAGCCACGGCCGGATCCGCGCGAACACCTCGTGTTCCTGGCCGCGGCGCAGGGCCGCCCAGCCGCCGCCGCCCGCCGCCGCGTAGTTCCACAGGGTGAGCCGCTCGACGGAGTCCAGCGCCCAGGCGAGCAGCGGCGGCGCCGTCGGGCGCGCGGTGGTCGCCGCGGTCGCCGTCAGCACCCGGAAAATGAGCGTGTGGACGGCGGACTGCGTGGCGTACGACCGGTCCCGTGCGTCCAACGCGTCGCGGACGAGCTGGTCGAGCGCGTCGCGCACGCGCGGATCCTCGGGGTCGTACAGCTCGGGACGCACCCGCTCGGCGAGCCCGTGCAGCACCACCGACCGCACCGGGTCCTGCTCGTTGCGGACCCGACCGAGGTGGGTGAACAGATCGGTGACGGCCGCGGTGTCGCCGGTGGCGGCCGCCGCCCGGATCAGCCCGGCGTACGCCGCCGCCCGCTCGTCGGGATCGGCGCCACGGGTCGCCGCGGTCAGCGCGGCGACGGCCTCGTCGTAGGGCAGGAAGGCGCTGAACCGGTTGGTGCGCGCCGGTTCCGTGCGCACCGCCGGCAGGGCGAGCATCCGCCGCGTCTCGGCGTGCCGCCGGGCGTGCGGCAGGACGTCGAGCAGCTCGTCGGACAGCAGCGCGGTGGTGAGGTCGCGGTCGGCGTTCGCGATATCGAAGACCGCTTCGCGCCGGGCCGGCGGGAGCCGGTGCAGCACCCGCGCCAGGAACATCGACGTGGGCCCGTTGCCGCGCAGCAACGCGCCGAGGTCCACATCGGACAGTGCGGTGAGGCGGGCCAGGGTGCGGCGGCTGTGCCACCCGACGGCGAGTTGCCGGGGCCGGGCCGGATCGGCGAGCACGAGCCGCACCGCGCGACCGGTGTCGTGGGCGAGGATCCGGTTGAGGTGCAGCAGGAACCCGTCCGGCAACGGCCCGGCCAGCCAGCGCTCGCACAGGTCGAGCAGCGCGCCGGGCGCGTTCCGGGCCAGCGCGACCACCAGCCACGGGTTCCGGGCCCACCAGGCCGGACGGGCGGCGTCGGTAGCGGCAGCGAGCTCGGCGGCGGCGTACTCCCGGACCGCGTCGGGATGCCGGGCCGTGAGGGCGTTCCAGTTCGGTACGGCGTATGCCAGCTCCGGCAGCAGCGCACCGACCGTGCCGGCCGAGCACGCCGGCAGCAGGCGCGCTGCTTCGCCGTCCCCCCAACGCTCTTTGACCCGACCGATCAGCTCGTCGGCCGCGCCGGGCCGGCGGCGCAGCCCCCGGTAGAGGCCGAGACGCAGGTCGAGCGGCCCGTCGTCGACCGCCGCCGCCAGCGTTTCCGGCGCGACCGCGGCCGGCCCGGCGATCGCCGCCCGCAGCGCCCACGCCCGCACCCGCGGGTTCGGGTCGACGAGCGCGGCGGCGAGGTGGTCGCCGGCACCGGTGCCCGCGGCGACCGCCGCCGCCAGCTCGCGGGTGTAGGTGTCGTGGCCGGCGAGGTCGGCCAGCAGCCGGTCGCGGTCGGCCGCCGACAGCGAGCGGCCGTGCCGGATCGCCGCGCCGAACCGCTCGCCGGGCGGCAGCGGGTCGAGGTCGGTGAGCAGTACGCGGGTGCTCGGGGAAATCGCCACCCGACTGTCCTACCAGAGCGAGCGGCTTACCGCGCCCGACTTCTGCCCGCGCGCTCCGCGGCCCTGACGATGAACGTCGCGACGGCCGGGGGATCGTCGCCCATCGGGACGTGGCCGCAGCCGCGGAGTGTCTCGACCCGCGTACCCGGTGGCAGCTGGTCGACGTGGCGGGACCGGCGTCGCAGCAGGACGCGGTCGCGGGTGCCGAAGGCGACCGTCACCGGCGCGTCGATCGCGGGACCGGCCACGTAGCGGCGCGGCACGGTCGCCGCCATGGTGGCGTCGAAGGCCGGGCAGGTGCCCATCGCCAGCACGGCCCGACGCGCGTAGTCCGCGGTGAAGCGGGCCGGTCGGCCGTGGGTCTGCGCGAAGACGAGCCGCCGGGCCGGCGGGTACCGCACGAGCCGGCACAACGGGCGCCGGCCGTACCGGGCGAGCGTCCGGATGGTCCGCAGGCTCACCCGGTTGAACACCGGTGTCCGTCCGCGCCACAGCCCGGCGGGTGACAGCAGGGCCAGCGACGCGACCGGCCGGATCGCGGCGAGTTCGAGCGCGACCCAGCCGCCGAGCGAGTTGCCGGCGAGGTGCGGGGTGGTGACGTTCAGGTCGTCGAGCAGGCCCGCCACCGCCGACGCCAGGGCTTCCGGCGACGGCTCGACATGCGCGGGCAGCGGATCGGACTCCCCGTGGCCCGGCAGGTCGACCGCGATGACGTCGAACCGCTCGGCGAGCGGCCCGATCACCGGGTCCCAGGCATGGCGGTCGCCGCCGATGCCGTGCAGCAGCACCAGCGGCGCGCCGGTGCCCGCGCGCGTGTAGGCCGTCACCGGTCGCTCACCCGGCCCAGCTTGTCGGGGTTGACCACGAAGTCGATCTCGGTGACCCGGTCGCCCGCGACGGCGAAGCCCATGACGCCCACGATCGTGCCGGCCGACTCGAACACCAGGCCGGCGGCGCCGTTCACCGGCCGGCGGCGCATGGTTCCGTCGTGCCGGCCCGCGAGGGCGAGCAGGAGCCGCGCGACGTTCCGCGCGCCGACGACCGGGCGGCGGGCCACCCCGGCGACCCGTCCGCCGCCGTCGGAGCGCAGGACGACCTCGGGGTCGAGCACCCGCACCAGTTCCGCCACGTCTCCGTGCGAGCACGCGGCGAGGAACGCGTCGACGGCGCCGGCGTGCTGGGCGTGGTCGGGGCTGAAGCGCGGGGCGCGCTCGCGGACGTGTGCCCGGGCCCGCGCGACGAGCTGCCGGCACGCCGCTTCCGTGCGGCCGACGATCGCCGACACCTCGCCGTACGGCAGCCCGAGCACCTCGCGGAGCACGAAGGCGGTGCGCTCCGCGGGGCTCAACGACTCGAGGAGAACGAGCATGGCCATGCTGACCGACTCGTCCAGGGTCACCCGGTCCTCCGGCCCCAGGTCGGTCCCCACCACCGGCTCGGGCAACCACGGGCCCACGTAGCGCTCGCGCCGGGCCCGTGCCGAACCCAGCTCGTCGAGACAGATCCGGGCGACGGTGGTGGTCAACCATCCGCGCGCGTCCCGCCGCGTGTCGACGTTCGCCCGCGCGAACCGCAGGTAGGTCTCCTGCACCGCGTCCTCGGCATCGGCGACGGTGCCGAGCATCCGGTACGCCACCCCGGTCAGGTAGGACCGGTGCCGCTCGAACTCGTCCGCCGTACTCACCTGTTCCATGCCACTACTCACGACGTGACCGTCGCGGCTGTGACATCAGCTGTCGTCCCGGGACTGCGCGTAGGCGACGGCGGCGTCGGTCGTCATCGCGGCACCCCGCGAGCAACCCGGCGTCGTCGCTGACATCTCCGTGGTCAACAGGGCCGGTCGCCGAGGTCGCCGTCGACATGGGTGGTGTCGGGTAGCGGCTGCGGCGCCGGTTCCAGGTGCAGCCGGGTGATGCCGTCGGCGGGTTCCCCCTCGAGGCAACCGCAGGCGCTGTCGGTGAAGCCCGCGAACCGGTACGCGACCTCCATGATGCGGTTGCGGCCGGTGGCGCGGAAGTCCGCGACCACGTGCACGCCCGCGTCGGCGGCCGCGTTGAGGATCCACCGCAGCAGCACCGTTCCGGTGCCGAACGACACCACCCGGCACGACGTGGCGAGCAGGCGCAGGTGCCAGCAGGCCGGATGGTGCTCCAGCAGCACCACGCCGATCGCGCCGTGCGGGCCGAACCGGTCGTCGAGCGTCGCGACGAGCACCGACCGGCCCGGATCGGCGAGCCGGGCCCGGAGTTCGTCGGGTCCATAGTGGACACCGGTGGCGTTCATCTGGCTGGTGCGCTCGGTCAGTTCGGCGAGCCGGTCGAGGTCGGGGGCTGTGGCCGGGCGGATCGTGAGGCGCAGATCGAGGGTGCGGAGGAAGTCGTCGGCCGGCCCCTCGTAGGCGGCGCGGCTCGCCTCGCGGACCGCGCCGGCCCGGTACATGTGGCGGCGGTTGCGGGCGTCGACGGTCACCACGGGCGGGCTGAACTCCGGCAGCGCCGGCAGGGTCGGCACCGCGTCGGCCGGGTAGCAGCGGACCGCCGGGTGCCGGAACGCCATCTCGGCGAGTTCGGTCGGCTGGTCGTCGACGAACGCGACGGTGTCGAGCGCGAAGTTCAACCCCTCGGCGACCTCACGGAGCGCGTCGGGCTTGCGGCCCCAGCCGATGCGCGGACGGAGGAAGTAGTCGGCGACGCCCAGCGCCTCCAGCGTGTTCCAGGCGGCGTCGTGGTCGTTGCGGCTGACGACCGAGTGCAGGATCCCCCGCTCATCCAGCGCTCTGAGCGTCGCGACGACGCCCGGCGCGAGCCGCACGTCGTCGCCCTCCAGCAGCGTGCCGCGCCACAGCGTGTTGTCGAGGTCCCAGACGAGGCACTTGACGAGCTTGTCCATCACACCTCCCACAGGGTCGCCGTCCACGCCGCGACCGGGCTGTTGTTGATGACGAGCACGAGGTCGCCCGGTGCGAGCGCGCCGTCGGCGAGGATGCCGTCGAGGTTGAGGACGACGTCCATCGCGCCGAGGTGGCCGCAGGTGGCCAGGTTCCGCTTGCACACCGGGTGGATCGGCAGGCCCAGCAGCGTCTCGTAGAACTCGAACGCCGCGGCGGTGACGTTCTGCATGGCGGTCGCCCGCACGTCGGCCGCCGTGGCGCCGGCGTCGGCCAGCACGCCGTCGACGAGGCGCCGCAGGCGTTGGCGGCTGTGCAGCGCGAGTTCGAACCGGTACCGGTCGGGTGACGCGCACTCCTCGCGCCACTCGTACCAGGGCGTCTCGCGGTAGTCCACGGTGAACAGGTCGTGGAACCGGCCGTCGGTCTCGGCGCGGTGCGCCCGCAGCACCGGGCGGCCGTCGCGGACGAGCGTCATCGCGAACGCGCCGTCGCCGATGACGGTCACCGGGAAGCGCACCCGATCGACGGCGATCGGCCGGCTCGCGTGGGCCAGCAGCACGGTGTTGCGGCCCGGGTCGGCGACGAGGAGGTCGCGCGCCAGCCCCCACCCGACGCTGGACCCGGCGCAGCCGAGGCCGTCGACGGTGAACGTGAGCCCGGCCCGGACCCCGCCCTCGTGCTGCACCCGGCCGGCGTCGGAGCCGAGCAGGACGTCGGGCGCGCGGGCGCCGACCAGCAGCAGCACGTCGGGTTCGGCGGGCTCCTTCGCGAGCAGCTCGCGGCAGGCCCGCGCGGCGAGGTCGGTCGTGCTCCCGTGGTCGAACACGGTGACGGTGTCGATGCCGCAGCCGCGCGCGAAGTCGGCCGCCTCACTGTCCAGAGTGGACAGGTCGGACAGCTCGGCGACGGCGACCCGCCGCTCCGGCAGTACACAGTGGACGGACCCGAGCCCGATGCTCATTCCGTCACCGCCAGGGCGTGCTCGGCGAGCATGGTCTGGCAGATCTCCGTGCTCCCCTCGATGATCTCCATCAGTTTGGCGTCGCGGTACGCGCGGGCCACCACCGTCGTGTCCGGGACACCGGCCGACGCGAGCACCTGCACCGCCGCCGCGGCACCCCGGGCGGCCGCGTCCGCGGCCACGTACTTGGCCAGCACGGCGTCGGCGAACACGCCGGTCGACCCGTCGTCCCACCCGCGGCTGGCGTGCTCGCAGGCACGCAGCGCGGTCTGCTCGCCGGTCCACAGGTTCGCCAGGTGCCGGGCCACCAACTGATGCCCGGCGATCGGGCGGCCGAACTGCTCGCGGTCGCGGGCGTGCCGCACGGCCGCCTCGCGGCAGGCGCGCAGGATGCCGACGCAGCCCCAGGCCACCGACAGCCGCCCGTAGGTGAGCGCGGAGGTCACCAGCCAGGCCAGCGGCGCGGCGCCGGCGACGAGGAGGTCGGCGGGCACCCGCACGGCGTCGAACGTGACGTGCGCGTGGCCGGCGGCCCGGCAGCCCAGCGGCGGCGGAGCCGCCGTCACGGTGACGCCGGCGGCCGAGGTGGGCACGAGAACGGCAGCCCCCCGCGGACCGTCGGTTCCGAACACCAGCAACAGATCGGCGTACAGCGCGCCGGTCACCCACACCTTGCCGCCGTCGACCACGATCTCGTCGCCGTCGCGCCGCACGGTGGTGGCGATCGTCGACAGGTCGCTGCCCGCGGCGGGCTCGCTGAACCCGACCCCGACGAGCGTGCCGTCGACGAGCCGCGGCAGCACCGCGGCGCGCGTCCGCTCGTCGGTGTGCCGGGCGACGGTCCAGGCGGCCATGCCCTGCGCGGTCATCACGCTGCGCACCGATCCACAGTGGACGCCGACGGCCGCGGTGAGGTCGCCGTTGTCCACACTGGACAGACCCGGGCCGCCGTGTTCGGCCGGCACCTGGGCGCACAGGACGCCGGCCCGGCCGAGGTCGCGCAGCACGTCGACCGGTATCCGGCCGGCGGCGTCCCAGGCGTCGGCCGGTTCCTTCAGCAGTCGGTCCACCGCGGCCCGGACGCTCACGGCGCACCCCGCAACCGGTGCACGAGGTCGGTCATCGCGCGCACCGTGCGGAAGTTGTCGAGGGTCAGGTCCGGGCCGTCGACGACGACGCCGAAGCGCTGCTCCACGAACGTCACCAGTTCCATCGCGAACAGCGACGTGAGGCCGCCGGCCGCGAACAGGTCGTCGGTCTCGGTGAACGGTCGCTTCGTGCGGGCGCGCAGGAAGTCGAGCAGCTCCGAACTGACAGTGTCCACATCGGACGTCATGGCGTGGTCCCTCCGTAGTCGTGGATGCCGTGTCCGGTCTTGCGGCCGAGCCGGCCCGCGGCGACCGCGCCGGTCAGCGTCGCGCAGGGCCGGTACGCCTCGTCCCGGGTCCGCTCCAGGAGGACGTGGAGCGTGTCGACCACGTTGTCGAGCCCGATGAGGTCGGCGGTGGCGAGCGGACCCATGCGGTGGCCGAGGCACCCGGTGAACACCGCGTCGACGGCCTCCGGGGTCGCCCGGCCCTCCTCGGTGAGGCGGGCCGCGTCGTTGATCATCCGCATGAGGATGCGGTTGGAGACGAAACCGGGACCGTCGCCGACCACCACCGGCTCGCGACCGAGCGCGGCGAGCAGGTCCACCACCGCGGCCATCGCCGCGTCGCCGGTGTCCGGCCCGCGCACGACCTCCACGCCCCGGATGAGGTACGGCGGGTTCATGAAGTGCGTACCGACGAGCCATGCCGGTTGCCTGACGGCGGCGGCGAGTTCGCCGACCGGGATCGCCGACGTGTTCGTCGTGATCAGCGTGTCGGGCGCGACGAGCGCCGAGACGGTGGCCAGCAGGTCGGCCTTGAGCGCCGGGTTCTCGGTGACGGACTCCACCACGGCCGCCGCCGCGGCGACCCCGGCCGGATCGGCGGCGACGGTGAGCACGCCGGTGGTGCCGTCACGGGGCAGCGCGCCGAGCATCCGGGCCGTGCGCACCTGTGCCCGCACCGCGGCCGCGGCGGCGTCGCGGCGACTGTCGTCGGTCTCCACCAGCAGGACGGGGAGACCCGAACCGGTCGCCAGCGCGGCCAGCCCGATCCCCATCGTGCCGCCGCCGAGCACCGCAAGACCCAAGTTCATAACCCCTCCAGGAACCGGTAGCCGGGTCGCGTCGCGAGGTAGGCGAGGCTGCGCCGCAGCGCCGCGCCGTCGACGTGTGCGGAACGGCCGGTGGCGGCGAGCCACTCCCGCCAGTTGGCGCTGTCGACCGCGTCGTACTGCCGGCGGTCCAGCTCGTACAGGGCGACGCCGGCCAGCGTGTCGTCCTGTGTGGACAGTGCCCGGTCGGCGACGAGCCGCTGCCACTCGGGCAGCGGCAGGGGCCTGGTCCCGACGCCGGCACCGGCGAGCCGGTCGAACAACGCCGTCGGGGTGGCCAACCGCTCGTCGACGAGGTGGTAGACCCGGCCCACCGAGCCGGGTTCGCGGCCCAGGTGGGCGATCGCGGCCGACACGACGTCGACCGGGGCCGACGCCACCGCGCGGTCGTCGAGGGGACGCGCGCCGACCGCGACGCCGCCGGCCAGGATCCGCCAGACGAGGTCGCGCGGGTTGCAGGCGCCGGTGGTGCGGTCGCCGAGGACCAGCCCGGGCCGGAACACCCGGACCCGCATGCCGTCGGCACCCGCGCGCCGCAGCAGGTGCTCGATCACCCACTTCGCGGCGCCGTAACCGCCCTCGGCCGGGTCGAGCGGCTGGTCGGGCAGTTCCCGCAGGGTGCCGGTGGTGCCGACGGCAGGTCCGATCGCCGCGATGCTCGACACGTAGCTGAGGTCCGGCACGCCGGTCGCCCGCATCCACCGCAGCAGCGCGGCGGTGGCCGTCACGTCGTCGCGCAGCACCCGGTAGGGCTCGGTGAACGCGACCCGCGCGGCGGCGTGCACGACGTGCCCGACGGGAACATCCATCGACCCGAGGTCCGCCAGCGAGCCCGGGACCGCGACCACCCGCTCGGGATCCGGCTCCGGGAGCAGGTAGGCCCGGGCGGCCGCCCGCAGCCGGTTTCGCGCGGCGTCGGGGTCCGCGGCGCGGACCAGGCAGTGGATCCGTCCGGTGTGGACGGTGAGCAGGTCGCGCAGCAGGAACGCGCCGAGGAAGCCGGTGGCGCCGGTCAGCAGCACGTCGTCCGGAACCGGGTCGGCGGGCGGCGCGACCGGACCGAGCGGGAGGTCCAGGTCGGCGTCCAGGTCGGCATCGGGGTCGGCGCCGCCGACGGACCGCACCACCTCGGCGACGCGGCGTACGGTGGCCCGCCCGCCGCCGGCCCGGTGCACGTTCACCAGGACGCCGGTGCGCCGCTGCACGTCCAGCGCCATCCGCACGGCGAGCAGTGACGTGCCACCGAGCGCACCGAACTCGTCGTCGGGCCCGACGGTCGCGACGCCGAACAGGTCCCGCCAGACGCCGGCGATCTCCTCCTCCAGCGGGCCGTCGGCGGCCGTCGGCGCGGCCCCCGTGTCCGCAGTGGACACCGGGTCGAGCGCCCAGTAGTGGCGCCGGGTGAACGGGTACGTCGGCAGGGTCCGGCGGCGGCCCGCGCCGCCGTCGAGCGCCGCCCATCGCACCGGCACGCCGGCCAGCCACGCGGCGGTCAGCGCCGCGTCGAGGGCGTCCGGATCCGGGTCGGGCGGCAGCGGGTGCCGGTCGGCGACCCGTCCCGGCCGCACCGGCGCCTGGTCCGGGAAACCCGCCCGACCGTCCACGATGGACAGCACGAACCGGTCGCCCGGCACCGGATCGGGCCCGGTGGCGACGACCTCGACCGGGCCGTCCACCGCCGCCCCGATCCGGTGCCGCAGGTCGTCGGGGAGCGGATCGGCCACCACCAGCAGCCGCCGTTCGCCGGCCCGCGCCGTCCGCGCCGCCGGCGGCCGGGGCAGCCGCAGCGCGGCGACCGCCTCGTCCACAGTGGACGCGGTCACCACCCGCCGCTCGGCGAAGTGCCGCCGGCCGATCCGCAGCGTGTGCGCGACGTCCGCCAGGGGATGGTCGGGAAGCGCGTCGGCCAGGCGGGCGCTGGCCGCGTCGAGCTCGCGGCGGGTGCGGGCCGACAGCACCAGCCGCACCACCGGCCGCTCCGGCGCCGCCGGCCGGGTCGGCTCCGGCGGCGGACCCAGCACGACCGCGGCGTTGGTGCCGCCGAGACCCATCGAGTTGACGAGCACGTGCCGCCCGTCGCCGGTCGCCGCGTCGGCCGGCACCACGAACGGGCTGTCGGCGAGGATGCCGTGGTCGCGGGCGTGCCCGAACAGCGGGTGCGGCGGCGGCGCGCCGGTCCGCACCACCCGGATCGCGCTGATCAGGCCGGCGATACCGGCGGCCGCGTCGGCGTGCCCGATGTTCGTCTTCACCGAGCCCAGCCCGCAGAAGCCGCGCCGGTCGGTGGAGCGCCGCAGCGCCTGGGTGAGCCCGACGAGTTCGACGTGGTCGCCGAGCGGCGTACCGGACCCGTGCGCCTCCACGTAGCGCAGGTCGTCACCGCCGACCCCGGCCACCGCCAACGCGTCGGCGACCACCCGCGCCGGACCGGCGGGGCTCGGCGCGGTGAAGCCGGGACGCGCGGCGCCGTCGTTGCCGACCGCGCTCCCCCGGATCACCGCGAGGATCGGGTCCCCGTCGGCGAGCGCGTCGGAGAGCCGGCGCAGCACGACGACGCCGACGCCGGACCCGACCGCCGAACCGGTCGACCGCGCGTCGAACGAGCGGCAGAGCCCGTCCTCGGACAGGATCCCGCCGGGCTCGTGCCGGTACCCGGTGAACGGCACGTCGAATCCGGCGCCGCCGGCCAGCGCGTGGTCGCACTCGCCGGCCAGCAACGACAGCACGGCCAGGTGCACGGCGGTCAACGACGACGAGCAGGCCGTCTGCACCGTCACCGACGGCCCGCGCAGGCCCAGCTTGTACGCCACCCGCGACGCGAGGTAGTCGGTGTGCCCGCCGAGGCGCAGCGTCATGTCGTCGAGGAGCGCGCCGCCGCCGTTGCGCCGGCTCAGGTGCAGCGCCGCCGTGTACGTCGAGAAGCTCGCCGCCGCGAACACGGCCGCGTTCAGCCCGGCCGGCGGCGGCACGTGCCCGGACGCCTCCAGCGCCTCCCAGCACGCTTCGAGGAACAGCCGCTGCTGCGGGTCGATCAGGTCGGCCTCGGCGGCGGCGTAGCCGAAGAACTCGGCCGCGAAGTCGCCGACCGCGTCGAGGATGCCGGCCACGCGCACGTACCCCGGCGCGCCGATCTGGTCGACCGGCACACCGGCGGCGCGCAGGTCCTCGTCCGGGATCCGGCGCGTCGAGACGACGCCGGCGGCGACGTTGGCCCACAGGTCGGCGACGCCCGGCGCGTCCGGGAACCGGCCCGCCGCGCCGGTGATCGCGATGTCGGTGCCGGCGCTCACGGCTGTCCCGACGCCTCGGCGCGACGGGCCAGCAGTGCCCCGCGGTCCGGCGCGGCGGCGGGCCCGCCCGGCGCCGGGCCGGCCGGAGCCGGGATGCCCGACAGCAGCTCCGCCTGCGCGCGCACCGTGCTGTGCTCGAACAGCGCGGCGGCCGGGAACGACGCGCCGGTGGCCGCCTTCAGCCGCTCGTACAGCACGACGAGCCGCCGCGAGTCGCCGCCGGCCTCGAAGAACGGCGTGTCCATCGGCACGTCGGCGGTGCCGAGCACGTCGCGCCACACGGCGCGGACCGCCGCGGTCACATCGTCATCCATTGTGGACTCCCCCCGTCGCCTCGGTCAGTAGGAGCGCCCGGTCGACCTTGCCGTTTGCGTTGCGGGGCAACGGATCCCGGTGGTGGTAGGCGTGCGGGCGCATGTGGTCGGGCAGGTGTGCGGCGACGGTGTCGGCCAGGCCGTGCGGGTCGGCGTCCGGCCCGGCGAACCACGCGTGCAGGTCGACGTCGCCGTCGACGGCCGGCACCGCGAGCACGACCGACTCCCGTACCGCCGGGTGGGTGCGCAGCACCGCCTCGATCTCGGCCAGTTCCACCCGGTGGCCGCGGATCTTCACCTGGTGGTCGACCCGGCCGTGGTGCACGAGGTACCCGGACGGCTCGACCCGCACCACGTCGCCGGTGCGGTACCAGTGCTCGCGCCGGACCGGGCCGGTGACGTCGACGGCGCGCCCGTCGCGCACCTCGACGAACCGGCCGGCGTCGGCGGACGGGTCGAGGTACCCGTCGAAGCGCTGCGGCCCGCGGACGCAGAGCTCGCCGTCCGCCGAACCCTCCACTGTGGACACCGCACCGTCCGCCGCGAGCAGCACGCCGTCGAGATGCGGGTAGACGGCGCCGATCGGGACGGTTCCGTTCGTGGTGGCGGGCCACCGCCCGGTGTCCCGCGGCAGCCGGTACTCGGCGCAGGTCATGACGAGCTCGGTGGGGCCGTAGATGTTCCACAGCTCGCTCGCCGGCGCGGCGGCGGCCCACGTACGGGCCTGGTCGACGGTCAGCGGCTCGCCGCAGAACAGGCTGTACCGCAGCGACGGCATCGATCCGGCCGGCACCGCGTCGAGCCGGTCGGCGAGCGACACCACCGACGGCACCGAGTACCAGTGCGTGATCCGGTGCGCGGTGACGAACGCGGCCGGCGACAGCACGTCGCGCGTCGTCGTCGACACGACCGTGGCGCCGGCGGTCCAGGCCACGAAAAGGTTGTAGGAGCACAGGTCGAACGTCAACTCGAAGTTCTGCGCGAACCGGTCGCCCGGACCGACCGGCCGCTGCCGCAGCGCGAAGTCGAGGAACGGCAGCACGTGCCGGTGCCGCACCGGCACGCACTTCGGCGTGCCCGTGCTGCCCGACGTCGACATCAGGTACGCGAGGTCGTCGCCGGTGGCGCGGACGGCGGTGATCCGGCCCGCCGGCAGCCGGTCCGGCCAGTCGCCGCTCAGCACGAGGCGCGGCGTGCCGGTGCCGGCCAGGACGGCGTCGAGGTCCCCGCTCCCGTCGGCGACGACGACCTCGACCGCGGCCGAGGCGCAGATCCACCGGTTGCGCGCCGCCGGTGCGGCCGGGCTCAACGGGACGGCCGCGGCGCCGCACCGCAGCGCCGCCAGGTACCCGACGTAGCCGGCCAGCCCGCGGTTCGTCAGCAGTCCGACGCGACGGCAACCCGGCGCGGCGGCCGACACGGCGGCGGCCAACCGGTCGGCGAGCGCGAACAGCCCGCCGTACGTCCAGACGCGACCGTCGACCTCGAGCGCCGGCAGGTCGGCGTGCCGTTCGGCGGACCGCCGCAGCCGGCTGAACACGCTCCCGGTCATCGGGTCAGCTCCTGCAGGAAGCCGACCATCACCCGCGCCACGGCCGGCGGCACGTCGTCGCGCACCAGACCCGGCATGCGCCGCACGGCCAGGACCCGCCCGCCGCCGTTGGCCTCGACCGACAGCGGGGTCTCCGTCCGGTCGCAGCTCCACCCGTCGACGATCGTCAGTTCGGTCAGCCGCGGCCGGTGGGCGGTGAAGTCGGTGAAGTTGAACATCGTCGTGAACGGGGTCCGGCCGAGGTCCTTCGTGATCTCCGCGAGCGGGAACCGGCGGTGCGGCTGCAACGAGCGCTCGGCCTCGAAGACCTCCCGCAGCAGGGCCGGCCAGGTCCACGCGCCGGTGAGGTCGGCCCGCACCGGCAGGACGTTGAGGAACAGCCCGAGCACCCGGTCGGCCCCGTCGCGTTCCGGCCGGCCGCTGGTCACCACGCCGGTCACCGGTGTCGGATCGGCGGTGACGTCGGCGAGCGCGGCGAGGTGCGCGGCCAGGTACACCGTCTTCACCGGGACGCCCAGCGCCCGCGCCACCGCCCAGACGTCGCGGACGAGCGCGTCGGGGAGGGTCAGCTCGACGTCGGGGTCCACAGTGGACACCGTCGCACCCGTCGGCGCGGGTAGGGCCGGAGCGGACGTCTGCCCGGTCACCGCCTTCCAGTAGGCCCGGGACTCCGCCGACGCGACCGCCCGCCGCTCCGCCGCGACGAAGTCGCGGAACCGGGTGGCCGGCACCGGTGCCAGGGCGCCGACCCCGCCCAGTTCGCGATCGTAGGCGGTGAGCAGTTCGGTCATCAGCACCGAGAAGCTCCACCCGTCGAGGATGACGTGGTGCGCGGCGACGGCGACCTCGTGCGTGCCGTCGCGATGGTGCAGCACGTGGCAGCGTGCCAGCGGCGGCCGCTCCCGGTCCGGTGGACGCGGCCACTCCCCCGCCCACCAGTCGCGGACGGCGACCCCGGGGTCGTCGACCGTCGCGTCGGACTCGGTGAGCGGCACGCGGGCCGCCGTGTGCACGAGTTGCCGCGGCTCCGGCACGGCCGCCAGGTCGAACGAGGTGCGCAGGACGTCGTGGCGGGCGGTGACCGTGTCGAGCGCGCCGCGCATGGCGTCGGCGTCCCAGCGGCCCCTCACCCGCGCCGTCACCAGGTCGTGGTACAGCGTCGGATCGGCGCCGAACACCGACTCGTAGACGATGCCGAGCTGCATCGCGGTCATCGGGTACGCCGCCTCGACGCCGTCCGGCAGATCGCTCGCCGGCTCCTCGGCCGCCGGTTCCGGCGCCGCTTCGTCCACAGTGGACGCCAGGTCGGCCAGCCGTGGGTGCTCGAAGACGTCGGCCACCGAGATCGCCAGTCCGGCGGCCCGGGCGGCCGCCACCACCCGGATCGCCTGCATCGAGTCGCCGCCGAGCGCGAAGAAGTCGTCTCCGGGCCCGACCGGTCCCACGCCCAGCACCTCGGCGACGATGCGCGCCAACGGCCCCGGGTCGGCGACAGAAAGCGGGGCCGCAGGAAGCAGGTGCCCGGCAGGAAGCGGAGCCGCGGCCGGAAGCGGGTCCGGTGCGGGCAGCGCGGACCGGTCCAGCTTTCCGTTGCCGGTCAACGGGAGCGCGTCGAGCGTCACGATCCGGGCCGGCACCAGGTGCGCGGGCAACCGCTCCGCCAGCACCGCGCGCAGGTCGTCGGCGGCACCGCCGGCCCGCACCACGTAACCGATCAGGCGCGGCTCGCCCGGCGTGTCCTCCCGGACCGTCGCCGCGGCCTCGCGCACACCGTCCCAGGCGAGCAGCGCGTGCTCCACCTCGCCCAGCTCGATCCGGAAGCCGCGCACCTGCACCTGGTCGTCGGCGCGGCCGTGGTGTTCCAGCACCCCGTCCGGACGGCGCAGGCCGAGGTCGCCGGTGCGGTACCGGCGGGTGCCGGGTGGCCCGTCGGGGTCGGGCAGGAACCGCCCCGCGGTCAGTCCCGGCCGGCCGACGTAGCCGAGCGCCACGCCGGCGCCGGCCACGTACAGTTCGCCCACCGTGCCGGGCGGCACCGGACGCCCGTCGGCGTCGAGCACGTCGACGCGCAGGTCGGCGAGCGGCCGACCGATCACGCTCCCGTCGGTGCGGTCGCGGACCGCGTCCGCCGTCAACCGGTGCAGCGTCACGTGGACGGTGGTCTCGGTGATTCCGTACATGTTCACCAGTTCGGGCGTGCGGTCGCCGTATCCCGCGAACCACGGCGCCAGGCCGGCCGGGTCGAGCGCCTCGCCGCCGAACACCACGTGCCGCAGCGCGGTCGGCGGGAAACCGGCTGCCTCGGCCGCGCGGGCGAACTGGCGGAAGGCCGACGGCGTCTGGTTCAGCACGGTGACGCCCTCGTCCCGCACCAGCCGCAGGAACGCCTCGGGGTCGCGGCTCGTCGGGTACGGGACGACGACGATCCGGCCGCCGTGCGCGAGCGCGCCCCAGAGCTCCCAGACGGAGAAGTCGAACGCGAGCGAGTGGAACCAGGACCACACGTCGTCGGGCCCGAACCCGAACTCCGGCGCGGTGACGGCGAGCAGGCGCGCCACGTTCGCGTGCGTGACCGCCACACCTTTCGGCGCGCCCGTCGACCCGGACGTGTGGATGATGTACGCGACGTCGCCGGGTCGCACGTCGGCTGCCGGCGGCGCACCGGAGTCCACAATGGACTCCAGCGCCAGCAGCGCGGCGCCGAACCGGCCGCGGAACCGCTCGTTGCCCACCACCAACCCGCACCCCACGTCGTCGACGAGGAACCGGTGCCGGGCCGGCGGATGCGTCGGGTCGAGCGGCAGGTACGCCGCCCCCGCGCGGAGCACGCCGAGCACGGCGGCGACCGCGGCGCAGGTCCGCTCGGCGCACACGCCGACGATCGACCCCCGCCCGGCACCGCGGGCGCGCACGGTGGCCGCGATCCGGTCCGCGGCCCGGGCCAGTTCGGCGTACGTGAGCGAGCCGTCCGGCCCGGTCACGGCCGTCCGCTGTGGATGGTCGGCGACCGAGCGGGCGAACACGTCGGTCAACGTCGTCGGCGCGGGTCGCGGTCGTGACCCGACGGGACCCGAGGGATCGGCGCACGCCGCCCGCAGCACCGCGCGCAGGTCGGCCAACAGGTCCTCGACCGTCGACGGGTCGAACAGGTCGCCGTCGTACTCGGCGGTGAGGCGCGCGCCGCCGTCGGCCAGCTCGTCGACCTCGACGACCAGGTCGAACTTCGCGGTGCCGTTGTCGACCGGCACCGGTTCGGCGACGAGGCCGGCCAGCGCCGCGCGCGGACGCACCGGCCCCTGGTACGCGAGCACCACCTGAACCAGCGGCGGCCCGGACCCGGGGCCCGCGACCAGGCCGTTGACGAGGTGCTCGAACGGCACGTACTGGTGCTCGAACGCGTCCAGCGCCTCGGCGGCCGTCGTGCGCAGCAACGAGTCGAAGGACGGGTGACCGGCCAACCGCACCCGCACCGGAACGGTGGCGACGAAGAACCCGATCACCCCGTCGAGCCCGGTGCTCGGCCGGCCGGCGACCGGCGACCCGATCAGCAGATCGTCCCGGCCGCCGCGGGCACCGAGCAGCGCGCCCAGCGCCGCCAGGTGGACGTGGTAGGGCGTCACGCCGGTGGCGCGGGCCAGCGCCGCGATCGCGGCCACCTCGGGCGCCGGCAGGTGGGTGTGCACCCGCCCGCCACGGAACCGCGGGCGCGCCGGCCGCGGCCGGTCGGTGGGCAGGCCGACGACGGTCGGCGCGCCGGCCAACCGGTCGCGCCGGTACGTGTAGGCGGCCACGCCCGCCGGCGACGTGACGACATCCCGCTCCCACCGCACGAAGTCGCCGAACGTCAGACCCGGCCCGCCGGAGAGCTGACCGGAGTACGCCGCCGCGAGGTCGGCGTCGAGCACGTCGACCGACCAGCCGTCGGACACGAGGTGGTGGGCGACGACGAGCAGCAGGTGGTCGTCGGGTCCGAGCCGGAACAGCGTCACCCTCCACAGTGGAGCCCCGTCGGCCGGAACCGGCTCGCCGGCCGCCCGCGAGACGCCCGGATCCGCCGGCCCCGACGCGTCGCGCACCACGAACGGCACCTCGACGTGCGGCAGCACCTCCCGCACGAGTCCCGTGTCGCTCAACCGGAACCTGGTGCGCAACGCGTCGTGGCGCGCGGCCAGCGCGTCGAATGCCGACCGCAACGCGGCGACGTCGAGCGGCCCGCGCAGCCGGGTCAGGGTCGGCGCCGTGTACGCCGCGGCGGCGGCCGGATGGCGCTGTTCCAGGAACCACAACCGCCGCTGGCCATACGACGGCGCGCCGTCGTCGGCCCCGGCGGAGACGCCGTCAAAGGCAACCGAGCCGGAGCCGACCAGCTCCGCCAGCCGCGCCACCGTTCCCGCGCGGAGGAAGTCGGCCATCGTGACCGCGACCCCGTGCGTCTCCCGCACCCGCACCAGGACCCGCGTCGCCTGCAACGACGAGCCGCCCAGGTCGGCGAAGTGGTCGTCACGCCCGACCGGACCGACGCCGAGCACCGCCTCCCACGCCGCCGCCAGGTCGGTCTCCAGGCCGGGCCGGCACGGCGTGAACGGCACATGCGACGGCCGACGACGGACCCGGAGCGCGCGCAACGCCGCCCGGTCGACCTTGCCGTGCGCGGTCAGCGGCAGCTCCGGCAGCAGCGTCACCGTCGCCGGAACGGCGTGTGCCGGCAGGTGATCGGCGAGCGCCGCGCGCACGCCGTCGGGCGTCACCCCCGACCCGACGACGAAGGCGTCGAGCACCGGCGCCGCTCCCTCCCCGTCCCGGAAAATCACCACCGCGGACCGCACGCCCGGTACGCGGCTCAGCGCGAACTCCACCTCGCCGAGCTCGACCCGGTGCCCGGCCACCTGAACCTGCGCGTCGGCCCGGCCGACGTACTCCAGCTCGCCGCACGGCAGCCACCGCACCAGATCCCCGGTGCGGTACACGCGACCGAACGCCGTCGACACGAACCGCTCGGCGGTCAGCTCGGGCCGGTTCAGGTAGCCGCGGGCCACGCCGATCCCGCCGACGTACAGTTCCCCGACGACGCCGACCGGCACCGGCAAACCGTCGGGGTCGACCACATACAGCTCCGCGCCGCCCACCGGCCGGCCGATCGGCGGCGGGTGGCCCGGCAGCCGGCGGCGCCCCTCGCTGACGTACACCGTGGTCTCGGTCGGACCGTAGACGTTGACCACCTGACGCCCGGCGCCCCACGCCTCGGCGACCGGGTCGGGAACCGCCTCGCCGCCGACCATCAGCACCCGCAGGTGCGGCAGCGGCCGCACGTCGAGCGCGGCCAGCAACGACGGTGGAACGAACGAGACGGTGATGCGCCCGGCTGCCAGCACGTCGAGCACGTCGGGCCCGGCCAACGCGACACCGGCCGGCGGCAGCACCACCGTGCCACCGGCGGCGAGCGGGCCCCAGATCTCCTGCGTGGAACAGTCGAACGTGCCCGGTGAGAACTGGAGGAACCGCACGCCCGGCCCGAGATCGTAGGTGTCGCGCGCGACGTGGGCCAGGTTCACCACCGACCGGTGCTCGACCATCACCCCCTTGGGCCGCCCGGTCGAGCCCGACGTGAAGAGCACGTAACAGAGGTCGTCGTCGGCGACCGCGGGCAGCGTCGTGTCCGGAGCCGACCGCACCAGGTCGTCGACGTCCGCCAGCACCAGCACGGGGTCGACGTCGGCGAGCATCCCCGCGAGCCGCGCCGCCGGCCCGTGCCGGTCCAACGGAACGTAGGCGGCGCCCGCCTTGAGAATCCCGAGCATCGCGACGACGAGGTCGGGCGTGCGGTCGAGGCACAACGCCACGAGACCGCCACGGCCCACACCGCGCGCCACCAACGCCCGCGCCAGCCGGTCGGACCGCTCGTCGAGCTCCCGGTACGACAGCCGGTCGGCACCCCGCTCGACGGCCGTCGCGGTCGGCGTCCGCCGGGCCCGCGCCGACACCAGACCGTGCACGGTCCCCCCGGTGCGGGCCGGTGGCCCGTAGGACAACCGCGCCACGACGTCGAGCCCGTGGGCGGGAGAGTGCAACGGCAGCGAACCGATCGACCGCTCCGGATCGGTGACGGCCGCCGCCAACAGGTGCCCGACCTGGTCGCCGAACCGCTGTGCGGTCGACTCGTCGTACAGATCGGCCCGGTAGCCCACGACCGCGTCGAGGTCGTCGGTGAGCGACAGCGTCAACTCCGGACCGGCCGGACCGACGCCGAGCTCCTCACCCCGTGGAGAAAGACGGGTGACGCGCGTGAGCACGTCGCCGAACCGCGGCGACCCGGACACGTCCACCTCGACGGGTCGCCCGCCGACGCTGACGCACACCACATCGCGTCCCGAATACCGGTGCACCACCGCGACCAGACCGGCGAGCGCGACCACCGCGGGCCCCGACCCGTTCGCGAGCGCGCGCACCGCGTTTCGGACCTCGGCACTCCACGAGGCCCGCACGGCGACAAGCGGCTCGGCCGGCTCTTCCCGCCCCGCCGACGCCATCGGCGCCGGCCGGTCGGCTGGAACGTCCCGCACCATGGCGCGAGGAATTTTGGCAGACAACACTACCCCCGTAGGCCCGCCCGATCCCTCCCTGAATCCAACCACGTCGGTTGACAATGCGAAAGATGCCGATCTTTCTCTACCGTGGACCGGACGGCTTGCGGTGAGGTGGTACCCCACCGGAAGATCCTCAATCCGCGTAGCCGACGGGTCGGGGAGTCATGACGGGCCCCGGCGCAGCTCGTCCGCCGCCTGCCGCAGGGCCGCGACGGTCGCGGCCACCGCCGGGTTGCGGAGGCCGGTGGTGCGCACGACCGCGTGGACCTCGAACGTCGGCGCCGGTGGCGGCAGCTCGCGGACCGCGACCCGGTGCCGGTCGCCGACGAGCGCGATCAGCGGCACCAGCGCGATCCCCGCCCCGTGCGCGACCAGCGACATGATGGTGGCCAGCCCCTCGAACTCCCACCGGATCGCGCCGGCGCCGGGTGAGCCGAGGAACCGGTCGAGCGCGTCGCGGCTCGGGTCCGGCGCCGGCAGGCCGATCCAGGTCTCCGCGCGCAACGCGGCGGGGTCGAGCGGCTCGGCGGCGTCGGCGAGCCGGTGGGTCGGCGGCACCGCGAGCACGAGCGCGTCCCGGTACAGGCGCACCCGGGTCAGGGTGTCGTCGGGTGGCACGGGGCTCCACGCGACGTCGAGGACCACGTCGAACTCGCCGGAGCGGAGCGGGTTGAGGTCGCAGTCCGCCGGTGCCTGCCGGACGATGAGCGCCAGGTCCGGGTACGCGCCGAGGTGGCGGGTCAGCGCCGGCGCGAACGCCGGCCCCGCGGCGGGGAACGCCGCCACCACGACCCGGCCCGCCGGGGTCGCCGCCCGCACGGCGATGTCGGCCTCGGCCGCCTCGACCGCCGCGAGGATCGACGTCGCGTGCGCGGCCAGCCGGCGTCCGGCGTCGGTGAGCCGGGCGCTGCGGGCGGTGCGGTCGAGCAGCGCGGCGCCGGTCTCCCGCTCCAGCGTGGCCAGCTGCTGCGAGACCGCCGACGCGCTGTAGCCCAGGGCGGCGGCCGTCTCGGCGATGCTGCCGCGGCGGGCGAACTCCTCGAGCAGGCGCAGGCGGGTGAGATCCAGCATCGGCACAGCTTACGCTCGGCGTCGGAAACCGCCGCTTGCTCCGATGGGTACGCGCCAGCAACGCTGTGGCGTGTCTCCGTACCGGCAGGTCTTCGCGGCGCCGGGCACCGTGCTGGTCGCGGTGGCCGGCGTCGTCGCGCGCATGGGCCACTTCATGACGGTGCTGGGCACCGTCCTGTTCGTCTCCGCCACCACCGGGTCATACGGGCTCGCCGGTGCCGTGGCGGCCGGCTACGCGCTGGCGTACGCGGCGGTCAGCCCGGTCACCAGCCGCCTCGTCGACCGGATCGGGTGCCGGCGGGTGCTGGTCCCCGCGACGGTGTGCACCACCGGCGCCCGCGTCGCGCTGCTCGTCGCCGTGTGGGCGCACGCGTCGGCGCCGGTGCTCGTGACGCTCGCCGCGGCGGCCGGCGGCAGCACGCCGGCGATCGGCTCGCTGGTGCGGGCGCGGTGGAGCCGGCTGTACCGGGGCTCGCCGCTGCTGCATCCGGCGCTGTCGTTCGAGTCGGTGATGGAGGAGACGATCCTCGTGGTCGGGCCGGTCGCGGTCACCGCCCTCGCCGGCTGGGTCGACCCGTCGGCGGGCCTCATCGCCGCCGTGGTCCTGGCCACGGCGGGCCTCGCGGCGCTCGCGGTCGGAATGAAAGGTGACGCGCGCAGCGTCGCCGCCCAGCCATCGGGCGACGCGATCCGCGGGCTCGGTCCCCTGTTGGCGGCGTTCGCCGCCGTCGCTGTCGCGACGATCACGGTCGAGGTGGCGGTCGTGGCGTCCACGGAACCCGCCGCGGCCGGTTGGATCCTGGCGACGATGGCGCTCAGCAGCGCGCTGTGCGGCCTGTGGTACGGCGTCCGGCGGTGGCGCCGGCCGCCCCGCGACCGTCTCATGTGGACGGTCGCGCTGCTCGCGGTCACCAGTCTCGGTTTTGCCGCGGCGCCGAACGTCCCCGCGCTGTTCGCCGCGGCCGCGCTGTTCGGACTCACGCTCGCGCCGACCTTCATCGACGGCTTCGCGGTGGTGCACGAAACCGTGCCCGCGCACCGCCTCACCGAGGGGCTCACCTGGATGACGACCGCCGCCGGCGTCGGCATCGCGGTCGGATCCGCGACGGCGGGACAGGTCGTCGACGCCCGCGGCACCACCGTCACCTTCCTGGTGGCCACGGGATTCGCCGCCGCCGCCGTACCGACCGCACGGTTCGCGACGACATAATGCGACCGTGACCCATCGCAGCAGACTCTCGACGATCCTGATCGACGCGCCGACCGGTGAGGCCCCCGCCGCCGCGTCGTTCTGGTCGCAGGCACTGGGTGTGCCGGCCGACCCGGTGCCCGGCGAGGAGCAGTTCACCTCGCTACCCGGCGCGCTGCCCGACCTGGTCCTGGCGGTGCAGGCGGTCGACGACCGACCGCGCTACCACGTCGACATCGAGACCGACGACGTCGAGGCCGAGACGCGGCGCCTGATCGGCCTCGGCGCGGTCGAGACCGGCCGCTGGTTGGAGTGCCGGACGCTGAGCGCCCCGGGCGGGCACGTCCTGTGCGTGATCCCGTGCCACAGCGACCCGGAGACGTTCCGGCGCCTCTCCCGGGAGTGGGACTAGCGCAGCCAGCGCAGGGCCGCGTCGGCGGTGTCGTCGGGAGCGTTGTTGAAGGCGATCGCCGCGTCCGGGGCGTGCCGCCGGACCAGGTTGACGATCCGCTCGAAGAGGTCGAGCAGCGGTTCGTGCTTGCGGATGCCGCCGCCCACCACCACGCACGCGTAGGGCTTCGCGGTGAGGGCGGCGACGATCACCCCCTCGGGATCGTCGTCGGGGACCACCAGGCACATGTCGGCCTCGATGCCCAGTTCGTCGAACCGGGCCTGGCCCCGTTTGATGCCCGCCACGACCGGTTCCGGGTCCCAGCCCGGTATCCGGACGGGATCGAGCCCGATCACCAGCACCGCCCCGTACGCCATGCGGACATGGTGCCACGGACAGCACGACGGAGCGGGTGGCACGCCACCCGCTCCGTCGTTCGTACTAGCCGCTCAGTGCCAGCGACGGTGACTGCGCTCGACGACCAGGAGCCAGTCGCCACCGACCCGGTAGCAGCGCGGGTTCTCCCACCGGCCGCGGTTCTCGCCGATCCAGCCCCGCCACCGGCACTCGCGCCGGGTGTCGAACCGGTCCACCACGTAGTTGCGGTCGCGCCGTCCCCAGTCGCGGCCCCAGTCGCGGCCCCCACGGTCGTCCCAGTCGCCGCCGCCGCGGCGGTCGTTCTCCGTGCTCGTTGCGGCGGTGCTCTCCTGCGTCGGCGCGGCCGAGGCCGCGGTGGCGGTGACGCCGAAGAGGCCGCCCGTCATCAGGGCAAGGCCGGCGATCGCGGCCGCGCGCTGCATGGTCCTCATGAATTATCCCTCCGTGACTGCTTGACTACTGTTAGTACTTTCCCGTCACAGAAGGATCCAAACACGGCAAACACGCTTTAACCGGTCTTTTAGCCGAGACAGACCACCTGATCGGACGATGTCGGCACAATCGGAGCGGCCGTGCCGCCGCGGGGTCGACGGTCAGGCGGTGAGCAGGTCGCGCAGCGCGGGGAGCAGGTCGGGACGCGCGAACCCGAACCCGGCGTCGAGCAGGCGTCGCGGGACGCAGCGGCGGCCGGTCAGGGCGAGCGCCGGGTCGGTGCGCAGCAGCAGGGCGCCGACCCGCACCAGCGGCGCGGGCGTCGGCGGGGCCGGTGGGCGACGCAGGACCCGCCGCAGCGCGGCCATCAGCTCGGCGTTGCGGACCGGGTTCGGGCTCGTGGCGTGCACGACGTCGGCCATCGCGGGATCGTCGAGCGACCGGCGCACGATCGTCAGGAAGTCGGCGACGTGCAGCCAGCTCACCCACTGCCGGCCGGAACCGACCCGGCCGCCGAGGCCCCAGCGGGCCAGGCCGGCGAGGCGGTTCAGGGCCGGGGTGCCACGATCGAGGACGACGCCGGTGCGCAGCACCACCTGCCGGCCCGCCCGCGCACCGGCGGCCGCGTCCTCCCAGGCCCGCGCGACGCCGGCCATCTGCGGCGGACCGTCGGCGGGTGGCGCATCCTCGGCGAGGACGGCCTCCCCGCCGTCGCCGTAGATCGCCAGCGTGCTCGCCTGCACCCACACGGTGGGCGGCCGGTCCGATCCGGCCGCCGCGAGCGCCAACGCCGTCGTCGGCTCGACCCGCGACCGGGTGAGCAGCTCGACGTTCGCCGCGGTCGGCCGCCGGTCGACGAGCTCGCCGGCCAGATTCACGACGGCGGCGCCGGAAAGTTCCGTTGCCCACGGGCCGACGGTGACACCGTCCCACCGCACCTGCCGGTACGGCGACCCCTCCCGGACGGTGCGGGTCAGCACCACCACCTCGTCGCCCCGGCCGGCCAGATCGGCCGCGATGGCGCGACCGAGGGCGCCCGACCCGCCCGCGAGTACCACCTTCACGCCGAGCATCGTGCCAGACCACCCCCACGCCACGGCGGGTACTTCGCGTCGACGGCTGCTTCCGAGATCTTGGACTCCCGAAGGGGCCATGGCACCTCACGCAGTCCAAGATCCACAAAATCGGGCCTGCGCAGGGGGACCGGGTGGTGAAACCGCGGTGAAACCGGCGCAATCCGGGACCGGCGCACCGTACCGGCATGACCAACATCCCGAACCGGCCGGCCATCGAGGTGGCCGGCCTCCGCCGGTCGTACGGTGCCCAACTGGTGCTCGACGGCATCGACCTGCGCGTCGCCGAGGGCACCGTCTTCGCGCTGCTCGGACCGAACGGCGCCGGCAAGAGCACGATGGTCCACATTCTCTCGACGCTCATCCGGGCCGACTCCGGCACGGCCCGGGTCTGCGGGCACGACGTCATCGCGGACGCCGACCGGGTGCGCGCCGCGATCGGCGTCACCGGGCAGTTCTCGGCCGTCGACGTCTACCTCACCGGCGAGGAGAACCTGCTGCTGATGGCCGACCTGCACCACCTCGACCGGCGGGAGGGGCGGCGCCGGATCGCCGACCTCCTGGAGCGGTTCGGCCTCACCGACGCCGCGAAGCAGGGCGCGGCCACGTACTCGGGCGGCATGCAGCGCAAGCTCGACCTCGCCATGGGTCTCATCGGCGACCCGCGGGTGATTTTCCTCGACGAGCCCACCACCGGGCTCGACCCGCGCAGCCGGCGCGAGATGTGGCAGATCGTGCGGGACCTGGTGGCCGGCGGCGTGAGCGTCTTCCTCACCACCCAGTACCTGGAGGAGGCGGATCACCTCGCCGACCGCATCGCGCTGCTCGACCGCGGCCGGATCGTCGCCGAAGGGACCCCGGCCGAGCTGAAGAGCCGGGTGCCGGGCGGGCACGTGGAACTGCGGTTCGGTGACGACGAGGCGCTGGCGACGGCGGCGGTGTTGCTGGGCGTGGTGCCGGAACGGGGCGACGACCCGCTGGTGCTGCGGGTGCCGGGCGACGGCGGTGTGCGTCACCTCAGATCTCTGCTCGAACGGCTCGACGCCGGCCACGTCGAGGTCGACGGCCTCGCCGTGCGCACGCCCGACCTCGACGACGTGTTCTTCGCGACGATCGGACAGAACCGATGATCCGGGATTCGGCGACGATGCTGCGCCGCCAGCTCAAGCACATGTCGCGCAACGTGTCGCTGATCCTGATCCTGCTCGCGGTGCCGGTGGTCATCCTGCTGCTGTTCGTGTTCGTGCTCGGCGACACGCTGGGCAACGGCCTCGGCGAAGAAGGCGGCCGCAGCCTGTACGCGAACTACGTGACGCCGGGCATCCTGCTCATCACGATCGCCGGCGCCGTGCAGGGCACCGCGATCGCGGTGGCCATGGACATGACGACGGGCATCATCGCGCGGTTCCGGACCATGGCGATCGCGCGGGTGTCGGTGCTCACCGGGCACGTGCTGGGCAGCGTGCTGCAGACCCTGCTCCAGCTCGGCGCCGTGCTCGGGGTGGCCGTGCTGGTCGGGTTCCGGCCCGACGCCACCGGCATCGAGTGGCTGGGCGCCATCGGGCTGCTCGTCGCGGCCACGGTCGCGCTCGTGTGGCTGACGGTCGCGATGGGTCTGGCGGCGAAGACCGTCGAGTTGGCCAGCAACCTGCCCATGCCGCTGATGATCCTGCCGTTCTTCGGCAGCGGGTTCGTGCCCACCGACTCGATGCCGGCCGGGCTGCGCTGGTTCGCCGCGTACCAACCGTTCACCCCGATCATGGAGACGCTGCGCGGGCTGCTCCTCGGCACCGCGATCGGCGGGAGCGCGGTGCTCGCGTTCGGTTGGTGTGCCGCGATCGCGGTGTTCGGGTACCTGTGGGCGAGGCGGCTCTACAACCGCGACCGCACCCGCTGATCCAGCAGGGCGAGCGCCTCCGCACGGAGGCCGGGCCCGTCGAGGGCGGCGTACGACGACACCGCCCGGTCGTACGCCGTCCGGTCGGCGCGTTCGGCGTCCGCGCGGGCGGCCGCGCCGGACATCGTCGGCTGGAAGGTGCGCGGGAACCGGAACCGCTCGGCGAGGGCGATCATCCGGGCCACCGACGACCCGCGGGCGGTGTCGCTGGCTGTGTCGCGCGCTGTGTCGCGCGCGAGGTCGGCCGTCGCGAGGGCGAGCAGCAGCGTGCCGCAGACCGCCGGTTCGACCAGGTACGGCGGCGGGTTGACCAGCGGATGGGTGAGCAGGTGGGTCAACCGGTCGGGCAGCGCGTCGGCGACCCCGGCGACGAGGTCGAGCCGGCCGTGCCGGGCGTGCGCGACGACGGCCACCGACCGCGCCTCCACCACCCACGGGTCCAGGTCCGCCGGGACGCCCTCGGTGACGGCGGCGGTGGAGACCAGGTCGACCACCCGCCGCCACAACCGCAGCCCGGCGTCGGTGTCGCCGCGGGCGAACAGCACCTCGGCCCGGAGGGCGAGGTCGTAGCCCATCGCCTTGGCCTCGTCCTCGGCGAGCGCGTGCCGGGGCAGGCAGTCGAGCCAGCGCTCGGCCTCGTCGGTGTCACCGATCTGCAGGTTGGCCAGGACGAGCCAGGCCCGGGCTCCACCCGCGTCGGACCGGGCGCCGAGCCGTTCGAGCACCGGCTGCGCGGCGGTCAGGTGGTCGCGGGCCTCGGCGCCGAGCTCCTCCTGGAGGCAGAGTTCGGCGAGCCGGCTGTGGACCAGCGCGCACGGCCACGGCAGGTTCCGGTCGACGAGGACGTCGAGCGCCCGCCGGGCCGCCTTCAGCGCCGCGTCGAGGTCCCGGGCGGCCTCCCAGTGGTAGCTCGCCATCATGTTCGCACCGGCGGCCAGCAGCGGTTCGGCGCTGTCGCACAACCGGTGCAGCTCCGCGGGGTCCGCCAGCGCGCCGATCACCCGGCCGCCCGCCCGGATGAACGTGTCGGGCGGCGCGGGGCCGAGCCGGCGCAGCGCGACGACCGCGCGCCCGGGACGCGACCCCTGGAACGCGAACGCGTACACCGTGGCCATCGACAACGCGGTCCGCGTCACCTCGACGAACGCCGGCTCCGGCCGGTAGTGCGACAGCGGCCGGGCGGTCTCCCCGATCAGCCCGGTCATCCGCCCGTAGTTGGACTCCAGGCACCACAGGCCGCTGAGGACGGCGGTGACCGCCGCGACGGTGGGCAGGTCGTCGCGGCCCAGCGCCAGTCGAAGGGCCTGCAACAGGTTCTCCTGCTCCGCCCGGATCGCCGCGACGGCGTCGTAGGGGTCGGAGCCGACCAGGTCGGCGTGGTGGTCGACGCCGAACTCCCGCGCCCAGGCCAGGAACGCGGTCGTGACGCCGTCGGTCTCCCCCGCCGCCGTGAGCCGCGCGGCGCTGAACTCGCGGACGGTCTCCAGCATCCGGAACCGCGTCCCGGCCGGGGTGTCGGAGACCTTGACCAGCGAGTGGTCGACCAGGTGCTCGATGAGCGGGTCGCGCGCGTCGATCAGGTGACGGGCGGCGTCGGCGGTGAATCCGTCGGGGAACACCGACAGCGCGCACATCGCCGACCGGCCGGCCGGGTCGAGCAGGTTCCAGCTCCAGTCGACCACCGCATGCAGCGTGTGGTGCCGCTCCGGCGCGTCGCGGGCGCCGCCGCGCAGCAGGCCGAACCGGTCGTCGAGGCGCCGGGCGACCTCGGCCACCGACGAGATCCGCACCCGCGCGGCGGCCAGTTCGACCGCGAGCGGCAGCCCGTCGAGGTGGCGGCACAGGTCCTCTACCGCCGCGGCCGGCAGGTCGACACCCGGCCGGGACGCCCGCGCCCGCTGGGTGAACAGCTCGACGCTGGTCGACAGGCTCAGCTCGGGCAGCGGGTAGACCGACTCCGACGACAGGCCGAGCGGGGTGCGGCTGGTGGTGAGGACCCGCAGCTCGTCCGTCAGCGCCACGAGGTCGCGGACCAGGGCGGCCACGGCGACGACGACGTGCTCGCAGTTGTCCAGCACGAGCAGGGCCGGGCCGGTGGCCAGCGCCGCCGCGACGTCGGCGGCCCCGCCGGGGTTCCGGCGCCCGCCGATCCCGACGGCGGCGGCCACCTCGCGGACCACGTCGTCGGCGGCGTCCCCATCGGCGCCTCCGCCGGCGTCTCGGCCGGCGTCTCGGCCGGCGCGGATGCCGGCGAGCGGGACGACGGTGACCGTCGGCACCCCGGCGCGGCGCGCGACGGCGTTGGCGAGCCGGGTCTTGCCGAGCCCGCCCGGCCCGACGATCGAGGTGACCCGCGCCGACCGCAGCAGCGCCTCCACGGCGGCCACGTCGTCGTCGCGCCCGAGCAGGTGGTTGGGTTCCCGGGTGACGCCGCGCCGCACGGTCGGCACCGCACCCCGCAGCAGCCGCCGGTGCTCGGCCTGCACCGCGGTGCCGGGGTCGGTGCCGAGCTCGTCGCGCAGCGCCCGGCGGTAGGACTCGTAGCGGGCCAGCGCCGTGGCTGGGCCGACCGTGGCCGCCTCGCACCGCAGCAGCTCGACCAGCACCTCCTCGTCGCGGGGGCGGTCGGTGGCCAGGCCGGCCAGCCCGTCCACGGCCTCGGCCGGTCGGTCCAGGCGCGCGAGGGACAGGGTGCGGGCGCGCACGAGCGTCCGATGAACGCTGAGACGCTCGGCCCGGAGCGCCGCGACCGGGCCCTCGTCGGCGGGTGCAGACAAAAGCCCGCCCCACAGCGCGAGACCGGCGTCGGCGTGCGACAGCGCCGCCGCGTGATCGCCCGCCCGCGAGCACCGCGCGGCCGCGGCGGCCCGCAGCTCGACGGCCGAGCTGTCGACCTGATCCTCGGTGAGCGTCAACCGGTAGCCGGTCGCGGTGCGGGCGATGACGTCGGCGCCGAGCTGCGACCGGGCCCGGGAGACCAGGATCTGCAGGGCCTTGGCCGGGTTCTCCGGCCGCTCGTCGGGCCAGATCCCCTCGACCAGCCGCCCGGTGCCGCAGCCGGTGCGCAGGTCTCCGGCGAGCAGGGCGACGAGCCCCCGCAGGCGCGGGCCGGCGATCTCCCGGCCGCGGAACGACACCCGCGTGAGCAGGACGAGATCGGGTGTCACCGCACCAAACTAGCGTGCCCTCAGAGCGTCTGGAACGAGCGCTTCGCCAGGCCGATCCAGAAGCCGTCGATCGTGGTCTCCACCGGAGCGGTCGGATCGGTGGCGGCGCCGAGGGTGACGAACAGCGGCGTGAAGTGCTCCACGGTCGGGTGGGCGTAGGGCATGCCCGGCGCCCGGTCGCGGAACGCGGCGAGCTGGTCGACGTCGCCGCGGGCGAGGGCGTCGGCGGCCCACGCGTCGAAGTCGGACGACCAGCCGGGCACCGCGCCGTCCACCCACATCTCGCGGGTGAGGAACGGCAGCCCGTGCGTCATGTAGCCGGAGCCGACGACGAGCACACCCTGCTCGCGCAGCGGTTTGAGGCGCTCGCCGAGGGCCATCAGGGCGGTGCTGTCGTCGGTGGGCAGGCTGAGCTGGAGGACCGGGATGTCGGCCTCCGGATACATGACCTTCAACGGCACCCAGGCGCCGTGGTCGAGGCCGCGGCCGGCGTGCTGGTGCACGTCACCCAGCATTTTCTTCACCAGACCGGCGAGCTCTTCCGACGACGGCGTGTCGTACCGCATCCGGTAGTAGAGCGGGGCGAAGCCGCCGAAGTCGTAGACGAGCTCGGTGCCGGCGGCGCTGCTGGAGATCGCCACCGGCGCGGACTCCCAGTGGGCGCTGACGATGAGGATCGCCCGCGGCCGGGGCAGCGACCGGGCCCAGCCGTGCAGCTCGGTCATCCACTCGGCCTGCTCGAAGAGCGGCGGCGCGCCGTGGCTGAGGTAGATCGCCGGTAGCGGCCCGTCGTCGGGTGTCCAGGACCGGTGTGAGCCCCCGATTCCCGCGAGGTGCCGCCGGAACGGGTGGGTGGCGGGGATGAGCGCGTCGGCGCCGGTCAGCATCACTGGATCACCGCGAAGCCACCGGTCCACGAGACCTTCTGCCCGGCGGCGAGGCCGATCTGCAGGAAGGCCAGCGACTCCAGCTCGCGGGCCCGCTTGAGGGCACCCGCGTCGATCGCGCGCAGGCCGCCGGCGGTGACGATGTCGGCCAGCAGCGCCTTGGCGTCGGCGTCGTCGCCGGCGATGAGGACCGTGGTGGTCTGGCCGCCGACGTCGGCGGAGGCCAGGGTGGCGGCGAAGTTGGTGTTGAACGCCTTGACCACGCGGGCGGTGGGCAGCGCCGCGGCGATACCGGCGGCGGCCGAGCTGTCGGCGGGAACCACCAGGTCGTCGAACGTCTCGAAGTTCAGCGGGTTGGTGATGTCGACGACGATCTTGCCGGCGAGCTGGTCGCCGCGCTGCGCGATGACGTCGGCGACCGCCGGGTGCGGCACCGCCAGCACCACGATCTCGCCGGTGACGGGCTTGTCGGCGGTGGAACTGTTGAATGACTCGACGGTGTGGCCGCCCTTGGTGACCAGGCCGGCGATCGCGGATCCCATGTTGCCGGTGCCGATGATGCTCACGTGTGCCATGACGGTCTCCCTCGGTCGTTTTGTTGTCTCGGCAACTATCCCATGCCGGCGATGGTTGTAGCAACAACTAATTTTATGGGACGATGTGACGGTGGACACGCGATGGCTCACCCCCGACCAGCTCGCCGCCTGGGTACGCCTGGTGGCCGTGGTCGAACTGCTGCCCGGGGTGCTGGAGACCCAGCTCCGCCGCGACGCCGACCTGGCCCACTTCGAGTACTACGTGCTGGCGATGCTCTCCGAGGCACCGGAGCGGACGTTGCGCATGACCACGCTGGCGCAGTCGACCAACGCCACGCTGGCCCGGCTCTCGCACGTGGTGCGGCGGCTGGAGGACCGCGGCCTCGTCGAGCGGTTCCCGTGCCCGCAGGACCGGCGCGCCACCAACGCGCGCCTCACCGATGCCGGCTGGGCCACGGTGACGGCCAGCGCGCCCGGGCACGTGGCGACGGTCCGCGCGCACGTCATCGACGCGCTGACGCCCGAGCAGATCACCCAGCTGACGGCCATCACCGACGCGATCCTGGGCCGGCTCGACCCGGACGGGAAGCTGGCGGCGGTGCACCACCGCGCTTAGCGTCGCGGCCGGCCGCCGCGCGGCGGCTCAGCGGGCGGGGGGCTGGCGGGTGGCCAGAAGTAGTGGTGTCAGGCCGACGGGTCCGTTCAGCGGGGTCGACCGGCACCCGGCGCCGGCGGCGTCGCAACTCCAGATGTGCGGGTCGTCGCCGTGGACGAGGACGGCGGCGGTGGCTTCGTCGCGCCAGACGAGGTCGACCACCGGACCGGGCAGGCCGGCGAGCGGCGCGAACCCCGCGCGTCCACGGAGCATCGCCGGCAGCGACGCCACGTGGACGGACCCGTTCGGGCCGGGTACGGCCGCGAACCCGCCGCCGGGCGAGACGGCTTCCCAGCGTCCCCGCGGAAGTTCACCGTCGACCGTGACGCCGAACCCGCAGCGCAACGCCTGACCGGCCGGGCGGAAGATGTCCGGCACGCGCACGACGCAGTCCAGCGTCCCGTCGCGCTGGTGGACCACGAGCGCCTCGCCAGCGACGCCGAGGAAGTTCCCCTCGACGGTGCTCGGCGCCTCCTCGTACGGCCCGCCCGGGAACCAGCGGTCGTACCGCCACCGGCCCTCGTCGTCGCGGACGCTGAGCAGCACCGCCGCGCCCAGCCACCCGACCACGCGCACGTGCGCCGGCAGATCCGTCGACATCTCGGGTCGGCCGGCCGGGATCGACCACACGGTGGCCCGTCCGCCGCCGCGGTCGATCAGGACGCGGGTGCCGGTGACGTCGACGTGGAAGGTCGCGCCAGCGGGCAGGTCGGTGGTTCCGTCGGCGCGGACGTGCAGGACCCGGCCGTCCCGCCCGACGACCCACCCCGACGGCACCTTCACCGCCGCGGTGACCGGACCGCCGGGCGGCAGGGGCGTCCCGCGGCGGTCGCGATCGACGAGGACGGTCGTGTCGCCGGCGCCGAACACGAGGTCGGCCGGCAGCGCGGTGATCTCGCGGGCGGGTCGCGGGACGAACTCCTCGACCGCCGGCGACGGAGCGACCAGCGGATACCGGGCGGTGGTGGCGCCGCCGCGCTGGACGACCGCCGCGCCGACGCCGGCAAGCACCATCACCCCGACCACCGCCAGGACCTTGATCAGGCCCGGCGGCACCGCGAGGTCGGGCCCCGTGATGACGTCGCCACCGGGCTCACCGGTGTCGGCACCGGACACCGTGAGGTCGTCCGCCGGCATCCACCCACGGTAATGGCTGTCAGCCCCGGACGGCCATCCGTTGGCCGAGCAGCCGGCCGAAGGCGTCACCGAGCGCCCGGGCCGATTTCCGCGACTCCGCCGTGTACACGACCGTGGCGCCCGTGTCGAACTGCAGCCGGAGGCGGGCCGAATCGCCGGCCCGGTCGAGCCAGGCCTGCATCACCGCCGTGGCGGGCAGCCGCATCGGCGCGCCCGTCGGGACCTGGCCGGTCGTCCGCAACCGGCGCCGCACCGGCGGCAGCAGCAGCGCCGGCGCCAGCAGAACCAGCACCAGCCCGGCCGCGCACCCGGCCACCGCGTCGACCGCCATCACCAGCAGGCCGACGAGCAGCAGCACGCCGAACGGGACGATCAGCCAGAAGAGCGCCAGGCTCGTCGTCTCCCAGCCGGCGGCCTCGGCCAGCTTGCCGAGGCCGAACATCACCCAGGCACCGACGAACCCGCCGATCAGCGACAGCGCCGCGATCCCCTCCTCGTCCCAGCCGGGCTCCCCGTCGCGCACCGGCACGACGGTGAACGCGTCGTGGTCCACCTCCAGGCGCACGGCCCCACCGGGCGTCGCGACAATCCCCGTCACAGCAAGCACGCGGGAAAGCGTACGTGTCTTGACTTCGAGCGCACTCTCATCCGTAGCGTCGGACGGATGACGACCACGCTGATCACCGGAGCGAACAAGGGTCTCGGGTTCGAGACCGCCCGTCGGCTCGTCGCGGCCGGTCACACCGTCTACGTCGGCAGCCGCGATCCCGGGCGCGGGCGCCGGGCCGCCGAGCGGTTGGGTGCGCGGGCCGTGCGGCTCGACGTCACCGATGACGGGTCCGTCGCGGCCGCGGCCGCGACCATCGAGGCCGACGGCGGCCTGGACGTCCTGGTCAACAACGCCGGCATCCAGGTCGAACTGGGTACGGACGGCGCGGCCGCGGTCACCGCCGACATGATGCGGGAGACGTTCGACACCAACGTCTTCGGCACGGTGCGCGTGCTGCACGCGTTCCTGCCGCTGCTGCGGCGCTCCCCCGCACCCGTGGTGGTGAACGTCAGCAGCGGGCTGGCCTCGTTCACCCGGGTCACGACGCGGGGCGGACCCGGTTACGCGTACCCGGGCGTCGCCTATCCGGCCTCGAAGGCGGCGGTCAACATGGTGACCGTCCAGTTCGCGAAGGCGTTTCCGGCCATGCGCATCAACGCCGTGGAGCCCGGGTACACGAGCACCGACCTCAACCACCACGGCGGTCACCAGACGGTGGAGGAGGGTGCGGAGATCATCGTCCGGATGGCGCAGGTGACCGCGGACGGCCCGACCGGCGGCTACTTCGACGCCCACGGCACCCTTCCGTGGTAGGCCTTCCCTAGCCGGTGGTGGCCTCGCGCTGGATCTGCTCGAACTGTGCCGCCATCGCGGTGGCCAGGGCCTGTGCGGCGGACAGCGGACGCACCATGACCGTGAACTCGTCGATCAGGCCGGTCCCGTCGAGGTGCAGGAAGTCGCAGCCCTCGACGGCGACGTCGCCGATCCGCGCCTCGAACACCAGCGCGTGGTCGCGACCGTCGTCGCCGCTCAGCTCGCGGACGTACCGGAAGTCCTCGAACACCCGCAGCACGCCACGCAGGATCGCCGCGGTGATCGCCTTGCCCGGGTAGGGCTTGAACGCCACCGGGCTGCGGAATACGACGTTGTCGGCCAGGGCCGCGGCCATGGCGTCGGGGTCGCGCGCCTCCACCGCGGCGCGAAAGTCGATCACCCCGCCAGCGTAGGCCTTCAGAGCCGGGCCGGTCGACGAGTACCGGCTGAACACCTCGCCCGGCGCGTAGACGGCGACGAGGAACCAACAAGATCACCTTTTGAGGAAGAAACCCGCAGTCAGGCTTCAGGTTTTTTCCTCAAAAGGTGATCTTGAGAGGGTGACGACCCGAACTGCGTGGCAGTTGGCCGGTCGCGTCGACGGGCGGGTCGTACGTGGCACATGGCGGGCCGATATCATCGGGCGCGACGCGACTGGCGGCACGGGATGGTCAACCATCGGGGAGCCTGTCACGGGAGTCGACCGCCTGGGCTCCCGTCGAATGGGGGTTCCATGTCCCGAACCGCTCGCCTTCTGCCCGGCAAGCCCGTGGCCGACGCCGTCCTCGCCGAGGTCGCCCAGCGGGTCGCCGCGCTGCGCGCCCGGGGTGTGACGCCGGGCCTGGCCACGGTGCTGGTCGGTGACGACGATGCCAGCGCCGGCTACATCCGCATCAAGCAGCGGCAGGCGTCCGATCTGGGGTTCGCCTCACCGCATCAACACCTGCCCGCCGACGCCACCCAGGACGACCTGCTCGGTGTGATCGCCGGGTACAACGCCGACCCGGAGGTGCACGCCGTCCTGATCCAGTATCCGGTACCCGGCCACCTCGACTACGACGCGGCGCTGCTGACCCTCGACCCCGACAAGGACGTCGACGGGATGCACCCGCTCAACATGGGCCGCCTCGCCGTGGGCATGCCCGGACCGCTGCCGTGCACACCGGCCGGCATCGAGGCGTTGCTCGCCCACCACGAGATCCCCGTCGCGGGCCGCGAGGTCGTCATCCTCGGCCGGGGTGCCACGCTCGGCCGGCCGCTGGCGATGCTGCTGACCCAGAAGCGCCCGACCGCGAACGCGGCGGTCACCGTGGTACACACCGGCGTCACCGACTGGCCGCGCTACACCCGGCGCGCCGAAATCCTGATCGCGGCCGCCGGCGTCCCCGGCATCGTCCAACCCGACCACGTGCGGCCCGGCGCCGTGGTGATCGGCGCGGGCGTCCGCTACTCCGGCCGGCGCCTCCTCCCCGACGTCGACGAGTCCTGCGCCGAGGTCGCCTCCGCCATCACCCCACGCGTCGGCGGGGTCGGCCCCACCACGCTTGCGATGCTGTTCCGCAACGCGGTGACCGCCGCCGAACGCGCGACCGAACGCACCTGACAGGGAGCCGTACACGGTGAAACTCAGCGATTTCGACGCCCTCAGCTTCGACTGCTACGGGACCCTCATCGACTGGGAGGCCGGCATCGCGGCGGTGCTGCGTCCGTGGGCCGACGCGCACGACCTGTCGATGACCGACGAGCAGTTGCTGGCGGCGTACTCGACGCACGAGGCGCGGGCCGAGGCCGAGCACCCGGCCGACCTGTATCCGCGAATCCTGGCCCGGGCGATGCGCGGCCTGGGAACGCAGGTCGGCGTGCCGGTCGGCGACGACGATGCCGCGGCGCTGGCCGGCTCGGTGCCCGACTGGCCGGCGTTCGCCGACTCGGCTGAGGCAATGCGGCGGCTCTCGCGCCGGTACAAGCTCGTGATCCTGTCCAATGTGGACCGTGCCTCCTTCGCCGGCTCGAACAAGCGCCTCGGCGTCACGTTCACCAGCATTCTCACCGCCGAGGACATCGGTTCCTACAAGCCGTCGCCACGCAACTTCGAGGCGTTGGCGCGCGAGGTCGAGCGGCTCGGGGTGGCCGAGGGCCGGTTGCTGCACGTGGCGCAGAGCCTGTTCCACGACCACGTGCCAGCCAAGGCCGCGGGCCTGCCGACGGTGTGGATCGACCGCCGGCACGACAAGCCCGGCTGGGGCGCGACACCGCGGCCGCCGGCCGACGTCACCCCGGACTGGACGTTCACCTCCATGGTCCGGTTCGCCGACGCCGTCGACGCCGAACGCGCGACCGCGGCCGGCCACGGGTCAGGGTGACGAGAACAGCTGCCGGTACGTCGCGGGGCTGTGCCCGAAGTACTGCCGGAACCGGCGGCTGGCGTAGTTCGGGTCGGTCCAGCCGACCGTCCGGCCGATCGTCGCCACGGGCAGGTCGGTCCCGATGAGCAGGGCCGCGGCGCGTTCGGCGCGGAGCCGCCCCAGGTAGGCGACGGGCGGCGTGCCGAGCTGCGCGGTGAACTGCCTTGCCAGGTGTGCCGGGGAGACGTGCACCGCGGCGGCCAGCGTGCTCAGCGTCCACTGTTCCGCGACGTCCTGTTCGAGCAGCCCGACGGCGGCGAGCACGGCCGGATGGGCGCGTGGCGCCGGCGCGGCGTCCCGATCGGGGCCGGCCGTGGCGGCGATCGCGCCGAGCACACACAGCAGCAGTCCGAGCCCCACCGCGAAGTGCGGGCCAGCGTCGGGAAGATCAAGATCAAGAGCATCGTCGACCATGGCCAGCACGCCGGCCGGAAGCTGCCACGGCTGGTCCCCGGGCGAACCGGTGGCGCTGACCAGTCGACCGAGCCGGGGCTGCTCGTGAACCCAGGCGAGCTCCCGCCGGAACACCTCCGGCGCCACGTAGAGATTGGCGACCGACAGCCCCCGGCAGTCCTCGTAGCCGTGCCAGTCGCCGGGACGCAGGAGGATCGCCGACCCCCGCCGCAGCCGCCGGACCCCGCTCGCCGCGCGGTGCACGGCCGTGCCGCGGGTCACCACGGCCACCTCGATGAAGTCGTGGCTGTGCGGCGCGGTCTCCGGCAGCCGCTCGAACCGCTCGGCGGCGACGGCGGCCGCGGCGAAGACCTCGGTTCGCTGTACCCGGTGCATGCAAGGATTGTGCTACTCCTGCGCCCGACCGTCCTAACCCCGGTCGGCGCCGACGTGCCAGCGTGGCATGTGACACCACCACGTCAGGAGGACGGCATGATCAGCGACGAGCTCGTCGAGGTGTACCGGCGCAACGGTTTCGTCCATGTCCCCGGGGTCATCCCGCGCGGGGACGCCGAGCGGTTCCGCGCCGCGGCGACCGCGGCCCAGGACCGGATCGCGGACCACCACCACGGGGCGGCCTTCACCCAGTTGCTGCAACTGTGGCGGCAGGACGACACGTTGCGGGAACTCACGTTCAACCCCGACCTGGCCGGCATCGCCCGGCGGCTGGCCGGCATCCCGCTGCGCCTGTGGCACGACCAGTTGCTCATCAAGCCACCGCACAACGGCGCGGCCACCGAGTTCCACCAGGACCAGCCGTACTGGCCGCACGGCAACTCCCGGCACGCGCTGTCGGCGTGGGTCGCGCTGGTCGACGTCCCGGTCGAGCGCGGGTGCATGACGTTCATCCCCGGCTCGCACAGCCTGCGCGGGCTACGCCCGCAGGACCTGACCGACAGCGGCGACCTGTTCCGGCTCGCGCCCGAACTGGCCTGGCGGGAACGGGTCACGGTGCCGCTGCGCGCCGGCGACTGCACGTTCCACAACGCGTACCTGGCACACACCGCGACGCCGAACCTCACCGACGATCCCCGGATCGCGCACGTCGTCATCTACGTCGACGCCGACCTGACGTACCTCGGCGCCCCGCGTCACGTGGTGACCGACCCGCTCGACCTCACCGTCGGGCAGCGGCTGCCGGACGCCGACTTCCCGCTGGTCGATTCACGGCGACCGTGAGTCGATCCCCGACAGCAACGACGCACCGCTGAGCTCGTCGCCCTTCTCCTGCTGCGCCGCGGTGGTCACCCGCACGAGACGCGCGGTGACCGTCGCGGTGACCATCACCATCACCGTCTCGGCGGCCCACAGCGGGTACGCCGCGTTGCGCGTGTCCCACGGTCCCTCGTTGTCGAAGACCTTCGCGTCGTACCACCACACGACCTCGTTGAGCATGGCCGTGACGAGAACGCAGGCCAGCCACACACCGAACGGACCGGTCAGCCGGACACCGAGCCGCCGGGCGTTGCTCCGCGCCCGGTGGAGCCAGCCGACCATGGCGGCGACGGCGACCGCGACGACCACCAGGACGGCCCGGCCGAACGGCACGTCGTAGCCGAGGACCTCGTAGACCGTGTAGGCGGGCAACACGTCGGCGTAGTCGTGATTGACCGCCACGATCCGGCTCTCGTACTCGCCGATCGCGTAGAGGAGGCGGAGGCAGTCGACGGCCACCCACACGGCCACCGCGGCGGTGACCACCGCCGCCAAGACCCACGGCGCCTGCGGTTCCTCCCCGCTCGGCACCGACCGACCGGCCGTCCCCCGAAATGCCATGACGAACGGTAGCAGGAAGATCGTCGATGCGGCAGCTTCCGGTCAGCGGCGGCCGTAGACGAGACGGCGGAGCAGCCACTCGGCCGGCCCGGGTAGGCCGCGCCGGTCGGCGGCCGCCGCGGCGACGACCGTCACCAGCCACACGCCCACGGCGAACAGCGCCATGCCCGCGCTGCCGAGGTGCTCGCCCAGGCCGAGTCCCCAGGCGGCGAGCACGGGCGCGAACAGGAGCGAGTGGACCAGGTACCCGGACAGCGACCGCTTGCCCAGCGCCGCGACGGCCGGTAGTCGTTTCCGTGCGCTCATGCAGTGCGCGAGCAGACCGAACGCCGCGACGTATCCGAGTCCACAAGGGACACCGGTCACCTCGGCCAGCACCGACAGCACCCCCGACTCGGCGACCGCGTCGGACGGGACGTCGATCGCACCGACGTGGGCCAGGGCCAGCGGGAGACCGCCGGCCCAGCCGATCGCGATACCGAGCACCGCGGTCCACCGCAGCAGGCGGAGGTGGTCGCCGGGATTTTCGAGGACGCGGTGCCGGGCCGCCAGGAACGCGATGACCAACTGTGGCATGGCGATCCAGGCGAACGTGCCGACGCCGGCGACCCAGGTCCAGGTCTGCAACCGGCGCAGGGCCGCGATGACCCAGTCGGTCTCGCCCGCCGCGTACAGGTCGACGGTCGGCTCGGTGAACGGGCCGGAGCCGCCCAGATCGCCGGTGCCGAACGCCCGCACGACGTCGACCATCGGCAGCAACCAGAGCAGGGTGGCGATGCCGAGCGCGACGTACAGCGTCCGGTTGCCGCGGCGGATCAGCAGCCAGCCGAGGAACAGCGTGGCGAACCCGTAGTGGCCGAGGATGTCGCCGGCGAGGAACAGCGCCGCGTGCACGAATCCGAACACGATCAGCCACAGGCTCCGCCGCCGCAGCAGGGCGACGGCGCGGCGTCTGTCCACAGTGGATGGTTGTGCGAAGGCGGCCAGCTGACGCTCGTACAACTGCACCATGCCGTACGCGAGCAGGAACGCGAAGAGCGGATACGTGCGGAGGTCCAGCGTCACGATCATGAGGAACTGGATGGCCCGGTCGAGCCGCGAACCGTCGACCGGATGCCAACCGGACGCGCCGTGCCGCGACCCCCACAGGTGGAACGCCGTGTTCGACATGACGATCAGCAGCAGCATCACGCCACGGGCCAGGTCCGGCGCGAGCGCCCGCTCGTCCTGGCGCACCGCACCGCGCGTCACCGCAACGTCCGTCATACCGGCGACGCTAGATGCGGCGGGGCGGCGGATCGTCGTCCAGCCGCACGACCCGCACCCTCACCTCAGGGTGGGGCGGCGGCGCCGGTGATAGGCCGGAGAACAGCCCTCGATTCTCGATCTTGCAGTTGTGCCCGCCCTTTCGCCGGAATTCGCCCGCTTTTCGGCGAGCACAACTGCAAGATCAGCGTCGTCCGCCAGGCGCGGTTGCAGTACAAGGGCACGGCAGGGCAGCACCGAGTCGCATGATTCACGGGGTCGGGACGGCGCGAAGGAACCGGTCGACCGCTGCCTCGCCGGCGGCCAGTGCGGCCCGCGGGTCGTCGGAGAGGGCGATGTACAGCGCGGCCTCGCCGACGGCGGCCAGCAGCATGTGGGTCAGCACCTCGACCTCGCCGGGCGTCGACGCCCGCGTCATCTGTTCCAGGTTGCGGCGCACGCCGGACACGTACTGCCGGTCTATCTCGCGTTGCCGCGTCCAGCCGAGCACCGACGGCGGGTCGAGCAGCACGATCCGCTGGATCGCCGGGTCGAGCGAACGGTGGAGCCAGACCATGCACCCGGCGCGCAGGCTCGCCGCCGGGTCGGCGGCCGTCCGCGCGGCCGTCACGACCTCGGCGGCGATCTCGGCCATGACGCGGGTGAGGACGGCGTCGAAGACCGCCCGCTTGGAGTCGAAGTGGTGGTACAGCGCGCCGCGCTGGATCCCGGCCGACCGCAGGATCGCGTCGATGGACGTGCCGTCGTAGCCGTGCTCCCCGAACAGCTGACGGGCGGTTTCGATCAGCCTGTCCCGGGTCGCCAGACCGCGTTGGACCCGACGGTCGGTCGGAACGTCGCTCACCGGGGCATGGTAATCGAACTGTCGGTCTGTTAGTTTCCAGACTGACAGTCGGTTTGTTACTCGACGGTGTGAATTTCGATGGAGCGGATCATGACACTGCGACGGACCCGGATCGGCGAGCTGACGATCGCGTACCGCGAAGCCGGCCGCGGGCCGACGGTTCTCCTGATCCACGGCTGGCCGACCTCGTCGTACCTGTGGCGCGACGTCATCCCCTGGCTGGCACCGGCGAACCGCGTCATCGCGATCGACCTCCCCGGCTTCGGCGGCTCCACCAAGCCGCTCGACGCGCCGTACGACCTCCCGTACCACGAGCGCGTCCTGGACGGGTTCCTCGACGACCTGGGCGTCGACCGGCTGGCGCTCGTCGGCCACGACATCGGCGGTCCGATCGCCGTGTCGTGGGCGCTGCACCGGCCGGAGCGCGTCCTCGGCCTCGGCATCCTCAACACCGTGCTGGACGGCGAGGTGTCCGACGCCGCCGCCGAACTGCTCCGGGTCCTGGCCGCGCCCGGCACCCGGAACCGCCTGGTGAGCCCGCGCGGCCTCGCCACGGTCATGCGGCTCGGCGTCGCCGGCGGAACCCGGCTCGACGAGGACACCCTCGCCGCCGTCGCCGCGCCGTTCGCCGACGACGACGCCCGCGAAGCGCTGCTGCGCGCGGCGAACGGACTCGACCCGCGGGCACTGGCCGAGGTGACCGCCGGGCTCACCGCCATCACCGCACCGGTACGGATCATCTTCGGCCGGCATGATCCGCTGCTGCCCGACGTCGACCGGGCCGTCGCCCGCCTGACGGCCCGCATCCCCCACGCGGACGCGACCGTGCTGGACCGGTGCGGGCACTTCCTCCAGGAGGAGGAGCCCGAGCGGATCGGCCGGTTGCTGGCCACGTTCCTCGGCACGCTCGCCGCCGGACCCGCCCGGACCGGCTGACCGCCCCGAACGGCACCGGCCGCGTCGGCTGACGGGGGCGATGATCGGCCCGACCCCGACACCGGACCCCCGTGGCAGAATCTGCCGCGTGCAGATCGGGATGCTCGGACCGTTCGAAGTGCGCACGGACGACGGCACCCTCGCCGATGTGCCGGGCGCGCGACTGCGTGGGCTGGTGGTCGCCCTCGCGCTCGAACCCGGGCGCGTGGTCCCGAAGGCGACGCTCGTCGACTGGATCTGGGGCGAACGTCCGCCCGCCGATGCGGCGAATGCCCTGCAGCGTCTGGTTTCCCGGTTGCGGAAGGCGTTGCCGGACGGCTCGGTCGAGGGGCAACCGGGCGGCTACCGGTTGCTGGTGGACCCCGACGCCGTCGACGCGGTGCGGTTCGAACGACTGGTCGGCCGGGCCCGCGACGAGGACGCTCCGGGGCGGGTCCGGCTGCTGCGCGAGGCCCTCGCGCTGTGGCGTGGCACACCCATGCAGGACCTCGAACTCCAGGACGTCGCGGCGCTCGACGCGGCGGTCACCCGCCTCGACGGGCTGCGACTGGACGCGCTGGAGGACCGGTTCGACGCGGAGCTCGGCCTCGGCCACGGTGCGCAACTCGTCACCGAACTGACCGACCTCGTGGCCGCGCACCCGATGCGGGAACGCCTGGTGGCCGCGCTGATGCGTGCCCTCGCGGCCGCCGGCCGGGGCAGCGAGGCGCTGCTCCTGCACGAACGCACGCGGGAGGCCCTGGCCGACGCGCTGGGCGTCGACCCCGCGCCGGAGCTGTCGGCGCTGCACGTCGCCCTGCTGCGGGGCGAGCTGGGCCGGCCGGCGAAGGAGGAGCACCGGAAGTCCAACCTGCGGGCCGAGCTGACCAGCTACGTGGGCAAGGACGCCGACATCGCCGTCGTCCGCGAACTCGTCGCCGAGCACCGGCTGACCACCCTCGTCGGGCCGGGCGGCGCGGGGAAGACCAGACTCTCGACGGAGACCGGGCGCACGCTGCTCGGCGACCTGCCGGACGGGGTGTGGCTGGTGGAGCTCGCCCCCATCGGCGTCGACGACGACGTGGCGCAGGCGACGCTCGCCGCCCTGGGCCTCCGGGACGCGCTGCTCGGCGAGGCACCGAACGCGGAGCCGATGGACCGGCTGGTCGCCGCGATCCGCGAGCGGGAGATGCTGCTGATCCTGGACAACTGCGAGCACGTCATCGAGTCGGCGGCGGCGTTCGCCCACCGGGTGCTCGGGGAGTGCCGCCGGCTACGGATCCTCGCCACGAGCCGGGAACCGCTCGGCATCACCGGTGAGGCGCTGTGGCTGGTCGAGCCGCTGGCCCTCCCGGCGGGGAGTGCCGACCCCGGGTCGTCACCCGCCGTCCAGTTGCTGGTGGACCGGGCCGGCGCGATGCGCAAGGACCTCGCGCTCGACCCGCAGACGATGGCCCGCGTCTGCCGGGCGCTCGACGGGATGCCGCTGGCGATCGAACTGGCGGCGGCCCGCCTGCGCACCATGTCTCTCGATCAGCTCGCCACCCGGCTCGACGACCGGTTCCGCCTGCTGACCGGCGGCAGCCGCACCGCGCTGCCCCGCCACCGGACGCTGCGGGCGATGGTCGACTGGAGCTGGGAACTGCTGACCGACGCCGAACGGACCGTGCTGTGCCGGCTCTCGGTGTTCTCCGGCGGCGCGAGCCTCGACGCGGCCGAGCGGGTCTGCGGGGGCGGCGACGTGCTCGAACTGCTCACGGCGTTGGTCGAGAAGTCGTTGCTCGTCGCCGTGGATGACGGCACGCCGCGCTACCGGATGCTCGGCACGATCAAGGAGTACGCCGAACAGCGGCTCGCGGAGGCGGGCGGGTCCGACCTCGCCCGTCACGCGCACCTGGCCCACTTCGTCGAGCTCACCGAGACCGCGGAGCCGCACCTGCGCCGCGCCGACCAACTGGAATGGCTCGCCACGCTCGGAGCCGAGCACGACAACATCAGCTCCGCGATGCGCTGGGCCATCGCCGCCGGCGAGGCGCAGTCGGCCATGCGGCTCGCCGCGGCCGCCGGCTGGTACTGGTGGCTCAGCGGGCACAAGACCGAAGGCAACGAGCTGCTCAGGGCGGCCATGAAGGTGCCCGGCGAGGTGACCGACGAGACCCGCGCCCTGGTGTACGGGCTGATCGCGACGTTCGTCAGCGGCGGGCGGGGCGACGAGCACCAGGCCGAGAAGTGGATCCACGAGGCGTACCGCTACAGCGAGCTCAGCGGGTTCCGCAACCCGACGCTGGCACTGGTCATCCCGATGGAACGCTCGTTGCGGGAGCCGGACGCGTTGCTGCCCGCCTGGGAATCGTTGCTGGACAGCGGGGACCCCTGGGTACGCGCGCTCGCCCGGCTGCAGCTCGGCAAGATGCGGATCCTGCTCGGCCACGGCGGGCGGGACGCCGACGCGTACCTGGAGACGGCGCTGGCCGAGTTCCGCGCGCTCGGCGAACGGTTCGGGATCTGGTTCGCCCTCAACGAGCTGGCGGACCGCATCGCCACGCGCGGCGAGTTCGCCGGTGCGTGCGCGTACCTCGACCAGGCGACCGCGGTCCTGGCCGAGGTCGGCGACGTCGACGGGGTCATCCGGACCCGGTCGCGGCAGGCGCAGCTGTACTGGCTGCAGGGTGACGCGGACGCCAGCGCGGCCGCCGTCGCCGAGGCCGAGCGGTACGCCGAACGCGTCACCTGGCCCGACGCGCTGGCCGAGCTGGCCCTGTCGAAGGCGACGCTCGCCCGGTGGGCCGGCCGGGCCGAGGACGCGCAGCACCAGCTCGCCGTGGCGACGACCTTCATGGGCGACGAAGCGGAGCAGGCCTACAACCGCGCGACGACCCACGACCTGCTCGGCTACCTCACCGACGATCTCGACGAGGCCCGGGCGCACCGTTCGGCGGCCTGCCGGGCCGCGGCCGAGGCGGGGCACGCGCCGTTCATCGCGCAGGTGCTCGTCGGCGTCGCCGACCTGGCGCTGCGTCTCGACCGGCCCGAGCAGGCCGCGCGGCTCCTCGGTGCGAGCACCGGCGTGCGCGGCCTGGCGGACCGGTCCCACCCGGACGCGGTCCGGATCGAGCGGACCGCGCGGCAGCTCCTCGGCGACGCCCGGTTCGACGAGGCGACGCTGGAAGGCGGCCGGGCGGACTGGTCCGAACTGGTCACGGTCGCCCTCGCCGGGTGAGGGACGACCGGCCGACGGCGAGTTGACCGGCGGAGATGTTCGCGTGCAGCGCGCCGACGCGGTCGAGCCGGACCCGGCTCGACGCGGCGTGCAGCTCGCATTCGCCGAGCGAGCCGTCCGCCTCTACGGTGGCGTGGGCGAGGTAGGAGACGAGGCTGGAGCCGGTGGGCAGGTCGATGGTGATGTCGACGGCGCCGGAGACGGTCGTCCGCACCGACAGCCGTCCGTCGGCGAACTCGACCCTGGTCCGGGCGGCGACCCGGACGTGGGACCGGTTCGCCGGGTCGACGGGTCGGACCCGCACGACGGTGTCGGTCCGGTCGCTCGCAACGAGCCGCACCCGGGCCCCGGCCACCTGAACGGTGGCGACGATGGGCCCGGGTGTGGCGAAGACGTGCATGTCAGGCCCGCTTGTTGAACGTGGAGCGCGCCCACAGGTACCCGACGACGGCGATCGCGAGGCACCAGCCGACGGCGGGGATCACGTCACCGGCGTCCGGTGCGCCGGCGAACAGGCCGCGGATGGTCTCGATGATCGGCGTGAAGGGCTGGTACTCCGCGAACTGACGCAGGCCCGGTCCCATCTTGTCGGCCGGGACGATCGCGCTGCTGAAGAACGGCAGCATGATCAGCGGCACGGCGGCCAGGCCCGCCGTCTCGGGTGACTTCGCCGCGATCCCCAGGGCGACGGTGAGCCAGCCGGCGGCGAAGCCGAGCAGGACCACGACGCCGACGACGCCGAGCCAGTCGAGGGGACCGGCCGCCGGGCTGAACCCGAGCAGGAACGCGACCCCGATGAGGGCGGCGATGGCGATGAGGTTGGTGAGGACGCTGGTGATGACGTGACCCGTGAGCACGGCGCCGCGGGAGACGTCCATGACCTTGAAGCGGTTGATGATCCCCTTGGTCATGTCGGAGTTCACCGACGTCGCCACGGATCCGAGCCCGTAGCAGACGGCCAGCAGGATGAGCCCGGGCGTGGCGTAGTCGACGTAGTCGACGCCGACGCTGAAGGCGTCACCCATCATGTAGACGAACATCAGCATGACGATGATCGGCATCAGGACCGCGTTGAACACCGACATCGGGTTCCGGGCGACGTGCTTGAAGTTGCGGCGCAGCATGACGGTCGAGTGGTTCATTTCGCAGCCTCCGTGCTGTTCGTGGTGTCCGTGGTGCTGTCCGTGGTCCGGCCCGTCAGGGCGAGGAAGACGTCGTCGAGGTCGGGGGTGTGTACGGAGAACTCCTCGGCGGCGAGGGAGTGCTCGCCGAGGCGGTCCAGCAGCGCCCGCAGGGAATCGGTGCCGGCGTCGCTGGGGACGCGGAGCGTGAGGGACTCGTCGTCGCGCGTGGAGCCGGCGAACAGTTTCTGCGCGGCGTCGAGGTCTTCCACCGTGGTGAACCGCAGTCGCACGTGGGTGCCGGGGATCTGGCGTTTGAGCTCGTCCGGCGTGCCCTGTGCGACCAGGCGGCCCTGGTCGAGGACCGCGACCCGGTCGGCGAGCTGGTCGGCTTCCTCGAGGTACTGGGTGGTGAGGAAAATGGTCACGCCGTCGGCGACCAGGTCGCGGATGATCGACCACATCGTGCGCCGGCTGCGCGGGTCCAGGCCCGTCGTCGGCTCGTCCAGGAAGATGATCCGCGGGTTGCCGACCAGCGTCATCGCCAGGTCCAGCTTGCGGCGCATGCCCCCGGAGTAGGTCGAGACCGGCTTGTTCGCCGCCTCCACCAGGTCGAACCGCTCCAGCAACTCGGCGACGATCCGCTTGCCCTCCCGGGCCGGCACCGGGCTCAGGTCCACCATGAGCTGCAGGTTCTCCTGGCCGGTCAGCAGCTCGTCCACCGCCGCGAACTGCCCGGTGACCCCGATCGCCGCCCGCACCCTCTTGGTCTCGCTCGCCACGTCATACCCGGCGACCCGCACCGTTCCGGCGTCCGCCTTGATCAACGTCGTCAGCACGTTCACCGTCGTGGTCTTGCCCGCCCCGTTCGGCCCGAGCAGGGAGAACACCTCGCCCGCTCGCACCTCGAGGTCGACACCGTCGAGAACGATCTTGTCCCCGAAAGACTTCCGCAGCCCCGTGGCCGCAATCGCTGTAGCTGTCATGCCAGCAACAATCGGCGGACGCCATGCCACCGCCCTGACACGCCCCTGACACGCCCCCTGACACGGTGTCCCCGCTCGTCACGCATAGGAACTTGCGCGGTCGGAGTCCGATATTTACGCCTATATCATCTCCCCCAGGTAACAGGGAGTCGCACACAAAGTCGATCGAGGAAGAAAGGGCTCGCCATCACCGGCCCGATCTTCCTCGATCAACTCATCCAGCCACTCTCTGTGACGGGGTGGCGATCCGAGCCCGGATTACGGGAGACAAAGGTCTGCCGCAACCGACCCTTGTCTCCCACAAGAGAGGCGCGGCGGAAGGAGCGCACCGGCGGGGCCGACGACGAATCAGGTATTGGTTGAGGCATGACTGTCATACCCACGACCTCCCACTGGGGTGCCTTCGGGGTGCGCGTCGAGCCGGACGGGCGGCTCGCCGTCGTGCCGCACCCCAGCGACCCGGCGCCGTCGCCGTTGCTGGGCAACGTGGTCGACGGGTTGCGGCACCCCACCCGGGTCGCCCGGCCCGCGGTGCGCCGCGGCTGGCTCGACCACGGTCCCGGCCCGACCGACCGGCGGGCCGCGACGAGTTCGTCGAACTCGACTGGGACGAGGTGCTCGACCTGCTGGCCGCGGAGCTGCGGAGGGTGCGCGCCGAACACGGCAACGAGGCGATCTTCGGCGGCTCCTACGGCTGGGCGAGCGCCGGCCGGTTCCACCACGCGCAGAGCCAGCTGCACCGGTTCCTCAACCTCTTCGGCGGGTTCACCGGATCGCGCAACTCCTACAGCAACGGCACGTCGGTGGTGCTCCTCCCGCACGTCGTCGGTGACGCCGACACGGTGCTGCGCAAGGCGTCGTCGTGGCCGACGATCACCGCGAACACCGAGCTTGTCGTGGCGTTCGGCGGCATCCCGGCGAAGAACGTGTTCGTGACGCCCGGCGGCATCACGCGGCACGGCACGCCCGGGCACCTCGCGGCCCTCGCCGAGCGGAACATCGAGGTCGCCCTCGTCAGTCCACTGAGGACGGACCTGCCGCCCACGGTACCGGCCACCTGGTACCCGGTCGAGCCCGGCACCGACGTCGCGCTCATGCTGGGGCTGGCCCACACGCTGATCGCCGAGGGGCTGCACGACCTGGCGTTCCTCGACCGGTACTGCGTCGGCTTCGACACCGTCGCGGAGTACCTGAAGGAGCGCGACGCCGACTGGGCCGCCGGCGTCTGCGGCATCCCGGCCGACGACATCCGAGCCCTGGCGCGGCGGATGGCGGCGAAGCGGACGCTGGTCACCGTCACCTGGTCGTTGCAGCGCATCCGGTACGGCGAGCAGCCGGTGTGGGCCGGGCTCCTGCTCGCCGCGCTGCTCGGCCAGATCGGCCTGCCCGGCGGCGGTTTCGGGCACGGGTACGGCTCGATGGGTGACGTCGGTGACAACGGCCCCGTCGTACGGCTGCCGCACCTGCCGCAGGGCACCAACCCGGTTCGCACGTTCATCCCGGTGGCCCGCATCGCCGACCTGCTGCTCAACCCCGGCGACACCTACGACTACGACGGCAAGGTGCTGACCTACCCCGACATCCGGCTCGTGTACTGGGCCGGCGGCAACCCGTTCCACCACCACCAGGATCTGGCCCGGCTGCGCACCGCGTTCGGCCGGCCCGACACGATCGTCGTGCACGAGCCGCACTGGACGGCCACCGCCCGGCACGCCGACATCGTCCTCCCCGCGACGCTGCCGCTGGAGCGCGAGGACTTCGGCGGCGGGCGCCGCGACACCCACCTCATCGCGATGCACCGCGCCGTCGACCCGTACGGCGAGGCCCGCGACGACCACGACATCCTCGCCGGACTCGCCCGGCGGCTCGGTTTCGCCGACGGGTTCACCGAGGGGCGCACCGCCCGCGAGTGGCTGGTGCACCTCTACGAGAAGTGGCGCACCGCCGACGCGCCGGGCTTCGCCGACTTCTGGGCCGCCGGCGGATACCAACTGCCGCCCGGCCCCACCGACTTCACGCTGTTCGAACGGTTCCGCGCCGATCCCGACAAGAACCCTTTGAAAACCCCGAGTGGACGCATCGAGCTGGCCTCCGACACCGTCGGGGGCTTCGGCTACGACGACTGCCCGGGTCACCCGGCATGGCTCGAACCGGAGCCGAGCGGCTTCCCGTTGCACCTGATCGCCAACCAGCCCAGCACCCGCCTGCACAGCCAGCTCGACGTCGGCCCGGTCAGCCGGGCGTCCAAAGTGGACGGTCGGGAGCCGGTGACGATCAACCCCGCCGACGCCGCGAACCGCGGCATCGCCGCCGGCGACGTGGTGCGCATCTTCAACGACCGCGGCGCGTGCCTCGCCGGTGCGGTCCTCACCGACGCGATCAGACCCGGCGTCGTGCAACTGGCCACCGGCGCCTGGTTCGACCCCGTCGACACCCCGGACGGCGTGCTGTGCGTCCACGGCAACCCCAACGTCCTCACCGCCGACGTCCCCAGTTCCCGGCTCTCCCAGGGCTGCGCCGGGCAGCACGCCCGCGTCCAGATCGAGCGGTACGCCGGGACCCCGCCGCCGGTCACCGTCACCGAACCGCCGACCCTGGCGCCGTTGGCCCGGTGACAACCTTCTGAGGGCCGCCTCCGTGGTGGAAGGTATGAGGATGCGAGGCGGTCGGACCTCGGCGCCGTCGGACGCCGTCGGGCATCCACGCGCCGGTGACGGCCGAGACCAGCAGTTCGAGGTGTTCGTGGCCGACGCCGGGCCGTACCTGCTCCGGGTCGCGCTGCTGCTGTGCGGCGACCGGGCCCACGCCGAGGACCTGGTGCAGGCCACGTTCGAACGCACCTACCGGTCCTGGGAGCGCGCCCGCATCGCCGATCCCCGGGCGTACGCCCGCAAGGTCCTGGTGAACCTGCGGATCGACCGCTGGCGCACCACCCGCCAGGAACTGCTGCTCACGGACACGCTGCCCGAGCACGCGACGCCGGGCCACGCCGACGCCGTCAACGACCGCAACGAGGTCGTCCGCGTCCTGGCCGAACTGCCGGCGGCCCAGCGACGGGTGGTCGTACTGCGTCACCTGCTCGACCTCACCGAGGCGCAGACCGCCGCCGAACTCGGCGTCTCGGTCGGCACCGTCAAGTCCCACAACGCGCGGGCCCTGGCCCGGTTGCGCACCCTGCTCGGCGAAGGGCGGTCGTGATGGACCCCACCGACGACGCCCTGGTGGCCTACCTCCGCACCCGCGCACCGGGCCTGCCCGACACGCCGTTCGACCCGCGTGCGGTCACCGCCCGGGCCCGCGGCGCACTGCGGCACCGGCGCCGGCGCCAACTCCGGACCTCCGCCGTGACCGTGGCCGCCGTGGCCGTCACGTACGTCGGACTCGCGCTCGCCGGCCCGCTGCCCGTTCCCGGCGGCGGCACGGTGAGCGTCCCCGGCGGTCACGCCCTCCGGGCCCTGGTGGCCCGCGTCGTCCCGGACCGGCCGCCCGGACCGGACGAATGGAACGACGACGTCGACCGCCTCGAACGGGAGGTGGTGCCCCTGATGCGGGAGCTGCAGATCAGGTACTACCTCCGGGAGCCGGGGACGTGCCGCATCCTGGAGTACTCCCGCGGCGACTTCAGCGACCAGGAGGACTGCGAGAGGTTGACGCCGTTCGACGCCCGGGCCGTGACGGACTTCAACCGGATGACCGACGCCGTCGAGCGGACCGGGCTGGCCGTCGAGCGGATCCGCGGCGACAACGGCGGCATCTACGTCCAGGTCAAGGACGTCTCCTGGCAGTACAACTGGGCGTACGTCTACCTGCCCGACGCCGCCGCACCGCCGCCCACGAACTTCCCCGGCGAGCAGTACACCCGGATCCGCGACGGCTGGTGGTTCTTCCGCGCCCACGACGACTGATCAGACCCGGAACCGGGCCACCAGTCCCTCCAGCCCGTCGGCCAGGGCACGGACGTCCTGCGCGGCCCGCGTCGCGACCGTCGCATTGCCGCACAGTCCGCCGCCCGACACCACGCCATCGGCCGATGCCCTATACAGGACGCAGGAGGGCGTCGACCGATGTTCGACTTGATCCTGATCGCATCGATCGTGGGCGGAGCGGCGGTCATAGTGGCCGCGATGCTGTGGGCCTACCCGCGGCTGGGGCGCCGGGCGCGGGCCAAGGGCTATCGGGGACCCCTCCTGCCCGTCCTCTTCGTACTCCTCAACTTCGTGGTCTTCGCGGTGTTCGTCGTCTCCGCGATCCTGCTGGTCGAGGATTTGCCGGACGCCGCGATCGCACCGGTCTCCCTGGCCGCGATCTTCGCGACCCTGGCCGCGGCGACGGGCATCGGCGCCGGCGTCGTCCGGTTCCTGCCGGAGCGCTCCGTGCGTCGCGCCGGCCGCCGGGTGATCAGAACGCCTTACGTCGGCCTCGGCTGGCTGGTCCTGGTGGTCGCGTTCGGCCTCGCGATCACAATCTTCTGGACGGGCACCAGCGTCACCGCGGGCCTGCAACTGACCATGGCCGGCCTGATGCTCAGCTCGATGTGCTTCTGGGCCGCGCGCCGCTCCCGGCAACCCTCGCTCGCCGACGTGGAGGCCGCCGACGAGCGTCCACCCGTGCTCTATCTCCGCAACTTCGAGGACGATCAGCGGCTGCTGGTCTGGCTACCGGCATTGCCCGACGACGTCGGTGTGTCCGGTTCCGTTCTGGAGAACGTGGTGCGCGGGGCCACCATGGACGAGTTCCTCCGGCCCGAGATCGTGGCCCACCTCGGCCCGCTGGTGGCCCTCGGCGACCCGACCGACTACCTGCCGGCGCGCGGCGCGGCACGCGAGTACCTCGCCGACGACGACTGGGAGAAGCGGGCCGCCGAGCTCATGCGGACGGCCGGGTGCATCGTCGCGATACCGGGCACGTCCGAGGGCCTGCGCTGGGAGTTCGAGCACATCGTCGACGACGGGCTGCAGCACAAGTTGTTCGTGCTGACCCCGCCCGCCGCACGCGGCCCCCGCGCCAGGATGCTGCACGCCACGAACCGCGTCGGCGGCGCTCCCCCACCCGTGCCGTGGACCGCCTTCGCCGCCATGGCGGCCGCGACCGGCCTGGGCATGGTCGAGGATCCGGGACCCGGCGCGATCGTCGGCTTCGACCGCATCGGGGTCGCGTCGGTCATCGCCCGCGGAGCGGAGACCGCCCTCGACTACGTACGCGAACTCGCGTGAGCGCTGTCTGGAGCGCGGCGGGCGATCACCTACGTGCCGGGTCCACGTGGACCCGCTACACGCCGATGTCGATCGCCTTCGGCGCGTGTCGGCTTGCCTTCCTCGATTCGCGGATGGCCAGGGTCGCGTACGCCAGCGCGGTCAGGGCCGCTCTCTGTTCGATCCGGTGTCCGTGTGTCGTGGCGTCACGGAGGGCCTGGCGGGCGTACGTCGCGCTGGCGGCCAGGTCGCCGAGGCACCGGCTGACGTCGGCCAGGCCGATGCGGGCCTTGGTGGCCGTGCGTCGCTGGCCGCCGTGGTCGACCAGGCCCAGTGCCTCGTGGAGGGACACGGCGGCGAGGGCGTACTCCGACCGGGCGAGGTGCACGTACCCCAGGCTGACCAGGGGTTCGGCGGTGATCCGCGGGATGTCGAGGTCGTGTGCCTCGGCAACGGCCGCGGTCGCGAGGGCCAGTGCGTCGTCGAGGTGGCCGGACTCGCGGAGCACGGACGCCAGGTTGGCCGTCGTTTCCACGGTGTCCCCTCTGGACCGGAGGGTGCGGAAGGTCGCCAGTGCCTCGCCGAGCTGCGTTGCGGCCTCGTCCAGTCGGCCCTGAGCCTGGTACACCTGGCCGAGGTTGGCCCGCGCGACCGCCGCGGAGTGTGGCGAGCCGAGCCGGTCGCAGAGCGCGCTCGCCCGCGTGGCGGCCTCCTCTGCGGCGGCCAGATCGCCCATTTCGAGGTAGGCACCGGCGAGGTTGACATGGGCGTTCGCCGTGGCGAACTCCTGGCGATCGGCGTGCGGGAGGGCGATGGCCTGCTGGAAGTGGGCGGCGGCCCGGGCCGGGTGGCCGCACTCGAGGTGGATCACGCCGAGGTTGATCAGTGCGGCGGCTTCGATGACCGGTTCGCCGGTCGTCCGGCTCACCTCCCGGGCCCGTTCCGTTTCGTCGAGCGCCTCCGGATGACGGGCGAGATGCCAGAACAGCGTGCCCTGGCTCAGGTGCATCGCCGCCTGTGCGGGCAGGTCGCCGGTCCGGTCGGCCGCGGCGAGTCCGCTGGTGACCGCGGCCCGCCACTGATCGGTGGTGCTGTGCGAATGGAAGTAGCCGCGCAGTGCGTCGGTGAGGTGCCACGTGTACGGCGGCAGCGTGTGTTCGGCGGCCGCGATGGCGGCGACCAGGTTGTGCCGCTCGGCGTCCAGATAGGACAGCGCGGCAGCCGGGGAATCGAACGCCACCGGATCGGCCGGGCCGGATTCCGGCCGGCGCAGGCGGGCCAGGTCCGGATACAGCACCCTGCCGGCCGCGTCCGCGGTGCTCAGGTAGTGATCGAACAGCCGGCGCAGCGCGTCCAGCCGAACGGTGACCGGGTCTTCCGCGGTGGTCCGCTCCGCCGCGTACATCCGCAGGAGGTCGTGCAGTTGGTAGCGCCCGATGTGGTGTTGCTGCAGCAGGCTCCGCGCGGTCAGCTGCTCCAGCAGGTCTTCCGCGTCCACCGGTGCGGTGCCCAGCAACGCCGCCGCCGTTTCCCGCGTGACGTCGTCGCCCGGTGCCGCCCCGAGCAGCCGGAACAGGCGCGCCGCGGGTGCCGGCAACGCCAGGTAGGAGAGGGCGAACGTGGTGCGGATGGCCGCCTGCGGGTCCCCCGCGACAGCGAGGTAGCGAAGTCGCTCCCCGGTCTGGAGCTGCGACAGGTAGCGGGCGACCTCGGCTCGCGGGCGCCCGATCAGGTTGGCGGCGGCCAGCCGCAGAGCCAGCGGCAGGTGACCGCAGAGTCGGGCAAGCGTGTCCACCAGCTCGGGTGATTCTCCCACCACGTCGGGAATGACCTGCGCCAGTAGCGTCTGCGCCTGGGCGGTCGACAGGACGTCGAGCGCCACCGCCCACACGTCGTGCAGCGCGGCGAGGCCACGAAGATCGGACCGGCTGGTGACGACGACCGCGGGCCCGGCCGTACCGGGCAGCAGGGGCCGAACCTGCGCCGCGTCGGTGGCATCGTCGAGGAGAAGCAACACACGGCGTCCCGCCAGTCGGGCCCGCAACAGGGCGGCGCGGGCATCCGGCTGCTCCGGAATCCGGATCGGATCGAGCCCGGACGCCTGGAGCAGCTCGGCGAGCACCTCCGTCGGTTCGCGGCCGCCACGCGAGCCGGTCAGCCGCACGTACCACTGGCCGTCCGGAAACGTGTCGCGCAGGTGATGCGCGATCCGCACGGCCAGCGCGGTCTTGCCGACGCCCGCTGGCCCCCAGACGGCCATCACGGGCACCCGGCCGGCGTCGCCTCCGCACGTCAACTCCTGCTCCGCCCGCGTGATCAGCTCCTCACGCCCGACATGCCGGCGGATGTCCAAGGGGAGAGTGCACAGCGCGGTCCAGGCCGCCGCGCTGTCCGGCTGAGGCACCGCTGCCACCGGCGTCACCAGGCTCACATCGTTGGCCAGCATCGCCTTGTGCAGCGCGCACAGATCCTCGCCGGGCTCGATGCCTATCTCCTCGCGTAGCTTCCGGCCGACGGTGCGGAACGCCTCCAGCGCCTCGGCCTGGCGTCCGCTGCCGTACAGGGCGAGCATCAGCTGCTGCCAGAGCCGCTCCCGCAGCGGGTGCTCGGCGGTCAGACCGCGTAGCTCCGACACGAGGTCCGCATAACGTCCGGCCGCCAGTTCGACGTCGATCGACCGCTCGATGGCCCACAGCCGGTCCTCCTCCACCGCCAAGCGGACCGCGCGGAGCAGCTCCGACGGCACGTCGGCGAGCACCGGCCCCCGCCACAGGGCGAGCGCGGCGCGCAGGCAGGCGGACTCCGCTTCGGGATCGGCGTCGGCGGCCGCCTCGTCGGCCTGCTTCAACAGGCTCCGGAAACGGTGCAGATCAAGGTCGACCGGGGGCACTCTGACCAGATAGCCGTTGCCCTGCGTGACGATCAGGTCGGGCCGGCCGAACATCTTGCGCAACCGGTGCACGTACGTCTGCACCGTGCCGCGGGCATCGGCCGGCGGCGCACCCGTCCACAGATACTCCACCAACTCCGAGACCGTCACCACCTGGTTCGCCCGCAACAGCAGCGCCGCGAGCAGAATCCGATGCTTGGTCGCCGGCACGGCCACCGGCCGACCGTCCACCATCGCCGTCATCGGACCGAGAACGCCGAACTCGACCGCCACGGTGGCCTTCCTGATGTAGGGATTTGGGTCAGCGTATGGTTCGGCGCCTGCCGCCCGGCTTCATTCAGCCGGTCGCGATCAAGCCGCCATGAAGCCACCGATGAGCATGCTCGTCCCATGGCGATGAACAGAACCTCAACCCCGCGCCGCCGGGCGGCGACGCTGCGGGCATCGGCGTTCGTGGTCGGTGCGCTCTTCGCGGCGGTGCCGATCCACGCGGGCGCCGGCCCGGACAGCGTCCGGATCAACGACGTGGCCTCGGACAGCGTGCGGATCACGGATGGCTGCGTAGGGACCGACCGGGAACACATCCTCTGCGTGCCTGGATAACTGTGGGTGGGGGCCCCTACCCCGTCGGGTAGGGGCCCCGGGTCGTCACGGCCGCTCAGGCGGGCCAGGCCAGGCGGAGCTCGGGTTCCGGTGCCGCCGGCGCCACCGCCGCCACCAGGTCCGCCGCGTCGGACGCGGCGAACACCATCGGTTCGCGTCCCCAGCTGAGCTGGTCGGCCTGTTCCGGCTTGGCGAAGAGCGCCGCCCAGGGCGGGGCCGGTCGGTCCGGCATGGTGGTCTCCTTCGGTGCTTGTCAGACGACGAGCAGAGCGGCGTCCCAGCCGCTCGCGGGTGGTTCGCCGGTCGCGTACGCGTGCAATGCCAGCGCGGTTCCGGCCGCTCCTTCGAGGAAGCCGGACATGTCGGTCAGCTCCCACGTCACCGGGTCGCGGGCCCGGAACCCGAACCGCGCCTGCGGGTCGTACAGCGTGGCCACCCGGCGGGCGAGCCCGGATACGGCCGACCGCAGGCCGGGCGGATCGCCCGCATCGGCGGCGACCCGGCGGGTGAGGTGCAGCAGGCCGCCCCACCCGTGGCACAGGCCGGACTCGGTCGGCCGGCCGAGATGGTCGTGGTTCCCGTCGGGTCCGTCGGCGGGTCCGCACGGCGGGTCGGCGACGACCGCCTCCGCGGCGGCCTCGGCCGCCGTCACGGCTGCGGTGGTCCACGCCGGCCGGCCGGCGGCGGCGCCGGCCAGTTGCAACGCCCGGGCCACCCCGAACGTGCCGTAGCACCACGCGGCCCGGGCGCGGACCGGCCGAACGGGCCGGCTGCGCAGTGTCTCCCGGGGCAGGGTGTCCGGCCAGTACGGTCCGTCGGCGTCGCGCCCGCTCCAGTCGAGCAGCCAGGTGGCGTACCGGTCGATCGCCTCGTCCTGGCCCGGCACCCGCACCCCGGCCGTCCAGGCCACGGCCAGCAGTGCCAGCGGGCCGGGGACGCCGTGCGCCAGGCCGGCGTTGGCGTGTTCGCCCGGCCCGGTGTCCGGTGCGTGGTTCACCCACCAGCCGGGCAGGTCGCCGACGGGCCGGCTGAGCGCCGTCAGGTACGCGAGGATCTCGGTGAGTGCTGTCCGTGCCGGGCCGCCGGGACCATGTACGCACCGGTCCAGCAGGTACCGCCCGACGCCGGCCGCCCCGCTGATGACGTCGTAACGGGCGAACGCCGTGCCGGCGCGCCCGGCCGCCATCCGTTCCCGTTCCGGTGCGAGCGCTTTTGTCACCCCGGCCGCGATGCGCTCGTCGAGCGGGGTCAGCAGGCCGGCGTACTCGCCGGGCCGGTGCGCGGCCCGCGACGCCGCGAACGCCAGCGCGGCCGACCCGTAGTACAGGCTCGCGTCCGGCCCGTTCGTAATGGTGCCCGCCCCCTCGCCCGTCGCGGCGGTGAGGTGGGCGTGGGCTGTGCGCCGGTACGCGCGGTCGGTGTGGCCGAGTTCGGCGTACAGCAGCGCGAGCGCGGGGTAGCCGTCGGCGAGCGACAGCGCGAAGAACTGTCCCGACGATCCCCGGTGGAACGCGGCGACCGCGGTCGGGTCGGCCAGCCGCTCGGCGACGTCCGCGACGATCGCCGACGCCCGCGACCGGAGTTCGACGTCGACGGCGACCAGGTGATCGGCCGTCACGAGCCGAACCGGGCCCGGTCGAGGTGTGCGGCGACCGCCCCGCGCGCGATGGCCAGCGACCGGGCCTCGCTCTCGGGGTCGATGCCGACCAGCCGGTTGTGGTGCATGTGCAGCAGCGCGGCGAGGGCCGTGCCGCGTTCGGTGTCGCCGAGCGCCCGCAGGCGCCGGCCGTATGCCGCGAACGCCGGCACGCGCCGCTGCCACGCCGTCCGGATCGCCACCCCACCCTCCACATCGGACAGTGCCGGCGCGTCGCCGGTCGCGTCCACCAGTCGCAGGGCCTCGCGGCGGATCCGCCGGAACGCGGCGTGGTGCCTGCCTTCCGGGAACTCGTCCAGCAACCACCCGGTCCAGTCCGGCACGTCGAGCGCGCGCAGCAGGTCGACGTAGTTGGCCGCGGCGAGCAGGTCGGGCGCGAGATCCAGACCCGCGTCGCAGGCCCGCACCTGCGCGAGCACCGCATCGCTGTCCGCGGCGAACGCCCGCTCGGCGGCCTCCAGGGCGTCGGGGCCGCCGTAGCGGACCGTCTCGGGCTCGTACGCGTCGAGCGCGAGCCGGCCGGCCAACCCGGCCGCGCACAGTTCGGCGGCCCAGTCGTGCAGCATCGGCAGCACGGCGCCGTTGAGAACGGACGGGTCGCCGTGGAACCGCAGCCGCAGGTGCGGCAGGGGGTCGACGTACCGGATGAAGAACCATCTGTCCACATCGGACCCGACCCGCTCGATCAGGTCGGGCAGGTGTGCGCCGAGGATCTCGTTGTGGCGGGACCGTCCACAGTAGAGCTTGGCGTAGAGCCACTCGCCGCCGGGCAGGTGCGCCCTGGCCGGCACGACCGGCGCGGATGCCGGCGTCCGGGCCGCAGACCGGGCCGGTTCAGGCGCGGTACGCACCGCCATCGGGATCACGACCTCGTTGGCATGGCCGCCGAGCCAGCCCTTCTCCGCCTCGGTGTTGAGCACCTCGCTGACGATCAGCGTGGGACGGCGCCGGGTCTCGTCGCGCAGGAGGTGCCGGTGCAGCGTCACCGTCAGGTCGAGTTCGACGCGGTTGTCGTACGTCGTCGCCAGGATCCGGTCGGGCACCCGCCACCGCTGGCGCCACGCATCGAGTTCGCGGCTCCAGTCCGGCCACGACAGCGCCTTGTCCCGCAGCCTCTCCGGCAGTTGCCAGGTGGCCGGCGCCAGCACGGTGCGGCCGTAGCGAACCCGGGGCAGCCGGGAAAGCAGCATGACCCTGCCCCACGACCAGCCGTTGAATTCCCGGTATCGACTGGACGCGATCTCCCGGATGAGGCGGACCGCGTTCGCCGACGAGTAGTCCCGGACGAGCATGTGCGGGGAGACCGCGTCGATCTCCCGGCCGTGCCGGACGGACCGCAGGGCCAGCCGGTGGCGCCCAGCGACCACAGCAAGGTCCGCGAGGCCCAGCACCGTCGGGTCGGACCGGTCCGCGAAGGTTCCGACCGCGATCGTCTCCGCACAGATCTTCGGCACCTGGATGACGTTCGCGTGCCGCGGCTCCAACGGCGCGAACACGAGCTGGGCCCGCACCGGTTCGCCGGGTGGATCCCCGGCGGCCGTGGCGGTCAGGTATGCGCCGTCGGCGAACAGATGGGCGAACCGGCCGAAGATCGCGCCCGCGGTGGACGACGCCGCCCCCGTCACCAACCGGAAGGTCCCGTCGTCCAACGCGGCGGTCGATCCGGCGAGGACCTGGACGCTGAGCTCGACGGACTCCGGTGGCGGTTCGTGGCGGTCCGGCCCGGCCAGCCGCTCGATCACCTCGTCGGTCAGCACGACCTCTCCGGACCCGTCGAGCAGCGCCAGTTCGACCAGTTCGGCGAGGATCTCGTCGCGGGTGGAGGCGTGTTCGGCGACCGGTTCGAGGGTCCGGTCGCCGGGCGGAACCTGGTATCCGGCCGGCGCGCCGAGTCCGCGTTCGGGGTCGATCAGTTCGCCGAGCGGAACCGGGCGGTCCAGGCCGTACCATTCGACGAACGCCGCGCGGTACTGCGCGAGGTGCGGCGGTTCGGTCGGCCCCGGCGCGAGCCGCCACAGCGCCGCGGCCGCCCGCGCCGCCTCCTCGGCGACCGCACGGGGTAGCGTGACGTCGACGTCGACGCGGAGGTCCACCTGGATCGTCGCGCCGTCCGACGTGTTCCGGGCGCGCATTGCCGCGACCGCGTCCCGCCAGGCCGGCAGGCCGGCGCCCAGCGGCTCGGCGGCATAGCGCGCGAGGTGCCCCGCGACGGATCGTAGGTCGGCCACGGAAGCGCCGGCGGCTTCGAGCCGGTCCAGCACGTACCCGAGCGCGTCGCCGGTGTCCAGCGGCGGACGCAGGTCGGTGAGCAGGATGTCCTGTGCGACGAGGGTGCCGAGCAGTGCGTCGATCCGGTCGGGTCCCGCATGCGGGAATGCCGCCGCGAGCCGGTCCGCCAGGTCCCGGAACGCCACCGGCCGGGCCGCCGCCGTCACCGCACGACGCACCGGCTCGGTGTAGCGCACCGACAGTTCCTGCACCCGTTCCCCCGGTGCGGTGCCGGCTGCGCGCCGCACGTACGGCAGCACCAGCCGGTCGCCGCGGATCTGGCACAGGTCGTTGACGACTACGCGCAGGTGCCGGCGGACCTCCGACCGGCCCTCCCATTCGGCGACCACCGCCGACAGCCAACCGGCGTCGGGACGCACCCCCTTGCGGTGCCCGGTGTCGAACCGGACCTTGGTGGCGGCGCCGGCCGTCTCGCTGTCGTCGAACCGTGCCACCGCGACACCGGCGAGCAGTCCGAACGGTGTCGGCCGGCCGGACATCCGCAGCAGGTACCGGGTCACCGCGAGCGCCGCGCGCCGCAACTTGGCCGGCTCGACCGGGAGGCGGTGATCGAGCCGGCCAAGCGTGCGTGCCAGCGACTCGCTGGACACCTCCACCGCCTCCCGCAGCACCGGGTCGTCGAGCACCGTGCGCAGGAAACCGGCGAGCCGTTCGGGGTCGTCCAGGTCCAGGTCGACCCGGGTCGCGGCGGACCGTGTCACGGGCAGCGTCGGCACACGCAACAACGCCACGTGGGCCGGCGTGAACCGCGGCGGTTCGGCCATGGGTGGGTCTCCTCGGGTCGGGTCCGGTGAACTGTAGACACGTCCTGGCCGCCCGTCGGAGCGCCTGAAGGCCCGCGTCAGCGCGCCGCCATCGCCACGCCGTCGCGGACGCATCACCGACGCGGCAACGCCATCGGCGCGTCAGTACAGCGTCAGCGGCGACGTGGATGCTTGCAATGTCGTCGCCGGACGTCTTCGCCGGGTGCCGGGCGTTCCACGATCGCGCAAGCATGTCATCTGGATGGTGTTTTCGCCGAAGTGCGCGCGTACACGTGGTGGTTGCGGGTGGCGTGGGCTCGGTACGAGTGGCCGTGGGCTTGTGCGGACGCTTTTTGCGGTCCCGGCTACAAAAGGTGTCCGCTCAGTTCGGCACACCGGCGCGGCGCGGTTTGCCCACGCGCTGGCATGCACGAACGTCGCCGACGTCCGGCGGGCGCGCCGCTCACGTCGGACGCCGTGCTCACGCGGGACGCCGTCGGCGCGTCATCGATGCGCCAGCGGCGACGTGGACACTTGGTCCCGTCCCGGGCCATGCCAATCGGGACCCAACGTTGCTGTTCTCACGAAGGAGCGTGTCAATGACTGCACCCACGATCACCGACGACTTCATGTTCGACCTGGACCTGCAGATCGTCCCGGTCGAGGAGGGCAGGGGGACTTCGCTGAGCCCGAACCTGGCGACGGGATCCATCTTTCCCTGCACCTCCGGCTGCCGCCCGGCCACCGGCCACGGCAACTGCGGCGTCACCAACGCCTGCCCGACGTACTACACCTGCCGCCGGTGCCAATAGAACGAGCCCTGGCCGGTGCCGATCCGGCACGGGCATGATGCTGCAGAAGGAAACACGGAGGCCCGGCCGACATCGGCCGGGCCGTCTTCCTACCTACGACCCGCTGTTCGGCACCGGCATCCGGTACTCCACCGGGTGGGCCCAGCACGATGGCACCGCCGCCGAACTCGGCTTCTGGACCGTCCTGCGGCGCCTGCCCCGCCTGATCGGCATCGCGTTCCGGTTGGCCTGGGCCGCGGGACGCTGGACGTTGCCGTTCGCGGTGGCGTGCAACCTGTTGGCCGGCGCCTCGACGGCGGTGGCGCTGTTCGCGACCAGCAAGGTCCTCGCCGTGCTGCTGGCGGGACCACCGGACCGGGCCCGGCTGGTCGCCGCGCTGCCCGCGCTCGCCGTGGTGAGCGGTGCCGGGATCGCCCGCACCGTGCTGTCCGCGGTCGGCCGGGCGGCCGACGGGCGCCTCGGCCCGCGCGTCGACCGGGTGGCCTACGTCCGTCTGCTGGAACGGGCCGTCGACGTCGAACTGGCCATGCTGCAGGACGCGGAGTTCAACAACCTGCTCGCCTCGGCCCAACGTGGCGCGACCGCCGCGCGCCAGGTCACGAGCGGGACGGTCGCGCTGCTGGAGGCGGTCGCCGGGCTCGCGGCCGCGGGCGGGGTACTGGCATTGCTGCACCCGGCCCTACTGCCGTTGCTGCTGGCCGTCATCGTGCCGTCGGCGTGGGGCGCGGTGCGGATCGCGCGGGCCCGGTTCGTGTCGATGAAGCGGTGGATGGAGCTCAACCGACAACTCGACATGCTGGCCGCCCTGCTCACCGAGCCGGAAGCGGCCGAGGAACTGCGGGCCCACCACGCCGGCACCTACCTGCTGGAGAACTACCGCCGCCTCGCCACCCTCGCCGAGCAGGAGCAGGCCCGGCTGGCGGGAGCCGAGGCGCGCACCGACCTGGTCGCCGCGGCGGTGTCCGGGCTTGCCCGCTTCGCCACCTACGGCGGGCTGGGGCTGCTGCTGGTGTCCGGCGCGGTGCCGCTCGCCGTCGCCGGCACCGTCGTCCTCGCCATCCGTACCGGCACCCAGCACCTGACCGCGCTCGTCACCGCCGTCAACGTCCTGTACGAGCAGGGCCTGTTCGTCCAGGACTGGCAGCAGGCCTGCGACCGTGCCGAGGCCGAACGCATGCGCAGCGGCAACGTGCGGGTGACCGGCCCGCCGCGCGAGATCGTCGCCCGTGACGTGCACTTCACCTACCCGAACGGGTCACATCCCGCGCTGCGCGGGGTCGACCTGACGCTGCGCAGCGGCGAGATCGTCGCCCTCGTCGGTGAGAACGGGTCGGGCAAGACCACGCTGGCCCGCCTGCTCGTCGGCCTGTACCTGCCCGACCGCGGAACCGTGTCCTGGAACGGCATCCCGCTCACCGACCTGGATCGCGCCGGCGTGTTCGCCCAGGTGGCGATGGTCGCGCAGAACTTCGTCGAATGGCCGTTCACCGCGCGGGTCAACGTCACCATCGGCCGGACCAACCGCCGCTTCGACCGCGGCGCCCTCGCCGCCGCGGCCCGTTTCGGCCGCGCCGACGAGGTGGTCGAGGCCCTCGGCAACGGCTGGAACACGTTGCTGGCCCGCGAGTACTGGGGCGGAACCACGCTGTCCGGCGGGCAGTGGCAACGCATCGGCCTGGCCCGCGCCCACTACCGCAACGCGTCGGTGGTCATCTTCGACGAGCCGACCGCCGCCCTGGACCCGCGTACCGAGATCGAGGTGTTCGACCGGGTCTGCGACCTCGCCGGTGACGGACGCAGCGTCATCCTCGTGACTCACCGGCTGGCCTCGGTACGCCGCGCCGACCAGATCTACGTCCTCGACGCGGGCCGCATCATCGAACACGGCACCCACGACGACCTGATGCGCCACGACGGACGCTACGCGGAACTGTTCCGGCTCCAGGTCGCCCAGCACAGCGACGAATAGGGGTGCGGCCCGGGTGCGGTTTGCACATCCGGGCCCTGCAGACCGCAGCCCAACTCGTGCGCTGGACACTGCCCCCGCCCGGGTCGCTCCTGTGACGATCACAGCGGCCCTGGTAGCCGTTACCTGGGCATTTCCCCGAAGGGCATTGCCATGGACAGATCCCGTACGACAACCGGCACCCGGCGGCGGGGACGCAGCCTCGCACTCCTCGCCGTGACCCAGTTCGTTCTCGTGTTGGACGCCTCGATCGTCGGCGTGGCGATGCCGTCGATCGGGGCGGAACTGACCTTCGCGCCGGACGACCTGTCCTGGGTCGCCAACGCCTACGTACTGGCGTTCGGCGGGTTGCTGCTGCTCGGCGGGCGGGCGGCCGATCTGCTCGGACGGCGCCGGATGTTCGTGGTCGGGACGGCGTTGTTCGCGGCCGCGTCGTTGGCCGGAGCGTTGTCGGTCAACGCGTCGATGCTGATCGGCGCCCGCGCCGCGCAGGGCATCGGTGCGGCCATTGTGGCCCCGGCGGCCCTGTCGCTCCTCATGACCATCTTTCCGGCGGGTCCGGACCGCAACAAGGCGATGGGCGTTTTCGGCGCGGTTGCCGGCGTGGGTGGCGCCGCCGGATCGATCCTGGGCGGGGTGCTCACGGAGTGGCTCGGCTGGGAGTCCACGTTGTTGGTCAACGTGCCGGTCGGTGTCGTGGTGATCGTCCTGGCGTACCGGCTGCTGCCCGAGGCGTCGGACCCGACCGCCCGCGGGTTCGACCTCGCCGGCGCCGCCACCGTCACCAGCGGGCTGACCCTGCTCGTCTACACGCTGGTGAACGCCAACCACGCGGGTTGGCTCTCGACCCGCACGCTCGGCATGGGTGCGCTGGCGCTGGCCCTGCTCGCGCTCTTCCTCGTCGTCGAGACCCGCTCGGCGCGCCCGCTGGTGCCGATCAGGATCTTCCGGTCGGCGGCCCTGCGCGGCGCGAACATCATGTCGGCGCTGACCGCCATGGGGATGTTCCCGCTGTTCTTCTACCTGACGTTCTACATGCAACAGGTGCTCGGCTACGGTCCGATCGCCGCCGGGCTGGCGCAACTCCCCCTCGCGCTGTCCATCGGTGCCACGGCCGGGGGCGCGTCCGCGCTGATCGCCCGGATCGGTATCCGGACGACGATGGCGTCCGGGCTGTTGATCACGGCTGTCGGGCTTGCGTGGTTCTCCCGGATGTCCGCCGACGGCAGCTTCCTGGCCGACGTCCTCGGCCCGTCCCTGGTGATCGGTGTGGGCAGCGGGTTGGCGTTCGTCACCACCACCATCGCGGCAACCTCCGGTACCCGGCCCGAGCAGGCCGGCCTCGCGTCCGGACTGTTCGCGACCGCTCAGCAGTTCGGCGGAGCCCTGGCTCTCGCGATCGTGGTCGCCATCGCCACCGCCCGCACCACCGACGTCCTCAACGGCGGCGAACGTGTCGCGGCGGTCGCGCTCACCGAGGGGTACCGGGTCGGCATGCTCCTCGCCGCCGTGGTGACGGCAGCGGCCGGCCTGCTGTCGATCCTGGTCATCCCGTCCGGTGCGGCCACGCCGTCGACGGACGCCGACGCCGAACCGGCGGTCGAGACGCCGGCCGAGCCGGCCGTCGCATGAGGCGAAGGACGGGCGCATCGCGTCCGTGAAGATCATTTTCTGCATCGTCAATCAGGACATGGGAGGCATGACCCGAAGAAGGGAGCCGGATGGGATCGAAGGTGGCAGTGGATGGGGACGACGCCGAGTTGCTGACGCGGTCGCGCTCCGATCCGGAGAGCTTCTCGACGCTGTTCGACCGGTACTTCACGGCGCTGCACGGGTACGCGTCGCGACGGCTCGGCGGTGCGGGTGGCGACGACGTGGCGGCCGAGACGTTCCTCGTCGCGTTCCGGCAGCGGGACCGTTTCGACCCGGGGCGCGGGACGGTCCGCGCCTGGCTGTACGGGATCGCGACGAACCTCGTCCGCGAGCATCGGCGAATCGAGGAGCGCGGCTACCGGGCACACGCGCGGGTGGCGGCGCAGCCCTCGTACTCGGGTGACGTGGACCGTGCCGACTCCCGCGTGTCGGCGGCAGCGGCCCGGGACGGGCTCGTCGCCGCGTTGGCGGATCTGCAGCCCGGCGACCGCGACGTCGTGCTCCTCACCGTCTGGAGCGAGTTGTCGCACGAGGAGGTCGCGTCGGCGCTCGGTATTCCGGTGGGCACGGTCGGATCCCGGCTGCATCGCGCCAGAAGACGGCTGCGCGCCGCCCTGGACGACACCAACCCAATCGAAAGGTGATGTTCCACTGTGGACGAACTTGAACTGCTTGCCGGCGCCAGACCGGTCAGCGCGCCGTCGGTGGAGACGGTGAACGATGCGCGGCGCCGCCTGACGCGCCAGATCTCCACGAAGCCCGCGTCGCGCTGGCGGGTACGGCTCCTGGTGCCCGTCGCGGCCGGTGCGATCGCCGTGTCGGCCGGGATCGTGGTCGGTGCGCACGCCCTGCGCCCGGACCCTCCCGGTCCCTCCGGCGCGAACAGCAGCCGCGGGTCGGCCCGCCCGCCGGACACCGGACCGCTGAAGCCGGACAACCGGTCGGCGCACGAGCTGTTGTTCGCCGCGGCCGGGCAGACACTGCGCCGGACCGACCCCGGCTCGGGCAGGTACTGGCTGTCCAGCTGGACGGAGGGTCAGCTCATCAGAGTCGGTCAGCAGGGCGCCGAATACGCCATCATGGGCCGCTACGCCAACAGCCGGTGGTACCCGAAGACGGACAGCTTCACCGTGTCCGAGACCCGCTGGGCCGGTGCCGAGCCCGCCTCCGACGCGGACAAGGCGGCCTGGCGGAAGGCCGGGTCGCCGAGCAGCTGGCCGATCGACCAGGGGCCGGGCTGCCCGCCCGACCCGAACCGGAACTACACCGTCGACGCCGCCGGGACGAGCCGGGTCTCCAGGTCCGACGACGGGGCAGGGGCCGGGGCGGGCGTCCAGGTCAGGCGCACACCGGGCGGGGAGCCGTCCCAGTTCGCCGTCCTCGGTGAGCACCTGACGGCGGACCAGGTCCGTGCCCTGCCGTCCGACCCGGCCGCGCTGAGGCAGTGGCTGATCGGCGTCATCGAGAAGCAGAACCTGCCGCGCCAGACCGACGTGGAGCTCGGCGAGTCGCTCTTCGGCGGCGTGCAGAACCTGCTGTTCTTCAACCCCATCACGCCACAGGTTCGCGCCGCCGCGTACAAGGTACTCGCCGGGATGCCCGGCATCACGTCGCTCGGCGCGGTGAAGGACGGCACGGGCCGCAACGGCGTCGCCGTCTCCATCACCAGCAACGACACGGTCGAGGAGCAGCGCGCCGACTCGGCCGGGCCCTACGCGGTGAGCATCGTGTTCAGCCCCGACACCGGGGACACGCTCTCGTTCGAGACCCGCCTGCTCAAGCCGGCCGACTACATGTCGTGGGTGCCGAAGGGCGCGCTGATCGGCTACCAGGCCGTGACGGAGATGCGCTGGACGAACGACGAGCCGCCGGCCGCGAACGCGCCCTCCGTGGTCACGCGCGGTCCGGGGGAATGCTGACGATGCGCCGTCTCATCTGCTTGTCCATGGCGGGACTGATCCTCGCCGCGGCGGGGATCGTCGTGACCCCGGAAACGGACACGGCGAGCGCGGCACCGACCGGTACGGAACCGAGCGGGTTCTCGGTCACGCTGATCACCGGTGACCGGGTGATCGTCAGCGGGAACCGCGACCTCGCCAAGGTGCTGGACGTGGTGCCGGGCAAGGGGCGTACGGGTATGTCGTTCCGGCACCGGACCGAGAACGGCGACGAGTACGTGTTCCCGGAGGACGCCGTGGCGCTGGTGAACGCGAAGAAGGTCGACCGCCGGCTGTTCGACGTGTCGCTGTTGTTGCGGTCCGGGTACGACGACCGCAGCCGGACGACCCTGCCACTGATTCTCGGTGGGCAGACGTCGGCGCCGGGGCTGACGGCGGCGACGGCACTGTCCAGTGTGGACGGGAGCGCGAGCACGCTGGACAAGGCCGACGCGGCCGGATTCTGGAAGCGTGTCGCCGACCCGCGGGCGAAGACGCTGACGACCGGCGTGCACAGGATCTGGTTGGACGGCCAGGTGAAGGCGGTGCTGGACAGGAGCGTGCCGCAGATCGGCGCCCCGGAGGCGTGGAAGGCCGGCCGCACGGGCGCTGGTGTCACGGTGGCGGTGCTGGACAGCGGAATCGATCCCGGCCACCCGGACCTCGCGGGCGCCGTGGTCGGGGCGCACGACTTCACGGGCAGCGCCTCGGGTACCGCCGACAGGTTCGGGCACGGCACCCACGTCGCGGGTGTCGTCACCGGCGACGGCGCCGCCTCCGGTGGCAGGTACGTCGGGGTCGCACCGGACGCGACGCTGCTGAACGGCAAGGTCCTCGGCGACAACGGCCAGGGCCTGGAGTCGTGGATCATCGCCGGGATGGAGTGGGCGGTCCAGCAGGGCGCACAGGTCGTGAACATGAGCCTCGGTGGCTTCGTCACGCACGGCGCCGAGGACCTGATGAGCGCGACGGTCGACCGGCTGACCGAACAGTCCGGCACCCTGTTCGTGGTCGCCGCGGGGAACGCCGGACCGGGCGCCGGCACGGTCGCGAGCCCCGGCACGGCGGAACGGGCGCTCACGGTCGGCGCGGTGGACGGCGCCGACGCGATGGCCGACTTCTCGAGCCGAGGCCCCACCAGCCCGGGCGGCGCGCTCAAGCCGGACGTCACCGCGCCGGGCGTGGGCATCGTGTCGGCGCTGGCCGAGGGGTCGCTGTTCGCCCGCGCGTACCCCGCTGTGGACGGTCGCTACGTGTCCCTGTCGGGCACCTCGATGGCGACACCGCACGTGGCGGGTGCGGCGGCGATCCTGGCCGGCGGGCACCCGGGCTGGAAGGCACCCGAGCTGAAGGCCTCCCTCATGGGAACGGCCGTCACGAACGACGGCGCGAGCGTGTTCGCACAGGGCGCGGGCCGGATCGACGTCGCCGCGGCGGCGAAGCGCCCGGTGTTCGTCACGCCGTCCACAGTGGACGACAGGACGGTCGCCTGGCCGCACACCGACGACCAGCCGATCGACACGGCGCTCACGTACCGCAACGACGGCGACACGGCGGTGCCGCTGCACCTCGAGGCCCACGTGCGGGACCCGGCCGGGCACGCCGCTCCGGCGGGCATGTTCGCTGTGCCCACGGCCGACATCACGGTGCCGGCACACGGCACGGCCACCGCGCATCTCGTCGCCGACCCGCGGGTGAACGGGCCGGACGGGCAGTACCAGGGCTACGTCGTGGCGACCGGCGGGGACACCGTGGTGCGCACGCCCGTCGCGCTCAACCGCGAGGTGGAGAGCTACGACGTGACCGTTGCGGTGATCGGGCCCGACGGCGTACCCGTCACCGATCGTGAACTCATCGGCGTCAGCTTCGCCAACGTGGACACCGGCGTCAGCGGAAGCCCGGCCGGATCGACGGTCCGGCTGCCGAAGGGTACGTACTTCGTCATCTCCAGCCTGACGATCGGGGCGGACCCCGAGTGGCGGTACGTCACCGGCGCCGAACCCTCGTACACAGTGGACGGTTCGAAGACGTTCGTCTTCGACGCCCGCAAGGGCAGGCCGATCGGGTTCCGGCTCGACCGGCCGGGTGCCGCGCTCGCCGGGAGCGCGAACATCGGCTACTTCCGTACCGTCGCGGGGCAGGTGTGGAGCGACGAGTCCATCGGGCGGCCGGAGCGCTACACAGTCGTCCCGTCGCAGACCTCGGCTCCGGCCGGGCAGTTCACGTACCGGGTCGCCGCCATGGCGGGCAGGGCCGACGGCAAGGGTGGGTTCAGCGGTTCGCCCTACGCGTACGCGATCGAGTGGAAGCACGACCGGAACGTGCCGGACGACCTGACCCCACGCCTGCGGGACAGCGAGTTCGCGCGCGTCGAGCACCGGATCGCCAACAGCGGGCCGGACCAGGAGGCCTGGCTCGCAGCGGTCGGCCCACTCACGACACCGGCGGGCATCACCGAACTGCGAACGCCGGAGCTGCCCTGGCAGTCGGCCGTGGGCCTGTTCCGCGCGGGCGAAGGCCCCGGCGACGCCGACCTCCAGACGGTGTACTTTCCGCTCGACGCGACGTACCGCCGCGGGCAGGTCGTGGTGAAGTGCTGGAACTCCGGGGTGTTCGGGCCCGGCCTGGCACCGCATCCGGTGTACTCGCCGTTCCTCGTCCGGGACGGTGCCTACATCGGCTTCGGGGTGCCGTTGTTCGGCGACCGGTCCGGCGCCGACCGGATCGGCTACAGCCGTCCGGACACGGCGCGGCTCGTGCTCTTCAAGGACGGGCGGCAGCTCGGCGAGTCCACGTACGACTCCGACGCCTTCCAGGTGCCGGACGACCCGGGGACCTATCGGCTCGAGGCGAACGTGACCCGGACCAACGCCTCGTACTCGACCCGGCTGTCGACGGCGTGGACGTTCGCATCGTCCAGAGTGGACGCCGGGACGCTGCCCGCGTTGGCCGTGCGGTTCGCGCCCACGCTCGACGATCACAATCTGGCCCGTACCGGTGCGGCGACCTATCCGGTCACCGTCCAGCAGCAGGCCGGCGCCACGTACGGGAACCTGACCACGCTCACGGTCGAGGTCTCGTACGACGACGGCCAGACGTGGAGGCCGGCAACGGTCCACGGGACCGGGCTCAACCGGACGGTTGCCGTGCACCATCCCGCCGGCACGCGGTTCGTGTCGCTGCGGGCGACCGCGGCCGACGATCGGGGGACCGCCGTGACGGAGACCATCATCCGGGCGTACGGCCTGCGCTGACGACCGGACCGGAACCGGGGCGGGTATGCACGTCGTGCCCGCCCCGGTGTGTGCCGCGGCTACCGGTCGGTAGCGTGCTCGTCGATCACCGCGACCGCCCAGCGGTCCTGTGAGCACGGGTGGCGGGTGAGCAGGGCCCATTGGAGCAGGCAGCCGCGGCAGTACCCGTCCTCGTCGGCGACGTGGACAGCGTGGATCGTCGCGGCCTCCACGACCAGTTGTGCGGCGGCTTCCGCGCCCATCGACGTTCTCCTTTCGCGGGCCGGTCGGGAAACACCTCGGCACACCAACTGAAGCAGAACCCGCCTTCACTCCCCTGCCATGCGGCTTTCGCGCCGCTGACTGCCGTGTCGACGGTCACGCCGCGGTCACGGGCCCGACGTCGCGCGGATCCAGATGCCGCCACCGATGAGAAGCACCAGCGCGACCAGACCGGCGTACGCGACCAGACCGCTACGGACCCGGACGGTGCTCCGCGTGGGGCGCTCCGCGGGGACCGGCACGACGGCGACCGGCCGGCCCGGCCGCAACAGCACGGTGACGCGGTCGCCCGTCCCGACCTCCCGACCGGGGCTGGATTCGCCCGTGACCAGGCGGGTGGTCGTGCCGTCGGAATACTCCACCCGGATCCGCTGGCGGCGGTGGGGTCGGCCGGTGTCGTCGCGTCGCCAGTACACGCGGACGGATACCACAACGCCGGTTCTCTCGTTCATCCGCACCACCCTGTACGCCGACCCGGCCGTCGTCCAGACACCGGCCGCGGCGCTTCCCGCGTTGTCGCGGAACGAAAGCGAGAAGACAGCGTCGCGCCGGTGCGATCTGGGAGGCTACCGTTCGCAAGTGTCGCCAAGATCAGAAAAGTGTCGACGTGAGGAGCCGTGAGAATGTCCAGGTGGCTTTCCGCCGCCTTCCGACAGTGGACGGCCACCCCGCACGTCGACAGCGCCTTCGTCATGGGCGATGCGCCACCGGAGACACAGGCCCAGTACGAACGCATCGTCGCATTGGTACGACGGGGCCGGGTGATACTGCTCGCCGGGTCCGGCGTGCTGCTCGTGGCGTTGGTTGTCGCCACCTCTCGCGGCGCGTCCGGGCCGGGCTCGTGGCTGGTCCTGCCGGGTGCGTTGGGGCTGGCGTTGCTTTTCCACGTCGTCGACCGGCGCCTCACCCACCGACCTCCGGGCGCCCGGGAGGTGCCGGGCGACCTCGTGGAGACGCTTCTCGTGCTGCAGGAACTGCGGGACGACATCATCGGGTACTCGGTCGACGTCCTGCCGCCCGTCGAGCACGACCGGATCGCGGCGACGATCCGAGAGCGGGTCGCGGCGGCCGTCGCCGCCGCGGCGACCCGTGGCCTCGACGCCGAGAGAGCCGGTGACGTCGAGGCCTCCGCCCGGCTCCGGGTCGAGCTGGACAGTATCGCCGCCGAACTGAGGACCACGTACGCCGCCCTCGTGCCGCGGTCCGGCGACGACGCGCCACGAACGCCGAATACCACCCGTGCAGAGGAAGCCGGCTGAGATGACACAGAACGACGTGCACCGCCCGGATCCGGCGGGGACCTACCACCAGCCGTGGGCGCACGCCACGCCTCCGGGCAACGGCACGACCGTGCAACCGGCGCAGCAACCGTCTCATTTCCCGCCGCAGGTTGCCGTCGCTGTGCGACACGGCGTCCTGGGCGTGCACCCGCAACCGGCGGCGCCCGCCTACCCGCAACCGGCTCCGGCCACCTACCCGCGACCGGCGGCGCCCGCCTATCCGCAACCCGCCGCGCCGGCCTATCCGCAACCCGCCGCGCCCGCCTACGCCCAGCCGGGTCCGCCGCCCGCCGCGCCCGCTTACGCCCAGCCGGGTCCGCCGGCCCCGGCTTACGCACAGCCGGCACCGGCCTCCCCCGCGCCGGTCCCATCGCTTCCGTCGGCCCCGCCGGTGAACTCCGAGCCGAACCGTCCGGCGGAGCCGACCCGGCGGAAGCGCTTCGGGCGCAACAGAAAGAAGCCCGGCGGGATCGGCCCGGCGGCCGCAGCGGCGCAGACACACACCCCGAGCCTGGAGAATCGGCTGGACGTCGCGGGGGACGAAGCCACGGACCCCGATCCCGGCTTCGTCATCGAGAACGGAACCGTGGAACCGCTTGACGGAGGCCCGCGAAAGGTACGCCTCCGGTCGCGGTTCGCCGGTGGCCGTTGGCGGCGCCACGTCCTGTTGCTGATGATGATGTTCGCGCTGCTGGTGGTCGTCGTCAACGGCGTCTACCGGCTTGCGGGCAAGGCGCTCTACGACCCGCCCCGACCCGAGCCGGGCGACGCGTTTCCGGTCGCACAGGCGTCGGGGTACGCGGCGCGGTTCGTGTACGCCTACCTGACCTGGGATCAGGCCGATCCACGCCAGCGCGCGGAACAGCTGAGTGTCTTCTTCCCACAGCGGACCGACAACCAGCACGGTTGGGACGGTCACGGAAAACAACGGGTCGTCGGGCAGCCGCTGCCGGCCGGGGTGACCACGCGGGACGACCACCGGGCCGTCGTGCACCTCGCGGCGCTGGTGGAGCCCGGCGGGTGGACGTGCATGGATGTGGCGGTGTCCGCCGCCGACGGTGGACGCGCGTTGGCGATCACCTCCTACGCCGCGTTCACCGCGTGCCCGCCCGTCGCGGCGGCGAGTGCTCCGGCTGAGAACAGGCCGGCCGACGACGCGGCCGCGGCGGAGATGAGGCCGACCATCGTCAGCTTCTTCCGGGCCTACGGTGTGTCGTCACCGGATCTCGCCCAACTGGTGACGCCGGACTCCGGTATCACCGGGCTCCGTGGCGCAGGGGTGTTCGTGGACGTCACCCGTGTGTTCGTACCGCTACGCGGTGACGGCGACGCAAGCGACGAGCGCGTCGCGGAAGTGGTCATGCGTTGGCGGACCGCTTCGGGCGGTGCGGTGATCCAGACGTACCGGTTGGCCCTGCGGAGCATCGGTGGGCGGTGGTTCGTCCACAGCATCCACGGCGGAGTGGAGTCGGCGGAGATCGCGCCAGCCGTGGGCGGCGTTGCGCCGCCACCGAGTGAGCCGACGGCGTCCCCCACCCGACCGGGCGGTCAGCCGGAGCCCGTCGTGTCGGGTTCCGGCCCGCTGCCGGGGAGCAGGACTCCGCCGCCCAGCGGCACCTGAGTTGTCAATCTGGAGAGTGCGACGTGGTGAGTGACATCGTGCAGTTGGCGGCCGGATCCGGTGTGTTGGCCCTGGACGGCCAGAACATCGCCAACAAACTGGAAGGGATCATCGCACCGATCGCGGCACTCTTCATCGGTGTGTACAGCCTCAGGTATCTGCGCGGCGACGACAGGTCACTGGCGTTGTTTCTCGGCTACCTCGCTATCGCGGCGTGCGTCTACGCGATGATCAGCTTTGGATACGAAATCCTCGGAGTTCTGAGTGGCTTTGTTCAATCCCTCTTCCAGTGATGGACGGACAGCGATGATAGTGCGCACCTTCACGCACACGTGGAACATGCGGGTCCGGATCTACGCCTTCGACGACGTGCGGCTGCCGCTGCGTGACGGCATCAGTATTCCGCAACTACTGGCGGGTCTGGTCGCCGCGGCCGTGTGGATGCCGCTGTGCGCACTGCTCGGCCTGGGCGGCCTGGTCGGCAACGTGGGAATCGCGATCCTGGTGTACGCGGGTCCACCCGTCCTGTTGATGCTCCAGGTGGACCGGCCGGTCGCGCACGAGAAGAAGGTGGAAGAGTGGCTGGGCGCCATCGCGGTGCGCAGCCAGGAGCCACGCATGCTCGGTGGAATGGCGGCCGCGCACCCGGCCCGGCCGATCGTGCTCACCGCGTCGCGGTGGATCCCCGACGGTGGCGGCCGATGACCGTGCTCGCATTGCTGGCCGTCATCGGGATCGCCGGTGTCGCCTACGCACGGATGTCGGGCCGGGAACGGAAGGACCGTACGGTCACCGCATTACCGGCGCGGTTGTCCGTGCGGTACTTCGACGACGCCGTGCTGCTCACCGATGTCGACGCGTGGACGTATCTCCGGTTGCCGACGATCTCGGTGGAGTTCCGTACCGTCGAGGAGTGGGACCGG